>NZ_CAMXBR010000003.1:0-1114726 GCF_947179505.1 Wolbachia endosymbiont (group B) of Dolichovespula media | reverse complement strand
TTTTTGACCGATGTTGAAAAAGCTTTGTTCCATATTACTCCTTTTAAAATTAAATTTAGGCAACAGAAGCCAAGGTTTTGGCTTTAATTTTTGCAAGTAATTTACCTAAATGCGGTTCTTCAACCATATCAAGGCAGCCACTTCGATCTTTAGCGGGATATCCCCAAGAGTTAATAGTCTGACAGACAAATGAGCGAACCTCTGTACCATCATCTTTCTTGATTCCAACCATACTAATTACTTCATCAACAATACCTGGAATTTCACTAGCAGTTTTTGCTCCTTCACATTGAGGCAGCCAAGTTGGACGATTGCAGTCATCAAGATATTGACCTAATGTGCCAACTATGATGATGTCTTTATCTCTGATATGTTGAAACTGATTGAGCCAGGCCATCATTTCTTGTGCGAGTAATCCGTAAGCAGCTCTTTTATCTTCTCTTCCTGATCTATCTGAAAAAGCTTCAGGTTGCATTCTGGCCCATGAAAAACATAAACGTGATGCAACAGTTATGCTATCAATAAAAATAGAGCGGTATTTAGAAACCTCAGAAAGAAGATCTTTGTGCTTGCTACAGACATGCTCATAATGTTTTTGACTATACGCCTGATCAGACCTTAATGCAGGATTAGGACCACCTATGAGACATGCAATATCTCTTGCCTCATTCCAAGTACGAATACTGATTGAATCTCCTTTCCAATCTTGTACAGCTAGAAGTCCTGCTTCAAAATCAAGGCAAAGTGTTGTTGATTCATCGAGGGTTTTAAGTAGGCTAGTCTTGGCGATTCCATAAGGTCCAAAGATTACTATCTTCACACCTGTGACCATTTTTGCTCTTTCTTTGCTGTTTATTATTTTCATGCTTTTACCTTAATTTGCCACTATATATAAATTCACCAAATTTCAAAAAACTGTTCAATTTTTCTTATGCTTTTTTCCGTAAACAGGTGCAAATTTAGATCGCATTTTCTTGAGAATGTTGTACAAAGTAGTCCGTGACATATTGTTTATGTCTGCAACTTCAGCAATGCTGTGGTGTTTTAATTGTTCACATAAAACTTGCCACTTCTTTGGTAATTTTGAAATAATTTGCTCAACATCAATACGTGGTATCGCTTCATCTTCAAAACAGTAACTTTCCTGTTGCACATTATTTTCAAGCTTAGGAGTAGTACGTGAGTGTTTACGGACTAGATTATTAATACGATTTTTAACAACTTGCTTAGCAAAAGTTGAAAGACTGCCCTTAGTTTTATCATGCTGATCTATGCATGAAAGAAATTCACAGAAGAGGTCTTGTTCTATGTCTTCAATATCTTGATCAGTAAGCGATTTGTAATATTTTGCATAAAATTTTATTAAATTAACAACTTTAGGATCAATACCTGAATAAGAGTTTCGAGATTTCATAAGATGTATCCTTAAATGAAAGACTTAAGGATGAAACTTTCTTAGTAAATATTGTAGGACATGAAAAAAATACCTCAGACAATCGTGAGTTTTTTACCCTCTGAAAGTCTAGAATCTTTTCTAAATCTCAGACACTCAAAACTTTGATCAGACAACGCACCTACGAACTGAACAGTTTTTGTAAATCCGGTGAATATATAGAACAAGACTCCGAATTTAAAGGTTAATTATGAGTGTTTCATACAATGTTCCAGAGATTAAAGCACAACTATTGTTGAATTTAAGATCTTGTCTTTCTTACCTTTTCCCCAATGGTACCTTCCATGGTGATGAATTTCGAATAGGTGATGTGCATGGTAACAAAGGAAAAAGTTTAAGAGTAGAACTAAGTGGCAGTAGAGCTGGGTTATGGAATGATTTTGCAGCTGGAGAAGGTGGTGACATTATCGACCTTTGGGCATCTGTACATAGAAAGAATGCAAGGACAGAGTTTCCTGAGGTAATGGCTTCTATAGCTGAGTGGCTCGGAAATAATAAAAAATACATCGAGAAACAGTATGTTGATGAAGACTTCGAGAAATTTATTACCCACAGTTGGAATTATTATGATGAAAATGGTCAGGTGATTGTAAAAGTTTACCGTTCTGACCCTCCCGGAAAGAAAAAAGTATACAAGCCTTTTGATGTTAAGCGAGGCAGATATGGTTCACCAGGAATAAGGCCAATCTACAACATTCCAGAAATCTTAAAGTCTGATAAAATTGTTCTGGTGGAAGGGGAAAAATGTGCAGAAGCGCTGATAGAGAAGGGAATAACTGCAACAACAGCGATGTCTGGAGCAAATGCACCTATTGAGAAAACTGATTGGACTCCGCTAAAAGGTAAACACATTATTATATGGCCAGATAATGATGAAGCAGGTAAGAAATATGCTAAAAATGCTGAAAAAAAGCTTTTAGAAATCGGAGTTGAATCACTTGTTGTTCTTAATATTCCACAAAATAAAACAAAAGGCTGGGATGCTGCAGATTGTGTAGAGGAAGGAATAAATGTTAAAGAATTTTTAGCTTCAACTGCACTTACTACTAATACTCTAAGTACAAAAAGTTTGATTTCATTTTCTGCAAGGCAATACTTTAACGATAAATCACCGATGCCAGAAGATATAGTTGCTCCTCGAATTTTAACTCCAAGTGGACTTTTAGTGTTTGCTGGAGCACCTAAAGTAGGAAAAAGTGACTTTTTAATTTCTTGGCTAATTTACATGGCAGCAGGAGCTCAATTTCTTGATATGGTACCTAAAAGGCCTTTAAGAATCTTTTATCTTCAAACTGAAATTGGCTACCACTATATGCGTGAACGTCTACAGCAACTAAAAATCAATGAAGAACTGCTTGAGATTGCTTTGGATAACTTAGTCATTACACCTCAAACAAAGCTACTCTTAAATGATAATAGTATAGATGAAGTTCTTGGTGAAATAAAAAAATCATTTGGTTCAAATACAGTTGATATTATAGCTATTGATCCACTACGTAACGTTTTTGATGCTGGCGAGAACAGTAGTGAAAATGATAATAATGCTATGCTATTTTTCCTGCAAGAAAGAGTTGAAAAATTGAGAGAGTTAGTTAATCCGAATGCAGGAGTCATTTTAGTACATCACACGAAGAAGATGCAAAAGAAATCATTAGAAGAAGATCCTTTTCAGAGTTTCAGTGGTGCTGGTTCATTAAGAAGCTTTTATACTACGGGAATGATAATGTTTAAGCCAGATGAACGGCAGAGTAGTCGTCAACTGATGTTTGAATTACGTAATGGTCATGCTATTCCATCAAAATGTGTTGATAAAATCGATAACTGCTGGCAAATACTTGATTATGAGTCACAGAGACTGATACATAAAGATTATGGACAAAAATTAGATGCAGAGCGTTCTCGTAGATATGATATTATACTGCAATTAATTTACGACGAGGCGAGAAATAGAGGGAAAGTATATACAATCAATACATTCTGTGAGGTATTTGAAAATAAAGCAGGTCTTGGTAGTAAAAACTCCATTCGTGAACGCATTGATGTTCTTGCTGCAAAAGGTTACATTAAGTTTAACAGGAATGATAAAAATGCTGAAAGAAGTAAATATGGGATACTTTGTGTTGAAGATATGGAAAAGAAAGTTACAAACCAACTAAATAAGGATATTACAGTATATGAGAAGATTTTACCAACCGATTATAAATCGCCAGAATATGGCAGTATTATGCCAGTTGAAGATTCAAACATTTGGCTTTACTATAATTAGATCTCTTCTATATCATCTACAGTAATAAGGTTACTTACGAAGTATATTGATTATTTCAGACTCCAGAACTCTTCAGTCTTGGCAGAATCTGGTGCAGTTTATGAGATCTGGTACTTTCTGGTAGTAAAAAAATGCCAGATTTTCAATGGTTTAATGGTTGACAGATTTCTGAGCTGTAATCTGGTTTAGGTGGCAAAAAGCTTAGGAGTATTGCGGGGTTTTGACCAGTCTCCAGTTTCCAAAATTTCCTATTATTATATAATAATAATATAGTAGTATGACTTTAAAACATACTACTCTGTTCGGTTACTAACCAGTCTACAATAATAAGCTATGGATACGTGTAAAGCTCTCTTTCAAAATTATCTGATAAAAGAAATGAAAGACAATGCTCAGAAAAAACAAATGAACCGTAATTGGGTTTTAAAGCGATTCTACAACCTCAGGGTATAATTCCACCAAGACCTAAGTTACTCACCTAGGGTAGCTTAAAACTTGATTATGAGGCATCTCTAAATTATCTCTTGCTTTAAAGTTTTACTTGTTATAAAAAAAAACCATTGTACCCTATCACGCTTTTTATTCGTTGTAAAACATTTTTTTCAAAAAAGTGAAAAGTTTTTGTAATTTAGGTGAAACAAGAGCTGGTTTTGGAGGTCTTATTGAGATATAACGACTTTTATCTAAAATTCTTAAGTTGAGTCTTTAGGTAATCTCTATAAATAATTTGTAGATGAAGCTAAAGGAAAAAAGTTGCTGCCATAAACATAAGCTACTGAGCTCGTAAACTGCTTAAAATGGAGACAAAGATCTAAATTTATTTATTTACGTCTCCAATTTTATCGCGTATAATGGAGACAAAGATTTGTGTTTTCACTATTTATTGGTAGATAGGGCTTTCTAAAGGGTGGGGGTCTGGTAGAGACTTATGACCTTGAAATCAGCGATTTGGTCTCATAACCATAGTCTCCCCAAAAGAACCGTGCTTGCGGATTTCCCGCACACGGCTCCACAATACAGCGTTCACACTAGTGCTCCTGTGTATAAAGAAACATATACCTTTGGTTTTGGTAATGGATTTACTTTTAAATAGTGTATAAATTGTTCCCAATCGATACTTTTCTTTTGACTACGTCGGTTTATCCACTTAAATGCTAACTTTGTTGCCAGTCGATTGAATTGAATCAAACACCGATAATTTCCGCTAACTCCGAAGTAGCTATAGTGTCCTGTTAGTTTGGCTTTAAGTTTCTGCCACCAATCTTTGAGACAGATACGACTTCGTACCATCTTCAACCACTCTTTGATTTCTTTAATCTTTCTAGCTAGGCTTATTTTTGAAGTTTTCTGCTTCATCATAAGTTTACCATTACGACTTTTTCCACAATAATGTGTAAATCCTAGAAAGTTGAAGCTAGCCGTCCTACGTTTCTCTCTTTCTGCTTGATACCATTCTTTCTTACCAAACTTTACTATTTTTGTTTTATTTTCAGCTATTTCCAATCCAAATTTACTTAGTCTTTGTTTCAGTAATTCTAGAAATTCTTTTGCGTCTTCTTCCCTCTCGCAGCCAACTACAAAATCGTCGCAAAACCTTATTAGCTGTATATATCCTCTGGCTTTTGGCTTAAATTTCTTTTCAAACCATAAGTCCAGCACATAGTGTAAGTATATATTAGCTAATACAGGGCTTACTATACCACCTTGTGGTGTGCCTTGATCGGTTGCTTTGTAACATCCAACTTCGACTATTCCTGCCTTTAGAAATCGTTTTATTAACCACAATAAATTTGGGTCAGCTATTCGTTCCCTTAGACAATTCATTAGCCATTTATGTTGAACATTATCAAAGAACTTCTTGATATCCACTTCTACAATATAGTTAATTGGTTTGTGCATAACTGCTTTATCTAGAGCGTTTATCGCCTGATGACAATTTCTTCCTGGTCGAAATCCATACGAGCTGTCCATAAAGTTTGCTTCATAAATATTTTCTAATATCTTCTTTAGCATTACCTGTACCAACTTTTCTTCTGTTGATGGTATTCCGAGACCGCGTTTTTCCTTGCTTCCAATTTTGGGTATGTATACCCTTTTCACTGGTTGCGGTCGGTATTGCTTTCTCTTCATACTATCCACTAGCGTTCTAAGTTTCTCTTCTAGATTTTCTCCATAAGCTTCCACTGTCACACGATCTATACCGCAAGCCTTGTTGCGTTTTAGTTCCTTGTAACACTCTGCAAGATTCTCTTCATTAATCAAATGAACTAGCGATGTAAATTTTACTCGCTTATCTTGCTTAGCCCTTACTGCTATCTGGTTTAGTTTTCCTTGCATACTCCTCCAATCTCTGTTGTATTGGTATAGCAATCCCTATACCAGTCACTATATTGCTAACCGCTTCCCCTTGTATGTGGCTTTCCCACACTCCGAGTACTATCAGTTAGTCCGACTTCCTTTGCATCTTCCTCCAGTCCTTGCCTTTATTGACTTGTTCCAGAGTACCCTTACAGGAATACAAAGGATCTCCCAAGTTCACGTAAGGTCCATCTCAACACATGACGCGGCCTTCGATCCCGATGGGGTGAGTAATATCTTTCCTTAGCGTTATTACCCATGTTGCCTTCCACCAAATGTAAAGTGTCGGCCCCCATGACGCGTGAATTACGGGACTCAATACCTTCACTTTCGTTGCACCCTATGTTGTCCATTCCATTAGCTTTACTACGCTCGTTACCTTACGCAGCATAATGGTTTGTTCCAGGTTGCTGGCTAAGCTTTACCCGTGTTGGATTTTCACCAACTGTTCCTTACGCACTTCTTGGCGCACACAATTTTTCACCCCCCTTGAAATTAAAATAAAAGCAAGATGTCAAACACAGATAGCTCAACTACAAGCTGGTTTTTGTTGTAGTTATTTTCTCACTTTCTTTACTTGCTTTAATTAATTCATCAAAATCAGATTCATGTCTGTACAACTCTGTACTTTTCGTATTCTCCTTCAGCTAGAGCTTTTGCAACTTCAGCACTAACTTTACCAGCATCTTTAAGCACTTCATAATCATTGAACAATAAAAATGCATCCAACTTTTCAACCCAATTCTACATTTTCATTAGCCGATGCTTTCTTGCTTGAAGTTCCGCATAATCTAGGAAACAATATGATTTAGTTCACTCAACTCTTTTTCAGTCAAGTAGTTTTTTGCAGTACTCACATCACTCTTATGAATTTTGTTGCCAGGACCATCTTTCCATGTAGTTAGCCCCATATTTGGTTTTTTGTGGTCAACTCGAGAATATATTAGCTCTGCTGCAGTCAGGCCATAAATCGCCCAATATAATTTATTCTGTACTTTTGCATAAAATTGTTTTGTTATTTCTGAATTTGGATCATAGTCTGCAGAGCATTCAGCATAAATGTCGGTAATCTTCTGGTAAAACCTACGTTCCGATGCTCGTATTTCCCTGATTTTTTCAAGTAATTCATTGAAGTAGTCTTTGCCAAACTTTGGGCCGTTTTTTAGCCGTTCGCTATCTAATGCAAATCCTTTGATGATGAAATCTCTCAAAATTTTTGTAGCCCATACTCTGAAAGATGTAGCCTTTTTAGAATTAACTCGATAACCAATAGCTATAATTGCATCCAAATTATAAAATTGTGTAGGGTACTGTTTACCATCTTCAGCAGTATTCCGGAAAATCCGGATAACTGAATCTTTATCTAACTCTTGACTAGCAAATATGTTCTGTAAATGCTCACTAATTGTTCTAATATTAACATCAAACAACTCCGCCATTCTTTTTTGTGTAAGCCAAACGTTTTCATCTCGATACAAAACATCAATTCTCACGTCTCCATCTGGAGCTTACTATTACCCACAAATATAAATGTTTGTTGCATAGCTCTTAATGGCATAACTTTTGCTTGAAATAACTGTTTATATGGTGCAATTTACAGCTTTTAGTTGCTAAAATTATAACTCTTAGTTTAATAATTTCAATCTAATAAGCTTTCAAGTTAATAAAATTAAATTATTTGAGTAAATACAATACTATGTTTTTATTTGTGGGTAATAGTAAGCATCTGGAGTTGTATATAATAAAATTTCGTTTTCATTTATTATCATATCTACTCTACCTTACTTCAAGTAGCATATAGGTTATTTGTAAAAAAGACAAGCAACTGTAAAACTCTAAAAATAGGGAACTATCTACTTTATTCTTTAGCTGGTAAGCAGTTTTGAAATTATTTTAACTTTTTTTTTAGAAAATCCCGGAAAAAGTAGAAGAAATCCGGTATATATTAGTATAGGGGCATTGAGTGTAGATGTGCTTCAAACAGAAAAGTTGAAAACAGAAAGCAAAAGAAATTTAGGCTTTTGGTAAGTTACGTAATTGAGAATTTATATTTTTTTAAATAAGGCAAAAACTGTGTTTTAAAGCTAGATGTGACTTTAGGGAAAAAACTATCACTGCTCACCAAAGAACGTCTATAATAGCCTTTAAACTCAAATAAAAGTATCCGTTCAGAGGTATGGTAAGGATAAAAAAGAATTGACATAATATATCAAAGTAATAATAACAGAAAATGTTGATAGTAAGGTAAGGCTAGGTGCTTCAATTGTTGATCAGTATTGTAGAGTTATATAAAAACTTAGAGCAAAAAGTAGCAAAGCTTGAAGAAAAAAATAAAATCTTAGAAATAGAGAATGCTGAACTAAGAGAGAGACTTGGCTTAAACTCAAGGAATTCATCTTTACCAAGTTCAAAAGAGCTGTACAAAATAAAAAAAGACACACCAGAAGATAAGTCAGAGGGTGGCAGGAAGATAGGCGGTCAAGTTGGTCATAAAGGAAATTATCGGATAAAAATGGAAGCAGATGAAGTAATTAGAGTAAGATTACATGATACTTGTGAATGTGGCGGAGAAATTGCAGTATGCAATAAACCGTATATTCACCAGAATGTTGATCTCCCAAAAATCAAACCTTACGTAGTGGAATACCAACTAGAACATGGACGCTGTCGTAAATGTGGAAAAAGAAGGAGTAGCAAATTACCAGAAGGAGTTACACCTGATACCTTTGGTCCTAGAGTTAAGTCAGTAGTTGCATCACTAAGTGGGTTTTATAAGAATTCAAAGCGAGAAATAGCGAATATTATGAAAGACATCTTTAACATGAGTATAAGTGTTGGTAGTGTGTCCAATAGCGAAGCAAGGGTCTCGTCAAAATGTAAAGAAGCTTATGAACAAATAGAGGAAGAAATGAAAGCAAGCGAAATTTTGCATATTGATGAAACCAGTCACTACAACAAAGGCAAATTGGGATGGTGCTGGATGTTTGCCAACAATAAAGCAAGTCTTATGAAGTTAGCAGATACAAGAGGAATGAGGTTTTTAAAGAATAGTGCATTTTGTGATTACAAAAATCTGATAATTACCGACAGATATGCAGTTTACAACCACTTCAGTGATGAAAAACGACAAATTTGTTGGGCTCACTTATTGAGAAATTTCGAGAGGTTATCTCATAGCTGGAATAGTGAAGTAATGAGACTTGGCCATTGTTTAAAAGATGCAGCTAATGGATTATTTGCATTAAAAAACGCTTTGTCAGAAAATGAAATTAGTATTTCAAAGTTCACTAAGCAAGCTAAAGAGTTACGAAGATTTATGCAGTACTGCATGATAAAAATATCTTATATACTTGAAGCAAAAGGAGCTTCACGAACGGTAAAGGGTATTATAAAATCCGAGCCAATGATGTGGACATTTTTGGATGATCCAGAGAATATTCCATTAACGAATAATCATGTTGAGCGACAAATACGGCATTATGTTGTCCATCGTAAGAATTCATATTTTGCACAGTCAGAGCGAGGGAATAGATTCCTTGAGCGGATAATTTCGCTGTATCTCACTTGGAGGCAAAAAAAGTTAAATCCATTTCAAAACCTTCTATCTATTGTCTCTTAAGCCACACCTCTGAACGGATACAAATAAAAGCTATCCTTAGTAATTCTACTGTTACAAAACAAACCTGCAGACAAGTTTAACAAGGTTTTTATCCTTTGCAAAAAAAAGTGAACAGTTTTCGTAATTTTGGTGAATATATATAACAAGAAAACAACTTTCTGCAGTAGCACATAATTCTCGAATTTCCGTTGTTGGACTACAAAAACCTATGAATTTCTAGTGTATTTTGCAGAAACCAGACGATATTTTGGAGTAAGTGCTACTTGTAATTTTAATAATAGCAAATGTCAACCCTAACACTCGATCTCGGCAAGCAAACCGGCTGGGCAATTTTAACAGATGGAGTAATTGAAAGTGGAAGCAAAAGCTTTCATGGTAGCCGTTTTAGCGGAGGTGGCATGTGCTTCTTGAATTTTCGTAATTGGCTTAATTCTTTGAAGGACATTTCTGCAGTGTATTTTGAGGAAGTAAGAAGACATCTAGGAACTGATGCAGCGCATTGCTATGGCGGTTTTCTCGCAGTTCTGTCTGCTTGGTGTGAAGAACATCATGTGCCGTACAAAGGTGTTAATGTTAAAACTATAAAACGCTTTATAACAGGCAAAGGCAATGCAAGTAAGAGTGAAGTTATTGAAGCTGTAAAGGAAAAAGGGTTTTCACCTAAAGATGATAATGAATCTGATGCTTTGGCATTAATGTTCTACGTTATGAATTTCAGTAAAGATATTAATAAGACGAAAAATCCATAAAAAGTGGGTCCTTTCGGCCATATTGGTGGGTTTGGTGGGTCAGACCCCAGGCCTTCTTTAGCGTCAGAGATATTTTGAATATTAACTTTTTAATTATTAAGATATGAATTTAGCAATCCACTACTATCCTGTTGAAAATCTAGTCGAATATGAGCGTAATCCACGTAAGAATGATGACGTAGTAAATAGAATGTGTGCTTCAATCAGGGAATTCGGTTTTCGTATTCCAATAGTTGCAAAAAGCGATGGAACTGTGGTTGATGGTCATTTAAGACTTAAAGCAGCAAGAAAACTTGGTATGGAGAGTATTCCAGTTGTTTTAAGTGATAATTTAAATGAACCACAAACCAAAGCTTTTCGATTACTGGCAAATCAATCAGCTAATTGGGCAAAGTGGGATGATGATCTTTTAAAGGTAGAAATTCAAGAGTTAGAAGATTTGCAGTTTGATCTTAAAATGACTGGATTTGAATTAGAAAAAGTTCAAAACTTTCTTGATGATTTAGATGGTGAAAAAGAAGATCTTTCTGACTTAGTTGTTGATGACAAAAAGGTAGAAATAACAAAGCCAGGTGATCTTTGGATTTTAGGTGATCATCGAATCTATTGTGGTGATAGCTCTGTAGTTGAATCATATAAAGCGCTGTTAGATGATAAAATGGCAGACATTACTGTTTGTGATCCTCCATATAACGTTGATTATGGTAATAGCCAAGACAAAAAGATATTAAATGATAATCAAGGTGAAAAGTATGAGCTTTTTCTCTATGACATCTGTTCCCATATTTTAGCATATACGAAAGGAGCAATTTACATCTGTGCATCATCATCAGAGTTTTCAACGTTGCAAAAAGCATTTGAGGAAGCGGGAGGAAAATGGTCAACATTTATCATTTGGGCAAAGAATCATTTTACGCTAGGCAGGTCTGATTATCAAAGACAATACGAAGCAATGCTCTATGGATGGAAAAGCGGCAATAAACGTGAGTGGCATGGAGGTAGAAATCAAAGTGATCTGTGGTTTTATGATAAGCCAACACACAATACACTACATCCAACGATGAAGCCAGTAGAGCTAATGGAAAGAGCAATAGTTAATAGCAGTAGATCAGGAGATATCGTACTTGATCCATTTAGCGGCTCTGGAAGTACACTGATTGCATGCGAGAGAACAGGAAGAATTTGTAGGACAATAGAGCTAGATTCAAAATTTGTAGATGTAACTATAAAACGTTGGCAAATATATACCGGAAGAGATGCCATTTTAGCCGGTACTGGTAAAACTTTTGCAGAAATTCAAGGAGAAAAACAGTAGGAAAAAAGTGAAAATTACACAAACAGAATGGGCAAGAGAGATAGGAGTATCAAAGCAATATGTCTGTTATTTAGTAAAAAAAGGAATAGTTGAGTTGGAGGATGGTTTGATCAATAGAGAACAAGCAAATGAAGCAGTAGCGGCAATAAGAGATCCAAGTCAGCCACTTAGGAGGAAAAATCCAGAAAACGAAAATACAAGTAACCTTTCCACGATGTTGCTAAAAACTCGAATAAAAAATGAAATGGAACGAGGTAAACTTCTTGAGGCAAAAGCTAGGGCTGAGATAGGAGAACTTGTAGCAGTAGAAGAAGTAAAGCGCGATGCATTTAATGTAGCAAGAGTTGTCCGTAATAATTTACTTAATATTCCAAATAGAGTTTCAGCATTGCTTGCATCACTGAGTGACACTGAAAAGATTCATATGGCGCTAACTGAAGAGATTACAAACTCATTACAAGAATTATCTAATACTAAATTTCAAATATAAGAAAGATTTTGAATATAAAATGGCTGATAACTTAAGTTTAGAGTTAATAAAGTGTCTCATTAATCAACCTGGATTAGATGTAAATATTAGAGGATTAAACGGAAAAACCCCACTACATTGCGCTATAGAGTTTGATGAATTAAGTATGGTAGATCTGTTACTCACGAAAAAGAACATTAATCCTTTTATAGAAGATAATGATGGTAAAACATCTCTTGATTACGCCAAAGAAGGGAAAAAAGCAGAAATATTACAAGCGCTAATCAACAATAAATATGGATCAGAGCAAGATAGTTTACTTCATTTAGCTGCAATGATAGGTGAAGTTAATGCAGTTAGATATTTGATAGGAAAAGGTGTTGACGTTAATGTACGAAATGCTCAGCATCATACGCCATTACATCTAGCAGCAGGCATAGGACATGCAGAAGTTGTAAAGATTTTGATAAGAGAAGGAAACGCTGAAATAGATGTCTTTGATGTACGAAATCAGACACCAATGCACTATGCAGTTAATAATAAAAAGTTGGAGATAGTAAAGTTACTGCTAAAGCTAGGAGCGGATGTAAATAGTGCACGCATGGGACAAAACTCAATGAAATTGTCACCTGTGCATATAGCTGTAAGTAATACTAATTATGATGAAAGAGATTTATGTTTGGATATCCTCAAATGCTTAATAAAGGAGCCTAATGCTCAAGTTAATTTACAAGACTACGAAAATAAAACACCACTACATTACGCTGAAAGACTTAAAACAATAGAAGTTTTACTAACGCGAGAAGATATAGATCCATTGGTAAAAGACGATAGCGGTAAGACACCATTTGATTACGCTAAACCTGAGATAAAGAAGGCTTTGATGAGTAATAAATACGGTTCTGAAAAGAATAGTCTACTCCATTTAGCTGCACAAAGAGGAGAAATTGAGCTTGTAGATGCAATCTTAAAGGAAGAAATTGATATTGATATTTCAAATAATAAAAATCTACCGCCGGTTTACCTTGCTGCAGAAAAAGGGCATTTACATGTAGTAAAGTTATTGCTGAAAAAAGGAGCAAATTATAAACCTGTTTTGCATTTAGCAATCAAGTCAAATAATTTAGAATTACTTAAAGTTTTATTTAATGAAAAAAATGGAGCGTTACTCTGCAGAGATACCGTTGTTAATTTTCCAACCCTTCATAATAAATATATAGCACAGAGAGAAATAGCAGATAAAAGGATGAAAAAACATAATAATATTATCTGCATCTGTATTACAGTTAGCGCAGTAGCAATGGCAGCATATATAGGTTTAACAGCAGCAACAATAAGCAGTGCAATCATTTTTGCAACAATAACAGGGATATTTGCGCTTGTTATAGCAATAATGATAAGTGAGATGAGCAAAAGATATATAGAAAACGAATTTCAGAAAAAGATGTTTATGGAATTGGAAGAGTGTAGTTCTACTGTTAATGATGTTGAGATAGAACCAGTTATGAGTAGATGCAGATAATGATATACGCCACATCTTTTTCTGAAGGTTTAAAACCAGATCCAGAGCTTAAAGTATCAGAGTGGGCGAATGAGTATCGAGTTTTAGCGCCAACTGCAGCATCAGAGCCAGGTAAATGGAGAACAGAAAGAACTCCTTATTTAAAAGAAATTATGGATTCACTTTCTCCGTCCTCACCAGCAGAAAAAGTAGTATTCATGAAAGGAGCGCAGATTGGAGGAACAGAAGCTGGCAACAATTGGATTGGCTATATCATAGACCAGATACCAGGTCCAATGCTGGTAGTACAGCCAACAGTTGAAATGCGAAAGCGTTGGTCGAAGGGAAGATTTGCACCATTAATAGAGAGTACACCATGTTTAAAGAGTAAAGTAAAAGACCCAAGATCAAGAGACTCAGGCAATACTGTACAAAGTAAGGAATTTCCAGGTGGAATAGTAGTAATAACTGGAGCAAACAGCAGTGTAGGCCTCCGATCTATGCCAGTAAAGTATCTCTTTCTTGATGAGATTGATGCGTATCCAGGAGATTCAGGAGGAGAAGGAGATCCAGTACTGCTTAGTATTGCTCGAACTAACACTTTTGCACGGCGAAAGATTTTTTTAGTATCAACACCAACGATTCATGGAATAAGTAGAATTGAGAAGGAATTTGAAGCAACAGATAAGAGATATTTTTTTGTTCCATGTCCTTATTGTAATTATTACCAAATATTAAAATGGTCACAAATAAAATGGGAAGATAAAAATCCAAATACAGCACACTATATATGTATAGAATGTGGTAAAAAGATAGAAAATCATCAAAAGACAGAGATGCTTGAACGTGGAGAATGGAGGCCTACTAATAGAGTAAAAGGTGAGAAAAAAGGATTTCATCTTTCAAGTCTTTATAGTCCAGTAGGCTGGTATAGTTGGCAACAAGCAGTAGAAGATTTTCTGCATGCAAAAGAAAGTGAACAATTACTGAAAGTTTGGATAAATACCACACTTGGAGAAACTTGGGTAGATAAAGGAGAAGTACCAGACTGGAAGCAATTATTTAACCGAAGAGAATTTTTTCAGATTGGCACAGTACCAAGGAGAGAAGTGGTACTTACTGCAGGAGTAGATGTCCAAAAAGATCGTTTAGAAGTAGAAGTTGTAGCATGGGGAAAAAGTCGTGAAAATTGGTCAATAGACTACCGAGTATTTGAAGGAGATACAGGAGGTGGAGAAGTATGGAAAAAGCTTTCGGAGCTCCTCAATCATCATTTTATCGGTGAAAATGGGCTTGAATATATGATAAGTATGATGGCAGTTGATGCAGGATATGCAACACAGGAAGTATACAATTGGGTAAGAGGTCATCAGTGCTTTGGGAAAGTAATGGCAGTGAAAGGTGTAAATAAAGCCTTAGTACCACTTAGCAGCCCAAGTAGAGTAGATATAACAGTTGGTGGTCAAAAGCTGAAAAGAGGTATAAAGCTCTGGCCAGTAGGAGTATCGATATTAAAGTCAGAGCTTTTTCAATTACTTAATGTTTTAAAAGAAGGTGAAGAAGCTCCAGCAGGATATTGTCATTTTCCCGAATATGCACCTGAATATTTTAAGCAGCTAACGGCAGAGCAATTAGTCAGCAAGGTAGTAAAAGGATACACTAAACAAGAGTGGCAAAAGGTAAGAGAAAGAAATGAAGTATTAGATTGCCGAATTTACGCAAGAGCAGCATCTATTGCGCTTGGAATCGATCGTTGGCCAGAGAGTAAATGGAATGGTTTGAGTGGAAAAATGGAAAGCAAAAAGCCTAAAAAAGTAAGACAGAGTAAGTGGCTTGGTAATCAAAATGTACAGTGAAGAATATTTAACTCAAGTTGAGAAAGCAATTCAAAAACTGCAAAGCGGAGAAAGAGTTGTCTCAATTGCATATGGTGAACATGTTGTGCGGTACGGGGAAGTTCAAATAAAGGATTTATTGGAGCTCAGGCAACGAATAAAAGCGGGGTTAAAAGTTGCAGGCATGAGGCCAAAGAGGAAAATTGTTTTTTCAACGAGCAAGGGGATCATATAATGATGAAAATCGTTGAAAGGAATCGTATGACAAAAATTATAGCAAAAGAATATACAGAATTTTTAGAGCAGTTGAAAGAACAGATTGCTACTAGTCGTTATAAAGCAGCACTAGCAGTAAATAGCAAGCTTATTATGCTTTACCACTATATTGGTGCAGAGATCTTAAAGCGTCAAAAAGAATATGGCTGGGGAGCCAAAGTAATTGAGCAGTTAAGTAGAGACTTAAAGGCTGAGTTTCCAGAAATGAAAGGTTTTAGTCCTAGAAATTTGAAGTATATGCGTAAGTTTGCTGAGGAGTATTCTGATATTGAATTTGTGCAGGAGCCTCTTGCACAATTAACTTGGTACCATAATGTTACTCTTTTAGAAAAGATAGAGAGTCGAGAAACAAGGTTGTTTTATATAAAAGAAGCAATTGAACATGGCTGGTCAAGAAACATTATGGTAATGCAGATTGAACTTGGGTTGCATAAGCGTCAGGGAAAGGCTATCACTAATTTTAAAGAGAAGCTGCCTTCGCCTCAATCAGATTTAGCGCATTACACATTAAAGGATCCATATATTTTTGATTTTTTAAGTATAGGAAAGGATGCTCATGAAAGAGAAGTAGAAAAAGGGCTTGTAGGGCACATGGAGAAGTTTTTGCTAGAGCTTGGTGAAGGATTTGCATTTGTTGGTAGGCAGTTTCACTTAGATGTTGGAAATAAAGACTTCTATATTGATTTATTGTTTTACCATTTAAAGTTACGTTGCTTTGTAGTAATTGAGCTAAAAGACAAAGATTTCAAGCCAGAATATGCAGGTAAAATGAATTTTTATCTTTCAGCCGTTGATGATTTACTAAAGCATGAGACAGATCAACCATCTATAGGATTAATTTATGCAAGTCAAAGGATAATGTACTAGCTAAGTATACACTTAAAGACATAAATAAACCGATAGGGTTGGCAGAATATAAAATTACTGAAAATCTACCAGAGAATATAAAAACAGCTTTGCCAACAATAGAGGAATTAGAAGCTGAGTTATCTAAAGTTTCAGATCAGGAAAAGTAATGCTATTAAAATCGTTCAAGCAATTATTTAACAAACCAAAGATAAAAAGCTCAGCGTGGGATGCAGCAGGTTCAGGAAGAAGATTTTTTCACTTTCAACCAGAGTCAGGAAGTATAAACAATTTGCTGTCTCAAAGCCTTGAAACTTTACGTAGTAGATCACGTGATATGGTGAGAAAAAATCCATATGCAGCAAATATCATTGATACAATAGTAAGTAACTCTATTGGAACAGGAATAAAACCGCAATCAAAAGCAAGAGATGGAGAATTTCGAAAGAAGGTGCAAGAATTATGGCTAAAATGGACAGATGAAGCAGACAGTAACGGAGTAAGTGATTTTTATGGATTACAAGCTCTAGTATGCAGAAGTATGATAGAGGGAGGAGAATGTTTTATACGTTTAAGAACGAGAAAGCTGGAAGATAGATTTTCTGTACCACTACAACTGCAAGTACTTGAGTCTGAACATTTAGACAATAAAACAAATCAAACTTTAGCAAATGGTAATGTAATAAGAAACGGGATTGAGTTTAACAAGCTTGGGCAAAGAGAGGCATATTACTTATTTAGAGAGCATCCAGGTGAAGGTTCATTTGGAGAATCATTTAGAGTACCGGCAAATGATGTTTTACATATCTACAAACCTTTAAGACCTGGACAAATTAGAGGGGAACCTTGGCTTTCTAATATACTGCTGAAGCTTTATGAACTTGATCAATACGATGATGCAGAATTAGTGAGAAAAAAGACAGCAGCGATGTTTGCAGGGTTTATTACGAGACTTGATCCTGAAGCAAATATCATGGGGGAAGGTGAAAGTAATGAGCAAGGAGTAGCACTATCCGGTTTAGAGCCAGGAACAATGCAGCTTTTAGACCCAGGAGAAGACATAAAATTTTCAGAGCCATCTGATGTTGGAGGAAGTTATGAAGCATTCATGAGACAGCAACTCAGGGCAATAGCGATTGGTACAGGGATAACATATGAACAGCTAACAGGAGATTTAACAGGTGTTAATTACTCATCAATCAGAGCAGGATTAATAGAGTTTCGTCGTCGATGCGCTATGCTGCAACATAACATTATAGTATTCCAATTTTGCAGACCAGTATGGAGTAGATGGCTAGAACTTGCCACTTTATCTGGAGAGCTTTCTACAACAGATAATCAAATATTTAAAGATGTAAAATGGATACCACAGGGATTTGATTGGGTAGATCCACTGAAAGACCAGCAAGCACAGCAAATGGCAGTAAGGAATGGATTTAAGAGTCGATCGGAAGTAGTATCAGAAATGGGTTACGATGTAGAAGAAATTGATCAAGAAATAGCAGAAGATCAAAAGCGTGCTGATTCTCTCAACCTTTTCTTTGATTCTGATGTCAGGACACAAACAAAATAAATCTCGTTTACTTTATGGAAATTTTACAAACCAACTGGCTATGTAGGCCGATGATGATAGAGCAAAAAAGCTTTGACCTGTTGTCACTATATAACGGAAAACAACCTATCTTTAAAAATATAAAACATGCAGTAAATCAGAATATAGAAAAAACAGCAGTAATAGCAATACATGGAATTTTGACCAAAAAACCAGGAGCTTTTGACGATTTTCTGGGAATGACATCATATGAGAAAATTCAAGAAGAAATAGAAGAAGCATTATCAAACAAAGATATAGAAACTATTCTGCTTGATATAGATAGTCCAGGAGGAGAGGTAAATGGAGTATTTGACTTAGCTGATTTTATTTATGAATCAAGAACAAAAAAGAGAATTATTGCAATAGCAAATGATGATGCATATTCTGCTGCGTACGCTATAGCCTCTAGCACTGAGAAGGTATTTGTGAGCAGAACTTCTGGTGTGGGCAGTATTGGAGTAATAGCAAGTCATATAGATCAAAGTAGGTTTGATGAAAAATGTGGAATAAAATATACCACAGTATTTGCAGGAAGTAGAAAAAATGATTTAAACCCACATGAGCCAATAACGTCTGAAAGTCTGGAAAGCTTACAAAAAGAAGTAGACCGACTATATGAAATGTTTGTGCAGCTAATAGCGAGGAACAGAGGTCTTTCAATTGAAAAGATTCGATCAACGGAGGCAGGGCTATATTTTGGCGAGAGAGCAGTAGAAATAGGTGTTGCAGATGGAGTTACAACATTTTTTGAATTTATCAATAATCATAGGAGTGTTAGTATGACAACTAATGAGTTAACTGATGAAGGCTACGAAAACTGTCGTAGAGAAATTTTAGAGATAATAAGATTATGTAATATGTCAAAGATGCCAGAAAAGATAGGAGAATTTATTGAGCAAAGCGTAAGTGTTGAACAAGCCAGGGAAGTTTTAATGGAACTGCTAGCAGAGCGAACGAAGAAGACAGAAATACTGAGTGCAATACCACAGAATTCAGGAGAAGATTTAATGATACAGGTAGCAAGAAGTCGTAGGAGTTAAAGTATTTTTATAACCACCGTATATAGCATTGATAAAAGCGGCGGTAAGAAGTTAAGGAGAGAAATTTATGAGTTGTATAAGCGAACAAAATAATCTAGGTGACTTATTAAAGTATGAAGCATCAAGTCTATATTCAAGAGACCAAATAACTGTAGCGAAAGATCAAAATATTAAACTTGGTACAGTAGTTGCCAAGAAGACAGATGATGGTTTTATTAGAGTGCTGAACCCCACTGGAACAGACGGCACACAAACAGCAGTAGGAGTAATTACAACCGATATACATAGCAAAGATTCTGATATGAAAGGAGTAATTATTACTCGTGGTGCAATACTAGCAGATCATGCAGTGGTGTGGCCAGCAAATATCACTGAAGAGCAAAAAAATGCAGCAATAAAGCAACTTGAAGGACGAGGGATCATTATCCGTAAAGCAGTCTAAGGCTATATTAAACAATAAAAAACACAAAGGGGGAAAATAAAAAATGCAAAATCCATTTACAAACACAGCATTTAGCATGACGGCACTAACAAATGCGATAAATATATTGCCGATAAATTATGGACGAATTGAAAATTTAAATTTGTTTCCAAGTAGATCAGTAAGATTTAGACATATTACCATAGAAGAACACAACGGAGTATTAAGTTTATTACCAACACAAATACCAGGAGCACCAGCAACAGTAGGAAAAAGAGGAAAAAGAAAAGTAAGAACATTTACGATTCCACATATTCCTCACGATGATGTAGTGTTACCAGAGGAAGTACAGGGAATAAGAGCATTTGGGTCAGAAAGTGAACTGAAAGCGCTGGCAGATGTAATAACTGACCATTTGCAGCTAATGAGAAATAAACATGCAATAACGTTGGAGCATTTGCGTATGGGAGCGCTGAAGGGAATAATTTTAGATGCTGATGGGTCGGAATTATTAAATCTGTACAACGAATTTGAAATAACACCAAAAGTAGTAAATTTTGCCCTTGGAACAGCAACAACTGATGTAAAGCGTAAGTGCTTGGAGGTATTGCGACATATTGAGGATAACTTAAGTGGTGAATATATGACGGGAATTCATGCACTGGTAAGCCCTGAGTTTTTTGATGCATTAACTTCCCATAGTAAGGTGAAAGAGGCATATGAGAGATGGCAAGAAGGAGCAGCGCTAAGGAATGATATGAGGTCAGGATTTACATTCTGCGGAATCACATTTGAGGAATATAGAGGGCAAGCAACTGATCCTGAGGGAAATGTAAGAAGGTTTATTGAGAAAGATACAGGGCACTGTTTTCCAGTAGGAACAGCAAGCACATTTACAACATATTTTGCACCAGCAGATTTTAATGAAACAGTGAATACTCTTGGACAGCCACTCTATGCAAAACAAGAGCCAAGAAGATTTGATAGAGGGACTGATTTGCATACACAGTCGAACCCTCTGCCAATGTGCCACCGCCCGGCCGTTTTGGTCAAGGTCGTTGCAACATAAAAATACTGATAGAGCAACAAAAAGGCAGTTAGTATTCTATCAGCATATAGCGTACTGATGAAAACTTAATGAATAAAATAGAAGAATGCAAGAGAGTATTAAGCGATTATTTAAAGATTGTCTTATCCATTTAGGGGAGTTAGCTTTATATGAGTCAAAGAATAAGTCATATATGGTACAGGTATTAAAGCAACAGCCAGATAAATTATACGAGATTGGTGAAGGACAATTTGTGGGAGAGATGCTTTTTCTTGAGGTAAGCATTTTTGATATACTGAGGCCAATTGTAGGAGATATTTTTGTTATAGGTGATTGCAAATACAAAATACACACACCACCACTTAGAGATAAATCTGGAATGGTCTGGCGAATCGAAGCGTATGGGGTGTAAAATGTGTGCGCCAAGAAGTGCGTAAGGAACAGTTGGTGAAAATCCAACACGGGTAAAGCTTAGCCAGCAACCTGGAACAAACCATTATGCTGCGTAAGGTAACGAGCGTAGTAAAGCTAATGGAATGGACAACATAGGGTGCAACGAAAGTGAAGGTATTGAGTCCCGTAATTCACGCGTCATGGGGGCCGACACTTTACATTTGGTGGAAGGCAACATGGGTAATAACGCTAAGGAAAGATATTACTCACCCCATCGGGATCGAAGGCCGCGTCATGTGTTGAGATGGACCTTACGTGAACTTGGGAGATCCTTTGTATTCCTGTAAGGGTACTCTGGAACAAGTCAATAAAGGCAAGGACTGGAGGAAGATGCAAAGGAAGTCGGACTAACTGATAGTACTCGGAGTGTGGGAAAGCCACATACAAGGGGAAGCGGTTAGCAATATAGTGACTGGTATAGGGATTGCTATACCAATACAACAGAGATTGGAGGAGTATGCAAGGAAAACTAAACCAGATAGCAGTAAGGGCTAAGCAAGATAAGCGAGTAAAATTTACATCGCTAGTTCATTTGATTAATGAAGAGAATCTTGCAGAGTGTTACAAGGAACTAAAACGCAACAAGGCTTGCGGTATAGATCGTGTGACAGTGGAAGCTTATGGAGAAAATCTAGAAGAGAAACTTAGAACGCTAGTGGATAGTATGAAGAGAAAGCAATACCGACCGCAACCAGTGAAAAGGGTATACATACCCAAAATTGGAAGCAAGGAAAAACGCGGTCTCGGAATACCATCAACAGAAGAAAAGTTGGTACAGGTAATGCTAAAGAAGATATTAGAAAATATTTATGAAGCAAACTTTATGGACAGCTCGTATGGATTTCGACCAGGAAGAAATTGTCATCAGGCGATAAACGCTCTAGATAAAGCAGTTATGCACAAACCAATTAACTATATTGTAGAAGTGGATATCAAGAAGTTCTTTGATAATGTTCAACATAAATGGCTAATGAATTGTCTAAGGGAACGAATAGCTGACCCAAATTTATTGTGGTTAATAAAACGATTTCTAAAGGCAGGAATAGTCGAAGTTGGATGTTACAAAGCAACCGATCAAGGCACACCACAAGGTGGTATAGTAAGCCCTGTATTAGCTAATATATACTTACACTATGTGCTGGACTTATGGTTTGAAAAGAAATTTAAGCCAAAAGCCAGAGGATATATACAGCTAATAAGGTTTTGCGACGATTTTGTAGTTGGCTGCGAGAGGGAAGAAGACGCAAAAGAATTTCTAGAATTACTGAAACAAAGACTAAGTAAATTTGGATTGGAAATAGCTGAAAATAAAACAAAAATAGTAAAGTTTGGTAAGAAAGAATGGTATCAAGCAGAAAGAGAGAAACGTAGGACGGCTAGCTTCAACTTTCTAGGATTTACACATTATTGTGGAAAAAGTCGTAATGGTAAACTTATGATGAAGCAGAAAACTTCAAAAATAAGCCTAGCTAGAAAGATTAAAGAAATCAAAGAGTGGTTGAAGATGGTACGAAGTCGTATCTGTCTCAAAGATTGGTGGCAGAAACTTAAAGCCAAACTAACAGGACACTATAGCTACTTCGGAGTTAGCGGAAATTATCGGTGTTTGATTCAATTCAATCGACTGGCAACAAAGTTAGCATTTAAGTGGATAAACCGACGTAGTCAAAAGAAAAGTATCGATTGGGAACAATTTATACACTATTTAAAAGTAAATCCATTACCAAAACCAAAGGTATATGTTTCTTTATACACAGGAGCACTAGTGTGAACGCTGTATTGTGGAGCCGTGTGCGGGAAATCCGCAAGCACGGTTCTTTTGGGGAGACTATGGTTATGAGACCAAATCGCTGATTTCAAGGTCATAAGTCTCTACCAGACCTGTGCATATAGAAGTTAATAGTAATGAGGTAATAGAAAGTGTAAATGCTAAAAGAAAAAAAATAGAATTAGCAATAGTGAGAGCGTTAAACAGAACAGCACTATGGCTAAAATTGAAGACAGCAAAAGAAATTAGTGAGGAAAAGAAGATAAAATTAAGTTTGATAAGAAAGAGATTAAGAATTTTTAAAGCAAAAACAAGCAGATTAGAAGTGTTAATTAGAGCAAATCTCTACGACATTAGAGCATCGATAATTGGTAAAATACAAAAAACAAGAAGAGGATCGAAAGTAGGAAAGCATGAGTTTATAGGAGGATTTGCAGCAGTTATGCCAAAAGGAAATAGCGGTATTTTTAAGCGTGAAGGAAGAACAGCCCTGCCAATAAAGGAAATTAAGTTGCCACTAGAACCTGAGGCTTCAAGGATAATAGGAAATCTTGTTAATTATGAGGTTGAGGAAGTATTTACAAAATTTTTTGAACGTGAATTGAGCTATAAAGGATGAATTTGAAAGATTTACATCAAGCAATTTGTACTAAGTTAAAGGAAGAAATACCGGCTATACAGACATGTGAAATTTATCCAGCAATAAGAAAAGAATTAGTAGCGCCAGCGGTGTTTGTGGAACTAGCAAGTTTAAAACCAGGTAAAGATCCAGGTACTGAAGAATTAGCTCTGAAAGCAAGATTTGAAGCACGAATTGTGATTGATAGCACAATAGAAAATGCCCCTATTATTGTCAGAACATTAGCTGCTGAGGTTGCAAGAGTAGTAAATAAAAATACTTGGAACGTGAAGAATGTTTCGCCAGGAGAATTTATCTCTGCGGAAATTGACGGATTTAGGCCGGAGTTAGATGCGTATTTAGTGTGGATGGTGGATTGGGTGCATAGAATACACGTAGGGCGATCTATTTGGAAAGAAGGAAAATTTATCCCACACAAAATAGAAATCGGTGAAATAAATGTTAGAAAGTAATTTTGCAATTTCGGAATTACAGAGAAAACTGGCCAACATTGTTCGTATAGGAGTTGTAAAAGAAATAGATTATGAAAAAGCAAAAGTAAGAGTGAAAATAGGAGAACTTTTAACAGATTATTTACCGTGGATAACGAGCAAAGCAGGAAAAGATAGAGATTGGTCTCCGCCAGATATCAATGAACAAGTTGTGGTATTTTCTCCTCTTGGCGAATTATCGTTAGGAGTGGTGTTAGGAGGGATATACCAGGAAAAATACCCTGCATCAGAGAATAAAAAAGAGGTGAGTAGCTTAACATTTCAAGATGGAACAAAGTTGTCATACGATAAAGATAAACATCATTTAGAGATTGAAGTAGTAGATAAAATAACACTGAAAGCTGGAGAATTGAGTATAGAAATGACAAAAGAAAGAATAAAACTTAAGGGAAGGAGAATAGATCTAAACTAGCATATGGGTAAAGCAATCGTTTGTGTAGGGGATAATTGTACAGGAATACCGGTTCATGTTTGTATGAGTGGAAGTGAAGACGTATTTGTAAATAGTAGATCTGTGTGTCGTAGGGGTGATATCTTGACTATAGGGGAGACACTAACGCAAGGGTCAAACAGCGTATTTGTGAACGGTATGGAAGTAACAAGAACAGGAGACTTGGTATCGTGTAGTTTTAAAGTGATAGGTGTTAGCAAAAATGTATTTGCAGAATGAGAGGCATGAATGCTAGCACGGGAAAGGAATTGGAAGGAATAGAACATTTAAAACAATCAATTACTGATATTTTAACCACTCCTATTGGATCACGTATTATGAGAAGAGAGTATGGTTCTCGATTATTTGAATTAGTAGATAAGCCAATAAATAGAGATTCAACTTTGGAAATCTATGCAGCAACAGCAGAAGCACTGGGGAAATTTGAGAAGAGATTTAAGTTAGAAAAAGTAAAGATTGCTGAAGCTAAAGAAGGAAAAATGACTCTTGTACTTGAAGGTATGTATCTTTCAGAAGGCAAATTCATAGGTATTAGTGGAGTAGTTGTTTAGAAATGCAGACATCTAATATTATTGAAAAACTAAGCTATGAGGAAATCTTTTCCAGAATGAAGGAGGAGTTAGTGTGTAGAGATGAAACCTTTTCAGCGTTAGTAGAAAGTGACCCAGCGATGAAGGTATTAGAAGTAGCAGCATGGAGGGAATTGTTACTAAGACAAAGAATAAATGAATCAGAATAAATGAATCAGCACCGGAACAGACAAAATCTGTTAAACCAGAAAGAAACGTCCTAATGCACATTGCAGTAATTTTTGGATATAATTTTATGAAGAAGTGCTTCTGCAGTTATAATCGAGTTCGCAATGGTGCAATAAATGCCCGTGGATCAGTATGATTTTGGAAGGGACGGTCAAACCATTGATGGAGCTTCTTAGCTACCTCGTTTAGAAGATTGTGTAATATAACCGCCCCAAGCTAAAGCACTTCTTCATTATAAGGTATATATAAGGGATTTTATATGGCAAAAGCAAAAAGTAAATTAGAAGTAGTGAATCCTAATGCAGCAGGGATTGATATTGGTTCATCTGTACATTATGCATGCGTACCAGAAGGGAGAGATAAACAACGCGTTCAAAAATTTGGGTGCTTTACAGTAGATCTTCATAACCTAGCAAAGTGGTTGAAAAAGTGTGAAGTTAGAACGATAGCCATGGAATCAACAGGAGTATATTGGATTCCTTTGTTTCAAATACTTGAATCATATGGATTCGAAGTTAAACTGGTAAATGCACGACATGTAAAAAATGTACCTGGAAGAAAATCAGACGTTCAAGATTGCCAGTGGTTACAGCAATTACATAGCTATGGGTTACTTCAAGGATCATTTAGGCCTGATAACCAAATTTGTGTACTACGTGGTTATAATAGACAACATGACAACCTGATAAAAAGTGCAGCTGTACACACTCAACGTATGCAAAAAGCATTAATTCAAATGAACATTCAATTACACAAGGTTATTAGTGATATTACAGGTGTAACTGGTATGCGAATCATTAAAGCAATAATTGCGGGTGAAAGAAACTCTAATAGATTGGCTGAATTGAGTGATAGACGAATAAAAAATGACAGATCAACCATAGCAAAAGCACTAACAGGTGACTATAGAGAAGAGCATTTGTTTACATTAAAGCAAGAATACGAAGCATATACTTTTTTTCAAGAGCAAATAAAAGAATGTGATAAAAGTATGGAAAACTATTATAAAACACTTGAAACAAGATCAAATGAAAATAAGCAATGCAGTAAAGTAAAGAGGTCTGCAGGAAACAAACCAAACTTTGCTGCACACGAAGAATTGTATCGAATAACTGGCATGGATTTCACCAAAGTTCCAGGGCTTAATACATCAAATATACAGACCATCCTCTCAGAAGTTGGTCTTAATGCTAATAAATGGCCATCAGAAAAACATTTTACTTCTTGGTTGGGATTATGTCCATTTAATAGGATTACAGGAGAAAGAGTGATTAGAAGTGGAACTCGTAAAGTAATTAACCGTGCTGCAAATGCTTTTCGACTTGCTGGTTATTCTATGTTGCACAGTAAAAGTGCATTAGGTGCGTACTGTAGAAGATTGAAAAATCGATTGGGAGCACCAAAAGCAATAACTGCTACAGCAAGAAAATTAGCATGTATTTTTTATCAAATGCTGAAATGTGGACAAGAATATGTAGAAAAAGGAATGGATTATTATGAAAAGTTATATAAGGAAAGAGTAGTAAAGAATCTGGGTAAAAAAGCCAATGAATTTGGTTATATCCTGATAAAAAAAGATGAGCTGATAGGGGAAGTTTCTTAGAAGAAGTAGCAGCATGGAGGGAATTGTTACTAAGACAAAGAATAAATGAATCAGAATAAATGAATCAGCACCGGAACAGACAAAATCTGTTAAACCAGAAAGAAACGTCCTAATGCACATTGCAGTAATTTTTGGATATAATTTTATGAAGAAGTGCTTCTGCAGTTATAATCGAGTTCGCAATGGTGCAATAAATGCCCGTGGATCAGTATGATTTTGGAAGGGACGGTCAAACCATTGATGGAGCTTCTTAGCTACCTCGTTTAGAAGATTGTGTAATATAACCGCCCCAAGCTAAAGCACTTCTTCATTATAAGGTATATATAAGGGATTTTATATGGCAAAAGCAAAAAGTAAATTAGAAGTAGTGAATCCTAATGCAGCAGGGATTGATATTGGTTCATCTGTACATTATGCATGCGTACCAGAAGGGAGAGATAAACAACGCGTTCAAAAATTTGGGTGCTTTACAGTAGATCTTCATAACCTAGCAAAGTGGTTGAAAAAGTGTGAAGTTAGAACGATAGCCATGGAATCAACAGGAGTATATTGGATTCCTTTGTTTCAAATACTTGAATCATATGGATTCGAAGTTAAACTGGTAAATGCACGACATGTAAAAAATGTACCTGGAAGAAAATCAGACGTTCAAGATTGCCAGTGGTTACAGCAATTACATAGCTATGGGTTACTTCAAGGATCATTTAGGCCTGATAACCAAATTTGTGTACTACGTGGTTATAATAGACAACATGACAACCTGATAAAAAGTGCAGCTGTACACACTCAACGTATGCAAAAAGCATTAATTCAAATGAACATTCAATTACACAAGGTTATTAGTGATATTACAGGTGTAACTGGTATGCGAATCATTAAAGCAATAATTGCGGGTGAAAGAAACTCTAATAGATTGGCTGAATTGAGTGATAGACGAATAAAAAATGACAGATCAACCATAGCAAAAGCACTAACAGGTGACTATAGAGAAGAGCATTTGTTTATATTAAAGCAAGAATACGAAGCATATACTTTTTTTCAAGAGCAAATAAAAGAATGTGATAAAAGTATGGAAAACTATTATAAAACACTTGAAACAAGATCAAATGAAAATAAGCAATGCAGTAAAGTAAAGAGGTCTGCAGGAAACAAACCAAACTTTGCTGCACACGAAGAATTGTATCGAATAACTGGCATGGATTTCACCAAAGTTCCAGGGCTTAATACATCAAATATACAGACCATCCTCTCAGAAGTTGGTCTTAATGCTAATAAATGGCCATCAGAAAAACATTTTACTTCTTGGTTGGGATTATGTCCATTTAATAGGATTACAGGAGAAAGAGTGATTAGAAGTGGAACTCGTAAAGTAATTAACCGTGCTGCAAATGCTTTTCGACTTGCTGGTTATTCTATGTTGCACAGTAAAAGTGCATTAGGTGCGTACTGTAGAAGATTGAAAAATCGATTGGGAGCACCAAAAGCAATAACTGCTACAGCAAGAAAATTAGCATGTATTTTTTATCAAATGCTGAAATGTGGACAAGAATATGTAGAAAAAGGAATGGATTATTATGAAAAGTTATATAAGGAAAGAGTAGTAAAGAATCTGGGTAAAAAAGCCAATGAATTTGGTTATATCCTGATAAAAAAAGATGAGCTGATAGGGGAAGTTTCTTAGAAGAAGTAGCAGCATGGAGGGAATTGTTACTAAGACAAAGAATAAATGAATCAGAATAAATGAATCAGTGCATTAGGTGCGTACTGTAGAAGATTGAAAAATCGATTGGGAGCACCAAAAGCAATAACTGCTACAGCAAGAAAATTAGCATGTATTTTTTATCAAATGCTGAAATGTGGACAAGAATATGTAGAAAAAGGAATGGATTATTATGAAAAGTTATATAAGGAAAGAGTAGTAAAGAATCTGGGTAAAAAAGCCAATGAATTTGGTTATATCCTGATAAAAAAAGATGAGCTGATAGGGGAAGTTTCTTAGAAGAAGTAGCAGCATGGAGGGAATTGTTACTAAGACAAAGAATAAATGAATCAGAATAAATGAATCAGCACCGGAACAGACAAAATCTGTTAAACCAGAAAGAAACGTCCTAATGCACATTGCAGTAATTTTTGGATATAATTTTATGAAGAAGTGCTTCTGCAGTTATAATCGAGTTCGCAATGGTGCAATAAATGCCCGTGGATCAGTATGATTTTGGAAGGGACGGTCAAACCATTGATGGAGCTTCTTAGCTACCTCGTTTAGAAGATTGTGTAATATAACCGCCCCAAGCTAAAGCACTTCTTCATTATAAGGTATATATAAGGGATTTTATATGGCAAAAGCAAAAAGTAAATTAGAAGTAGTGAATCCTAATGCAGCAGGGATTGATATTGGTTCATCTGTACATTATGCATGCGTACCAGAAGGGAGAGATAAACAACGCGTTCAAAAATTTGGGTGCTTTACAGTAGATCTTCATAACCTAGCAAAGTGGTTGAAAAAGTGTGAAGTTAGAACGATAGCCATGGAATCAACAGGAGTATATTGGATTCCTTTGTTTCAAATACTTGAATCATATGGATTCGAAGTTAAACTGGTAAATGCACGACATGTAAAAAATGTACCTGGAAGAAAATCAGACGTTCAAGATTGCCAGTGGTTACAGCAATTACATAGCTATGGGTTACTTCAAGGATCATTTAGGCCTGATAACCAAATTTGTGTACTACGTGGTTATAATAGACAACATGACAACCTGATAAAAAGTGCAGCTGTACACACTCAACGTATGCAAAAAGCATTAATTCAAATGAACATTCAATTACACAAGGTTATTAGTGATATTACAGGTGTAACTGGTATGCGAATCATTAAAGCAATAATTGCGGGTGAAAGAAACTCTAATAGATTGGCTGAATTGAGTGATAGACGAATAAAAAATGACAGATCAACCATAGCAAAAGCACTAACAGGTGACTATAGAGAAGAGCATTTGTTTACATTAAAGCAAGAATACGAAGCATATACTTTTTTTCAAGAGCAAATAAAAGAATGTGATAAAAGTATGGAAAACTATTATAAAACACTTGAAACAAGATCAAATGAAAATAAGCAATGCAGTAAAGTAAAGAGGTCTGCAGGAAACAAACCAAACTTTGCTGCACACGAAGAATTGTATCGAATAACTGGCATGGATTTCACCAAAGTTCCAGGGCTTAATACATCAAATATACAGACCATCCTCTCAGAAGTTGGTCTTAATGCTAATAAATGGCCATCAGAAAAACATTTTACTTCTTGGTTGGGATTATGTCCATTTAATAGGATTACAGGAGAAAGAGTGATTAGAAGTGGAACTCGTAAAGTAATTAACCGTGCTGCAAATGCTTTTCGACTTGCTGGTTATTCTATGTTGCACAGTAAAAGTGCATTAGGTGCGTACTGTAGAAGATTGAAAAATCGATTGGGAGCACCAAAAGCAATAACTGCTACAGCAAGAAAATTAGCATGTATTTTTTATCAAATGCTGAAATGTGGACAAGAATATGTAGAAAAAGGAATGGATTATTATGAAAAGTTATATAAGGAAAGAGTAGTAAAGAATCTGGGTAAAAAAGCCAATGAATTTGGTTATATCCTGATAAAAAAAGATGAGCTGATAGGGGAAGTTTCTTAGAAGTAAAGAGCAATTTACTAAAATTTGCGAAAGGAGAAGATCTTGATAATTTAGCTGAATTTTATGGAGTAGAGAGAGAAAAAGAAGAAGAGGACGAACGATTTAGAAAGAGGGTAAAAGCAAAAATAGCAGGTTGGTCAACAGGAGGAAGTAAGGAATATTATAAATATCATGCACTGTCAGCAGATAGTAGAGTAAAAGATGCACTAGTAGAATCACCTATACCAGGGAAAGTACAAATTTCAATCTTATCAACACAAACTGGCATAGTGTCAGAAGAGCTACTAGAAATTGTAAAAAAGCAGGTTACTAGAGATGATATAAGGGTTTTAACTGATACAGTAACAGTAATAGGTTGCAATATTATGGAAATAGATATCCACAGTAGAATGAGCATAAGTCCTATAATATCAGAGGAAGAAATCAAGAAGCAGTTCATCAAGAAGTTTGAAGCAAGTAGAAGGCTAGGATGGAATGTTACAAGATCATGGATAATAGCAAATCTATTTGTAGAGGGTGTAGAAAATGTGGAATTAATCGAGCCAAGAGAGGATGTTGTGGTTCTGGGGAATGAGTGTGCAAATTTGCGAAATTTAAAATGCTATTGCCACTAAACGCAACAAAACAAGAAAAAGTATTGGTAGATGCGATAGATTATAAAGTAGATCCAAACTGTATCAGAGGATTTAAGTTTAGTCTTAAAGAAGAAACATTGCCGTGGATAATAGAAGAATATGGTTTAGAAGAGATACTGCGTTGGGTAAAAGATAGAAGAAAAGCCGTAGTAGAAGGAGTAAAATTTCAAAGACTACGTGGAACCCCAGCATCACTCAAAATAGCACTAAAGTGGGCAAATATAGAAGATATTACAATTATTGAAGAGCCACCCGGTAAACACTTTTTTGAGTTGCAAGTAGGGATAAAAGAGGTACCAAATGACTTCTTCGTAGATGCAGTAGTAGAGCTGGCAAAACTATCACTGCCTGTAAGATCCAGATTAATGAGGATTTTTAACGATTATTATAATGTGCAGAGATTTATATTGGATGAGAGTTTATTTGGAGATCTTCTTTCTGATTATTCAGGGGTAAAAATAGAAAAAGATGGACCAGTGTTATCGTTTGGAAGAGTAAATTTTTTCAGGTCTAGTGGTCCAGTTATTAGGATTATAGAAAACTATCTACGCGATCATTATGAACGAGCTTTAAGCAATGATATATATCGCCTAGATGTAGCAATCCTTGGAGAAACCGAGCCTCACACAAGGGATTATAAAGGCATCTATGAAAGAGATCATTTGTGGTACAACTTAAAAGCACTATATCCATTACCACAGAGTTTATTACCATCGATTAAATTTGCAAAAGCGCAGATTGTACTGTCAGATAGCTGGAAATTAGGAGAAATAAATAGCTGTTTTCCGGTTGGTAGAATAGAAGAAGAAGGAAATAAATTTGTATTGGGAAACGATAAACTTTCAGGGCAACATTGGAGTTTAAAACACAAGCCAATTTTAGAAAGGTTTAGCGTTACTCACCACTACAAAATAGAAAACTATACAGATCAGAAGATTACAAAATATGGTTTAGCAGAACACAACGTTTACTATAAAAATGATTTAGAGCAAAAAGACTCAATACACGAGTTAGAAAAGCACATTTTAGTATTTTACCCAGGAGTACTGAAGTGGCACGAACATCGACATTTGCACAGAAATTGGAAAAATAGTCAAGTAATATGTGTAATAAGTTAAATACTTATATTTAGATTCTCATATATTATATTAATAATAGGTAAAAGTGTATGAAATAAAAAGAAAAGGACTTGCTTTCTCATGCTAAAAAGGACATGACTTGAATAGCAGCAGGTAAATATAAGAAATTTGTCTGGCGCTAGAAAAGCTAATTTTGTGAGGTATGAAATGAGTTTTAGCAAGAGTAAGTTTTTTAAAGAAGTATCAAGTAACGATATTAATAAAAGAAATGAAGAAGGAGAGACGATCTTGCATCAAGCAGTAGAAATCTCTGATTATAAAACAGTGAGGTTATTAATAAAAAAAGGAGCAGATGTTAATGCAAGAGATAAAAATGGTTATACACCTCTGCACTGTGCAGTATTTGCAAAAAGTTTAGAAAATGTAAAAGTGCTGCTAAGAGAAGGAGCAGAAGTAAATGCCACTCAATATGTCACTGGATGTACGCCACTGCACTCTGCGTGCAAAATAGGAGGAGCAGGAGTTGAAATAATAAAAGAGCTGGTAAAGGCCGGAGCTGAAGTTAATCAACTGAATAAGTACGGTGCAACACCAATGTACTATATCTGGGAAAGTGAAAAGTATCGTCTATGTGATAGCAAAGAGAGTGAAAAGGCGAGTAAATTTTTGAGAGAAAAAGGAGGAATAACAAAAAGTAGAGAACTGACGTGCTATGGAATAGAGGGGCTAGTGGGAGAAATAGCAGACATGTTGAATGGAAGCTACATGCCGGAGCTAAAAATAATAGAGATAGGAGAAATAAGGAAGAGAGACAAATCGCTAATAAAGAAAGAATGTCAAAATTTAGCAAGCAAGATAATCAGCCAAGTGAATGCAATGATAGATGAGGTAGAAAATGTAGTAGGAAGAAAGGCTTAAAAAGGGGACTTGATTTTAAAGAAAAGGTGAGGTGGATTATGTTAAAGCTTGGTAACAAAGAATCATTTAATAAATCGCTATTAGAGAACTCATATAAAAATATTTATGCAAGAGACAAGAATGGAAGAACAGCTCTACATTATGCAGTAGAGGTAAAAACAGTGGAGTTATTAGTCGAAAAAGGAGCGAATGTGAATGCTAAAGATATAGAAGGATATACAGCACTGCACCTAGCGGTAACGGAGAAACGTCTAGAAACCGTGAGAGAATTGATAAAATCAGGAGGGAATGTAAATGCTGAAGAGTATGGCAATAAATGCACTCCATTGCACCTTGCATGTATGGTGGGGAAAGTAGAAATAGTAAAAGAGTTAGTGGAAGCAGGAGCAGAAATAGAGCAAGAAGATAAGTTCGGAATGACAGCAATCGATTATGCGAAAAATAGTAAAGAGATAACCGAGGTATTAAAGAAAGAAACAGACAGAATTGAAAAGCTATTTATGAAGGGCTAAAAATATGGAGAAAGAAATAGAAAAGAAAGTAATGAATTTAGAAGAAAACCTTTGGATGAGCTGAGAAAAATATGGAAGAAGGTATATGGGGAAGAGGCGCCTAGATACTCAAAGAAATATCTGATACCAAGATTAGCTTATAGAATGCAGGCAAAAGCGTATGGAGAAATGTCAAGAAAGGGGACAAAAAGACTAGAGTATCTGGCAGATCGGATAGAGAAGGGAAAAAGAATAAGTAGCGATAAATTACCAGTAGAAGGTACAGAATTAATACTAGAGAGAGGTGAGGAAACGCATGCGGTAATGGTAACAGATAAGGGTTTAATCTACAGAGAAGAATTTTACACATCATTATCAGCAGTAGCCGGAAAAATAATGGGAATGAGCTACAACGGACCTTTATTATTTGGGATGCGTGATAAAAATGGAAGTTGAAAATGCTAAAAGAAGTAAGATGTGCGATATATACGAGAAAATCAAATGAAGACGGACTAGAACAAAAGTTTAACAGTCTTGATGCCCAGCGAGTAGCATGTGAAAAGTACATAAAGAGCAGAGAAGGCTGGGTAGCATTGGCGAAAAGGTACGATGATGGAGGCTATTCAGGAAAGAACTTAGAAAGACCAGCGATAAAGGAGTTGTTTGAAGATGTAAAGACAGGAGAAGTTGACTGTGTAGTAGTATATACATTAGATAGGCTATCAAGAGAAACAAAAGACAGCATTGAAGTAACGTCATTTTTTAGAAGACATCGAGTAAATTTTGTAGCAGTAACGCAGATATTTGATAATAATACGCCAATGGGAAAGTTTGTACAAACAGTGTTATCAGGAGGAGCACAGCTAGAAAGAGAAATGATAGTGGAGAGAGTAAAAAACAAAATAGCAACATCAAAGGAGCAGGGATTGTGGATGGGTGGAACTTTGCCGCTAGGGTATGATGTGAAAGATAAAGAATTAATAATAAATGAAAAAGAAGCAAAAATAGTAAGGCACATATTTGAAAGATATTTGGAGCTAAAATCAATGGCAGAACTGGCAAGGGAGCTAAATAGTCAAGGTTACAGAACGAAAGCAGATACCTTTAAAAAAGCGACGGTGAGAAGAATAATAACAAATCCAATATATGTAGGAAAGATAAGACATTATGATAAACAATATGACGGAAAGCATGAAGCAATAATAGAGGAAGAAAAATGGCAAAAAGCACAGGAATTGATAAAGAATCAACCATATAGAAAAGCAAAATATGAGGAAGCGCTACTTAGGGGAATAATTAAGTGCAAGAGCTGTGGTATAAATATGACGCTGACGTATGCAAAAAAAGAGAATAAGAGATATCGATATTACGTGTGCAATAACCATTTAAGGGGAAAAGGTTGTGAATCAATAAACAGAACTATAGTAGCAGGAGAGGTGGAAAAAGAAGTAATGAGGAAAACAGAGCAGCTATATGAAAATTGGAAAGACAAGACCGAAGAAAAATGGGAAAATTTAAGTTTTAGAAAGCAGAAAGAAGTAGTGAAAAAGTTAATAAAAGGAGTAATGGTGAGAGAGAATGGAATAGAGGTGAGTTCTGAATCAGAGGAAAAATTTATACCAATAAAGAAGAAAGGAAATAAATGCACGGTAGTAGAACCAGAAGGTAAAACAAACAATGCATTACTGAAAGCAGTGGTAAGAGCCCATCTGTGGAAACGGCAACTAGAAGAGGGAAAATACGAAAGTGTGAAGGAACTGAGTGCCAAAATTAATATAGGTACAAGACGTATACAGCAAGTTTTAAGGTTGAATTATTTAGCACCAAAGATTAAAGAAGATATAGTAAATGGGAGACAGCGAAGGGGTTTAAAGTTAGCTGACTTGAGGGAAATACCGATGCTGTGGAGTGAGCAGGTAGAAAAATTTTATGGATTAGCGATGTAACGTTTATAAAAGTAACAAGGAGAAAAACATCATGAGAACACCGAAGAAAATATGGAGAGGTATTACCAGAAAGTTAAAAAATAGAAAAGATACCACTACTGCAAAAGAAGCTGTCATAGAGGAATCAAGGAACTCTAATATTCCAGAAGAAGTTGAGGTAAAAGAGATCGCTAATGCTGATAAAGCTGCAGAAATTGACACTCAGCTATGTAAAAATATCAATAAAAATAGTGATAATATTAATATATCTCAGCCTACATGTGAAACCAGCGAAAAGACTCAAGATGCTCCAATAGAGACGTCCAATGTACCCAATGACTTTCCTTCAAATGAAATAAAGCCATGTGATGCTGTGGAAGAGAAATCATCAACAAAAACAACGCAGCAAAGACAAGCAATCCTGGCTGGTGTTGTTGGTGCGGTATTATTGGTAAGTTGTGTTGCATCTTATCTACTGATTGAATATTCCAAAGTACACGTTATAGCGGTAATTGGCGGGATTATTGGGTTGGTTTGTATGGGTTTTGCCCTGTATAATGCTATAAAGCCCAATACCCAGCTCGAGAAAGTGGAAGATATTCAGTCTTCTTTAAATCCAGCGTATACTCAAAAACCATAAGTGCCAAGATAACTTCTCTAAAAAATCTCTTAAATTATTAACCTAATATCACTTACCTTAGCCCCACTGTCATTTTTTCTTAATTTGAGCTTATGGAGCCTTTAACATTCTACTCCATTTATTAAGAGTCTAACAAATTAGAGAAGATAACAATAAAAAGTACACCAAATATTATATAGACAAACACCATAACAAAGCCCCATTCTTAGCCCACCGCATTAAAACTATTACTCTTCTCTGGCTTTTTTGATTGTTTACTTCTGCCTTACCATAACCATGCTCAAGTTTTAAAATACCTTCACTTAATACGCTTTCCCCAGCTTATAGAAATATTATGTATAGTAGATAGAAAACCAATGCAAGCATAATTTTTCTAACTTTTGTATTTTTTAAACTTCACTGACATTGATGCTTCTACTTTTAATTAGCTACACCTGCCAGTAACAACATTGTGCCTATTTACCGCCATCAAATGCAAAGAGATGATACTCTACTTAAAAGCATTTGCCCCTTTTTATCAGCTACTTTTCCTTAACTTGACGCGTATGCTTTTTTGAATATTCCAAAAGTAAAGCTACAACCATACTTACTAATAAATCAATTTTGTTATAGAGAGTTCAAAATTTCTTTTAACTCTTTTAAGTAAAAATTAAAAGATTTTACTTTATCTATTACTATTCGCCCATTATCCAATACTATAATCCTTTTGCCATAATTTACAGCATCCTCTAAATTATGAGTTATCATTACTGAAGTGATGTTATGTTCTTCTATTACTTTAGCTGTTATCGCAATAATTTCTTTAGAAGCTTTCGGATCTAAACTTGCTGTATGTTCATCCAGAAATAAAATTTGAGGTGGATGACTAATTGCAAGGGCTAATAAAATAGCTTGTTTCTCTCCTCCAGAAAAATTATTTATCGGTTGATTTAAAAGAGATAAAAATTTTTTAGGGGCATAGGTTTTAGAAATTACTTCTTTACTTGTAAAACGCTCATTCTTTGGGAACCTACTTTCCCATAGAAGAATATTTTCTTCCAGAGTTAATTCAGTAAATAATCTATCTTCAGCTTTTTGGGTTAAAGTAACAACCATAAAAGCCTTTTGGATAGGTAAGATTTTATCAATAGGTAATTGATTTAAAAATACTTCTCCTTTCGTTGGTGCAAGATAGCCGGCTAGTATTTTAGCTAAGGTAGATTTACCGCTTCCATTGGCCCCAAGTAACACTACAAATTCACCTTTGTCAATATTAAGGGTAGTATCATAAATTATTGGTTTATCACGGTTCGTTACTTTAAACTCAATTTCTTTAGCATATAAATAAGATTCCATATTTTTTCTTTATCCATAATTCCTATTGCGTTGCAAGGATATAAATAATATTACCCCTAAAACAAGCTTCAAATTTACAGGATCAATTCCTATATGCAATATGCTGCTAAGGCTTACAAAGTAAAAAAATATTCCGACAAAACATGCAATTACTTGCATAAAAATATGAAAATACTGAGGATTACCTCTAAAAATATGTAATCCGATGACAATAGCTCCAACACTAGTAAGCGCAAGTCCTATTCCCATATTAATATCCGCAAATCCATTTACTTGAGCAGCAAGCGCACCTGTTAGAGCCGCGAATCCATTACTTAATGCAAGACCTATAGTTCGATAAACTTCCGGTCTTTTCCCTAAAATACCCAATAAATTTTTATTATAGCCAAATGCTCGAAGTAATAATCCTAACCTTCCATTTAGTAAAAATACTAGTGATATAATGATAATACAATTGATTATAGTTAGTGGAATCAACCAATTTTCTAAATTAAATAATGATAAGATCGTTGGCGTTCCTAATATTGATATATTATGGCGTCTAAGTATTCGCAGATTAACCGAATATAGCATAAAGCTTGCAAGTATTCCGGCTATTAAACTATCAATACGGTCATTTTTTTGCATAAAACTAACTATGCTTCCAACTATCATACCTGCAAGCATACTAAATATTAATGCTGGAAATAGCCCAAAATCAATGGTACGGGCAAATATACCGGCCCCTAAAACATAAGTACCATCAACAGTTAAATCTGTAATTTTCATAATTTCATAACTTATATACATCCCCAAAATAAGAGGTAGTATTAAAAAGGACTGTTCTAACGCTATAAATAGTATGTCCATTATTTGTTACTCAATTTCTATACGCTGAAATGGTAAAGAAGATATTTCAAGTTTAGTTAGAATCTTTTGTCTAGAAAATGATTTAGAATTAATAAAGAGCATTAAACTATCCATAAGCTTAAAAGGAATATTTTTAGGGAGAATGCCGTTTAAAACATCTTTGGCAATTAATCCACTATTAACTCCAATTTCCTTTTCTCGTACCCCTATTGCTATAGTTGCACCGTCAATTACTGACCCTTCATCTGAAGCAATTATAGGAATTGATCTATTATCCGCTTCTTGTTTTAAGATATTTATGCCACTTGCTAGTAAATGATCCTTTAAGATTAGAAAAGCTTGCGTATTTTTAGGGCTATTTTTTACCGCTAGCGGGAGATCAGTCAAGTTATTTATCATCATTTTATGGAGAACAATATTATTTTTTTCTGCATATAATTTTAATTCTTTTACTGCAGGTGCTACTTTTTCACTACTACTATATAATAATGTTATATCATACAACGATGGTAGTTTATCAACTAACTTTATTATCGATATTTCATCATTAACCCCGGTCACCAAGGGATGATTTTTGTTATTTATTGCTGCAGCTACACAAACGATAGGTTTATTTTTTATATGAGAAATAGTCATTAGAGAGGTAGAAGAACCAATAGGCATGAGTATGTCTTGCTGCTGCATTTGCTTAATTATTGTGAGTAAAACATTAGGATCCCCATGAGCATTTTTAACTGTAATTTTAACACTCTGGTCTTGCAACGATTCTTTAATTCCATTAACAATCTGAGTCATTGCTTCATGTTCAAGAGGTACAATAATACCAATATTTTTATGATTAGCATAAACTGCAACAGTAAAAAACAGGACAGATAGAAACGCTAAAAGATACTTCTTATAATAGAAAGCTTTAAAAATGACGGAAAACAACATCGTGATACCCTATAAAAACTACAATTCAAACAAAGCCTAAAATTGATGTAAAATTATTTACGCCAACGCCATCCTTGATTTAAATTATTAATTTCTACAGATATCATATATATAAATTCTATTATTATATAACTAAGTCTAATATGTTTTAAATATAATGTCAATTATATTTGAAGCAGTGAAAATAGCATTAGAAACATACTGCGAATTAGCGTCGTAAAGGATTTAATTATTTACTTTCCCCAAAAACACAAAAATAGTACGTATATTTACGAGAACGCGTTGCGTAAAAATAGGGTTGTAAAAATAAAAGCTTGAAATTGTTACAACAAAATTAGGCAAACCAGTTCGTCGTAGATTTAGCGAAAGTGATCCAATATAGCTGGTTTTAGCTTACAGTGAAATTACCATATAAAAAAGTTCGTATGGTACACATGGTAGACCAACGCATTCCAAGAAAAACTCTTCTCTCACTAGATGATTTTGGGTACTGAAAGTAGTGATATCATTTAGTACATTGCAGTAAAAAAAATAGAAGTGTTTTTGCAAGCACTGGCTTTAGTTTTAAAAATACAAACTAAAATAAAATGCTAAAAAAGTTCTTGTTCTGCTGATTTTATTGACCATAATGTAGCAATATTCAATATAACCAATACTGGGGGGTTATTATGTTCAACGCATCATGTTCTGTAAATCGTGCAGAGAAAAATCTAGGACCCTTTAAGCAAGAAGTTAGGTCAACAAAAGCAAAAAGAAAAGATATACTACTATCCAGTAATCAGCAAATATTAAACCTGCCAGAAGGTTTTACAATAGGGAAAGCAATTGAAAGAGGGGATTGTTTCTTTGATGCAGTTGCACAAGGACTTAAGCAATTAAATCCTGGAACAAACTTTACTGTGAAATCTTTGAGAGAAGTTTGTAGGAAGCAAGCTTTAATTAGTCAAGAAATGAAAGAAAAGATTATAGCAGATGCTAGAAACCGTCAAGATTCTACAGTAATACTTCCGCAGCCTGGTATTAATGATGATGAATTATGGAATGCTTACTTGGATAGCATAGAATATACTGTTGAAGATATAGAAAAAATGAAGAGCACAAATCTACCCTTGCATCAAGCATTAACTGGCTCAAAGTATGGAAGTACATTACAAGCTCCTATATGGGGTAGGGTTGAGATTGAGGGAAGTATGATTTGTAATGAATATAATATTAAGCTGCATGTTATTGAAGATCTTCATATATGTGGATGGTCAGGGTATCTTATTGATGAGTTAACATACAAACCTGTAAGTACAGATTATAATGAAAAAAATACTATACATATAATAAATAAAGGAGGTTTCCATTTTGAGCCAATCTTGAGCGAGACACTATTAATAAGAGAGTTTACTAATATTATAGAGGATTCTAGTCTTCTAGAAGATAGAAAGCTTGAAAAGCTGAAAAGTTTTTTTAAGGTATATCCGAGTCTAAACGTTAATTTTCAGGTGAATCAATATAATGATACACCGCTACATATTGCTGCTTGTGTGGGAGAATTAAAAATTGTTAGGTTTTTGCTAAAGATAGGAGGGCAAGTTGATGTTTTAAATGGAGAGGGAAAGACTCCTATAGATATTGCTAAAGATAATAACAGAAAAGATATCGCTAAGATACTGCAACCACTTATTTCATATGAAGAAGTTGATGTACCGGGAGATGGCAGTTGCTTATTTTGGTCTGTTGCTTTAGCTTACTTAACTCCCGTAAAATTTGATGATTATGCCTTCCATGAAAGGTTTAAAGAATTATTTACGAGCGACCATGATGTACATTCAATTCAAAGGCTAATGCAGAGTAATGCAAATATTTATGAAGATAGTGTAATGAGGCAGTTGGTAACGAAGACATTTCGTAGTGAAGTTGCTGATGCAGTATGTTTCAGCCAAAGAAGATTTGAAAATAAGGTTGAGATTATGGATCTTTTTGAGAGTCAAAGTGGAAGTTATTTTACAGGAGGTACCTTTAAAAGAGAGTTTGAATATGAATTCGGTGCTGAAAAAATTAAGCAGTATAATATTGATATTAGTAAACTCCAACCCAATTCTTTTGATAAAAGTGCAGTAAAGGAAATTTGTACTGAACTTAACAAGATAAAAAACCGAAATGAAGTTCAGGAATTTATATTTGACACATACTTAAAGTGTATGGAAATGCCTAAAGCTTGGGGTGGAAAGCATGAAATAAATACAATGTCTGATCTACTAAATACAGCGATAATAGTGTCTGAGAAAGGTTCAAAAGATCATATATACAATGAAGAGAAAAAATATTGTAATAAAATACGCTTATCCTACAAAGAAGGTAATCATTATCAATTTTATCAAGTAAAGTATTCAAATTTGATGAAGTTTGTTCTGAGTTTCATTCAATCATTTGAAACGAGACTTATTATATATGACGTACTTGCGAGTACACTGAGAGAGGGGAACCAAATGTTTTCTGATGGAGTGAGCATTAATAGGTTTGTGCGAAGTATTTTTGGATGTTCAATGAATACAGATGACTTGGCAATATTTGGTATGAGGGCATCTTTGAGAACAGGTAATGTAATAAAAGCGACAAAAAATTTTATTAATCTATCAGACTTAATAGAAACATTTAATGAATATAAACTGGGCTTTAGAAAAATATTAGTAGATGCTGGATGCAATATTTTTCAAAGTTTTGAAATGCAGTTTGAGAAAATGGGTTTCGATCATATTTCAAAGATAGCAGATGATATTGTAGATAAGATAATCGAATACTACATTCAGAAAGAACACAATGAAGATTTAAGCTATATAGGGATAGCTGAAACCCTTGTTCTAAGTACATATTTGCAAGAGGTGACTGCGCAGTATGGAGAAATAAGTTATAACCTTAAAGATTTATATGAAAGTATCGGAATTGCAGAAGGCAGTGAAGGCTCTTTTATCTATTATAGAAAAAGAAGTGAAGATAAATCTAGTAAGTATGGTTATCGCCGTTCCCTTATGGGTGAAAAGTCGAAAAGAATATATGATAGAAGATATATCAGAGTAAAAGCTACAAACGCAGAACTTGAAAATTATGTGTATACTTTAGATGCCTTAAATGTACAAGAGTTTAAGGCTAAAGTGGAGCAGGTATTTTATATTGTCAATAAAGAAATCCAAATGCCAAGCAAAAAAGTAATTGAGGATCTTATCGTAAAAATTAAATCTCATATTGAACAAGAGGTAAGCGTTTTAAGCGAGTATATCTTACTTTTCTGTCAAGGATGCAAACAAAGTTTAGATATGAATATGAGATACTTAGTTAAAGGAGAAGGAATAAGAAAAGGCAAAAAGATAATAGAAAGGACTGAAAAAAATAGTGATGTTATATATTTGATGGAAAACAATTTAAAAACAATTCCAAATTTATCTTATTATCTAAAAGTAAAAGAAGCATTTGTAAAGCATGCTGAAACAGTCGCTCAAGACTATAGCAACCTACTTGAATCAGAGCATGATAATGCAGCAAGATCTAGGAGTTTTCGGTCTAGTATAAAAAGATTATCAAATATAAAAAAATTAGGATTTCTATTTGGGCAAATGAATTTTCAGGATGTATGTGATCCAGTAGAAGAATTCACTGGAAGGCAAGAACAAATAGATGAGATATATACAAAATTGCAGGGGGGAGAGGTAATAATAGTAGGTCCATCTGGTATTGGTAAAACTCAATTAGCTAGAAAGTTTGTTGAAGAAAACAAAGGAGCTTATCTTCATGCCTATGAAGTAAGTACTCAAGATATATTATCCATAGAAAGTTCTTTTAATTACCTTGTTCGAGATAGGTTAGCCATGTTTATGAAAGGAGAGGAAGGTAAAGGAAAGAAAAAATGCCTGTTCCTTTTTCAGGGAGTTAAAAAAGAAGATGTAGAGAAGATTTTAAAGATCAGAGGTCAAAGAGGTGGTTTTGATTGCTTGTTTACTTCTTCTGATCAAGATTATCAAGATATAGCAGAAGTATCTTTAGATAGTCTTGAAGAAAAAGAAGCTGTACAACTTGTCAAAAGAATTTTAGAGATAGCAGATAGATCGCAAGATGAACAAATAAAAGCACTCATAAGAAAACTCAAAGGTTTTCCATTAGCTATAAACCTAGCAGCAGCGTGTATTAAAAACAAAGGATCAAGCCCTTTGAGAGAAGCATTTGGAATTTTTGAATATTTAGTACAGTACGAAAAGTTTGATCAGAAACTTCCACTAAACACTAGGCAAAATGAATACGATAGGATATTGCAAATAACATTACTACTTTCGATGGAAACAATAAAAGAGATGTGTTCTGGAGAGAAAATTCTTGAAATTTTAAATACTATAGCTTATTTTGGTCATAGTGCAATTGATCCAAGTTTATTTCTTGCCTGGATTAAATGTGGGGATGAACTATACTCCATTTTCGAATTGCTAGAGCAGTATTCCATAATTTGTGCAAAAGAGCCAGGTAAATACAAGGTTTATATCATGCATGAATTAATAAAAAAAGTAATACGTTCACAGTTTACCATAGATGAGGAAAAATACATATTAAGTTGTATAATAAAATTGGTATCTGAAACTGAAGGAGGGTTTTTAGATGTAGTTCACCTCTTATCTTTGTTTGATCATGGTCAAAAATATGACTATCTAATAGAAGAAAATAAGAATTTTCCTTGTTTAATTTTAAGTGGCTTAAATGAGTTATATGAGTATCAAAAAGTTATCAATCTCACGTCACAATTATATCAATTACTTGCTGTAGATGATAGATATTCAAGATTAATTAAATATGAGTTTGCCTGCGCGCAAGCTGGTTTGGGACTATATGATAGAGCGTTAAAAATCTTTCTGGATTTAAAAAAACTCGAGAAGGTAAATGATACACTTCCTTCTCTTACTTTGGATAAAAAAATACTTTCTACTTATCTCAAACAAAAAAATTATAAAGAAGCATTGTCATACGTTAAATACAATAACTTTATAGTCAATAGTTTATATGGCGAAGACATCATGGAACTTATGGAAGAACATCTAGATATAGCAGTTATTATAGCTGAAGTATTTGTGATGCAAAAAAGATATACTGATGCACTTACAACTTTGCACTATGTAAGACTACTGAGAGATGAAATTTTCCTTAAAATAGGTGATTTTAACTCCGATGATGATCCTTATCTTGATCCTTCCGAGATGTATGAATTTTATAATTTAGATACAAAATATATCTATGCCCTAGCATATTTCTTTATGGTTCAAGAAAGAAAAAAAGTAACTATAAATGAAGAAGAGTTATCACATAAAGAGGATTTACCTCGTGAATTGAGTATACAAGCTTTATTTAGGCATCTACAAGATGTTCTAATAAATCAAGAAGGTAGTCAGTACTTACAACCGGCTCCTTATTTTGTTGAAATAGAAGTAGAAAAAGTCATTCAGAGGAAATTAAGAGAAAAAACATTGCGATATTTTGAGGAAGTACTGAAGCTACAAAAAAATTATGGATTTTTAGATAATCATCCTAACGTACTATCTGTGAAGTTTTATATAGCTGTTTTACATAGCTGCTTAGAGGATAAGGAAAAAGCATTACAAGAACTCCAACAATTGCAAGAATTACAGGAGAAAGTGATAGGAGTAAATCATCCTGACACTTTAGGAACTGTAAATGCTATACAAGAATTATTTACTGAAGGTGAAGACAAGTTAACATATTTAAGAAATGAGATAGAAAAAAGAGAATCGCTCTTACAATTTGAAAAATCTGATTTGAATGCTAAGGGTGTCTCAATCTTAAAAGAGCTTTATGTAGAAAAAAATAGCGAAAGTTTTTCTTCAGTATCAAGTGAAGAATTACTGCTAGGAAATAAAAGATTCTTAGATGCAGAGAGTACAAAAACTAAAAGGAGAAAAATGGATAATCAGCAGCAAGTCTCAGAGTTGCAAGATTGTACTTTACCAGGCTCAGTGAAGGGTCAGTGTATATCACCTAAAAGAAGAAATTTGGAAAATATGAGAGTGACATCTCTAGGTGGTCAGAAGACTGTAAATCTATCACTAGACAGAAAAGGATCACTCATTGAGCTGAAATATAAACTGAATCATTATGACGATCAAATACAAAGATTTATACAATGGGAAAATAGCAATTTGAAAAAGTCACAGCGGCCAATATCTTCACTTAACAGCATTACTGTAGAACCTACGGATAATAAGAGCCTGAGAGGAGTTACTTCTGCTGGTCAAGTTGCTTAATTTTATCTAAGGAAAGGCCAGTGATTTCAGCGATAACATCAATAGATACACCTGCCTTGAGTGAGTTTTTGGCCACAGCTATTTTACCTTCAATTTTACCTTCAATTTTACCTTTTTGATGGCCGATTTGGATGCCTTCTTTCCTGCCCTTCTCTTCTCCAATTTGGATGCCTTCATGTTTAGCATCATCGATTTTTTGTTCCAAGATAGCAGCTTCTTTCTGTAAATCCATTACTCTTTCTTCATAAGCTACTAGGTCCTTCTCATTCCAATGAAACTTATCTAATTCATCATATGCTAGCTTTATTATTGGTGACTTTTCTGCTATTTTTCTTAAATCTTCATCCGTAGTTTCTTCTGCATACTGTTGTCTAAGTGAAGAAGGTCGCCCCTCTTCACTCGACTTCAAAACCGTACGTGAGACTTTGCGCCTCATACGGCTTCTCTCTAATTTGGTGCTTGTCATGCACACCTCCTGTGTAATTCATCGTGACAATGCCCATGTAACAAAGATAAATTTTTGATCATATTGTTTCGTCTATTCCGGTCTTTATGATGTATTTCTATTATATCATCACTTTCAAACCATAGTCTACAATTACCGCATTTACTTTGTTGTAACTTCAATAGTTTTATTACTCTTGATGGCTTATCTGGTATTTCTCTAAGACGATTACCCCAATAAACCCAATCACCATCATATGGAGATCTGGTTTTTTGCACTTTGATATGTCGTTTAATAACATGATCGCTGTGTATAATAAGATGTATCTTGTTACTTGTCATAAAATGCCAGTTATCGTTATTATACTTTTTAAAGTATTTTCTTTTTATCCAGCATTTCCCTTTGTTTGGGTGCCTAAAGACTGCCCACTTCCAGAGCTTTCTATGTATAGTATTATCCAATGAGCTAAAGATTTTACATGAAACTACTGAAGAGTAATATTGACTCCACCCTCTAATGATTGGATTGAGATTCCTTATTACTACTTCCTGTGGCGCCCCACGCATTTCTCTAAGTTTATGTTTAATAGCAAATATATGCTGCTTTATAGAATTACGACTTGGTTTTATTAATAATTTGTAACCTTTCTTACTTTCTTTTGTTGGATATTGTCTTATTGAAAATCCAAGAAAATCAAATCCTGGTTTTATTCCATTAATGATTTTTAATGTATGAGAAACTTTTGTCTTAGAAGGCTTTAATTCTAATCCAATGGTTTTTAACCATTCTTCAACTAGAACTTTTGCCCTAAGAATAATTTCTTCACTTTCATGTATGACGACAAAATCATCACAGTAGAAAATTACACTAATAGACTTTTGCGCATTTTTATGCGATATCCTACCATATTTTCTTTTCATGCATTGAAAGAGTTCGTTTGTTAATGCTTTTTTGATATGTTGCTCTAATCCGTGTAATGCAACACAAGCTAGCAACGGTGAGATCGTCCCTCCTTGAATTGTACCACGTTTTGTGGATTGAAACTTTCCATCTTCCATAACGCCTGCCCTTAACCATCCTCTTATGATTTTCTTTAACGTTGGTGTGGTATTGAGCTTTTCAAGCAGTTTATTATGGTTAATATTGTCAAAACATCCAGAAATATCAGCATCTAATACATATGCTGTTTTCTGTTTTAGCACATCAAATATGGCTTCAATTGCATCATGACATGATCTACCAGGTCTAAAACCATAAGTGTTTGGCTCAAGTTTTGCCTCCCATTCTGGTTCTAAAGCCATTTTTACAAGTGTTTGTTTTGCTCGACACGATATAGTAGGTATACCAAGCGGGCGATGCTCCGATGGCTTACCAGGTTTTGGGATCCAGACGCGTCTTGATGGCTTTGCTTTTTCTTTTATATCTAAAGAATATGATAGTTGTAATCTTTCTTTTTGATTAAGATTAGCCTTTCCATCAATACCTGCAGTCTTCTTCCCCCTATTGTCCTGTGTTACTTTCCTAACAGCGAGTGTTTTTGCACTTGTTGATTTGAGTAATAATCTCTGAAGATTATGCATCTTTCTGATATCATTACATTTAGAAGCTTGGTAAATTCGTTTTTGTAGCTTAAATGAAGATTTCTTCAGCTTTCGCCAAGGAATTCCATTCCATTCATACCTAGCTTTTTGCTGGTCCATAACATATTCACTACTATTCACCACTTTACCTTCCAAATTAAAGTGTTTACGTCTGCGTATCCCAGATATTACTTTGGGCATTAGCTTCTTAAACAATCCTTCCACATAGCAGCTTGTGGTTGGCTACCTACTTATATTTTTATGAATATAAGAGCTTTTATGTGGTTACTCCGTTCCATGGCTTCGTTTCACGTTAAACTTAGATTCCTACTATTTGCCGGAAGCTGGGAACATCAATAACTAAAGTCTTCAATCTTTAGTTCCCCTTTTGCTTCGTACCATTTTGGTCTATGCGTAGTTCAACCTCTTTTCGCATACTATGCTTTGACGACAATTCAAACATAGGTTCCTCTCGTAATCATATCTAACTCTGTTTGCAGGGATTCACCATGAGGTTTAGTGTTACTTGCTTTTATCTCATGCTTGCATCCCAAAGGTTGCCACCCTTTAAAATGTGAAATATACATTATCCCCGATGTCTAGGGAAAGTGGAATTTAACCACCACAAAACCACGACTTTCAGGGTCGCACTAAAGAAAAAGCACCATCTCTCAACAGTAGTTTCCAACTGCTCTACTTTACTTTTTGTAAATTTAGGTAGTTCAATGAAGACAAATTGAAAATCTTTTAAATAATGTCCGTTAGTCTTTATATCGCGTATATTATGAGTGGAAATATAATAAACATCTGAAGGGAAAAGAGTACTATTGGAAATAGCAATAAAGAAAACAGTTTTAAAATCAATGTAATTGCCAGACTGTCTTGAGTAAGCCTTAGCAGCATAAAGTTGAGCACGTTTTTCAAAGCCTTTATCACGAGCAAGCTGCATTTCTGCAATATAACTATTTCCGAGAGAATCCTTACAGAGGACATCAACGATACTCTGTTTATCAGAAGCAATCTCAGGATTCATAATGGTGCTGAGGAACTCAACATCCTGAATAGCATTGACTCCAGTAAAGCCTAAGATATCATTGAGAAAGTGAATAAGAATGTCTTTATTTTTTTCAGTACCAAAAATACGGCGAAAAGCTATATCATTGCGAGCATCAAGGAACTTCGAAAGAGCCATGAGAAAGTAAGATAAAAAGCATTGATCATTATACACAATTGTGAAGAAATATTCAACTAAAATTCAAACATAGAAAGAAGCATCCCTTTTGTATATCTTTATTTGGTAGTATTAACCTGTATAATATTTATGACAAACATCTCGATAAGGTACCAGATAGCACAAAAAGTAAGGAGCTGGAGGTTAAAGAGAAAATATACTCTAAAAGACTTAGTAGACAAAACAAGCATAAACTATCATACATTAATAAGATACGAGCAAGGAACATGTGGCATTCCAACTGAAAAGTTAAAAATCCTAGCAGAGGCGTTATCAATTCCTATTAGAAATCTCTTTCCAAGACGAAAAGTACTAAAAGAAGATAGTTGTTTCGACAAAGTCAAGACCGAGGAAATGTATAATTTCATAGAAAAAATAGGAGGACACAAAGCAATTTATGCATTTGTCCGAGCTGAAGAAGAAAGTAATATAAAAGCAGCAAGAATAAGAATTGCAAAAGGTCTAGTTAAGGCGGGGTTTGCTACTGAGATTATCTATCGAGCAACAGGCTTATCAATTGAAGAATATGCTGATAAAGAGAGATACGAGCCAAACAGAGGGCAAGAGATCAAGAAGTGGAGAATAATCAGAGGATATACACAAGAAGAGTTAGCAAAAAAGCTTAATGTGGGACCCTCGCAAATACATCATTATGAGCAAGGTAGCGTTACTCTTTTAAGTGAAAGGTTGTGGGAGATAGCAAGAGAATTATCAGTGAATGCTGAAGATCTGATAAAGGAGTACAAAGAAAATGATTACGAAGGAGAAAGTGAATTATTAAGTTTGGCAAGAGAATATAGAAAAATTGACAATCAAGAATCACGAGATGAGCTAAATATATGGGTAGAATTTTTCTTGCAAAGAAAGCAAATTTACAAAGAGAAGATTGATAAAATAGAGGGAATGAAAGTTGCAAATAATTTACTTCAGTTAGGTTTTTCTACTGATGTTATTTCTAAAATAGTAACAACTTCTTTTACATAAAGAATTAATTTTCAATTAGATAAAATAAGTATCTATTAATATCTTAACTTATTAATGAAAAAATAAGTAAAAAAGATTGAAAAATTGATTTGACTTCACTCGAAAGCTATGGCTCTATGCCAATGCTGATAAAAAACAGCAGTAAATAATTAAAAACAATTTGTTATTAACGAGGAGTATATTTTATGAATAATAGTGAAAAACTTACAGAAGAAATAGAGAGAGTATTACAGAGTGGAGAAAGCAATAAATTGCTCTATAGACTTAAATAATATGCTTAATATAGGAGGGTGTATGACTACTAAAAAAAACAGTATCATTTGATGATATGGATGGAAATACTTATGAGTTAATCATTGATTCTAAAAAGTTACCAAAAGGACTATATAGTGCTATTGAAGGTATAAGGCGTACTAGCAAAAAAAATCAGCAGCTTATACTTGTAGACGAGACTGATCCGAAAATATTTGATGATAAAAGTAGGTTTGAGAATCCTGAAGGTGTGCCTTCCCCTAGCGATGTTTCTGAAAAATTAATCAATCTTGGAGAAGGACGCGAGGTTTATAACACAAAATCTTCAAATCGTCAAAATCCGTTTATTCCAGCCTTAAGCAAGATAGAGCCAAGTGTGAGTGAAAATACAGAGTTAAGATGGTTTAAAAATGCAGTAGTAAAGGCAAAAAGCGTAGACGAACTGAACAAAGTAATAGATCAAGCACTAAGCGCTGGAATAAGGATAAATGCGTATAGCGAAGGACAGAAGAGTTTTGCTGATACGGTGATATCGAAAATGTCTTTGATCAAATGCAAAGAAAATGAGAAGGAAGACATAATATGTGAATTGATGCTAAATGGAGCAATATTCAGATACGATCTATTGCAGGATAAGGGAATAAGTGAAATGCATAACAAACTCTATCAAGTCTAAACTATTACAACATAAACTTGTCAAACTTTTTCGGACTTAACTTGCCAGCTCCTCTACCAGGGAACGCTTTCTCTACATATGAGCTTAAAATCCCTGAAATCTCATTAAATTTACCACTCATAACTTTTCTAGTAATCTCTTTTTGCATTCCCATATAATCAATATTTAACCGGTGCATTGATACACCACTTTTTAATCCAGCTTGCTCTACTACTTTCTCAAATCTCTTTGTAATATTGCGTGCATATCCCTGTGCTTCTAGTGGAGATATAGACTGATCTACTGTAGAAACATACTTTTGACCTGTAACTTTTCTAATGAGCATGTCAAGTAACATTATCGTACCATTTACATCCATTTTTGCATTTACTTGTGAGATTGGACTTGGAGTGCTCTCAGGTTTAGAACTTAACAATCCACTTACAGAGCTTTTTACCCAGCCAAATAAATCATTTATAGCTCTTTTTACAATAATCCGAACAGATCGTAATATGCTACTGGCCTGCTATAGCCATCAACACATATCTTATCTCATTCGGACTATTATAAGAAAAGCTATAATTTTAGGTATTCTTGTTGGGTTTTTCCCACTTGATAGGAGCTTTCCTGAAATTTTTTCATCAGCAATGCGACAAAAATCTTCTATGAAACAGTAAAGTTCTGTAATATCTTTTTTCATGGGTAACCTCTTAATTATTGCTAAAATACTCGAGTTTACCCTATTTCCTTCTTTATTAATTCTACTTTTATCTATTTTCTAATCCATAACTGGGGTCATTAAGTTAATATCTCAAGATAGTTTCTAAAAAATTTACTACTATGCTTATGGTTTTGGAGTATGATGAATTTTTCTTCTTTAGTATTACTTGGCTTTATTTTAGCTCAAAAGAGGTCATTTGAAGCATTTGGTGTTTCTATTGGAGCATTTTGGGTTTCTTGCTAGTTTCTTACACGTAGATTAAGTATATTAGGATTATTATTATCTTCTTTGTCTAAAATTGTAATAAATATACGTGTGATTAATAGAGGTTCTTATAACTTACTTGTTAGATTAAGTTGTGTCTATTACACATTCTTAGATTGAAAGATAAATCCTCCAGAAACGATGTTAATTTTCTGCTATTTCTCATGAATATTAGTTTGTATCTCAAGTTCGTTCACCTATTACTGTCTTGTTTTTACTTTCAATATTTACCTCTCTCACCTCGGTATTAGGTTCTTTAATATTGGAGGCAGAAAAACACTCACTACTTTGCTTACCTCTATGCATTAAAAATGATGTCCCTATCCACTTTTCAATACCATTGACTGCTTCATTAAACCTTTTTATATCTACGTTGTCTAGAAGTTCAAAGACTTGTAGAGAAACTTCCTCTGGAACTAACACTGGTAAATTACCAGAAACTTGTTCCAACAAATCCAGTATTTCTATCACTGATTTATTTTTACTCTCTATTAGGTAAGCAAGGATAGGAAATTCACTTTTAGCTTCTTCTAACTTGCTTTCCATATCTTTCTCTCGTAGAGAAGATGCTAATTTATTGGACTCCTTACTTGTCAGAACGTTATTCAGAATATTATAAAGAAAAGCTTTTGGTGGAAATACCTTGTGTAAATTACTCGAACCTTGTTCTAGTAAATCAAGTCTTCCTTTCCCTTTTTTGATATTGACTTTCTATTCGTTCAGCAAAGATGGGAAATTCACTTTTAGCTTTTTCTAACTTTTCTCTCATATTTCTGTCTCGTACGTAAGATGCTAATTTATTAGCTTCCTTACTTTTCAGAATATCATACAATGTACAACTTTTGTTAATCTTTTTTTCTTTCATTCTTTCTAGTTCATCTATACACCTACTACGATATTCTAACATTTGTTGCGCAAGATCGTGAGATAACCTACTTTGTATGAGATTATACAACTCTTCTCTGTTCTCAAAGTAATCTAATCTAGTTTCAAGTGCTATTAAGGTTTCTACCATTTCCACTCTTTCGGAAACACAATATTCTAAGAAAGTAACCTCAGAGTAGAAACTTACATCTGTATCAGCACCTTCTTCTATTAAAAGTTCTACTACTCCTTCATGGCAATTTTGAGCAGCAAACAACAAAAGAGTAGTATCACAATTAGAACCAATTTTTAACCTTTCATTAATATCTGGTTTTATCCTCTCTAATAGACATGATAATATTCCTTTATAGCCCTTTAGAATAGAAAGTTGTAAAGGAGTATACCATTTATCATTTCTTATATTTGTATCAGCACCTCTATTTAATAGAGCATCTACCACCACTATATTGTTCTTTGCAACAGAAATATGTAAAGGAGTATATCCCTCACAATTTTTTACATTTATATCAGCACCTCTATTTAATAAAGCATCTATCACCACTATATTGTTCTTTGCAACAGCAATATGTAAAGGAGTATATCCATGATAATTTTTTACATTTACATCAGCACCTCTATTTAATAAAGCATCTACTATCTCTACATTGTTATTTTCAGTTGCAACATGTAATGGGGCATTTCCAATTGCATCTCCTGCATTCACATAAGCATCATTTTCTATTAAAACTTCTACTATCCTAGTATTGCCACAAACAGCTGCCATATGCAGAGGAGTATTCGTGTTTTCATCTATTATGTTTGGAACAACAAAGTTTTTTATTATGTAAGACACTGCTACTATATTGCAAAGTTTAATAGCAATAAATAAAGAATTGCAGGCTAATTTATTCAAGCCACGTGCCCTAGCTAATCCTAAATAGTGGAGATTTGGGACACATTGCCTCTTCGGATCGCCCAACTAATTGGTGTATGATGAAGTATTTTACCATTTTGAAGTTCTAGAGTATGGCTGGTAGAGTTGAGAACCTTTTCTAGTTCACCCTTGTTTTTAGCTAATTTATGAATACAGCTAATGACTTCCTTAGCATCAAGCTCAAGAGCGATACCTAGTAATGTCATAGTTAATTTATGTTGACCAATACGACTGATTTTTCCATGGTGAGTATTAAAATGTTTTATACCATTAATTTCAGCTGATTTTAAAACACTTAGAAGGAACTCCTTCCTATTATCAGGAATGTGATCTTGTAATGGTTTATTCGATTTGGTAGCACTTTGCTGCTTTTCCTCAATACTGGTAGTCGGTATATCATCTGCTTTACTTGGAGAGTATTCCTCTATCCCTTGATAATTATTAATATCAAAACCTTTCTGTTCCCACTTTTGATATGTAGGTTTATTTTGTAATCTCGCCATTGCTTGTACGGACATATTACCTGCAACTGAGGTAATTTCAATTTCCTCATCATCTAGCACTTTTTTTGCCTGATCAAGGCCAACAATCTCTACTGCTTGAGAAGAAGTTTTTAGCTTTTTAGAACTTGTATCTTCCATTCTATCTTCTTCAGAATCAGTTTTAGTTCTTTTTCGTTGAGTCGATGATTGTTCAACTGAAGCTTGTAAGTTTTTATGATTTATTATCGGATTAAAATGTGCATTACCTGCATTGATTATGTGTACGGTATTCTGCTCATTATAATTTATATTATCTATAGACTTAGAAGTTTCACTGCTTATTAACTGATCTAGCCATACTTCTCTTTCTTCAACAATATGTTTTTCAAGAATATGTAACTGTACACCATATACTTTACAAATTATTCTCCCTTCAATATCACCTCTACCCCATATTGGTGAAACCATACCCAAGGCATTTGGCTCAGGCTTTTGTTCAACATCACCGGCAGTAAATTCAATACGTGTAATATATTCATTAATTTGTTGATTTTCACCTTTTAAAGCCTCTTTAAGCCATGAGTAATCATCTTCTAGTTGACTTTCTGCGAATTTCTTACAAATTTCTCTCAAAGGTTTAACAGTAAAGACTATTTCAGGTTTCAATTGTCTTAGTCCTTGTGCAACTGAGTCGAAGAAACAATCTCCGCCACCCACTGCTTTTCCTACCTTAAAATTCTCTGGCAACTCTGGATTATTATCTGAGCGTTTGAAGAGGAGAGCGTTACTTTGCAAGTCTGGCTGCTTTAAATATTGTACCCCTTCTAATTTTTCCGAAATAGTTTTCTTTTTTGAATTTTCCATTTCAACCTCAACCCTATACTATAACAAACAGATTGATAATTATCAATAATTTTGATGCATATTATAGTATTTTACTTAGGCTATTTTGAGTGAATCATTATTAATTTAACGGTGTATCTTAATTAAGAAATAAAAAGTATAGTCACTTTCAGCAACCAAAACCAAGGACGGTGAGAAGTGTTTTTCTTGGAATCAATTGGTCTACCGCGCGATACATACGAACTTTTTTGTATTCTGACTTTGCTATACGCTAAAACTAGCCATATTAGCCCATTTTATCCATATATACATACGAACTGTTTTGCCTAAGCTTATGGAAATAATTTAAATCTTCTATTTTTATAACCTTATTTTTACGCAACTTGTTCTCAAAAATATACGATCTTTTTTGAAGGAGTAAACAATTGAATTTTTTATAACACTAACTAGCATGGTACTTTCACTAAAATATGTTTTGAAAAAGTTAGTTGACCTGTAAATAGTTCTCTACTAATATTGGCATGTATTTGTTTATTCTGCTGAAGTTGCTCTATACAGGTTTGCTGTAAAAACTTCAGCAGTTTCCGTACTCCTTTAAAGCATCATATTCCTATATATTCAATATAGCTGGTGTTCTCAATTTTGTTGATCTATAGTAAAATTGGCTAAAACTTCCAGTAATAAACAACTTTTAACCTAGCAGTACTCACCATAAAAACTTAACAAAAATATGAGTAGTAAAAAGATTATGTTGAAATTAGCTTGACACATACTACACATTCTATATAATATATCCTATATCTAGAGCTAGCAGGTAATATGGGTACAGGGCCAGTAAAATATATTGCAGAACCTATCAGTGAACAAAGCAAACACACTGATGAGCAAAAACTGAAGTGTGACCTAAGTGCTGGACAAGAGTGTTCAGAAATAGGTAGCCCAAAAACAGAAGCAACTGAATTACCAGTAGATAGTTATTATGAATTCATTAAGCGAGATTTATTTTGGGCTGATAGAAGTTTGATAGATGATAAAAAATACTTAGAGGATTTAATAGATGAGTGGCTTATTCATGCACCTAACTTAAAACTGGAAGAGAGTCAAAAAAAGTTAAATCAAAAATTACTCAATAGTATTATAAAAGATTTTAATATGGGGAATTATGACTCATTTTCAAATCTTAAGCAGTTTTTAGAAAGTAACGAGAAAAATAAAGACCTGAAGTACGTTCTTAATCTAAAAAGAGGACATCTAGGAACAACAGTATTGAATGTGTTTGTCGCACACGATGAAGCCATTCATCCTCTTCTCAAAGCTGGTGCTGATTTAAATATGCAGGATAATAAAGGTAAAACACTTTTGCATGATACTGCTATTTATTCCAGTGAGTATGAAGGTCTAAAGTATCTCTTAGATGCAAAAACTGATCCAAATATACAAGATAAAAAAGGTAATACACCTTTACACTATTATGCTGCTAATTGTAATGATTATAGCAGAAAGGTTATGGATTTACTCATAAGCAAAGGAGCTGATTTAAACATAAAAAATAACAATGGAAAAACCCCACTGCAAATTGCAATTGATAGCAACAATATTATGGAGTGTTTTTTAACTGACAACCAAAAAAAGTTAAGAGACCAACTACGTAAAATGGTTAAAGCTACAGATTCTGATGAAGATTGGGATAATCCTTATGGTCCAGGTGTTGAAGATCTGAAAAAATTTTTAGATAAACATAAAAATAACCAAGATGTAAAGATAGTTTTAAATGTTAAGGGTGATAGTTCAATTTGGCCGTTTTGTCAATTTCCTGATGTAAAAGCTTTACTCTTAAAAGCAGGAGCAACTGACTTTGTAGGTAATAAGCAAGATAATTGTGAAAAATGTGATAGTCTCTTGTCAGAGATGTATCAAACAAATCAACTTGCTAAGCTAAATAAGTTTTTGAGTAAGGTAGTAAAAGCTAAAAGCATGATTGAACTACAGGAAGTTGTAAATGAGATTATAGCTTCTGGAATGAGATTAAATTTTGCTAAAGACAAAGATTATTACTTTGCAGATCACGTACTAGAAAAAATTGCTAAGTTAGAAGGAAGCTATGGAATTGCCAGTGATATAGTATGTGCATTAATATCGAGAGGAGCAAAGTTAAAAAACTCAGATAGTTTAAAAGTCATTGATACAATAGAACGAGAGTTTAAAGATCATAAAGCTAATGTAATCAAGGCTCATGTAGAGTACATTAATTATGCTGAAGAATTTTTTAGAGTTGCAAGGGATGCTACCAGTGGTCAACTGTGTGATGGAAAAATCGATAACAATGTATCTTACTTAGAATACTCAGAGGATAGTATAATAGATGTTGCAAAAATCACAGATAGAACAAGGAATTTAGGAATACCTCAAGGAGAAAAAGGATATGGAAGGAGTGTAATAAAAATTGGCAAAAGTGAGGTAGAAATTATAACCCAAGATGGCATAAGGAATTACACAGATCTTACAGAAGGCAGCGATATAGTATTAACTTTCTATACCAGTTTGGGAAATATAGACGTTAGACTGTATCCTGACGTACAAGATAAAAGCAAAATTATAGTAGAAGTGAGTAATAGAGAGGAAGTATTGGAAAAATTCAAAGGTCATGAAGAAGAATTAGGCGAGGATTGTGCACTTGGTGATTATGATGTCTACTATGCTATTGAACAGGGATATTTTGAAAGGTCTGGAAAATTAATGCATCCTGAAGTAATAAGCGAGTCTAACAACAAATGGACAGAACGTGAAGAGTTAAGAAGGGATTCTATGGAGGAAATTGCTAGAAGGCATAAGTTATTACAAGATTCACGCAATATTGAGTCTAATATTGTAAAAAAGGAGAAGAATTTTGACGTAAAAACTTACCTGATAGATATCTTTAAAATTTTATCTAGGTTCTATGAAGAAAAAGGGGATATTTCTAAAACAGACTTAGCTAAAGCAGCAGAAAAGGAAAGTAAAAAATTGGGGTTAGAAGGTAAATACAACTGGAGTAAGATTTTTAGTTTAGAGGAAGAAATTATTGAAAAGGCAGAAAAACAAGGTGATAAAGAGCAAAAATCAAACATACCTGATGACTTCTATTTAGGGCACGCAATCAATAATGGAAGCTGTTTTTTTGATTCATTCAGGCAAAGTCTGGAACAACAGAAGGGAATCAAAGTTACTGTAGAGCAGTTAAGGAATGAGTGTAAGAGATTTGCGCAAGACAATCCTCCAGAGTGGTTTATAAGTAAAATTGGCAATGACTTTGATGAGGTTGAAGGTGAGTTCGTAAATCGTGGAATTACGTGTAACCAATATATCAATAGCATTGGAAAGAATGAATTTTGGGGACGTTCCGATATCGAGGGCAGAATACTTTGTGATAAGTATGGTGTGAAATTGCATGTTGCAGAAAGTAACCCATTGCACACTATTGATAAGCAACAAGATCCGTTCTTGCATCAGTTAATAGATAGCTCAGGATCAAAAGCAGGTAAGATAGATTATAGTCACAATAGTGTCTTACATATGGTAAATGGAGGCCATGATCATTTTCAACCCCTACTTTATAGAAATAAGGCCTTGGCAAAACAAACGCAAGAACAAAAAGATTCCTTATGCTATTCAAGCTTGCCAAGCTGTAGTATGGATGAGTTAAAGATAGAAAAAGCATCTCATCAACAGAAGGCACTGCTTGTAAGTAGACCATAGCTTTGTATATGATTTGTTACACAGCAATGATGGGAGAAGTTTATTTAGTAAGTTGAAAAAGAAACTATTTTATTTAAAAAGTTTACTTAATGTTTATGGATTTTCAAGTACACTCTCAGATTCAAAAGGGGCTATAGATTGCTCGACATGTACTATTTCCTGGAGTTGTGTGCTGAAGTTTAGAGTATTGCCTTTTTTGATGTTTAAAGAATTTTCCTCTAAATCTACTATTAAAATATGCAGCTAAAATTGGATACATCTTCTACCATTGTTGCACCTAATATGCTAAAATCTTCATCACTTATATTGATTTTCTACATAATTGATTTTGTAACATTTATTTGCTCTTCTATATCAATTTCAGCATCTTTTGTGTGGCTCTTTGTAGTAGCTCCTTTTGCAATAACCTTTTTTAATTTTCTGGCACATACTTTTTTCGATGTTTTTTCATATTGTTGTTTTTATAAACGTTACGATGCTGAGCCGTAAAATTTCTTCAATTGCTCACCCCAAAGCATCGGTATTTCCCTTAATTCAGCTAACCTCAAATCTCTTGGCTGCCTCCCATTTACTATGTCTTCTTTAATCTTTGGTGCTAAATAATTCAGCCTCAAAATTTGCTGTATACGTCTTGTACCTATATTAATTTTGGCACTCAGCTCCTTCACACTTTCGTATTTTCCCTCTTCTAGTTGCCGTTTCCACAGATGGGCTCTTACCACTGCTTTCAGTAGTGCATTGTTTGTTTTGCCTTCTGGCTCAGTTACTGTGCATTTCTTTCCTTTCTTTTTTATTGGTATAAATTCCACCTTATCCTCTAAACTCACCTCTATTCCATCTTCTTTTATCATTACTCCTTTTATTAACTTTTTCACTACTTCTTTCTGCTTTCCAAAATTTAAATTTTCCCATTTTTCTTCGGTCTTTTCTCTCCAATTTTCATATATCTGCTCCGCTTTTCTCATCACTTCTTTTTCTACTTCTCCTGCTACTATTGTTCGATTTACTGATTCACAATTCTTTCCCCTTAAGTGATTGTTGCATACATAATATCGGTACCTTTTATTTTCTTTTTTTGAGTATGTCAGTGTCATATTTACACTACAGCTCTTACATTTAATTATTCCCTTTAGTAGCGCTTCCTCATATTTTACTCCTCGATACGGTTGATTACTTATCAATTCTTGTGCTTTTTTCCACTTTTCCTCTTCTATTATTGCTTCATGCTTTCCCTCATACTGTTTGTCATAATGTCTTATCTTTCCCACATATATTGGATTTGTTATTATTCTTCTCACCGTTGCTTTTTTAAAGATATCCGTTTTTGCTTTTGTTCGGTATCCTTCCCTGTTTAACTCTCTTGCCAACTCTGCCATTGACTTCAGCTCCAAATATCTTTCAAATATATGCTGCACTGTTTTTGCTTCTTTTTCATTTATTATTAATTCCTTATCTTTTACATCATACCCAAGCGGTAAAGTTCCTCCCATCCATAAACCTTGTTCTTTTGATGTTGCTATTTTATTTTTTACTCTCTCTACTATCATCTCTCTTTCTAGTTGTGCTGCTCCTGATAATACTGTCTGTACGAATTTTCCCATTGGCGTATTATTGTCAAATATCTGTGTTACTGCTACAAAATTTACTCGGTGCCTTCTAAAAAATGACGTTACTTCTATGCTGTCTTTTGTTTCTCTTGATAACCTATCTAGTGTATATACTACTACACAGTCTATCTCTCCTCCTCTGACATCTTCAAATAATTCCTTTATCGCTGGTCTTTCTAAATTTTTTCCTGAATATCCTCCATCATCGTACTTTTTTGCCAATGCTACCCAGCCTTCTTTGCTCTTTATATACTTTTCACATGCTACTCGTTGCGCATCAAGACTGTTAAACTTTTGTTCTAGTCCATCCTCATTTGACTTTCTCGTATATATTGCACATCTTACTTCTTTTAGCATTTTCAACTTCCATTTTTTTCACGCATTCCAAATAATAAAGGGCCGTTGTAACTCATTCCCATTATTTTTCCGGCTACTGCTGACAATGACGTAAAAAATTCTTCTCTGTAGATTAAACCCTTATCTGTTACCATTACTGCATGCATCTCTTCTCCTCTCTCTAATATTAGCTCTGTTCCTGCTACTGGAAGTTTGTCACTACTTATTCTTTTTCCCTTCTCTAGTTGATCTGCTAGATACTCTAGTCTTTTTGCTCCTTTTCTTGACATTTTTCCATAAGCTTCCTCCTGCATTCTATACGCTAATCTAGGTATCAGATATTTCTTTGAGTGTTTAGGTGCCTCTTCCCCAAATACCTTCTTCCACGTTTTTCTCAGCTCACCCAAAGGTTTTCTCTCTAAATTCATTACTTTCTTTTCTGTTTCTCTTTCCATATTTTCAGCCTCTCATAGAAGGTTCTATTTGTTCAAATAACTTTTCAATTCTGTCCGTTTCTTTCTTCAATATCTCGGTTATCTCTTTGCTATTTTTCGCATAATCCATTGCTGTCATTCCAAATTTATCTGCTTGCTCTATTTCAGCCCCTGCTTTTACTAGCTCCTCCACTATTTCCACTTTCCCCACCATACATGCAAGGTGCAATGGAGTGCATTTATTTCCATATTCTTCCGCATTTACATTCCCTCCTGATTTTATCAATTCTCTCACGGTTTCTAGACGTTTCTCCGTTACCGCTAGATGCAGTGCTGTATATCCTTCCGCATCTGCTACATTCACATTCGCTCCTTTTTCAACTAATAACTTCACTGTTTTTGCGTCTACCGCGTAATGCAGAGCTATTCTGTCTCTTGCATAAATATTTTTAAATGAGTTCTCTAATAGTGACTCCTCTTTTCCTTTTTTACTCATGACCTACCTCACCTTTTCTCTGAATTTAAACCCCTTCTTTAAGCCCTCCTTTTCACCACCTCATCTATCATTTCACTTACTTGGCTCATTATTTTGCTTGCTAAATTTTCACATTCTTCCTTTATTAGTGATTTATCTTTCTTCCTTATTTCTCCTATCTCTATTATTTTTAGCTCCGGCATATAGCTCCCATTCAACATGTCTGCTATTTCTCCCACTAGCCTCTCTATTCCATAGCACGTCAGTTCTCTGCTTTTTGTTATTCCACCTTTTTCTCTCAGAAATTTGCTCGCCTTTTCACTTTCTTTACTATCACACAGAGAATACTTTTCACTTTCCCATATATAATACATTGGTGTTGCACCATACTTATTTAGTTGATTAATTTCAGCCCCTGCTTCTACTAGCTCTTTTATTATTTCAACTCCTGCTCCTTTGCACGCAGAGTGCAGTGGCGTACATCCACTGACATATTGAGTGGCATTTACTTCTGCTCCCGACCTTAGCAGCACTTTTACATTTTCTAAGCTTTTCGCAAATACTGCACAGTGTAGTGGTGTATAACCCTTTTTATCTCTTGCATTTACCTCTGATCCTTTTTTTATTAATAATCTCACTGTTTTGTAATCAGAGATTTCTACTGCTTGATGCAAGATCGTCTCTCCTTCTTCATTTCTTTTATTAATGTTTTTACTTGATACTTCTTTAAAAAACTTACTCTTGCTAAACTTCATACTTACCTCACAAAATTAGCTTTTCTAGCACCAGACAAATTTCTTATATTTACCTGCCGCTATTCAAGTCATGTCCTTTTTAGCATGAGAAAGCAAGTCCTTTTCTTTTTATTTCATACATTTTAACCTATTATTAATATAATATATGAGGATCTAAATATAAGTACTTAACTTATTAGAGATATTACTTGACTATTTTTCCAACTTCTGTGCAAATGTCGATGTTCATGCCACTTCAGTACTCCTGGGTAAAACACTAAAATGTAATTTTCTAATTCGTGTATTGAATCTTCTTTTCCTGAACTTCTATCATTTTTGCAACTAACGTGATATTCCGTTAAATTAGCTTTCGCAACCTTTTGATCAGTAAGATTCTTTGCTTCATATTCATAGCTGATATTAAATCTTTCCAAAATTGGTGTGTATTCCAAGTTCCATAGCTGATCAGAAAGTTTATCATTACCAAGGAAAAGTGTGCCTCCTATCTCTTCTTGATAACAAAGAGGAAAACAGCTATTTATTTCTCCTAATTTCCAGCTATCTGACAGTACAATCTGTGCTTTCGCAAACTTAATTTCTGGTAATAAACTTTGTGGTAATGGATATAGTGCTTTTACGTTATACCACTGATGACTTCTTTCATAAATGCCTTTGTAATCCTTTGTGTGAGGCTCTGTTTCTCCAAGTACTGCTACATCTAATCGATATATGTCATTACTAAATGTTTGTTCATAATGCTCTCTTAAATAGTTGTCTACAATCTCTACTAACGGACCTCTAGAGCTGAAAAAATTTATTCTTCCAAACGATAACACTGGCCCATTTTTTTCAACTTTTATACCAGAGTAGTCTGATAACAAACTTCCAAATAAACTTTCATCTAAAATAAACCTATCAACGTTATAGTGATCATTGAAAATCCTCATTAGCCGCGATCTTGCTGGTAACGATAGTTTTGCAAGTTCTACTACTGCATCTACAAAAAAGTCATTTGGAACATCTTTTATTCCTATTTGTAATTCAAAGAAGTGTTTACCAGGTGGTTCTTCGATGATTGTAATATCTTCTATATTTGCCCATTTTAGTGCTACTTTTAGTGATGCTGGAGTTCCTCTCAGTCTTTGAAATTTTACTCCTTCTATTACGGCTTTTCTTCTATCTTTTACCCAGCGCAGTATTTCTTCTAAACCATATTCTTCTATTATCCACGGCAGTATTTCATCTTTAAGACTAAACTTAAATCCTCTGATACAGCTCGGATCAACCTTATAATCTGTTGCATCAACCAGTGCTTGCTCTTGCTTTGTTGCGTTTGGGGGTAATAACATTAATTCAACTCAATCTTTAAATTTTTCAAATTTGCAGATTCATTTCCCAGAACCACAACATCCTCTCTTGGCTCGATCAATTCCACATTTTCTACACCATCTACAAATAGATTCGCTATTATCCATGATCTTGTTACACTCCACCCTAATCTTTTTGCTAATTCAAACTTCTTAATAAACTGCTTCTTGATTTCTTCCTCTGATATTAAAGGACTTATGCTCATTCTACTGTGGATATCTATTTCCATAATATTGCAGCCAATTACTGTTACTGTATCGGTTAAAACCCTTATATCATCTCTAGTAACCTGCTTTTTTACAATTTCTAGTAGCTCTTCTAACGCTATGCCAGTTATGGATAATTGTGTTGATAAGATTGAGATTTGTACTTTCCCTGGTATAGTTGATTCCACTAGTGCATCTTTTACTCTACTATCTGCTGACAGTGCATGATATTTATAATATTCCTTACTTCCTCCTGTTAACCAACCTGCTATTTTTGCTTTTACCCTCTTTCTAAATCTTTCATCCTCTTCTTCTTTTTCTCTCTCTACTCCATAAAACTCAGCCAAATTATCAAGATCTTCTCCTGTCGCAAATTTAAGTAAGTTACTCTTTACTGCTTCATTTATTCTTTCTCTAAGCAAAAGTTCTCGCCATGCTGCTACTTCTAATACCTTCATTGCTGGATCACTTTCCACCAATCCTGTAAAACTTGCATCTCGCTTTACTAACTCTTCCTTCATTCTCGAAAAGATTTCCTCAAAGCTCAGTGATTCAATAATATTTGGCTGCTGCATCTTTATACTACAACCCCATCGAAGCGAATCTTTCTTCCCATTGGCAGATACAATCCTTCTAGATCAAGCGTCACTTTTCCTTCTTTTACTCCTTCAACTTTTACTTTTTCTAACTTAAATCTCTTCTCAAATTTCCCCAGTGCTTCTGCAGTTGATGCGTAAATTTCCAAAGTTAAATCCCTATTTATTGGCTTATCTACTAATTCAAATAGTCTTGAGCCATAATCTCTTCTCATTATTCTACTGTTAATAGGAGTGGTCAATATATCAATTATCGATTGTTTCAGATGTTCTATTCCCTCTAATTCTTTACCTGTTTTAGCGTCCATTCCTTTCATTTTTCGACTATTTTAATTTTTTTATTTTGAAAACACACTTTGATTTTTACTTACTATTTGAAAACTACAGGATGCCACATCACCTGTTCTCGCTACACCAATACCATTTACAAATACGTTGTTTGATCCTTGCGTTAGTGTTTCCCCAATACTCAAGATATCACCCTTACGACAAGCAGGTCTACCATTAACAAATACATCTTCACTCCCGCTCACACAGACATGAATCGGCATACCTGTACAATGATCTCCTATGCAAACAACTGCTTTACTCATATATATCAATTTAAATCTACTCTTCTTGCTTTTAATTTAATACTATCTTTTGTCATTTCTATACTCGATTCCCCAGCCTTCAGTGTTATTTTGTCCACTACTTCAATCTCTAAATGATGCTTCCCTTTATCATATGTAAACTTTGTCCCATCCTGAAATTTTACACTATTTATTTCCTTTTTATTCTCTGGTGCAGCATACTTCTGTTGATATATTCCAGACAGTACTACTCCTAATGATAACTCTCCCAATGGTGACAATATTACTACCTGTTCATTTATGCTTGGTGGTAGCCAGCTTCTTTCCTCTCCTGCTCTAGAAGTTATCCATGGAAGAAAATCTGTTAAAAGTTCACCTATTTTTACTCTTACTTTTGCTTTTTCATAATCTATTTCTTTTACAACTCCTATACGAATGATATTCGCTACTTTTCTATTTAGCTCTGAAATTGCAAAACTATGGTCTAACATGCACTTCACCTATATCAATAACATGTGGCATTATGCCAGTTGACCATACTGATTTACCCGAGTGTACCTCATGAACCCATTCAACTAGCCACACAAGATAAGCATCTAGCTCTGGCCTAAATCCGTCAACTTCCGCAGAGATAAATTCAGCAGGTGAAACATTTTCCACATTCCAAGTATTTTTATTTACTACTCTTGCTACTTCTGCTGCTAATGACCTTACAACTAACGAGGAATACTCGACTGTTCCATCAACTACAATCCTTGCCTCAAATCTTACTTTTAGTGCTAACTCTTCTGTTCCAGGATCATGTCCCTTTTCAAATCCGCTAAGCTCCACAAAAACCGCTGGTGCTACTAATTCTTTTCTTATTGCTGGATATACTTCGCATGTCTGTATCGATGATATTTCTCTCTTCAGCGTAGTGCAGATTGCATTATGCAAATCTTTAAAATTCATACATTTCTTGTAATATAGTTCAATTCACGTTCAAAGAACTTTCCAAACATCCTTTCAAACTCATAATTAACTAGCTCCTTTATTATTTTTGATGCTTCTGGCTCCAGTCCTAATTTTACCTCTTGTATTGGCAAAGCTTTTCTTCCTTCACGCCTAAAAACACCACTATTTCCTCTTGGCATTGTTGCAGTAAACGCTCCTATAAACTCATGTTTTCCTATTTTTGTACCTCTTTTTGTTTGTCTCATCTTGCCCATTGCTGATACTCTAATATCATACAAATTTGCTCTAATTAACACGTCTAATCTGCTAGTTTTTGCCTTAAAAATTCTTAATCTCTTTCTTATCAAACTTAATTTTATCTTCTTTTCCTCACTGATTTCCTTAGCTGCTTGCGCTTTTAACCATAGTGCCGTTTTGTTTAATGCCTTTACCGTTGCTAATTCTACTTTTCTTCTTTTAGCATTTACATTTTCTATTACCTCAACTTCTATATGAACAGGTCTGGTAGAGACTTATGACCTTGAAATCAGCGATTTGGTCTCATAACCATAGTCTCCCCAAAAGAACCGTGCTTGCGGATTTCCCGCACACGGCTCCACAATACAGCGTTCACACTAGTGCTCCTGTGTATAAAGAAACATATACCTTTGGTTTTGGTAATGGATTTACTTTTAAATAGTGTATAAATTGTTCCCAATCGATACTTTTCTTTTGACTACGTCGGTTTATCCACTTAAATGCTAACTTTGTTGCCAGTCGATTGAATTGAATCAAACACCGATAATTTCCGCTAACTCCGAAGTAGCTATAGTGTCCTGTTAGTTTGGCTTTAAGTTTCTGCCACCAATCTTTGAGACAGATACGACTTCGTACCATCTTCAACCACTCTTTGATTTCTTTAATCTTTCTAGCTAGGCTTATTTTTGAAGTTTTCTGCTTCATCATAAGTTTACCATTACGACTTTTTCCACAATAATGTGTAAATCCTAGAAAGTTGAAGCTAGCCGTCCTACGTTTCTCTCTTTCTGCTTGATACCATTCTTTCTTACCAAACTTTACTATTTTTGTTTTATTTTCAGCTATTTCCAATCCAAATTTACTTAGTCTTTGTTTCAGTAATTCTAGAAATTCTTTTGCGTCTTCTTCCCTCTCGCAGCCAACTACAAAATCGTCGCAAAACCTTATTAGCTGTATATATCCTCTGGCTTTTGGCTTAAATTTCTTTTCAAACCATAAGTCCAGCACATAGTGTAAGTATATATTAGCTAATACAGGGCTTACTATACCACCTTGTGGTGTGCCTTGATCGGTTGCTTTGTAACATCCAACTTCGACTATTCCTGCCTTTAGAAATCGTTTTATTAACCACAATAAATTTGGGTCAGCTATTCGTTCCCTTAGACGATTCATTAGCCATTTATGTTGAACATTATCAAAGAACTTCTTGATATCCACTTCTACAATATAGTTAATTGGTTTGTGCATAACTGCTTTATCTAGAGCGTTTATCGCCTGATGACAATTTCTTCCTGGTCGAAATCCATACGAGCTGTCCATAAAGTTTGCTTCATAAATATTTTCTAATATCTTCTTTAGCATTACCTGTACCAACTTTTCTTCTGTTGATGGTACTCCGAGACCGCGTTTTTCCTTGCTTCCAATTTTGGGTATGTATACCCTTTTCACTGGTTGCGGTCGGTATTGCTTTCTCTTCATACTATCCACTAGCGTTCTAAGTTTCTCTTCTAGATTTTCTCCATAAGCTTCCACTGTCACACGATCTATACCGCAAGCCTTGTTGCGTTTTAGTTCCTTGTAACACTCTGCAAGATTCTCTTCATTAATCAAATGAACTAGCGATGTAAATTTTACTCGCTTATCTTGCTTAGCCCTTACTGCTATCTGGTTTAGTTTTCCTTGCATACTCCTCCAATCTCTGTTGTATTGGTATAGCAATCCCTATACCAGTCACTATATTGCTAACCGCTTCCCCTTGTATGTGGCTTTCCCACACTCCGAGTACTATCAGTTAGTCCGACTTCCTTTGCATCTTCCTCCAGTCCTTGCCTTTATTGACTTGTTCCAGAGTACCCTTACAGGAATACAAAGGATCTCCCAAGTTCACGTAAGGTCCATCTCAACACATGACGCGGCCTTCGATCCCGATGGGGTGAGTAATATCTTTCCTTAGCGTTATTACCCATGTTGCCTTCCACCAAATGTAAAGTGTCGGCCCCCATGACGCGTGAATTACGGGACTCAATACCTTCACTTTCGTTGCACCCTATGTTGTCCATTCCATTAGCTTTACTACGCTCGTTACCTTACGCAGCATAATGGTTTGTTCCAGGTTGCTGGCTAAGCTTTACCCGTGTTGGATTTTCACCAACTGTTCCTTACGCACTTCTTGGCGCACACATTTTACACCCCAGACGCTTTTATTTTCCACGTTATTCCAGACTTGTCTTTAAGTGGCGGTGAGTGTACTTTATATCTTCGATCACCTATAACAAAAACATCTCCTACTATTGGCCTTAACACATCAAACGCACTTACTTCTAACGCTAAAGTTTCTTCCACAAATTGTCCTTCACCAATCTCGTATAATTTATCTGGCTGTTGCTTTAATACTTGTACCATATATGACTTATCCTTTGACTCATATAAAGCTATCTCCCCTAAATGGATAAGACAATCTTTCAATAACCTCTTTACATTTTCCCGCATACCATTTTCTATTCATTCAAATTCACTTCTAAAGGCTTCTAAAAATATATTGCATCCTTATATTTTTTTAGCATACTCAACACATATTAAAACCATAAGTAGAGTTTTCTACGTGAGGGCTCTACTATGTTGTTACTATTTTTACCAAAACGGACGGACGGTGGCACATTGGCAATGGATTCGACTGCGTATGTAAATCAGTTCCTCTATCAAATCTCCTTGGTTCTTGTTTTGCATATAGTGGCTGTCCAAGAGTATTTACTGTTTCATTAAAATCTGCTGGTGCAAAATATGTTGTAAATGTGCTTGCTGTTCCTAGTGGAAAACAGTGCCCTGTATCTTTCTCAATAAATCTTCTTACGGTTCCTTCAGGATCAGTTGCTTGCCCTCTATATTCCTCAAATGTAATTCCACAGAACGTAAATCCTGATCTCATATCATTTCGAAGTGCTGCTCCTTCTTGCCATCTTTCATATGCTTCTTTTACTTTTTTGTGAGAGGTTAATGCATCAAAAAATTCAGGACTTACCAGAGCATGTACTCTTTCCATATACTCGCCACTTAAATTATCTTCAATATGCCTTAGTACTTCCATGCACTTTCGCTTTACATCTGTCGTTGCTGTGCCAAGAGCAAAGTTTACTGTTTTTGCTGTAATTCCAAACTCTGTGTACAGGTTAAGTAATTCAGACCCATCTGCATCTAAAATTATTCCCTTTAAAGCTCCCATACGCAGATGTTCTAGCGTGATTGAATGTTTATTTCTCATTGTTTGCAAGTGATCAGTGATAACGTCAGCAAGCGCTACAAGTTCGTTTTCTGAGCCAAAAGCACGGATTCCTTGAACTTCTTCAGGTAAAACTACATCATCATGAGGAATATGTGGTATTGTAAACGTTCTTACTCTTCTTTTTCCTCTTTTTCCTACTGTTGCTGGTGCTCCTGGAACTTGCGTTGGCAATAAACTTAATACACCGTTTTGCTCTTCTATAGTAATATGACGAAACCTTACTGACTTGCCTGGAAATAACTTTAAACTTTCAGTTCTACCAAAATTACTCGGCAATATGTTAATAGCACCAGTTAAAGCTGTCATACTGAATGCTGTATTTGAAAATGGATTTTGCATTATGTTACGCTCCTTTACGAATAATAATACCACGTGTTTCTAGTTGTTTTATTGCTGCTGCTTTTTGCTCTTCAGTTATATTTGCTGGCCATACAACAGCGTTATCAGCAAGTAAAGCTATTCGTGTAATTATCACTGCTTTTGAGTTTTCTTTTGCATTTACATCACTTGCAATAACACCTATTGCTGTCTGTGTGCCATCTGTTCCAGCAGGATTAAGTACTCTAATAAAACCATCTTCCGTCTTTTTGGCAACTACTGCACCAAGCTTAAGATTTTGACCTTTAGCTACTGTTATTTGGTCTCTTGAATATAGGTTGGACACTTCATATTTCAGAAGATCGCCTAAATTATTTCCTTCAGTTATACTTATCATGTCTTTTTCTCTCCTTTTTTTATTTTTTTTACCACCGTGTTTATAACTGCTATACACTGCGGTTATTACCTTATAATTAGCCATTATGGCGCATTTTGGACACTTGTTTACCGCAGAGCACTATATATGGCGGTTATAAAATTTAAATGCACCGACTTTTCGCTACCTGTGTCATCAAATCTTCCTGCGAATTCTGTGGTATTGCACTCAGTATCTCTGTCTTCTTCGTTCTCTCTGCAAGTAATTCCATTAAAACCTCCCTTGCTTGCTCAACACTTACGCCCTGCTCAATAAATTTTCCTATTTTCTCTGGCATTCGTGATAAGTTACATAAACGTATTAATTCAACAACTTCAGTACGATACTTAGTTAAATTATCAGTTTCTAGGTCAGTTGTAGTTTGTTTATTCATAGTATTTTCTCCTTTGTTAATAAATTCAAAAAATGTTGTAACTCCATCTGCAAGACCTATTTCTACTGCTTTCTCGCCAAAATATAGACCTGCTTCTGTTGATCGAATCTTTTCAATTGAAAGACCTCTGTTTCTTGCTATTAGCTGCACAAACATTTCATATAGTCGGTCTACTTCTTTTTGTAAGCTTTCCAGACTTTCAGACGTCATTGGCTCATGTGGGTTTAAATCATTCTTTCGACTACCAGCAAAGATTGTGGTGTACTTAATACCTTGCTTTTCATCAAAACCGCTTTGGTCAATGTGACTTGCAATAACACCTATACTTCCAACACCAGAGGTTCTACACACAAAAACCTTTTCAGCGCTTGAAGCTATAGCATATGCAGCAGAGTACGCATCATCATTTGCTATCGCTATTATCCTCTTTTTTCCTCTTACACCGTAGATAAAATCAGCTAGATCAAACACTCCATTTACTTCTCCACCTGGACTATCTATGTCAAGTAGAATCGTCTCTATGCTTTTATCTTCTAAAGCGCTCTCTATCTCTTCATGAATATTTTCATACGAAGTCATATCTAAAATATGATCAAAAGCTTCTGTTTTTTTTGTCAACACTCCATAAATACGTATTACTGCTATTCCTTTTGGGTTTATATGAAAATGCTTTAAGTTCTTAAAGATAGGTTGTTTGCTATTATATAATGATAATAGTTCAAAGCTTCTTCTCTCTACCATTACTGGTTTATTTATCCACATCACCTTCCTTCCCTTTTATGATTAATGTCAGAATCGAAACAAAGTCCAAAAGAATCAGCTCGCTTTTGATCTTCGGCAATCTCTTGATCAATTTCTTCAACATCGTAACCCAATTCTGAAACAACTTCTGAGCGACTCTTGAAGCCATTTCTTACTGCCATTTGCTGTGCTTGTTGATCTTTTAAAGGATCAACCCAATCAAACCCTTGTGGTACCCATTTTACTTCTTTCAGCGTTTGATCATCTGTTGTAGAAAGTTTTCCAGATAAAAGAGCAAGCTCTAGCCATCTATTCCATATAGGTCTGCAAAACTGATATACCATAATATTATGCTGCAACATTGAGCATCTTCTTCTGAACTCTATTAACCCTGCACGAATAGATGAATAATTAACACCTGTTAAATCTCCTGTTAGTTGCTCATATGTTATTCCTGTGCCTATTGCAATAGCTCTCAGTTGCTGTCTCATGAATGCTTCATAACTTCCTCCAACATCAGATGGCTCTGAAAACTTTATATCCTCACCTGGATCAAGTAGTTGCATAGTACCAGGTTCTAGGCCAGATAGTGCTACTCCTTGCTCATTACTTTCACCTTCTCCCATGATATTTGCTTCAGGATCGAGTCTCGTAATGAATCCCGCAAACATTGCAGCAGTCTTTTTTCGTACTAATTCTGCATCATCATATTGGTCAAGTTCGTAAAGTTTTAAAAGCACGTTAGAAAGCCATGGTTCCCCTCTAATTTGTCCAGGTCTTAATGGTCTATAAATATGTAAAACATCATTTGCTGGTACTCTCACTGATTCACCAACAAACCTTCACCTGGGTGCTCTCTTCTAAGAAACTTCCCCTATCAGCTCATCTTTTTTTATCAGGATATAACCAAATTCATTGGCTTTTTTACCCAGATTCTTTACTACTCTTTCCTTATATAACTTTTCATAATAATCCATTCCTTTTTCTACATATTCTTGTCCACATTTCAGCATTTGATAAAAAATACATGCTAATTTTCTTGCTGTAGCAGTTATTGCTTTTGGTGCTCCCAATCGATTTTTCAATCTTCTACAGTACGCACCTAATGCACTTTTACTGTGCAACATAGAATAACCAGCAAGTCGAAAAGCATTTGCAGCACGGTTAATTACTTTACGAGTTCCACTTCTAATCACTCTTTCTCCTGTAATCCTATTAAATGGACATAATCCCAACCAAGAAGTAAAATGTTTTTCTGATGGCCATTTATTAGCATTAAGACCAACTTCTGAGAGGATGGTCTGTATATTTGATGTATTAAGCCCTGGAACTTTGGTGAAATCCATGCCAGTTATTCGATACAATTCTTCGTGTGCAGCAAAGTTTGGTTTGTTTCCTGCAGACCTCTTTACTTTACTGCATTGCTTATTTTCATTTGATCTTGTTTCAAGTGTTTTATAATAGTTTTCCATACTTTTATCACATTCTTTTATTTGCTCTTGAAAAAAAGTATATGCTTCGTATTCTTGCTTTAATGTAAACAAATGCTCTTCTCTATAGTCACCTGTTAGTGCTTTTGCTATGGTTGATCTGTCATTTTTTATTCGTCTATCACTCAATTCAGCCAATCTATTAGAGTTTCTTTCACCCGCAATTATTGCTTTAATGATTCGCATACCAGTTACACCTGTAATATCACTAATAACCTTGTGTAATTGAATGTTCATTTGAATTAATGCTTTTTGCATACGTTGAGTGTGTACAGCTGCACTTTTTATCAGGTTGTCATGTTGTCTATTATAACCACGTAGTACACAAATTTGGTTATCAGGCCTAAATGATCCTTGAAGTAACCCATAGCTATGTAATTGCTGTAACCACTGGCAATCTTGAACGTCTGATTTTCTTCCAGGTACATTTTTTACATGTCGTGCATTTACCAGTTTAACTTCGAATCCATATGATTCAAGTATTTGAAACAAAGGAATCCAATATACTCCTGTTGATTCCATGGCTATCGTTCTAACTTCACACTTTTTCAACCACTTTGCTAGGTTATGAAGATCTACTGTAAAGCACCCAAATTTTTGAACGCGTTGTTTATCTCTCCCTTCTGGTACGCATGCATAATGTACAGATGAACCAATATCAATCCCTGCTGCATTAGGATTCACTACTTCTAATTTACTTTTTGCTTTTGCCATATAAAATCCCTTATATATACCTTATAATGAAGAAGTGCTTTAGCTTGGGGCGGTTATATTACACAATCTTCTAAACGAGGTAGCTAAGAAGCTCCATCAATGGTTTGACCGTCCCTTCCAAAATCATACTGATCCACGGGCATTTATTGCACCATTGCGAACTCGATTATAACTGCAGAAGCACTTCTTCATAAAATTATATCCAAAAATTACTGCAATGTGCATTAGGACGTTTCTTTCTTCTAAGAAACTTCCCCTATCAGCTCATCTTTTTTTATCAGGATATAACCAAATTCATTGGCTTTTTTACCCAGATTCTTTACTACTCTTTCCTTATATAACTTTTCATAATAATCCATTCCTTTTTCTACATATTCTTGTCCACATTTCAGCATTTGATAAAAAATACATGCTAATTTTCTTGCTGTAGCAGTTATTGCTTTTGGTGCTCCCAATCGATTTTTCAATCTTCTACAGTACGCACCTAATGCACTTTTACTGTGCAACATAGAATAACCAGCAAGTCGAAAAGCATTTGCAGCACGGTTAATTACTTTACGAGTTCCACTTCTAATCACTCTTTCTCCTGTAATCCTATTAAATGGACATAATCCCAACCAAGAAGTAAAATGTTTTTCTGATGGCCATTTATTAGCATTAAGACCAACTTCTGAGAGGATGGTCTGTATATTTGATGTATTAAGCCCTGGAACTTTGGTGAAATCCATGCCAGTTATTCGATACAATTCTTCGTGTGCAGCAAAGTTTGGTTTGTTTCCTGCAGACCTCTTTACTTTACTGCATTGCTTATTTTCATTTGATCTTGTTTCAAGTGTTTTATAATAGTTTTCCATACTTTTATCACATTCTTTTATTTGCTCTTGAAAAAAAGTATATGCTTCGTATTCTTGCTTTAATGTAAACAAATGCTCTTCTCTATAGTCACCTGTTAGTGCTTTTGCTATGGTTGATCTGTCATTTTTTATTCGTCTATCACTCAATTCAGCCAATCTATTAGAGTTTCTTTCACCCGCAATTATTGCTTTAATGATTCGCATACCAGTTACACCTGTAATATCACTAATAACCTTGTGTAATTGAATGTTCATTTGAATTAATGCTTTTTGCATACGTTGAGTGTGTACAGCTGCACTTTTTATCAGGTTGTCATGTTGTCTATTATAACCACGTAGTACACAAATTTGGTTATCAGGCCTAAATGATCCTTGAAGTAACCCATAGCTATGTAATTGCTGTAACCACTGGCAATCTTGAACGTCTGATTTTCTTCCAGGTACATTTTTTACATGTCGTGCATTTACCAGTTTAACTTCGAATCCATATGATTCAAGTATTTGAAACAAAGGAATCCAATATACTCCTGTTGATTCCATGGCTATCGTTCTAACTTCACACTTTTTCAACCACTTTGCTAGGTTATGAAGATCTACTGTAAAGCACCCAAATTTTTGAACGCGTTGTTTATCTCTCCCTTCTGGTACGCATGCATAATGTACAGATGAACCAATATCAATCCCTGCTGCATTAGGATTCACTACTTCTAATTTACTTTTTGCTTTTGCCATATAAAATCCCTTATATATACCTTATAATGAAGAAGTGCTTTAGCTTGGGGCGGTTATATTACACAATCTTCTAAACGAGGTAGCTAAGAAGCTCCATCAATGGTTTGACCGTCCCTTCCAAAATCATACTGATCCACGGGCATTTATTGCACCATTGCGAACTCGATTATAACTGCAGAAGCACTTCTTCATAAAATTATATCCAAAAATTACTGCAATGTGCATTAGGACGTTTCTTTCTGGTTTAACAGATTTTGTCTGTTCCGGTGCTGATTCACCAACAAACCTTCACCTGGGTGCTCTCTAAATAAGTAATATGCTTCTCTTTGACCAAGTCGGTTAAATTCAATGCCATTACGGATTATGTTACCATTTGCTAAAGTTTGATTTGTTTTATTATCTAAATGCTCTGATTCCAATACTTGCAGTTGCAATGGTACAGAAAATCCATCTTCAGGCTTGCGATTTCTAAGTCTGACAAAACACTCTCCACCTTCTATCATACTTCTGCATACTAAAGCCTGTAATCCATAAAAATCACTTATTCCACAGCTATCTGCTTCGTCTGTCCAACGTAGCCATAATTCTTGTACTTTCTTTCGAAATTCTCCATCTTTTGATTGTGGTTTTATTCCTGTTCCAATAGAGTTACTTACTATCGTATCAATTATATTTGCAGCGTAAGGATTTTTTCTCACCATATCACGTGATCTACTACGTAAAGTTTCAAGGCTTTGAGACAGCAAATTGTTTATACTTCCTAACTCTGGTTGAAAGTGAAAAAATCTTCTTCCTGAGCCTGCTGCATCCCACGCTGAGCTTTTGATTTTTGGCTTACTAAATAGTTGTTTGAACGATTTTAATAGCATTTTGCCTCTTTGATTATGCAGCAGTTTGTTGCGCAATTTGACATTAAAAAATTACAGCAAGCTGCTGGAGAGTCTGGCTGTTAACACTTTATAAATTATGCATGAGGCTCTTGCACAAATACCAACGCTTATTCTGGGCTGCGTTCATAAATGTCCTTCCGATGTCCCATTGCAGTAATAGTTACTGTGTGTTTTGAGTAATTTATCCTATAAATTACACGATAATCACTTACTCGTATCCTAAAATACCCTTTAATTCATGCGATAATGCTTTACCTATTGCTTTAGGGTTGGTTGCAAGACGACTATCTACAGCTCTTCTCACTCTAGATCTTATCGTTTGTGGTAATGCAAGAAAGTCCTCCTCAAGAACTCTTTTTGAATAGATAATATCGTATCCCAGCTTGTATCTCCACCTTTAGACTGTTTTTGCAGATAATATTCTATTCCAATCTACATCCTCACTTCTAATTTCTTCATCACCTCTAGCATCACGCTCAAGAGAAAGCTTAGCCAACTTTATATCTACTTCATCTATTTCATCATCTTCTTCAGATAATTTGCTTGCTTCAATTTCTTCTTCCACTAGGTCCTTTACAACTTCTCCTATAGTTCTATTTTGAACTTTTGCCATTTCTATAAGGTAGTGAGCAAATTCCCCCTCAAAATTTACATTAACATTAAGCCTTTCTTGACTTTGATCCATATTTTAACTAGAAAATACCAATCTTAAACTATAACATTTTTACACAATTTTGTCAATCCCCTTACTTGTCGCAATCACAATTCTTCTCTTCGGTCTCACACCTGCAACTTTCAGTTCAGCTTTAATACGTTGTCTTAAGTTTAGTAAATCATTTATCTGAACTTCAGCATATCTCACAACATGGTCACCATATGCAATTGATACTACTCGTTCTCCGCTTTGCAGCTTCTTTATCGCTTCTTCGACTTGAATTAAATATTCTGCGTTATACATTTACTACTTGCTTCTAAGAAACTTCCCCTATCAGCTCATCTTTTTTTATCAGGATATAACCAAATTCATTGGCTTTTTTACCCAGATTCTTTACTACTCTTTCCTTATATAACTTTTCATAATAATCCATTCCTTTTTCTACATATTCTTGTCCACATTTCAGCATTTGATAAAAAATACATGCTAATTTTCTTGCTGTAGCAGTTATTGCTTTTGGTGCTCCCAATCGATTTTTCAATCTTCTACAGTACGCACCTAATGCACTTTTACTGTGCAACATAGAATAACCAGCAAGTCGAAAAGCATTTGCAGCACGGTTAATTACTTTACGAGTTCCACTTCTAATCACTCTTTCTCCTGTAATCCTATTAAATGGACATAATCCCAACCAAGAAGTAAAATGTTTTTCTGATGGCCATTTATTAGCATTAAGACCAACTTCTGAGAGGATGGTCTGTATATTTGATGTATTAAGCCCTGGAACTTTGGTGAAATCCATGCCAGTTATTCGATACAATTCTTCGTGTGCAGCAAAGTTTGGTTTGTTTCCTGCAGACCTCTTTACTTTACTGCATTGCTTATTTTCATTTGATCTTGTTTCAAGTGTTTTATAATAGTTTTCCATACTTTTATCACATTCTTTTATTTGCTCTTGAAAAAAAGTATATGCTTCGTATTCTTGCTTTAATGTAAACAAATGCTCTTCTCTATAGTCACCTGTTAGTGCTTTTGCTATGGTTGATCTGTCATTTTTTATTCGTCTATCACTCAATTCAGCCAATCTATTAGAGTTTCTTTCACCCGCAATTATTGCTTTAATGATTCGCATACCAGTTACACCTGTAATATCACTAATAACCTTGTGTAATTGAATGTTCATTTGAATTAATGCTTTTTGCATACGTTGAGTGTGTACAGCTGCACTTTTTATCAGGTTGTCATGTTGTCTATTATAACCACGTAGTACACAAATTTGGTTATCAGGCCTAAATGATCCTTGAAGTAACCCATAGCTATGTAATTGCTGTAACCACTGGCAATCTTGAACGTCTGATTTTCTTCCAGGTACATTTTTTACATGTCGTGCATTTACCAGTTTAACTTCGAATCCATATGATTCAAGTATTTGAAACAAAGGAATCCAATATACTCCTGTTGATTCCATGGCTATCGTTCTAACTTCACACTTTTTCAACCACTTTGCTAGGTTATGAAGATCTACTGTAAAGCACCCAAATTTTTGAACGCGTTGTTTATCTCTCCCTTCTGGTACGCATGCATAATGTACAGATGAACCAATATCAATCCCTGCTGCATTAGGATTCACTACTTCTAATTTACTTTTTGCTTTTGCCATATAAAATCCCTTATATATACCTTATAATGAAGAAGTGCTTTAGCTTGGGGCGGTTATATTACACAATCTTCTAAACGAGGTAGCTAAGAAGCTCCATCAATGGTTTGACCGTCCCTTCCAAAATCATACTGATCCACGGGCATTTATTGCACCATTGCGAACTCGATTATAACTGCAGAAGCACTTCTTCATAAAATTATATCCAAAAATTACTGCAATGTGCATTAGGACGTTTCTTTCTGGTTTAACAGATTTTGTCTGTTCCGGTGCTGATCCATTTAATTGAAAGAAATATGTGATGTAACTATAGTCATTATAAACAACAATAGAAAAAACACGGAAGTAAAAAATTTATATTGATCTTATCATGTTTATTATTAGCATAATTATAAACATGGGAAAGCAAATACAAGTCAACTTATCTAAAAAAAATAGTGAGAGGGTCTTATCTGGCGCAAAATGGATGGCCAACCTTAGTGAAAATTATTTTGCATCATTGAATAATAACAGCATTAAACCAGCCAGCTCTATAAGAAAACTAATAGAGGCTTTTTTACTTGTTCCAATTATTATATCCACTGCTATTACACTTCTAAGAAACTTCCCCTATCAGCTCATCTTTTTTTATCAGGATATAACCAAATTCATTGGCTTTTTTACCCAGATTCTTTACTACTCTTTCCTTATATAACTTTTCATAATAATCCATTCCTTTTTCTACATATTCTTGTCCACATTTCAGCATTTGATAAAAAATACATGCTAATTTTCTTGCTGTAGCAGTTATTGCTTTTGGTGCTCCCAATCGATTTTTCAATCTTCTACAGTACGCACCTAATGCACTTTTACTGTGCAACATAGAATAACCAGCAAGTCGAAAAGCATTTGCAGCACGGTTAATTACTTTACGAGTTCCACTTCTAATCACTCTTTCTCCTGTAATCCTATTAAATGGACATAATCCCAACCAAGAAGTAAAATGTTTTTCTGATGGCCATTTATTAGCATTAAGACCAACTTCTGAGAGGATGGTCTGTATATTTGATGTATTAAGCCCTGGAACTTTGGTGAAATCCATGCCAGTTATTCGATACAATTCTTCGTGTGCAGCAAAGTTTGGTTTGTTTCCTGCAGACCTCTTTACTTTACTGCATTGCTTATTTTCATTTGATCTTGTTTCAAGTGTTTTATAATAGTTTTCCATACTTTTATCACATTCTTTTATTTGCTCTTGAAAAAAAGTATATGCTTCGTATTCTTGCTTTAATGTAAACAAATGCTCTTCTCTATAGTCACCTGTTAGTGCTTTTGCTATGGTTGATCTGTCATTTTTTATTCGTCTATCACTCAATTCAGCCAATCTATTAGAGTTTCTTTCACCCGCAATTATTGCTTTAATGATTCGCATACCAGTTACACCTGTAATATCACTAATAACCTTGTGTAATTGAATGTTCATTTGAATTAATGCTTTTTGCATACGTTGAGTGTGTACAGCTGCACTTTTTATCAGGTTGTCATGTTGTCTATTATAACCACGTAGTACACAAATTTGGTTATCAGGCCTAAATGATCCTTGAAGTAACCCATAGCTATGTAATTGCTGTAACCACTGGCAATCTTGAACGTCTGATTTTCTTCCAGGTACATTTTTTACATGTCGTGCATTTACCAGTTTAACTTCGAATCCATATGATTCAAGTATTTGAAACAAAGGAATCCAATATACTCCTGTTGATTCCATGGCTATCGTTCTAACTTCACACTTTTTCAACCACTTTGCTAGGTTATGAAGATCTACTGTAAAGCACCCAAATTTTTGAACGCGTTGTTTATCTCTCCCTTCTGGTACGCATGCATAATGTACAGATGAACCAATATCAATCCCTGCTGCATTAGGATTCACTACTTCTAATTTACTTTTTGCTTTTGCCATATAAAATCCCTTATATATACCTTATAATGAAGAAGTGCTTTAGCTTGGGGCGGTTATATTACACAATCTTCTAAACGAGGTAGCTAAGAAGCTCCATCAATGGTTTGACCGTCCCTTCCAAAATCATACTGATCCACGGGCATTTATTGCACCATTGCGAACTCGATTATAACTGCAGAAGCACTTCTTCATAAAATTATATCCAAAAATTACTGCAATGTGCATTAGGACGTTTCTTTCTGGTTTAACAGATTTTGTCTGTTCCGGTGCTGATCCATTTAATTGAAAGAAATATGTGATGTAACTATAGTCATTATAAACAACAATAGAAAAAACACGGAAGTAAAAAATTTATATTGATCTTATCATGTTTATTATTAGCATAATTATAAACATGGGAAAGCAAATACAAGTCAACTTATCTAAAAAAAATAGTGAGAGGGTCTTATCTGGCGCAAAATGGATGGCCAACCTTAGTGAAAATTATTTTGCATCATTGAATAATAACAGCATTAAACCAGCCAGCTCTATAAGAAAACTAATAGAGGCTTTTTTACTTGTTCCAATTATTATATCCACTGCTATTACACTAGCATGTACCTATTTTTTTCTGAATGCAGTGAGTATTCAAAAATATGATTGCAGCTTTGAATAAGGGAAAAATTATGGCGCCTATGATTTTTGAAGGCTATTGCGATACAGACGTTTTTAATAGCTAGTTCAAGCTTTATTGCTGGGTGATTTTGGATAATGCAACTTTTTATAGAAAATAAGTGAATTTGTTAAAAGTATCGGTGCTGAAGTTATATATCTGCCTCCATATTCTCCTGATTTTAATCAAACCATTGGTTTGCTATAAAAAATTGAGCCAGAAAGAATATCCAGCTATTCGAACTATTAGAAAAAGGGCTATAATTATAGGCTCAGTATACACTATAACTAGAATTTTTTTAAGAGAAATGATACAGAAGTTAGTACTAAGAAACTAAACAGTTTTCAAAAATGAAAATTATACCTTAAAGCTGATTTTCATACAGTTCTTGCAAGCGATAGCACTCTCACTTCTCTTGCACCAGAGTTTAAAATTTCCTGAGAGCAAGACCTTGCAGTTGCACCAGTTGTTACTACATCATCAACCAATATCACAATTTTGTTTTTGATAATTTCGCTGTTGCTTATTTTAAAAGCCTTTCTCAAATTTTTTTCACGCCTTCTAAGAAACTTCCCCTATCAGCTCATCTTTTTTTATCAGGATATAACCAAATTCATTGGCTTTTTTACCCAGATTCTTTACTACTCTTTCCTTATATAACTTTTCATAATAATCCATTCCTTTTTCTACATATTCTTGTCCACATTTCAGCATTTGATAAAAAATACATGCTAATTTTCTTGCTGTAGCAGTTATTGCTTTTGGTGCTCCCAATCGATTTTTCAATCTTCTACAGTACGCACCTAATGCACTTTTACTGTGCAACATAGAATAACCAGCAAGTCGAAAAGCATTTGCAGCACGGTTAATTACTTTACGAGTTCCACTTCTAATCACTCTTTCTCCTGTAATCCTATTAAATGGACATAATCCCAACCAAGAAGTAAAATGTTTTTCTGATGGCCATTTATTAGCATTAAGACCAACTTCTGAGAGGATGGTCTGTATATTTGATGTATTAAGCCCTGGAACTTTGGTGAAATCCATGCCAGTTATTCGATACAATTCTTCGTGTGCAGCAAAGTTTGGTTTGTTTCCTGCAGACCTCTTTACTTTACTGCATTGCTTATTTTCATTTGATCTTGTTTCAAGTGTTTTATAATAGTTTTCCATACTTTTATCACATTCTTTTATTTGCTCTTGAAAAAAAGTATATGCTTCGTATTCTTGCTTTAATGTAAACAAATGCTCTTCTCTATAGTCACCTGTTAGTGCTTTTGCTATGGTTGATCTGTCATTTTTTATTCGTCTATCACTCAATTCAGCCAATCTATTAGAGTTTCTTTCACCCGCAATTATTGCTTTAATGATTCGCATACCAGTTACACCTGTAATATCACTAATAACCTTGTGTAATTGAATGTTCATTTGAATTAATGCTTTTTGCATACGTTGAGTGTGTACAGCTGCACTTTTTATCAGGTTGTCATGTTGTCTATTATAACCACGTAGTACACAAATTTGGTTATCAGGCCTAAATGATCCTTGAAGTAACCCATAGCTATGTAATTGCTGTAACCACTGGCAATCTTGAACGTCTGATTTTCTTCCAGGTACATTTTTTACATGTCGTGCATTTACCAGTTTAACTTCGAATCCATATGATTCAAGTATTTGAAACAAAGGAATCCAATATACTCCTGTTGATTCCATGGCTATCGTTCTAACTTCACACTTTTTCAACCACTTTGCTAGGTTATGAAGATCTACTGTAAAGCACCCAAATTTTTGAACGCGTTGTTTATCTCTCCCTTCTGGTACGCATGCATAATGTACAGATGAACCAATATCAATCCCTGCTGCATTAGGATTCACTACTTCTAATTTACTTTTTGCTTTTGCCATATAAAATCCCTTATATATACCTTATAATGAAGAAGTGCTTTAGCTTGGGGCGGTTATATTACACAATCTTCTAAACGAGGTAGCTAAGAAGCTCCATCAATGGTTTGACCGTCCCTTCCAAAATCATACTGATCCACGGGCATTTATTGCACCATTGCGAACTCGATTATAACTGCAGAAGCACTTCTTCATAAAATTATATCCAAAAATTACTGCAATGTGCATTAGGACGTTTCTTTCTGGTTTAACAGATTTTGTCTGTTCCGGTGCTGATTCACCAACAAACCTTCACCTGGGTGCTCTCTAAATAAGTAATATGCTTCTCTTTGACCAAGTCGGTTAAATTCAATGCCATTACGGATTATGTTACCATTTGCTAAAGTTTGATTTGTTTTATTATCTAAATGCTCTGATTCCAATACTTGCAGTTGCAATGGTACAGAAAATCCATCTTCAGGCTTGCGATTTCTAAGTCTGACAAAACACTCTCCACCTTCTATCATACTTCTGCATACTAAAGCCTGTAATCCATAAAAATCACTTATTCCACAGCTATCTGCTTCGTCTGTCCAACGTAGCCATAATTCTTGTACTTTCTTTCGAAATTCTCCATCTTTTGATTGTGGTTTTATTCCTGTTCCAATAGAGTTACTTACTATCGTATCAATTATATTTGCAGCGTAAGGATTTTTTCTCACCATATCACGTGATCTACTACGTAAAGTTTCAAGGCTTTGAGACAGCAAATTGTTTATACTTCCTAACTCTGGTTGAAAGTGAAAAAATCTTCTTCCTGAGCCTGCTGCATCCCACGCTGAGCTTTTGATTTTTGGCTTACTAAATAGTTGTTTGAACGATTTTAATAGCATTTTGCCTCTTTGATTATGCAGCAGTTTGTTGCGCAATTTGACATTAAAAAATTACAGCAAGCTGCTGGAGAGTCTGGCTGTTAACACTTTATAAATTATGCATGAGGCTCTTGCACAAATACCAACGCTTATTCTGGGCTGCGTTCATAAATGTCCTTCCGATGTCCCATTGCAGTAATAGTTACTGTGTGTTTTGAGTAATTTATCCTATAAATTACACGATAATCACTTACTCGTATCCTAAAATACCCTTTAATTCATGCGATAATGCTTTACCTATTGCTTTAGGGTTGGTTGCAAGACGACTATCTACAGCTCTTCTCACTCTAGATCTTATCGTTTGTGGTAATGCAAGAAAGTCCTCCTCAAGAACTCTTTTTGAATAGATAATATCGTATCCCAGCTTGTATCTCCACCTTTAGACTGTTTTTGCAGATAATATTCTATTCCAATCTACATCCTCACTTCTAATTTCTTCATCACCTCTAGCATCACGCTCAAGAGAAAGCTTAGCCAACTTTATATCTACTTCATCTATTTCATCATCTTCTTCAGATAATTTGCTTGCTTCAATTTCTTCTTCCACTAGGTCCTTTACAACTTCTCCTATAGTTCTATTTTGAACTTTTGCCATTTCTATAAGGTAGTGAGCAAATTCCCCCTCAAAATTTACATTAACATTAAGCCTTTCTTGACTTTGATCCATATTTTAACTAGAAAATACCAATCTTAAACTATAACATTTTTACACAATTTTGTCAATCCCCTTACTTGTCGCAATCACAATTCTTCTCTTCGGTCTCACACCTGCAACTTTCAGTTCAGCTTTAATACGTTGTCTTAAGTTTAGTAAATCATTTATCTGAACTTCAGCATATCTCACAACATGGTCACCATATGCAATTGATACTACTCGTTCTCCGCTTTGCAGCTTCTTTATCGCTTCTTCGACTTGAATTAAATATTCTGCGTTATACATTTACTACTTGCTTCTAAGAAACTTCCCCTATCAGCTCATCTTTTTTTATCAGGATATAACCAAATTCATTGGCTTTTTTACCCAGATTCTTTACTACTCTTTCCTTATATAACTTTTCATAATAATCCATTCCTTTTTCTACATATTCTTGTCCACATTTCAGCATTTGATAAAAAATACATGCTAATTTTCTTGCTGTAGCAGTTATTGCTTTTGGTGCTCCCAATCGATTTTTCAATCTTCTACAGTACGCACCTAATGCACTTTTACTGTGCAACATAGAATAACCAGCAAGTCGAAAAGCATTTGCAGCACGGTTAATTACTTTACGAGTTCCACTTCTAATCACTCTTTCTCCTGTAATCCTATTAAATGGACATAATCCCAACCAAGAAGTAAAATGTTTTTCTGATGGCCATTTATTAGCATTAAGACCAACTTCTGAGAGGATGGTCTGTATATTTGATGTATTAAGCCCTGGAACTTTGGTGAAATCCATGCCAGTTATTCGATACAATTCTTCGTGTGCAGCAAAGTTTGGTTTGTTTCCTGCAGACCTCTTTACTTTACTGCATTGCTTATTTTCATTTGATCTTGTTTCAAGTGTTTTATAATAGTTTTCCATACTTTTATCACATTCTTTTATTTGCTCTTGAAAAAAAGTATATGCTTCGTATTCTTGCTTTAATGTAAACAAATGCTCTTCTCTATAGTCACCTGTTAGTGCTTTTGCTATGGTTGATCTGTCATTTTTTATTCGTCTATCACTCAATTCAGCCAATCTATTAGAGTTTCTTTCACCCGCAATTATTGCTTTAATGATTCGCATACCAGTTACACCTGTAATATCACTAATAACCTTGTGTAATTGAATGTTCATTTGAATTAATGCTTTTTGCATACGTTGAGTGTGTACAGCTGCACTTTTTATCAGGTTGTCATGTTGTCTATTATAACCACGTAGTACACAAATTTGGTTATCAGGCCTAAATGATCCTTGAAGTAACCCATAGCTATGTAATTGCTGTAACCACTGGCAATCTTGAACGTCTGATTTTCTTCCAGGTACATTTTTTACATGTCGTGCATTTACCAGTTTAACTTCGAATCCATATGATTCAAGTATTTGAAACAAAGGAATCCAATATACTCCTGTTGATTCCATGGCTATCGTTCTAACTTCACACTTTTTCAACCACTTTGCTAGGTTATGAAGATCTACTGTAAAGCACCCAAATTTTTGAACGCGTTGTTTATCTCTCCCTTCTGGTACGCATGCATAATGTACAGATGAACCAATATCAATCCCTGCTGCATTAGGATTCACTACTTCTAATTTACTTTTTGCTTTTGCCATATAAAATCCCTTATATATACCTTATAATGAAGAAGTGCTTTAGCTTGGGGCGGTTATATTACACAATCTTCTAAACGAGGTAGCTAAAAAGCTCCATCAATGGTTTGACCGTCCCTTCCAAAATCATACTGATCCACGGGCATTTATTGCACCATTGCGAACTCGATTATAACTGCAGAAGCACTTCTTCATAAAATTATATCCAAAAATTACTGCAATGTGCATTAGGACGTTTCTTTCTGGTTTAACAGATTTTGTCTGTTCCGGTGCTGATCCATTTAATTGAAAGAAATATGTGATGTAACTATAGTCATTATAAACAACAATAGAAAAAACACGGAAGTAAAAAATTTATATTGATCTTATCATGTTTATTATTAGCATAATTATAAACATGGGAAAGCAAATACAAGTCAACTTATCTAAAAAAAATAGTGAGAGGGTCTTATCTGGCGCAAAATGGATGGCCAACCTTAGTGAAAATTATTTTGCATCATTGAATAATAACAGCATTAAACCAGCCAGCTCTATAAGAAAACTAATAGAGGCTTTTTTACTTGTTCCAATTATTATATCCACTGCTATTACACTAGCATGTACCTATTTTTTTCTGAATGCAGTGAGTATTCAAAAATATGATTGCAGCTTTGAATAAGGGAAAAATTATGGCGCCTATGATTTTTGAAGGCTATTGCGATACAGACGTTTTTAATAGCTAGTTCAAGCTTTATTGCTGGGTGATTTTGGATAATGCAACTTTTTATAGAAAATAAGTGAATTTGTTAAAAGTATCGGTGCTGAAGTTATATATCTGCCTCCATATTCTCCTGATTTTAATCAAACCATTGGTTTGCTATAAAAAATTGAGCCAGAAAGAATATCCAGCTATTCGAACTATTAGAAAAAGGGCTATAATTATAGGCTCAGTATACACTATAACTAGAATTTTTTTAAGAGAAATGATACAGAAGTTAGTACTAAGAAACTAAACAGTTTTCAAAAATGAAAATTATACCTTAAAGCTGATTTTCATACAGTTCTTGCAAGCGATAGCACTCTCACTTCTCTTGCACCAGAGTTTAAAATTTCCTGAGAGCAAGACCTTGCAGTTGCACCAGTTGTTACTACATCATCAACCAATATCACAATTTTGTTTTTGATAATTTCGCTTCTAAGAAACTTCCCCTATCAGCTCATCTTTTTTTATCAGGATATAACCAAATTCATTGGCTTTTTTACCCAGATTCTTCTAAGAAACTTCCCCTATCAGCTCATCTTTTTTTATCAGGATATAACCAAATTCATTGGCTTTTTTACCCAGATTCTTTACTACTCTTTCCTTATATAACTTTTCATAATAATCCATTCCTTTTTCTACATATTCTTGTCCACATTTCAGCATTTGATAAAAAATACATGCTAATTTTCTTGCTGTAGCAGTTATTGCTTTTGGTGCTCCCAATCGATTTTTCAATCTTCTACAGTACGCACCTAATGCACTTTTACTGTGCAACATAGAATAACCAGCAAGTCGAAAAGCATTTGCAGCACGGTTAATTACTTTACGAGTTCCACTTCTAATCACTCTTTCTCCTGTAATCCTATTAAATGGACATAATCCCAACCAAGAAGTAAAATGTTTTTCTGATGGCCATTTATTAGCATTAAGACCAACTTCTGAGAGGATGGTCTGTATATTTGATGTATTAAGCCCTGGAACTTTGGTGAAATCCATGCCAGTTATTCGATACAATTCTTCGTGTGCAGCAAAGTTTGGTTTGTTTCCTGCAGACCTCTTTACTTTACTGCATTGCTTATTTTCATTTGATCTTGTTTCAAGTGTTTTATAATAGTTTTCCATACTTTTATCACATTCTTTTATTTGCTCTTGAAAAAAAGTATATGCTTCGTATTCTTGCTTTAATGTAAACAAATGCTCTTCTCTATAGTCACCTGTTAGTGCTTTTGCTATGGTTGATCTGTCATTTTTTATTCGTCTATCACTCAATTCAGCCAATCTATTAGAGTTTCTTTCACCCGCAATTATTGCTTTAATGATTCGCATACCAGTTACACCTGTAATATCACTAATAACCTTGTGTAATTGAATGTTCATTTGAATTAATGCTTTTTGCATACGTTGAGTGTGTACAGCTGCACTTTTTATCAGGTTGTCATGTTGTCTATTATAACCACGTAGTACACAAATTTGGTTATCAGGCCTAAATGATCCTTGAAGTAACCCATAGCTATGTAATTGCTGTAACCACTGGCAATCTTGAACGTCTGATTTTCTTCCAGGTACATTTTTTACATGTCGTGCATTTACCAGTTTAACTTCGAATCCATATGATTCAAGTATTTGAAACAAAGGAATCCAATATACTCCTGTTGATTCCATGGCTATCGTTCTAACTTCACACTTTTTCAACCACTTTGCTAGGTTATGAAGATCTACTGTAAAGCACCCAAATTTTTGAACGCGTTGTTTATCTCTCCCTTCTGGTACGCATGCATAATGTACAGATGAACCAATATCAATCCCTGCTGCATTAGGATTCACTACTTCTAATTTACTTTTTGCTTTTGCCATATAAAATCCCTTATATATACCTTATAATGAAGAAGTGCTTTAGCTTGGGGCGGTTATATTACACAATCTTCTAAACGAGGTAGCTAAAAAGCTCCATCAATGGTTTGACCGTCCCTTCCAAAATCATACTGATCCACGGGCATTTATTGCACCATTGCGAACTCGATTATAACTGCAGAAGCACTTCTTCATAAAATTATATCCAAAAATTACTGCAATGTGCATTAGGACGTTTCTTTCTGGTTTAACAGATTTTGTCTGTTCCGGTGCTGATCCATTTAATTGAAAGAAATATGTGATGTAACTATAGTCATTATAAACAACAATAGAAAAAACACGGAAGTAAAAAATTTATATTGATCTTATCATGTTTATTATTAGCATAATTATAAACATGGGAAAGCAAATACAAGTCAACTTATCTAAAAAAAATAGTGAGAGGGTCTTATCTGGCGCAAAATGGATGGCCAACCTTAGTGAAAATTATTTTGCATCATTGAATAATAACAGCATTAAACCAGCCAGCTCTATAAGAAAACTAATAGAGGCTTTTTTACTTGTTCCAATTATTATATCCACTGCTATTACACTAGCATGTACCTATTTTTTTCTGAATGCAGTGAGTATTCAAAAATATGATTGCAGCTTTGAATAAGGGAAAAATTATGGCGCCTATGATTTTTGAAGGCTATTGCGATACAGACGTTTTTAATAGCTAGTTCAAGCTTTATTGCTGGGTGATTTTGGATAATGCAACTTTTTATAGAAAATAAGTGAATTTGTTAAAAGTATCGGTGCTGAAGTTATATATCTGCCTCCATATTCTCCTGATTTTAATCAAACCATTGGTTTGCTATAAAAAATTGAGCCAGAAAGAATATCCAGCTATTCGAACTATTAGAAAAAGGGCTATAATTATAGGCTCAGTATACACTATAACTAGAATTTTTTTAAGAGAAATGATACAGAAGTTAGTACTAAGAAACTAAACAGTTTTCAAAAATGAAAATTATACCTTAAAGCTGATTTTCATACAGTTCTTGCAAGCGATAGCACTCTCACTTCTCTTGCACCAGAGTTTAAAATTTCCTGAGAGCAAGACCTTGCAGTTGCACCAGTTGTTACTACATCATCAACCAATATCACAATTTTGTTTTTGATAATTTCGCTTCTAAGAAACTTCCCCTATCAGCTCATCTTTTTTTATCAGGATATAACCAAATTCATTGGCTTTTTTACCCAGATTCTTTACTACTCTTTCCTTATATAACTTTTCATAATAATCCATTCCTTTTTCTACATATTCTTGTCCACATTTCAGCATTTGATAAAAAATACATGCTAATTTTCTTGCTGTAGCAGTTATTGCTTTTGGTGCTCCCAATCGATTTTTCAATCTTCTACAGTACGCACCTAATGCACTTTTACTGTGCAACATAGAATAACCAGCAAGTCGAAAAGCATTTGCAGCACGGTTAATTACTTTACGAGTTCCACTTCTAATCACTCTTTCTCCTGTAATCCTATTAAATGGACATAATCCCAACCAAGAAGTAAAATGTTTTTCTGATGGCCATTTATTAGCATTAAGACCAACTTCTGAGAGGATGGTCTGTATATTTGATGTATTAAGCCCTGGAACTTTGGTGAAATCCATGCCAGTTATTCGATACAATTCTTCGTGTGCAGCAAAGTTTGGTTTGTTTCCTGCAGACCTCTTTACTTTACTGCATTGCTTATTTTCATTTGATCTTGTTTCAAGTGTTTTATAATAGTTTTCCATACTTTTATCACATTCTTTTATTTGCTCTTGAAAAAAAGTATATGCTTCGTATTCTTGCTTTAATGTAAACAAATGCTCTTCTCTATAGTCACCTGTTAGTGCTTTTGCTATGGTTGATCTGTCATTTTTTATTCGTCTATCACTCAATTCAGCCAATCTATTAGAGTTTCTTTCACCCGCAATTATTGCTTTAATGATTCGCATACCAGTTACACCTGTAATATCACTAATAACCTTGTGTAATTGAATGTTCATTTGAATTAATGCTTTTTGCATACGTTGAGTGTGTACAGCTGCACTTTTTATCAGGTTGTCATGTTGTCTATTATAACCACGTAGTACACAAATTTGGTTATCAGGCCTAAATGATCCTTGAAGTAACCCATAGCTATGTAATTGCTGTAACCACTGGCAATCTTGAACGTCTGATTTTCTTCCAGGTACATTTTTTACATGTCGTGCATTTACCAGTTTAACTTCGAATCCATATGATTCAAGTATTTGAAACAAAGGAATCCAATATACTCCTGTTGATTCCATGGCTATCGTTCTAACTTCACACTTTTTCAACCACTTTGCTAGGTTATGAAGATCTACTGTAAAGCACCCAAATTTTTGAACGCGTTGTTTATCTCTCCCTTCTGGTACGCATGCATAATGTACAGATGAACCAATATCAATCCCTGCTGCATTAGGATTCACTACTTCTAATTTACTTTTTGCTTTTGCCATATAAAATCCCTTATATATACCTTATAATGAAGAAGTGCTTTAGCTTGGGGCGGTTATATTACACAATCTTCTAAACGAGGTAGCTAAAAAGCTCCATCAATGGTTTGACCGTCCCTTCCAAAATCATACTGATCCACGGGCATTTATTGCACCATTGCGAACTCGATTATAACTGCAGAAGCACTTCTTCATAAAATTATATCCAAAAATTACTGCAATGTGCATTAGGACGTTTCTTTCTGGTTTAACAGATTTTGTCTGTTCCGGTGCTGATCCATTTAATTGAAAGAAATATGTGATGTAACTATAGTCATTATAAACAACAATAGAAAAAACACGGAAGTAAAAAATTTATATTGATCTTATCATGTTTATTATTAGCATAATTATAAACATGGGAAAGCAAATACAAGTCAACTTATCTAAAAAAAATAGTGAGAGGGTCTTATCTGGCGCAAAATGGATGGCCAACCTTAGTGAAAATTATTTTGCATCATTGAATAATAACAGCATTAAACCAGCCAGCTCTATAAGAAAACTAATAGAGGCTTTTTTACTTGTTCCAATTATTATATCCACTGCTATTACACTAGCATGTACCTATTTTTTTCTGAATGCAGTGAGTATTCAAAAATATGATTGCAGCTTTGAATAAGGGAAAAATTATGGCGCCTATGATTTTTGAAGGCTATTGCGATACAGACGTTTTTAATAGCTAGTTCAAGCTTTATTGCTGGGTGATTTTGGATAATGCAACTTTTTATAGAAAATAAGTGAATTTGTTAAAAGTATCGGTGCTGAAGTTATATATCTGCCTCCATATTCTCCTGATTTTAATCAAACCATTGGTTTGCTATAAAAAATTGAGCCAGAAAGAATATCCAGCTATTCGAACTATTAGAAAAAGGGCTATAATTATAGGCTCAGTATACACTATAACTAGAATTTTTTTAAGAGAAATGATACAGAAGTTAGTACTAAGAAACTAAACAGTTTTCAAAAATGAAAATTATACCTTAAAGCTGATTTTCATACAGTTCTTGCAAGCGATAGCACTCTCACTTCTCTTGCACCAGAGTTTAAAATTTCCTGAGAGCAAGACCTTGCAGTTGCACCAGTTGTTACTACATCATCAACCAATATCACAATTTTGTTTTTGATAATTTCGCTGTTGCTTATTTTAAAAGCCTTTCTCAAATTTTTTTCACGCCTTCTAAGAAACTTCCCCTATCAGCTCATCTTTTTTTATCAGGATATAACCAAATTCATTGGCTTTTTTACCCAGATTCTTTACTACTCTTTCCTTATATAACTTTTCATAATAATCCATTCCTTTTTCTACATATTCTTGTCCACATTTCAGCATTTGATAAAAAATACATGCTAATTTTCTTGCTGTAGCAGTTATTGCTTTTGGTGCTCCCAATCGATTTTTCAATCTTCTACAGTACGCACCTAATGCACTTTTACTGTGCAACATAGAATAACCAGCAAGTCGAAAAGCATTTGCAGCACGGTTAATTACTTTACGAGTTCCACTTCTAATCACTCTTTCTCCTGTAATCCTATTAAATGGACATAATCCCAACCAAGAAGTAAAATGTTTTTCTGATGGCCATTTATTAGCATTAAGACCAACTTCTGAGAGGATGGTCTGTATATTTGATGTATTAAGCCCTGGAACTTTGGTGAAATCCATGCCAGTTATTCGATACAATTCTTCGTGTGCAGCAAAGTTTGGTTTGTTTCCTGCAGACCTCTTTACTTTACTGCATTGCTTATTTTCATTTGATCTTGTTTCAAGTGTTTTATAATAGTTTTCCATACTTTTATCACATTCTTTTATTTGCTCTTGAAAAAAAGTATATGCTTCGTATTCTTGCTTTAATGTAAACAAATGCTCTTCTCTATAGTCACCTGTTAGTGCTTTTGCTATGGTTGATCTGTCATTTTTTATTCGTCTATCACTCAATTCAGCCAATCTATTAGAGTTTCTTTCACCCGCAATTATTGCTTTAATGATTCGCATACCAGTTACACCTGTAATATCACTAATAACCTTGTGTAATTGAATGTTCATTTGAATTAATGCTTTTTGCATACGTTGAGTGTGTACAGCTGCACTTTTTATCAGGTTGTCATGTTGTCTATTATAACCACGTAGTACACAAATTTGGTTATCAGGCCTAAATGATCCTTGAAGTAACCCATAGCTATGTAATTGCTGTAACCACTGGCAATCTTGAACGTCTGATTTTCTTCCAGGTACATTTTTTACATGTCGTGCATTTACCAGTTTAACTTCGAATCCATATGATTCAAGTATTTGAAACAAAGGAATCCAATATACTCCTGTTGATTCCATGGCTATCGTTCTAACTTCACACTTTTTCAACCACTTTGCTAGGTTATGAAGATCTACTGTAAAGCACCCAAATTTTTGAACGCGTTGTTTATCTCTCCCTTCTGGTACGCATGCATAATGTACAGATGAACCAATATCAATCCCTGCTGCATTAGGATTCACTACTTCTAATTTACTTTTTGCTTTTGCCATATAAAATCCCTTATATATACCTTATAATGAAGAAGTGCTTTAGCTTGGGGCGGTTATATTACACAATCTTCTAAACGAGGTAGCTAAGAAGCTCCATCAATGGTTTGACCGTCCCTTCCAAAATCATACTGATCCACGGGCATTTATTGCACCATTGCGAACTCGATTATAACTGCAGAAGCACTTCTTCATAAAATTATATCCAAAAATTACTGCAATGTGCATTAGGACGTTTCTTTCTGGTTTAACAGATTTTGTCTGTTCCGGTGCTGATTCACCAACAAACCTTCACCTGGGTGCTCTCTAAATAAGTAATATGCTTCTCTTTGACCAAGTCGGTTAAATTCAATGCCATTACGGATTATGTTACCATTTGCTAAAGTTTGATTTGTTTTATTATCTAAATGCTCTGATTCCAATACTTGCAGTTGCAATGGTACAGAAAATCCATCTTCAGGCTTGCGATTTCTAAGTCTGACAAAACACTCTCCACCTTCTATCATACTTCTGCATACTAAAGCCTGTAATCCATAAAAATCACTTATTCCACAGCTATCTGCTTCGTCTGTCCAACGTAGCCATAATTCTTGTACTTTCTTTCGAAATTCTCCATCTTTTGATTGTGGTTTTATTCCTGTTCCAATAGAGTTACTTACTATCGTATCAATTATATTTGCAGCGTAAGGATTTTTTCTCACCATATCACGTGATCTACTACGTAAAGTTTCAAGGCTTTGAGACAGCAAATTGTTTATACTTCCTAACTCTGGTTGAAAGTGAAAAAATCTTCTTCCTGAGCCTGCTGCATCCCACGCTGAGCTTTTGATTTTTGGCTTACTAAATAGTTGTTTGAACGATTTTAATAGCATTTTGCCTCTTTGATTATGCAGCAGTTTGTTGCGCAATTTGACATTAAAAAATTACAGCAAGCTGCTGGAGAGTCTGGCTGTTAACACTTTATAAATTATGCATGAGGCTCTTGCACAAATACCAACGCTTATTCTGGGCTGCGTTCATAAATGTCCTTCCGATGTCCCATTGCAGTAATAGTTACTGTGTGTTTTGAGTAATTTATCCTATAAATTACACGATAATCACTTACTCGTATCCTAAAATACCCTTTAATTCATGCGATAATGCTTTACCTATTGCTTTAGGGTTGGTTGCAAGACGACTATCTACAGCTCTTCTCACTCTAGATCTTATCGTTTGTGGTAATGCAAGAAAGTCCTCCTCAAGAACTCTTTTTGAATAGATAATATCGTATCCCAGCTTGTATCTCCACCTTTAGACTGTTTTTGCAGATAATATTCTATTCCAATCTACATCCTCACTTCTAATTTCTTCATCACCTCTAGCATCACGCTCAAGAGAAAGCTTAGCCAACTTTATATCTACTTCATCTATTTCATCATCTTCTTCAGATAATTTGCTTGCTTCAATTTCTTCTTCCACTAGGTCCTTTACAACTTCTCCTATAGTTCTATTTTGAACTTTTGCCATTTCTATAAGGTAGTGAGCAAATTCCCCCTCAAAATTTACATTAACATTAAGCCTTTCTTGACTTTGATCCATATTTTAACTAGAAAATACCAATCTTAAACTATAACATTTTTACACAATTTTGTCAATCCCCTTACTTGTCGCAATCACAATTCTTCTCTTCGGTCTCACACCTGCAACTTTCAGTTCAGCTTTAATACGTTGTCTTAAGTTTAGTAAATCATTTATCTGAACTTCAGCATATCTCACAACATGGTCACCATATGCAATTGATACTACTCGTTCTCCGCTTTGCAGCTTCTTTATCGCTTCTTCGACTTGAATTAAATATTCTGCGTTATACATTTACTACTTGCTTCTAAGAAACTTCCCCTATCAGCTCATCTTTTTTTATCAGGATATAACCAAATTCATTGGCTTTTTTACCCAGATTCTTTACTACTCTTTCCTTATATAACTTTTCATAATAATCCATTCCTTTTTCTACATATTCTTGTCCACATTTCAGCATTTGATAAAAAATACATGCTAATTTTCTTGCTGTAGCAGTTATTGCTTTTGGTGCTCCCAATCGATTTTTCAATCTTCTACAGTACGCACCTAATGCACTTTTACTGTGCAACATAGAATAACCAGCAAGTCGAAAAGCATTTGCAGCACGGTTAATTACTTTACGAGTTCCACTTCTAATCACTCTTTCTCCTGTAATCCTATTAAATGGACATAATCCCAACCAAGAAGTAAAATGTTTTTCTGATGGCCATTTATTAGCATTAAGACCAACTTCTGAGAGGATGGTCTGTATATTTGATGTATTAAGCCCTGGAACTTTGGTGAAATCCATGCCAGTTATTCGATACAATTCTTCGTGTGCAGCAAAGTTTGGTTTGTTTCCTGCAGACCTCTTTACTTTACTGCATTGCTTATTTTCATTTGATCTTGTTTCAAGTGTTTTATAATAGTTTTCCATACTTTTATCACATTCTTTTATTTGCTCTTGAAAAAAAGTATATGCTTCGTATTCTTGCTTTAATGTAAACAAATGCTCTTCTCTATAGTCACCTGTTAGTGCTTTTGCTATGGTTGATCTGTCATTTTTTATTCGTCTATCACTCAATTCAGCCAATCTATTAGAGTTTCTTTCACCCGCAATTATTGCTTTAATGATTCGCATACCAGTTACACCTGTAATATCACTAATAACCTTGTGTAATTGAATGTTCATTTGAATTAATGCTTTTTGCATACGTTGAGTGTGTACAGCTGCACTTTTTATCAGGTTGTCATGTTGTCTATTATAACCACGTAGTACACAAATTTGGTTATCAGGCCTAAATGATCCTTGAAGTAACCCATAGCTATGTAATTGCTGTAACCACTGGCAATCTTGAACGTCTGATTTTCTTCCAGGTACATTTTTTACATGTCGTGCATTTACCAGTTTAACTTCGAATCCATATGATTCAAGTATTTGAAACAAAGGAATCCAATATACTCCTGTTGATTCCATGGCTATCGTTCTAACTTCACACTTTTTCAACCACTTTGCTAGGTTATGAAGATCTACTGTAAAGCACCCAAATTTTTGAACGCGTTGTTTATCTCTCCCTTCTGGTACGCATGCATAATGTACAGATGAACCAATATCAATCCCTGCTGCATTAGGATTCACTACTTCTAATTTACTTTTTGCTTTTGCCATATAAAATCCCTTATATATACCTTATAATGAAGAAGTGCTTTAGCTTGGGGCGGTTATATTACACAATCTTCTAAACGAGGTAGCTAAAAAGCTCCATCAATGGTTTGACCGTCCCTTCCAAAATCATACTGATCCACGGGCATTTATTGCACCATTGCGAACTCGATTATAACTGCAGAAGCACTTCTTCATAAAATTATATCCAAAAATTACTGCAATGTGCATTAGGACGTTTCTTTCTGGTTTAACAGATTTTGTCTGTTCCGGTGCTGATCCATTTAATTGAAAGAAATATGTGATGTAACTATAGTCATTATAAACAACAATAGAAAAAACACGGAAGTAAAAAATTTATATTGATCTTATCATGTTTATTATTAGCATAATTATAAACATGGGAAAGCAAATACAAGTCAACTTATCTAAAAAAAATAGTGAGAGGGTCTTATCTGGCGCAAAATGGATGGCCAACCTTAGTGAAAATTATTTTGCATCATTGAATAATAACAGCATTAAACCAGCCAGCTCTATAAGAAAACTAATAGAGGCTTTTTTACTTGTTCCAATTATTATATCCACTGCTATTACACTAGCATGTACCTATTTTTTTCTGAATGCAGTGAGTATTCAAAAATATGATTGCAGCTTTGAATAAGGGAAAAATTATGGCGCCTATGATTTTTGAAGGCTATTGCGATACAGACGTTTTTAATAGCTAGTTCAAGCTTTATTGCTGGGTGATTTTGGATAATGCAACTTTTTATAGAAAATAAGTGAATTTGTTAAAAGTATCGGTGCTGAAGTTATATATCTGCCTCCATATTCTCCTGATTTTAATCAAACCATTGGTTTGCTATAAAAAATTGAGCCAGAAAGAATATCCAGCTATTCGAACTATTAGAAAAAGGGCTATAATTATAGGCTCAGTATACACTATAACTAGAATTTTTTTAAGAGAAATGATACAGAAGTTAGTACTAAGAAACTAAACAGTTTTCAAAAATGAAAATTATACCTTAAAGCTGATTTTCATACAGTTCTTGCAAGCGATAGCACTCTCACTTCTCTTGCACCAGAGTTTAAAATTTCCTGAGAGCAAGACCTTGCAGTTGCACCAGTTGTTACTACATCATCAACCAATATCACAATTTTGTTTTTGATAATTTCGCTTCTAAGAAACTTCCCCTATCAGCTCATCTTTTTTTATCAGGATATAACCAAATTCATTGGCTTTTTTACCCAGATTCTTTACTACTCTTTCCTTATATAACTTTTCATAATAATCCATTCCTTTTTCTACATATTCTTGTCCACATTTCAGCATTTGATAAAAAATACATGCTAATTTTCTTGCTGTAGCAGTTATTGCTTTTGGTGCTCCCAATCGATTTTTCAATCTTCTACAGTACGCACCTAATGCACTTTTACTGTGCAACATAGAATAACCAGCAAGTCGAAAAGCATTTGCAGCACGGTTAATTACTTTACGAGTTCCACTTCTAATCACTCTTTCTCCTGTAATCCTATTAAATGGACATAATCCCAACCAAGAAGTAAAATGTTTTTCTGATGGCCATTTATTAGCATTAAGACCAACTTCTGAGAGGATGGTCTGTATATTTGATGTATTAAGCCCTGGAACTTTGGTGAAATCCATGCCAGTTATTCGATACAATTCTTCGTGTGCAGCAAAGTTTGGTTTGTTTCCTGCAGACCTCTTTACTTTACTGCATTGCTTATTTTCATTTGATCTTGTTTCAAGTGTTTTATAATAGTTTTCCATACTTTTATCACATTCTTTTATTTGCTCTTGAAAAAAAGTATATGCTTCGTATTCTTGCTTTAATGTAAACAAATGCTCTTCTCTATAGTCACCTGTTAGTGCTTTTGCTATGGTTGATCTGTCATTTTTTATTCGTCTATCACTCAATTCAGCCAATCTATTAGAGTTTCTTTCACCCGCAATTATTGCTTTAATGATTCGCATACCAGTTACACCTGTAATATCACTAATAACCTTGTGTAATTGAATGTTCATTTGAATTAATGCTTTTTGCATACGTTGAGTGTGTACAGCTGCACTTTTTATCAGGTTGTCATGTTGTCTATTATAACCACGTAGTACACAAATTTGGTTATCAGGCCTAAATGATCCTTGAAGTAACCCATAGCTATGTAATTGCTGTAACCACTGGCAATCTTGAACGTCTGATTTTCTTCCAGGTACATTTTTTACATGTCGTGCATTTACCAGTTTAACTTCGAATCCATATGATTCAAGTATTTGAAACAAAGGAATCCAATATACTCCTGTTGATTCCATGGCTATCGTTCTAACTTCACACTTTTTCAACCACTTTGCTAGGTTATGAAGATCTACTGTAAAGCACCCAAATTTTTGAACGCGTTGTTTATCTCTCCCTTCTGGTACGCATGCATAATGTACAGATGAACCAATATCAATCCCTGCTGCATTAGGATTCACTACTTCTAATTTACTTTTTGCTTTTGCCATATAAAATCCCTTATATATACCTTATAATGAAGAAGTGCTTTAGCTTGGGGCGGTTATATTACACAATCTTCTAAACGAGGTAGCTAAAAAGCTCCATCAATGGTTTGACCGTCCCTTCCAAAATCATACTGATCCACGGGCATTTATTGCACCATTGCGAACTCGATTATAACTGCAGAAGCACTTCTTCATAAAATTATATCCAAAAATTACTGCAATGTGCATTAGGACGTTTCTTTCTGGTTTAACAGATTTTGTCTGTTCCGGTGCTGATCCATTTAATTGAAAGAAATATGTGATGTAACTATAGTCATTATAAACAACAATAGAAAAAACACGGAAGTAAAAAATTTATATTGATCTTATCATGTTTATTATTAGCATAATTATAAACATGGGAAAGCAAATACAAGTCAACTTATCTAAAAAAAATAGTGAGAGGGTCTTATCTGGCGCAAAATGGATGGCCAACCTTAGTGAAAATTATTTTGCATCATTGAATAATAACAGCATTAAACCAGCCAGCTCTATAAGAAAACTAATAGAGGCTTTTTTACTTGTTCCAATTATTATATCCACTGCTATTACACTAGCATGTACCTATTTTTTTCTGAATGCAGTGAGTATTCAAAAATATGATTGCAGCTTTGAATAAGGGAAAAATTATGGCGCCTATGATTTTTGAAGGCTATTGCGATACAGACGTTTTTAATAGCTAGTTCAAGCTTTATTGCTGGGTGATTTTGGATAATGCAACTTTTTATAGAAAATAAGTGAATTTGTTAAAAGTATCGGTGCTGAAGTTATATATCTGCCTCCATATTCTCCTGATTTTAATCAAACCATTGGTTTGCTATAAAAAATTGAGCCAGAAAGAATATCCAGCTATTCGAACTATTAGAAAAAGGGCTATAATTATAGGCTCAGTATACACTATAACTAGAATTTTTTTAAGAGAAATGATACAGAAGTTAGTACTAAGAAACTAAACAGTTTTCAAAAATGAAAATTATACCTTAAAGCTGATTTTCATACAGTTCTTGCAAGCGATAGCACTCTCACTTCTCTTGCACCAGAGTTTAAAATTTCCTGAGAGCAAGACCTTGCAGTTGCACCAGTTGTTACTACATCATCAACCAATATCACAATTTTGTTTTTGATAATTTCGCTGTTGCTTATTTTAAAAGCCTTTCTCAAATTTTTTTCACGCCTTTTAAGTGAAAGACCAGCTTGAGGTACAGTGTGACGAATACGTTTTATTGCAAATGGTGTATAAGATAAGTAAGATAACTTACTTAATTCCTTCGCGAGCAATGCTGCTTGATTATATTTACGTTTAAATAAGCGTATTTTATGTAGCGGTATGGGAATTATGACCTCTGCATTTTGAAACATGTCTTTGTTAGCTTTGTACATCCACTTTGCGTAGACTTTCATGTAGTTTAAGTTATCAAAAAATTTAAAATTTATAATCATATTTTTGCTATGTTCATCGTAGGCAAAAACTGATCTTAATACTTTAAATGGTGAAGGGTTACTGATGCATCTACCACATGTATCAATGTTATCTGGAATTACTACACCACAAACATTATAGTAATGCTTAGTTAAAAAATTGATTTTTTTATTGCATTCACTACATAAATCATAACTTTTATCAATTATACGTTCACAACTTACGCATACGTTTGGAAATATGAGATCTGTAGCTTTTTTTAATAAGAGAAGATTCATGAATTAAATATGTTAGGTATACCTTTTAAAATGCTCCTCATAACCTAATTATTAAGAAATAGTCGATACTTGATCCAATAAATATGTTTTAAGATACTTGCCTGTAACGCTTTTTGGAGTCTGTGCAACTTTTTCTGGAGTTCCTACAGCAACCACTTCGCCACCTTTTACTCCACCCTCTGGACCAATATCTATTATGTAATCAGCAGTTTTTATAACATGTAAATTGTGCTCAATAACTATAACAGTATTTCCTAAATCAACTAGCCTATGGAGTATTTTCAGTAAATTATTTACATCTTCAAAATGTAACCCAGTTGTTGGCTCATCGAGAATATACAATGTTTTCCCGGTAAATCGCTTTGATAGTTCCTTAGACAGCTTTATTCGTTGTGCTTCACCCCCGGACAACGTTGTTGACGACTGTCCAAGCGTTATATAACCAAGCCCTACTTCCTGTAAAGAAATCAACTTTTCCTTTATCATTGGAAGATTTTCAAAAAAGTCACATGCTTGATCTATTGTCATATCAAGCACATCAGAAATTGATTTTCCCTTGTAAGTAACTTCCAATGTTTCTCGGTTATACCTCTGTCCTCTACATTGCTCACATTTCACATAAACGTCCGGTAGGAAATGCATCTCGATCTTTAAATGCCCATCACCTTTACAAGCTTCACATCTTCCTCCCTTGGTATTAAATGAAAATCGGCCTATATTGTAACCTCGTGCCTTCGACTCTGGGAGACCTGCAAACCAATTTCTGATGTGAGTAAACATACCAACATATGTTGCTGGATTTGATGCTGGGGTCCTACCAATTGGTGACTGATCAACTTCTATAATTTTATCTATATACTCAAGGCCTTCTATTTTATCGCATTTACCATGCTTTGCAGATGAATGATTTATCTTCTGTGCTGAGTATTTATATAGTGTTTCTATTACTAAACTTGATTTTCCTCCTCCTGATATTCCAGTAACACAAATAAGATTCCCTATAGGAAATTCAACATTTATATTTTTTAAGTTATTCTCACATGCGTTAACTACCTTTATGAACTGAGTTGTTTGCTTTCTTCTTTTTGAAATTGAAATTTCCTTCTTTCCACTTAAATACTGTCCTGTTATGCTCTCTGAATTTTTTTGTACCTGATGTGGTGTTCCTTCTGCAACGATTTTTCCTCCATTCACGCCAGCTCCAGGACCAATATCAATCACATAATCAGCAGCCATTATTGTGTCTTCATCATGTTCAACAACAATCACAGTATTACCCATGTCTCTCAGATTTTTAAGTGTGGCAATTAATCGATCATTATCACATTGATGAAGGCCAATTGAGGGTTCGTCAAGCACGTATAGCACTCCTGTTAAACCAGAACCAATTTGCGAAGCAAGCCTGATCCTCTGGCTTTCACCACCAGAGAGAGTGCTAGATTCACGGTCAAGTGTAAGGTAATTTAGCCCTACATTCTTTAAAAATGTCAGCCTTTTGATTATTTCGTTTAATATTTTATTTGAAATTTGCCTTTGTTGTTCTGTAAGTTTATCTGATAAATTTCCAAACCACTTAAGGGATTCATCGATGCTGAGCCTTGATATTTCACCTATATGTTTTTCATCAATTTTCACTGTAAGTGCTTCTTTTCTCAATCTATAGCCAGCACATTCTTTGCAGTCAGTAACAGAACAATACCTATCAACAAGTGATGCATCGTAATCCATCTGGCGTTCTAGGATACTGACCAAACCTTGAAATTTCATTTCTCTAGAGCCAAAAAGTATTAAATCCTTCACTTTTTGGTCTATATTCTTCCACGGAACATCAAGGCTAAATTTGCAATTTTCAGCCAGTGATAGAATTGCATTTTTTAGCAATCCATAGTTTGTATGCACTTGACGGAATATTGATCCAATTGGCTTTAAAGCACCTTCAGATATCGAGAGCGTTTCATCTGGCACTATTAGCTTTGCATCAACACTTAGTTTTTTACCGAGCCCATTGCATGAACTGCATGCACCGTAGGGGCTGTTAAAAGAAAACAATCTTGGCTCTATTTCTTCAAGAGTAAAGCCAGACTCAGGACATGCAAAATTCTCTGAGAAAGTTAAAGTTTGACCATTTTTATACTCGGAATTGTGGTTATCAGGTAAGTTCACTATTTCTGCATACATTAAGCCATGGCCCAGACTCAATGCTGATTCTACACTGCTTGGTAGTCGATTTCCTATATCATCTGATATGGAGATTCTATCTGCAATAACAAAAATATCATGTTTCTTGTTTTTATCGAGTTTAGGCAAGTCATCTATATTGTATGTTTCACCATCTATTTTTAGTCTCACGTAACCCTGCTTTTTAATTTCCAATATCTCTTTGAAGTGCTCTCCTTTTCTGCCACGCACAATAGGAGCAAGTATATATATTTTAGTTTCTAAAGGTAATGCTATAATAGTATCTACAATTTGAGATACAGCCTGTTTCGTTATTGGCAACCCAGTTACAGGCGAATAAGGTATTCCTACTCGTGCATATATCAAACGTACATAATCGTAAATTTCAGTAACGGTTCCAACAGTTGATCTTGGATTTTTTGAGATCGACTTTTGATTAATTGATATTGCAGGAGAGAGGCCTGTGATTGACTCAACATCTGGTTTATCTTGAATATTAAGAAATTGACGTGCATAAGCCGATAGACTTTCGACGTATCGGCGTTGGCCTTCTGCATAAATCGTATCGAATGCGAGGCTAGACTTACCAGAACCACTTAGTCCAGTTATAACAACTAACTTATTTTTTGGTATATTGACATCAATACCCTGCAAATTATGCTCTCTTGCACCTTTAACTCTGATCATACTTCATGTACCTTTGACCATTACAGCCTCAAAATACATAAACTTACAACAACTTTCTACTAATTTTTTCAACTATTACGGAAAACGAGATAGCACAACTAGTGCAAAACATTTTGCCACACAACTATATAAACATCTGTTTTCGCCAAGTTAGTTCGTACAATAAATGGTGTCATAAAAGTATGTTTTCTACAATCTCATCAAAAACATGCTTACCAATTTTTGGAAACAGGAAATTTTATTTTATATAAAATATAGAATTTTGATAAATTTAACTTTTTTGTGAGATTATGCAGAGATAAAAATAAATTTAGAGGGAAAGGTTATGGCAATAGAGAAGGAGAAGTTTTTTGAAATAATAAATGAGGTAAGTGAAAGTAGCGATTTGGATGAAGATAATTTACTTGAAAAAATAAAGAATGAGTTAAAAGGAAAAGATGCAGGAGAGTACAACAAGTTTAGTAAAAATTTTAGTAAAGAACATCAATTTAGTATAAAAATTTCAGAAGAAGCTGCAGAAGATTGGACGTTGTTACATCTTGTTACAGCATGCAACAATCTTTTGATAGCGGAATTTCTAATGAAAAAGAAAGCAAGTGTTAGCGCTCGAGTAAAAGATGGATCTAGAAATGATGGAATAACTGCTTTGCATATTGCTGCTTCTTGTGGACATGAAAGCATGGTAAAACAACTACTAAGTGATGATCGAGTGAATCCTTCATTAAAAAGTAAAAATAAGACTCCAAGGGAGGTGGTAGGTAATACAGAAAATAAGGAAGCGATAGTACAAATGTTAGAGGAGGCAGAAGAAAATCATTCGCGAAAGAAGATAAAAGGCTTTCACATCCAAGTTGGAGAAGGAAGTTGTGACCACTCATCTCAGAATGATAATATAACTCGAGTCAGTTCATTTGTGAATGGAATTACTAAATTAGGAAATGATAGAGAAAAATCAATAGCAGTGGAAATACAAATGTGGAATGAAAGAAGGAAAGGGAATAATGATAATATTCAGAGTGAGCAAATCGCTTCTCATTCTATTACTGGTGAAAGTGTTAGTAGTGACGACAGCGGTCTAGAGTCTGAGGCTACATTTGATACTTCTTTCTGCTCTGAAATAAATAACGATGGAGCAGCTAATGAAGTTAATGACCAAATTTTAGAAAGTCTGCAACCTCAAATTCAGTTGCAAGATAGACAAATTCGGAAGTTAGAAAAGCCAGGTAAAGAATTAAAACATGTTGAGAAAGAACTAGAAAAATTAAAGAGTGACTTAGCTGGACATGAGAATAGGTTAGAAGTACTTGATAAACTCAGTGAAGAGAATCAATCACTAAAACAACAAATACAAGATCTAAAAAGTAAAAATACAACACTTAATAGTGAATTAAGCAAAACCAAAGCAAATAAAGTATTACTAGAAAAAACAGAAAAAGCACAACTGTCTTTCTTAAAAATTGCTTCTGTAAACTTTGCAATCATGTTGACAGTAGGTGTTGCCTTTAGTGTAGCCTTCCAATTACCAATTCTATTGATGATTGCAACTTCTGTGATGTCTTCATTGATAGTCGGTGGAGTTACATACGCACTATCACAGCAACCTACTGAATTAAAAGAAGTAAGTATTCAATGCTCAATGCAACATGATGCTTGTAAAACTTAACTTGTGCGCTTCCTGGTAATTTTGATATAGTTATTTCAGTTGAAATTTACAGATTTACAAATGGCAAGCTTAAGTGTAAGAGAAGCGTTATGCACGGCAATCAGAGAAGAAATGCAAAATGACCCTGATGTATTTATCATGGGTGAAGAAGTTGCAGAGTATGATGGTGCTTATAAAGTAACAAAAGGATTACTGAAAGAGTTCGGAGAAAATAGGGTAGTTGATACACCTATTACCGAACATGGATTTGCTGGTCTTGCTGTTGGAGCAGCGTTTGCTGGGCTCAAACCTATTGTTGAGTTTATGACTTTTAATTTTTCTATGCAAGCTATTGACCAAATTGTGAATTCCGCAACAAAAACAAATTATATGTCAGGTGGACAACTTGGATGCCCTATAGTGTTTCGTGGACCAAATGGAGCTGCAGCAAGAGTTGCCGCACAACATTCTCAGTGCTTTGCATCTTGGTATTCGCATGTTCCAGGTTTGAAAGTAATAGCACCTTACTTTGCCTCTGATTGCAGAGGTCTGCTTAAAGCTGCAATTCGTGATCCTAATCCAGTAATATTTCTAGAAAACGAGATCGCTTATGGGCATGAACATGAGATTCCTGATTCTGAGCTATCAAATAAAGATTATCTACTTGAGATAGGCAAAGCTGCTGTTATACGGGAAGGAAAGGATGTAACTATCACTGCTTTTTCATTGAAACTAATGGATGCGTTAAATGCAGCAGATTTACTCTCTAGTGAAGGAATAGAAGCTGAAGTTATCGACCTCAGAACCTTAAGACCACTTGACACTGAAACAGTTATTAACTCTATTAAGAAGACCAATAGATTAGTAAGCATAGAAGAGGGTTGGCCATTTGCAGGAATAGGAGCAGAACTCTCAGCCATGGTTATGGAACAAGGATTTGACTACCTTGACGCTCCGGTTGTACGGGTAACCGGCAAGGATGTCCCCTTACCTTATGCTGCAAACCTAGAAAAGAAAGCATTACCACAAGTGGAAAATATAGTTGAAGCTGTGCACCAAGTCTGCTTTAGAAAGAAATAGTCCTATTGACTCTTTTTTTTATCTCCCGTTCCACATTCTTCCATAAAAGAGGCATTTGTAGAGTTTATACCACCCATTACTTTTATGACAATAGTTTTAGCGCCAAAAAACACAGCGCAAAATACACCGAGGGCGAAAAGAGCAGGCCACGGCATTCTACCAAATATTGCAAGTAAAGCTGCTCCTATTATCACTACGGTCATAAGCGGTCCACCTATTCCCCAAACGTAGCCAATAATATTACATATTACTTGAGCAGTTGTATCGTCATTAGAGTTAGCAGCACTTCCAACATGAGAAAAAGAAATAAATAATACTATAAGTAGAATACAAAAAACCTTTCTAATTGTAGGGTTCATCCCTATACCTTAAGTTTAAATATTATAATTATATCTAAAATAGTATAATTTTCAGTAAAACTAGCATTGTGATTTATACAATATTGCATAGCAAATGATGTCTATTGGTTATCAATCACTGTCAATTACTTAAGGGCTTATTTCGACTTTCGAAAAGAGCAATAACACCCATGAGTAAAATTTCACATTACCACTTTTATGTGTTATGATAAGCTTAAATTTATAAAGAAAATAAAATTGAAAGAATTGAGAGAGAACCGGATAGCAAGAACGAGAAAGTTTTTATCTTCACTGTTTTTTTTGCTACTAATTGCGCTATCAATACGTAGTTTTTTACTTGAGCCATTTCATATTCCTTCTGGTTCAATGAAAAGCACTCTACTTGAGGGAGATTATATTTTTACTAGTAAATATTCATATGGTTATAGTAAACACTCTTTTCCATTTTCTCCAAACATCTTTAGCGGTAGAATCTTTTATACCCCTCCGGAGCGTGGTGATATAATAGTTTTCAAGCCTACAAGAAATGACAGCATTAGATTTGTTAAGCGGGTAATAGGAATACCGGGCGATAAAGTGCAAATGATAGAGGGGGAGTTATATTTAAATGATCAGAAAGTAAAGCGAAGACAAATTGAAAATTTTTTTGATTATGAGTCAAAGCGTAATATAGCAAGATACATCGAAACACTCCCGAGCGGCAAGGAGCATGAAATTCTAATAGATAATCTTTCTAACAAGTTATCATACAATACTCCAGTTTATTATGTGCCTGATGATCAATTTTTTGTTATGGGAGACAATAGAAATAATTCTTTTGATAGCAGGTTTTCTGAAATTGGGTTAATACCAACTGAAAATATAGTTGGGCGCGTAAGCATGGTTGGTTTATCGTTTAAATTAGGCAAAGTTGATTGGTTACCGTTTGATTTTAGGTTACCTATTGCTCTGAGATTTGACAGGGTACTTCACAAAGTTTTATGAACTCTATCTGTCTTCTGATTCGCATAACTCTAAAGCAGAGTTTTCTAACTCAGAGATAGCATTATTAATGTTGTCTAAGTCATTTTCCTGTAAAGCGTCTTTTGCGTTCTGTAGTAAAATTTTTAACTTTTGCTCAATGGAAACATTTTCAACTAGATGTATGAGCTTGTTACCGTTAATTTTAGCCTCTGCAAGGGAACGAGCCTTCATGTCTTCATCAAAGTTACTTACTGACTGATTGACCATATCTTGAATATCTTCTTCACTTAAGCCAGAGCTTGAATTTATTTCAACTGTCTGTTCGACTCCAGTAGTTTTTTCTCTTGCAGTGACAGTCAATATTCCATCAATGCTAACTGTAAATCCTATTTCAACTTTTGCAGAACCTGCAGGCAATTGTGGTATACCTTTGAGTTCAAATCGTGCTAGAGATTTATTATCTTTTATCATTTCACGTTCTCCTTGACAAACGTGAATTTTCATTGCTGTTTGCCCGTTAGCGTAAGTTGTAAACTCTTTTATTTCTGAAACTGGTAGTGGTGTATTTCTTGGTATAATTTTTTCAACTATTCCCCCCATAGTTTCTATGCCAAGTGATAAAGGCAGCACATCAAGGAGAATATTCCTATCTTTTGAGTTTGAAGTTAAATAATGAGCCTGCAAAGCTGCCCCATTGGCAACTGCTTTGTCCGGATCCACATCATTCAGCACTTTATTGCCAAAGAGCTTGATTAGTGAATTTTGCACTAATGGCACTCTAGTTGCGCCACCAACTAAAATTACCCCTTTTATATCATCGATTTTAAGATCTATGTTGCTTATAGTACGAGTAACTATATTTATAGTCTTATTAACCAAAGGACTGATTGCTTGCTCGAATTCTTCTTTGGTAATTTTGCACTTAAATAATTCACCATTGATGCTGAATTCAAAAGTGCCAGAGGTATCTTCACTTAGGTACTCTTTTATAGCACGTATATTGCAGATACCAGTTTTAGTGTATGAATGTTGTAATTTGTAGGTAGTTGTATCAGATGGTGTCATTCCAGTGCTTGACACTGGAATCCAGTTCTTATTATATAACTTTCTGGTGTGTTCACTTGCAATCAAACTTTCTGGATCCCAGTGTCGGAGCACTGGGATGACACTAGAGCATTTTTTATTTAAACCTACCTGTTCTCTATACTTTTCAAGCACGATTAAACTAAGTAGATGATCAAAATCATCACCACCAAGTTTAGTATCACCACCAACTGCAAGAACTTGAAACACTCCTTGATGTAATTTTAATATTGAAATGTCAAATGTTCCACCACCGAGGTCATAAACTGCATATATGCCACTGTTATTGTTCTTTTCAATGGAGTAAGAAAGTGCTGCAGCGGTTGGTTCATTAATGAGGCGAAGAACATCTATGCCAGCTAATTTTGCTGCATATTTGGTTGCGTTACGTGCTGAATCATCAAAATAAGCTGGTACAGTAATCACTGCTTTGTTAACTTTCATCCCTGTGAATTTTTTTACCCTCTTGCATAGAGTTTTTAGTATCTCAGCAGAGATCTCAATAGGAGTGAGATACTTTTCTTCTGAGCATTTTACCCTAATAACTTTTTCACTTTCGTTATCTATTTCACAATTGATACCTTCTTTATGCAAGTCTTTAACACTTTTACCCATTAAGCGTTTTATAGAGCAGATAGCGTTTTCGCCAACATCGTAGCCTACTTTTAGTACATCCTTTTCATATGAAATGACAGAAGGTAATAGTTCACGACCTTGCTCATCTTTAAATATTTCTACATTGCCAGCTTTATTTACCATGGCAATTAAAGAGTTAGTAGTTCCAAGATCTATACCAAAAACTACCTCATTTGAACTTGGTTCAGAAATTTGAACTGGCCGCATTTTCCTTTATCTCCTCAAATGACTTATATAAATATCTCAATCTAAAAACTTGCGTAGAAGCTTCATCAAAATTTTTTGTAGCAAAAGCATTAATTAGGTTTTTAGTACAATCTTTTACCTTTTCATCAATCATCCTACTTGCAAATTGTAAATCATCGCAGTCTAGAAAGTATTCTCTTATTTCCATTGATTCATTTAATATTTCAGGATCAAGATGCTCTTTTTTGCTTTGTACGTCAAAAAGATCCAACAAATGTTCGGCACGCTTTAGCGGTGACTTCAGTACCTGATAAGCTTTGTTGATATTTTCCATATTTTTGGACTCTCTTTCATTTATATCAGTTTTGCTTAGCTCAATATATTTTTTCTCCAGCTCATCAAAGCTGATGTTAAAAGCCGGTTCAATTCCAAATAATGTGAAATGGTTGCTAGACATGAAAACTCTCTCCACAACCACATTTTCCTTTCTCATTAGGATTTTTGAAAATAAAACCTGATGAGAATTTTTCCTCTACATAATCCATTTCAGAGCCAAGGATAAACATGATAGATTTTGGATCGATCAGCACCTTGACTTTTTGATCATCACTGCAGCTTTCTTCAATTACCGACTCCAAAGGACGAACATCATATGCATATTCAATATCATATTTTAAACCAGAGCATCCTTTTTGCTTAATTAGAACTCTTATTCCTATTGCTTCTTCAAGGTTAGCATGCTTCTTTTTGTCCAATAAAAACCTTACCCTCTCTACTGCATTTGCAGTTAGAGTGATAGGTTTTTTAACAGAATTTACTCCTTGAAATTCACTCATATTCCTCAATGTTTTTGTTTATTTTGATAATCATGAATAGCAGCTTTTATAGCATCCTCAGCAAGTACTGAACAGTGTATCTTTACTGGCGGCAAAGACAATTCTTCCACTATTTGAGTATTCTTTATCTTTGTTACATTCTCAATAGTTTTTCCTTTGATCATTTCTGTAAGCAAAGAACTTGAAGCTATAGCAGAACCACAACCAAAAGTTTTAAATTTTGCGTCTTCAATAACACCTTTATCGTTGACCTTTATTTGCAGTTTCATTACATCTCCGCATGATGGTGCACCAACTAAACCAGTACCAACATTTGGATCATTTTTATCCAGAGAACCAACATTCCTTGGATTTTCGTAATGATCTAAAATTTTCTCATTATAACTCATAGATTACCCGTAAACCATTACTTACATTATAACATATTTAGGTTAAAAACTAAAGTAAAATACACTAGCAAGCGGTACATTTTACTCATAAAATATATAGGTTACGAGTGTATTTACTTTACAAATACATATAGTGCATGTCATTCTTTATATGGTAATTTTAGAAGGAGTATTTCTTGAGTTTATTCAGTAATCTTTATCAAGGACTATTAAAAACCTCCTCCCGTTTTAGTGATGGAGTAAAAAATATTTTTTCTGGCAAAAAAAAATTAGATCAGTCGCTTTTAGATGATCTGGAAGAGCTGCTGATTAGCATGGATATAGGTCATAAAACTTCTAGATTGCTTATTGATAAGCTCGCAAGTATCAAATTTGAATCAGAAGTTGAACATAACATTATCACACAGCAGTTAATGAGCGAAATAAAAACAATATTAAACCCTGTTGTGCAGCCGCTCATTTTGAATAAAAAACCACACATAATAATGGTATGCGGAGTGAATGGTAATGGAAAAACTACAACTATAGGTAAACTTGCCCATAAATATAAGGAAAAAGGAAAATCCGTTATGCTTGTTGCGTGCGACACATTCAGAGCTGCTGCGAGTGAGCAATTAAATATTTGGGCAGAACGTTCTGATTGCTCTATTGTTACTGGAGAGCACGGTAGCGATTCTGCAAGTGTGGCATATAGAGCTGTAAATCAAGCGATAAAAGAGAGCGTTGATGTTGTTTTGATTGATACAGCAGGAAGGCTACAAAACAATGTAAATCTCATGCAAGAGCTGTCAAAAATACATAGAACGATAAAGAAATTGGATGATACTGCTCCTCATGATGTTATTTTAGTTCTTGATGCAACTACTGGCCAAAATGCTTATAGCCAATTAGAGGCGTTTAGTAAAATGGTTGGTGTTACCGGGTTAATTGTAACAAAGCTAGATGGTACTGCCAAAGGTGGAGTAGTGATTGGGCTTGCAGAAGCTTATAAGGTGAAATTACACGCTATAGGAATTGGTGAAAGTATAGAAGACCTGAGGGAATTTACTGGCAAAGAGTTTGCTGAAGCGCTGTTTAAATGTGATTGAAGATTTCCTTTAACTTTTTCATATGACCAAGCTTCAATTTTTAGATGGTGTCATTCCAGTACTTCCTATCCGAGTAGCCTTTTCTTGCCATCCCAGTCTGGGATCCAGATTGCAAGTGGGTTGGGTGAGCCGTTATAGATAGCTAACGTATAAAAATTACTTCCGCATATTTTCAATCTCATTATAATTACAAATAGAGATATTTTAAGAGCTCAAAATCTATCTTTAGTCTGCAGACTTTTTAATCAAACTTATTAAAAAATGTATTCTTCAGTGTATATCTGTCGTATGTGCACTGCATTTTTTTTCTAACTCTTTTTTATACAGGAGGATTTTATGTCCAGAATTCCAGATACTTGATCTTTACTTTAGCCAATAAAAATCAATGGGCGCCCATGGTTTTTATAAAGAAAGTATAAGAAAAAAAATATTTTAAAGAATATGAAATAAGGATCTAATATGTTTTGTGGGCAACCAAAAACCACTTCAGCTTGTCACTCATGCCTAAAAAGTAATTATATTAATGTAATATTGATACTTGTATACTAACATAAATATATTTTAAAAATTTAAGGAGTATATTATGACAATGTCTACCACAAATTAGTGAGAAATTAGCAGCTAGCGCAAAAAGTCTCTTTGATGAGAGCGAAAAATTATTGCTTATAGCAGAGGAAATACACAATCAAGATTTAATGTATCTTTAATCATAAAAAAGAAGATATTCTACATCTTCTTTTTTTTATGCGATAATTAGCTACTTGTTTTCGTATTCGTCCAGACAAGGTAGTTATGAGTAAAAACAGCAAATGGTCAGTGCGTGAAACTGGAATCCAGCTAATTTGGTAAACACTTTACAATTTTTTTGATGACGAAAAGACTGGATGCCAGTGTCTGGGCACTGACATGACAGGAGTGTGAGATAAGGTTACATACATACTCCAACAGGTATGATGGTGTCATTCCAGTGCTTGACACTGGAATCCAGAAAAAAAGAAGCCTATGTCACCTACTCAGATGACATTATGGAAGCTGGGATGACATCCTTCTCACAAGCACAATGTTCATGCAGATAATATTTAACTTTGATTGAAGACCTCTTTTAACTCTTTTATATGACCAAGCTTAATTATCTCTATATCATGAGAAGAATAATTGCCATTTTTAGGCATAATCGCTTTTTTGAATCCTAATTTCTGTGCTTCTTTTAGTCTGAGATCAGCATGCGAAACGTTTCTAATTTCTCCTGAAAGTGCAACTTCACCGCAGATTATTGAAGAAGTTGGTAGCGGTAAATTTACTAAACTTGAAATAAGGGAAGCAGCAACAGCAAGGTCAGCTGATGGTTCCTGTATTTTGAGTCCTCCCGCAATGTTTAGGTATACTTCTTTATCATGCAAAAACATTTTACAACGAGCACTTAGAACCGCGATTATCATAGCTAATCTATTAATATCCCAACCAACTACTGCTCTTCTTGGAGTTGCCATATTAGTCCTTGCTATTAATGCTTGCACTTCCATTAAGATTGGTCTTGAGCCTTCAACTCCTGCAAATACGGCGCTGCCAACTACTTCTCTATCATGTACGGTCAAGAATAATGATGATGGATTATCAACAGGCATGAGTCCTGCTTTAGACATCTCAAAAACACCAATTTCATTTGCAGGGCCAAATCTATTTTTAATAGTACGTAAAATGCGATATTGATTACTATTTTCACCCTCAAAATATAGTACTGTATCTACCATATGCTCCAGGGTTTTAGGTCCCGCTATTTGTCCATCTTTCGTTATATGGCCAACTATTAAGAGAGAAACACCATATTGCTTTGCAAGAACAGTCAATTCATGAGCGCAGGTACGGACTTGAGTTACAGTTCCTGGTGCTGATGTGACTTTGCTATCATACATAGTTTGTATAGAATCAATTATCAAGAACTTAATACTTTTATTTTTCCTTATTGTTGCTACTACATCAGTTAAAGATACTGTAGATAAAAGCTTAATTTTAGGTTCATTTATCTTAAGACGCTTTGCTCTGAGGCTCACTTGCTCTAAAGATTCCTCGCCAGATACATAAAGACATTCAAAAGAGGAAAGTTGTACAACATTAGCTGCAATCCTAAGCAAAAGAGTAGATTTTCCAATTCCAGGTTCACCACCAATTAAAATGCTAGCACCTTGAACGATACCTCCACCAAAAACTCTATCTAACTCTTCTATTCCTGTTAAAAAACGATCGGGGGTAATAATTTCACTATCTGATAACGCTTTTATTGAAATTGGTGCAGATGTACTTCTCGTTTCTGTTTTTAGTACTATTTCTTCGACAACCGTATCCCAACTGTCACATGCAATACACCTTCCTACCCACCTTCCAGTGCTATGACCGCAGAATTGACATACGTATGCAGTTTTCATAAAAGCCAAAATTATAATTGTAATAAAAATTAGCTAAATAAGTGAAATAAATTTAAATAGAGAAAATTACCAATCACACTTTTTATCTTGTGGTTTTATTTGCAATATTGCTACTAAGCTGACTAATAAGCAAAAAATTACATAAAGCCCAGCAGCAAAGTCTATTTTAGGAAACATTATAGTAAACCAAGTGCATATCATAGGAGTAAATCCTCCATGCAAGGCAAAAGAGATGTTGCGTGATAAGCTAACACCACTAAATCTAACATTAGTAGGAAAAAGCTCAGCAGTAACTATCCCTATAGGATTAATACCCCTCTCGATTATAGAAAGAGCCATCACACTCAACATGATTATAAGATAGCTTTTATAGTAATATGCAATAGATAACATAGGACAACATAATACCATTGTTATCACTATAAATAAGATTGCAGTGCGTTCTCTTCCTGTTTTATCAGCTAAAATTCCAAGCACTATTGAAGATATCGGCATTAATATACTGGTTATAATGAGTACAACTTCGTTGACATACGTTGTTACATAAGTTTCAACAGACACTATTTCTTTTGCAATTGTTCTAAGAAATATGGTAAATCCAACAGCAACATTAACAGGTACAGATATTAAAATGGCAAGTATCAGGGCTCTCTTATAGCGTTTTGTAAGCTCTATTATTGGTAAATTAGGTAAATTTCTTTGTTCTCGATTTTTTTCATACGCTGGAGTTTCTCCTAGTGTATATATACTATATGCGCTTATTAATCCTAAAATGGCTGAAAAAATAAACGGCAGCCTCCAACCCCAAGCGTTAAAATCAGTGGTTTTTTTACAGATGATCACTGCAGCCACAGAGAGCAATATGCCAATGGAGCGACCAAAACTTATTATTCCAAAAAACATTCCTAGTTTTTTCTTATTAGGTAAATGCTCTATGAGATAAACAGAGCTACCTCCTTGCTCAGCGCCAAGTGCAACCCCTTGTATCAGATGGATTGTAAGAAGCAACATAGTAGAGGTTATTCCTATTTTACTATAACTTGGAATAAACGCAACGAGACTAGAAGGAATCGATATTAGCAAGATAGCAATCGTTAACGCCATTCTCCTTCCATACCTATCACCAATGTGACCAAATACAGATGCACCAAGTGGTCTTACCATTGCACCCATTCCTGCAATTCCAAACAATTGCAATATGCTGTAGTAGATATCTTTTGCATAACAAAATTCTCTACTCATTATATTAACCAGATCAATAAAGAGCATATGGTCATACCATATTGCGATTCTACAGAGTATTGTTGCAATCAATACTCTTGTTTGTTGATTGTACACTTAGTTTAATTTGTAAATGTCTACTTATTTTTATTTTGGCTGCTTTTTAGAACTTTGCAACTCAAGCGTATGGCTTATGTGTAAATATTATTAAAATTGGAACTTGCATAACCAGCCAGTCTGGGATCAAATAAAAAAATCTGGTCATCCGCTGGAATGAAATGGTGGAATGTCCTTCTTGTCATTCCAGTACTCCTTTTCTTGTCATCCCAGTGCTCCGACACTGGGATCCATTTTTCCATCATCAGAAACGTTGATTACTTTTATACTCGTAAATTTAACTGGATCCCAGTGTCGGAGCACTGGGATGACACCTCTCTTAAATTACTTTAGCTACAAATATCAAGAAATTTACCAAGTAGAAAAAAGACAAAAGAAACCCCCTATTAGCTAGCTCTAATCCTGAAAATTGGCCTGTCTTAAACAACCCGTTTCAGCTTATATGGTTAAAAAACTGGAAGTTTTGTAAAGAAATAAGATGCACATAGTGCAAAAAATTAAAAATAAGACGACAACTGCGTTATGCTTTTGTCGTTTAATCTGCACAGACGAAGATAAATAGTATAGCGTTATCCTTATGGTAAGGGAGTTGAAAAAATTTATAAAGCAGGTTCTTTCATTAGTTTTTTTGCGAACATCAAACAATTACTTAGAAAAATTGGAAAGACCATTAAAATATTTTTTTACTTTTTATTCTATATATTTCAACATATTACCTTTAAGTACTAATAATTATGGCATTATTAATAGTTGAGTCGCCAGCAAAGGCAAAGACGATAGGTAAATATTTGAGTAAAGAATTCAAAGTGGCTGCATCTTTTGGCCACGTCAGAGATCTGCCAGCGAAGAATGGTTCTGTTGATCCTGATAATGACTTTGCCATGAAGTATGAGATTATTGAAAAAGCAGAAAAGTATGTAAAAGAGTTAGTCAAGGAAGCTAGTAAAACATCAGATATATACCTTGCAACAGATCCAGACAGAGAAGGAGAAGCAATAGCTTGGAATGTGATAGAGGCACTAAAGGAAAGAAAAGCAATCAATGATGAAAGCAACATTCATAGAGTAGTCTTTAACGAAATAACAAAAAGAGCAGTGCAAGAAGCTATAAAAAATCCACGTGAAATTAATATGGACTTAGTGCGTGCACAGCAAACACGCAGAGCTTTGGATTATCTAGTTGGATTTAGCTTGTCACCGCTGCTGTGGACAAAATTGTCGGGAAGCAAATCTGCAGGGCGAGTGCAGTCTGTTGCATTAAAGCTTATATGCGAACGAGAGGATGAAATCAGTAAGTTTATAACACAGGAGTATTGGAGCATAAAGGCAGAAATGCAAAATAGCAAAGATGAGGCTTTTTTTGCTATGCTAAGCCACTATGACAATAAAAAGCTAGAAAAATTTGATATTAAGAATGAAGAAGAGGCAAAGAACTTAGTCAGGGAGATCGAGTCAAGGCAGTATGCTGTAAGCACAGTAGAACGCAAGCAAGTTAAGAGAAACCCGCTTCCTCCATTTATCACCTCAAGTCTTCAGCAAGATGCAGTGAATAAACTGTATTTTAATGTGAAAAATGTTATGCGAGTAGCGCAAAATTTATATGAAGGTATCAATATTGGTGGTGAAACCGTAGGATTGATAACTTACATGCGTACAGATGGGTTTCATATTGCAGATGAGGCTATAAACTCAATCAGGGGATCAATTAAGTCATTATATGGTGATAAATATTTACCGCATTCTCCTCGTAAATATGTAAAAAAGGTCAAAAATGCTCAAGAAGCACATGAAGCAATCCGGCCAACTGATATTAATAGAACGCCGGGTAGTATTAAGGATTACTTAACGCCAGAGCAATTTAAATTGTACGATTTAATCTGGAAAAGAACCATCGCAAGTCAAATGGAATCGGCGATTCTTGATCAAGTGGTAGTTGAAATTAGTTCTATTGACCAGAAAGTGATTCTGCGAGCAAGTGGATCAAGTATATTCTTTGATGGTTTTTATAAAGTCTATCAAGATAACATAGAAGCCGAAAATGAAGGCCTGCTACCTTCCATGAAGGAAGAGGAAGCGTGCAAGTTGATTTCTGTTGATCCGAAACAGCATTTTACTCAACCGCCACCTCGTTATAGTGAAGCGAGTATAGTAAAAAAAATGGAAGAAGTCGGTATAGGTCGCCCATCAACTTATGCAACAATTATTTCGGTATTACAAGATCGTGAATATGTTTCATTGGATAACAAAAGATTTATTCCAAGCAGCCGCGGTAAGATCGTGACTATATTTTTGGAAACTTTTTTTCAGCGTTGTGTAGAGTATGACTTTACAGCACAAATGGAAGAAAGGCTTGATTCAATCTCAAATGGACATGCAGATTGGAAAAAAGAACTAGGCTATTTTTGGGTGCCATTTTTTAATCATGTAAATTCTGTTAAGCAAATGACACATGATGAGATTTTTAGTGGTATTCATGATTTGGTAGTCAATTGGTTTTGCTCAGAGGAAGGAAAGGAAGAAATAGGTAAAAAATGTCCTAATTGCTCTGGTGGTATATTGAAATTAAATTTTGGAAAAGCCGGTGTGTTTCTTGGATGTTCTAACTATCCTGCATGCAATCATACAAAAGAAATTACGGACAGTAATGACAATTCAGAATATCCAAAAAGTTTGGGTATAGATGATGTGACAGGCCAAGAGGTAATGATCAAAAAAGGTCCTTTTGGACTTTATCTGGAGTTTAATAGTGAGTCAGAAAAGAAAAAAAAGATTTCTGTACCAAAAGATATAAATGTTAATGATATTGACCTAAATACCGCCACTCGATTACTTTCCCTGCCGAAAATAATCGGAGAACACCCAGAAACTGGAAAGGAAGTAAAAATAGGTCTTGGACGATTTGGATACTATATTCTCTATGATGGTCGATACTTTTCTCTTAAAAAAAGCTCTAAGGAGGTATTAGACACACAATTAAACGAAGCTATACAAATTATTGAGAGCAGCCCACGCAAAGAGCTAAAATCTCTTGGTTTTAATGAAAAGGGAAAAGAAGTTTTTATCTGCAACGGTAGGTACGGATTCTATATAAAATGCGGTAAAACAAACGTTGCTTTGGGCAAGAATGCAGATATTGAAAGTATAGATCTGAAGAAGGCTTTAGAGTTAATTAAGAATAAAAAGTAGACTTCTTGCATAACCATTCTTTATATGTTCTTTATTGTTGTTCCAGCCCTACACGCTGGAACTGAGAAAAAAGAGCCTGAATTACAAGAAAGAAAATATTCAGATAACGAGAAAGTTGTCACCTGGTTAGCAGCTACAGTCGTGTGACGCAGACATGCTACCAGGAAAATAGTCTCTATCAGAGTTAAGCTTTGCTTGCAAAATGAAAAGTAAGACCAGCTTCTATACCGTGTGTGTGAAACACTTGATTGCCTATACTGATACTTTCTTTGTGTAACTTCTGGTCCGATGGTTTTTGACTTTTATTCAATTCTAATATCTTTTTTCCATCTGGGTTTACCTGTTGCTTTGCTTTCATTTCTCCTAACACCTCTGCTTCAAAATCAACATTACTACCAAGAACACCAAAACCTCTATATCCGATGTGCATATTTATATCTTCGTTTATACGATAATCAAAGCCAGCTTTCAATTGACCTGCAGGTCTTATTGACGATTTTTCAAACATTGTCATTCTTGTTGCACCAACTCCAATACCAACGTAAGGAGAAAAAGAGAAACTATCACTTTTCCAATAATGATAAACATTTGCCATTACAGATGCGTTTTCTACTTGGTCATGATTAATTACAGTTTTATACATATAAGTTTTTTTATTAGCACTCTCACCAACGTCTTTTAGATACGAAACAGTTACTTGATTACTTGATAAACCAACATTATCTACTTTTACAGAAGAGTACATCCCTTCCAATTCAGCTCTATAGCTATTATTGCCTAGTTCTCCTGTGTAACCAAACGTTACATTTGCAGCAAAAGGTGGGTTATAATCTCCTTTATACTTACTTATTAACTGACCTTCTGTTCTCTGAGCATCTATGTCATTTATAGATACACGGTTATCATCTGTAGCATCTTTGCCTCCAATTTTTGCTTTCAACTTACCCAAGTTCAAATATTGACCGTAATATCCACCACCAAAGTAAAATCCTTCTGTTTCACTTGCAAAAGATTGTTGTGACAACAATAAAGCAAGTGCCGTAACTGCTAATGTTTTTTTACTCATCATGACTATTCCTCTAGTTAAAATAGCTAATCTAGTACTAATTAATTAAAAATGATTTAATATGAAAAAACTAATTATTTTCTAAACTAAAAAATAGGTAAAATTAACCTCTATCCTCGATTTTATTGCCGTCTAGTTTGTCCTCATCTTCAAATTCATCATCATCGTCAAATTCATCCTTACTGTCTTCATCATCAAACCCATCATCGTCTTCCTCATCATCAAAACCATCACCACCTTCAAATTTATCATCAATATCCTCGTCTTCAAATCCATCTTCAATCTCTGGCTCATCGTATATTGCATCTTCAGTTTTAGCTTCAACAGGATAATCAGCAGCTTCAATAGCATTACTCTCTTCTTCATTACTAATCTTATCTTTGTTAGCAGCAGAAAAGACCTTGTTTGGATCATATGGCTCTTGTGTAGGCACACGTGTTGGTTTAATCAGCCTCCTTGTGAATGTGCTATCACTATAGTACAAAATTTTCTTTGACTTAATTGGATAAGTCGATTCTATCAAAATTATTTGATCATCACGTGGCAGCATAATAATTTCTTGAGGTAAGAGCAATGCTCTCTGTGTTTCAGAGATATGCAATGATCTTGATGCAGGATTCAAGTCTAAAAATTTAGGTTTGTTTAATGATTCTTGTTGTACAGTTTTGTTTCCTATAAGCTGAGATATCAAATTAGCCGTTTCAATATTATTGGCTGCAAAAGTTATTCTATAGGTTGAGTTTGATAAAAAGGAGTTCATTCCTGCTTCTTCATATATTCCTTTAAGCTGTTCAGTATCTTGAACGATTAAAAATAACCTTACTCGATAGCCACGAAAGTATGCGATGCCCGTTTGAAATTGCTCCATTTTTCCAAGTGTTGGAAACTCATCCATTAAAAATAATACGCCGTAAGGCTCGTCATCCGATGGCAATTTTCTACATAAAAACTCAGTTGCCTGTTGGTAAAAAACCTGCATTAAAGGCCTGAGCCTAGTTAAGTTATCAGGAGTTAAACCAACATAAACTGTAGTTTTCTTCTTTTTAAAATCCAAAATATTAAAATCACTTGATGCAGTTGCAGTATCGATCAATGGGTTTGCCCACAATTCAAGCGACGAGTTCATAGTTGACACAACACCTGATCTTTCTTTGTCAGCCTTTTGCAAAAAAGCTGCAATGTTCATATACGCTACCGGATGTATTATTTTACCCATTGTGTCCAAAACTACAGCAAGATTGTAAACTACGTCATCGCTACGCATCGTACGCACAACCTCACCAAAAGATTTAACTTTCTCTGGTGCAGCAAGTAAATATAGTACCACCCCAACAAATAAGCTTCTTGCTTCGTTTTGCCAAAAATCTTGTTCAGGCATGATTAGGTTAGCTATTTTTTGCACATCGTCAACCATCTGTCCAGGTTTTTCACTAATCCATTCCAGTGGATTATAACAATGGCTTACCCCATCTGGCTGCGCTGGGTTCCATACATATACTTTTTGTCCTTGTCGCTCTCGCCAACCACTTGTTATTTCATAGTTCTCTAATTTTATATCATGCACAATTACCGAATCATTCCAAAATAACAAATTAGGAATTACAAAACCAACACCTTTACCAGAGCCCGTAGGTGCAAAGAGCAATGCATGCTGAAACCCATCAGCAATAAAATATCCTCTCTTATCTTTACCAAGCAATAGACCTTTTTTGCTTCTTAATCCCGCTTTTCGTATGTCTTTCTCTGATGCCCACTGTGAATCTCCATGAAGTGATTCTTTCTTTTTAAATGGCCGCCACTCAATTAGTCTTTCTCTCACATTCCACAAAATAATCATCAAAACAATTTGAGGCAGTACAGAAGATACAACTAATTTAATTTTGAGCTCAAAGCTATATAGCTCTGGATGATGCCAACAATATTGTATATGATCAAAAATTGTCGGCCAGAGAGCTTGAGGAAAAGGTGTCAAGCTAGGATTAATTGCTCTAAAATCTACACCATCTGGACCGTCAACAAACAGATAGAATAATATACCAGACAAATAGAAGCAAAATTCAAGTATGCTAAAAGATACTACACCTCCTATGAGAATATTGCGTAGGTGATTTCCATTACTCATAAACTACTTTTTCTTAACTTACGTATAAATTTAAGTATTTTCATTTGAAGATCTAGTAAATAATATTTCAGAAATGCTTCTTTTTCCACCACTGGTCCTTTTGAGTTGAATAACAATGTCAATTACATTTCTAATGTATGGTATGATCTGATCTGGGGGAATGCCAAGATTTGCTTGCATAACCATAAGTTTTATTTGCTCAAGAGCCATTGCCGGACTATCCGCATGAAGAGTTGATATTGACCCTGGGTGGCCAGTGTTTATTGCTCTAAGAAAACTAAAAGCTTCTGCTCCACGCAGCTCACCAACTATTATTCTATCTGGTCTTAAACGTAAACATGCCTCTATCAAATCTTGAGTGGTCACTTTTGCCCTGCCTTGCCCTCCTTTAGAAGCAATTAAATGGACTTTATTGGGATGATCATTCAAAACTATCTCTCTTGCATCTTCAACAGTAATAATTCTTTCTTCAGATGGAATAGCACGCAAAGTAGCATTAGTAAAAGTGGTTTTACCAGTGGAAGTTCCACCACTAATTATGATATTTTTCTTACTTATTACAGCATATTCTAAAAACTCTTTTATTTTTTTTTGTTTCAGTAGCAAATCTAGATGACGATCTACTGGATTATCGGTCACTCCTATAACAGTTTCAGAAAAAGCCCCCATTTTTTCATAATCATCCAATGCCAATTGCATAGAAGAAGGTTTACGAATTGAAATGACTACTTTATCAGGCTCACATGCTGGAGGAAACACTATCTGTATACGATAACCATTTGGTAATGTAGCTGAAAGCAGCGGTGTCTCTTCGCTCAGTTTTTGTTCTGTAGCTTGAGCAATCAACCTGCTAAGAGATTTTAAATGATTAAGATCAAATATTTCTAACTTTTCGCATCTTATTTCACCGCGATTTTCAATCCATACTTCCTTCGGTTTATTTATTGATATTTCATTTACACCTTCCTCTTGAAATATGCCTTGTAATGGCTCCAAATATGTATCAAGTGCAGCATAGTTCATTTCAGTTATTTAATATTGACTGTGGAGGAAATACTATATCTTGGTTAACAAATACTTTCAATGAAGTTCCTTGATTAACATAAATAGTTGGTTTTTTATCTACACTCCTATCAACTATATCTCGCATGTCTTTGGAAAAATCATTGATTGACTTCCCTATTGCTTCATCATAAACAGATTTGCTTCTTTTCTGAGTTTGCCTCAACAGTTGACGTACATCGTCTAAAGTTATACCGATATTATCACTAGTAATTGCATCAACTCCACTAGCTCCAGAACTTTTTATCACACTTACTATTTCTTCCTTTATTATTCTCAGCAAATCCTGATCACTTTTAGCATTTCGAATTTTTTCAATAGCCCTAATACCCAATTTCCATTTTTCGTCTCCTACCTTCCCAACTTCAGTTTTTATAGAATTCTCCAATCTCTCAACAATAGCCCCTTTGAGAGAAGAAATATCTATTTCAGTTGCAGTAATAGACTTCACTGCATCCATGGCAGTTAGCGCATCGATAAGATTAGAGGCTTTTTGTCCTACAACAGCTGAACCAATCGAAACACCAGCAAGTGCCACTGAAGAGAATAATGCACTTGCTATTTTATTATCAACTATTCCAGCTATCCCTGCCCTTCCAAGCTCATCGGTACCAGATGATGCAATAGCAACATCTATACCATGAGGAAGAATGATCCTATTCCAATTTATGTTCACGCGGGCTTTTGCAACATTTGAGTCGAATGAATAACCACCTATTAACCTTGAACCTTTTGGTATTAAAATTGTATCACCAGTTTCTGCATAAACGTCTCTACTAACAACAGCACGGAGCATTCCTTGTAAGTCAGAACTTATTGCAGTTTCAAGAATAGCGTCAATAACTTTACCTTGAATAATCATTAAACCAAGCTTTCCAGCTTTGGTAGCTTTGCTCGATTGTGCTGAGGTATTGGATAAAACAGCATCTGTAGCTTTACCTTCCCCACTACTACCTGAAATTGCTAACATTTGTGCACTACGTCTGTCTCTAGGATAACCGCCACCCCCTATTGTAGGAAATGAAGTAGGCAAATTGCTAATAACATTACCAGAAGGAAAATTTTGCTTTGGTAAAACAGGTATATTTGACAAGGGAATTTCTTTTAGTTGCTCTTCTTTTTTTGTCACTTCCTCTTTTTTGATTTGTTTTACTTCTGGTATGACTTGTGGAATAGGAAGAGGAGGTAAGGGTGGCAAGAGATCAGTTACTACTCTTTCGGAAACTATTGCATTATCTGGAACTTGTTCTAACTTTCCTTTCAATTCTTGAATGTTTTGCTTTGTTTCCTCTTTTTTAACAATCTCTGGACCCTCTTTATTAGAAGGACTAAAATAAAGATAGTACACTCCACCAACTAAGAGCGCTACCATAACTATCATCAATGCCTTATAACCTTGATTAGAGCCAACTGTTACTACCTTGCTTTCTATCTCTGATTCATCTTCTACACTATTATGCCTTTCTTTACTCATATTATATGTACCACAACTAAAGTGACCTATTTATAACTTCAACTTCACTACCTTCATAACGCATTAATAGCTTTTTATGTACTCCTTTTATTACAACATAATCATCAAATAACAGCCTTTTACAGGATTCGCCTTCTATAAAAATCTGAGGAATTTTATTACTATTTCTAAACTTTAAATAGGTTAAATAACCATCATCGAATAACTCAATTGGAACTATATCTACGTTACCACCTTCATCAATATATGTATAGTTGTACCTCGTATTATTTTCTTGTATTATTTTTTCTGGCTTTTCTGTAATGTATTGCATTTGAGTAGGTAAAGAAACCTCATCTAAATCAACATCAAATTCATCTTCTTCTTGAGGATAATAAAAACGTATTACGTAAGATATATCCTTTTCAACGGAATAATCATGATCCACTTTTTTAGCATCAGTATCTGGGTATTTATCGTAATTTGGTCTTGAAATTAGATCAAAAATGTAATTTCTCTTTTTAGTTGTCGTAATAATCATGTTAGTGCGACTACTGACTTCAAATGGCATGACAAGCAGTTTATTATCATAAGGATTAATTTTCCAACTTGATGCATCACCAACAGCAATATTTTTGACTTTTTCCCCTTCTGCAAACTCAATATAAGAATAGTAACCTTGACTAAAAATTACTGTAAACACCTCATTAGGGCTATATACAAAAGTCTTTATTCTACTATCTACAGAAATAGGTTTATTATTAATAGATGCATTTAAGTTGCCACTTATTAGTAAAGCTAAAACTAACAATATCCTACACATATTCATCATCTACTCTATATGAAATAACTTGAAACCCTAACGGGTTAATATATCTTTGCTGATCATTCATTTCAAGCGATGCATATTTATACGACATCACAACTATCTTATTTTTCCTTGAGGAATTTCCATCTTTTCGTGTAAATTCTATAGAAAATCTCACTTGAAGAGCATCGTTACCTAATTTTTGAATTGAACGAATTTTCAACTCACCTTTAGCATCTGAATATAAATTAAAAAGGTCATTCATATTCTGCGATTTTATATAATTGCTAAATTCACTATATACACTAGGCGAAGAAAACAACCTTACTTTTGTATAATAATTATAATTATAATTATATGGATCAAAAACCTCCCTTGCTTTTATATACTCTGAAATAAAATAATCGTTCAGCGTTTCATTTGCAGAATATTGTTTTACTGTAACAGGATCAACCAATTGCACTATTCCTGACTTTTTATCAATTTCTATAACGAATGGCTCAATAGTGCTACTTGTGCTAATTTTAAATATAGCTAATATGCTTATAGAAATTGCAACTAGTAATATTAATGTAAATAAAAGTAAAGTATTTCTCTGAGCAACAACTGTGCTATAGCGACTTGAATTCCAATTTATATCCTTATCCAATGAATCATTACTTTTTTCTTGTTTTAAAAATTTCAGCATCTCAATATTCTTAAAAATCTTAACTTATATTAATTAACATAGCAAGCTAACAAAGTAGTTATAACAAAAAAGCTAATAAACCCTTAATCCATGGCCTAACTTGCCAAATTTTGTTTCCATATATGAATCATTATATTCATTGCGTTCCATAATAAGTGGTATACACTTTGTAACTTCTATACCGTTATTTTTCAACTCTGATAACTTTCTACCATTGTTTGTAAGTAATTGTATTTTGTTAATGTTCAATTTCTTAAGTATTTTAGCTGCAACAGCAAAGCTCCTTTCATCATCTTCAAAACCCAATACTCTATTTGCATCAACAGTATCAAGATTATATTTTCTTTGCATACTGTATGCTCTTAACTTATTAGTTAAACCAATGCCTCTCCCATCTTGCATCAAGTATAATATAATGCCATTCCCAAAGTCGGTCATTATTTGAATCGCTTGATGTAACTGGCTTCTGCAATCACATGATAAGCTGTCTAATAAGTCTCCTGTATAGCATGAAGAATGAATTCTCACTAATGGCTCATTATCTTTATCTGGATTGCCAATGATAATTGCATAATGTTCTCTTCCGCCACTTTTGGTTCTATAAGATATGATATCTACTTCTTGAGTCTGTTTTAAAAATAATGATGTTTTGCACACTCCATACACACTATGATTTTGTTGAAAATCATTCACAAGTAACGTATTTAGTGCAATAATGTCATTTTCTTCACACCAATTTCGCATTTCATGTTTATTCTCAAAAGTCATATCAGCCACTAACGCGTATGGCAATAATTCTGAGAACTTAAGCAAGGCAACAGCATAAGCATCTATTGTCTTTGAGCATTGCAACTCTTTTATCCAATCTTCCTTTGAACAGTTTATTAAATGGAGCAGTTCATCAAAATTGCTTATCAACAGACGTTTGCTACTATGTTCTTTACTCTGACATATGTATTTTACCTTACTTGCAGTCAAAGTAACATACACATTACCTGATATAAGCTTATATTGACTAAATAAATTTTTTTCTAAAGTTTCAGCAGCAGCAAGCAATAGATAGTTATTTTCATCATCATATATTAAAATTGGAAGACCACGCCTGACTTCACTGATGGCCCTTTCTACTTTATTTCTACTTTGATTTCCTATAAACATTTCACCTACACCAAACAACTTGGTGCGGTCGAGAAGACTTGAACTTCCAAGGCTTTGTGAGCCACAGCGACCTCAACGCTGCGTGTCTACCAATTCCACCACGACCGCACTTTATTCTAGTTTCTATATAATTACTTTAAATTACTTAATCATTTTAGGATTTTTCATCTAAAGTGTCAATCTGATACTAGGATAATTTAGGAAATGCCTGTATAATTTAACTATGAATTTTATGGTTACAAACTTTAATCATTTAAGATAATCTTACTGCTAATTCTTAATTTAGGTCTTTATACAAATGAAAATAGCTAATATCTTCATTTTTTTAATTCTATCTCTTACAATTAGCTTTTACCCCACTCATGCACAAATATTGTACACATGGTCTCAAATCATTCCAGAAAATAAATTAAGCATACGTGCGATTATAGACAATAACATGTGTCCCATTGCTTACGTCGATAATAAGGCAGTAGAAATGCTAAATCGCAGCTCAATTAACAATACCGAAACAGTTTGTGAACTGATAGTAGAAACAAATGCTCAAAACATTAGTATTGACAATATAAAAGTTCCCGTATTAGCGGAAAAGATCAGCAAAATTGCCTTCATTGGCGATACAGGATGTAGAATAAATATGTTATTTCGGCAAGAATGTAATTCTGTAGATAACTGGCCTTTGAAAAAAAATTTAGATTCAATCGCTTTTCATAAACCAGATTTAATTATCCATGTTGGTGATTATCATTATAGACAAACAAAATGTAGAAACACAAAAAAGTGCGGCGATATTTATGGATATAGCAAAGAAGCTTGGTACGCTGATTGGTTTGAGCCTGCAAAAGATATTTTAACACAATCTCCTTTTCTTTTTGTTCGTGGAAATCATGAGAGTTGTAATAGAGCTTATGAAGGATGGTTCAGATATTTAGATTCATACCCCTTTTTCCCTCAAAAATGTGAAGATCTTATTTCCAGTTGGTTCTTAGATGCTGGGCCGATGAAGTTTTTTATCTTCGACTCTTCATCCGGTGAGGAAATTTTTACAACCCAAAGCACAGTTGATGCTTTTGAGAGGCAGTTTGATAAATTGATACAAGATAAGCCCACGTGGTTTTTGACTCATAAACCACTTTGGAGATCTCCAAAAAAAGAATTTTTGACATTAAAAAGCCATGGTAATCTTACACAAATTGAAGCTTTTGGAGATAAATTTCCAAGCAATGTTACTACCATAGTTTCTGGCCACATTCATATAGCCCAGATTTTATTAATGGATAATGTTCCAGATCAGATTATAGTTGGAAACGGCGGTGCATTATTACACGCTCAAGATCAAGAACCTGTTTATCAAAACGTAGAATTTAACTATCCAAATAGTAGAAATTACTTAGCACACGAAGTTAGAAACTTTTTCGGCTTTGGCTTTGCAATATTAGGTTTAGACGATCACAAATTTACTTTCTATAACCAAGATAATAAGGAAATGTATTCTGCAAACCTAACGAAAGACTTTAAACTCAAAACAAATTAAAATTAGGACTATTTAAGGACGCAGAAAAAACGTGCTGAGCTTAAAAAACTCATAGCAACAAAAAACACTGAAATTCTTGTATATATCGACTAATCTGGAATTGATAACACAAAAGTCAGCGTATTAGTATGATTGCAGCTTTGAATAAGGGAAAAATTATGGCGCCTATGATTTTTGAAGGCTACTGCGATACAGACGTTTTTAATAGCTAGTTCAAGCTTTATTGCTGGGTGATTTTGGATAATGCAACTTTTTATAGAAAATAAGTGAATTTGTTAAAAGTATCGGTGCTGAAGTTATATATCTGCCTCCATATTCTCCTGATTTTAATCAAACCATTGGTTTGCTATAAAAAATTGAGCCAGAAAGAATATCCAGCTATTCAAACTATTAGAAAAAGAGCTATATATGAGCATGTTTTAGCACAGACATTTTTTTGTAACTAGGCGAATGCAATCAGTTTTAGCTGCTTGAGAGGATATCAATTAATAAAGAAATGCATCTATAGTAATTAGAAGAAAGAATGAAAAAGTACAGAAGTAGAAATGTGAGTTGACAAAATAAGAGAAATATAATATATTGACGATAGTGATACTATTTAAAATTAATTATGCCAGTGGTAGTAAATACACCAGGTAACATACAAAGAACGTCAAAATTAAGAGATATTTTACTAGCCCCTGTGAGGTGGCTAGTCATTGGTTTAGCTGTAGTATTACTCATAGCATCTATTGTTCTTGTTCTAGCATTAACTCTAGTCGCTCAAGCATTGAGTAAGCTATATGTTCTTGCAGGAGGCAAATTACCAGAATGGTTAGATCAAAGAACTGAAGCATTTATGGAGGCAGCGCGTATCCCACAAACAACGCATGATACTAATGTAAATGATGCAATTAATATTAACGTTCAAAAGCTAAAAGAAAACTATGGCGAGCCTTATGTTGATGATAAGTTTATAAAGGAAATAGAAGGATTTATTGATCAGTTAGAGTGCATAGCAAATGGCACACAAAAAGCTGTAGATAAAGATCAACTCACAGCAGATGAGCAAAAACATGCGCTTGAGTGCCTAAAGCGTATAAAAAATGACCCTGATTCACATAGTGGAAGTGGATTAAGATTGAAGCAAGTTTTAAGTTTGGTTTGGAAAGCTTGTAAGGATAAAAATAAAAAAAGTACTGATAATAATATAGATATTAATACCCGCATATCACAGAGAAAATATCAACTGGTTAAACATTTAGTAGAATCGCAAACAGAATACGGAGTACTTGTTGGCAGTGCATGTTTTACTGGTACCTTTAACAGTATTGTCTCTTCCTTGTACACTTTTGAAGAGTTTTCCTTCTTGCAAAGAGCGGATAAGGCTACTGTAAAACAAGAATTTCAAAATGAGCTACAAAAAAAAGGTGAAGAATTATTTAATCAGCTTGCCAATGATGAAGAAAAAAAAGAAGTTGCAAAAGCTTTAAGTAATCCTTCTACAAATTTCTTTATTAGCTTTATAGAATCATTTAAAAATCACTCTGCACGTGCAGTTTTAGGTGATAAAAAATGTGATGAACTAATAAAAGAAAATTTTGCTAATCTTCAATACAAAGAATCAATATCTAGCTTTATCTAAAGTAATCACTTAACTAACGGCAAAGTGATACCATGTTGATTCATATATTTTCCTTTCATATCATCGTATGATTTCTCGCATTCACTTTCGCCGCTTAAAAACACAAATTGGCATGCTCCTTCATTAGCGTAAATTTTTGCAGGAAGTGGAGTAGTGTTAGAGAATTCAAGTGTGACGTGACCTTCCCATCCAGGCTCTAAAGGTGTGACGTTTACTATAATACCACATCTTGCATAAGTTGATTTACCAACACAAATTACCAGTACATTCCTTGGTATACGAAAATATTCCACCGTGCTGGCAAGTACAAAACTATTTGGTGGGATTATACATACATCTGTTTCCTTATCTATGAAACTATTCTCAGAAAAATTCTTGGGGTCTACAATAGCTGAATTAACATTAGTAAAAATCTTAAACTTATTACTAACTCTTGCATCATAGCCATAAGATGATAATCCGAAAGATACAACACCCTTACTGCTTTTATGATTCACAAAAGGCTCTATCATTCTAGAGTTTTCAGCCTTTTCCCTTATCCATTTATCTGGCATAACTGCCATAATTGTCCTTTAAAGTTTTGTAATACTTATAATAATATGTAATAGAATTTAAATGTAAACCTGAATTCGCGTTACACTCTTGAATGGCAAAGTTTCCAGTATAAACTACCTATACAAAAATAAATTGGCAATATTTCAAGCCTGCCAAGCAGCATCAAAAACGATAGAAATAGCTTTACTCCACCACTAAAGGAGGAATAATTACCTGAAGGACCTATTAGGTTACTAAACCCTGGGCCAGAATTTGTAAGCATTGCAGAAACAGAGCTGATGCTAATTATAAAGTCCGCATTGCTCAAGTAAGACATCACTATTGATGATATAGTGAACGTTAACATGTAAATCGCAAAAAACGTAAAGACGGATTGAACTTCATCATTTTCCAGTATTTTACCATTGAGTTTTACTCTATCGCTTTCACTTGGATTTAATAAAGAGCTAAAGTAATTCCTTATAGATTTTAGAAAAATGACTAAACGGAAGATTTTGATTCCACCACTAGCAGAACCACCACATCCACCAATAAAGGCTGAAAAGAAAGCTAAGACTGAAATAAAGCTCCAATTCAAGTAGTTGCACATTACATAGCCAGTTGATGTGATAAAGGAGGTAATGGTGAATGTGCTGTACCTAAATGATAAAAATACTCCTAAGTCAAAATTTTTATATAACCAAAAACAAGCAAGCAAAGATGAGATAACAACTATCTTAATAAAGTAAGAGACCTGTTCATCATAACAAACGTCTAATCGTCTTATAATTTTTAAATAGCTCAGAAAAGGTAAAGAGCCTAAAATCATAAAGATAATTGTTATGACCTCCAATATAGGGTTATTGTAGTAGCCTATAGAATCGTTATAGTTAGCAAATCCACCAGTTGATACAGCGGACATTCCGTGACATACTGCGTCAAATAATGGCATGCCAGCTAGATAGTAGGAAAATATGCACAATAAAATTAGGCAGTAATATATTTCTGCAATATGTATTACTACGCTTCGCGTATGTGGTAACTTTCTTTTAAGAGCATCTGAGTACTCAGAATAGAGTAAATTATTTAAGCTCAAAACCTTAAATATGGGAAAAATTGCAATTCCTACTGTAATTACTCCAAAACCACCTATACCGTGCAGCATTGCTCTCCACAGTAGTATCCCCGGAGATTGTTGCTCGATGTAACTTAGAACAGTTGCTCCTGTGGTTGTAATCCCAGATACTGCTTCAAACAGTGCATCAATGTAGCTTAAACTATCAAGATAAAATGGAATAGCTGCAAATAGAGATAATGCAATCCAGGTACAACTGGTAATCGCAAAAATTGCCGGCATTCCATGTAACCTACTTAGTTTACCCAATAGAATAAAAATCGCACTAAATATGCAGGTAACTATAAATCCAACCAGAAAATTTTTCCATTCGTAACCTAGATAATTATTAGTAATAGCAGGAATAAGCATTGCTACGCCAAACAACAATAGAAAAATTCCCACAATAAACGCAATTGAACGTAAAACTTGCAGACTTTCCATAGACAGTACTTTGAAAGCTATATGTTATTAAAACTTCAACCGCTTTGCTAATTTTTTCTCTTGACTTGATTATAAATAAGTATAATTATAGCGCTAAATTTGCCATAAGAGATAGAGGTAAGGTATGTTATTAACTGACAGACAAAAAAAAATTCGAGATTCATTAATTAGTGAAGCTATAAAAGGCAACTTTGAGAATATAAAAAATAATCACGATAGCGATATACAAGAAGTTTTGAAAAACGAATTACCTAGTAATATACAAGAAGAGTTTAAAGGCGATCTACCTAATCCTTGTACCACTTCACAATTTATTATATTCCAAAAAAATCAAAAGGAAATTAATCAATGTATACAGAAAATGGAGCAAAAAATTGAGAGTATTTCGTGTGATATAGCTATACAAGAAGCGAAAGGAAGTGATGATTCGCATATGCAAAAAGTGAAAAACTTAAAGAGAATAAGTGATCTTCACCACAAATTACGTCAAACAATAGATTATTTAGATGTTAAAAAAGTTAAAGCAGTATTAGAAGATTGTGATACAAATCTAGCAATGATTTTAAATAGACCTATACATTCACAGAGCAAAACTACCCTTTTACTTTATCCTCTGCAAGTTGGTCTTAATAAACGATATATAGGTGATGGTAAAAGATTGAAACAAGAAGATCTGAGAAATATAAAAGAAATTACTAAACTTCTTTGGAATAAAGCTTCTCCTGAGATTCGCGATTTCTGGTTTAAATTCCATCAAGATCAACAAGAAGAAAGTACAAAAGACACAAAAGCAACCTTTGAAGCTCATTTGAAAAAAGCTTCTCCTGATATTCGTGACCTGTGGCTTAAATATCAAAGAGTGCCTGAAAATCAAGATGCAGCTGTAATAAAACTTCTTAAAGGTGAGCAACAACGGCATGCCAAGATAGGTAGTGAGAAGTGGCTTGAAGATTTTATTCAAGAAGTTAAGGATTACAAAGAACAAAAAAGCATAAAAGAAAATTGTGAAATAGCCATAGAGAAACCTATCACCAAATGTGTTCTGCAAAACGCGCAACTTTCTAAAGTGAGCACAAATAGAGCCTGTTATATTTCGTAGAAAGTTTTTGTAGTAAATGAGTGCTTAGGAAAGCTAAGTATGATAACAATAAAAACAAGAAATTTAAACGTTCTATTGTTAACCTAGTATCCAGAATAAAAAAATACCAAAGTCATCATATTATATCACGAACCTTTTCCAAGACTTTCTTCATATTTTCACTTGAAAGTGGAATTAGACCAAGCCTAGATAGATATCCACCTTCAGTACTAATAGAGTCTACAACTTCTCTAATGAATTCCCTTAATCCATCAACAGTATCTAAGTGTTCTTTCTTGATATAAAGATATAAAGGCCTTGCTAACATATACTCCCCCGATGATATATTTTTATAAGTTGGCTCAATTCCTGCGATTGTGCTTCCTTGAATCTCATCTTGGTTTTTCGCTAAAAAGCTGAAGCTAAATATTCCTAAAGCATTTTTATTGCTCTTCAACTTTTGTATTATTATGTTTTCATTAATTCCAACTTCTATATATCTTCCATCATCTCTGATATTACTACATGCTTTCTTTCTTTTTTCTTGGTCTTGATAATTCTCTTTGAAAATCCTTGAGTTCATACATGAATATTGATCAAGCATAATAAAATTAATCAAAGTTTCATGTGTACCTGTATTTTGATGTGGGCCATAGATTTTAATTTCTGTTTTTGGTAGAGCTTGATTTACATCAGACCAAAATTTCTTGTTATTCTTTACTAATCTATCATTGTCTTCAGAATATGAAGATAAAGTTTCAAACAGGTCATTTTTTGTAAAATCAAATCTATGGCTTTGATTTGAATTTGCAATAACAATTCCATCATAGCCAATTATGATCTCTATTACTTCATTCACTTTATTTCTTTTACATAATTCTCTCTCTACTTCCTTCATAGGGCGAGATGAAGTAGTGATATCTGGTGTGCCTTCCCCTATTCCTGAACAAAACATTTTGAACCCTGATCCACTTCCTATCGATTCTACAACCGGAGTTTTAAAGGAAAATATACGGCTGAATTCTTCAGATATAAATGAGATAAAAGGAAAAACAGTTGAAGATCCAACAATTCTGATATATCTTCTGGCATCAACATTTGACAGTGGGATGAGTAATACAAATGCAAAAATAAGGAAAAGGCGTTTCAGCATCGTTTTCGCTCAAGAGTGTAAACTTAATTATCGTAATAAAAAATCAAACTGAAAAGCTTTTTTTCTAGATTTCAAAAGGTATAACGATCAAATGTGTGCGTAATGATGAGATCTGAATCACAGCATTCATACAGTTGCATATGTATCGAATCCTTGTATGTTTTTCAACAATGAAAATTCTTCCATATTAACTTAATGATGCAATATATCCTTTTCTTTAATAGATAAGTCGTCATCGACTTTTTTTACATTATCATCAGTAATGTTTTGTATTTCCTTTTTGGCAACATGAAAATCATCTTCTGAGATTTCCTTATTTTTCTTCATTTCCTCTATTTCTTCCATAATATCTCTGCGTATATTTCTAATCGCAACTCGTGCATTTTCAGAAAATTGATGCAATAACTTCACTAACTTCTCACGGGTTTCTTGTGTTAAGTCTGGAAGAACTATACGTATAGTATTTCCTTCAACAACAGGATTTAAATTCAGGTTAGCATTGATTATCGCATTTTTTACTTCACCGATAACAGTAGCATCCCAAACTTTAACTGATAGAGTTTTGTTATCTATAGCTGAAACGCCTGCAACTTGGTTCAGTTTTTGATGTCCACCATAGATATTTACAACTATACCATCAAGTAATGATGAGTTAGCTCTACCAGTACGTACACCTTTCATATCATCATGAAAAGACTGAATAGTTTTTAGCATTCTTTCTCTTGTTTTAGCTTTTATTTCGTTTAACATAAATTACCTAATGTTTATAATCTGAGACTATAGTATAAGTACCTTGACCTTTAATAATATTGACCATTTTTTCACTTTTCAAAGAAAAAACTACAATTGGAATAGAATTTTCACGAGCAAGTGAAATTGCTGACGCATCCATAACCTTCAAATCACGAGTTAACAAATCTGTGTAAGAAAGCCTATCGTACATTACAGCATTCTCATTTTTTTTTGGATCAGCAGAATACACGCCACTTACTTGCGTACCTTTTAAAATAACATTACAATTCATTTCAACAGCGCGTAAAGCTGCAGCTGTATCCGTAGTAAAAAATGGATTACCCGTTCCTGCTGCAAAAATTATCACCCTGCCCTCTTCTAAATGATGAATAGCCTTCCTTCTTATATAAGGCTCACATATAGTAGTCATAGGTATAGCAGACAACACCCTAGAGACTATAGAGCTTTTTTCTAAAAAATTTTGCAAAATTAAAGCATTAATGACAGTGCCAAGCATTCCAATATAATCACTGCTTGCTCTTTCACAGCCACTTAAAGATGCTGATGCACCACGAAAAATATTCCCACCACCAACAACAATACAAACTTGAACTCCGAGATTACAAACTTCAACTATGTCTTTGGATAGTTTATCTATCACTTCCATATCATGGCCAAATAGCTTTGATCCCATCAAAGCCTCCCCAGAGATTTTGAATAACACTCTGGGGTATTTTACTTCTGAAGTTTTGTTACTTATTTGCACCATCCAAAGTAAGTAACTTATAATTAGCTAATTTAACAGCACTTGATTCTATAAAATCAGCAATCTTCATTTTATCATCTTTTATAAACTTCTGCTCTAGCAGAACAACTTCTTCATAGTATTTAGCCATTCGTCCATCTACTATTTTTTTCGCTACCCCTTCAGGTTTATTTAAGCTCTTTACTTGCTCCTCAATTATAGAACGCTCATTGTTTAATTTTTCTTGATCTAAATCATCTATAGATAAAGCTTCAGGTTTCATAGCAACTACATGCATAGCTATTTGCTTTCCAATCTCTTGTTTATCACCAGATGATTGCAATGCTACTAAAGCACCAATCTTACCTAAGCCATTCATATCACCATGTACATAGCCAGCAATAATCCCATCCTTAGTCTCTAGGTAGCAAAGATTGCTTAACTCTAACTTCTCACCAAGAACCGATGTACCACTCATAATAGCTTCCTGCACTGTACCAACATCTTCATATTTGGCATTTTTTAACTCATCAAGACTAGTACAACGTTCTTGACAAGCAATTGATGCTAAATTTGAAACTAATGCTATGAACTTCTCATTTCTAGCAACAAAATCAGTTTCACAATTGACTTTAACCAATACACCATAATTTTTAGCCAAGCACATAGCAATAAGCCCATCCGAAGCTACTCTATCAGACTTTTTGTCAGCTTTAGCAAATCCTATTGTACGTAACCTATCAACGGCTTTCTTAATATCACCATCGCACTCTTCTAACGCTTTCTTACAATCGCTTAAGCCAAGCCCTGTTCTATCGCGTAATTCCCTTATACTACTTGAATCCATCTTCATTTACTTACTATTACCTCCCTTTCTGTTTCAACCTTAATACGCTTCTTTTTAGTTTGCACAGTATCCTCTTCTTTTTCTTGAATAAGCTCATCATCCTTAACTCTAGACCTTGTCAAACTAGACTCTATTCCAGCTAATATAGAATCAGCAACTAATTTACAACAGAGCTCTATTGATTTTCTTGAATCATCATTTCCTGGTATAGGATAGGCAATACCATCTGGGTCAGAATTGGTATCAAGTACTCCAACTACAGGAATACCCAGTTTTTTAGCCTCTTTAACCGCTATATGCTCTTTGTTAGTATCAATAATAAATAAAATATCAGGAACTGCTCCCATTTCTCTAATTCCACCCAATTCTTTATCAAGCTTTTTTCTTTTCTTTTCAATGTTTCCTAATTCTTTTTTTGTTAAGATGCTATCTTCATCATTGGATATTTTCTCATATTGTATCAAAGTTTTTATCGAAGAAGAAACAGTGTTCCAATTAGTAAGCATACCACCAAGCCATCGATCATTTACATAATACTGACCACAACGAACTGCTTCACTTGCAACAATATCTAAAGCTTGAAATTTCGTACCAACAAATAAAATGCGACCATCTTGAGATGCAACATCGTATAAAGCTTTCATCGCCACCTCTAACAATGGTAATGTTTTTCGTAAGTCTATTATGTGTATACGATTCTGTTGATGTATACCATATATATATGGGGCCATTTTCGCATTCCAGCGACTAACTTTATGGCCAAAATGCACACCAGATTCAGCTAAATCACGTATAGTAACTTTAGGCAAATTTATCATATTTACTCCTCCAAATAGTTTACCTTCCATGGCATAACCCTAATGGGACTATTTGCATAAGCCATGTGTGAAATTAAGTTATTTACATAGTAATAAAAAAGACAAAAAAGCGCAAACAAAAAATATTGACAAGTGGCAACACGTTGATTAGCTTTAAAGTTGCAAACGTTAAAAAGCAATGGGGGGTGTAGCTCAGTTGGTTAGAGCGCATGCCTGTCACGCATGAGGTCGTGAGTTCAAGTCTCATCACTCCCGCCATTACAGCAGAAACACCTTAAAATTCTTTAAGTTTCTTATTAATTTGAATTAATTTCTTTCAGAGACTTGACATGATATTGTAATTGCTGCTTAATCTATTTAATTTTATCGTTAATAATTGGGATTAAATATGTTTATTTCTGAGGTTTTTGCGGCAGATGCGAGTAACAATGTATCAGCATCTGTTGCTAGCTTTATTCCACTCATTTTAATATTTGTAGTATTTTATTTTCTCATTATTCGCCCCAATCACAAAAAACTAAAAGAACATAGAAGGATGATAGATCAAATAAAACGTGGTGATACGGTTATTACTTCTAGTGGAATAATAGGTGAAGTAAACAAAGTTGACGAAGTAAATGCACAACTAATACTAGAAATAGCACCAAAAATTGAAATAAAAATCCTAAAGTCTGCTATATCTGAAATCTTAAATAAAGAAATTCAAAAGCCAGTAGCTAAATCTATTGAAAAAAGCAAAGTTGAAAAGAATGGCAAGAAAAATAAACTAGAGGAAAGTAAAAAAGACAAAAATGCTTCATAATTTACGAAGTGTGTGGAATACTAGGTATAGTAAGTAGCGGTGATTCAGTAATACCAACTTTACTAACCGCGTTGCAAAAATTGGAATACAGAGGGTATGACTCTTCAGGTATAGCAATTATAAATAATAGAGGTAAGATAGAAGTCAAAAAATCAGAAGGTAAAGTTGAAAGATTATGTGAAGTTGTTCATGAGAGCAAGATATCTAGTAGCAAAGTTGGTATAGCACATACTCGTTGGGCTACACATGGAGTTCCAAATCTTAAAAATGCTCATCCCATTTATATAAATAATGTTGTTGTTGCTCATAATGGCATGATTGAAAATTACAATATATTAAAAAAGGATCTGGAGGAAAAGGGAGTATCTTTTCATACCGACACTGATACAGAAGTAATACCAAACATATTAACTGCATATCTTAATGAAGGATTGTCACCAGTTGATTCTATATTACAGTGTCTAAACAATTTACAAGGTTCACTTGCTTTGGCTTTATTATTTGCAGAATATCCAGATACTTTATTTGTTGCAAAAAGAAATTTGCCTTTAGCAATAGGATATAACTGTAATAAAGTATTTGCTGCCTCTGATACTAATGCTTTGAGTTCATTTGTAGAAAAAATATTGCATTTAGAAGATAATGATATTGCAGTAATAAAATCTAACGAATTTAGTATATATAATAATGGTACACAAGTTAAACGTAGAACAGAAAATAGCAGTCCAAGAAATTTTCTAATTAGTAAAAATGGTTACCCTAGCTTTATGCTAAAAGAAATTTTTGAGCAACCATATGCATTAAACAAAACAATAAATCAATTTTATAAACAATATAAAGAAATCAACAAAGAATTATTTTCTGAACTAGGTTACATTACTATAGTTGGATGCGGTTCATCCTATTTTGCTGGACTAATAGCAAAGTGTTGGCTGGAAAGTATTGCTCAAATTCGGGTATATCTAGAAATCTCGTCAGAATTTAGGTATAGCAGCGTCAAGCTCGAAGAAGGTAGTATTGGCTTATTCATTTCTCAATCTGGTGAAACTGCAGATACTATGGAAGCACTACGTTATGCGAGATTGCAGAAACAAATGATCATTAGCATAATTAATACATTTAATAGCAGCATAGAAAAAGCCTCAGATATTATATTGCATACTCTTGCTGGACCTGAGATTGGTGTTGCTTCGACAAAAACCTTTTCTACGCAGCTTGCAATTTTAGCATGCTTTGCTGTAGAACTTGGAAAAATAAAAGGTATACTGGGTAGAGAGAGGATAAAGGAACTAAGCGGTGCTATTAATTCTATTCCCGAACATGTTGAGCATGTTTTGAATGTGATGGAAATACAACATATATCAGGCAGTATATTAGAGCACAATAATATAATTATAATTGGGAGAGGAAGCTCATATGGAGTTGCAATGGAAGGTGCATTGAAGATAAAAGAGCTTTCATATATCAACACAATTGGTATTGCAGCGGGAGAAATGAAGCACGGTTCTATCGCTTTGATAGACTCTACTGTACTTGTTATCGCAATTATTCCTTACGATAATTTATTCTTTAAAACGCTATCCAATATACAAGAGATTATTGCAAGAAAAGGTAAAGTAATTGCCTTTAGTGATAAGCAAGGAGCACCGCTCTTAAAGGGAATTTGCATAGATGTGGTGCAACTTCCAGAAGTTGACAATTTTGTTTCTCCAATTATCTACAGTGTTGCTATGCAATTTCTTGCTTATTCTATTGCAGAAAAAAAAGGGTTAGATGTAGATTGTCCGAGAAATTTAGCTAAATCTGTCACAGTTGAGTAACCTATTTAAAGTGAGTTGCTAATTAACAGCTCTAATTGTCAGTTATAAATTACTGAATTTTACTAATAAATTCATTGCTATCATTAGCCCTCTGCGAAAGAATATGTAACTAATGTAAGGATGAGAGAGGCTAAAATCCACGCCTCAAATTAACAAGATTTGCCATTATGGTTACCAGAGACAACTTAACCTAGCAAGCAAGAATTAACTAACAGAAAAATTGAAAACTAATATCAGTTTCTTAATGTAATGCTACTAATATTTTTCTAAAAAGCAATATGTTTTCTATTCAGGAAAGTCTACATCGCCATAACAATATTTACTAGAATGAGGTCTTGTCTCACTGTAAAAACGCAACCAATGATCAACGTCTATCTGAAGATCTTCTAATAAATTGTAGATTGTTTTACAAAAAAAGAGGAGTAAATGAGAGTTCAGTAACTTGATTATAGAGTTGTACTGCCTTTCCATATTTGAAGCAAGTTGTTATTCTACCTCAAACCATAGCACAAAGTAAATATGGCATTTTATACTAAAATTTTCTGTTTATGAGTTATATTATGTAAAGATACTATTTGACATTGAGCTTTAAAGATATTATGTAATAGCATTATTTAATATGTGAGGTTTATTATGGCTAAAGTAAGTGCTGGTGAAAACTCAAAAAAGCTTAAAGATGGTAAAAATCAGCCCATATCACCAAAAAAGTTCAAAGGCAGTCAGTATATGTCACCAAAACGGAGCCAGAATTCTGGTGAAAAGCTATGGAATGTATTAGAATCATTAGAAGAAGCAAAATCAGAGTTGAAAAAAAGAAAGTTTGAAATAGAACTAAAAAAAGACACTAAAATATCAGAAGAAGGAATAGAAAAAGTAGTGGAATTGGAAAGGAAAACAGAAAAAGAGATAGAAGAAATAGCAATGCCAATATCAACGTTACTACTTAAGGAAACAATAATAAAATTACAAGGAACAAAAATAATAAATTTTTTTAAAAAATTAGAAAAACAAGTAAAAGAAATGCAAGAATTATGTAAGAAACTAGAATTAAATGCTAAAATAGAAAAAGAAGATCTAAATAAGCTCGAGGACATAAAGAAAGAATCAGAAAAGTGTTGCAGAGAGTTAGTGAGCTATATGCCTAATTCAAATAATCCTAGAATGTTGTACACTGCTGTTATTGGTGTTGGTCTTGCTGTTGGGCTGGTAGCAAGTACTATACTTGAACATACAACTAGACTAAGTATATTAGCAATAATTGGCATAGCTACAGCATCTGCACTCGTAGCTGGTGGTGCTACATATGAAGCACTAAGACCTAATACTAAAATAGATGAATCAAAAGAAGTCCAAATAAAGAGTTCTCATCACTCACTTTCCTAATTACACTTTAATTCAAACTTTATCAGTTTTATTCAAGTTGCTTCTAAAAGGAGAATATCAATGGTGTCCTCCTTACTGATTTGGTTAAAATGCAGAAAACGCCTACGTCAAAATTTACACAGATGTTAAGTGCTGCCACTAATTCCCAGTTAGTACAATTTGTGTATCTTATTGACATATTTAATTTATTCTGTTACAATTTTTACTAATTAGGTTGAGGTAAAACAATGAAGAGTTTTAAATGGCTACTTAATCAAGTCAGACTTTCATGGATTAGCTTAATATCAAAAGTAAAGAGCTTTTTTCAAACTAACGATACACATCATCAAACAACTGCTAGCAATGGAAATGACCATACAAAAAAAATAAGTATAGAGAATAAAATAGAAACGAAAGGTAATGAGATTGATTTAGAGGATGAACAGGATGTGTTTGAGGATGCTCTAACAGGAGAAGAGCTAGATGAAGAAGAATTTTTTTATGCTGTTGAAAGTTTTAATGAACAGGAAGTTAATGCTAATAGAGAAAAAAAGGAATATGAAAAAAATAAGTACTATAGTCTACAAGATGGTCTACAAGAAAAAAATGAATTTGATCACACAACGCACACTCTTACACTTGCTTTTGAAATTGAAAAGCCATTTCCAGACTCTGACCTTAGTAAATTTAAGTTATGCGAACTTAAGCAAAATGGTGATAAATATACGTTTGTCTTAGAAAATGATCAGAAAAATCGAATAGAATTACACTCTGAATATCTCAATATTTATTTTCCTAAGTATTTTGAGAAACACAGTAAAAAAGGAGCTTACACCGAACTTTTTTCTCAAGAAGAAAATAGAATTAGCAATGATATTATAATACCGCTACAAGTTCCAAAAGAAGCAAGCATACTTACCAAAGAGTGCAATTGGCTAATAAGAAAGGTTGTAGGTGAAATACCAGATTATCCAGTGGGCAAATCGCTTGAATACTGCAGGAGTCATGTAAATTTCTCTCTTAACTCAAACAATACTATATCTCTTTTTCTAACATCAGAACTGATAAAACTTGCAGCTAAATCATCAGGTACTCCAACAGAAACAAACTGGCCAATAAAGGATATTATAGTCAGAGGTAGTTTTATTAATCAGCGTATTGATAAGCAAACTAGAGTTGAAAAAGTGATTGAGCCTTATATTGATAAGCATTATATAGTTGAAGAAACTTTTGAAGTAGTTAACGTAGAATGTTCATCAGAGCTGAAGATTTCTCAACCTAGCATATAGCCTTATATTCTTTCATCAGCATGATATAATTTTGTGCAGATTGTGTAATATGTTTTATTTCTTCATTTGACATTTTTTTGAAGAATTGTGCTGGCCTGCCAGCCCATACTTCACCACTTTTTATCACTTTTCCATGTGTCACCAGTGAACCAGCAGCTACCATAGCTTCAGACTCGACAATCGCATGATCCATTATAACAGAGCCCATACCAATAAATGCTTTATCATGTATCATGCATGCATGCAACACACAAAAATGTCCAACCGTCACCATACTACCAATAATCGTGTCACCGCCTGGATTTCTATCTACATGAATTACGGTGCCATCTTGAATATTCGTTTCATCACCTATTTTGATTGATCCAACATCTCCTCTGATCACACAATTAAACCAGATACTCGCATTCCTTCCTATTTCAACGTTACCTATGATACGCACACCATCTGCGATAAAAGAACTTTCATCCATTTTTGGCTCATAATCTTTGTATTTTAAAATGTGATAGCTCATAATTTAAATAAGGTTTAATACATACTTGGATTCCAGTAGTCAAGTTACTCGGGTAAAGATATTCTTGACTTATGATCCTTATGCTCCTAAAATTTTTATTTTTAGCTCTATTCATAATGTCAGTAACAGTACTTAGTATACTTCAAATAATATTAGTTGTTGTATTGGTAATTTTAGTGCTCCTGCAGCCACCTGGAAGTAGTTCATTAAGTGGCTTTAGTAATTCACAGCAGGGAATGAATTCAATAATTCCGGTAAAGTCTTCTGAAAATCCACTCAGTAGAATAACTTCTATAGTTGCTGGACTGTTCATTATAAATACACTGTTACTATCAGGATTATGTTCAAAAGATGTACATAAAAAATCAATTGCAGAGAAGATTATATCAGAAAAAAAGCAAGAAGGCCAATCAACTTCTGTTCCATTTGAAAATTAATGAAAGAAACCAAGTTTATCTTTGTTACAGGTGGAGTTGTTTCATCACTTGGTAAGGGTTTAGTTGCTTCAAGTGTGGGAGCACTTCTTCAAGCTCATGGGTTCAATGTTCGCATCAGAAAGCTTGACCCATATCTCAACATTGATCCTGGAACAATGAGCCCAGCTCAGCACGGGGAAGTATTTGTTACTGAGGATGGTGCTGAAACTGATTTAGACCTTGGACATTACGAGCGTTTTACTAAAATTAAAGCAACCAAGGACGACAATATAACAACTGGTAAAGTATATAATAAATTATTAAAGAAGGAAAGGTGTGGTGATTATCTAGGCAAAACTGTGCAAATCATTCCTCATGTGACAGATTTAATCAAATCTTTCATTTTTAATGGTACAGAAGATTTAGATTTTGTAATATGCGAAATAGGCGGAACCGTAGGTGATATTGAAAGCCAACCGTTTTTGGAAGCTATACGCCAAGTTAATTATAAACTAGGAAAGCAAAAAGTTATCCTTATTCATTTAACTTTAATACCATATCTCACTGCAGCACAAGAATTAAAGACAAAACCGACACAGCATTCAGTTCGAGAGTTAAACTCTGCGGGGTTACAACCAGATATTATATTATGTCGCAGTGAAAAAGAAATTTCCGATAATCAAAAAGAAAAGATAGCCAATCTTTGCAATGTTTCTTTATCTAACGTAATACCTGCTCCTGATGTAAACCATATATACGAGTTACCGTCCTTGTATAATCAATGTGGGCTCGGGACACAAATTTTGGATCACTTTCACTTAAGTAAGCCAAAACCAAGCTTACCTGAATGGGACCAAATAGTACACTCTATGAGACATCCAACACAAGAAGTTATCGTTTCCATAGTAGGAAAATATACTGAATTTCCTGACGCATATAAATCACTGATTGAAGCATTAAACCATGGTGCAATTAGTAATAAAGCTAGAGTGAAGATAAATTGGGTCAACTCAAGAGAAGAGAATGGAAAATCTATAGATGCAAAGTTTATCAGAGAAAAATTACAAAGCTCTAATTCAGTCCTTGTTCCAGGAGGATTTGGTGATAACGGAATAGAAGGTAAAATATTAGCAATAAACTATGCCCGTGTAAATAACATTCCTTTTTTAGGAATATGTCTTGGTATGCAGCTTGCAGTGATTGAATTTGCTCGTAACGTTATTAAGCTTGAAGATGTACACTCTGAAGAATTTTATACTTGCAAACACCCAATCATCAAGCTCGCTGATGGTAAGAACGTTGATCTTGGTGGAACCATGAGACTTGGAACATACAAGTGTAATGTAAATCCAAATTCAAAAATGGCAAATGTGTATAGTAGTGTCACTATTTCAGAAAGACACAGACACAGATATATAGTTAATTTAGATTATAAAAATAACTTAGAAGAGAATGGAATGATATGCAGTGGTATATCAGAAGATAAAACATGCATAGAGGCAGTGGAGCTAAAAAATCACTCATGGTTTATTGGTGTGCAATTTCATCCAGAATTTCAATCAAGACCATTTTCTCCTCATCCTCTCTTTACATCATTTATTAAGGCAGCTATTGACAATAGAGTTTAATAGAACTGAATAAACTATATTCTAATAGAGAGGTAAAAAATGTTACTAAGAAATAGTAAAGATAGCATTACATATGGATCTGCGACCTTCGAGGAATTGAATAGGCATGTAGAACAAATAATATATAAATTAGAGGAGGATCAAATTATAGAGGATATAATGGAAGAAGTAGTTGTAGCTATAAACGAACTAAAATAGGTAGAAGAAATAAAAAAATATTTAAAGCGAGAAATAGATAGCCTTGTAAAAAGGACAATAGTCCTTAGTGAATTCTATAACCTAGAAAAAATAGAAAAGCCAAGAAAAGAAAATTATATTTACCCAAGCACCTAATGTTTAAGTACCAATACATGGAACTTGCCATAGAGCAAGCAAAACTTGCTCAGAAAGATGGCGAAGTGCCAATAGGTGCTGTAATAGTTAATGGAAACAATATCATCTCCTCTGCACACAATATATCTAATGATCCAACTGCACATGCAGAAATGTTAACAATTAGAAAAGCATTTTCAACTTCCACGCTTTATGAAGCTGAAATGTACGTAACGTTAGAGCCGTGCCCGATGTGCGCTCAAGCTATCTCTTTTGCAAAAATTAAACGTCTGTACTTCGGGGCTTACAATCCCAAAGGTGGAGGAGTTGAAAACGGCACTAGAATATTTCAATTCTGTAACCACATACCTGAAGTTTATGGTGGAATATTAGAAACAAAATGTTCTCTTTTATTAAAAGATTTCTTTGAGAAATTGAGAACTTAGTTTAAGATCTGTGAGATTGTTTCAATATTTTTTGAGTAAAATCTGTATTATAACTCTTTCGTATATTTGACCAATTTGCTCATTCAACGTACATAAGGGATGTTATTACGATAACTCCGTTGCAGAAAAGTTTACTCAAAAGGGAGCTTCTTATTGATACTTCTCAACGTTCTGTTCAACAAACTAGAACTTCCATATTTGAATACGTAGAAATTAGATTTCTTGCACTACTGGAATCTAGATTTTCTTGCTAAATCCCAGACTGGCTGGTTATGCAAGAAATCTATTTTTTATCATAAATAACTTAAATATTATATTATAAACTCTGCTAAATTTATTCTCACAACAAAAACTTCTTCTCTACTTTTTTTTGAGTAAGGTCACCAATTCTATTTTTCTACAAAAGTGTTCTCTGAACTAAAAAATCCAGAGAACATTCTCTCTTATATCAACTCATTATCAATGGGAAAAGAACTAACCTCATTATCATAAGAGTAAGGAGTTGTTCTTTGCACATTATCAAAGACAGCTTTTAATAGTACTTCCTTATCACTATCCCATGCAACTTTCTCCATAATTGCATTATAATCTTTACACTTTTGATCATTTCCACAGTCCTTGATTTTACCATTAAGCTTTAGATAAGGCTTTAATGAATTATAGTGTACTTGAGTATTATTGCCCTCTTTATCTATCATATTCCCTGCGTTATTAACAATTATCAATGGTGCAACTTGTTTCGCTTTCACAATACTTGCTCCACCGGAGTCTTTGATGAGATCAGGACATGATTCTCTAGAAAAAAAATTCTTGTTTAATTCTTTATTATCATAACCATTGCCAAATTGGCAAAAACTCTTAACATTCTCATCCTGACAGGCTAACTCTTGTGGATTATCAATACATTTAAGACATTTCGTATTACCAAAGTTAGCTACTGAACTAATAGTATCAGTAAAGGCAAATTTAAAATTTACTGCACCATAAACACCCTCTGATCCCTTTTCTATATATGGCAAAATTTTAGAATTACTATACATCTCAGGATAGAGTTCTTTTAATAAATCAGATGTATTAAAACCTTGATAACCTATCTTATTATCCGATTTATACAAAGTAGCCTTAGGCCCACAAATTTCTGGCAGGCTACGATCTGGTGTTATTTCTCGAGATGTAATTTCTCCACTTTCATTCCCTCCTTCATTGGTAACATGTTTGCCTCTATCATTTTCATTCCCTCCCTTAATACTAGGTTTATCTGTACCGATTCTTTTCTCATTTTTACATTCTTCAGCTGCTTTTTTATACCACTCAGTCTCTGCTTTTGCCATGTTAATTTTACACTTTAAAAGTTCTTCTTTTACTCCTTCAATCTTACTCTGCATCACTTCTTCTTTCTCCTGTTCAATTTTGTACCTCAAAACTTCCTCTTTTGCTAGTTTAGCTTCTAATTTTGCTTGTTCAGCTTCTGCTTTAATATCATCACATTTTTCCTGATTAATTGCCTGTCCACCGTTTTCTTTCATCTTCTCAGCATCTTTTTTACACTGTATTAACTCATCTTTTGCTGCCTCAGCTTCATTCTTAGTTTGTTCTACCTTCTCTCTTTCTTCTTGAACCTTTGACTTTAATTCACTAGTTTCTGCTTCTAATTGTGTAATTTCTCTTTATGATTCCACAGCATCTTTTTTACACTGTATTGACTTATCTTTTGCCTTCTTAGTTTCATCTCTACAGTCACGAAGTAAATCTTCTTCTGATTTATCATCCTCTTCTCCCGCAACCTGATCTCCTAGATTTTCGACTTGCTCACCCTCTTCACCATAAAAAAGTTTGTTGGCATATAAATTACTATTATTAACTTGATCGCTATAGATATTGTTTGACATTGTGACCTCCTATATAGTCAAAACTGGAATTAAATTAGAGTATAAAAGCTAAGAATTCAACATGGGTAAAAGAAACCACAGCTCAGGAAATCTAAGGTTAACTCAGAAATTATTATAAGCCAAAATGATTAAAAATTTTATAACTTATATTGTAGATCTAGCATGATAACCAACAATTAGATTTTCTTCAATTTCCACCTTACTCACCAGCTTGACACAGTCCATCTTTATTCATTAGAGAGCCGTGATTCTTCTACTCTCTAATGATTAATCACTTGTCAGTTTTGAGTGTAGTAGTTGATAGCCTGTACGTAAATACGTTGCTTTTGTTCTTTAGAAATTTTTAGTCTACTATCTTTATCCAGAAAAAAATTGTAAAATTTCTATAGTTATGGTATAATTATAAATACTGCTTGCCAATAAGCTGAGTATAAAAATGCCGTTCGGACAAATCATTATATATAGTACGGAACTACTTGCTGTAATTGCAGTATTTCTCTTTTTGAGAAAAATATACAAAAATCATATTAGAAAAATTATATTTCCTCTAAAAGTTCTCAAAGAAGAGTGGGAAGAAAATAGAAGATTTAATGAATTATATCAAAAAAATAAGCAAAAAGAGTTGATGAAACAACAGGAAATGTTAAGGGAGAAACAAAAGAATATGCAAGTTTACAAAGAAGATCTAGAAATAGTTGATATAGCAAAACCGCTAGGTAAATGGACAAAGATGGTTATGATGGGTAGCGTTTTAATGAAGCATTTTGCACAATTGATACACAGAGAAGGTGATAAAAAAGGATTTTGGGAGCTGTTTATAAAAGCTCAGTCTTCAACTAAGGGTAAGTATAAAGGAAAAGGCAGATGACGTATCCGTTGTATAACCTGCTTTCTGGCATTAAACTTCTTAAGTGTTATAGTCAGTCAAGCACTGGGATGACACCATCTGCTACCTACAAACCCAATGTTCGTACAGTTGTATGTCAAACACTGACTGTTTGTTGTGCAAGCTATCCAATGTTCATACACTGAAGTGTTTAGGCTCCAAGTTCTCTTTAAAGGTCCAATAGATGCTTGAATGTAAAAATCTATCCTGTGCTCGTAATAACAAAGTATTATTTAAAAACCTCAATTTTAAAGCTGAACCAAAATCAAAAATCTTAATCACTGGTCCAAATGGTAGCGGCAAAACCAGCTTAATCAGAAGTTTATCTGGACTTTTGCCGCCAGTGTCAGGTAATATAATGTACCGTGGAAAAGATATATATGATGACCTAAAATCCTATATACCTTCCATGGTCTATATAGGCCATAAAAATGCCTGTAAAGATAGCTCAACAGTTGGTGAAAACATACAATTCTGGGCAAGAATACGGAATACTAGAGAATTAATTATGGCAGCCGTTTGTTGCTTACAGTTGCAACCTGTACTTAATATCAAATATAGTGAACTTTCTGCAGGCTGGAAAAGAAGAGTTGCGCTTGCTCGCCTGTTAATTTCTAATGCAAACATTTGGCTGATAGATGAACCATTCTGTAATCTTGATAGCACAACATGTGAATTAGTATTGAACCTAATCTCAATACGCTCTGAGCAAAACGGTATAGTAATTATTACAGGACATAGCTCTACAGAACAACTGTGTGACTTCAAGACAATCGATATACGTGATTTTAACAGACCTCTTGTATAATTTTTGGCCTTAAAATTAACTCATCTCTTTCAAAGGATCTATATTAAAAATAGAAAGCCCAGAAGAGATTACGTGCGCTAAGGCTTGGACGAGAAACATTCTTGCAGCGGTGAAGTTCAAGTTATCTTCTAGTATGAACCGCATGTTTAAATCACTTTTGCCATACCCCCATAAAACGTGAAATGCTTCTGCAACTTCAAGTAAGTAGAAAGTAATTCTATGTGGCTCACAAAGCCTTGCAGATATTTCTACCACATCTGGCCACTTTGCTAAGGTTTTTATGAGGAATAGCTCCCCATCTGTCTTTAAAAGTGAAGGGTCTGCTGTTGGGAGCTCTTTTGGAGCATTACGCATTAACGAATGAGCACGGGCGTGCGCATATTGCACATAAAAAATAGGGTTGTCTTTTGACTGTTCTTTAACTTTAGCAAAATCAAAGTCCAAGACCATATCATTCTTGCGTGTTAACATTATAAAACGAGTTATATCCCTGCCAACCTCTTCCACTACATCCCTAGCTGTAAGAAAATTTCCTGATCTTTTCGACATCTTAACAGGTTTGCCATTTTCGAAGAAATTCACAATATTATGCAGCTTTACCTCTATCTTTGCTTGATCATCACTGAGCGCAGAGACAACTGCTCTAAGCCTTTTAATATAACCGCCATGGTCACTGCCGAGCTCTACGATCATATTGTTAAAACCACGTGATATCTTATCAAAATGGTAAGCAATATCCGATGCAAAATAAGTCCAGCTACCATCCTCTTTTTTTAGTGCGCGGTCAACATCATCACCAAATGTTGTAGAGCGAAATAACATTTCTTTTCTGGAAGTCCAACTTTCACTTTCTTTGCCTTTTGGTTTCTCCAAGTATCCTTCATACACAAGACCCTTATCAGATAATATCTTTATACTCTCTTCGATTTTGCCATTTTTTTGTAGCTCATACTCTGAAGTAAAAATATCATGATTGACTCCAAGCAAGCTCATGTCCTCCTTTATAAGTTCTAAGATAGAACTTAAAGTATATTCTCTAATTACTCGATTATCTTCCTCTTCTCTAAGCTCCTTGCCATATTTTTTAGCTAGCCCCTTCCCTATTGGCTTTAAATATTCACCTGGGTATAAACCTTTTTCAATGCTAACTTTCTCTCCCAGAGCTTCCTTATACCGCAAATATACTGACCGAATTAGCGTATCTATCTGTGCTCCAGCATCATTGATATAGTACTCCTTAGTGACATTATAGCCAACTTTCTTTAGTAAATTTGCTAAAACATCACCAAACACTGCCCCTCTTGCATGACCAATATGTAGTGGCCCAGTTGGATTTGCGGATACAAACTCAACATTGATGGCCTGATTGTTTCCAATTTTGAGAGTGCCAAACTCCATTTTTAGCTCATTTATTTGCTTTAAAATCCCATGCCATACTTCCATTTTCAAGTGCATATTGATGAAACCAGGGCCCGCTATTTCCACTTTTGCAACTTCACCAAAAAGTTCAAACTCTTTAGCTAAAACTTCTGCGATTTCAATGGGATTCTTCTTTTCATGTTTTGCAAGCACCATAGCAACATTTGTATAGATATCACCATGTGCTCTATTGCTTGGAGGCTCTATGATAAAGTTTGTTGCATTCGTGCTTATAACACCCCTTTGCCTCAACTCATTTAACTTGCTGGAAATGAGAGAGGAAACCTGCTTGAAAATATTCATTAACTAAAAAGCTATAAGACCTGTAGCAGTATAGTGGATAAATGGGGGAAGTTGAAGGGTTATCTTGTGTCAGCTTGTTAATACACTTGACAATGACTGAAGTCTATGCTATAATAAGAATTATATTAACAGAGGAGTTATAAACATGATGGAAGTAGAACTTAATAAATATGTTAATGGTAATACCTTAGACTTAAATAGTCTACATATACACATGGAGAAGTTAATAAACTTTTTACAAGAGAATCCAAATATTACAAGCCTTATCTTACACGACTGTTATATTGATGCTGAGGGTGCAGAAGTTTTAGATGAAACATTAAAGAATGTTAATGCTCCGAATCTTACTGAGTGTAAAGTAACTTCTAGTATTATGGGTAATCAAGGTTCAATAGCAATCACTAAATTATTAGAGAATGGTAACTTTCCAAATCTTGTTAAGCTTGATTTAATTTCTAATAATATAAGCCCTGATGGTGGAGTGGAATTTATAAATGCACTAAAGAATGGTAGTTTTTCAAATATTACTGAGTTTAATTTACTTTCTGACAGTGTCTGCGATAAAGGTATAGTAGCATTACACGAATCATTGAACAACAATAAGCTTCCAAATCTTGTTCAGTTTAATTTCCCCTTTAATCCTACTAATGATGAAAGCATAGAAACGCCAAGCGAACATCTATTCGCTGACAGCATTATATAAAGGTTTTATTTGTTGCTATTATTCAAATTTACCTATGTTGAACTATACAAAAGTGTCACAAAATCCATATATGTAATTTGATTAGAATTTTACCGTCACGCTGAGTAAGGTTACTCATTCTATTTTTCTACAAAAGTGTTTTCTGAGCTGAAAAGCCCAGAAAACATTCAGTCTTATATAAAATTAGTATCAACGGAAACAGAATTATCCTCATTGTCATAATAGTTGAGGTTTGCTTCTTGAGTACTATTATAAGCAAAAGCATTTTTTGATAGTACTTCTTCCTCATCCCTTCTATCACAGCCTTTTTCATTAAAGCCATATTCATCATGGCCATCCTCTTGGACTTGTATTTTTAACTTCTCAGCTTCTGCTTTTGCTTGCAGAACCTCCTCTTTACATTCCGCTTCGTTATCATAGTAAAAGAAAGTCTCATCTTGATTATCATTGCCACCAGGAGAATAACTTGGGAGAGCAGGTATTTTCAGCTTTACTTCCTTATCAGAACTCCACAGACCCCTCTCTACAGACTCTTTAACTTCTTCTAATTGCTGCGGAGACTTACCGGTTGAATCTTTTATCTCACCTTTATAATTTAGACGATCCTTTAGTATAGCATACTTATGTTGAGCAATTTTGTAGCCAGCTTTATCTATTATAGAACCGTCCTTAGTGACGATAACCATTGGAGCCTCTAGCTTTGCAACTATAGTTTTACCTTCACACTCCCTTAATTTTGCTAACGGAAGATCTAAAATCAAATTAGGACACTTTTCATTCAGAAAAAAGTTTTCACTATTAATAGGACTGCTGTAAGGTACAGCAGTTGGACAACAAGCACTTGTGTTGATGCTTCGAATCTCCTCTAGACATTGTAAACCAGCAGTTCCTTTTGCACCTCCTTTATTACACCACATGTTACTAGGTGCGGCAAACGTAAAGTTTATATTTTTTCCACATTCTTCATCCTCTTGACACCTAAAAGTTATACCAAAATTTTGTGCATGATATTGATCCTCACTTTTGCTATCAAAATGACTCATGATCTTATCGTTTTTCATTAAATCAGGCAAAAATTGTTTCAAAAGGTCTCTTGTAAACCAAGCAGGCTTACCCACGTGCTTTTCTGCTGAATATTTTTCAGCATTCTCCCCGCACATTTCTTTATCAATATGACCCAGATTGACAAGTTTACCTTCTATGACTTTATCATCTCCATCTTTATCATCACTATCCTTTTCTTTCTTGCCATCTTTATCATCACTATCCTTTTCTTTCTTGCCATCTTTATCATCGCTATCCTTTTCTTTCTTGCCATCTTTATCATCGCTATCCTTATTAAAGCCGTCTTTATCTTTGTCGCCTTTATCGCGGCCATTTTTATCACGCTTACAATCTATCTCATCCTCTATTTCTTTTTTTATTTTATCCTTTATCTCATTCTTAGTCTTGTCATCAATCTCAAACTTAAGATCTTTCTCTAGTTCATTTTTAATCTTTTCCTTCAGTTCATTCTTAGTCTTATCGCCAATCTTAAACTTAAGATCTTTCTCTAGTTCATTTTTAATCTTTTCCTTCAGTTCATTCTTAGTCTTGTCATCAATCTCAAACTTAAGATCTTTCTCTAGTTCATTTTTAATCTTTTCCTTCAGTTCATTCTTAGTCTTATCGCCAATCTCAAACTTAAGATCTTTCTCTAGTTCATTTTTAATCTTTTCCTTCAGTTCATTCTTAGTCTTATCGCCAATCTTAAACTTAAGATCTTTCTCTAGTTCATTTTTAATCTTTTCCTTCAGTTCATTCTTAGTCTTGTCATCAATCTCAAACTTAAGATCTTTCTCTAGTTCATTTTTAATCTTTTCCTTCAGTTCATTCTTAGTCTTATCGCCAATCTTAAACTTAAGATCTTTCTCTAGTTCATTTTTAATCTTTTCCTTCAGTTCATTCTTAGTCTTGTCATCAATCTCAAACTTAAGATCTTTCTCTAGTTCATTTTTAATCTTTTCCTTCAGTTCATTCTTAGTCTTATCGCCAATCTCAAACTTAAGATCTTTCTCTAGTTCATTTTTAATCTTTTCCTTCAGTTCATTCTTAGTCTTGTCATTAATCTCGTACTTAGGGTCTTTACCATCATCTAGCCTTGTATATAAATTAATTTTCAATTTATTTGAATAAGGGAAAGTGTTCTGTAACATAAAATTGCTCCATTAATAAATAAAGGTTACTAAAAAGTTAACATAAAATAGAAATGTATACTAACAATGTATACACCTTCATTACTTTCATATAATATAAACAATACCTTCTGGTACTGACATTTGTTCAGGAGAAAATGCTGATTCTGTGCGCGTATCTATTATAGAAGCATTTATCGCATCCACACAAGCTTTGCATTCAGGATTATTATCACATTGTCCTTTGATACGATTGTCTGGACCAATTTCAAGATTGTTGTCACTTTTATCAATAATTTCTTTACATTTTGCAAACATTAAACCACTAGATTTCTTAGTAATGGCATCTTTAATCTCTCCAGAAACTGCATCAACTACTATTGAAAGCCTTGAAAAGTCAATTGGTTTTTTAGGTTCTGGACAAGGAGGTATTTCTACCTCAGGACATTTTACATCAGGACAAGGAGGTATTTTTACCTCAGGACATTTTACATCAGGACAAGGAGGTATTTTTACCTCAGGACATTTTACATCAGGACAAGGAGGTATTTTTATATCAGGAAGCTGTATATTTAATTCGAGTCCATCACGATACGGATCAAAGTGGTTATGGCAATGTGGGTTAAAGTGGTTATGACAATGTGGATCAAAATTATGATGGTACCGTGGGTTAGTTGTGCAAGCTGTGCGCGTAGGAATGCATGAACCAACGCGTGGAGATGAGGAAAAATTATAATTCATAAGAATCCTTTAAAAAATAACTATTAGATTATTATAGGATAAAAAAGTTAATGATTTAATAATTCTAAGGTTAAAACTAGCATATACAAACTTACAGTACATTTCAAAATACGATTTTAATATAGAAGATATTCGCATTGAAAAGCTTTGCCACAGCAAAATGCTGCTAAGATTTCAAGAAAAAGCTGTCAGTAGTCAAATTTATTGTATTTTAAAGCAAAATGTGAAGCACATGGTTTTCCATGTGCTATTGGAAGTACGTATATCAAGAGTGAAAGAACGTACGTTTGTTAGTGATTTAAATCTAATCTCTTAGCAGAAAAAATCAAACGTATCACAAGGATTATAACATGTATCATAATAGTTATGATATGAGTTAAAATGATTGTGACACAAATTAGTAGCACAAGGTGCGTATGCAGGTGCAGAAGCTTGTGCACAGTGCGAAATTGGTGCTGGTAAAACTTGTGTTGGCACAACCTGTGTTGGCAAATTGAAAGCCGTACAAGGTGATTTTGGGAAATGACTATAATTATAAACCATAATAATCCTTAAAAAAATACTATGATATTATTATAAGTTAAAATAATTAAAGATTTAATAACTTTCATTATCAATCTAGCATAACAACCAACAAGTATGACTCAAATTTTCCTTCAGTTTTTACTATATCCTCACCAATTTTGCATACAGCCCATCTTTACTCATTAGAGAATCATGAGTTCCCACTTCTTCTACTTTCCCGCAATTAATCACTATAATCTTGTCAGTTTTGAGTGCGGTTGATAGCCTGTGCGTAATTACAATTGTTGTTCTGTTTTGCATCAACTTGCTAAGTGCTTTTTGCACTAGGTTTTCACTTTTATAATCAAGAGCAGAGGTTGCTTCATCCAGTATTAAAACCTGAGGGTTTTTGAGTATGGCTCTTGCTATTATGATGCGTTGTTTTTGTCCTTCAGAAAGTTTCAGTCCTCTTTTTCCTACAAATGTATCAAATTTATCCGGCAGCTTATCAATAAATTCCATCGCATAAGCGCTGATAGCTGCTTGCTTCACCTCTTCATATTCAGCATCTGGTTTACCATATAGTATATTTTCCATTATTGAACAAGAGAATATCATATGGTCTTGTGGCACTAAGCCAAACAACGATCTGAGGTCATTTAGCGCAATTGATTTGATGTCATGCCCATCAATAGTAATACTGCCTTCACTTGGATCGTGAAAACGGAGCAAAAGCTTTAAAATGGTGCTCTTGCCACTTCCAGATGGTCCAACAATTGATACTGATTGGCCTACCTCTATAGAAAATGATACATTATTTAATGCTGGCTTATCAGCATAAAAAAATGTTACATCATTAAACGAAATTCTTTTTTGAACACTATTGATCCTTATAGGATTATCACTATCTAATATAGAGCTTTTCATGTTCATAAATTCAAATAAACGCTCTACAATTCCAAGACCTCGTTGCAAATCACTGATGTTATCGCTTAGATTGTTTACAGCCCCTGAAGCAAGCGCTGAATAAAACACAAATGAGGAGAGTTCTCCAATGGTCATATTATTACTTAAGACTTCTTTTATTCCAAAAAAAAGCAAAATAACTAGCGAACCTATCACACACGTGATAACTAGAGTTACTAAAATAGCACGTAAGAGTACTAATTTTACGTATGATTTTGATACTGAGTTTAGATGTTTCTGAAAACGAATTTTTTCATTTTCTTCGAGTACAAACGATTTGATAGTTATTATAGATCTAAAATTTTCCTCACTAAATGATGCAAGCTCACTTAATTTATCCTGAGCGAAGCGTGCATAATTGCGAACTTTTTTTCCAAGTGAAGTCATGATAATGAGAAGTATGGGTATTATTGCAGCTGCATATGCAGTGAGGTGCAGATTTGTGTATAATAGCATTGCAACACTACCAGTCAGTACAACAAAATTTCTCAATATTGTCAGTAAGCTGCTGTTTATTATCGATTGCAATGCAGAGGTATCAGTAATTAATGCTGAGATAACATCTTGTACGCCTGTGTTCTCAAAGAAACTCGGTTGCAAGTCAGTGATACTGCTATATAAGTCGTATCTGATTCTTGCGATAACTTTCTCGCTGCCAATGCCAATGAAATATAACCGAATAAATGCAGTGAAAGAAATGCCTAAAACTATCAGTATTGAAACTACGAGCTTGGTAGTAAAGTTATGCTCTGCGCCAGAATCAATTATGTTGCTTAAGCCCCTACCAAAAAGAAGAATCGTTAAAGCTGAAAATAGAACTGCAATAAAAGCTATGCTAAAATAATGTAGACTAGGTTTTATATAGTAAAATAGCTGCTTAATGTTAGATCGCATTTTATTTTAAAGTTAAGTATTTAGCTTCAGGAAAAAGTTACAATATTAGTTTACAGTGTACTTCGTTAGAGCAATACGTTCAAGAAACTTTAGCTTGATTTCTACTGAAGGAAAAACGCTGCGCAATTACAGGAAGATAGCAAAAGAACTGTTGGAAGGATGAGCATACCAGAGTTTAATATTCATTTTATTCCAATGTGTAACGCCACTATTCCATAGCTCATATTATAGAACTCAACATTCTTAAAGCCTACCTCTTCAATTTCCATTTTAAAATTAGTTTGAGTTGGAAATTCTCTTATGCTTCTTACTAGGTATTCGTAAGAACCCTTATCTTTAGCAACCATGCTACCAATTTTAGGAATTACTTTAAATGAGTATAAGTCATAAAATTTGGTGAATATCTCATTTTGATAATGCATAGGGGCAAACTCCAAGCAAATAAATTTCCCATCTGGCTTCAATACCCTATATGCTTCACTTAAAGCCTTTTTACGGTCAGAAAAGTTTCGAATACCAAAAGCTACTGTATAATAATCAAATTCAGAATCTTCAAATGGTAAACTCTCTGCATTTGCACATACCCAATTGAAATTTAGCTGATTTGAATTTATTGCTTTATCACGCCCTTTGTCCAGCATGTTTTGATTTATATCACATACTGTAACTTGAGTACTTGGTTCACCTCTTGCTATTCTTATAGCTATATCTCCGGTTCCTCCAGCAATATCCAAAACCTTGGAGTTCTTTTTAAAATGCACACTACTTACCATCTTCTCTTTCCATAGCCTGTGCATTCCAAGGCTCATTATATCATTCATAATGTCGTAGCGATTTGCTACAGAATCGAAAACCTCTTTAACTAATTGTGATTTATCCATATTTTATACAGAGATTAGCAGTTAAATTAATATACTAATGAGAAAAATATACTACAATTAAACATATTTAATCCAGTAAATCATTAGTGTCGACAGCTTTTTCACAAAATATCATCTCTCTTATTATTATATTATCTGTAGCAGTTGTTGATATGGCAACAGACTTATACTCAGTTGCATTGCCAAGTATTGCCAACTATTTTAAGGTGAAAGGTAATATAGCGCAGCTTACGATCAGTTTAAATTTAGTAGGAGTTGCAATATCTGGATTAATTTATGGCCCATTGTCAGACTATTATGGCAGGCGCCTAATAATGCTGATTGGTATGACAATTTTTACTTTGGCAAGTATTGTATGTTGTATAGCTGATAATATTATACTTTTAATATTAATCCGGTTTATACAAGGAGCTGGAGCTGGTGTTGCAGGCGTTGTCGGATATGCAGCAATCAGGGATATGTACTCAGGTAGTGAATACTCAAGAGTAATCTCAAAGTTAAATATGATAGTAGCACTTTCACCTGGAATAGCTCCAGTGGTAGGCAGTTATATAATTTCACATGGTTATAGTTGGAAGTTTTTGTTTTTTATCATATCACTTGCCGCAATTATTATGCTCATTTTTATTTACTTGAAGCTACAAGAAACGCTGACCGTAAATAAAAGTAAAGCCAGTATTAATATCTTCAAGCAGTATATATTAATATTTAAGAATTATCGTTTCCTTGGATTTTCAAACATTCATGGATTAACTTTCATGTGGCTTTGGGCATACATTGCTAACTACCCGTTCATATTTGAATCAATGGGCGTTGAAGTACAATATTTTGGCTATCTCATATCAATCATAGTTATATTTTACATAATTGGAACTTTAATTAATAGAAGGTACGTACCAAAAATAGGAGTGAGCAAGATGTTAATAATAGGTTTGGTATTACCGATGATATCGGATGGTTTATTGGTATATTTTTATCTCGCAAACAAGTTAAGTGTACTTATTCTTCAAGTTCTTTGGATTCCGAGCAATATCGGGCTTGCACTCGTAATCAGCAATAACGTAACTTCTGCTTTAGAAACAATCAAGGGTATAGGGCTTGGTAGTGCAGTCCTCTCATTCTGCAATATGATGTTTGGAGCTATTGGAATATATATAGTAGGAAAATTTTTTCACTATAGTATTTTACCAAATTTACTGTTAACAGTTGCATGTTCTATAATTGCAATTCTTATATATAGTTTACTTAAATATACTGAAAAACACAGAGAAGGCTGATTACAATAGATTTCTTATATAACCTTATGAAGGTGTAATTTCGGTATGTGGTGCTGGCATCCAGAGAACTTTATCTGCAGAGTTCATTGATTATTAGCAACTGTACCATGATAATACAATTTCTATAGAAAAGTTCAGATGAGTGGCAATTTTATTGATTATACACATTTTAACAGCTCCCTAAATCAGGGTGAGAAAGTTCGATTAGCTGAAAAGACTCACAAAGTTAGGGAAATCTTCTTAAAATATATCAGCAATGATGTTCATAATATGTCAGTTGAGGTTCTTAACACCTATGATTTTGGAAAAGAATATAATGATATATTTAAACAACCAAACAGTATTCATGTACAATTTGGAGATGTTGGAGATAAAGTATTAATTTACTCATGGCCTCGTTACAACGAGTTTGATGAAAGTAAATGGAAAAATTTTTTATCACAACTAACAAAGGATCATAATCTAAAATTTATTGGAACTGGGCCACTTGAGTTTAAATATGAAGGTTTTAATTACAGTGTGTATCCTCCAGCTTTCAACTTTTCACAAAAAGAAATATCTTCAAGACAAATCAATAAAGTTTATACCCTTTTCAAAGCGACAATTTCTGATGATTATAAAGATTATGAACCTTTAGCTTTCAGCTTTTCACAAGAAGAAGTAAATAAAATTATAGAAAATATTAAAAGATCTCATAAGTCAATAAAAAAGCAAGTCATTGACCATTACCAATCATCAGGAAAAGATTTTGTTAAAAATGATTTAGACTTCATAAAGATTGGTACCGATATAAATAATAAAACAAGATTTAGTTCTGTAATATATTTTAACAAACCCAATGGTGTTAATGAAATTAAACTAGAATTATATAAAGCGACTCCCTTACACTTATTTGCTAAGCTTGGGGACAGTTTTTCTCAGCAGCTAGAAGATGATCTAGATAAGGGGGCAGATGTTAATGCAATAGATGAAAGTGAAAAGACCCCTTTACATTATGCTGCTAAAAATGGTCATATAGACATAGTAAAAATTCTATTAGCAGTAGACGGAATCGCTATCAATGTAAAAGACAAGGATGAAAAAACTCCTTTTGATTTAGCTAAAACAGAAGAAATAAAAGCTCTATTAAAAAAAGCCGCAGAAAAAACTGATGACAGTTCAGTATCGACAGATAGTGAAGGAGATCAAGAGGAAGATGCTGGACAAGAAGGTAATGTCCAACCAGTTACACAAGAGCAAGACCCAAAGGAAGAACAACAGGAGATCAGTGCAGAAGAAGAAAGTGATGTAAAAATTGAAGCTGCTGATAATGGACATTCTATTGACATAACACTTACACAAAATGGTGTTAGTCCACGAAGTGAATCATCAACAAATGAAGAACAGCCAAGCTCTTTTTTTAGTAGTTTGTTTGGTATACTGATTAAACCTTTTTCTTTAATAAGATCATTTTTGGGTGGATTTTTTTCATGGTTGTTTGGATCTGATGAACCATCAACTGAATCTGATCAAATAATTGCACCAAGTAACTCAGGAGGAGAGGAGCTAACAAACTATCAAGAGGGTGATAATAATATTATATAATAGATTTCTTGCATAACTGGAATGCAAAAAAAAATCAGTTGATGTCATGAAAGTAGCTGACACTGGCACCCAGTTAAATTTACGGAGTATAATGGATTTCAGCGTCAAGCACACAGCTGTACGAACATTCATTTTTGCAGGTAAATTGCACAGCAAATGGTGTCATTCCAGTGCTTGACACTGGCATCCAGTCCTTTCACAGAGTTCCATCCAAAACGTTGTAAAGTGTTTACCAACTTAGGCCCAATCTGGATTCCAGTGTCAAGCACTGGAATGACACCGTCTGCTACGCGAATTGCCCACAAACCACAATGTTCGTACAGCTGTGACTGGAATGAACAAGAAAGGGAGCAATGACTTGCACATTCCCCTGAACAGATACCTTGACATTAAAGTTTCTAGGTTTGAGTAGTGAAATCCGATCAGTATGAAAATTAGCAAACTCCTTTTTATTCGCTGTAGAATAAAATTTTTTATTTTAATGAAAAAATTGCTTCCGCATACTCAAGATGCCATTATAATGATGGTAGAGATATTTAGAGAGCTCAAAATCTATCTTGGTCTGCAAACCTTTTAACCAATTTTTCAATAAAAATTCAGCCACATCTGTTGTGTGTACATTCTGAATCTTTTTTATACAGGAGGATTTTATGTCCAGAATTCCAGATATTTGACCTTTACTTTAGCTAATAACAGGCGCCTGTAGTTTTTAGAATTAGTGTTAACACGGTTTTTCTACTTTTTTTTCTTAATGTTTTAACTCAATACACACCATCATCATTTACTGCTTCTAAATATATCATTGCTAAACACACGCCGCTGTGTATTTCTATAGATAACTCATTGCCTAAACTTCGATTAAAGCAAGAATTCTTTCCTGGAAAAGCAAGGTTACTAAGGTACAGTTCCCATTGTAATCCTTTAGTTGATATTTGAGCTTTCGGTATACCAAGTAAGGATATTTTAGTATTTTTTAGCAAAGAGGAAAAATAGCTAATACCTTTTTGTAAGGCGTACCCCACCGTGGGAGGCGAAGGCATATAAAAGATACTATCTGTACTTAAAAAAAAGTTAATATTTTGTAGTATATGATCAATTGCTCCTCCAGTAATACCCGTTACTATTGATGGCAATAACTTTACTGTTTTCAAGTGAGCCATTGCTTTAGAAAAGTCGCAATAATCTTGATCAGGTAGATATACTGTATTTAAATTAGCACGTAAATTCGGATTTATACTATCCAAATCTCCTATTACAAGATCAGGTTTTACGCCAATTGATAGAAGCTTATTTGCTCCTCCATCTACAGCAATAACAGGTATATCTTGTTTAAAAAACGATGAATCAGGTATTTCTCCATTTAGTACTACAATAGAACGATATTCTTGCTCCACGCTACAATGTAGCATATGGTTATAAAACGCTTCGTGCAGTTTTTGCATCGTAGTAACATTTTTGAACAATTGATATTATACTGATCACTAATCCAGCAATATTACTGAGTATCACAAAAGTTAAACCCTGACAAATACCGTAAATAAGCTAAGATGATGAACAAATAAGATAATTCACTAACATTAGCATCGATACGTCACGAGTAAGTTTTGTGATATATGCTCTATATACTTGAGGCAATAACCCAATGAGAGATGTAATGAACGCGATGAAGCCAAAGCATTCTTCAATATTTATATACATACATTTTCCTACGTTTGTTTTAACAAGATCAGGTTCAAAGGGTTGTACTTTATGTACTCTCAGCTTTTTTAGAGCACCCCTAATGCGTGTAATTTATAACATCATTTAGTCTATTAATCAAGAAATTAACAGTGACTTGCATTCATGAAACCCAATCGGCTTCTATGCTAATTATTATCCAAACTAATAGTCGGCTGTGCATCCTGCTCAGAGATCAGAGCAACTAGCAAATTGTTTATCAATTGAACCTTTTGTTTTCCATCCAATTGTAAGCTTTTATTTTTTTCAAAATGGGCTATTACTTCTTCGATAATTCCTATTGCATTTTGCACTATATGCCTTCTTGCAGAGGTGATGGCATGCGCTTGTTGACGCCTCAGCATTGCTTGTGCAATCTCAGATGAATAGGCCAAATGCGATATTCTCGCTTCTGCAATTTCAATTCCAGCAATATTCAATCTTTGTTGTAGCATTGATCTCAATTCATTTGAAATTTTATCAGAATTTTTACGCAAAGATTCCTCATCGTTTTCGCTATCATACGGATAATTACTTGCCAGTTCTCTAATTACCGAGTCACTTTGCACAAAAACGAATTCATGATAATTATTAACATTATAATATGCCTTTGCAGGACTGCTAACTCTCCAAACAATTACTACTGAAATCTCTATCGGACTTCCATTAGCATCATTAACTTTAATTTTTTCTGTGTTAATATTCTGAAATTTCAGAGACACTCTATATTTACTCGAAAACGGAAGCGTTACACATATTCCAGACTTAAAATAAGTTCCAATATAATGACCAAAAAACTCTATCACTCTTGCTTCATTAGGGTCATTAACGAAAAGTGCCTGAAGAAAAGTCAAAATTGAAACAGCAGCAACTCCAAGTGCAATTGTGCTGTCATACACAAAAAGTACCAATAAAATTAACCCTAGCGCTATTAGTACAGGAAAAGCCCGAATTTTACTTAGATTTCTATCACTTATCGTATTTTTATCTGTGCTGTCTTTATCAGATTGCTTTTTCACTTGCACCCTCTCTGCTGATTATTTCATCTACCTTACTTACAAATAATTTAAACTCTCTTAATTCACGATCAGGCAACTTTATCTCATTGCCATGAGCTATCGTAAGCGGATCAATATGTTTACCATTATATATAACTTCATAATGTAAATGAGGTCCTGTTGCAACACCAGTGCTGCCGACATAAGCAATGATCTGCCCCTGCTTTACTTTAGAGCCTAACTTTATATCGCTACTAAATTTGCTTATATGTGCGTAACAAGTTGAATATTCATTTTTGTGTTTTATTTTGATGTAATTTCCATAGCCACCATTCTTTCCTATATATTCTACCACACCCTCTGCAGCAGCATATATGGGACTGCCAAGCTTAGCTGCATAATCTACTCCTTTGTGAAAAGCAATTTTACCGCGAACAGGATGCTTTCTATTACCAAATTTCGAAGATATACGATAATCTCCATTCAAAGGACTTACGAAACTCTTTAAGCTTACACCCTCTTTATTAAAATACCTTTCTTTGCCGTCTTGCGATTTATAATGATATAAGCTAATGGCTTTATTGTTTGTTGTCAGTGAAGTATATAAAATTTTTTCTTCAGCTTTCTGATTACCGAGTGATTTCTCAAAAAGAACCTCCAACTTACCTTTTGGCACAATGTCTTTTTTAAAACCTATACCAAAATCTTTATATACGTTGATTAATTTCATCACCGTATTTGGCGCCAAACCTCCTGCATCAAAAAAAGAGGATTTTATGTCACTGGATATGAATGATAGCTTTCTATCACTTTCTGTCACCAAAGCAGCTTTTTTTTTCCTGATCCCGTCTTGGAATAACACTGGAGAGTGGGTTAGTGTCATTCCAGTGCTTGACACTGGAATCCAGCTTTTTAATCGAAAATGTTGTATAGCGTACTGTTTATAATCAATTTTGCTAGATTCCAGTGTCTGGGCACTGGAATGACAATAGTCTTTCTGCACAAATGTTTCAGTTGCATATGCTGGTAAAATACAAAGCAGTGGAAGTATTACCAGCCTCATAGTTTATCAGCAAAAATAAAATTACCTTCAACATACTGCACATCATCATTATCTTCTAGCTCTTCAACTAATATAGATAATTTATCAATTAATTCTTTGTCGCTAACTTCAATCAGGTCCTTTGGTTGCCATGAAAGACGAGCAAGTTCTGGTTCTCCAAATTTTGTATAGAAAGCGTCACGTACTTTACCAAAGTCTTTTACTTCACAAGTTATAACATATAATTCTTCTTTGTTATTTTCCTCAACATTCAATACTTCTAATTCAATTCCATAGTTAAATAAATCTTCAAAATTTATACCCTCTGCTTTATAGACAATTAAGCCTACATGATCGAAAAGGTAACTCACACATCCTGTTTCTCCCAAATTACCGCCTTTGCGAGAAAAGATATAACGTATCTCAGAAGCAGTTCGGTTGCGATTATTTGTCAGAGCATGGACAATAAGTGCAGCACCAGAAGGTCCGCAGCCTTCATATTGTATTTCTTCATAACTTTCTCCAGCAACGTTACCAGCTGCATTTTTTATTGCTGTTTCTATTTTATCTTTTGGTAGATTTTCCTTTCGCGCAGCAAAGATAGCAGAGCGAAGACGTGGATTGAGTTCGGGATCAGGCAGCCCTTGTTTTGCAGCAACTGTTATTTCCCTAATGAGCTTCGTAAATTTTTGCGAGCGCTTTGCATCCTGAGCAACTTTTCGATGTTTTATATTTGAAAACTGTGAATGACCAGCCATAAGAAAACTAATTAACCCCTTCTACTAACATATTTTCATACTGCTCAGCTTCTAAGTCAAGGCCAAGAGCTAAGTGAGCTGTTATTAAATAACTAATAACTCTAGAAGAATATTTAGAATCTTTATCGCTTATCATATTTTGAAAACGCTTAATTGCTGCTAAATATTCACCACGCTTTAGGTAAAATTCACCAATAGAATACTCTTTTTTTGATATATGTTCTGTGATTAATTTTTCTTTTTCTTTGATCTCTTCTATATATTCGCTATTCGGAAAAAGATTAATATATTCAGTAGCTAGCTCTAAAGTTTTATATGCAATTTGTTGCCCAAGCTGCACTTTGTTAATTTGCATGTAATAAGATAATACTCTTAAGTAATATACATATGGCAAATCTTCACCATTTGGATAAACGTATATATAATCATCCATATCACTTGCAGCACCGCTGTATTTACCCATATTATAGTGAGAAAATCCAGACAATAATTTGGCTTTCATTGCCCAATAAGATAAAGGATACAAATCCTCTATCTTTTGAAATGCTCTAATAGCTTGCTTATATTTTTTCTGATCATAAAGCTTAACTGCCTCCTCATATAGTTCAGTTTCAGTGTGTTCAAGGTCATTCGCATATAACTGCGTAAAGTGGCAAATTAGAAGAAAAAAGCATATGATTAAAGTCTTATACATAAGATTTTTTTTGATCAAAATAAAGTATAGACTAAATATTACCTAAATAAACAAATTTTTGGCATTATCATCGAGCAAAAACCTGCCCTTCCCGTATATTACCTATACCAGCACCTGTTGAAACACCTTTTCCACTCACTTCTACGTTCTCTAGCTTTCTAATATAAGAATGTATGATCAATCCACTTCCGACCATCAAAAGAGCAATACCTACTAGACCTAAAGCAGGTCCAACAGCAGATAATGCTACTTCAGAAATCAACATTATCCTCCTGACTAGTAATAAAGAAGAACCAGCAAGCATTAACTTAGCTGTAGACATATTGCTTGTCTTTTTTTCAGATTTCTCATCAAAGCCTTGATCTTTTTCTACTTCAGAATTTTTATTTTTCTTGTACTCACAATAGCAAAAAGTAGCACTCGCTACAAAGTAGAATATACTAGAAATTGAAAAAGCTACGTCTTCTATTATTCCTTGTGCCAATGCTTCGCTTACTATGCTAGCCACAATAACTAATGTAACTAAAGCAGCATCAGCATAGTTACAGTAATCATCAACTGTATAAGGAATATCTCTCTTTTCTTTTTCTCCATCTTCAATATTCTCCAACTCTCGTTCTTTTTCTGCTATTTTTCTATTATTATAAATTAAATATAGCGTGCAAATAAGAGATAAGACTGTGAAAGGTAATATAATATGGCCTAATGCACCGCTTATAAGGCCAAGTAATACCTGATCGCTACATGTTTTTTCGAGCTCAATTGCCATCAGCAATGCAAATGGAACCATTGTTGCCAATGATACACATTTTCTATTTAGCTCTCTTTTTTTTAACGTTAATAACTCCTGTTCCAGCTTCTGCTTTTTTTTTCCTTCTTCAAGTATTAATAATTCTTGCTCAAGTTTTTTTCTCTTTTTTTCTTCTTCATCAACTGTTGACCAGAAATCTCGAAAAAAATCCTCTATTTTAATATCTTTCTCAGAACTTGATCTCTTAAAGGAAGACTCAGTATTAAAGCTATCTATAATAATACCAGTCATACAAACTTGACTAATTTATAAACTAATACATTATACAGGATTTTAACTAATCAGTCAATATTGTGAAATTATTAACTTTCTTTGTATACTCTTAAGCAATTTAGTCAATCTGTTTGATGCTAGCTAGAACGTAATTATAGCCTGACCACATAGTCATAACAGCTGCAGCCCATAAGCAAATCACACCTGCATATCGAATTTTCTCATAATCACTCATTATTAGCGCTACCACAGCAATCATCTGCAAAAATGTTTTAATTTTTCCAGCCTTACTCACAGGTAGGCTAACGTTTGTAGCTATCAAAAACTCCCGCATACCTGAAACTAATATCTCCCTACAAACAATTATAACTGACGGTATAATTGTAATATCATCTATCTTGTGCTTATAAACTAGCATGATTATTGTTGAAGCTACTACTAACTTGTCGGCAATTGGATCAAATAACTTGCCAAAATTCGATTGGACTTTCCATGCACGTGCTAAATAACCATCAAAAAAATCTGTAATGCACGCAAACATAAAGATCAATATTGTTATTAGACTTGCATATTTACTTTCTATATAAAAGCTTGATATTATTGCCGGTATCGCGAGCGCACGAGAAATTGTTAGCAAATTAGGCACGTTTTTCTTAAGCATGTAAGTCACACTATTGGTAGATAAACTTATACAGAAGTACAGCAGAATTCACAAGCTAATAGTTGAACATTCATAAAAACCCCATATACTTAAAAAATTACTAACAATAAGCTCAAAGCATGAATAATGATTTAGATAACACCACAAAACAAGAAGCACTTAAGTACCATAATAAAAGTGGTAAACCTGGTAAGGTATCGGTTATACCAACAAAACCCTTATCCACACAGCATGACCTATCACTTGCTTATTCCCCTGGTGTTGCAGCCCCATGCCTTGCAATAGCTAAAAATCCTAAAGCTGTTTATGATTACACGGCAAAAAGCAATTATGTGGCTGTCATTTCAAATGGCACCGCAGTGCTGGGACTTGGCAATATCGGTCCTCTTGCTTCAAAACCCGTCATGGAAGGCAAAGCTGTTTTATTTAAGCGTTTTGCTGACATTGATGCAATTGATATAGAAGTTGACACAGAAAACATAGAAGATTTCATCAATGCAGTAAGGTATCTTGGTCCAAGTTGGGGGGGAATAAATTTAGAAGATATAAAATCTCCTGATTGTTTCATAATAGAAAAACGTCTAAATGAATTGATGGATATTCCGGTTTTTCATGATGATCAACATGGAACTGCAGTAGTTGTTGCAGCTGGTATAGAAAATGCCCTCGATATTGCTGGAAAGAAATTAGAGAATGTCAAGATCATCATGAATGGTGCTGGAGCAGCTGGTATTGCGTGTTTGGAAATACTGAAGTCTATGGGTGCTAAGAACATAGTACTATGTGACAAACAAGGAGTAATACACAAAGACAGAAAAGAGGATATGAATGAGTGGAAGGAAAAATATGCAATTGACACTAAAGAACGTTCTCTACTTGATGCCATAAAAGGCGCTGATATATTCATCGGACTATCCGCAAAGGATGTGCTTAGCGAAGAGATGTTAAAAAGCATGGGTAAAGACCCGATCATTTTTGCTCTTGCTAACCCTGATCCAGAAGTAAGGCCTGAATTTGCAAAATCTGTAAGGCCAGATGCAATAATTGCAACTGGTAGGTCAGACTATAACAACCAAGTCAATAACGTAATGGGATTTCCTTACATATTCAGAGGAGCACTCGACGTACATGCAACGACAATAAATGATGAAATGAAAATTGCTGCTGCAGATGCAATAGCAAAGCTTGCCCGCGAATCAGTGCCAAATGAGATATCTGCAGCCTATGACGGTCGTAAAATGAGCTATGGACGTGAATATATAATACCTACTCCATTTGATCCAAGATTAATTTCTATAGTATCTCCTGCTGTTGCAAAAGCTGCAGTTACTTCAGGTGTGGCAAGAAAGGAAATAGAGAACTGGAATAAGTATGAAAGCCAATTAAAATCTCGTCTTGCTAGTGCTCTAAGCACGCTGAATCTATTGTCTTCACAATAATTAATTGCGTATTTTAGACTTATAATTAAAATAAACTGATGACTATTACAATTCACGAGTTAGAGAAAATTATCAAACAATCATTTCCTGATGCTGATATAAAGATTAAGGACCTTGCTGGAGATGATGATCATTACCATCTAAAAATAACTTCCAAGTGTTTTTCTGGAAAGACAAAAATAGAACAACATAGAATGGTATATAAAGCTCTCAAAGATCAGTCTATACATGCATTGCAACTAGAAACTAGCACTTAAAATTAAGGTGATATTTATGAACAACTTTGAACAAATAAAAAAAGACATAGCAGAAAATGATGTAGTGCTGTATATGAAAGGCACCTCTGACTTTCCTCAATGCGGATTCTCTGGGCTCGTCGTGTCAATTCTCAAAAAATTGAATGTAAAGTTTAAATGCATCAACGTACTTGAGAATGATGAAATACGTCAGTCCATAAAAAGTTTTTCTGATTGGCCAACAATTCCACAAATATATATAAAGGGAGAGTTTATTGGTGGCTGTGACATAATCCGTGAGATGTATGAAAACGGTGAATTACAAAATTTGTTAAAAGAAAAAAAGGTTATTGCCGAGTAAGTTTACACAGCAGAGTGGCAAAATAAAAACATAGTGTCAGTGTCCAGACACTGCCTTCTTTTCTGGATTTCAGTGTCAGCTACTTGAATGACACCCTTTTAGTAGCACACACACAACTGTACAAATATTGTGATTTATACCTCAAAAATGCGAGTAGCTCATTTGGTGTCATGTTACATTCGAGTTATACCTTATCACCAGGCTTCACAAATAGATGACCCAATGTTATTAGCTTTATAGGCTTACTTTCATTATTTGCGACTACCCAAACTCCATCGTCTTCATAATCAACAATTTCTATTGCTGTAAATACTACATAATTATTATCATCAACAATCTTTATTCCAAGAATACCATCGTCATTTAAGCTTAAGGCCGAAGAAGGAATTTTATATGCAAATCTTTCACCTGAAGGGAGGCTTACACTAGCAGTCAGTCCTTGCAAAGATATAATCTCATTATCAGTTACCTTTACCTCCACTCTATAAGATCCAGTTTTAGGCTCAGCAATTTTACTAATAAAACTCACTTCACCTACTAATTCCCTTCCGTCTAGCAAATTAATTTGCGCTGTGCTACCTAGCTTTATTTTATTTACTTCATTTTCTGAAACATATAACACCACAAGAACCTGATTAAAATTAACTATGTCATTTATCTTATGTCCAAGATTAACAAAATCCCCTTCATTTACGTTGATCTTATCTATATAACCATCAATAGGAGATTTAATCGCAGTGTTTTCTAAATCCAATTCTAGCCTTTTTAGGTCAGCTTTTGCACTCTGCAATGCAGTAAAAGCTGATTCCACTCTTATCTGTGCTCCATAGCCTTTTTTATTCAATTTTCGAGAGGAATCATACTCAATTTCACGCTGATTTAATAAAGCTTTGGCTTTCTCAACTTGTGCAACTCTGTCATAATCTTCTATCTTTAAAATTACATCGCCTCTTTTTACTTTTTCACCATCAGACAAATAAATAGCAATAACTTGACCACTTGTTCTTGAGACAAGGCTTGCCCTATGCAAGGGATTTACTGTACCAGAAAAATTTAAATATACAGTGCGATTTTGTGGAGTATAATCCTGAGTTTTTACTGAAAAACTACTAATTGGATTATCACTATGAACCGCCTGATCTTTTTTTAAAAATGTATTGTTGATAAAAAACAGTAGAATAAGAGCAATACTGAAAACGATGATTACTTTGTTTCTCATCCTTAAACAGTAAAATTTATTGACCAATCTTGTTAGAAATAACTGCATAAATTTTCAAATATCAGAAGTATAAGTATAATACATCTATTGTCACTCTATAAACAGTTTTACGTAAGCAAATTTTCCTACAATAAGTAAGTTTGCCAAAATGAAATTTTTAATTAAGAAACCTTATCCGAAAAGTTATTATGTCAATATAAGAATTAACATTATATTAGCATATAAGTACTAACGTGCTATTAGTTTTATAATTAAGGAGTATATTATGACAAACCCTATACTAAACCCTCCATTTTAATGGAAGGCACTTCATGATTGCTATAGAGAATGTGAAGAAAAGTCCCCAGGGTGGGTAACAGCAGAGCGAAATAATTGCAAGTGGTACTGTCGTCTGAAAGATACTCATGGCTTATTTAAATCTGATTCACAAGAAGAGTCGACACCTATTGATATAAGTAGTACATTCAGAGAGATTGGAAATAAATTCTATGATCCCGCAGATTCAGTGCTGTTCTATAGTAAAATAAAGGATCAAAGTTCAATTAGTAAGTCTACTTTTGTAGACTTACTCTCTCATATTGACTCAACTGCAGAGCTGAAGTGCTAATGCCTGATTTTTTTTACTGACTTTCCGTATTTTCAGGAAGAGGAGACCCTATTAACTCCATCTTGGTCTGTTGTACCACAATGTGCGTACAGCAACTAAAAGGGTGTCATCCCAGTGCGTGACACTGGAATCCATAATCTTTTCAAAAACTCAGAATTCCTTGATCCCAGTGTCACGCACTGGGATGACACCTATTTATTTTCGGTGCTCCCTTTCTTGTCATCCGAGTAGCCTTTGCTTGTCATTCAAGTAGCAGACACTCGAATCCATTATACTCCGTAAATTTAACTGGATGCCAGTGTCTGAGCACTGGCATGACAACAAAGGAGCTACTTTCATGACAACATTTAGTTGTATTTCTCTCATCTACCTATTTTGCCACCCTGATGAGTAGATATATTAGCATATATTTAATAGAGTTTAGCTCTTCACTAAACGGGCACCCAATTGTTCAACACTATCAATTTTAATTTGTAAAGTATCCTTTACAAACTTGTTAGCCTGGTCTGTACTCATAAAAGCTACCCATTTATTAGGCATTAATTTTTCCATAACAGCTCTATCTTTATTTTGCAAATGACAAATATAGCTATACTTTTTAAAATCTAGAAGTTTAGCAAAGCCATCACGATCATTCTCATGGTGAAAAGCAACATTTATACCTACTATTTCGTCCGTTTCTTGCAGCTTTCCATCTTTATCTATTACCTGTGCCTTAGCAAGCGCAACTGTAGGTTTATGGCCATAATTTGCTCCAATAACCCTTCTTATTGAATGTTCTATTGCTATTTTTTGCACTTCAGGATTTTCATCAAACTCTTTCAAAAAATTAAGGTGTAAGTTAATATATTCAGAGTATTTCAATCTGTGTTTTTTATGTATAGTTGGTTTGTAGGACAGTTCATTTGTAGGTGACTTATAGTTTGCAAGAAGCAATTTTTGTTCATACTGCTCATTAAATTCCTTTATCTTTTCAAAATGTCTTTCATATTGAGTCAATCCATCTTTCCCTTTTTTCTCCATCCTTTCCAAGAATTTCTCTACAGGTTCTCGTTTGGCTAGATTAATTTTGCGTATAAGCGGAATTTGTTTTTTCAAGCTAATCCAATATGGTAGGCAAACAACTTTTGCATCTTTCGAAAATAGACCTTCTAACTTTTTCACTGCATTGTATAAGTTTGCTGATTCTGGTTTATAATGCCCGCTATTATTGTCTATATAAGTTATTTTACCATTTACCACTTTCATTAAACCAGAACATAAAACTGGCCTACCACCTGCAAGAGTTGAATGACGATAAGCCCATTCGCTTTTGTTAACATTAATATGTTCATGAGTTACTAATTTTCCATCAAGCGTGATAACATAAGCTACACAACCTTTTTTACCCTTACTAATTTTATCAGTTGTATCATATAGTTTGCCTTTAAAGCCTTTTAACTTATTACCTTCCACTTCTGGCATTAAGTCCACGTATAATTTTCCTTTATAAGGAATTTTAGTATACTCTGCTTGGTCATCTGGAGTAAAATACTTAACCCTTGTATTAGTTCCAGGAATTTTTCTTCCTTCAACTCCAACTTCTGGAAACAAATTATATCGTGGAAAAAAATAAGTAAAATTATTCTCTATCCAATACAGAATCTTATTTATGATACCAAAAACCTTTCTATTACCTAAATCAATAGAGAGTTGCTGTTCCTTTGGTACTGCTAGATAATTGGACTTTGTACCAGATTTGCCAAATTCTTTGGCAGCATATTTAAACTTTTCTAGTAAATATTCCTTACGTTCTTTTGATACTGACATTTTTACCTAACTCACTATTATTTTATCTTATATTATTTTAAACAAAAAATCAGTCTTTCTTAAGATATTAAGAAAAAAGTAGCAGCAAAATAGCTAAACTGACTTAGATTTATCGACAATTTGAAAAATCATCATTCCGCTACTTGTTAGCGAAATCTATGTTCGTACAGTTGTGCTGCCCAACAAACTTATGCTAAGCTGTGCTGCCACTAATTTTGCAACCGGTACTCTATAGGGCGAGCATGACACATAATCAACCCCTGATTTGATGAAAAACTCTATGGACTGTGGATTCGCTCCATGCTCTCCACATATACCAAGTTTAATTTCTTTTCTGGTTTTTTTGCCCCTTTCGATAGCTATTCTGATTAATTCCCCTACCCCTTCGACATCTAGCACCTCAAAGGGATCGTTTTTGAAGATGTTGCTTTCCTTATAAGAATCGAGGAAATTAACTGAATCATCTCGTGAAAGTCCCATAGTTGTTTGTGTTAAATCATTAGTGCCAAAACTAAAAAATTCTGCGTGTTTTGCGAGTTTGTCAGCAATAAGTGCTGCTCTTGGCAGTTCTATCATTGTTCCGATTGAATAATTCACATCGAAATTTTTAGCTTCTTTCTTTACTAACTCGCATATCAGAACAAACTCTTTCTCGCTCATGATAAAAGGAATCATGATTTCAGGTTTCACTTCTATCTTCTTTTCTTTCCTTAATTCACTTGCAGCACTGAGTATTGCCCTAATCTGCATTTTATATATTTCAGGATGAGAAATAGCAAGCCTACACCCTCGATGGCCAAGCATTGGATTTTTTTCTGATAACTGTACTATTTTATTTTTTACCGATTCAACTGACTTATTCAGTGATCTGGCGATTTTTTCTATAATGGATTGATCATGAGGTAAAAACTCATGTAGAGGTGGATCAAGTAATCGTATAGTGACTTCCTTGCCCTCCATAATAAAAAACATTTCTTTGAAATCAGACTTTTGCATTTCTTCGAGTTTATTTAATGCACTTGCCCTTTCATTTTCATCATCAGCTATTATCAATTTTTGAATGAATTCGATCCTATCACTAGCAAAAAACATATGTTCTGTGCGACATAAGCCTATACCTTCTGCACCGAATCCTTTTGCAATTTTTGCATCTTTTGGAGTATCAGCGTTCGCTCTCACCTTCACTGTTTTGACTTTATCTACCCAGTTAATTATCGTTTTGAACTCTTGAGATAATTCAGGCAAAATTGTAGGGAGAATACCAAGCATAACCTCTCCTGTTCCTCCATTGATGGTGATTGATTCACCTTTATTTACTTTTATATCCCCCATAGAAAGAAATTTTTCATCTTTATCAATATAAAGTCCATTTAGACTACAAATACATGGTTTACCCATTCCACGAGTTACAACAGCGGCATGCGAGGTCATACCTCCTCGCGCTGTTACTATTCCACTTGCAGCATTCATTCCATTAATATCTTCAGGGCTCGTCTCTGATCTTACCAAAATTACTTTTTTGCCCTGCTCTGCAGCTTTTTCAGCATCACTTGCACTGAATACTACATATCCAGAAGCAACACCTGGAGAAGCTGGCAGTCCTTTGCCTATTACTTCTTGATCGATTTTAACATCAAGAACTGGATGCAATAAATTGTCAAAAGTTTTTGGATCAATTCTCAATATTCCTTCCTCTTTTGTAATCACTCCTTCGTTTACCATATCAACTATTATGCGAATAGCAGCTTCGGCTGTGCGCTTGCCAGACCTAGTCTGCAAAATCCATAACTTACCGTCCTGTACAGTAAATTCGATATCCTGCATGTCCTTATTATGACTTTCAAGTTTTTCACATATCGCGCATAATTCTCGGTAAACACTTGGTAGCAACTTCTCCATGGTACTTTCTTGCTCCCCGTCAATTGGCATAGGAGTATAAACACCAGAAACCACATCCTCACCCTGAGCATTAACTAAAAACTCACCAAAAAGCTTTTTTTCTCCAGTTGAAGGATTACGTGTAAATATCACGCCGGTTGCAGAATTATCATTTAAATTACCAAAAACCATTGCTTGTACATTAACTGCAGTTCCAAGGTTTTCAGGAATATTATGTATTCTTCTATAGGAAACAGCCCTATCATTTTTCCAAGAGGCAAATACTGCATTAACTGAGTTTAACAATTGCTCTTCAACGTTCTGCGGAAAATGTTTCTCGGTTTTTTCATATACTATCTTTTTAAAATCGTTAACAATTCTCTTTAAAACATCAACATCAAGATCAGCTAAGCTTTTTGCTCCACTCTTTTGCTGCTCATTATCAATAACATCTTGAAATAGGTGATGATCAAGCTGTAGTACAACATTGGAGTACATCATGATGAAACGGCAGTAGCTATCGTAAGTAAAACGTTCGCCACTTTTTTTTGCAAGCCCAACAACGGTTTCATCATTTAGACCAACATTTAAAATAGTATCAAGCATGCCCGGCATTGAACTAACACTACCAGAGCGTATGGAAACTAATAAGGGATTATTTAAATCCCCAAATTTACAACCGATGTCATTTTCGAGCATCATCATGTAGTTTTTTATCTCGTTACGTAGATCACAAGACAATTCATTATCTTGACAATAGGCCTGACAAACAGCAGTGGAAATTGTAAAACCAGGTGGAACAGGAATGCCAATGTTACACATCTCTGCCAGATTTGCTCCCTTCCCTCCTAGTAGATTTCTCATTGCTGCATTGCCTTCACAGTTGCTTTGGCTAAAGTAATATATTAACTTTTCTTGCATTTTCTTCGGATTTTCACTAATATACATACTATTCTAATAAATTTGTCAGGCAGGAGTAATAAATTTTGTAAAATTCAGCAGAGCTAATACATTAAATAGTCCCTTTTCCTTTCATTCCAGTACTCTTTTCTGTCATCTCAACGACCTCTATGATGTCATTCCAGCGCATGACGCTAGAATCCAGTTTGTCCATAATCTCACCAAAAACGTTGTGTTTTAGCATAATTTTGTGCTCAATATGCTTATTTGTAGTAAAGACTTCTGGATTCCAGCATCAAGTGCTGGAATGACACCGTCATACCTGTTGGAGTATGAATGTAGCCTTATCTCACACTCCTGTCATCCCAGTGCCCAGACACTGGGATCCAGAAGACTGATCAAGTAATAAGAACTAGTCACGCGCTGGCTCTCTTAAATTACTTTAGCTATAAGTGTTAAGAAATTTACCAATCAAAAAAAGGCAAAAGAATCCACATGGTGCTAATTTTATTACTGTAATTGATAATGTGCTAACTCTTAAAATAAGCGCGATCTGGCCGAATGTAGAAAAAATAAAAAAGGCATTCAGCCGACATAATTTCGCCAATAAATACAAGATTTGTCAAGAAGCTTCTATTAAATGAAAGTTATGAAAAAAATCTATTGCAAGTCTTTTAATATTCTGTTAAGAGCTGGAACAAATAAAAATTATTATGTTTGGATTAGAGAATAAGAAATTTCTGATTACTGGTGCATCAGGCGGAATAGGCCAGGCAATTGTAGAAATTATGCATAAGGCCAGAGCAACTTTATGTATTTCTAGTACAAAAAAAGAAGTACTCGAAGAAGTTGCTAAAAAATATGAAAAAAACATTCACGTACTTCCTTGCGACTTATCAAATCCTGAAGAGGTAAATCAACTAATAAATAAAGCAAGTGAGTTGATGAAAGGCTTTGATGGACTCATATGCAATGCAGGAATTACACAAGACAGCTTATTGTTGAGAATGACAGATGAAGCATGGCAAAAGGTAATTGATATTAATTTGAACTCTACATTTAAACTAAATAGAGAAGCATGCAGAAAATTAATTAAAAACAACTGGGGAAGAATTATAAATCTTTCCTCAATAGTAGGTTTAACAGGCAATGCCGGGCAAGTAAATTATGCAGCATCAAAAGCTGGAATAATAGCTATGAGCAAATCTATAGCAAAAGAAGTTGCAAGTCGCGGTGTAACAGTAAATTGCATTGCTCCTGGGTTTATAGATACTAAGATGACTGAAGTTTTAAATGAAAAACAAAAAGAAAAAATATTAGATAATATTCCAATGCAAAGAATGGGAACAGGAGAAGAAATAGCAGCAGGAGTATTGTTTTTAGCAAGCGACGAAGCAAGATATATAACGGGGCATGTGCTTAACATCAATGGTGGGCTATTTATGTAGCAACACTTATTTATGGACAAACTATGAGTTTTACCTTAAAATAAATATATATAAATTTAGATTCACACTAGTTTATTACTTGGAGGCAAAAGAATGAGTTATATAATAAAAAAACTTTTTAATGCTTTATGTATAGTGCTGTTTCTCTCTTTTTCAGATTACGCAAATGCTGCTGATAATATAGATGATACAACTGCCCAAGTAATATGCAATATTATTGGTTATATTTGGGGAATAGGTGGGCCACTTATGACTGTAGTCATAATAGGTGCAGCTTTGCTTGCAATATTTGGTAGAATGCCATGGCCAGCTCTCTTTGCCTTGGGTATGTTTTGTGGTGTATTTTTTGGCGCCAAAACGATTATAATGAAAATTATACCCAATATAAGTACTGAAGTAAAAGATATGTTGGATAAGTGCGGGAAATAACCTAAAAATAAGTGTGTTTTTGTGTGTATTGTTCCTTCATATCCTCAATTTGCAGCAAGCAAGAGCTATCTTTCGGTAAAGTTTTAATAGCTAACTCAGCGTACTTCATAAATTTCTCTAAATTACCTTCAATACAAGCCTTTTTCGTCAAAGCAAAATAATACATTGCCATATCAGCGCTACGTTTATATGCAATACTTAAATACTTCCAGACAAAGGCGTTATTTGTTTCTACGTTTGCAACCTGCTCTAGGTAAAAAATTGCCTTCTCTATTTCACCGTGTAATAATAAAGTATGAGATAACGCAAGTTTCACTAAATAGTTATTCTTCTCAGATAAATATCTAAGTGATTCTTCATACATTTTTATTGCTTCACTTAAATTTCCAGCTTTGTATAACATCTCCGCTTTTAATTCATATAAATAAGGATCATTGCGTGACTCTTGAATCAATGAATTAACTTTAGTAATAGCCTCTTCTATCTTTCCTTGCCTATAGTGAATTACAGCATTTACATACTTAGAACTACCTTCATATTTACTAGATAACACATGAATAGGAGCAAAGAAAGAGTCTAGCTTTGCAAGCATACGCTCAAACTTCAGCAATTTATCTGCAAGGATTGGTTTTATATTGTTTTTAACCTTATAATTCTGTACAGCAAATATACGCTTATCACTAAGTGGGTGAGTGCGGAAATACTCTTCAGTGTTTTCATGCTCAATACTCTTAAAATAGTCAAAAATCTCTTTCATACCCAAATTATCATAGCCAGATTCATCTAGGTATCTTAAAGCATAGCTATCTGCTACACTCTCTTGCTCTTGAGAATAGTTAAAAAACAACCTTGAACTAAGCGTTACACCACTAAGCAAGATTGCACTCGCAACCTGAGGGTTAATGACAATACTAGAAACTAATCCTACCATATAACTAACCATTGCTATTGATTGAAAATAACCTACAGCACTACTCATTTGTAATACATGACCAGCAGATATATGAGCAATTTCATGTGCTAATATACCAAGTAAGACATAAGGTTCAGTCGAATATTGTAAAAGCCCTAAATGAATGAAAATGCTATTATTGTTAATTACAAAAGCATTAATCGATCTATCATCAACTATAAAAACTTTTATTTTATCATTATCAATACCCGCAGCAGAAAATAAAGGTTGCGCTAGATCCTTCACTACCGCTTCCACTTCACTATCTCTAATAATACTAACAGAGTAAGCGCTATTACAGTATACGAAAAAAAATAGTAAAACAAAAAGCTTAGACATGGAAGTTCCTTGTTTGTATAACTTTTAGGAATTTTACATTTTAACATTTAAACTATACGAATTTATAAACGCTAGTTTAAATTTTGAACGTAACTGATAAGTTTATCAATGGTAGTTAACTTAATTTTGTGTTGTTCAGCAAATTCAAGCAACTGGGGTAAGCGCATCATAGAGCCATCATCATTCACTAATTCACACCCTACAGCCGCATGACTAGATCCAACCAATTTTGCTATCTCAACACTTGCCTCAGTATGACCGTTGCGTGCTAAAACCCCGCCCTCACTTGCAATAATAGGAAAAACATGACCAGGAGTAATAATATCATCCTTAGTACTTTTTCCATCAATAGCGGTAAGTATCGTATGCGTTCTATCATGAGCAGAAACACCCGTTGTAATACCATAACGAGCATCGACTGACGTAGTAAATGCAGTGTGAGGAATAAGTGCTTCATCTACATTACTTCTCTTCATAAATTCAAGGTTAAGTTTATTCATGTAAAACTTTGTCATAGCTAAAAACACAATACCAGTGCCATACCTAACCATAAAAGCAATATGTTCTGGTTTCACCTTTTCAGCTAAAATAACCAAATCACCTTCATTCTCTCTGTTTTCATCGTCAACTAAAATGAATAATTTACCAGAACTAGCATCCCTCAATACATCTTCCACAGAAGAAATACCGGGTAGACTAATTGAAGGATAAGTTACTTGTACCATGATTTACTTAAACTCAATCTTAACTATTTTATACAATTTCTCTCCATTTGGCACTATCACTTCCACATACTCACCAACTTTTTTGCCAATTAAAGCACTACCGAGTGGTGAATCCGTAGAGATCAACTGCTTTGAAGCATCAGCTTCATATCCACCTACAATCTTATAAACATATTCAATTTCACTGTTATCATCGTTTAACATGCTTACCGTAACAGTTGCACCAAACATTACTGTATCACCAGACAAATTTTTTACTTCTATCACTTCTGCATGTGAAAGTTTACTTTCTACCTCAATTATACGGCCTTCAATAAAACTTAATCTCTCCCGTGCTGCATGATATTCTGCATTTTCGGATAAATCGCCTTGATCACGAGCATCAGAAATAGCCTGTATGATAGAAGGTTTTTCTTCCTTTAATTTCTCAAGTTCGACTTGCATACTCTCAAAACCTTCCCTTGTAATAGGAAATTTGTTAATAATGGATGAAGTCATAATCACCACCTAAACGCAATTAAATTGAGTGACAAAATCACTCACAATACCAAGAATATCATCTTTTATATCATCATTCATGTCACCCGACAACTTTTTTAAAACTCCAGGGTGAACAGTTTGAAAATAATTGATAAGATCACACTCGAACCTATTGATGTTGCTCACCTGTACCTTATTTAATTGACCATACAGATTAGAAAAGATATACATAAGCAATACTTGCTCTTCTATTTGCATAGGTGAATACTGTTTTTGCTTTAATAATTCAATAAGGTATTTACCTTTGTTTAAGGACAATTGAACAGTAGCATCAAGATCAGAACCAAATTTAGCAAAGTCTTCTAGTTCTCTATATTGGGCCAAACTCAGCTTTATAGAACCAGCAACTTTTTTCACAGATTTCAATTGTGCAGCAGAGCCAACCCGAGAAACCGATAAACCTATATTCACTGCAGGGCGAAATCCTTTGTGAAACAATTCAGACTCAAGAAAAATTTGTCCATCGGTAATTGAAATCACATTAGTTGGAACATATGCAGATACATCACCAGCCTGAGTCTCAATAATCGGCAAAGCAGTCAAAGATCCCTGTCCTTTTTCATCAGACATTTTGGCAGCTCTTTCAAGCAAGCGAGAGTGTACATAGAATATATCTCCAGGATAAGCTTCACGACCAGGAGGACGTCTGAGCAATAAGGACATCTGCCTATATGCCACAGCATGCTTAGATAAATCATCATATACCACCAAGCAATGCATTCCATTATCACGGAAAAATTCTCCAATAGTGCAACCGGTATAAGGTGCTAAAAATTGCATAGGCGCGCAGTCAGATGCGCTAGCCACAACTACGGTTGTATACTCTAATGCTCCACTTTCTTTTAGCTTATTCACCACTTTTGCTACCGTCGAAATTTTTTGTCCAATAGCAACATAAACACAGTAAATTTTTTGATTTTCGTTTACCTCATCATTAATCTTCTTCTGATTGATAATAGTATCAATCGCAATAGTGGTTTTACCAATTTGTCTATCGCCAATAATTAATTCACGTTGCCCTCTACCTATAGGAATCAACAAATCTATAATTTTAATTCCTGTCTGCAGAGGTTCATGCACAGATTTACGGTCAATAATACCTGGCGCTTTAGATTCTATATACATTTTGTTCTTGGCTCTAATTTCTCCGCCATCGTCTATAGGATCGCCTAATGCATTTACAACTCTCCCTAATAATTCATGACCTACAGGCACCTGTACAACATCACCACTACATTTTACAACGTCCCCTTCTTTTACATCACGGTCATTGCCAAGCACAACTATTCCAGCTGTATCATGATCTAAATCAAGAACTATTCCTTCTACACCGCTTGCAAAAGATACCTTTTCACCAAACTTTGCTTTTTCCAGCCCATAGACCAATGTGATACCATCCGTTACTGAAATTACTTCACCTATATTTTCTCGTTTTATAGGATTATCAAATGTCTCAACCTTCTCTTTTATTATGTTTACTACTTCAGAGGCATTTATGCTATTCTTCATATATAATTCCTTATTTTCAACATTTCCATTTTACTCAAATCAACCAATCTATCCAAATAACTCTTAAGCGAAGCATCAATCAAGTTAAAACCATACCTAACTACGAAGCCACCTAGTATAGAAGGATCAACCACATTACTGACTTTTATTATTTTACCAAGAAAGTTCAAAGATTCAGTAATTATTTTTATATCAGGTTTCTTTAAAACCTCTGCTGATTTTATAGTAATTTCCAATTCGTTTTCACTTTCCCTTACAAGATTTAAGAATTTTTCTAATATAAGGATTAATAAACGGGAGCGCTTGTTTGCAAGTGTAACCATAATAAATTTGACTAAGTTTTCACTCAAGTTCTCATTTATAGAAAGTATCGCTTCTTTTTTGTGCAAAAGAGAAACCATAGGATGAGATAGATACACAAAAACATCTTGATCTTTAAAAAAAGCTAACAAAAATTCTACTTCTTTTCTTATAATACCTAATCTGCTTCCTGAGACATGAAACAGTGCTCTAGCATAAGATGAAACTAAATTATTGTTTTTCATATTAAATTACCTATTCTAGTAAATCTAAGTTATTTAAGCTACCATTCCTCAATCCAAGCATTTTTTATATAAATAGGTCTTCTCCTTAAGGAAAGAAAACATAAATCATATCTGACTGAATAATCTAAAAAATCAAGATTTTTACTTAAGAAATATTTAGAAGAATTTATAATAGACTGACACTGAAAATGAGATATCGGTAATTCTTTTCCAAATAAACTTGTTTTAACTTCTATAAAAATCAGCTCCTTTTTTTTAGATACAATTAAGTCAATTTCACCCAACTTACAACGGAAGCGACGTTTTATAACATTATAGAATTTCAGCTTTAAATATATCGAAACTAACAATTCTCCAAAGTAACCTACAAAATAGCGTAACCTACTTACCATAAAAAGAATAATTAGCTTTGTGTAACTACTTTGCTTCCTTTTTTATTTTTACTATAAATCTCACCTTTTGCTGAAATATCTCTATCAACTAGCTCTATCACTGCCATTGGAGCGCAATCACCCTTTCGAGTACCAAATTTTATTATTCTAGAATATCCACCTTTACGGTCTTGATAACGATTAGCTAGAACGCTTAATAATTTATCAACTACTAACTTACTATTATGAAGACGTGAAAGCAAAAGCCTTCTACCATGTAAAGAATCGTTATTCTTAGCAATTGTAATAAACTTTTCCACATATGGACGAAGTGCTTTAGCCTTTGGTAAAGTAGTTACAATCTGCTCATGATTAATTAACGAGATAGATAGATTCTTTAACATTGATAACCTATGCTCGGTACAACGAGACAGTTTATTTTTCTTTATTCCATGTTTCATATACTACCTAATCCTCATCAGTATGTTGTTTAGCCAGTTCCTCTATATCCTTAGGCGGCCAATTTGGTATATTCATACCCAAAGACAAACCTGAATTATTTAAAATTGCCTTGATTTCATTCAAAGACTTTCGGCCAAAATTAGCAGTTCTTAACATTTCAACTTCCGTCTTTTGCACAAGATCACCTATATAAGTGATATTTTCATTTTTCAGACAGTTATGAGATCTAACAGATAATTCCATTTCATCTACTTTACGCAATAGAACAGGATCATAGCCCAAATCTTTAGCACCACCAGACAAAGAAACTTGCGATTTTTTATAACTCATATCAGAACTAATAAAAGGCTGAAATTGCTCCTGTAATATTCTTGCAGCATAGTCAACAGCTTGACTTGGAGAGATTGTACCATCAGTTTCAATTGACAATATCAGCTTATCTTTATCAGTAACTTGACCAACACGACTATTCTCTACTCTATACGAAACCCTCTCAACAGGACTATATAAAGCATTAACTGGAATAAAACCAATTAAATCTTGTTCATTCATAGACTTTAAAAATTTATTTTCTTTATATTTATTTACAGAAAGATAACCTTTTCCACTAGCAACATATATAGTAATGTTAAGCTCCACATCTTGACCTAGTGTACATATCACCAAATCTTTATTAACAATAGAGCACTGGTCATCAGTTTCTATCATTCCAGCTAATACTTGACAAGGCCCTTTAGCGCTCAAATTTAAGCACTTATTAGACGTGTTATTTAGCTTACATCTCAACATGCCCATATTTAATGCTATATCAGTTATGTCTTCCCTAACTCCTTGGATCGAAGTAAATTCATGATTCACGCCTTCAATTTTTATTCCATAAACAGCACTACCGCGAAGAGAAGACAACATTACACGCCTTAATGCATGACCCAACGTTAAAGCAAAACCACTTTCCAAAGGTTCTAGAACTATATCACCTTTTTTACTTGAATCACCTGATATTACCTTAATCGCATTAGGCTTAGTTAATCTATCTAAATTTCCACAGAAAGAAACACTATCACTATAATACATACAAAAACCTTCCAAATATCCTATACTCTTCTTTTTTTCCTTAATCTACAACCATTATGAGGTATCGCCGTTTTATCTGCAATTGAAGTGACAGTCAATCCACAATTCCGAAGTGCTTTAACTGCAGCTTCTGCACCAAAACCAGGACCACGAATTATTACAGAAACAACCTTCATACCAAATCTCTCTATTACTTTCTTCGCAGCAGAATCGGCAACCTTACCTGCAGCATAAGGTGTGGATTTTCTCGAACCAGAAAAACCACATGCACCAACAGAAGTTTGGTAAAGCGTATTACCACAAACATCAGTCACATTTACAAAAGTATTATTAAAAGTTGCACGAATATGGACAATACCAGTAATAAACCTTTTTGTATTCTTACCAACCGTTTTAACTTTTTTCATAAAAACTCACGATAATAACAAATTTTATTTTTTCCCAGCAATAGGCAATTTAGATCTGCCTTTACGAGTTTTAGCATTAGTATGGGTTCTTTGTCCCCTCACAGGCAAACCTTTTCTATGCCTTAATCCTCTATAGCAACCGATTTCCATTAAAGATTTTATATCCATAGCCACTTTTTTTCTTAGCTCACCCTCTATGACATATTTTTGCCTAATAAAACTACTAATTTTCTCTATATCTTCATCTTGTAATTCTGAAACACGCTTACGCTCATCAATTTTACAGCTACGACAAATTATATTCGCAGTAGTAATACCTATACCATGTATATAAGTTAATGCAAAAGGAATACACTTCTTCACTGGAACATTTATGCCTGCAATACGTGCCACTGATACCTCGATACTTTATTAATAATAACTCTTAATTTATACCATAAAACAACTTATAGTCAAATCAAATTACAAGAAATTTTACTTTCAATCTCTTGCATTACTCTATCAACACTCAAATTAGCGTTAATTGTTAACAACTTGCCCTTATAATACTCGCGCAAACCCTTCATCTGAAAATGATATTCTCTTATCCTCTTATTAATTGCAAGCATATTAGCATCATCAATTCTCTTCTCCAATCTCGTACTTTTACATTTAGCACAAGTAGTATTTTTAAAAGAAGATATACTATATATACTTTTACAATCCAAACAAGTAAGACGATCTTTTAATCTATCAATTGCAATATTATCGTCAAGCTGCAACTCAATTACAAGATCAACATCCCTATTGCATCTTTTTTGCAAAACTTGAGTTAAAAAATGAGCTTGATTTAAATTTCTTGGAAAACCATCTAACAAAAAATCACCATCTATTAATGCAAGCTGGTCACACAATAATTTACATATAACTTCATCTTGAATTAAATTACCAGATTCAACAGTATCCTTTATTCCTTTACCTAATTTACTCCCACTAGATATAATATTCCTTAATAAATCTCCTACTGAAACTAATTTAAAATTATACTTTGCTATTAACAAACTGGACTGAGTACCCTTACCAGAGCCAGGAGGACCAAAAATTGTAATAATCACTTTAGTCTCCTTGTTTTAGACTCATATTTCTTTATCCAACTATCGTACCTATTTGAAAAAACATAAGATTGTACTTGCATAATAGTATCAGTAATAACGTTAACTATAATCAGCAAGCTCGTCCCACCAAAAATAAATGGTATATCATAATGATACCTCATAATTTCAGGTATAGTACATATTACCACCAAATACGCAGACCCAATAAATGTTAATTTAAAAACTATATCTTGAAGATAATCAGAAGTATGTTTTCCAGGCCCTCTACCAGGAATAAAACCACCATTTTTCCTAAGAAAATCAGCATTTTCCTCTGGATTAAATATAAAATTGGTATAGAAAAAATTAAAAAGTACTATGAGTATTAAGTAAGTTATAATGTACATCACTTTATTTGCCATAAAGTAGTTTAAAATAAAATCAGCAATGGCATGACCTTTATAGAAATTTGCAATTGAAATAGGCGTTAATAAAATTGCGTTAGCAAAAATAGTTGGTATTACACCAGATAAATTGATCTTCAATGGAATGTAAGTAAAATCATCATTATGTAATTTTTTAAACTGTTTTTTGGGATATTGAACAATTACCTTTCTATAAGAAGATTCTGTAAAAATGACTAAAAGGAGCAGTAAAAAAAACAATGCTATAACAAAAAGGGTAATGAAAAACGACATACTACCATTTTTATTTAATGTTAGCAGAGATGATAAAGCATTATGTAATTCAGATGTTATGCCAGTAAAAATGATTAATGAGATACCATTGCCTATACCGCTCACACTGATCCGCTCACCAAGCCATATTAAAAATATAGTTCCACCTAAAAGGCTAAAGACACCTATAGTACGAAACATAATACCAGGTTCAACTACAACTAATACCCCTTCCCTATTCATTCTTTCTAACCCTATTAAGATCGTAATTGATTGAAAGATACAAAACACTATAGTCATATAGCGTATATAAGAGTTCATCTTTCGACGTCCTAACTCTCCTTCATTTTTAATTTCATTGATTCCTTTAACGGCAGAAGATAATAATTGCATAACTATGGATGCAACTATGTATGGCATAACGTTTAACGCCAAGATCGTCATTCTAGCTAAAGCGCCACCAGAAAATAAATTAAATACTCCAAAAACACCAGAACTCTCTTTTGGAAATATATCATTGATTATATCAAGATTAACTCCAGGAATAGGAACATAAGTGCCTAAACGATAACAAACTAAAGCCATTAGCGTAAAAAATATACGCTTTAGTAAATCACTTTTATATAACAACGTAGAATCCAAACTATTAAATGCAAATTTACTGCTCATGATTTACGATAGTATTTCTACACTACCACCAACTGAAGCTACAGATCTTTTTGCAGCTTCTGATGCAAAATCAACATGAAACACAAATTTTTCGCTTAATTTACCCTTATTAAGAAGTTTGATTTTACTTTTAACAGATCTGATAAAACCTAGTTTATGCAGTAGCTCCTTATCTATGATAGAATCCTTGACTATTTTTTTAGCTTCCATTAAGCACTGTACATCACCAACATTAAATATAGAGTATAAGTTTTTGCGTATAGGCTTAAAACCTCTTTTAGGTAAACGAGTATATATAGACTGCTGTCCACCTTCAAAACCATTTATAGAAACGCCACTTCTCGCTTTTTGCCCCTTATGCCCCCTACCGGATGTTTTACCTTTACCACAACCAATACCTCTACCTAATAATTTAGGCTTCTTTTTCTTAGATAATTTGGTAAACACAGAATTTAATTTTACAGCATCATTCATACTTTACCTATTTCCAACTATCTCACTAATCTTTTTACCCCTCTTACCTGCCACTTGGCGAGGAGATAACATAACATCAAAAGCCTTAAATACTGCACATATAATATTATGGGGATCATTTGATCTAGTAGACTTAGCTACCACATCCTTTATACCTAATACCTCAAAAACCGACCTCATTGCTCCACCAGCAATAATACCTGTTCCAGTTCTTGCAGCTCTTAAAACTATCTCACCAGAACAAAATTTAGCTTTAATATCATGATGTAAAGTTCTACCTTCACGTAAGTACACCCTAATCATCGACTTCTTTGCAGCATTTACAGCTTTCACTCTTGCTTCAGCAACCTCTGCGTGTTTACCTATTCCACATCCTACCCTACCCTTACCATCACCAACAACAACCAAAGTTGAAAATGAAAATCTTCTACCACCTTTAGTAACCGTTGTTACCCTTCGGACTGAAACCAAAAGTTCTGATAAATCATTATTATTTTGTAAATTCTTTACAGCCATACTTCAAACCTTCTAAAATTCAAATCCAGAGCTTCTTAAAGCTTCAGCAAATTGAGAAATCAATCCTGTATACTTATATGCCCCCCGATCAAAGACGAACCGCTGCTGCAATTTTGTACTAGGCAGACGCTCAATCAATAAAGAAGAAACCTGTTTTATAGTTTCAGCATTGACCCTACCTTTACATATATTCCTAATTTTATCATCCAAAGTAGAAGCAGAAGCTAGGGTTGTTCCTTTTGCATCGTTAATCAACTGAACGTAAAAATGTTTATTAGACTTAAATATGGATATACGTAAACGCCCAGCCCTCTTATCGAGCTTCGCTCTATTACGAAGTTTCCTTTTTTCATAGCTACTTAAAAAATTATACAATCTTTTCATTTTAATTACTTCTTTTTATTTACAACCTTACGCAGCATAAATTTGCCTTTTATTACAATACCCTTACCTTTATAAGGATCATATTTTCTAATTTTGCATATATCAGAAGCCACCATATAGACTTTTTGCTTATCCATACCACGAATCACTAAATGAGTTGGCTTTATACACTTAATCTCAACGTCTTTAGGCACTTTATACTTAATATTATGACTATAACCAAGATATAAAGTCAAATACTTATCATCACATTCTGCTTTATACCCTACACCATTAATCTCAAGATCAACAGAAAAACCATTAACCATACCGTTAATCATGTTATTAATATTACTTCTATAAGTGCCCCATATAGATTTTATTTTATTATAATCATCCCTGCCTTGATCAACAGAAAGTAACAATTGATTATCAACTATCTGACACAGAATGCCACTACACAAGCTCAGCTCTTTTTCTACCCTAACACTTCTTATTAATACCCTACCATTATTATATTCAACTGAAAGATCAGCAGGAATATTGATAGGTGCGGCACCTATACGAGACATACATTTCTCCTATCATTTAAAATACACGACACAAAACTTCTCCACCAACTTTTAATCTACGTGCATTATAATCGGTCATCACTCCTTTCGGCGTAGATATAATAAAAATTCCAAGACCATTATATGCTTTAGAAATGTCCTTACACTTAGAATAATAACGACAACCGGGCTTTGATACCCTAGCTATATCATTAATCACAGGTGATTTATCATAATACTTTAACTGTACAACAAGCGAAGGGACACTATCACTCTCTTGCTTTTCATAATTAAGAATATACCCTTCCTCTTTTAAGATCTTCAATATAGAAGAATTCACTTTAGAGAATAGGACTCTTGTTTCCCTATGCATTGCCAATTGAGCATTACGTATTCTTGTTAAAAAATCACCAATACCATCAGATAACGACACTATTACACTCCTTATATCACATTTACCAACTAGATTTTGTAACCCCTGGAACTTGTCCAAAAGAACACAAATCACGTAAAACAATCCTACATAAACCAAATTTTCTATATACTCCTCTCGGCCTACCAGTTAAAGCGCATCTATTCCTAATTCTGATTTTAGAAGAATCTCTAGGCAATTTTTTAATCAGCTTATTTTGAGCTGCAAACCTTTTTGCAATAGATAAATCCTTATTATTCATTATAGATTTTAATTCTTCCCTTCTCTCCCTATACTGATCGCATAACTTTATTCTACGAAGATTCTTCTGTATCATGGATTTTTTTGCCATATATATTTTCTCTCAATTATCAAAAAAAGGGAATTTAAGAGCCAGTAATAATTCCTTTGCTTCCTTATCACTAACTGCACTTGTTATAATATTAATATCCATACCTCTAATTTTACTTATTTTATCATAGTCTATTTCTAAAAATGATATATGCTCCTTGATACCAAAGGAAAAATTACCATGACCATCAAATTGCTTCACACTAAACCCTCTAAAATCTTTTTCCCTTGGCAAAGCAATATATATTAATCTTTCTAAGAATTCATACATTTTATTTCTACGCAAAGTCACTTTACAACCTACCGTTGCACCTTTTCTAATTTTGAAACCAGAAATAGATTTTTTTGCAAAGGTTAACACAGGCTTTTGCCCAGCAATCAAATGTAGATTATCAAATGGCTCATTTATCGCTTTATTGTCCGTAGCAGCATCTCCAACTCCCATATTGATACACACCTTGACAAGTTTAGGCACTTGCATTACATTGCCGTAATTAAACTTATCCTTTAAGGATTTTACTATATTATCTTTATACAATTGTTTAAACATATCAACCTAATCTATCACTTCTCCAGAAACTTTTGCAAAACGCACTTTTCTACCATCTATAATCTTAAATCCTACTTTAGTTGGAGTTTTACACTTAGGATCCAATATTGCAACATTGGATACATCAATAGCTAACTCTTTATTCAATATACCACCACCACTACCAGCTCTTGATTTAGTATGTCTCTTACACACATTTACGCCAGAAACAACTACTTTCTTTTTAGCATCACGTATTATAACTTTGATTACCTTACCAATTTTTCTCTTATCTTTACCAGTTAAAACTATAATATCATCACCACTTTTTATTTTAGCACTCATTATAAAACCTCATCAGCTAATGACATTATTTTCATAAAAGAACCAGATAATAACTTTTTTACTGGACCAAACACCCGAGTGCCAAGTGGTTCACCTTGATCATTAATTAAAACCACAGCATTGCTAGAAAAACGAATTACAGAACCATCAGATTTCTTAACACTATTTTTTACTCTAACAACAACTGCTTTATATACTTTTCCTTTTTCAACTTTACCTTTTGGGTTAATAGACTTAGTAGATATAATAATCGTATCACCTACAGATGCAGATTTCCTACCACCTAACAAGCCAATACAAAGCACTGCACGCGCACCAGAATTATCAGCTACTTCTAACAATGTATTTTTTTGAATCATATAAATACCTATTCCTTTTTAGCTATTGATAACAACCCATTTTTTAGTAACAGAAATAGGCTTATGTTCCTGTATTAAAACCCTATCTCCCTTTTTGCAACTATTACCCTCATCATGTGCTGTATACTTCTTATATTTTTTAATAACTTTTTTATACAACCTATCCTTATACACTTGTAACACCGAAACCTTTACAGTCTTATCAGACTCAGCATTAGTTACGACACCACAAAAAACCTTCTTAGGCATTTTTTCCCTCTCTCTTTCTTCTATTCAATACAGTTAGACTACGAGCTATGCTCTTTTTTATTAAGCTAAAACGTGAAAAATTGTTGCACTGGCCCAGCTTTTTTTGAAAAGCCAAATTAACAAATTCTTTCCTCAAATTCACAAGGAGTTCATGTAATCCTTGTGAAGATTCTGATTCAAATTTAACTATATCCATTGCAACTCCATTCAATTATGATTAGATATAAATTTACACTTCATAGGAAGCTTAGCAGTCGCTTTTTCAAGCGCCAATCTTGCTAAATGCATGGGAACATCACTACTAATTTCAAACAAAACCCTACCGGGCTTAGCTTTAAATACCCAAAATTCAACACTACCTTTCCCTTTACCCATACGTACATCTGCTGGCTTTTTACTAACCGGGGTATCAGGAAAAATTCTTATCCACAATTTACCAGAGCGTTTTAACGTTCTAGATATTACGCGCCTTGCAGTTTCAATATGCTTAGACTGAACCTTACCTACTTCCATAGCTTTTAATCCATAATCTCCAAAAGACAGCGTGCTACCACCCTTAGCATTACCCTTGATTCTCCCCTTAAATGACTTTTTATATTTACTCTTTTTGGGAACAAACATTTCAATATACCTTAACTACCAACATAAACCCAAACTTTAACTCCTATAATACCACATATAGTCTTCGCTTCACAAAAAGCATAATCTATATTAGCACGCAAAGTGTGTAAAGGCAAACGACCTTCTTTGTACCATTCAGTACGAGCTATTTCAGCTCCACCAAGACGCCCAGAGCAACTTACTTTAATACCCTCAGCACCCATCTTCAAACAATTTTGAATAGCTTTTTTCATCGCTCTTCTACATGAAATCCTTTTTTCTAGCTGATGTGTAATACTCCTTGATATTAAAACTGCATCTATTTCAGACTTTTTAACTCCTACTACATTCACTTCGACACTACTTTTTACTTTTTTAGCTATTTTTTGCTTTATCTTCTCAACATCTAAACCTTTCTTACCTATTATAACTCCAGGCTTAGAAGAATGTATTATTACAGACACTAAATTAACTGTACGCTCTACAATTACTTTAGAAATACCAGCATGCTTAAAGGATTCATTTATATAACTGCGAATAAATAGATCGTGATGCAATCTCTGTTTATAATCGTCTGTAGCACACCAAACAGAATCCCAGGTATTACTATTTACTTGTAATCTAAATACTTTAGGATTAACCTTCTGTCCCATATTTTTACACTTTCCTTATTAACTTTCCATTTCTATAAATCATACAATTTCTTTCAATTTTATAGTTATATTACTATAAAATTTACTCATTCTATTAGCCCTACCCATAGCTTTTGGATATACTCTACGCAAAGTAAGGGACTTACCTATTAAAATTTCCTTTATATATAAATTATCAATGTTCAATCCATAATTATTTTGAGCATTAGAAATTGCAGAATTCAACACTTTCATTATAAAACCAGCAGCTTTTTTTTCACAAAATCTTAATTGTACATTAGCAAAAGAAACTTTTTTATTACGTACTAAATCAGCAACCAAATTCAATTTGCGAGGAGTCGATCTTAAAATCCTAGAACCAGCCTCAACTATTATATCCCTATTTTTCATATAAATTACCTATCTTCTTGTTGCCTTTTTATCACCACCGTGCCCAGTAAATTTACGAGTAGGTGAAAATTCACCAAATTTATGACCTATCATATTCTGATTATCAATACTAACAGGAATGTAATCTTTACCATTATAAACAGCAAACTTTAAACCCAAACAATTAGGAAGAATTACAGAAGCCCTGGAATGAATTTTTATCACCTTATTAATAGAACCCTCTTTTAAAGCTCTCTGAACTAATCTTAGTACAGATGGGTGTAAAAAAGGTGGTTTCCATACAGATCTACTCATAAATTAACCTTTCAATTTTTTTATATACTTATCACTAGATTTATTTTTTTTCCTAGTTTTCCTTCCTTTTGTTGCAACACCCCAAGGAGTAACAGGATGACGACCGCCAGAAGTTTTTCCCTCTCCACCTCCATGAGGATGGTCAACCGGATTCATTGCAACTCCACGTACAGTAGGTCTAATCCCAAGCCACCTACTTCTCCCAGCTTTACCCAACTTTCTATTCTTATGGTCAGGGTTAGATACTACACCAATAGTAGCCTTGCAAGAAGATAAAATCAACCTAATTTGACCAGACCTGAGTCGTAATAAAACATATTGACCATCACGACCAACGATTTGTGCATAACAACCAGCAGCTCTAGCAATCGCAGCACCATTACCTGGCTTCAGCTCAACATTATGAACGAAAGAACCAACAGGTATATGCTTGAGTAGTAAACAATTCCCTGGCAAAATATCAGCATCATCTCCAGCTGTCACAACATCACCAGGCTTCATACCTTGAGGAGCTAATATATAAGATTTAGTATCATCTTCCTTATATGATACTAATGCTAAAAACCCACTTCTATTTGGATCATACTCTATTTTCTCAACTACACCCTGATCACTTCTATTACGTTTAAAATCTATAACTCTATACTTCTTCTTGTGACCACCACCCCTGTGACGAGTTGTAATTCTACCATGATTATTTCTTCCACCACTGGATTTCTTACCAAATACAAGAGACTTCTCCGGCTTATCTTTTGATAAACCAATTTTACTTATTAATATAGTCCCACGAGAAGACGGAGTAACAGGATTAAAAAATTTCATACCCATATTAAACGCTCATTATATCTAATTTTTGACCATCTATCAAAGAAAAATAAACCTTTTTTCTCTGTTTTTTACAACCAATCACACCCCTGAAACGTCTATATTTAGGTTTAACTCTAATAACATTTATAGAAGAAGTTCTGACATTAAATAAAGACTCTATTGCCGATTTTATTTGACGCTTATTTACATTTACAAAAACATACAAAGAGTATTTATTAAACTTCTCTCTTAAAAGAGAAGACTTTTCTGTGATTACAGGAGATTTTATTATATTATTATATTTAATCATAACAATCTACCTTCAAGATGCTTTAAAGTGTCTTTTGTTAACATCACGCATTCATGATTCAATATATCAAAAACATTTAACCCAATGGGTTTGATTAAATCTACATAATGCAAATTTTTAGCAGCACGTAACAAATCATCTCCATAATCACCAACTATTAAAAAAGAAGAAAATTTAAAATTTTTAATATATTCACACATTTTAGATGTTTTCTTCACATCAACATTTAAACTATCAAGAACAATAACTTGATTATTTAAATATTTTAGAGATAAAGCAATTTTTAAACCAAATTTACGTACTTTTTTATTAAGAGAATAAGCATGACTCCTCACAACAGGACCAAAAATAATTCCACCACCTCTAAATTGAGGAGATCGCAAGCTCCCCTGTCTCGCCCTACCGGTACGTTTTTGACCATAAGGCTTAGCTGTTGTACCAGAAACATCACTGATACCCTTTGTTTTATGAGCACCAACTCTTCTCTTTGCTAATTGCCATCTCACTATATCATGCAAAATACTCAATTTTTGCTTGGCAGAAAATATCAAGGGATTAAGCTCAACACTACCTACATTATTATTAGATAGATCAACTAATTCACATTCCATAACTAACTCACCAAATTATTAGCATCATCACTCATATTCAACAGCAGACCTACTGGAAAAGGAACATCTTTATGTAAAGGCTTTTTAACTGCATCTCTCACAAAAACATAAGAGTTTTTAAACCCAGGAACATTATTACCCTTTACAGCAATTATGCTATTTTCATAATCAATGGATAATATTTTCATATTCTGTACAGTTACTCTGCTATTACCTAAATGACCAGCCATTTTCTTCCCCTTGAATACTCTACCAGGATCTTGACATTGACCAGTAGAACCTTGTGATCTATGAGCAATAGAAACGCCATGAGATGCCCTAAGCCCACTGAAGTTATGCCGCTTCATCACACCAGCAAACCCTTTGCCTAAAGAATAACCCGTAATGTCAAGATATTGACCAACTACAAAATGATTAACCCCCACCTTTTTACCACATTCTATTCCGAATAGATCAGTTAATCTACTTTCGTATAATTTACATTTACTATTTATACCCTTTTTCTTTAAATATTCCAACTGAGGTTTTGCTATTTTTTTTAAATCTCCTGTGCCTAAAATGACTGAATTGTAGCCACATTTATCTTGTCCTTTTATATCGATAATATAAGTTTCGCTGAGATGCAATAAGGTTACAGCCATGCGACTATTATCAAAATACATAGCAGTATGGCCAACATTCGTCATTAACAAACCAATTCTCCTAAGCGAATTTATTCTCTTCATTTCCTTTTCCTAAATATTAACTTCCTTAACCTTTAAATCCACTTCTACACCAGCAGAAAAAGATAAATCTGCAAGCATCTTCATCATAGTAGAAGTAGGATTATGTACAATAATTAACCGCTTAGAAATTCTCATTTCAAATTGCTCACGAGATTTTTTATCAACATGAGGAGACCTATTAACAGTAAATTTAGAATCTTTTCTTGGCAACGCAATCGGACCAGATAAATCTGCATTAAACTGCTTTAATTGATCAATAAACTCGCGAATACACTTTTCCAACAAAGAACAATCGAAAGCTTTGATTCTAATATATATATCTTGCTTCATCTTAGTTATTATACTCATTCTAAAATTTCCGAAACAACCCCAGAACCAACAGTTCTACCACCTTCTCTTATCGCAAAACGCAATCCTTTATCCATTGCTATTGGTACTTGCAACTCCACTTCTATACTTACATTGTCCCCTGGCATTACCATCTCCTTTCCATCTAGCAATTTTATGCTCCCAGTTACATCCGTTGTCCTTAAATAAAACTGTGGCTGATAATTTCCAAAAAATGGTGTATGCCTTCCTCCTTCTTCTTTCTTCAATATATACACCTCCGCATTAAATTTCTTATGCGGGGTTATTGTCCCTGGTTTTGCCAATACTTGCCCTCTCTCCACTTCTTCTCTCTTTGTTCCTCTTAGTAGTATTCCTACATTGAGTCCTGCACTTCCCTTATCTAGCAACTTCTTAAACATCTCAACACCAGTACATATCGTCTTTTGCGTCCCTTTCAGACCTATTATCTCTATCTCGTCCCCTGTCTTTATCTCCCCCTTCTCTATTCTTCCTGTTACTACCGTCCCTCGGCCCGATATTGAAAATACATCTTCTATTGGCAACAAAAACGGCAAATCTATAGGCCTTGGAGGTACTGCCACATACTCATCTAACTTCTCCATCAATTTATCTATTGATTTCTTTCCATACTCACTACTATCATCCTCTAATGCTTTTAACGCAGACCCAACTATCATAGGCACTTCATCACCTGGAAATCCATACTTACTCAGCAACTCTCTCACTTCCATTTCTACCAAATCTATCATATCAGCATCAGCAACATCAGCTTTATTTATATATACCACGATATATCCAACACCCACCTGTTTTGCCAGCAATATATGCTCTCTCGTTTGTGGCATCGGCCCATCAACCCCTGACACTACCAATATCGCTGCATCCATCTGTGCTGCACCTACTATCATATTCTTTACATAATCAGCATGTCCAGGGCAATCAACGTGTGCATAGTGTCTCTTTTCTGTTTGATATTCAACATGCGCTGTTGCTATTGTTATACCTCTCTTTCTCTCTTCTGGCGCTTTATCTATTTGATCATATGCTACAAAATTACCATAATGCTTTGTTATCGCCGCTGTTAACGTTGTCTTCCCATGATCCACATGTCCTATCGTTCCCACGTTTACATGCGGCTTTCCAAATGCTTCTACTATCGCTGTCATAATCTTAACTCTTCTACTTAAAATACAAATACATCAATAAATAATATGTTGATTTTATATAAATACAACAAAAAAAGAGCGGATAGTGGGAATCGAACCCACGTCACTAGCTTGGAAGGCTAGAGCTCTACCATTGAGCTATACCCGCACAATGGAGGAGGTAGGATTCGAACCTACGTACGCAATGCGGACAGATTTACAGTCTGTTACCTTTAACCACTCGGTCACTCCTCCACAAAAATCTGTTAAGAGAACACTACCTTAACTTAAGTTTTATTATTTCTAATATTAAACATCCAAATCCAAAAGATCAAGTAATAAAAGCTAATCTAACTGATTTCAGTTAGATTTTACTTTTATATAACAAAATATTGTCAATAAAACGCCCAAATAAATAATGTGAATCATGTGTACCTGGCGCTTCTTCTGGATGGTATTGAGTAGAAAAGACTGGGTAATCCTTCATCATTATCCCCTCTACACTATTATCAAATAGAGAAATATGAGTAACTTCAACGTTACTTGGAAGAGAAGCTGAATCAACAACAAAACCATGATTTTGGCTAGTTATCTCAACTTTTTTATTCTCTAGATCATAAATTGGATGATTACTCCCTCGATGACCAATATCCATCTTGACAGTCTTTGCTCCCAAAGTAACTGCAAGTAATTGATGGCCCAGGCATATGCCAAAAACTGGTATTTTAGATTTCACAATAATTTCTATTTCTGAAATTACACTCTCTCCTATCTCTTGTGGATCACCAGGGCCATTTGAAAGCACTATACCATCTGGATTCATGCTTAATATTTTGTGAGCAAAACCTGTATCTGGTTTGACTAATTCAACCGTACAATCAAGTTCTACTAAGCGTGAGATTATACTATTTTTTATACCGAAATCAACAATTACAATCCTATATTTTGCATTAAGAGCGCTTTGAAAGTTATTACTTAAACTGACTTTCTTAGTTATTTCTATTCCATTTACAGATTTGTATTTCTTCAATTCATCTAATATATGTGCCTCACTTGACGGACATATCATTCCATTTTGAGATCCATGTTTTCTCAAATATCTCGTCAAAGCTCTAGTATCAATTCCCGATATCCCAACTACATTATTTTTCTCCAACCAATCATTTAAACTAATATATGAAGAAGAGTGAGACATAGGAGAAAGTTCACGCATAACCACACCACTTGCAAAAATTTTCTCTCCTTCATTATCTTTATGATTTATTCCAACATTACCAATATGAGGAAAAGTGAACGCTATGATTTGATTAGCAAAAGAAGGATCGGTTATAGTATGTTGATACCCGGTCATACCAGTGATAAAACAAACTTCACCTATACATTTGCCCTTTTTACCTACCGATCTTCCCCAAAAGCACTTGCCATCTTGTAAAACTAAAGCTGCATCCTGCATTTAATTCTCTCAACTCATTTAAAATATTATATAAGAATTTTAAATTACAAGTAAGCAAATACTAAATTTCCCTTTAACTTTATATAAAATTCAAAATTATAAGTAGCTTTCTTTTTTTATTATTTAGCAAAATTATAGCAAACTTAACTTGTGTGAATAGGCAATAGTCATTACATTCATACTTCACGTTATGTAAATTCACATGGATAGAAAAACTTGTCTCATTACAGGAGCATCATCTGTCATTGGAGAAAGTCTAGCACGGTTGCTCATTAAAGATGGATGATTTGTGGTTGGCATTGCAAGGCGCACTGAAAAACTGGAAAAATTAAAAGAAGAATTAGGTAGTAATTTTTTACCTATAACATGTGATGTAAGCAAAAGTGAAAATATTAAAAACTCGTCTGATTTTTTAAAAAAGCAAAATATTATACCAAATCTCTTTTTTCTTAATGCAGGATGTGGCGAAATAGAAGATAAGTTTCATACCAACATTCATAGAAAAACATTTGAAACCAATTATTTTGGCGTTATCAACTGGATTGAAGAATGGATTCATCATAATTCCTTGGCAACTTTTGCGGTTATATCTTCTCTTGTTGCTATGCATGCAACACCACATGCTTCTGCATACTGTGCCAGCAAAGCAGCACTAAAAAGTTGTTTTCAATCACTAAAAATCCAATATGCTGACAGTAGCACAAAGTTTATCACCATAATGCCAGGGCCAGTAAAAACAGATATGTTTAAGTCTAATAAACCACTTCCCTTCATATGGGAGCCAGAAAAAGCTGCAGCATATATTTTAAAAAGTATATTTAAAGGAAAGAAAGTTATAGCGTTTCCAATTTTCTGGCGGTTATTTTTTCATATTTTACAAATTCTTCCCACTAAAATGACTGCAAGAATCTTACGATAATCACCAAATCTACCATCTTGTAAAGCTAAAGCTCTTCAAAACTCAATCGCAAGCTTCTCCACACAAAAACATCTTGACTATAGCATGTTTCATATTATATGAATAAACTGTTAATGAAAGTGGAGGGTTGCAATGCCTAATAATACAGATCAGTCTAAAAAAATAAATGAGAAATGGTTATTTATAGGAGGTGCTTCACTGTTTCTTGTAATAATGCTACCATCAATTTTTCTCTTAGCAAAAATAGCTATGATGTTTGTTATAATCTCAACTACAGCAATAGCAATAAAAATTGCCTCAAAAGCAATATCAAACGTTTTAGAGGATAAAGAGAATCAATCAACACAAAATAAAATTATAAACCTAGCTATTGGAGCAGTGTCCATACTTGCAGGTGGGATATCATTACTTATTACAGCAAAAGTTGGTTTCATCGCAATATGCTCAACTATAGCTATTTTAGCTCTGTATGAATATATTAAAGATGAAAAAATAGGTAAGGATATAAATGATAAATTCGATGAAATAGCTAATGATACAACTGAGTTTTGCGTCAACAACATTGAAAAACTTATTCCATCACAAAGTTGTGAAGTGTAATCTTTTGTTTATAAATTTTTAGATGCATGGCTAACGTATAAACACTGAAATCAGCACTTCCTTTCTTGTTATTCTAGTAATGGCTTCCATCATCAAAAATGTTGTATTACTTTTATACTCGCAAATCTAAATGGATTCCATTGCTGGAATGACATTACCTTGAATGGAAATCGGTGCGTGATGTACATCTGTATAGAGATTAAATATGTCATTCAGTTTGTTATCATTCTAGTACTGCCATTCTATAGGTAACAGCTGTACCTGGAACTCCTCTCTTGTCATTTCAGCACTGGAATCCAGAAAACTTAATTTCAAACCAGTACTTTCCCTCTTTTCATCCCAATTTCCAAAATGTTACTCCAGTACTGAAATCCAGCTTTTTTATAACTATCGAAAACACTGTATTACTTTACAAATTTAACTAGATATAATTACTTGCATGGCACGTTCGTAAAATTACGATAAAAAATTACTTGACAAACTCTAATAGTTTTGTTACCATACGTAGTGAAGGCGTTCTAGAGCTCGGAATCTATCTTCGTCTGCAGACTTTTCAATTCAATTAATCTATAATCTTCAGTTAAAATATATTTAAGCTATACTTCGGTCGTAGCTGTATACATTTTTCTGAATCTTTTTTTATTAACAGGAGGGTCATTATGTTTAAAATTCTGAATTACGCATATCATTAACCTGCATGTCTTTAAGGGACAGATGGTACCTATGTCCTTTTTATATTATATTTTATAGCAATATCATGTATTACTTTACGCCCCAGTCTTTTTCAAATATTGCGAGCCCTTGATCAGTAAGTGGATGATTAATTAACTGTCTAAGTATTTTTGCTGGTACAGTAATTGAATGAGCACCAAGCCGTGCAGCTTCTATTACATGTGCTGGACTTCTTACTGATGCAACAAGAACTTTTGTCTTAAAATTATAATTAGAATATATAGTGCATATATCTTCTATTAGCGATAAGCCATCATAGCTTATATCATCAAGGCGACCAACAAAGGGAGAAATAAAACAAGCACCGACCTTAGCGGCAAACAGTGCTTGTCCAGGAGAAAAACATAATGTAATGTTAGCAGGTATTTTATGTTCTGTCCACAACTTTTTACAAGAAATTAATCCTTCATGTGTAAGGGGTAACTTTACTACGATATTACTAGCTATTTTCGCTAACTTCAGGCCTTCCTTAACCATATCTTCATGGCTATCTGCAACAACTTCAACACTAACAGGCCCTTTTATAATAGAGCATATTTCGCTTACTAAATCTTCGTACTTATCTTTATGTCCAGATTTTGCTATTAAAGAAGGATTAGTTGTTATGCCATCAATGAACTCTTTTAGCTCCTTAATTTCATTCAAATCAACACTATCAAGAAAAATTTCCATATTATTGTCCTATTAAAAACCTATTTTTACAAAATATTGTCATCTTTGAAAAGTATTAAATAAAATCGGATTTTTAACTCAACTCAATTTTCAGTCCGTTAGGAAAGAAAATATTGCACTGAGACACAGTATACTCCTGGTAATAAACATGAATTGGTTGCACTTTATTAACAAAATTAGCATAACCAATTTCTGAAGTTTACTAGCTTTACGTTCAATAGAAATTCTTGCATAGCCTAAAACTTAGTGCTACTATTAGTATAGTAACATAAATAGGTAGTGAGGAACAATAAACAAAATGACTAAGTTCGAGTTTAACGCTCGCAATTAAATTCAACTAAAAAGGTTCATATAAAAGGAGTTTTGATAGCTTAATCACTCCTAAAGTAAATATATTATCAGAACAATAGTAATAAGGGGTATACTATGTCAACAAATTTCCCGACATTGAAAAACATATTAGCAGAGCTGAAAAGAAAAAATAGCATTACTGTTTTAGAAGAACATTGTCAGGAAAAATGGGAGGTTTATGACTTGCTCATGGATTTAACAAATGATGAAAATTTTAAGCAAGCATATATAGATCTATCTTTCAACAAGAGCTTTAAAAAAAACTTTATAGAATTAGCAAATCAGGCAAAAAAAGCTGTAAGTAAGTATTTTAGAGATAAAGACATAGACCTTCGAGCTTTTTATGTAGAAACTAACAATTCTGATAAAGTGTTAAACATTAATCTTATTAATTACAATAGAAGTGAGCCAATAAGAATTAGTGATATCTTACAGCAAGAAAGGGATATTAGCACATTGAATATCTATTGCGATAAAAAGCATGACATATACGCTTACCGAAAAGGTAAGGAAAGACATTATGAATTTAAAGAGGGTGCATATTATGAAATGATAAGCACTTGGCCTGTGCAGGACAAGGATGGGAAAACTTTTACCTGTACTATGGTTATGAATGTAAGTAATTCTGGTATAACTAAAGTACTACAGTTTAATGGTAAAGATTTTGAATCGCCACCTGAGGAGTTTTTGGAATTAATAAGACAAAATGAAGAATTATATATTCAAGGTCTCTCTCTACATGACGCTGTCAAAGCATTATTGGAGAAGAATAAAGATGCTCCAGCTGTTATTAATCTGCAAAATAATGAACATATCGTAATCAATAAAGATGAAAAGATGAAAAGATGAAAGATCTTGAAAATGATGCTAAAAGCAATCCTATTCTTTCTTTCACTAGCAACAATGTATCAGAGGTTAATACACAGCAGGTTGCAACTCAGGCAATTGCAACTCAAACAGAAGTTAATTCACAGCACACTGAAACTCAGACAGAGGTCTCTGTACAACACGTTAAGACTCAAACAGAAATTGGCTCTCAACAGACTGAAACTCAGACAAAAGTTGATTTACAAGAGGTTGCAATTCAAACAGGAATTAGTTTACAGCACACTGAAACTCAAACGAAAATTGGCTCTCAACAGGCTGAAATTCAAAGTTTACAAGAAGTTGCAACTCAAACAGAAGTTAATTTACAGCACACTGAAACTCAGACAGAGGTTGCTGTGCAGCACGTTGAAACTCAAACAGGAATTGGCTCTCAAGAAACTGAAACTCAGACAGAAGTTAACTCACAACAACTAGATCAAAAGCTTACAAAAGCTGAACAAGAAATTAGAGAATTAAATGAACTGAGGAACAATTTACAATATAGGTTCGACAACGCTGAACAAGAACTTGAAGAGTTAGAAAAGCACAATAGTGATTTACAGGATAAACTTGGAGAAGAAAAGCAAAAAAATGCAAAATTACAAACTGAACTGACACAAAAAGATGAAAAACTAGCAAATATATCAACAGAGCTGCAAGAAAGAGTGCAAGAACTTGAAGGTGCATATGAAGAAAAGAAAGACCTGAAGAAAAAGCTGGAAGTTGCCAATGCACGAAAAGAAGAGTTGATAAGTGAGTTAAGAAAATTGCACGAGGAATTAAATCAACTGAAAGAAGAAAAGTATAGTTTGGAAGACAAGCTTGATCAATCAGAACACTATAGCAATAGTACAAAAGAAAGCAGTGAACAACAAATATCAGATTTGAAAGAAGAGTTATTATTACTGAAAGAAGCAAATCAAATGTTAAAAGCAAAGCAAGTAGAATCAGAACAAGAACTCGTGGAGGCTAAGCAAAAAATTGAGGAATTGAAGGAACAGTGCAATGATTTACAAGTTGAGTGTAAAGAAAAGGAACAAAGACTTGAGAAAGAAATGAGTAAAACAGATGAGCGAATAATCCAGCTCAATAAGGAGCAAGAGCAGAAAATTCAAGAAATTTATGGAAAAAATAAGGAACTGGAAGAAAAGGTAGAAGAACTGAAGGAAAAGCTAAAAACTGCTAATGCAGAACAAGAGAAACTACAAGGTAAATTGAACCAGTTTGAAAAAAAAGAGGAAGAGATAGAGGAAGCAGAACACATGATAAGTGCAAGGGATAAGTGTATAGCGAGTTATAAATCTCAAATACAAAATTTAGAAAATGAGCATAACGCACATTTGGAATCTGATGAACAAGAGGCAGATCAGCTAACGTGGGATTTTGAAACGTTAAAGAACGAGCTAGAGCTTAAAGATGAGCAGATCGAGACAATAAGAGGGCAATTACGGCAGGAGATAGAAGAAGAAATAGTTAATAAGTACCGTCCATCACTGGAATTAAAGTTTAAAGAATATGAAGATGAGATTGAAAGATTAATAAGAGAAAAAAAAGAGCTAAACGATAAAGTACAATACTTAAATAACGAAGTAGAACTGTTAAGTCCAGTAATTGATAAAGTACTTGTTAATAAAAAGGAAGTTTTTGATAACAATTCAAAAATGTTTTACCAGCTTACAGAGGAAATTGATGATTCAGAAAAAAAACCTAGGTCTTTAAGCCTTGATAGCGCATTTCATAGCGATCACTGTAATTCACTTCTAGACTTAATCAGCAGTCCATCAAAGGTGTGTAGCCAAAGTCAGCGTGGAGGTGTTTAATACTGTTCAGATGCATATGAAATCAGTGCTTCTTCTTGTCACCCAACTCTTGTCATCCCAGTGCGTGACACTGGGATCTGGACATAAAAACATTTGCAAATTATGCAATGGACAACAGATTCTAGGAACATATGTTAAAATCATATCCATGATGAAAATAAGATAGATCCCAGTGTCACGCACTGGGATGATATCCTTCTAATGTTCGTACAGTTGTGTGTCAGCTACTTGAACGACAAACATTGAGATGACAAGAGTAGATTTATTTCTTGAACAAAAAAGAGCCCCTAAAGAGATTTGACATCAAGATAACTTAAATATATACCAACTCTCTTATCTTTTAATGATTCCTCATAATGAGTCAGGTGATCAAAAACCTGAATTTGATTTGTTAGAATGCTACAATTATTATTTGTAACCTTTAATATACCATTATCAATTACAACTTTTTCCTTTGTCTGGTTACTCATTTTAACAGTAATTATACCAGGCAATAAATAAATTAAATAAGGGGAATGGCAGGCTAAAATCATCAATTCCCCTTCAAGCCCACTCACTGAAAGCGAGACCACTTCATCGAATGAAATTCGATTATCAGGAGAAAAAAATTGCACCTTAAAAGTGTTCATAATCTTTAATGTCCGGCTCCAACTTCAGCTTTTATTGATTCAGCTTTTTCTATTGCTTCACTTATACTTCCCACCATATAAAAAGCAGCTTCTGGCAGATGATCATATTTACCTTCAATAATTCCTTTAAAACTAGAAATAGTATCAGAAAGTGAAACAAATTTGCCAGACATGCCAGTAAATACCTCAGCAACATGAAAAGGTTGAGAAAGAAACTTCTGAATTTTACGAGCTCTATCAACAATAATTTTATCTTCATCAGATAGTTCATCCATACCAAGTATTGCAATAATATCTTGCAGCGACTTATAAGTTTGCAATATACGTTTCACCTCAGAAGCCACATTATAATGTTCTTCACCAATGATTTCAGCAGATAAAGACTGAGAAGTTGAGTCAAGTGGATCAACAGCAGGGTATATACCCATTTCAGCTATCTGCCTTGACAACACTGTAGTGGCATCAAGATGAGAGAATGTCGTTGCTGGAGCTGGATCGGTCAAATCGTCTGCAGGAACATATATAGCCTGTACAGAAGTAATAGAACCAGCAGTAGTTGAGGCTATTCTCTCTTGCATAGCGCCCATATCAGTCGCAAGAGTTGGCTGATAACCAACAGCCGACGGTATTCTTCCAAGCAAAGCAGAAATTTCAGAGCCAGCTTGAGTAAAACGGAAGATATTATCTACAAAAAATAGAACATCTTGATTTTCATGATCACGAAAATACTCCGCCATAGTTAGTGCTGTTAAAGCAACCCTAGCCCTTGCTCCAGGAGGTTCATTCATTTGACCATAAACCAAAACGGCTTGAGATTTTTCATGCTCATTTATATCTATTACATTCGAAGTAATCATCTCGTTATAAAGATCATTACCTTCACGCGTTCTCTCTCCTACTCCAGCAAACACAGAAAATCCTTTATGAGCTTTTGCTATATTGTTAATCAATTCCATTATCAGAACTGTTTTACCAACACCAGCTCCACCAAATAAGCCAATTTTTCCTCCTTTAAGATAAGGAGCAAGAAGATCTATAACCTTTATTCCTGTAACTAAAACTTCTTCCTGTATCTTCTGCTCGGTAAAACTTGGAGGTGATCTATGTATAGGTTCTAAATTATACTTTCCTTTTAAAGGACCACACTCATCTATAAGCTCTCCTACAACATTAAAAATCCTTCCTAAAGTTGAGCGTCCAACCGGAACTGATATTGGTGCACCTGTATCAACAAACTCATCACCTCTTGACATACCATCTGTGCTATCCATAGCAATGCAACGAACTATATTGTCACCTATATGTTGTGAAACCTCTAAAACTAGCTCCTTGCCCTTACATTTTAATTTGCTTTTTAAAGCATTAAATATCTTAGGTAACTCGCCTTCAAATTTTAAATCAACAACTGCTTGAGTTATTTTAACTACTTTACCTGTACTCATCTCTTTCATCACCTAACACTACAATTCTATAAAAGAACTTCTAAAGAAAATAAATCTTATATTATTAACAGAAATTTTGCAATATTAAAACACTTACTAGTTACGTTTCATTATAAACAATGCAAATGCATTCAATAGCCAAGTAATAACAAACAGCACCAAACTAAGCGCATAAGCAGCAAGAGTTTGCACACTATTGAAATCCTGATCTCCGGTAAGTAATGTAGCAATTTGTACAGTGATAGTAGTAACTGAATTGAGAGGATTAAAGGTCAAATTTGCATTGATTCCCACAGCCATTAGTACAATCATTGTTTCACCTATCACCCTTGAAATTGATAATAAAACTGAACTTAAAATTGTAGGCATTGCATAAGGTATTGTTATATGCCATATAGTTTCCGCTGGTGTTGCGCCAAGCGCCATAAAACCATAACGTAAACTTTTTGGAACAGATCTTATAGCATCTTCAAGCAAAGAAATAATAAAAGGAAGAATCATTATTCCAATCGATAAACCAGCAATCAAAGCACTTTCTGAGTGTATACTTAGATTAAAAAAATTCGCTACCTGCTTTATAAAAAAAGACAAAAATACAACTGAGAAGTATCCATATACAACAGTAGGAATAGCAGACAAAACCTGTAAGGCTGTATTAATAACATAACGCACTTTTTCACTCGCATACTCACTAATATATATTGCAGAAAATAAACCAAGCGGCACCGCAACTAACATTGCTACAATAGTTATAAGTAATGTCCCCACTAAAAGTGGCGCTATACCAAAACACCCCACCTCTCCTTCACCAATAATAGCTACATTATGCTTCCATTTTAAGCAAAATAAGAATTCTGAAATAGCTACTTTATTAAAAAAAGAAATGGACTGAACAAAAATAGATAGCATTATAAATAAAGTGATAAAAAGTGATATTGCTAAAGCCATAAATAACAAAAATTTTACCATCTTATTTCTTTTACTTTTAAAGATAAAAATCAGCATAAAAAAAAGTAACGCTATAGAAATAGAAGTTATAAAATAACCATCATAGAATGCTAACAAACAAGGTAGCATCCACATACAACTCAAATATATATAAGACTTAACTTTACTTACTGCTTGAAACTTACTTAAACAAAATAAAAGGATTAGTAAAACAGGTACGCCTATAATTAAATTCATTTTTCCATATATCAAATTTTATTCAACAAGAATGCCATAGAAGTTGACCATTATTTGACAATAGAGCAAAATAGTTTAAAATAAATAGTCATATTAATATAAAAACAATGAAAAGAACATTTCAACCAAAAAATTTAAAAAAAAAGCACAAACATGGATTTCGTTCACGTATGTCAACAAAAGCTGGAAGAAAAATTCTTAATAAGCGTCGCTCATTAGGGTGTAATAAATTATGCGCATAGTAAGCATAAAAAAAAAGAGTTTTCCTTTGCTTTTAAAAACAGATTAGCACCTTACAGTCTTTTTTATCGAGGGGTATATATATCACTATATGCTATAAAAGAAAGAGAACCTGAAAAGTATATTCATGTTATTAGAGTAGGTCTGGCTATCAGTAAAAAAGTCGGAAAAGCAGCAAAAAGAAATAAAATAAAAAGGCAATTACGAATGCTAGCTAAAGTTAGCATTTCTAATATAAGTAATGTAGGATACTATTACATAATACTAACCCATAAAAACATTATGCAAGCAGGCTATAAAAATTTACAAAAAGACCTCAATATTTGCTTAAAGAAAGATGAAATAAGAAGGAATTTTCACTAAAGTATTTACAGCTATATTTTTTATGATAAGATAAGTGAAGTTTTTAAGATAAATTAATAGATGTGGGTGCTTGAGGTAAAGAGTATAAAAAAACAAGATAAAAAGCTCGATACAAATAATGCTGAAGAGAGTTTTTATGAATATAGAAAGTCTAGCTATCGTACACAATGGGGAATGGCATTTGAACAAAGCCAATACTTAGAACAAAATAAAGATAATCCTAGAGGGAAATTGCTAAATTTTAATATAGAAGCAACTCATTACAATAAGAGAATAGTTTGATAAAAGTACCCGTTCAGGGAAGTGGTTCAAGAAACGATAGGCAGGGGATTGTACAGTTCTCTTTGTTTCCATGTTAAGTATAATGAAATTATCCTTTCAAGTTCCTAGCTCTGATTACGTAAAATATGAGCTTTTACAGTAAACGATATAATACCTAATTTGCTGTTCAGCATGATAGTGGAATACTTTCTGGTTTACTTAAAAAATTTCACATCGTTCTTTCAGATTTTAAAATATTTTTCGCAACTTGAGAAGCTCCAGTTGCTTCAGATAGGTAGCTTCAAGTAATACCTTATACGTTTTGCAACTTTCTTACACTTCTGTTTCATTTTTTAATAAAGCTTTTTTTAGCATAAATAATTCAGTAGATGCGTTTTTTAAGTAACAGCCCAGAATTTTAACTTCAATAGTTCAGCTATGTTTCAAAGTACCTGTCAGCGACTATTACGATTGCAACATACACTGTCTTTTAAATCTTCTTTCCCTTTAAAACTTGCAGTATTGCTTCAGCACTAACCAAGTTTACCTTTATTATAACATGTTGATGCGCAAAACCTCACTTTTCTTATTCGATTTGCTCATACACCTTTTTGCATTTTGAAGGAACTCTATATTCACTATTTGATATGCTTTCAATTTACATTAAAAACATCACTTATAATTCTCACGTTTTGAATTTTTATAAAATCAACTGAGTACTACAATTATCAACTAACCCTTGGACCGAATGTATCTGCTTCTTGGTAGTTTGCTACTTCTTCTTTCTCCTCATCTCCAATAACTTAATTAATATTCAATTATATAAAGTTTGATTTTCGGAAGATCAATTGTTTGATGATTTGTTAAATGTTGCTATCTCTCCTCCTAATTTGCAAATAGGTGACAAATTCTACTTTTAAATTTTCTACTTTTATCTTAAAGTTTTCGCAGAGTTCTAAAAGATCAGTTATATTACCTCACAGCTACTCTATGTTTACCTTGTTTCATCGCTCTACTGAAAAGATATAAATAAGAAGAAATTTTTATAAACTTGGCAACGACCTACTTTCCCTTTTTAAGTATCATCGGCGCTAAAAAGTTTCACTTCCGAGTTCGAAATGAGATCGGGTGGTTCATTTTTGCTATAGCCACCAAGTCAACAAAAATTTCTGACTTAACAAATTTTAATTTAATATTTAACACTGCATATGCACATATAGAAAGCAAATAAATCAATCAGGCTATTAGTACCAGTTAGCTTCACATGTTACCATGCTTCTACACCTAGCCTATCAACGTGGTAGTCTCCCACGGCCTTAATTGGGAAATTTTTTTGAAGAGGGTTTCTTGCTTATATGCTTTCAGCAATTATCCCATCTATACATAGCTACCCAGCGATGCTATTGGCATAACAGCTGGTACACCAGAGGTATATACATCTCGGTCCTCTCGTACTAGAGTCAGATCTTCTCAAATTTCCTTCACCCACGGCAGATAGAAACCGAACTGTCTCACGACGTTCTAAACCCAACTCACGTAACACTTTAATCGGCGAACAGCCGAACCCTTGGGACCTTCTCCAGCCCCAGGATGTGATGAGTCGACATCGAGGTGCCAAACGGTGTCGTCGATATGAACTCTCGAACACCATCAGCCTGTTATCCCCGGCGTACCTTTTATCCGTTGAGCGATAACCCTTCCATACAGAATTACCGGATCACTATGACCGACTTTCGTCTCTGCTTGGCTTGTCAGCCTCGCAGTCAGGCAAGCTTATGCCATTGTACTATCAAGCTGATTTCCGACCAGCTCTAGCTTACCTTCGCACGCCTCCGTTACTTTTTAGGAGGCGACCGCCCCAGTCAAACTACCCACCATACAATGTCCTAGTTCCAGATAATGAAACATAGTTAGATATCAAAAGTGTAAAGGGTGGTATCTCAAGGTTGACTCCATTATAGCTAGCGCCATAACTTCAAAGTCTCCCACCTATCCTGCACATCACACTTTTAATAGCAATGTAAAGCTATAGTAAAGGTGCACGGGGTCTCTTCGTCTAACCGCGGGTACCCCGCATCTGCACGGGGAATTCAATTTCGCTGAAGTGATGTTGGAGACAGTGGAGAAATCGTTACGCCATTCGTGCGGGTCGGAACTTACCCGACAAGGAATTTCGCTACCTTAGGACCGTCAGTGTTACGGCCGCCGTTTACTGGGGCTTCAATTCAGAGCTTGCACCCCTCCTATTAACCTTCCAGCACCGGGCAGGCGTCAGACCCTATACTTCCACTTACGTGTTTGCAGAGTCCTGTGTTTCTAGTAAACAGTCGCTACTCCCTATTTTGTGCCACCTACTCATAGTTGCCTAAAAGCGGGTTACCCTTCTTCCGAAGTTACAGGTATAATTTGCCGAGTTCCTTCAACATCATTCTTTCAACACCTTAGTATACTCTACTCATCCACCAGTGTCGGTTTACGGTACGGCCTCATAAATATAAGTGCTATTTCCTGGAGCTTCTTTTAAGCATAGATCAATCCAATCAGACCTATACAAATACAAAACCCGTCACACTTAAGAGGTTTAGGAATATTAACCTAATTGCCATCGACTACTCCTTTACGGACTCGCCTTAGGAACCGACTAACCCTACGCAGATTAACTTAACGTAGGAACCCTTAGATTTTTGGTGAGAGTGTTTTTCACACTCTTTTACGCTACTTATGTCAGCATTCTCACTTCCGATATCTCCAGCAGTTTTTACAAACCACCTTCACAGACTTACGGAACGCTCCGCTACCGCGCCTATTAATCGAAATCAATAAGCACCCACATCTTCGGTATACAGCTTTAGCCCCGGTACATTTTCGGCGCAGAAAAACTTATTTAGACAAGTGAGCTGTTACGCTTTCTTTAAAGGATGGCTGCTTCCAAGCCAACCTCCTAGCTGTAATGGTTTTTCTACTTCCTTTCCCACTTAGCTGTAATTTTGGGACCTTAGATAGTGATCTGGGCTGTTTCCCTTTCCACCACGGACTTAGCACCCATAGTGTGTCTGCTGTATAATTAACTATTGGTATTCGGAGTTTGGTTAGATTTGGTAAGATGATGAATCCCCCTAGTCTATCCAGTGCTCTACCCCCAACAACATAAATACAACGCTCTACCTAAATAGATTTCGCGGAGAACCAGCTATTTCCAAGTTTGATTGGCCTTTCACCCCTAATCACAACTCATCCAATAATGTTGCAACATTAACTGGTTCGATCCTTCAGTATGTTTTACCATACCTTCAATCTGGTCATGACTAGATCACTTGGTTTCGGGTCTAATCCATAAAACTAAACGCCCTATTCAGACTTGCTTTCGCTACGCCTACACCTACCGGCTTAAGCTTGCTTCATAGATTAACTCGCTGACCCATTATGCAAAAGGTACGCTGTCACTCTAAATATCAATAAATTGATATAGAGCCCCAACTGTTTGTAAGCACTTGATTTCAGATTCTATTTCACTCCCCTCCCGGGGTTCTTTTCACCTTTCCCTCACGGTACTTGTTCACTATCGGTCGTTAAGGAGTATTTAGGCTTGGAGGATGGTCCCCCCATATTCAAACAGGATTTCACGTGCCCCGCTCTACTCAAGGATTTAAAAACTTTCTATTTGTACAGGACTATCACCTTCTATGGTTACCATTTCCAGAGTATTCTAATTCTTATTTTTAAATCACTAGCCTTTTCCGCTTTCGCTCGTCACTACTAACAGAATCTCGGTTGATTTCTTTTCCTTTGGCTACTTAGATATTTCAGTTCACCAAGTTTGCCTTATATACTTAGTATATAATAACTAGCTAAGCTAGTTGGGTTTCCCCATTCGGAAATCTGCGGATCAAAATTTGTTGACAATTTCCCACAGCTTATCGCAGCCTGCCACGTCCTTCATCGCCTCTTAACGCCAAGGCATCCATCAAGTGCTCTTAATAATTTATTTATCTGACTATATGTAGAATATGCAGAGTTAAATATTAACTTACAATTGAATTGAGATTAAATAATCTCTACCATAAAACTTTTCAAACATCTAAAAACTAATCTTTTATATGTTACAATCTGATAAATCATATGTCAACGCCTTTTTACACAAAACATTTACCTATTATTATCAACAACAATATACCAGCAATCTTAAACAGTACAATCTGAGAAATATTTGATAAATTGATATGTACAGAAAAATTAATGAAAAAGATATTTTGTAAGATAAAATGTGTTAAAATTAGTTACCTAAAAATGAAAATGAACATTTGGAGTATTTCTAATGTATGAAAAGTAATCTATCTTTTATAAAAAACTTTGCTTTAAATTGTATATCCAAGCTCACTGGCTTATTAAATAGTAAAAAAGTAAAAAATTTCATTATGGATAAATACAGTACTCTCCATAAAGAAATTGTAGTGTTTCTTGAAAAATCTAAAAACCTGTTAAATACCAACACTGAAATCGGGTTATATCACTTCTATAAAGGTAATATATCAGATGCAAAGTTAAGATTTTGGTTAATTAGCATATTCTACCCTAATTTACCTCTAGTCTGGTATAATATCGGAAGATGTCATTTTGCAGTAGGCAATACTAATAAAGCTTATAATTATTTAACAAAGACGCTAAAATTAGATAGTAGTCACAAAGAAGCTTCTTACTATATAAAGAAAATAACAAACACATCAGATATTGTAGAATTGCCTGAAAATCTCATAAAGCAATATTTTGATTACACAGGTGAATATTTTGTTGAACATTGGTTAATTGCCAAACAATACAGAGGACATGAACTAGTACATATGATAATCAAAAAAATCTTTCACAACTCCACTTCTGAACTGAATATACTTGACCTTGGTTGCGGTACTGGAATATGTGGTCACTTCCTAAAAATAAATAATATTAGAAGTCGCATAACAGGAGTTGACATCTCAAATAGAATGCTCAATATTGCAAGAGGATGTCTTATAAAAGGTAAACCTGTTTACAATGAGTTAATACATACAGAAATGAAAGAGTTTCTTAAACAAGAGAAGAACCAGCAGTATGATGTAATTATCTTTGCTGAAGTGCTACACTATCTACATGATTTTCTAGCAGAATTGGAACTAGCAAAAAGATTGACAAACAAAAAAGGGGTTATTGTATGTTTAGTAAGAAGAAAGGAAGGTAGAGGTATTGACTTTGTAAACAAAGGAGATTATTTTCGTCATTCAGAAGATTATATTCAGCATGTTGCAAAAGAAACAAATATGCAAATAAGTCAAATGAGTTACTGTAAAATATATGGCAGTCAGGTTGATGGTATCTTATTTGCATTACAACATCCACAAACAAATTCAACAACTTAATCGAGAAATCGCTCAAATAAATTTCTATATTATCATAAAAGGAGCCTTATGAATTACATTACTATTAATTACGCAAAAGATAGTAAATTAACCGATTTTGGAAAAGCAGTTCTATTGGATAGGTATTTAATAGAAAATGAAAGTTATCAAGATCTCTTTATACGTATTGCTAATTACTATTCTGATGATAGAAAACATGCACAACGTCTTTATGATTACATGAGCAACTTGTGGTTCATGCCTTCAACACCAATACTTAGTAACGGCGGTACCAAAAGAGGATTGCCTATTTCCTGCTTTCTTAATGAAACTGAAGATAGCTTGAAGGGAATAGTTGATCTATGGAATGAAAATGTTTGGCTCGCTGCACGTGGTGGTGGAATAGGTAGTTATTGGGGAAATTTACGTTCAATTGGTGAAAGTGTCAAAGGTAGCGGTAAAACATCAGGAATTGTGCCATTTATCGTAGTACAAAACGCTCTGACGCTTGCAATCAGCCAAGGATCCTTAAGAAGAGGAAGCTCAGCAGTTTATCTTCCTGTATGGCATCCAGAAATAGAAGAGTTTCTAGATTTACGTAAGCCAACTGGTGGTGACCCAAATCGCAAAGCATTAAATATACATCATGCTGTAATAGTAACAGATAAGTTTATGCAAGCTGTTGAAGATGATCAAGAATGGGATTTAATAAGCCCTCATAACAATAAAGTTATTTCAACAGTAAAAGCACGGGATATATGGATTAAAATATTAACAGCAAGAATTGAAACTGGAGAACCTTATATTATCTTTCTTAATGCAACAAATAACAATAAACCAGAACCTTACAAAAAGCTCAATTTAGATATCAAAATGTCAAACCTATGCAGTGAAATAACTTTAACTACAGGTTACGATCACCTGAACAAGTCGCGCACTGCTGTATGTTGTTTATCATCCGTAAATCTTGAATACTACGAAGAATGGAAAGATAATGAGCTTTTCATAGAAGATATAATGCGTTTTCTTGATAATGTATTAGAGGATTTCATAAACCAAGCACCAAATGAAATACAGCGAGCAAAATATTCCGCAATAAGAGAGCGTAGTATCGGTCTTGGCGTGATGGGTTTTCATTCATTTTTACAAAGTAAAATGGTTCCTTTTGAATCAGTAACAGCCCAACAATGGAATAAAAAAATATTTAAGCATTTGCGCGAGCAAGCAGATGTAGTTTCTAAAAAATTAGCAGAAGAAAAAGGGCCATGTCTTGACGCTAAAGAAATCGATCTAATGGAAAGGTTCACACATAAGCTCGCTATTGCTCCAACTGCCTCAATTTCGATTATCGCAGGCAACACTTCCCCTGGAATAGAGCCATATGCAGCAAACGTATTTATACAGAAGACATTGACAGGTTCATTTGTAGTACGAAATAAATTCTTGCAAAAACTACTAGCAGAAAAAAATCAAGACAATGATGAAACATGGTCCTCAATTTCAACAAATGAGGGTTCTGTTCAGCATTTAGATTTTCTTAGCAAGCATGAAAAACTGACATTTAAAACAGCATACGAACTTGATCAACAATGGATCATAGAACATGCAAGTGATAGAACTTCTTATATTTGTCAATCTCAATCAGTAAATCTGTTCTTACCTGCCAATGTGCATAAACGTTACTTACATAAAATACACATGCTTGCTTGGAAAAAAGGATTAAAGAGCTTATATTACTGCAGATCACAATCAATGCAGAGAGCTGACAAGGTCTCACATGACATATTCAAAAAAAGTGAAATATTGCAACAAAAAACAGATATTAATTATGATGAATGTCTATCATGCCAGTAGACTGTACATACCTTACTGTCACAAAAATACAATTGTACAAAAGTTATGTTTTCATAGATGCTACATAGAAATCCAGATGAATTTCTAAAGTCTATTCCAAGAGATAAACGTATAATGTGCCTTGATATGGGAGAAAAACAAATAGGCGTAGCATTTAGTGATAAAACACAGCTTATAGCTACAGCTCATAGTATATACTACAGAAGAAATATAAGCAAAGATTTAGGTTATCTGTATAGAATATTCAAAGAAAATGAAGCTGGATCAATAGTAATAGGACTACCATTCAAAATAGATGACCAAGAGACCGAATGGTGTAAAGCAATAATCCAATTCGCAAATAAAATAATAAAAAAATGTAAGATAAACATATATCTACAAGACGAAAGTTTATCAACATCTCTTGCAACTCACGCACTAAAAATTACCGGAATATCAATCACAAAATCAAAGAAAATAGATGATAAAATTGCCGCATGTATTATTCTGCAACGAACATTGGATAAGATAAACACCATCAAATAGTTTTTTAAACTGAATTCACGTAAAATTACTTGATCAAACAAGAACTTTTCGTATAAGCATGACAAATTGCTGTAGCAAGAGCGTCAGCAGCATGGTGACATTTTATATTTGAGTTTTTAACTACTTGCTTCACCATAAATATAATCTGATCCTTACCAGCATGACCATCTCCGGTAATGCTCTTTTTTATATAATTTGCATCATATTCATTCATGGTCAACTTCGTCATTTGTAATACTAAAATTGTAATTGCTCTTGCATATCCTAAAGTTAGTGAAGATTTTGGATTTTTATTAACAAAAATTTTCTCTACAGCAGCTTCATTTGGAGAATATAGAGAAATTACTTTCTTTAATTCTTCAAAAATTATATGTAGACGTTCACCTGTACCCAATTTACCATCAGTTGATATGGCACCACCACCCAAAAATTCAATACTATTCTTTTCTTCCAGGCTGATAATGGCCCAACCGGTTTTGCTTATCCCTGGATCTAGACCTATTATTTTAATCACTTAATAAAGGCTTAACCAATAAATAAACAGAAATAAAAATATCCAGACTAGATCGACAAAGTGCCAATACCAAGAAGCAAACTCAAAGCATAAGTGATCTTGAGGTGTAAATTGATCTTTTCGAGCTCTAAATAAACATACTGACAAAAATATTATACCTATTATAACATGCACACAATGAAAACCAGTAATCATGTAAAAGTTGGATGTATAAATAAGTTTTTCTCCTGTTTCTCGTAAAGAAAAACTTGCTTCATGATGTTCGATTGCTTGCACTATTATAAAGAACATCCCAAGCAATATAGTTATAGACAGCATTTTAATCATGCTTTTTTTATCATTTTCAAGTAAAAAATGATGTGCTGAGGTAATTGTTGTACCAGAAAGTAATAATATTAGTGTATTCATGAATGGTAACGACCATGGATCAGGTGGTAAAATCCCTTCAGGGGGCCATTCAATTTTTTTTGTAGGAGAAAACGCTTCAAACAAAAAGATCGGATCAAGCCAGGCTTTAAAGAATGAACAAAAGAACGCTATAAAAAACACAACTTCCGAGAGGATAAATAAGTACATTGCAAGCTTGAGTCCATGTTTTACAATGGCAGTATGGCATTTATCATAAATTGCTTCTCTTATTACATCTCTCCACCAATAAAACAGCACTCCTGATACCGCAGAGATTCCCAAAACTAAACCAAATATTCCAGAAATTTGTTTATGGAGTGTACCAACTAATCCAAGTGCAAGAACAAGAATTGCTGCTGATATAGCAATTGGCCAGGGACTTGGGTCTACTAAATGAAAATCATGTTCTTTACTTTTCATATCATCTTCAAAAATACGTACCAAGCATACAAATTAGCTTAAAATTGTCAATATTTCTTAAAATCTTGATCAAATTTTGAAAAATTATATGCGCTATTCCAAAAGCCTAACTCAAATTGTGCAGTTATTTTAAATAATTCAAGCATTCTGGTCCTTTCACTTTCCCTTACTTTGTTACAATACTCGTCAACAATACCTTCCAAAGCAACACATCCAGATTCCATCAAGCTACTGCCAAAAAAATCAAACCAATCCTTATACCTATTATTTTTTTTAATTTTACTTCTCATACTACCAATAGCAACTTTATATATAAAATGGCAAGAGTAAATAACTGTTACAGCTTCATAAATTTCGCTATACGAAGTAGACAAAAGAAAGTTAGTAAAATTGAAACACTCTAGCGACTTTTCTCCACGATTTATGGAGTATACAGCAAAGTAGTGGTCGCATAACACTCTTATAATCTCTATTCCTCCTTGAGCCACCTCAATCAATGGAACAATGTTGTTACAACTCTCCATTTTTGATGCAATAATTAAAACAGTACGAACATAATCAGCTACAAAAAATGCATCTTGTTGTATATAAAACTTGAAATTTTCTATGTTTAAAGTATTATTTGCTAACTCAACATTGAAAGGATGCTCAATAATATCCTTTAAAAGATTTGACCCATAATAACTCTTAATTATACCACTAAACATCACATAAACTAGAATATAATTTAGTGTTAATACTACAGACTATGCTAGAGAATATATCTCATCCCAAAACATTATTTCTAGCTCTAGACCTCTCTTAAAAAACTCACGCATCTTTTTCCTCTCACAATCACCAGCCTTTGCATATAGATTATTTGCAACGTCAGTAACTTGATTAATCGTAGCATTCATTACTGTGTTATTATAAATATCAATCCACCCTTGATATCTGTGATCTTCAATTTTTTTAGGCATAACCTCTCCTACCATATGATTTATAATAATTTGGTATATATTAAAACAAGGACAAGACGCTGCTAAAGCTTCAGCAACAGAATTATGATATGCAGCACGCATAAAAAAGTCAGTGAAAGCAGAACAAGATTCTGATTTTTTATGATTATCGGATAAATCACAAGTCTCAAAATATTCAGTATACTGCTTTCGAACCGCAAATGTTACCCTTGCTACATTAACCAAACTGCTCATTATTTCAATGTCATCAACTTTAGATGCAATAATCAATAAAGCACGAGTACAGTCCACTAAATATAAAAAATCCTGCTGAAGATAAATTTTGAACTTTTCATAATCTAGCGTATTGTTTATCAATTCAACATTGAAAGGATGTTCTTTTATTTCCTCAATAAGATCAGATGATTCTTTTATAGCAATATCATAAAATTCTTCTTTTGGTTTGTCGGACATCTTGTAAGCCTCATAAGTATTAAAACTAGTATAGTTACTAAAAAGTTACTTACAATTTATAATAAGTTATTATATCAGTATCAAGCTAGAAATAAAAGAGTTTAATAGTTTAAAGAAATTCTCTCTTTTCTTCTTCTATATTAAATTCTTTACAAAAATCAGTAGATAAGTCCACACCTTCCCAAGAAAATCCACCATCACTTTCCGATTCTTTACCAAAATGCCCATAGCAGGCTGTACGTTTATATATAGGACGATTAAGTGATAAATGTCTTATTATGCCTTTAGTTGATAAATCTATGTTACCTTCAATAAACCCTTTAATCCTCTCTTCATCTATTGTATTCGTGCCAAATGTATCAATGTAAAATGAAGTAGGTTTTGAGACACCAATTGCATAAGAAAGCTGCACAAGACAACGTTCAGCTAAACCTGCAAAGACAATATTTTTAGCAAGGTATCTCGCCATATAAGCTGCGGATCTATCAACTTTTGTTGCATCTTTTCCAGAAAACGCTCCTCCACCGTGTGGAATATAGCCTCCATAAGTATCAACCATAACTTTTCGTCCGGTTAATCCACAATCACCAACTGGTCCACCAATAACAAATCTACCTGTTGGATTGACTAAGAGATTTTCTTTAGGGCACATCCACCCTTCAGGTAAAGATGAAGCTATGTAAGGATAAATTATTTCCTTCACTTTCGATTGACTCAGATCCTCAAGATGCTGTATTGAAACAACAATACTTTCAGCACGCACTGGAAGGTTATTCTCATACGCCAAAGTGATTTGCGATTTTGCATCCGGACCAAGCTTTACCTCTTTGACCATACTCATAATATTTCTCAGAATCGAGTGTGCATAAAAAATGGGTGCTGGCATGAGGCTTTCTGTCTCTATTGTTGCATAGCCATACATTATGCCCTGATCCCCAGCACCTTGATCCACACCTATTGCAATGTCATTTGATTGTTCATGTAGTAATATATTTACTTTCACTGTTTCCCAGTGGAAACCATCATGCTCATAACCAATATCTTTTATTGTATTCCGTACAATACTTTCAATCTTGCTATTTTCAATGTTCGGCCCAAATACTTCCCCAGTTATAATAACATTATCTTTAGTAACCAAAGTCTCTATTGCAGTACGAGAGGAAGAGTCATTAAAAAGGTATTCGTCAAGTATTGCATCTGAAATCTGGTCTGCTACTTTGTCTGGATGACCGGCTGCTACTGATTCACTGGTTACTGAATTCTTATGTAAAACCATCGCTTAGTTACACGATATCAAAACTATTGCAAATTTAAATGGTGGGTCTGGGAAGAGTTGAACCTCCGACCTCACGCTTATCAGGCGTGCGCTCTAACCACCTGAGCTACAGACCCGTATCTATTCAAGCCAAGGCTTGCATATCATCTGTAGGCACAACATCAATAAACGTCTTTTTATTTGCTGATTTTCTAAAACTCACCCAGCCTTTCGTTTTAGCAAAAATCGTATGATCTTTACCCATACCAACATTCTTTCCAGGATGAAATTTTGTACCTCTTTGACGTACAATTATGTTACCTGGAATAACCTCACCATTCTTCTTTATCCCGAGCCGACGCCCTGCCGAATCTCTGCCATTACAGGAACTACCACCTGATTTTTTAGTTGCCATATCTTACCTCTTACTTTTGAAGACTAATTTCATTGATACGAAGAACAGTAATATACTGCCTATGACCATTTTTCCTACGGTAATTTTTTCTTCTCTTTTTCTTAAAGATTATAATTTTTTTATCTCTACACTGCTCCAGTACTTCAGCTTTAACAACAGCATTAGATGAACAAGATAAGCCATTACTTGAAACACAAATCACTTTATTGATTTCTACTTCCTCTTTTTCTTCAGCTTGTAATCTTTCTACTTTAATTATGCTGCCTTTTTTTACTAAATACTGCTTTCCACCAGTTTCGATTACTGCAAACATGACAAATATCAATTATTGTTATTAACACTAATCGTAAATGATGTTACACATACTGTCAATATAAATAAAAACATGAAATACTTCTACCTTTATCTGCTTTTCCTCGTGGAGAGTAGTCAAGTTTTAAAACTTGACTACTCTTAAATTCTCTTAGTCTCATGAAAACTTTACGACGTTAATAAAAACTCAAGCTTTCACTAAAAACATTCAATCGGAGCTTATAAATTAAAACTCATTCCAAGTTCAAACCCATGAGAAAAATTACTGAACTTGTGAAGTTTATAGCCAGCGAAAACATTCGTTCTCTCAGAAAGTGGAAGATTAATACCAGAACCTATCTGGTAGGAAAAAAACTTTTCTACGTCTGGCTGTTGACCTTGCTGTGCTGGTGGAGATACTTTAGCTCCACCTCCTACACCAAAAGTAACATAAGGAATAATATCCGTACTTTCAAATTTATAATGATAATGAAGCTTTGCCATGAATCCTAGCTCTGCCAAAGATCCTTCAAACAAAACAGATTTGACTACAGGACCAGCTGAAATTTTTATGCTATCTGTATAATGATAGCCAAGATCATAATTAACACCAAGATTGCCATATGACGACGAAGTATAGATTCTATCTTTAATCCAATCAACTCCAAAAGACGGTGCTGACAGAGAACAGCAGACTACTAAAGTAAGTAATTTTTTCATTTTTACCCTCTAACCATGAATATACGCATATATACTCACAGAAAAGTTAAAAATTACATAACTTACATAATAAAATCGGAATCACTTTCTTAGCTACTTGCATTTCTCTTGCAATTGCCAAACTTCTCTTTGTCACATTTTGTTACCTACTGCAATCATCATTTTAGCCTATATCACTTGCTTTTTTTCAACAAAAATTCAAACCAGACTTCACTAAAAACATTCAATCGGAGCTTACAAATTAAAACTCATTCCAAATTCAACCCCATGCGAAAGTTCATGAAACTTCTGCAGCTTGTAGCCAGCAAAAACACTTGTTCTCTCAGAAAGTGGAAGATTAATACCAGAACCTATTTGATAAGAAAAAAATTCTTCTACTTCTGGCCCTTGATTTTCTGAAAGAGGAATTTTAGCAACTCCTCCTACACCAAAAGTAACATAAGGAGTAATATCTGTATTTTCAAATTTATAATGATAATGAAGCTTTGTCATAAGTCCCGCGTCTAAAATCCCTTCACTCATAACAAGTTTAACTGCAGGACCAAATGAAATTTTAATGCTATCTGTACAATGATAGCCAAGATCATAATTAATACCAAGCATGCCATACGACGAAGAGGTGTAGGTTCTATCTTTAACCCAATCAACTCCAAAAGACGGTGCTGACAAAGAACAGCAAGCCAACAAAGTAAGTAACTTTTTCATTTTTATCCTCCAAAGATTAATATATGCATATACAAGCATATAAATATTAAAAATAGTATAAATTGCAAGTAAAAAATTGGAATTATTTTATTTTTTTTGTTATTTGTCTTTCTCTTGCAATTGCAAATTGGCATATCTTTCACTATCTGCTGCAATCATCATTTGAGTCTACATCACTTACTTTCGCTTCAATATAATTTCCCACTAGCCTTTACTAAAAATATTCAATCAGAGTTTACAAATTAAAGCTCATTCCTAGCTCAATTCCATGAAAAATTTTATGAAACCTTTGCAATTTGTAGCCAGCAAAAACACTTGTTCTTTCAGAAAGTGGAAGATTAATACCAGAACCTATTTGATAAGAAAAAAATTTATCATTGACTATAGTTTTGAAAACCTCTGCCAATAGGGTACTTATGTTTTCACCTACATTATCAGCTCTACTTATTTTAGGTTTAGCCTTCATTGTACGAACTATAACAGGACCAACACCAGCAGTAATATAACGAGTCATACTCGTACCTTCAAATTTATGATGATAATGAAGCTTTGCCATAAGCCCCATAACTCCTCCAAATTCTTCATCAAGAGTAGGTTTGATTACATAGCCAACTGAAATTTTAGTGCTATTTGTATAGTGAAAACCAACATCATAATTAATACCAAGCCGGCTACATGACAAAGAAGTATAGATTCTATCTTTAATCCAATCAACTCCAAAAGACGGTACTGACAGGAAACAACAGACCACCAAAATAAGCAACTTTTTCATTTTTAACATGTATATTGATATACATGTATACTAATGCATATATTAAAAATAACATAATTCGCGTAATAAAAATTAGAGTTATTTTATTTTCTTAGTTATTTGCCTTTCTCTTGCAATTGCAAGACTTTTCTCTGGCACATCCTCTACTATAACGCTACCTGCTGCAATGACAGAGTCATCATGCACATTAAGCGGTGCAATTAATGAACTATTGGCACCAATAAAACAATTGCTTCCAATATTTGTTTTATGTTTCTTTTTCCCATCATAATTACAAATAACGGTACCTGCACCTATATTACTCCCCTGCCCTACCTGAGTATTTCCTATATAACTTAAATGCTTTATCTTAGTATTTATACCTATATCACTTGCTTTTGTTTCAACAAAATTACCTATGATTGCACCATCACCTATTGTTGTATTTTCACATTTGGCAAATGGACCAACCCTAACACCAGATCCTATTTTTACTCCAGGACCAAAAAAAACGTATGGGTAAACAATCGAATCCATACCAATTTGCGTATCAAGAGAGAAGAAAACAGTTTCTGGAGCAACAAGCGTTACTCCAGAGTTAGTGAAAAACTTTCTTTTTTCTTCTTGAAAGTAAAACTCGGCCTTTGCAAGGTCATTCCTATTATTTATGCCAGTTGCCTCCTCCTCATCAGCAATAACATAGCCGACATTTAAATTACTCTTTACTGCAATGGCAACGATATCGGTCAAGTAATATTCATGAGCTTGGTTATTACACTCTATTTTCTCCACCAATTCACGTAGATTCTTTTCACGTGCAACCATTATTCCGGCATTAGCAAGAAATTCCTCATCATTATTTCTACCATTTTGTGCTTCTATGATTTCTCTTAGGGAACCGTTCTCAATAATTAGTCTACCGTATCCTTTATTATTAGTTTTAAACCCAAGACAAACTAAAGCATTGCTCTCTCCTAAGCAGCTTATCATTTTAGTTATTGTGCTGCTTTTTATTAGTGGAGTATCCCCATACTGCACAACAACAATATCTGACAATTCTTTCAGGTTTCTCATTGCAATTTTGACTGCATCCCCTGTACCGAGCGTTGACTCTTGTGTAATTAGTTTTATACCCTCAAAGCATTTCAGCCTTTGAGTTAAAGGTAAATCGACTACAATAACTATTTTTTCAGGATTCAGCTGCTTTGCATTGTAAATGACATGCTCAAGCATGGAGAAATTACCTATTTTGTGCAGAACCTTAGGCAAGCTTGAATTCATTCGTTTACCATGCCCAGCAGCAAGTACAACAAATGTATAAGATTTATTTGTCACTTATCTTAAAGACGAAAAATGAAAACCATAATGGTTGAGCCAACTAACTCTATTGTCGTAAAAGCTCCTTAGATCACTAATTTGATATTTCAGCATTGCTAGCCTTTCTATACCAATCCCAAATGCAAAGCCACTGTATTTAGTATGGTCTATTCCAACATTTTTAAAGACATTTGGATGCACCATACCACATCCAAGTACTTCAATCCATTTACTACCTTTATAACTTATGTCCACTTCTGCAGAAGGCTCAGTAAAAGGAAAAAAACTATTACGAAAGCGTATTTTTAGACCTTTATCTCCGAAAAATTTACTAAGGAAGAGATGAATAGTAAATTTTAATTGGCCCATATTGACATTTTCATTAACATAAAGCCCTTCTATCTGATGAAACATAGGAGTGTGAGTTGCATCAAAGTCATTTCTGTATACCCTGCCTGCAGCCACTATTTTAATTGGAAAAGTTTTTGTCTTTTCCATAGTTCTAATCTGCACAGATGAGGTATGAGTGCGCAGCACCATTCTTTTATCGTTTATTTTATTCTTTAAGTAAAAGGTATCTTGCTCCTCTCGCGCAGGATGATGACTTGGAGTATTTAGCGCATCAAACACGTGAAATTCATCTTCAATATCAGGACCATCAACTGCTTTGAAGCCCATATGTGCAAAAATGAGCTTTACTTCACTTATAACTTTGCTCAGTGGATGAATCTTGCCAATTCTTTCTGGTCTGACAGGCAGTGTGATATCAACTGCTTCATTTTGCAGTTTTAACTTAACTTCTTTATCTTTTAGTTCATTTTCTTTGCTTGTTATAAGCTGGTCTATCTTATTGCGTAAAACATTAATCACTGCACCTAGGTCGCGTTTTTCTCCTGCATCATCTATATTCTTTAAGTCATCGAAATAAGCTTTTACTACACCCTTTCTCCCCAAGTATGACAACCTAAGTTTTTCTAAATCCTGCAAAGAAGCAGCATTTTCAATCTCAGAAACTGCCTTATCTTCAAGTAAAGGTATTTCGCTTATTAGCTCTTTATTCACCTTAAAAACGCTAGCTTAAACTTTCATTATAGTGCAATCTTTAATATCATCAATAAAACTATTTGGATAAAAAGGTGTCATCCCAGTACTCTCCTTCTTGTCATCCCAGTGCTTGACACTGGGATCCAGGAATTTTATTAGGTTGGTAAGCATAAAAGTAGCCGTTTTATGTTAAAATACAACGTTTTGATGATCATGAAAAAACTGGATGCCAGTGTCTGGGCACTGGCATGACATCATCTTTTTTATCAGATGCATATGAAATCAGCGCTTTCTTTCTTGTCATCCCAGTGCTCTCCTTCTTGTCATCCCAGTGCTTGACACTGGGATCCATAACAGGTAATAAGAAGTGCTGGAATGACATCTCTATAGGACTCCTAACTAATACAGAATATTAAAAAATTTACCAGGCGAAAAAAAAGGCAAAAGAATCCCCCAGTAGTGAGTTTTGACCCTATAATAATGTAAATTGGCATTGTAATAATGTGCTAACGCTTAAAATAAGCGTGTTTTAGCTGAATGTAGAAAAATAAAAAAAGCCGCTATAATTTTATGTAATCTGCCAATATATACCTGAGTTTTTTACTGAATTTTGTTATTAAATCTGCAGAGATTAAAAACAAGGATAAACACTCTCATTGTCATGATAAGAAGACTGATGAGGTTTGTAAAGTAACTTTTTCTGCTTATTGAACCCAACGCGCCGCTGTTATACAAGGGTGCTATAATTATTAATTTATTGACTAATTATATTTTTTATTTCACTTTATATTAAAAAATTTACTCATGCATAGTAGTAACATAGAAACTAAGAAAAAATACGAAATCGAGGATTTACCTAAGTTTTTTAAGAATAGATCCAAAGACATAAGTAAGGCATTTTCTAACGAAGTACTGGAGATTAGCACCATTCGCTCAAAAAATATTACAAGTGATAAGCAAGAGTTTTCATTTAAGATCAAGCTGCTGACAGAGGTAAACCCTAATACAATATTACCTCAAATAAAACATTTAATTGACTTTTTTAAAATCTGCCTTTCTCAGGAGAAAAACTTCACAGCCAATATAAAAGTAGCAAAAGAAAGCGAAGAACTATACAACAACTACCATAAAGCTAATAAAACTGTAGAAGAATGCATAAGTAATGCTCCAATTCAAATCCTCCTGCAGGGCATAACGATAACGCTACAAACAAACGTTAAAAACATTAACCTCGATAGCTTGCAACAAATCGAGATATTCTTAGATGAGCAGCTAAAACATTTAGAAAAAGCCAAAAGTGAGGAGCAAAGTCAAGATACATTACAAGTAGAAGAAACTGAAAATAAAAACGAAAATGTGGTTGAAAAAAGGAACACGCAAGATAAACAAATTGTACAAGGTTCGTTTGGCTACAATATAGCAAGTAACAGAAAGCAAATTACACGTGCACCATTAATTGTTGCTGCAATGCATGAAAATTTTTCCTGGTTTAGGTCTCTTTTTCAGCAATTCAATTTTTTTAATGCAACACAATTCTTTTTCCCACAACTGCAAAAATTTTCTATACAGAATAGCAATATACCATCTGGTGTCATTCCAGCGCAAAAAGAACCAGTGTCAGAAACTCGGATAACAGAGGGTAGTATAGGAAATCTAGTACCTCAAGAAACAGAGCGGGATATAGGTCAAACTAGGCCGCACACAGACTACTTTAAAGCTAACAGAAAAAAGAAGTCAAAAAAGCAGGCTAAAGAATTATTGCAAGAAGAAAAACAATCAATCATAAAACAAGCTCAAATTGATGCTAGAGTAGCTATGATAGATAATGTAGCTGAGCACAAGGGAAAAAAACTCGATGAAATATTCGTAGAAGTAGTAAGTGAATATAAAAATCAAGACTCAGATACATTTTACAATATTTTCAACTCAGTATTTAATATTATTTATTTCCAAGATAAACAACTACATGAAGTATTAGAACCAGATGAGATATCAGAAGTGCTAGAGGTACTCAAAAGGCCACAACCCCCTAATAATTCACTTTTAGGTAAAGAATATTTACAAAAGCAAGTATATAGAAAAAAAGAGCAGTTGATTAAATTAGTTTCAGGCCAACCTTCTCCACAGCCTAAAAATGTTTCTCATGAAATTTTACCAAGCAAAGCTGTAGACCATTTACCAAAAACAAATGAAGCTAAAACTCGATTGCCTACTAATATTAGGCTCAAATCACCATTAAAAGCTATGTTTTCTTCGAAAGAGACTTATTTTTGTCTATTTTTAGTAGCAGCTTCTATATCAGCACTCTGCCTATGGCACTTGCCGCTGGGAAAAGTGTCAATTTTAAAGGAATTGGTGCCAACAGAAAAAAGGGAAAGTATCGGTCTAACATTAAACATAGGGTTACCAATATTAATTACACTGTGCGTTTTGAACCTGGCTTACTTTCTATATTCTGAATATTCTGTAGAATCTATTGAGCAGATAAGTAAAAAAGATCTTCCTTTGCGCACCTAACAAATAAGATCTTTTGTGATATAATTATTTATTTTATTGCATGTTTAAAGGAATTATCAAAGATATTGGCACTATAACTGATATCACTATCCACCCTAACTCTGATCAAATCTTCCATATTGAGACACAAAATTTATCCTCTATAAACAAAGGAGATTCAATATCCTGCTCCGGAGTGTGTTTAACTGTTGTCAACATAATGAGCAATGTATTCACAGTTCAAGTATCTCAAGAAACCATGAAGGTTTCTAACTTAAATACGTGGAAAACAGGGAAAAAAATAAACCTAGAACAAGCAATGAAACTGAGTGACAGAATTGACGGCCACTTGGTTCAGGGTCATGTGGATGACACAACAGAAATTTTAACAATCAATCAAAATTTAGAATCTCATGAAATCAGACTATCATGCCCACAAGAATTAATTAAATTTGTTGCAAAAAAAGGTTCTGTAACGCTAGATGGAGTTTCCCTTACAGTAAATTCAGTTGTCGATCAAGAATTCACTGTGAATATCATTCCCTATACATGGAAAAACACAACTTTTCAGCATAATAAAATAGGTAATTACCTAAATTTAGAAGTTGATATGATTGCTCGGTACTTAGACCAGCTGATAAAATATCAACACAATTAATTTTACAACTTTGTTATTTACAACTATTATATCTTGAAAATCATATAGATACAAAATATGTTTTTCGATAGCCTAATTATCTTTATTATTGTCTTGTGTGTAATAATATCGATAACTAGAGGTTTTATAAAAGAGCTATGTGCATTAATGTTCTTGCTCTTATCAGTCTTTTTGACAGCTAGTTACTATGATTTTTTTATTATAAATTATAGTAAGTATTTTGACTCTAAAGTTACACAAAACATACTTTCTACAATCTCTGTATTTATTATACTTAATCTTACATTCATGACAATGAATAACTGGCTAATGTACATATTATCACCTATAAGGTTGGGATTAATGGATAGAGTTACTGGAATCTTTGTCGGAGCACTCAGAGGAATATTGCTTTCTTATGTACTATTTTTTGCTGTGCACTTATATTGCCACACAGTATATGATAAAAAAGAGGGAGAGTCTAAAATAGACGCAGAAGACATATTGCCCAATTGGATAATAAATTCACACTCTTATCAGGCTTTATTTGTGACAACAGAAGAAGTAATTAACATGTATGTACCAGAGTCATTGATACTAAAAATAAAAGAGATCGGTGAGGAAATGGTTGATCAAGAAAAACCTCAAAACAATAAAGAAAAGTGAGTGTTGATTTTCTATAGCTAAACTATCCTAGACAGCTATTATCCACAGCAATTCGCTATAGGTTACCAATTCCTATTACTAATCAAACAAAACTGCAAACATTGACGAATAAGTAAATCATCAAAAAAATTTAAATGTATAATTTTAGTTCATCAATGTAATACAACAAAACTTTTTTAGTGAATTCAAAATCTTCTAAGGTATTTCCTTCACATCTTGCTGTTATGCAGTTTTGCGTATTTGATACTCTAAGAAGCCACCAACCTTTATCATCAGTTACCTTAATTCCATCAAGCTCTGAAAATACAATGTTTTGCTGCTTTAGTGTCTCCTTTATTGATTCAATTATTTGAAATTTTTTCTCATCCTTCACTACAATTTTCACTTCATGAGTGATATATAACTTTGGTAAATCTTTAATCATCTCAGATAGGCTTTGGTTTTTCTTAAGTAAAATGTCAATGGCTTTAATAGCAGAATATAGTCCATCATCAAAACCTAGCTCAGAAAAGAAAAAATGTCCACTCAGTTCACCGGCAAACTTTGCTCCTTCTTCTACCATCTTTTTCTTAACTAGTGAGTGTCCAGTTGCACAGGTAATTATTTGCCCTCCTAATTTGCTAACGAAATCATGCACTTTCATACTCATTTTTACGTTGGCAATAACCTTGCTTTTTGGGTGTTCCGCCAATACTTCACGTGAAAAAATCATAAACAAGTGATCATTGGAAACAACATTACCTTTATTATCAATCAAGCGTACCCTATCACCATCACCATCAAGTGCAATACCAAGATCACATTTATCTTTCTTGACAATATCTATTAACTGAGCAAGATTTTTCTCTTCTATGGGATCTGGGTCATGCAGTGGAAACGTTCCATCTATAAAGCTATTGGTTACGATGTGTATATGATCTGGTAAAATCTTTTCAATATACCTTACAATTGTTGGGCTATTGCCAAAATCCCAGGCTATTTTTAGTTTTTGTGTAGTGTTATTCTTGAGCACATCTTTTAATATGTTAACGTACTCACTATATATATTCGTGTTAATTAAGCTTCCAATTTTCGTGCTGTTTTTAATTGTATTGCCTATAATTTCCTTCATTTCTTGATCTGAGTAAACTTTTTTACTACTGAAAAATTTAAAGCCGTTATATTCTCTGGGATTATGAGAAGCAGTGATCATAATCCCAAGATCTGCCTGCATTGTTGCAGCGTAGAGCATAGGTGAAGAACAGAGCCCAACGCGTATAACATTCGCACCGGATAAAATCAAGCCTCTGATTAATTCTTTTTCTATGCTTGGTGAATCTATCCTGCTGTCATAGCCTACACAAACGTTAGCTGCAGTTTGACCAAATTTTCTGCCTATTTCATACCCATCACTGATCTGCAGGTCTCTGCCTACCACACCTCTAATATCGTATTTTCTTATAATAGTATTGTCCATACTGCACTTCTTGGAGTGGTTAATATATAACATTCCCGCCAAATACTCAAGTTTATTTAACTATAAGATTAGTTGATTTTTTAAGAAAATATGCTAATATTATAATATAGTTCTCTAAAAATAGAAATTATGCTAAAAGAAAACTTATTTATAGCTGAAAATCAAGGTTTAGATGTAGATGAGCAAAAGAAAAATGATATTTTAAGTTTCATTAAATCTTGCAAAAATTTTCAGGATTTTATCAGAAAACTAGAAGAAGAAAATTTAATCTGGTACTTTATTGGTCCTTTACACAAAGATGAGAACATTAAAGAACAGGTAAGTTCAAAGTGGAAAGAGGAGTTTCAAAAGTTTGAGCAATCAATAAATGCAACACATAAAAAATTCGCAAAATCTCTACCAAGTGAAAATTTCTTAGTATATACAACACAAGATAATGAATTTAAAATTAGATTTGAAAATAAAGAAAAACCAATAGAGATTAGCACCCTTTTAAGAGCCAGTGACGAAGGCAAGGTTTATAACCTATCTTTAGGGAAAGATAGTCAAATAACTGCAACCAAAAAAGGCAGCGAAAGGCACTATGATTTTACTGGTTCAAGCTCATGTGAGATGACCATTAACTGGCAAGCTAAGGATTCTAAAGGCAATAGCATAGATTGTAGCATGACTGTAGAAGTAAGTTCTAAGGGCATAAAAAGAGTGATTGGTGAACCAAAATTTGGAGGAATAACGAGTTCAGAAGAAGCATTAAAATTAGTTGAGCAGAATAAAGAAGTTTTTATCAACAAAAAAACTCTGCATCAAGCTTTTACTGACATGGGCAAAAGTGTGAACGAGCAGCAAACGCTGGCAGAGGAAATATTTACAAAAGATCCACCACAGTCACCTATACCAAGTAGTAGTGGATATTCTTCTCCTGATTCGCGTAGAAGTTCTTTTTTCACTGAGAGCGAAATTGGTGATGAAGAGTCTGAAATCACTGATGAATACATTGACGACGGTTACGATCAACAAAAAATGCACAAAGATTATGACAGAAAGTATGAGCAAGAGGGATTAAAAGGTGTAGATGAGACTATAAATGAAATTAACAAACTTGCAAAGCAGCGTGATGATCTAATCTCGGAACGTGATTACCTGAGAAATGAAATTAACGAACAACAGGAAGCAATGCGTGAAAGAGATCAAAAAATCAAGGAACAAGATGCTTCTGTTAAGTCACTTATGGAGGAGCACAAAAAATTAAAAGAGCGTAACCAAAAGATAGAAAAGGAAGGTGATACAGAAATAAGAACATTAAGTGAAGAAAAGCAAATTTTGGAAGGAGAAGTTAAAAGACTTAAAGCTGAATTGAAAAGAATAACGCAAGAAAAAGATCAAGGTATTGAACAACTAACACAAAAGATAAAGGCGTTAGAAAAAGAACTACAGGATAAAAATGATGTAATAAAGAGCTTAAATGATCAGTTGAAAGACAAAGAAGATGAAGTTCAATCAGTAAATGGGATAAACAAAGAACTACAGAAGAAATTGAAGCAAAGTGAAGCTAAGTTAAGTGCACTAGAAAAAAAGAATGCAAATTTGGAAAATAATCTAAAGAAAACATTGGAAGAAGGTTCACAAGATAATCATGAAAAGCAGTTTGTAGAACAATGGATGGAAGCAAAAAATGAAAACGAAAAATTGACTTATACAGCAAATCAATTAGCTGAAGAATTAAATCAACTGCAAAAAGAAAAAGAAGTTTTGGAGGAAAAAATTCGACAACTTGAACCCGGAAGATCACTTGCGGATGAGTTCAGTGAAGTAAATGCGAAAGTAGCTACTTCAACTCAAACTGAAGTTGAATATGAAAGTAGAGGAATCGAGGCAAGTGATCACGAAACTACAGTTCCTAAAACACAAGACCAAGGTACAAATGCAGGTATTGATGCATCATCTTCAACAGATCAAAAAAAGACCAAGGAAGAAGAAGCTCGAACAAACATACCACAAAACATTATGGATTGGCCTATTCCAATTCCGAATGATAAACCAGAAGAGCAGGAAACTCCATTAGAGCCAACTAAGGTAAATACAGAATTATCAGATCCAAAATCAACCCCTGCTGAGATTCCTAAAAAATCCACCCCTTCAAAATGATGAGTTTTTGCTTCAACTATAGCTAATCCAAACGAAACATCATACCGCAACAATCACTAATTTTCTGTGCTTTCAAAAAAACACATCAAGCAAAATCATTTGAGAGTAAGTGGACATTGTTAGATGAATTAACCCTAACTTAAGAATCAGATATATACAATATTAGTATGTTTAATTAATAGTGAGGTTTAAAATGTCACCTAGTGAAAAAAACTCTTCAAATTTTGTTGAAACTAAGCAAGATGATCTTAAAATGATTCAAGATTCTTCATTAAATTCAGATATCATTCACGATCCCAAGAAGCTAAAAGACAGAATTATGGATCTGTTAAAAGGAGATATAGCATTCTCTAAAATGAAGCAAGGAGATCAAGCTCTTGTAGTAGGTACAGCAAGTGGATTATTTTCAGCAGTGTTACCACTTTTGGCAGTTGGTGCAACACTTGCTATACCAAGTGCTATAGTTGGTCTTACTCTATTTTTCGCTGTGAAAGTTGCTGTAAAAGCAGTTCAATCTGGATATAAAGGACTCAAATGGTCAGCAGAAAAAACAGTTGAAGGGGCGAAGCATATTGGCGGAAAAATTAAGGATGGCTATGAGTATTCAGCAGATTCACTGAAGAGAGGTGCTAGTTTTGTAAGTGAAAAAACAAAGGAAAAGACAAGTAATGTGCTCACTGCAACAGCGAATAAATTATATCGTGCAGCTGGTAATGAGAATTATTCAGATAGAATAGATAATGAGCTTATTCCTGATTCACCACAAAAGAAGAGAGCTCAAGAAGTGAAAGAAGATCTTATAGCAATTTGTACTGATGGAAAAAATAATTCCACGTTAATAAAGAGCATACTTTCTGGAATATCAGAAAAAATAGAAGGAAAAATAGCAAAAGAAACATATCTTGATTGGAGAGATTATTTGCCAGACCAGCTAGTAGATAAATGGAGAGAGCAGAAAAAATTTATTGATAACTTGGACGCAGATGGTTTGCGTAACTTAGTTACAAAAAGACTATCAGATAAAGATAAATACTTTAAAGACAGTATTTTCTCTGAACATCATGATGAGATTAAGGAAGTTATTAAAGAATGCAAGGAAGAGCATACTCATTTTAATACTTTAGAAAGGCTTAATAAGTCAGCAAAAAGGCATAAAGCAAGTTCTATGAATTCACTGGAAAATAGCTTATCAGGTAGTAGTTCAACGAGTTCTATAAGTACTGTTAGCAGCAAAGCAGAATTATTAAATCCTAATGAGCATAAGGAAGTAAAAGCACCTACTTCACTTTGGAGCAAGTTGTCATCATCACTAAAAGGTGGCAAAAAGCCAGAGGAAGCTACTTATATAAGATATCAAGATTCTGAGTTGGATCAGATACAATCTGCGGAGATAGGAAATAGCCGTTTTTATGTTGCTCCGGAGAAACCGCCAAGAAGCAATTCAATGGGTTCTTTAAGCACTGACAGTACTGCTACAACTTCTAGCTTTGCCAGTTACCGTCGTAATTCTGATAGTGGGTTCAATTCACCAAGTTCTTCTACTCCACAAAGACACAGTCCTTCTCAAGAAACAAGATTTGGTCTAGGAGTTACGGAAGAGCTCACTGAGAAGTTGGCAAAACGACGTGCGATTGTAGATCAACCAAACGTAGAATCTGTTCAACAAAAAGCTGAGCCTAGTAAAGGATAAACAAAACCGCTTATCATTCTAAAAGGATGTTACTCATTGAGTAACATCCTTTTTCCATTTGATCAAAATGTTCGCTTATTTAAGATCAGTTTTCTAGCACTGGGCCAATTATTGAGTTTCTCTTGCCTTTTTTTCTAGGTTATGCAAGAAACTTAAAAAATAAAAGTTTTTATTCAATAATTTGTGTATAAGGGATATTATTTTACTGCTAGTGAAATAAACCAGAATGAAGTCTATTTTATTGACAAGGCCTTTATTAGATTCGTTGAGCACAAGAAGCACGCTAAAAAAATATGGATACAAAGTTTTTATAGAGCCAGTATTCACAATAAAGTACTTAAATCCTGATATATCTACGTATGAATTTGACGTTGTGATATCTACAAGTAAAAACAGTGTAAAGGCTTTCAGTCAAATATGCAAAGAGGATAACTTTTCGATTATTACAGTTGGTAATTCAACTATGCAGGCTGCAAAAAATTTGGGATTTTCCGATATAATCTCAGCAGACAGCAACGTTGATGGTCTGATATCATTCATAAAATCTCATTATTCAAATGCAATAAAGTTCTTATATATAAGGGGACAAGAAGTATCATGTGACCTAAAAAAAAGATTATCTGAAGAAGGTTTTAACATAAGAGAAGTTGTACTCTATAAAACAATTACTAAAAGGAGTCTAACTAATAGGTGTAAAAATTTACTATTGGACGGTAAAATTGATAGCGTTGCTTTTTTTTCCTCACAAACTGCAAGGGTATTTTGTTCATTAGTTCTAAAAAGTGGGCTATCTCCTGTGATGAATAATACAGTTGCATATACCATGAGTAAAAACATTGCTGATAGTTTAAAGTTAATCAAGTGGAAAAAAATTATAACATCGAGGTTTCCCACAGGGGAGAGTTTAATTGATATAATTAATAAGGATTGTTGATGCTAAAGATTGCAACTTGGAATGTAAACTCCATACGTAAAAGAATTAACCAACTTTGTAGTTTTATAGTTGATAGTCAGATAGATATAGTTTTGCTGCAAGAGATAAAATGTACAGAAGAGCAATTTCCTTATGCAGAGATAGAAAAGTTAGGATATGAATATGCTGTCTATGGACAGGTTGCAAGAAATGGTGTTTGTGTTTTATCTAAATATCCAATACTGGAAAAATTAAAAATTGATGTTGTAGAGAGTCATCAAGAAGCACGTTATATAGAGTGTGTGATAAAACACACCAATAATAAGGTAAGGGTAGGAAGTGTATACGTTCCAAACGGTCAAAGCCCAGACTCTCATACTTTTAAGTATAAACTCAAGTTTTTTGATAACCTATATGAAAGGATGGGCACTTTGTTGAAAAATGAAGAGTTAACTATTATAGCTGGCGATTATAATGTTGCACTGGATGAAATTGATGTTTTTGATTCAAATTTATTAAATGGCCAAGTGTGCTTTCATATAAAAGAGCGTGAGAAATTAAGAGCGATCTTGAATCTTGGTTTTAAAGATGCATTTAGAATATCTCACCTCAACTTACAACAATTCACTTGGTGGCATTATCAAGGTAATTCACTCAGAAACAATCAAGGAATGCGAATAGATCATATGCTGCTATCGCCACAAGCTGCAGATAAATTGGAAACATGTTACATAGATGATAGGTTGCGTAAACTAGAAAACCCATCTGATCATACTTCCGTTGTATGTGTTATAAAACAATAAAAGACCTATTACACAATTCACCTTTGGCAAATAGGTCTTACTTGACTGCTGTCTTTTCTGTGCTTTTGGCTGGCTGATCTATAGTAATTTTTCCATCAAGCATAGTAAGCTGCTCACCCCCTTTATTTCCTACCTGAGGAGCTTGTTCCGGAGTAGGTTGTTTTTTACTCCCGTCAGCAATTGTTTCAAGAGAGCTTTCAATTGGGGTTTTTAAAATATCATCAATACCCTTGTCAATTTTTTTATTCAATTTTGCTCTCTTTTCTGTATCATCTTTATCTTGTGAACTAGGATCATATAAAGTACCTTTTTTGTTATTTGAAAAAAGAACCTCAACTCCTCCCTTTACAGCAAATATTGTACCAATAACAGCAGCAACTATCGCAAGTGTAGTAGGACCAAAAATTAATATTGAAGCAATGGAAAAAAGAATAGGCAGAAAAACCTTACGTAAGCACTTTGTTACCATCTCTTGATCACTAAGTAGTGGTTCATCCTCTTCTTTTTTATCTCCACCTAAAAATGGTATTTTTTCTTTCACTCCATCCATAAAGGAGCCATAAATATTTTTCGGGTCTATTTTTATTCCCAATAGTAACCCAACAAGTTTTATTAGTGAATCCTTAGCTTCTATACCACGTATATCAGCTACACAATCATCTACTAATTTCTTTATTTCAACATTCTTGACATTCTCTTTGTTCGCTAATTTTTTCTCTCTAACTTCTTTAAATACAGAAAGTAAAAACTGACAAAAATTCTCCTCACTGAGTGATTTTATATCTTTTGGATTGACATTATTAAGTAGTATGTCCTTATAAGCTGATATAAAATAATCAGTTATTCCTTTGTCCTTCTTTAATTCGGCTTTAACTTCTAATACTTTTACAAAGTAATCGTAAATTTCCTTATGTTCCTTCTTGAAGAGTATCTCATTTTGCTCGGTCACCTGAGTAGATGACTCTAAAGGCTTATTTTTTGCTTTTGGAACCGTCATAATGACCTACTTGTACTAACCTATGTTTTAATTATAGCATATTTTTCACATTAGTTCAAATTTCTTATAACCTATCTTGAAAGGGAAAAAAGAAAAGAATAAAGCAAAAAATAGAAGAGTAACAAATGATATAAGTGATAAGGGAATGTAAAAAATTGCTTCCATATATTTTAAATCTGATTATAATTACAGTTAGAGATATTTTAAGAGCTCAAAATCTATCATTGTCTGCAGACTTTTCAGTCAAATTTTTAATCAAAAAGCGTAGCGTATCTTCTTTAGTGCATGTAAATATGCTTAATCTCTGTTGTATGTGCGCTGCACTTTTTTCTAACCTTTTTTTTACACAGGGGGATTTTATGTCCAGAATTCCAGATATTTGACCTTTACTTTAGCTAAAAACCAATAGGCGCCTATTGTTTAACGCTAATTAAAATAAAAATTTTTCTAGATCAGTAATATATAGAAAAATCACTGTTTACTGAAAACGGGATATGATTGCCAAGAAAGCTGCTAATGTCACAGAATTTTAGGTAAATGTTGTTTGCTTGACGTATGAGTGTACTCTCCTTACTTCAAGAAGTATTTAATATATGCTTAACCACTTAAGTCCTTTCAAGACAGGTTCTTAGGGTCTACGGTATAATTAAGAAAAGCCCCAGTTGTCGCTAATTTTTATTTCTACTTCAAGTGGTATAGAAATTTCTACTGCATTTTCCATTATATCTTTCATAAGTTTTGCTGTTTCTTGTACCTTGTCGTCCTCTACTTCAACTAGTAGCTCATCGTGGACTTGGAGGATTATTTTACCTGTTTTCAATTGATCAAAAAGCTGAATCATTGCACGTCTTATTATATCAGCGGCGGTTCCTTGCAGCGGTGCATTGATTGCTGCCCTTTCTGCAAATTGTCTTAGATAAGGAATTTTATTATTTATGTCTCTTACAAAACATCTTCTACCAAACAAAGTCTCTACATAACCATGATTTCTCGCGATAGATACTGCTTTTTCCATATAGACCTTTATTTCTGGGTAACAAGAAAAATAGTAATTAATGTATTCAGCAGCCTCTTGAAAGGTAATGCCAAGTCGCTTTGCAAGGCCAAATGGACTAATGCCATATATAATGCCAAAATTAATGGTTTTTGCTTTGCGTCTTAATTGCTCATCTATTTCTTGCACTCCAAAAACTTGTCTTGCGGTAATATCATGAATATCTTCCCTATTTGCAAAAGCTTCTTTAAATGCCGCAACATCTGCCACATGTGCCAGGAGTCTTAATTCTATTTGCGAATAGTCGGCAGAAATTATCTTGCACCCTTTTGGCACAATAAACGCTTGCCTGATAAGACTACCTTCTTCGCTTCTGATAGGAATATTTTGTAAATTAGGATTGCTAGAGCTCAGCCTTCCAGTTGCAGTCACAGTAATTGAAAAGCTTGTATGTATCCTACCATCAAGCGGATCAACCTGTTTTATTAACGCGTCAGTATAGGTACCCTTTAATTTACTTGAATGTCGCCAACTTAAAATTTTACCTGCGATTTCTGTCCCCTCCTCTTCAAGTGCCTCTAGAACTTCAGAGTTTGTGCTATAAGACCCAGATTTTGACTTTTTCTTTTTACTTAGCTCCATTTTATTAAACAAAACATCACTTAATTGTTTTGGCGATGCAATATTGAATTTTTCTCCTGCTAAATTATGTATATCGTTTTCAAGTACAGCAATTAGCTGCTCAAACTTATCAGACAATTCCTGTAGTTTTTCAATATTGAGCAGTATTCCATTTTGCTCCATATCAAATATTACTTTCATGAGAGGTCTATCAAAGCGCTCGTAAATCGTAAAAAGTTTTTCCTGAAATAATCTTTGTGTCAGTTTCTCATGGATCGCTATTAAAATTTTTGCCGAGAAAGTTTCTACATTTTTACTTAAATTGTGTGCAATTATGTTTGGAATGCTGTGATCATGCTTACCTGTGTCAAGGCTGTATGACATGATCATCAGGTCATCAATTGAGTCTAGCACTCTCTTTATTGTAGGAAATATTTCTCTGATCTTTCTAATATCATGTACTATTTTAAGCACCCCATTTGAAAATAAAGTTGAATTTATTATAGTAAGTGCATCTTGTAGGCAGCTTTGATCTATGTAGAAAATATTATCCTCACTACAAGATAAGGAAATTTTGTTCAATCTATTGTTTTCAAAGTGGCAATGAATTGCAATTTTACCTTCATATCTGCAATGCTCCAAAAATTTTTCTAATTCTTCACTACTATATTCTGTTTTCTCTTTTGTGCTAGATCCACTATAAGAAAAGAGCTTTTCTACTTTTCCTATCAATGAATTAAATTCATATTTCTTCAAAAAGGATAACAATTTTTCCATATTTGGAGGATGGACTTCATATTTTACAATATCATGTTGAAGATCTACTTTTTTGCATAGTGACAAAAGTTCTCTTGAAATTAGTGCTTTTTCCTTATGCTCAGTAAGAATATTACGAACTCTTGTTTGCTCAATGTTATTGATGTTTTCTATAATGTTATCCAATGAATCAAATTCATCTAGTAATTTAGCTGCAGTCTTTGGCCCTATTCCTGGAACGCCTGGAATGTTATCAGATGCATCTCCAGTTAGAGAAAATAAATCAAGAAGCTTATTTGAATTTACACCAAATTTTTCTATCACTTGTTTTTCATCTACGTATATATTTTTGATAGGATCAAATATTAGAATGTTGTAATTCAAAAGTTGAAATAAGTCTTTATCTGATGAGATTACTACTACTTTAAAGTCTTCGTGGTTGGCATATTTTGCAGCTAGTGTTGCAATTATGTCATCTGCTTCATAGCCTTCAATCTCTTCATAGCTAAAGTTAAAAGCTTCTACCGCTTCTCTCAGTATTGTAAATTGTGGAATTAGATCCTCAGGAGGTGTTACTCTGTTTGCTTTGTACTCAGAATATAAACTGTGCCTGAAATTTTTTTTGCCAGAATCAAGTGCTATAGTTAAGTAGTCCGAATGGGAAATATACTTCAGAACCATATTAAGAAAACCGTACACAGCACCTACTGGAATACCAGCTGTGGTAGTTAAATGATGTAAGACATAGTAAGCCCTGAAAAGAAAACCATAACCATCAATGATTGTGAAAGTTTTTTCTTTCATTGTAGATATTTATGTGTGCCTTTGATGGTCTGTTATTTAGCTATAAAAATCAAGCTCTTGTTTCCTATAGCCAAAATAATCATAATGCTATAGTTACTATAAGAAAACATATTACGTAAGGGAATTAACTATTCTGCCACAATTTTGCTCTATCACACTTGCCATATTTAATATTCCAGCTTCATCGTAATAATTTCCAATTACTTGCAAAGCAAGTGGTAAGCCTTCATTTGAGAGCCCAACAGGGACAGAAATAGCAGGTAACCCTGCTAAGCTTGCCGGCACGGTAAACACATCATTGATGCACATAATTAGCGGGTCTGGCTTTTCATTTAAGCCAAAAGCTTCTGTTGGAGCAGATGGCACAAGTATGTAATCTATTTTTTCAAACGCTTTTATAAAATCATTTCTAATTAATGCCCTAATGCACTGTGCTTTTTCATAATACTCATTGTAATGACCTGAAGAAAGCGCATAAGCACCAATTAAAATTCTCCTTTTCACTTCTTTACCAAAACCTTCTGCTCTTGTTAGCGAATACATTTCTTCAAGGGTATCAGCATCAACCCTGAATCCGTAACGTACACCATCATAGCGAGCAAGGTTAGATGAAGTTTCAGCAGAACAAATTAGATAGTAAACCGGTATCGCATATTTAGTATGAGGCAGAGTAATGTCAACAACTTCAGCACCATTTTCTTTTAAATTGGAAGAAACTTTTTCCCAATGATGAACGATTTCTTCTGAAATTCCATCCATTCTATATTCTTTTGGTATACCAATGCGCTTACCCTTGATATCACCATTTATAAGATTAGAGAATTTAGGAACTGGTCTTTCGCTCGATGTTGAATCTTTTTCATCATAGCCACAAATTGTTTCCAGCATTAACGCTGAATCAGAAACGGAACGAGTAATTACTCCTGCTTGATCAAGAGAGCTCGCAAATGCAATCATACCAAAACGCGAACACCTTCCATAAGTTGGCTTTATTCCCACTACTCCGCAATAAGCTGCTGGTTGACGTACAGACCCACCAGTATCGCTTCCTAATGCTCCAGCGCATAAAAACCCAGCAACTGATGCTGCAGATCCACCAGATGATCCACCAGGAACAACTTTTTCTCCGTCACTTTTTCTAATCCATACATTTTTAGCAGGACCAAAATAGCTATTTGTGTTCGCAGAGCCCATAGCAAATTCATCCATGTTAAGTTTACCAAGCATGGCTGCTCCACTTTTTAAAAGCACATTAGATACCGTAGATTCATAAGTCGGGATGAAATTTTCCAGCATTTTTGAGCATGCTGTTGTTTTTATTCCTTGTGTACAGAATAAATCTTTAATACCAACTGGTATGCCCATAAGTGATGAAATATTATCTTTTTGTTTAAAAAAGTATTCATCTGCTATTTTAGCAGCTTTTATCGCGATTTCTGGGGTTTTTGTTACAAATGCATTCAGTTGCTCATTTTCGACTGCATTAACATGCGTCTCTACAAGCTCAACAGCAGAAAAATCCCCCCGCCTTAGTCCATCATGCATCTCTGTAATAGTGAGCCTTCTCAATTCATTCATTAATATTCAATTTTAGCGAGGTATTAATTATAACAACAGTAGGGCAGAAAATCTATATATTTATGATCGAAAATAGGAATACAATCGAGATCAATTCAGATTTCTGAAATAGACTGATTAGTAGTACGTTTTAAATGTTGTGTTGGCACACAATGCTGGAATCACAAGCCCTAAGGGCCTTCATATCTAGATTTCTAAAATCAAATATCAATATCATGCACGTTAAGTGCATTGTTATTTATAAAGTCACGACGTGGTTCAACTATATCACCCATTAGCACCGAGAATATGCTATCTGCTTCCTCACAATCTTTTATTTCAACTTTTAACAGAGTTCTAGTTTCTGGATTGAGTGTAGTTTCCCAAAGCTGATCAGCATTCATTTCACCAAGGCCTTTAAATCTCTGCAGAGTTAAACCTTTCTTACCATAATCCATCACTATTTTTGCGAGTGCACTTGGAGACTTTATTTTTATTTCAGTTTCTTGCGACTGTAAAAATGAATCACCATTAAATAAGTCAATTATGTTCTCAAGAGAACTCAATATATTCCGTATTTCTTTGCTTTCAAGCATACTAAGCGAGAATACATATTTGTCTGCTAACCCTTGAAACAATTTAGCAATGTGAATTTCCTCATCTTTTACTTCTACTTCCCAATTATATTCACTATACATCCATTTTAAATATTTTAATATCTCATCAGCAGACAATAGAGCATTCTTTTTGCTTAAAATTAGCAATGATTCTAAGAGATCTTTTGGTATTTCCCTATCATAATTTTTGCTAATGTTTGAAATACTGAGGCACTTATTCAAAACGAAACGCAAATCTTTGCCTACACCATTTAATGTTAATTTTTTAATCGCTGAATTTACTATATACTCTTCAAAAGTTTCATCATCTTTGATATAAGTATCTTTAGCATTTTTTGTAACTTTATAGAGCGGTGGCTGCGCTATGTATAAATATCCTTTTTCAATTACTTCACGCATATGTCTAAAAAAGAAAGTTAGAATCAAAGTTCTTATATGCGAGCCATCAACATCTGCGTCTGTCATAATGATAATTTTATGATACCTAGTTTTTTCAATATCGAAGTGCTCACTCCCTATTCCAGCTCCAATTGCCGTGATCAGAGAGCCAATTTCTGCAGATGAAAAAATACGATCCAGCCCTGCACGTTCTACGTTTAGAATTTTCCCTCTTAAAGCAAGTACCGCCTGTGTTTTACGATTACGTCCCTGCTTTGCAGTACCACCTGCGGAATTACCCTCTACTATAAACAATTCCGATAACTCAGGAACTTTTTCCTGACAATCAGCAAGCTTTCCAGGTAGAGTTGCAATATTAATATTGTTTTTATTTTTAACTAACTCTCGTGCTTTTCTTGCGGCTTCTCTTCCTTTTGCTGACCTAATCGCTCTTTCTACTATACTTGCTGCTAACTTGGGGTCAGTTTCAAGTATTGTACTCAACTTGTCAAAAACTATGCTCTCTACAACTGCCCGCGCTTCAGAACTGACCAATTTATCTTTTGTCTGTGAAGAAAATTTAGGATCAGGCATCTTGAGAGATAAAACACAAGTTAAGCCTTCTCTAACATCTTCTCCAGTCAAATTCACTTTTGCCTTCTTCAAAAAACCTTCATTGTTTGCATAGTTATTGATACATCTGGTTAGTGCAGATCTAAACCCCGCCAAATGCGTACCACCATCCCGTTGTCTTATATTATTTGTGAAGCATAGCATATTCTCATAGTAGGAATCATTCCACTCCATTGATATTTCTACACTGGTACCTAGATCTTTTACATTATCTCTAATGCTGGCAATTTTAGTAACATGTGTCTTATTCTTGTCTAAGTACCGTACAAAATTAGCTGTACCAAAATTATCTTCAGACTCTTTACTATCGTTAAAATGAGACTTTACATGTGGTTTATTACGGAGATCACACAAAATGATCTCAATATTTGAGTTTAAAAATGCCAATTCTCTGATGCGACTCTCAAGAGTGGAGTAACTAAAATCAATACTACTAAAAGTCCCCGTTGATGGCATAAACGTTACTCTAGTTCCTCTTTTATTTGTGTTTTCATTAATTACCTTTAAAGATTCAATAGACTCACCATCTTCAAAGCGCATAAAATGTTCTTTTTTATTGCGCCAGATGGTTAATTCCAGCCAACTAGATAACGCATTAACAACTGAAATTCCAACACCATGTAATCCTCCAGAAACCTTATAGGTATTGCTGTCAAATTTACCTCCTGCATGTAATTGGGTCATTATCACTTCTGCTGCTGATATCCCTTCCTCTGGGTGAATGTCTGTTGGAATGCCACGACCGTTGTCGGTTACAGAAACTGAACCATCTTCATTTATGCTAACTTCAATCTTACTGCAATACCCAGCCAAAGACTCATCTATCGCATTGTCAACAACCTCATACACCATATGGTGCAAGCCTGATCCATCATCAGTGTCACCAATATACATACCCGGACGCTTTCTCACAGCATCAAGACCTCTTAGGATTTTTATTGCGTCAGCGTTGTAGTTACTTTCCATGGAATTGCTTTATTTATAAATATTAATTAATATTACATTTGTATGTGCTGATTAGCAACATCTTTAAGTTGAGAGAAGGATCCTTGACATATAGATAAAACATAACATATCTACCTACACGAAGTGGTTTTACATGTTATTTCAATACATAAACTTAAGTTCAAATAATCATACAAAACTCTGCTTCATATTTCAAGATAAATGGCTACAATCAAATACAATTTACCTTCTCCTTTCAATTGGACTTTCTAGCTCAACACAGGATAAGTTGCTCATACACTCTTCTAATATTTCATTCTTTTCATCATTGTTTAATCTATTGCTGAACTCTTGACACCTTCTCTCAAGAGCTGAACGCGTAGTCATAATATACCTTACTGTTTCAGATGATAACTCTGGTAACTCGCTACGGATCCTTTCTTGTTCTGTTCCAGAGAAATTGGTGAAATTGGCTCTGGCCATTTCAGGGAATTTTTGTGTGATCGTTTCTTTTATCATTACTCTAGCCTCTTCTCCATCGAGTGTAATAACCACTGATGGATGTAAGCCAGATAAAGACTCAAATAATTTATTGTATGTTCCACCTGCACAACTTTGACCTTGATTACCGTAAGTTGTTGCAGCGTCTACAAGACCTTTTAAAAACATACCTTTTCTGTTTTTTATGTCTTCATCATTCAAAGAAGTTCTTTGATTCTCTGTTCCTGTATTTCTATCATTGCAGGCTTTCCAACATAAAATAGCTGCTTGCTTTAGTGTTAACTTACTATGATTGTCTTTAAAATTATCTCCTGTTCTATTGATAAATCTTAAGCATTCAAGTGCATGAGATTTATCGCCTTCTGTAAATTCATTTGACTGTTTGATGTACTCTTCAATGTCGGTTGTGTTGCCTCTATTTAGCTGTACATAGAATTCATCTTTGCTTAAATTCTCTTTATACTTTTCTATGAGTCTATCAACACTCAAGTTTATACTAGCAACTGCACTTGGGTCATGAGTAGTTTGTGCCATAAAAGGAATAGCTGCTAAATCTTGAAAGAAAATAGGCCTTTCTTCCTCTGGAATTTGTTGTATTAAATCGTTAAACTGCTGTATTTCTTCAATGAGTGATTTGTTTAGCAACCATAAGCACAATATAGGCAGTACCAAAAGCACACAGGAATTAATAATGTGTATAATTAAAAAAATGCTTAATGTTATTCTAATAACATTTTTTGGCCACGCTGATAATCTTTTTTCATTTTCCCTTGGTTTGAAAAAATAATTTACTAATGATAAATACAAAGAGAGCTGTAAAAGAAGAAAAAATGAAGGAATCATACTTACTAATAAAACTATATTAATGAATCTTTTAATCTTATTAGTGTTGTTGTAAGCATTTTGCACTCTTTCTATTAAAGCCTGTACTCTATTTCTATTTTGCTGTTGATTATTATTTTGAACTGCAAACATAACACACACCCTATTTTAACATTAATATGTCATGCTATAGAAAGAATGTAAATAAAGCAAGGAATTTAGAGCTGCTTTTATTTTTGTTTGATTGGGGATACCACTTCTATACTTTCCGCTCCATCTAAGTTACTATTTGGTTTTTCTACAGTAATCTTGGGAGTTACTTTATTCTCGATATCTGCTCCATATGAGCTAAGTACTTCAATGGCCTTTTCATTTCCACTATTGAGTGCAATATCCAAGGCATCCATTCCAGCTTTATTTTTGTGGTTGATAAAATTCTTCAACCGATCTCTACCAAAGCTTTCTATATATTGTTTAATGATGAGTTCCACTACTTTTCCAGGACAATTATTAGCAGCAGGAAAAAGTATTGTGTTGTTATTATTATCTTTTTTCGTTATGTCTGCTTTGAGTTTATTTATCAAATACTCGATAACTTCTACTCTGCTATCATCCTTTGCTTCAGTGCATTGCCTAATAGCTAAAAATAAAGCTGTACGCCCATTATTATCAATATCTTCAATATTCTGTCCCTTGTCAACTAAGGCTTGTATTATACTTTTATTTCCATATAAAGTAGCAAGGTGAAAAGGTGTATGTCCTTCAGTGCTTTCTCTTTCATCAATTGACGCACCATTGCTAGCTAGCAATTCTATAAACTCTGGCGTGTTTGCAAAAATTGCAAGGTGCATTGGTGTTAAGTCATCTTTGCCATGATTTCCAGTTTTTGCGTTAAAGTTTGCTCCGTTATTTATCAGCAATTTCGCTATTTCAAACTGCTTATACCCGATAGCAATATGTAGTGGTGTACGATTACGTTCATAATTATCATTGACATTTGCACCAAACTTTATTAGCAGCTCTGTAGCTTCAATATCACCCATCCGAATTGCAGAGTATAAGGAAGGAGATTCATCTTTTTCTATTTCCCCTGTCATACGAAATTACGAACATAATAATTCATACATTATTAAGAATTATTATTAAGTTTCTATTAAAATAATATTAACAATAGCTAAAAATCTTTAATTTTTATTAAAAATTTAATACCCATCAATGATTATATAAGCATTTGCTTATATAATCATTCCAAAAGTGAAGCAGTGAAAAAAAGCTTTTCATGAGAAATTATAAATGATAAATTGTTAATAATGAATTATCGAGAATAAATTATGTGCTTTGGTTTACCTAACATAAACAGAGAAGGTTATTTATTTATAGTTGTTTCCTTTATCGTAACATGTATAGCATTCTCTATATCTTGGGGAGCTGGAATTACTTGCTTATTTCCAACGTTATTATGTACCTATTTTTTTCGTGATCCAGCAAGAGCTGTACCAAACAATAAGGACTTTATATTAAGTCCTGCTGATGGTGTAATTTCAAAGATAGAAGAAGTTAGTTACTCTTTATCAGAAGAGAATGAAGAAGAAAAGAAATTTACACTTGTCAGCATATTTCTAAGCGTTTTGAATGTCCATGTGAATCGTATACCAATATCTGGTACGATAAAGGAAATGAACTATAAAAAAGGCAAGTTTGTTTCTGCAATGAGTAATAGATCCAGTAATGAAAATGAAAAGCAGATTATTGTGATTGAATATGAAAAGGGAAAAGAAATCATTGTGGAACAAATAGCTGGATTTATTGCACGCCGCATTGTTTGTAATTTGAGGACATCTCAGAGCGTAAAAGCAGGTGAAAGATTTGGAATTATAAGATTTGGTAGCAGAGTAAATATTTATATTCCTATTGGTATAGAAGTAAGAGTTTCAGAAGGACAAACTGTTATTGGCGGTGAGACAGTTATAGCAGATTTTAATAAACAAGAGAAGCTTACTTTTGATGTTATATGAATAACGATGAAAGTAACAGTAAATTTTTACCTATTACCAAGTTATTCCCAAACTTTATAACTTTATTAGGTTTATGTGCTGGCCTTACTTCACTTAAATTCACATTTAATGAACAATGGGAATTTTCAGCAATTTTTATTATCATTGCAGCAATAATAGATGGAATGGACGGCAGGATAGCCAGAATTTTAAAATCAACTAGCGATTTTGGAGCACAACTCGATTCTTTTGCAGATTTTCTAAATTTTGGTTCAGCACCTGCTTTTCTTTTATATTTTTGGAAGTTAAATGAAATTAAAGTTGTAGGATGGATTTTAGTAATGATATATGTAATCTGCATATCAATAAGACTTGCAAGATTCAATGTTTCGCTACATTTAGAGCAATTATACTGGAAAAAATTTTTCTTTTCCGGTGTTCCAGCTCCTGTATGTGCTTTACTCGCTCTGTTACCAATAATTATTACCTTTCAATCTCATGAAAGTGAATATCTACTTCTTATAGAGCAATTTTTTAACGTAAAGAATACAGCTTGTTACTTTTTGACCATCTCATTTTTTTCGATAAGTCATATTCCAACTTTCTCTGCAAAATACATTTATGTCCCTAAAAGTTTATCCTATATATTTGTGTCATTTTTTGGAATATTGATCATATTTTTTATAAGTAAGCCCTGGATAACACTACCAATTTTAGGTGCAGTTTATATCTTGACTATTCCAATAAGTACCGGACTTTATATACATTACGCATATAAAACTAGCCAGCTATATAAAAAATAGTGAGCAGCATGATTATAAAAGTAACTGATCTATTAAACTCTTTTTTATATATAAAGATATTCAACATACCATTTATAATTATTTGGGTAATTGCAACTGGGGTTTTTTGTACGATTCGATTCAAATTCATTAACTTTAGGTTGTTCAAATATGGGATACAAACACTATTCAACCTAGAGAGCCATAATAATAACGGCATAATCACCCACATTCAGGCATTTGCAACGGTAATTTCAGGAACAGTTGGTCTTGGAACAATATCAGGAGTTGCAATAGCTATTACAATAGGGGGGCCAAGTGTAGTTTTTTGGATGATAATTACCGGGGTACTTGGCATGTCAATAAAATTTGCTGAAGTAGTGCTTGCATTTACTCATCGCTCTGAAAACACAACTGGTGGGGCTTTTTATTATATGGAACATGGATTTGCAAAGATTGGATTTATGAAGACTGGCAAATTCCTTGCATTTATCTACGCAATTATGCTGCTTGTTGCAATGATTCTAGGCGGCATACCATTTCAGGCAAATCAAATTACAGCGTTGTCAAGTAACTTATTTGAATACAACACATCTGTTATTATCTCGCTATTTGTATTAATTGTAATACTGGGAGGAATAAAGCGAATTGCTTTAGTTGCAACAGGTTTAGGACCGATCATGATAATGTTATATATAGGCATGTGTATATATTTAATCTGTGTAAACGGAAATAATCTACTGAATGCTCTATCTATAATATTTCAAGATATCTTTAACAAATCAGCTATAGGAGGTGGAGTATTGAGTGGATTAATAGCAGGGGTAAGAAGGTCAGTGTTTGCTAATGAAGCAGGTACTGGAACAGCAGCTATAGCACATTCGATTGTAAAAGAGAAAGACCCAGTTAAAGTTGGAAGTGTTGCAATGATTGCACCATTTGTAGACACAATATTAGTCTCATTTTTGACTGGTATTGTGATAATTATTACCGATATGCATATCACTAATACCGTAGGTGATATTACGTTAGTTAGCTCAGCATTTTCAACAGCCTTACCTTTATTTAGCAAGCTAGCTCTTCCGCTGATAATGTTTTCCTTTGCATTTTCCACAATAATAGCTTACTATTACTACTGTGAAGTTGCCCTAGTGTACTTATTTGGTAACAAAAAAGTACTGATATTGTTTCAGTTTTTTATAGTGGGTTCAGTGTATATCAGCTGTATATCAAAAAATATAGAATTTATATCTTATTTAGGTGATAGCCTGTTTATGTGCCTTATGATTCCAAATGCTGTTGCGATATATCTACTGAGAAGGGAAGTCTTAAATACAATAGATTCTTATTACAAAAGGTATTAAACATGATTTATAGAATGCTTTATATAGTGTTATTTTGCCTACCATTTAATGATGTATACGCTGCTTCAGTTTTTCATAAAAGTTATGACACTGCATTAAATGGAGTAAGCAACTTCATGAATGAAGTGTTGTTTTTCAAGATCTTTCACGTACCATTTATAATTCTTTTATTGGCCTTTGGTTATATATTTCTAACACTACGTTTTAGATTTCTCAACATAAGGATGTTTAAGCATGCGTTCGCTATTTTATGTGGAAAATATGACACAGATCATCATGATGGTCACATTACGCATTTTCAGGCATTTGTAACCGCGCTGTCAAGCACAGTAGGTCTTGGAACTGTTGCTGGTGTTGCAATCGCAATTTCAGTGGGAGGGCCAGGAGCGGTACCTTGGATGATGATTACAGGTTTTTTTGGTATGTCTGCAAAGTTTGCTGAAGTAACTTTAGCATTCAGACACAGAACAGAAGGCCAGGAGCAGTTATTCAGTGGTCCCTTTCAATATATAAGAAATGGACTAGAGAAATTTGGATTCAAGAAACTTGGTATTGTCCTAGCTGCAATATATGCAGTGTTTTTTGTATTATCAGGTCTTGGTGGAAGTGTGGCATTTCAGACTAACCAAATGGTTTCAATATTATCTGGCTATTCAAATTGGATAGATGGTCATCCTTGGTTTCTCTCTTCCATAATTTCTACATTACTTGCTCTAGTGATTATCGGTGGAATCAGGAGAATAGCTAAAGTCTCTTCTGCGCTGGTGCCTATTATGTCACTCATATATATTTTGAGTTGTTTCACGATTATTGCATTCAATATTCACAATTTTAGCAATACATTAAAAATATTGTTTTCAAGTATGATAGACTTCAATGCTGTTGGTGGAGGAGTAGTAGGAGCATTTGTTGCTGGAATTCAAAGAGCAATTTTTGCCAGTGAAGCAGGTGTTGGTTCTGCTGCAATCACTCACGCGGTAGCTAAAGATGAGGAGCCAGTTAGAACTGGGCTGGTTGCGATGATAGAACCATGCTTTGATACAATGTTAATTTGTTGCTTGACAGGAATAACAATAGTAATAACAGGTGCATACCAGACCGGCATTGGCGAGGGAATATTGATCACCCAAAAAGCATTTGAAACAGTTTCTTCTTGGTTTCCTATACTTTTAACCATCGCTGCTCCTTTGTTTGCCTTTTCCTCAGTAATTTCATTTGTATATTGTTGTGAAATGGGATGGCTGTATTTGTTTGGTGTAAAAAGTGTAGTAATATATCGTATAGCGGTGGTGGTAGTTGCATTTTTGTCAGGTTTGTCTAAAGATATAATGGCTATTGCTAATATTGGTGGGGCTTTATTCTCTTGTTTAGCACTCATCAATATGACAGCACTTATACTGTTTAGCAATCAGATTAACAATGAAGTCCAATGTTATCTAAAAAGGCTAAGGAATAATAAAATTAATTAAATTCTGGCATATGAAGGTACAACAACAGATGTCATTCCAGTACCATCTTCTTTTCATAGCAAAACTCCCTTTTGTCATCCCAGTGCGTGACACTGGGATCTATTTTGCATATAGTTCCACCGTAGTGTTATATTTTAATGTAAAATTTTATATTTATCTACTAAATTCGTTTGCGAATAAAGTTCGCTGGATCCCAGTGTCACGCACTGGGATGACAAGAGAGAGGATGCTAGAATAATGGAGAAATATATAATTCTTATATTATCCTACATACTAGGTTCAATACCGTTTAGCTTAATTATTGCAAAAATAAATGGTATAAATTTAAGAGAAGTAGGTTCAGGAAACATTGGTGCTACAAATGTTGCAAGAACAGGAAATAAGAGACTTGCTGTCCTCGCATTATTTTTAGACTCTTTGAAAGGATTTGTCGCGGTTTATACAGCACAACAATTTTGTGATAATAACGATTTTTATATATATGTATCTGCAATTTTAGCAGTTCTAGGGCATATGTTTCCTATTTGGCTAAGGTTCAATGGAGGAAAAGGGGTTGCAACAACTTTGGGAGCTTTGATAGCACTTAACATTTCTATAGCATTAGCATTTGTACTTGTATGGCTAATAGTATTTTTTATCTTTCGGTACTCCTCTCTTGCTTCCTTGGCTGCTACTGCAGCAGCTGTTATAGCATCTTTCTTTTTTCAAAAGGAGTTATTCCTTATACTACTCACTGTAGCGATATTAATTTTCTTGAAGCATTACAAAAATATTGCAAATCTTCTGCAAGGCAGAGAGCATAAGTTTTTATAAGCGATGAGATGTTAAATCACTGACACTTAAACTACGAGATAAACTGCTTGATGGTATTATTTTATCTTCTTTATTTAAGATTGTAATTTTTACTCTTGTTATACTCTCTAATTCTTGAGGTATTAAAAATTCATCTTCAATGAATCTTTGCTTCACTTCTTGTATTTGTTCATAAAGTGTGGTTACATTGCGCTTATTTTGATTATAAATATCTTCAATCTCTATCTCTAGCCTGTGTGAAGCTTCTTTTTTTAACATGTTATTTATCACTGCTTCTGTTATTGCTAGCTTTTCTTGTAGAATTTTCTTTATTTCTTCTTTATCGTCTCTGCTATTTTTACTCAGTTCTGTGTATACCCTATAACACCTTTTCTCTAGTGGTAACATTCTTAAACTATCTAACATTCTGTCCACTTGACCTTCAACCGTCTTCTCAGCTTTTAGCCTAAATTCCTTAATTTCTTTCTCTATTACCTTATCAGCTATTCTCTTAGCTTCATCCAAAGATGAATCCTGGAGAGAAAAATCTGTTTTAAGTAAATCACACTTTAAAAGCTTCAAAAAGACTTTTCCTTTGATATTTTCAATTTGATTATCTAAATCATGATCTTGTAATTTATTTCTTATGTATTGATTCAATTTAGAATGCTCTAATTTATTTAACTTTACAGAGTTAATATTTTTCATTAACGTCAGTACAATTTGTTCACTATATTGAGAAGTAAAACTCAGTAAATTTCTCATTAAGGGAATACTTACTTCTGCAATAAAATCATCAACTACTTTTTGACTTTTATCATCTTCATAATTATTTTGGGCGTTATGCCAAGCCCTAAGAATTTCTTTACTGTTTTTCTTATTTTTTAGCCTGTCTAACATAAACTTACGTGCTTGATTTTCTGCTTCTGTAAGGAGCATTTGTCTAGGTGGTGTAAACTTAATCTCTGGATCGGAATGAATACCCTCTAATGTACTTAACATTCTGTAGATAACACCAGTAAAACATGTGTTAGGAATTCGTTCTTTTCTAGAGAAAGTTTGGCTATCTAGTAAATTTGCAATCAACGCGTCTTTTTTATTTTTTACAGCTTCTCTATCTCCATCATTGCAGGCTCTAAGAACTAACAGAAGAATTTGTCCACCAGTGAAGCCAGAGCTATGTTTCTCATTACCTTTGCAAAAATCTTGCAAAAACATTACTAATTTTCCCTTATTCTCATTACTAAATGGTTGGCCATCAAGCATATGTAAGTGATTTATATATTCAATAAATTCTTTAAATCCCTCATTATTAATAGCGTCTTCTGGTACTGGATCATATTTGCGTATTAACTTACCAATATTATTACTAATATCGTCATTCAATTGATGGGGCAGTAAATGCTCATAAGTACCATCAAACTTATTTGTCATACTGCGAGTATTTTCTTTTATGCCTTCTAAAAAGAAACTTATAGCAGATTTGAGTAACGTAAATGGATTAAAATCCTTTGGCCTTAATTCACTTTGTAATAGAATTAAAACCATTGCAAGTGGTATTGTTGCAAGTAACGAAACAAGTAGAAAAGTAATCGTAAAAGTTAGATATGTTACAGAAGCAAAAAATAAAAGGAAAGATGCTATCTTAATTTTATTTTTCTCAAAAAATATTTCCCAATATTCCTTTTTACTTATTTTTTCCTGCTTTGCAGCTTTTATGTCTTTATAAACGTAAAAAGTTTTTATTTCAGATCTAAAAAACAATGTGGCAAAAGATAAAAAGACATTGGCAGGATTAACTAAAATGCTTAAAGAAACAAAAGCTGCGAAGTAACTTGCTGTCTTTAATCTGTAAGAATCCTTTCCAGGAAATTGTATTTGGGAAATACCTATCATAGCCTACTCTCTATAATATTATGATATTGTAGTAATAACAAATAGCCTATAGATGTCAATGCTTAAGTATTTTACTGTCTACGCACTCATCGTATTCAATTTCAACTGTAGAGTGCGCAATTTCGAACCTATTTAATAGTATTTTTTTTATCTCATACAAAATATTAGTGTGTTGTCCATTTTGCTTTATCTTGGCATGCATAGTAAGTATAAAATAATTATCAGATAGTGACCATGCATGTATATGATGCACATCTATCACTTCAGGTAACTTAGATACAATCTCACTTTTTATCTCCTCAGCAGATACACTCTCAGGTGTACCTTCAAGGAGTATATGGCAAGAATTCTTGAGAATTTTATAGCCACTGTTTAAGATTATTACACTGACAAATACTGACAAAATAGGGTCCACTATTTGCCATCCGGTAAACATGATAATTATGGATGCAAGTATAGCAGCTACAGAACCTAAAATATCTCCGATAACATGCAATACAGCACTTTTTATGTTTATATTACTTTCGCATTTACTATGTAATATAAAAAAGACTATAATGTTAGAGATCAGGCCAAGTGTGGCAATTATTAGCATTACTTTCCATTCAACATTGACCGGACAAATGAATCTCTTTATTGATTCAATTATAATGACCGCTGCAATGAAAAATAGAGTTAAACCATTAACAAATGCTGCAATTATCTGCAATCTGTGATACCCATATGACCTCTGTAAATCAGATTTCTTAGCTGAAAATTTGTGCGCTACCCAGCTTAAAATCAAGGCAAAAAGATCAGTGAGCATATGCCCTGCATCTGATAACAGAGCAAGCGAGTGTGAAATTACTCCACCTACTATCTCCATAAGCATTGTTATTGCAACTATTATTATGGAATAAATTAAGCGCTTGGACTCTGCTATTGAGTGTTTGCCATTGTGCACTGCTGTCATATAAAATCTTTTTATGAGCAAAAAAACGTGGGTAACACTGGGCTCGAACCAGCGACCCCTTGCACGTCAAGCAAGTGCTCTACCAACTGAGCTAATTACCCATCTTAACCTTAGTATAGTGCTTCAGTGAAATGAAAGTCAATTTGCTTTTAGACTTCTTGCTGAATGAAACTCCTTGACAAACCTTCCCACTTTCCTTATCATATCAATAAGAGTATTTATCCTTGTTTTTAATCTCTGCAGATTTAACAACAAAAATTCAGTAAAAAACTCAGATATTTATTGGCAAATTACATAAAATTATAGCGGCTTTTTTTATTTTTCTACATTCAGCCAAATCGCGCTTGTTAGCACATTATCAATTTACATTATTAAAACTCACTACATAGGGATTTTTTTGCCTTTTTTAAAATTGATAAATTTCTTAATATTTATAATTCCGTTACTTGTTAGCAGCCACCTAAGGTTAGCTATAGAATTTTAGCCACATTCTAAATGTTACATATTAAGTTAACTATCTATACTTTTTTATTAAGATATAAATTATACCAATATGAGAATTTACGTTTTTTTCAGATGAGTCACTTTATGCTTGATATTGTAAAGGCTAATAAATTAGAGGTTAGAATTATGACAATCAATCAACAAATAAATAAAAATATAACTAAAGAAGAATACTTTAACAATAAGCATATCATAGAAGTTAAAGATTTAAATATTAAAGTAGAAGTTTATTCTCATAATTTAAGAGCAAGTAAAGTTGCTCACATTGAAAGTGAGATAAGAGAAACAGCTACTAATTTTAAAGATGCATTTAAGCTGGAGCCTGGTAGCTCAGAACAAACGTTCAAAATTTATGTGTTTGATGATAAGGCTGATTACACTCACCTTGGTGGAAGCGAACGTTTTGGTTCTTACCTTGGAGATGAAGGTGGTAAATGTTACTACAAAGGAGAAGCTGATATTTTTGCTGAGATGTATGTCTATCAGCAAGGTGGCGTTCATAACCTTCAGCATGAATTTGCACATGGTTTAACTTACTTGGCTACAGGAGGAAAATCTCTACCTACAGTATTAATGGAGGGAATTGCAGATTACTTTGAACATCATTCAGATCACAAGTTCAATGCTCAAGGGTCAAGCATTGATAAAACTGAAGCCGCAAATTTGGATCTAGGTGGAATTTTAAATTTACAATACTCAGCCAATGGTGAAGAAAACAGTTTAGTGTATAAAACTGGTCATGCGTTGATAATGTACTTACAGGAAAAAGATCCTAGTTTATTAAGAGACTACCTAGATGCTTTACGTCAAGGTAACTCAGATGAATCAAAAAGTTTCTTGAAAGACATAAAAGGACATGATGCTGACTTCAAAAGTTGGCTTGCTGAAAATGATACAGAAACTGCAATGGAACATCTCAACGCTTTGCAAGTTACAAAAGGAGATTTTATAGCAACTGGTCAAGAAATCGTGGGTGGAGAAATTAAAGATGTATCGTATTATAAAGCAAATATAGAAAAAATAGATGGAGAAAACGTTGGAAGTTTTTCTCCTGTAGAACATGTTGCATTTTATGATGTTGCTCGTGCTATTAATAGGGCAACAAATGATAACCTCGATATATCAAAGGAATATCATTTTTTAAAGGTAGTAAAAACTCCTGATGGACAGGATAAACTAACTTACTCTGACCAACAAGGTAATGAATATAAAAACAGTCAAGAGTATAAAAATCAGGCTTTTAGAATATTATCAAAATATGATACAAAAATTAAGAGTGAGGCAGATAAATTCGATAATTTGAATAAAGAACGTGGTGAAATGTATCAAAAATATCATAAAGGAGAGATTACTATTGAAGAGTTACGTAATGAGGAAAATACAAAATACAGACCAACATTCTTAAAGTTTGATCAACTAAAAAACAAAACAGTTGATGAGATTGAAAATAATCCTCAGGCAGCAAAAATATTAGGAGAGCTGGTCAATATCGATCCAAACTTGATAAGAGGTACAAATCATATTGATCTACAAGAAGGCAAGATTTTTTCTATGCAAGCTCTTGGTCACGGAGATATGGGTGCACTATCTATATATGATGGGAATACAAAGCTTGGAGAGTTGTCGAGCGAATCGGGCTTTTTTAAGCAAGTTGAAGGTCAAACTAAAGAAACTTTTGTTTTTGAGGACATATTGCATAACTTGAATACTCAATATGATGGAGGTGCTTATATGGCAATTACAAAAGAAAACGGTCATTATAAAGCTTCTCTGATAGATGGCAGAACAGTTGAACGTGATGAATACTTTGATGAAGCACATTTACATGAAAATGAATTGTTGCATCCTAGCACTGGACACATTCAAAAAGATTTAGATTCTCTGCTTCTTAGAGGGACCAAAATTCTAAATCATCAGGATTCAAAGCATGCTCAATATTCTGATGAGCAAAGAGAAAGCGGCGTAATCGTAGAAAAAGGAACATTATTGGATGATAAAGGGACTGATAGAACAGACGACGATGTATACGAAGCGGTTGTAAAGCAAGGAGGCGAAAATCTACATGCATTCAAAAATATGGGCTTCTATATCACTGAAGAGATGAAAAATGAAAGAGGTGAAGTTATAAATGAAAGTAACTTGTTCATTCATGATCATGGAAAAAACGTAAGGTTTCAATTGCCAGGCAATGTTACTCACCTAAAATTGGTGGAAAAAGATGGACAATATAAATTAGCACCATCTGATTCTGAAGGAAGAGAATACAGTAGCATACCAGACGAATACAAATATATTGACCCAGTATTTGCACATGAATATGAAAAGAGAGATTATTCTCATAAACATATAAATGTGGGCCTTATAAACTTAGAAAAATATGCCCCTGGTAAACTTTTTACCATTAAACATGATCCAAATGATTATCAGATACAAAGAAACTCGAGTGGTGAAATAGTGAGAATCAACAATCAAAGATATTTCACTAAAGTAAAACTATTTGATGGTGATACTGATGAAGAAATTGGAATGTTATCTAATAATTTCCATAACTTCAAAGGAAAAATATTCTTTTCTGCTGATTATAACTACAGTTATAACGATTTCCTAGCATCTGTTTCTCCTCAAGTTGAAATTGAGGATATGGGAAGTGGAAGTAAAAAAATAACTTTTGATCAAGGCAGTGGCGATATCGGCGATACTAACAGAGACTACACGGACTATCAGAGAATATTCACAAAAGAGAAACAAACCGAAAGTCCAAAAGGGCAAGTAAGTGAAACTAAGACAGAGGTTAACATGAGCCATAGTACTACTAATGTTGTTGCTGAAGAGAGAACTGTATCAAACGACAATAGTGAAATACAGTCTGATCAACCACAAATTCCAACAAGGGCAAAAAGGTCAGCTTCAGTGGAGGAGAAAGAGCAGGTAGTGTTGAAAGACACAATCTTGAAAATAGAAAAGAGCTATGATAGAGATGTAGAAGGAAAGCATAAGGCAAATGTAATCATAGATTATAATGATGTGAAAGCCTTGTATAATAGAGCAGAAGGAGCAGATAAGCAATCTGTGTTAGATTTTTGGAACAAACTGCACACATCAGATTATAAGGTTGGCGCTTTGCCGGAAGACAAGTATTACTTTAAAGATGGCAAATTTCTAATTCACGATAGTGATACGAAAAAGCTTATAGTGTTACCTGAAGATAAGGTATCCATCAAAATAATGAAGGATGGTGATAGTTATAGTTTGGCTATATCAAATGGTAATGGCAAAATAATAAGCAGCATTAGTAAAATAGATAATCCAAATTACGAATTGCTATCAGATTCAAGTCACTTCAGATTAGAAACACAAGATAACTTTGAGTTATTAGATCAACATCATGAATATAATCTCTATCTAGAGAATGGTTTTGTGAAAATGTTCGACTGCGCAAGCGATCACGTTTATCACGATCATAACTCAGCCTATATCTAATATACAAGGAGGGCCCTGCCCTCTTCTTGTCATTCAAGTAGCTGACACTGGTTCACCTTATGATGCTGTCATACCAGTGCTCAGACACTGGCATCCAGTTAAATTTGCAAGTATAAAAGTAATCAACGTTTCTTATGATGGAAAAATGGATTCCAGTGTCACGCACTGTAATGACACCAAAGGGGCTACTAGGATAACATCGTCTGCTACATACTTAGATCACAAGAGAAGAATTCTGAAGCGAAAAGCCTAAAGGGAATTTTATGCAAAATCTAGTATTTACGGAATTTATATTATTTTCATGCACATTATGGTTTTTATAATTAACAGAGGGTGATATGACTACTACAATAAAAGATGCAGCAGACGATGCTGGTTTTATAACAGCCCTAATGGCATTACAAGGATTTAATGACAAGGTATATATTAAAGCTGCTCCAGCTGATGAAGTTTACACTAAAATAGCTGCTGATACTGCATTTGTTAAAACTACAGATCTTGCAACAAAAGTTGCAGAACAAGCTGTTGTGGATATTCTAGTTCCTGCTCTTGCAACAGTTGGTACTGATGATACTAAGAAGGTTTACACTAAAGGCACAGTAGATACTAGTTTTGTTAAAACTGCAGATCTTGCAACAAAAGTTGCAGCAAAACCTGTTGTCGATGCTATAACTGCTTCTTCTGATTTTACAAATAAGGTATATATTAAAGCTGCTCCAGCTGATGAAGTTTACACTAAAACAGCTGCTGATACTGCATTTGTTAAAACTACAGATCTTGCAACAAAAGTTGCAGCAAAACCTGTTGTCGATGCTATAACTGCTTCTTCTGATTTTACAAATAAGGTATATATTAAAGCTGCTCCAGCTGATGAAGTTTACACTAAAACTGATGCTAATACTGCATTCGTTAAGGCTACAGAACTTTCAGAAAAAGCTGCAGAAAAAGCCGTTGTCGATGCTATAACTGCTTCTTCTGATTTTACAAATAAGGTATATATTAAAGCTGCTCCAGCTGATGAAGTTTACACTAAAACAGCTGCTGATACTGCATTTGTTAAAACTACAGATCTTGCAACAAAAGTTGCAGAACAAGCTGTTGTGGATATTCTAGTTCCTGCTCTTGCAACAGTTGGTACTGATGATACTAAGAAGGTTTACACTAAAGGCACAGTAGATACTAGTTTTGCTAAAATTGATGCTTCCAACCTTACAGAAGCAAATCAAAAAGCTTTTGCAAAAGCTATTCTTCCTGCTAAAGATGGCCAAAAATCAATCTTAATAAATGAACTTGGTGAAGCTTTGGATAGGGTTGCAGATGATAAAGCTACCGATAAAGTATATGGTGCTAAAGGTAGTGAAAAGATAGCAAAAGATTTCTTAGCTGATAAAGGATTAAAACCAACGCCTGAAGATGTAGCCACCGAGCTAGCAAAAAACGCAGTTTTTCAAGCTAATAACAAAATTCAAGTAAGTTCTCAAGACCCAGAATTTCAAGCAGCTGTAAAGACAGTAATGTCACAGCCATCCTTCGAGATTCCAATAGATCCAAGTGCACCACTTTCTTGGGATTGGTAATGTAAGTGCCAGTAGATGATATCTCGCTATGTCATTCACTGTTGTCATTCCAGCATGTGATACACAGCTGTACGAACATTATTCTGTAGGAAGATGTCATGCCAGTGCCCAGACACTGGAATCCATTTTTCCATCATAAGAAACGTTGATTACTTTTATACTCGTAAATTTAACTGGATCCCAGTGTCATGCACTGGGATGACATCTTCCAGCTGTGCATGTGAAGCTAAAATGGCATTCTTTTTTCTAGATTCCAACGGTCTTGATAGCAGGCAAGAAGTATATTTTTCATTGCAACTAATTTGCAGTGATTTTTGTTTTAATGTAGATGGAATATAGTCCTATTGCTGCTGCATTTGAAACATTTAGGCTATCAATTACGTTTGACATTGGGATTTTTAAAAGATAATCACAACTTTCTTTCACTAATCTCCGCATTCCTTTCTCTTCAGAACCAAAAACAATTACTCTTTTTTGCCCAAAATTCTTTATTTCATCTATATTTTCCTTTGCATTGCAATCAAACCCATAACACCAGTAGCCTATCTTTTTTAAAGACTCCATCGTCTTTACTATGTTTGTAACGTATATTAGAGGAACAATGTCTAATGCGCCACTTGCTGTTTTTGCGATAGATGCATTTTCGCTTGGTGAATGGTGATACGGTAAAACCAATGCATCAATGTTGAAACAAGCTGAGGTTCTTAAAATCGACCCTATATTGTGTGTATCAGTAATTTGATCTAAAATGACTATAGTAGAGTTTTCACCTGATCTTTCAGCTATTTCTTCAATATTTAAGCTGTGAAAAATAGGAGTAACTTTTAAAGCAATTCCTTGGTGATTTACACCTTTGGGTAAAACATCATTGAACATTTTGTTCTCTACCAGTCGAGCTTTAATGCCCTTACTATCTGCACATTGTTTAATTTTTTTCTCAAATTCTCTGTAGAAATTTTCCGTTACTAACAGTTCTATACACCGCCTATTTTTGTTTCTTAATGCTGAAATACAAGTGTGCTTTCCATATATCCAACAGTTTTCATTAGCTTTTGATGATTTCATCTCATTATTAAAAATCAGATTTTTATAGAGTAAGCAATATTTTACTGTGTTTATATATTGTTGTAAAATTATGCAGTTCAATTAATGAATTAATGTCAGATGATGAGTTAGATTGGCAAAAAAATGTTAAGCCAATAGAATGTGGAAAAGTTACTTTGAAAGTTGATCACAAAGTAAATATAAAATCTATGATTGATAAAGGTGCCTCTAGTTTACAAGAAAATTTTCTTAATACTGATAATGGTGATTCATCATTTTGTCTTGACTACAATACAAAATTAAAGATCGATAGGGGCAAATATTTTATAAGCGATAAACTCGATTTGCACGGCTATAGTATAGATAATGCTTATTGTAAATTGATAGATTTTATTATCAAAAATTATCAAGCAGGGAATAGGTGCTTATTGGTAATTACGGGGCATGGTAATAGTACAGATAAAATAGACACTATAAAGAATAGCTTAAATAAGTGGTTGAATGACACAAAAGTTCGGAATATGATCTTATACTATCAGCAAGCAATAAAAAAACATGGTGGCAAAGGAGCTTTTTATGTCTTATTAAGAAGAAATAAAGGTTAATTTTAGAGTACCTATTTAGGAGTACCTTTCTTAGAATTCACGTTTTGAAGAATGATTTCTGCTAAACCTTTACTAATTCCAGGTACGTTTTGAATTTCAGCTAGAGAAGCTTTGCTTATATTTTCTACCGAACCAAAATGAGACATGAGTGCCTTTTTTCTTTTACTGCCAACACCGGATATTTTACTTAATTGTGAAGCAAAAAACTGTTTATCGCGTTTTTTTCTATGCGAAGTTATCGCAAAACGGTGAGCTTCATTACGCAGCAATTGTAAATAAAGCATGACCTTGCTGTCACTTGCTAGAGTAAATTCTTCTCTGTCCGGCACATAAAATCTTTCATTTCCTGCATTACGATCATGACCTTTCGCCATACAAGCAAAAGGAACTTTTATATTCAATATTTCCAATACATTCTGCACTATGGAAACATGTCCTGGACCGCCATCAATCAGTAAAAAATCAGGGATTATATCTTTTATATTGCCAGAGAAACGTCTAGTCAGCACTTCTCTCATCATTTTATAGTCATCACCTGAACTTTCTTCTTTTATAGTAAATTTTTTGTATTCACTTTTTAAAAAACCTTCCTGCCCTGCAACAATCATCACACCAACTTGTTGATTTCCAGATATATGGCTATTATCATAAACCTCGATACGCTTTGGAATATTTGGTAACAAGAAAATCTTCCTAAGCTCTTCGAGCTTTTCTAGGTTATTTCTATAATCAGTAAGCTTCTGCTCTAGGCTATGCTTAGAATTATTGTAAATAAAATTCAACAAATCACGCTCTTTACTATTTTTCGCATACAAAACTTTTATTGATTTTTGAGTAAGAGCATAAAGTGCTTGTTCTATAATTTCCTTATCCTTAATAAAATCGGGAACGTAAATTTGCGCTGGTGGTGTATTAACTGGATTATACAAATTGACCAAAAAGGTGGATAAAATTTCATCATTTGGATGATCACTACAATTCTCAATGAAGTAAGGAATGCTTCCATAGTTACCTTTATCTCTGAAAGATAGTACACCAATGCATGCTAAGTCTGCCTCACGTACAATGCTGAAGAAATCTGCATCTTCTTCAAAAGAAAAATCCATTGGCTGCATTTGAATTTGCTGAAGAAATTTCAATCGATCTCTATAGACAGCAGCAAGCTCGTAGTTCATCTCCCTACTGCACTTTTCCATTGTAGAAAATAGCTGTCTTTGCACTTCTTTATTCCTTCCTAGCAGAGTATCTTGTGCTTGTTTTACTGATTTGCAGTAATCATCTTTTGTAATTTTATCTACGCATGGTGCTGAACAGCGCTTAACTTGATACTCAAGACATGGTCTTTTTGTTGAAGAGAAATATTGATCTGAACATACTCTTAAGAGAAAAGCTTTTTGCAATGATAATATAGTGTTCTTAACAGCAGCGGCAGATGGAAAAGGGCCGTAGTAATGAAACTCATTCTTCTTAAACTTACCTCTATATTTCGCTATTCTTGGATAATCATGCTTAGAAATTGTTATATAAGGATAAGATTTTCCATCCCTAAGCAAAATATTATAAGATGGTTTTAACGATTTTATTAACTGTGCTTCAAGAAGCAATGCTTCGATTTCATTCTCAGTGATGAATATTTCAACCTTAATAACCTGTGAGATCATTACTCTGATTCGTTCAGAAAGGTTTTCGAATTGAAGGTAGTCGGATAATCTCGACTTCAAGTTTTTTGCTTTACCAATGTATAAAACCTTATTCTTATCTCCAACCATCTTATAAACGCCACAGGATTGTGGAGATGATTTGATTTGTTCCTTATATTGCCTGAGCATTTATCAATTGTTTAACCTGTATAAGGTTAAACTCTGCTACTAAATGAAAGGTAGAAACAACATTTGCAAGCAAAGACAACCTGTTTATTCTAAGCTCATTAGAATCACAGTTAATCTTTACACTGTCCATAAATTGATTGATAAATGGAGCAAAACGAGCAAGTTCATCAAGCGCTGTATTAAAGTCGTTATTTTCTATCGCTTGTTTGATGTTTTTACAAGCAGCTATAGCACAATTTGATAGCGCAATCTCCTCATCTTCAATCAAAAACTTCTTACTGTAAGATGCATTATAAGTAGTGCCATCACTTTTTCTCACTTTGCTCATCATGTTACTGGCTCTTTTATAAGTGCTTAGAACCTGTTCACCTTCTTTTGTACTAAGATAACGATCCAATATCACAGTTTGCTTTTCCGCTTTCAGCAGATCATTAATATCGACTTTATATAGTATTGAATCTACAACATCTTGCCTTATATTTCTATTTTTTAAAATAATCTTGAACCTTTCTAAGCAGAATTTAAATACTAGTTCTGAAATTTGTTTTTCACTTGGCTTATCAACTGGAGTTATATTTTTATTCAATAGAAGCCTTGAACATAAAGATACTGACTTATCTATCAGCAATCTAATTGGAATATGCAAATTATTTTCAAGTATTGTTCTAATTATACCAATTGTCATTCTCCGCAAACCAAACTGATCATACGAACCAGAGATTTTCTCACCTGCTGCAATTAAGCCAACCAAACTATCCATTTTGTCTGCAATAGCTACAGCAATCGCAGTAGGAGATTTAGGGCATTCTTGGTCCGATCCAATTGGCTTATAGTGCTCAGTTATAGCTTCCACTACTTCTTTATCCTCTTGAAAATAAGAAGCGTAGTATCCACTCATTACTCCTTGCAATCCCGGAAATTCTTTCACTATCAACGTTGCAAGATCTGCCTTTGCTAAATATGCAGCACGTTCAACTTTAATTAATGAAGCATGTGGAATAAATATCGCTATATAATTTGAAAGAGCGATAATACGCTTCACTTTTTCTTCTACGCTACCGAGCGAAGCATGAAATGAAATAGAGCTCAATTTTTTGACATAGTAATCTAGGTTTTCCTTCTTGTCTTGAGATATCAAAAACTGGGCATCAGCAAGACGTGCTTCTAATATTCTTTCATGGCCTTTAACAACTTCATTGTTGTTAACATTTACAACAGTAACAAAATGTGATATTTTCTGTCCATCACTTAAAGCAAGATACTTTTGCTGCGTATTAATTATACTAAGTATTACTTCCTTCGGTAATTCTGATGATTTTACTTTACCAAATAATACTATTGGCCACTCTATAAGCCCTGCCAATTCATTAAGTAAATAATCATTTTTTTCAAGTTGTAAGTTCTCCTCTTTTGTAAACTTATTAATCTGATCTAGTATAAATTGCTTTCTTTTGTCCAACTGGAGAATGACATTATTTTTTTCTAACAATTCAAAATAGTCTTTGGGTGTTTTAACAGTAAGTACTGCATCACCTGAAAGAAACCTATGACCATACGTCACGTTGCATGCTGTAACCCCTGCAAAAGATATAGGTATTATTTCGTCATTTAAAATACATAGAATATTTTTAATTGGCCTAACCCATCTCTCTTTTCTTTCACTCCATCTCATACTCTTTGGCCAAGAAAAGTTTTTTAGCATTTCCTCCAGTTGATTTTTGAGAAACCCGTTGATGTTAAATAAGCAGCTTTCTCTCTTAATGAAGTAAAAATCTTCATCGTTTACTTTGCGAATGAGTAAATCTTCTTCACCTTTCCGATTTTTTCTCAAAAAACCTTCGATAGCACTTTTCGGTGCATTAACTCTTGGTCCTTTAATCTCATTGTTAGAATCTTTTAGCTCCAAAGCACTTATGCCATCAATAAAAAGAGCAATGCGACGTGCAGTCACATAAACTTCTATAGATGCAAATTTCACATTATTTTTACTAAAAGCATTAGTGATATAGCTCTTAACCTGAGCTGCAGATGAATTCTGCATTCTTGATGGAATTTCTTCTGAAAGACATTCAAACAATAATTGTGACAACATATTCTACTTTGCTCTATATAATTCACAGCATTTTTTTGTTAACTCTCTCACTCTACCAATATAGGCTGTACGTTCATTCACACCAAGCACACCTCTTGCATCAAGTAGATTAAGTAGATGGCTCGTTTTAATACATTGATCATAAGCTGCTATCGGCAATTCTTTTTCAACAAGGAATTTACACAGTTTTTCTGTATCCTCAAACTGCTGTTGTACTACTTTAGTATCATAATAATCAAGTGCCAGGTAAGAAAACTCTCGCTCTCTTTGTTTAAAAATATCTCCATAAGTTGCACCGCTACCGTTCCACATTATGTCGTAAACATTATCTACACCCTGTATGCACATTGCTAAACGCTCTAACCCATATGCTACTTCACCAGGAATTATTCTGCAGTCAATACCTCCCACTTGCTGTATATAAGTAAGTTGTGTTACTTCCATTCCGTTGCATGTAACCTCCCAACCAAGACCGGATGCACCAACACTTGGGTTTTCCCAATCATCTTCAATAAACTTAATATCATATTCTTTTGTCGATACACCAAGAGCTTTTAAGCTATTTAAGTAAATATCTTGCAAATTGCTGCCAGATGGTTTTATTATAACTTGGTATTGATGATGCTGATATAAACGATTAGGGTTGTCGCCATAGCGTCCATCTGCAGGTCTGATTACTGGTTGTAGATACGCAATTTTTGTTGATTTTTCGTCAATCGCTGACATGATTGTTGCGGGATGTAGTGTTCCAGCTCCAACTTCAGACGTATATGGATGAAGTATAGTACACCCTTCATCTACCCAAAAATCTTGTAATCCCTTTATTATATCTTGTAGATTCACGCAAACTGTATATCTTTTAAACTGAATACATAAGCAAATAAGTACTATTCTATACTTATTTTTTTAATAGTGCCATGAAAATAGTCACTCAAGGCTATTGAACTTTCTTTTACATACTCAAATATGCTTTTGTTTAAAACAATCGCATCATGCATAGTCAGATCGCAGAATATAAATGCAGTCAAGTACAATAAAATCACTGCATAAAACACATGAAAAATCCCTTCAAATGTGATTGATATTGCATTGTTATAACTAAGCTGTATCGTACTTATCGGCCATGGTTTTATTACTTCTACAATATTAAAAAATAAATAAGGTATTATAAAGAAAAAGAACAAATGCATAAGATCATTAAACCAAAATGGACATTGAAGTATTGCTTTACATATACTTAGATAGAATTTACTTACAGTATAATAAATTGACATTATTGCCGGCATCGAAAGCGCAACAGTCAGCACCTGTCCTGATGCTATTTGTATTACTATATTCTCATCACTGCTGGCTGAAGGATCTTGAATGTGAAAAATGGATATTGCAACTAATTGCAGCACTAACATAACTATTGCTAGCTTGGTAAAAATGGCAGCTACAACTATGCCTGTATTCGGCATTTTATATAGTATAAAATCACCTCCGTATGTAAGCATTAATATAATGTCGGTAATAAATAATATTAGAAAAGAAGACCAATAATGCTGCCAACCCGGTAAATACCCTACTCCTAAAAAAGAGCTTACTATTTTGGCAGGAAAAACCTTGCCTAGCACCTTACCCAAAAATTGAAAAAAAATCCCCATGTCCTAACTAACACTTGACTTATATTTTTCACAATACTGAATTGTAATGGACTTATCAATACACTTCTTGCATAGAAAAAAGGCAAATAGTTAAAAACGATCTAAGTTTAGCAATAACCGTTGCCCCTTCTATCGTCATCCCAGTGCCCAGGGATTGGCTCTTTTTTTCTAGATTCCAGTACTGGAATGAGATCTTCAATATTCTTACATCTGATCTCAAACTATGGAATAACACCGTTATACGTACTGGAATATGGGCATCATTCAAGCAGCTGATCTCTATGATGGCATCATCCCAGTACTGGGATCCAGAACAGGTAATAAGAACTGGTCACGCGCTGGCCTGAAGCTTTAACTATAAATATTAAAAAATTTACCAGGCGAAAAAAAAGGCAAAAAAATCCCTATGTAGTGAGTTTTAATAATGTAAATTGATAATGTGCTAACAAGCGCGATTTGGCTGAATGTAGAAAAATAAAAAAAGCCGCTATAATTTTATGTAATTTGCCAATAAATATCTGAGTTTTTTACTGAATTTTTGTTGTTAAATCTGCAGAGATTAAAAACAAGGATAAATACTCTTATTGATATGATAAGGAAAGTGGGAAGGTTTGTCAAGTCACTTCGGCCAGCTACCTACTTAGATGTTCCACACTGCTAAGTAGATACCAAATTTTTTGCAACATCAAGTGCAGCATAGGTAAATATTGCACTTGCACCTGCACGTTTAAAACCAATTAAGGACTCATAAATCACTCTGTTATAATCCAGCCAGCCATTATTTGCTGCAGCTTTTATCATTGCGTATTCACCGCTTACTTGGTAAGCAAAAATCGGAAAATTAAACTTTTCACTTGCTGTTTTTATTACATCTAAGTATGGCATACCCGGCTTTATCATAATAAAATCTGCACCTTCATCTATATCCATTTCGATTTCGCAGATTGCTTCACGTGCATTTCTATAATCCATTTGATAACCACTTTTGTCGATGAAATTTGATGATGCGCACGAACCGACAACTTGCCTGAACGGCGCATAGAAGCTAGAACAGTACTTTACTGCATAGGACAATATTGACACATTCTGAAAGTTATTATCATCCAATGTTTTTCTTATTTTTCCTATCCTGCCATCCATCATATCAGAAGGAGCAACTATATCGCATCCTGCTTTTGCTAAAACAAGTGCTTGCTTACATAATGCTGACACAGTCTCGTCATTTTCTACATCTATCCTACTGCTTTTTAAAATGCCATCATGACCGTGAGTAGTGTATGGGTCTAGTGCAATGTCTGCAATAATGCCAATATCCGGTACATTTGATTTTACAGCACAAATTGCTTTACAGATTAAATTGTCAGGATTGTACGCTTCCTCGGCGTTTTCAGATTTTAGTTTACTATCAACTACAGGAAAAATTGCAACAGCATTAATCCCCGAGTCCTTAGCTTTCTGAATTATAGAAATTAATCCATCTATTGAATAACATTTGATATCAGATAAGCCAGAAATTGGCTCAATTGTTTCTTCTCCGTCATGAACAAATAAGGGAAAAATCAAATCATTTACTGATAAAGTGCTTTCACTTGTTAAATTGCGAATCCACTTGCCTGAGCGCCTACGCCTTAACCTTGTATTTGGGAAATTAAACATTGGATCCAGGCAAATTCCCAGTAAAAAGCAACACTCCTGAAATGAGTATTACCCAAAGTACCGATATTGGCAAAAATACTTTCCAACCAAGACGCATTAATTGATCATAACGATAACGAGGTATTGTAGCTCTAATCCAAACAAATATAAACAAAAGTACAACTATCTTCAAAACAAACCAGATTAAACTAGGAATTTTATACAGCAAACTAAGCTCTAATGGAGGATACCACCCTCCTAGAAAGAATATTGTCATCATAGCGCTTGCTAAAATCATATTTGCATATTCTCCCAAGAAAAAGAGAGCAAAAGGCATTGATGAATACTCGACGTTATACCCAGAGACGAGCTCTGCTTCAGCTTCTGGTAAGTCAAATGGGTGACGATTAGTTTCGGCAAGCAAAGAAATAAAAAATATTATTCCTATAGGCATTAGTAATAAATCAATCCAAAATGGCATATTATGTTTCGCTACCACCATCTCTCCAAGATTTAATGTGCCAGTTGTAATAACAACTGTAGCAACTATTAGACCTATTGAAACTTCATATGAAATCATTTGAGCAGCTGACCTTATAGAGCCAAGAAATGCATAATTAGAATTACTAGACCAGCCTGCAATAATAATGCCATATATTCCCAAAGAGGATATAGCTAGCACATAAAGCACTCCAACATTAATATTTGCTATTACCTTAGGGATTATTACCTGCTGTCCATTTTCTGTAATTATTTCAGCTCCAAATGGTATAACTGCCCAGGAAATTAATGCTAAAATAAAGGTGAGCATTGGAGCCATAATAAACAGTATGGTGTTTGCTCTAAATGGTATTATCGGCTCTTTAATTATCAATTTGATAGCATCTGCAAATGGCTGTAGTAGCCCAAATGGCCCTACTACACTTGGACCATGCCTTAGTTGAATTGCACCAATAACTTTACGCTCAAAGTACACTAAATATGCTACTGAAAGCAAAAGTGGAATAAGAAGAAAAAGAATATCAAATATCAAGTACATGCAACCCTAAATCAAAAAAATAGTTCATAATTGTGGCAATAAAAAATACAGCAAATGCTCTAGACACAAAAGACAATGTCCCTATTGAAATCAATAGGACAACACTTTTCTGTACAGCATTTAGCTTAATAGAATAGTAAAATGATATGCATATGAATGACACTAGTGACATCATAATTAAGAGCATTGTGAGAGGCAAATAATTCCCTCTTCCCTCGCTAACTATAATAAATGTTATTGCCATCCATACATATCCTTCCGTAAATAATGCAATAATATCATTGATAAAATCAACTAGCTTATAAACGAACTGTTTTTCTAATGTATTTTGTTCTTTACACAAAAATATAGAGTTTAATTTTCGTTGAAAATATACCAGAGTTATTAGTAATAATGGTGTTAGAATAAATAAAATATTAAGTAGAGTGTTCATAAAAATCCTTAGTACAATCTGCCATTATTTTTGAAGCGCGACTTATTGAGTCTGTCATATAAAAATTACACTTTTTTAGAGTGAAAGAGATATTACTTAATTTTACTTCATCACAGGTAATTGGTACCCATTTGTTTTTCACCACTTGGTCAGCATCTCTAAACTGTGGACCAATAGTGTATAATTTCTTCCTCACATCAAATAAATTATCGTATAGTAAGGAAAGGCCCAAATATTGGGATAAATTTTTTATAATCAACCAATCTTCCTTTGCTTCACCAGGAGGAAAAACAGCTAAATTTGTTCTCTGTACTCGCCCTTCAGTATTTACATAAGTTGCATATTTCTCTGTGTAAGCAGCTCCAGGTAAAATAACATCTGCTATGTGTGCTCCACTATCACCATGATGGCCTTGATAAATTACAAATGTACTTTCTAACTTTGATATATCAATTTCATCTGCGCCAAGAAGATAAACTACTTCTATCTCACCACTTTCTGCCTGTTTTAGCATCTGATTAATGTCTTTTCCACCTTCGCTAGGAACAAATCCAATATCGAGTCCACCAACCCTTGCTGCAGCCTTATGCAGTACGTTAAAGCCATTCCAGTCATCTCTGATCATGTTAAATTTTTCTGCAATTTTGCCAGCTAGAGCTAAAACTGATTCAGAATCATCTCTTATTAATGCATCTTGACCGATAATTAGCATAGGGTTCTGAGCCGCACTCAGTAACTCGCAGAATTTGTGATTTCCCTCTTCTATTTCTTTTAGAACGTTTGGACCATCACCTAATCTTTCAACATTATATAGATATTCAAGATTAGGACCAATATTTGCAATAGTGAAATTACCTTGTAAATATCTCTTTCTCAATCTTGCGTTAATTATTGGTGCTTCTATTCTTGGATTTGTATTTATAAGCAGACATAAATCTGCATTTTCTATACCCTCAATAGTGGTGTTGAATACATATGACCCACGATTATTTGGTATAAGCTTTGCTCCATCTTGCCTACAATCTATATTCCCCGAGCCGAGCTTCTGCATCACTTCTTTGAGTAGAAGCATAGACTCACAATCTGCTAAATCACCTGCAATTGCAGCTATTTTATTTGATTTTGTATTCTTTAATTTCTTTGCAGCAACAGTTAGTGCTTCATTCCAATCAACTGGGGCTAATTTACCATCTTTTTTTACATAAGGTTGATCAAGACGCTGAACTTTTAGTCCATCATAGGCAAAACGCGTTTTATCTGATATCCATTCTTCATTTACCTCTTCGCTCAGCCTTGGTAATATTCGCATAACTTCCAGGCCACGATAATCAACTCTAATGCTACTTCCCACAGCATCTAGCACATCTATAGTCTCACAATGTGATAGCTCCCATGGACGCGCTGTAAAGGAGTAAGGCTTTGAAGTTAAAGCCCCTACCGGGCAGAGATCTATGATATTTCCAGATAATTCAGAACTAATATGCCTTTTTATGTAAGTGCTAATCTCTACATTTTCTCCCCTTCCGATTCCTCCAAGTTCATTTGTACCTGCAACATCAGACAAAAATCTAACACACCGAGTGCAATGAATGCATCGATTCATCGCAGTCTCAATCAGTGGTCCGAAGTGTTTTTTTGGCACAGCCCTCTTATGCCCATCAAGTCTGCTGGTTCCTTTCCCATAAGCCATCGTGATATCTTGCAAATCGCATTCACCACCTTGATCGCAAATTGGGCAATCAAGCGGGTGGTTAATTAGCAAAAACTCAAGCACACCTTCACGTGCTTTTTTAACCTTAGGGGTATCAGTGTGAATAACCATCCCTTCTGCAACTGGCATTGCACAAGAGGCTACTGGTTTTGGAGGTCCACCCTCCACTTCAACCAAACACATTCTGCAGTTACCAGCAATTGCTAAACGCTCATGATAACAGAAACGTGGAATTTCAACGCCCACAACTTCACAAGCTTGAATTATAGTGAGCCCATGCTCTACTTCACATTCCTTAGAATTAATAGTAACTTTAACCACAACTATTATACAGCTTCCCACTTTATAGGATTGCAGCTTACCTCATCTTCAACCAGATTGCCGTTGTCATATTGAGCAGACATATAATTCATGCGCGAGTCACGATCTATATATCTAACAGGTTTTACCGGTTTATCTTTATACATTTTTTGCTCAGCTTTCTTACGCTGAGTAGGGTTATTTTTACTAGCTGTTTTCGCTTTCCCGCCTGCTGCCATATAAACTCCTAAAAACTTCTTATTTTATTTTAACACTTAAGTATACACCGTCAATGCTAAATAGCTTTAAAGTTTTAATAGTCCATTATTACAATCATCATTTGAACAAAATACTTTCTCTTGATGCTGCTCAAGTGTGTAACTTTAGAATCCCCAAAAAAGAAAATGTAAGTTACTTTGATGATATCATTTTCTACGTCTTATAAATAGACATTCATGTAGCCGTAAATTAAGCTATAAACTCAATACAAAGATCCTTAATTATCAATCTCATAATACTTCTCAACCAACTTATTTAGCAACCTTACACCGAAACCTACTGCCCCTCTTGGAGAAATATCAGTGCCTTTTTCGTGCCAAGCAGTGCCTGCAATGTCTAAATGTGCCCAACAAGTGTCGTTTACAAAACGCTGTAGAAACTGTGCAGCCATTATACTATCTCCACCAGAACCTGCAGGAGCTATATTTTGCACATCAGCAATCGGCGAATCAATAATTTTGTTATAAGTTTCATTCATAGGAAAGCGCCATAATTTTTCATTTACTTCATTTCCTGCATCAATCAGATGATTCGCTAATTCATCGTTATTTGAAAAAAGACCAGCATATTCATTATTTCCCAGTGCAACCACTATAGCACCAGTTAAAGTTGCAAGGTCGATCATAAATTTCGGTGCAAATCTATCTTGTGTATACCATAAAGCATCCGCAAGTATTAGTCTTCCCTCTGCATCGGTATTTAATATTTCTATTGTTTGTCCAGACATTGAAGTGACTACATCGCTCGGTCTTTGAGCATTACCATCCACTGCATTTTCTGCAAGTGCAACCACACCAATTGCATTTACTTTTGCTTTTCGCCCAGCTAGAGTACGCATCACTCCAACTACAGTAGCAGAACCTGCCATGTCATATTTCATTGACTCCATACCGCGTGAGGGTTTAAGTGACACTCCACCAGTGTCAAACGTTATACCCTTGCCTATAAAAGCTATTGGTTTTTGTTCTTGAGAAGCCCCATTCCATTTTATCACCACTAACTTTGGCTCTTTACTACTTCCTTGTGCTACTCCAAGCAGGGCTCCCATTTTTTTCTCTTCCATTTGCTTTTTATCAAGCACTTCAACCTCAAGACCAAGTTTAGTAAGTTCAGCTTTTATACGATTAGCGTAAGACTCTGGATATAAAATATTAGGTGGCTCAGTAGTAAAAGCACGTGCAAGAAAGATGCCTTCACCTTCGTGTTTTAAACGCTCAAATGATTTTTCAATGCTACTTAACTGTTCATCTTTTACTAATAATGTAATTTCCTCTACTTCTGTAATTTTTTCATCCTTTTTAGTTTTATACTTATTAAACTTGAAACTGCGCAGAAATGCTCCATATGCAACATTTGCTGTACTGCCCTCGATTGAAATAGCTGCTCGCTTGATTCTTAATCTGCTTAGCTCACAATATATTTTACCACCAATATTTAATCCTTTGCTTTCATCCCATTCATCTCTCATTCCAAGACCAGCAACTATAATATTTTTTCCCTCTGATGAAGTAACGGAGAAAAATTCACCAAAACCTCCATTAAAACCACTAAATTTCTTGATGTTATCTATAGCTTGCTTATCTTGTAGAACATTAGTTATGAGCTTATCACCCTCAAACAAACCTACCACTAGCGTCTCAAAATCGGGTAAAGCTTTAGAAATTGTTATCTTCATCGTTGACATCTCCGTTGCAAATAATTGTAAGCTGCACATAAAACATAGTAAAAACATTAGTAAGATATTTTTCATATACATTTTAAGTACAATAGCGCTTAAGACTACTATGAACTCCCCTGATATGCAAGGGCTTTATCTTTTATCAGAAAATTTGTTATGCCCACCTAGGGTTATATTAAATGTGTAGGTCTTCATGGCCTGATTGTTATAAGTAAATGGTGCTATCAGAAGGCTTGCAAGTCCACTCTCAATAAGATTACCAAAAAGAAGATCATCACAGTTATCGCAATTATGATCAGCAAAAAACATTTGTGTTGTGAATTCTGGAAAATCTGGATGTTGGACCAAAAAGTTGATGTGTGGAGCCCTATCACCAATTTTACCTGGTACTATTGTAATAAAATTATAATAGCCAAGGTTATTTACTACAAATCTTCCTGATCCAGCAAAATTTGGATCAAGCTCCACATTTTCATCATAATAGCTCATACCAAGTGAGTCTGCGTGCCATATAGAAACCACAGCATTTTGTATCGGTAAGCAATTTACATCAGTAACTCTACCCACTACATTTATTAATTCTCCTGCTGCATTATTTGGAGAGCCAGGTTTTCTTCTTAAATTATTTGAAGAGTTAAAGCTTTTTGGCCTTGTTTCAAGATCATAAATCCCTGGAGTTTCAATACAATTAAGCAAAATAGGATCAGCTGCAAATAATGACAAATCGAATATAAATTGTACTAAAAACGCTAATAAGATATTTTTTAAATTCATTTTGTTTATAGTGCTTTTATCAGAATTATAGCAACCTTTTTCTTTTATTAAAGACAAGACTTCCTTTGAAGCCTCCTTAGAATCACAACTATCCTTTCAGTGTATGAGTTTTAGGTTTTAGTACTGCATACACAACTGCACGGACTTCCAATTTAGAAATTGCAAATCAATCCAAACACGCAAGTGTAATGTTACCTCCACATGCTGTAGTGTTGACACTTACAACCTTTTCTATAGAAAAACGTTGCAGATAATTAGGACCACCAGCTTTTGGTCCGGTACCTGACAGTCCTCTACCGCCAAATGGTTGTGTTCCAACTGCTGCACCTATTTGATTGCGATTGATGTATACATTTCCAACTGATATTTTCTTGCTTATTAAATCGATCTGACTTTGTACACGGCTTTGCAAAGAAAACGTAAGTCCATATCCTGTATTGTTTATATCACTTATAACTTCATTTAACTGCAACTTATTAAAACGTATTATATGTAAAATAGGCCCAAACACTTCTTGCTTTAATTGCGAAATTTTTTGTATCTCATAAATATACGGAGGAAAAAAATAACCATTATAAGAATTTGTATCCATGGGTACCTTGGACAAAAGGTTTGAATCTTCATCCCTTGATATTTTTTCCGTATGTTTAGTGAGCACATCAATAGATGCTTTGTCAATTATTGGACCAATATCTGTGCTCAGTTGTATTGGGTCACCTATCTTTAGTTCTTGAGCTGCATTGCATATCATTTTTATCTGTTTTTCTGCTATATCTTCTTGAATAAATAGCACTCTGAGAGCAGAACAACGTTGACCGCCACTGCGAAATGCAGAAATTAAAACATCCTTAGTTACCTGCTCTAAAAGAGCAGAACTATCAACAATCATAGCATTTAATCCACCAGTCTCAGCGATAAGTGGCACAATAGGACCATCTCTACTAGCAAGCATTCGATTAATTATTTGAGCAGTTTGTGTTGAACCAGTAAAAGCTACACCGGAAATTCTATTATCTGGTACTAATGTTTTACCTAAATACCAACCATCCCCTGGAATAAGGTGTAGCACATTTTTTGGTATTCCAGCTTCGTGTAGTATCTTAACGGCTTCATAGGCAATAATCGGCGTTTGCTCTGCCGGTTTTGCCAGCACTGCATTACCTGCTGCAAGTGCAGCTGAAACCTGTCCAATGAAGATAGCGAGTGGAAAATTCCACGGTGATATGCATAAGAAAACTCCTCTGCCTTCAAAAAAGATGAAGTTATCTTCACCTGTTGGACCTGGCAATTTTTTCCAGTCATTCAGTTCATTTTTTGCTATCATTGCATAATAGCGCAAAAAGTCGATTGCCTCTCTTACTTCTGCTATTGCATCGGATAAAATTTTTCCTGCTTCTACAATCAGAATATAAATTAACTCTTTCATCCTTTCCTCAAGCAAATCTGCAGCTTTTTCAAGGCATTTAGCGCGCTCTTCTGCTGAAACATTCTGCCACTTAGTAAAAGCACTATGTGCTATTTCAAGAGCATTTAAAGCCTGAGCACTTGTTGCACTTGACACTTCTCCAATTACATTTTCCAAATGTGCAGGATTCACTACTTCGGTAAATTTCGCACTGTCAAGAAACGACTCTCCATCAATTATTGGGCCAACTTGCCATTTCTTTTCACTAAATTCCCTTACATCATTTGCAAATTGTGAAACTGCAATTGAATCGCTAATATCCATTCCCAAGGAGTTTTTTCTTTCCTCTCCAAAAATATCTCGTGGCAACGGAATGCTTGGATGAGGCTCATACTCTAAGATTTTTACTTTTTCTAATGGATCTGAGACTAATTCTTCAATTTTAACGTCAGAATCATTTACTTGATTGACAAACGAGCTATTAGCTCCATTTTCAAGAAGGCGCCTAATAAGGTATGGCAATAAATCACTATGTTTACCAACTGGTGCATATATACGACAATTGATGCTTGTTGCAAGTTCTGAAATTGCATAATCATACAAACTTTTACCCATTCCATGTAAGCGCTGAAACTCAAAACCAGGATGATTTTTATCGGCAAGCTCTATTATAGTAGCAAAAGTATAAGCATTATGAGTTCCAAAACATGGATAAAAGTGATTCTCTTTGCTTAAAAGTTTCTGCGCACAGGCAAGATAGCATACATCTGTGTAGCTTTTTCTAGTAAACACCGGATAACCAATTAACCCTAATTCTTGTGTGCGCTTGATTTCTGAGTCCCAATATGCTCCTTTTACAAGCCTCACCATAATTTTATGCTTTGATCGAATGGCAACATCTTCAACAAAATCAAGAACAGATAAAGCACGTTTTTGATACGCTTGCACAGCCAAGCCAAGCCCCTCCCACTTAGAAAGTGAATCATCAAGACGCAATTGCTCAAATAAAACTAATGACATCTCAAGTCTTTCTGATTCTTCTGCATCTATACAAAGTGAAATGTTATATTTCTTCGCTTCATGACACAGTTCCAGCAACTTAGCTCTCAGCTCTTCAGCTATATTACCAAATTGGCTAAATTCATAACGTGAGTGCAGTGAAGACAATTTGATTGAAACCCCTTGAGATTTAAAGCAATCATTTATGTCAGCAGATTCACCTATGGCTTTTATTGCATGCATATATAAATTAAAATACTCTTCCGCATCCTCAACTGTGCAAGCAGATTCACCAAGCATATCAAAAGAGCATAAATACTTACTGTAGTCATCTGACTTCACACTTTCCAATGCTTTTTCTATAGTTTCTCCAACAATAAAATGCTTGCCAAGAATGGATATTGCTTGTTTCACCGCTTTGCGGATTATTGGCTCTCCTAAATTTTTCAATAACCTGGAAATTATGTGATAGAATTTTGAATCCTCTTCATTATTTCTCAATATACTGCTTCCTATAATTAAACTCCATGTAGAAGCATTAACAAACAATGAAGAGGAACGCCCCAGGTGTTTATTCCATTCTTGGTTGGCAATTTTATCTTTGATCAATTCATCTATTGTGTAATCGTCTGGTATTCTAAGTAATGATTCAGCAAGACACATTAGCGCTACTCCTTCGTCGTTAGAAAGTGAGTACTGTTGTATAAAAGAATCTATAATGCCTAATTTACTACCTCTAATCTTTTCGACAATTTGTTTTGCAATATTGTAAATTATGTTTTTTGAATCAGCCGAAAGTTCTGATTTTTCTACAAGATAGCGTACGTGACTTTTTTCATCAGCACGATAAAATGCCTGCAATCGTTTTCGTAATGCGTTAGGTTCTTGTATAGAACTGATCATAATTATCTACAAAACACCCTTTACCATATATAAGATAAGATTATATCATAACTTTACATCGAATAAATTATTATTTAAATAAAGAGCCAGAATCGATTCAAAAAACCTAGTTGATGAATGTGATAGCTCAAAAGGACTGCGCAAGTATATAGCTCAACACCCCACCACTCATCAAGTACTTAACCTCAGTTGCAGTTTGTACACAGCACTTGAGTTGAATGGATTGCTCTGAATCATCCTTTCTTTTAATGATACATTCTAGATTTCCATTTGGTACTACTTCACCTTTTATGCTCACTATCTCACTACCATCAAATATCTTTCTCGTTACTCCATCCTGAAATGCAAGTGGAAGAACACCCATACCGACCAAATTGGACCTATGTATGCGTTCAAAACTTTCTGCAATCAGAGCTTTAATTCCCAGCAATGCAGTACCCTTTGCTGCCCAATCCCTACTTGAACCCGTACCATATTCTTTTCCTGCAATGACAACTAATGGAACAGCTTCTCTTTTATATTGCATTGCTGCATCAAAAATTGACATAGTTTCTTGAGAAGGAATATGTTTTGTATAGCCACCCTCAGCACTCACCATTTTATTTCTTATTCTGATATTAGCAAAGGTTCCACGCATCATTACGTTGTGGTTACCGCGGCGAGATCCATATGAATTGAAATCTTGCGGTTCAACTCCAAGACCTTTTAAATATATGCCTGCAGGACTATTTGAGGCAATATTTCCAGCGGGAGAAATGTGGTCGGTAGTCACGCTATCGCCAAATATCGCGAGTATTCGTGCATCCTTTATATCAAAAATGTTGCTTTTATCATTGTCAGTCAATAAATTATCAAAATAAGGAGGGTTTTGTATATAAGTACTTTTCTCATTCCAGTTGTAGATTTCACTTTTCTCACACTTTATCTTTTGCCAATGCTCATCACCAGAGAAAACATCCTTATACTTTTGTATGAACATTTCACGTGTTACAACACTTTTAACACAGTTCTCAACTTCATCATTTTTTGGCCATATATCTTTGAGATAAACATCATTTCCATTCTTATCTCTGCATATAGGATCTTTTGTCAGGTCAATTTGTACAGTGCCTGCAAGTGCATAAACAACAACAAGTGGCGGAGAGGCCAAGTAATTAGCTTTGACTGAAGGATGGATTCTTCCTTCAAAGTTACGATTACCGGATAAAACTGCTGCAACAGTCAAGTTTTTATCCTTAATATCACTTTCTATATCTTCATTAAGCGGACCGGAGTTTCCAATACAAGTTGTACAGCCATACCCAACCAAATTAAAACCCAAAGCATTTAGATCTTCCTGTAACCCTGACTTTTCTAAATATTCTGTTACAACTTGTGACCCTGGAGCAAGAGAAGTTTTAACCCAAGGCTTTGATTTTAATCCAAGGTTGACTGCATTACGCGCTACAAGTCCAGCAGCAATCATTACGCTTGGGTTTGAAGTATTAGTGCAACTTGTTATTGCTGCAATAACTACACTTCCATCTTGGAGTTTATCGCTTTCCTCTGACTCATTAACTGGAAATGATTTAGAAAAAGATTCTGCCACTTGCGAAAGAAAAACCTTATCTTGCGGTCTTTTTGGACCGGCCATTACTGGCTCTACGCTCGATAAATCAAGCTCCAGTGTGTCAAAGAACGCCAATTCGTCATTACTACGCCACAGCCCTTGTTCTTTTGCATAGACTTCAACCAATTTAACCAACTCTTTTGGCCTTCCGGTTAAGTTTAAATAATCTAGTGTCTTCTGATCAATTGGAAAGAATCCACAAGTTGCACCATATTCTGGAGCCATATTAGCTATGGTTGCTCTATCTGCCAAAGATAAATAATCTAATCCATCACCATAGAATTCCACAAATTTGCCAACAACGCCTTTTATTCTTGAAACATTGGTAATCGTCAGCACTAGATCGGTTGCAGTTACTCCTTCTGAAAGTTTTCCAATTAATTTAAATCCTACTACTTCTGGAATCACCATACTAATTGGCTGACCAAGCATCACAGATTCAGCTTCTATTCCACCAACACCCCAACCAAGAACCGATAAACCATTCACCATAGTAGTGTGGCTGTCCGTACCAACTAAGGTATCTGGATATAGAACTCCGCTATCGTTACATACAACTTGCGCTAAATATTCAAGATTCACTTGGTGGCAAATTCCAGTACCTGGTGGCACTACTCTAAAATTTGTGAAGGATGATTCTCCCCATTTTAAGAATTGATATCTCTCTAAATTTCTTTTCACTTCCAATTCAACGTTTTTACAAAATGCGGAAGTGCTTCCGTAACTGTCCACTTGAACAGAGTGGTCGATCACAAGATCAACAAGTACAGATGGATTTATTTTGCTTGGGTTGCCCCCGTTTTTCTTCACATAATTACGCATCGAAGCTAAGTCAACAATAGCAGGAACTCCCGTAAAATCTTGCATCAATACCCTTGCTGGTTTATAGCTAATTTCGTGATTGACATGTTTATTGACACAACTTGCTAGTGTTTTTATGTCACCCAATTTTACGCTCACTCCATCTTCGTTACGCAATAAATTTTCAAGCAATACCTTGAGTGAGCAAGGCAATTTTGTTAAATCTACTCCTAAGAATTTACCAGCGTTACTTAGGTTAAAGTAGTTATATAACCTTCCATCAATATTTAAAGTCGTCTTTGCATTTAAAGAATTGTTCATCCTGTATTAGTTAAAATTGGAATTACTAGCGCTACTTTTTTGTTGTTGACTTTGCTGCTGATACATAGTTTCAAAATCTATAGGATCTAGCATAAGTGGAGGAAACCCGCCACTACTTGTAGTTCTTGCAATTATTTCTCTTGCAAAAGGGAAAAGAAAAGTAGGTCCACCAATAAATAAAGCTTGTCTCACCTCTTCTTCACTTAGCTCTGTAAAGTTTTCTATTGAAAAAATACCGCAATACTTTACCTCGCAAATGAAAGCTATATCATCTTTTACATCTTCATCTTTTACCGTTGCTTTGGCTTCTATATGCAAAGTAATTTCATGAAAAGGCTTTTCTTCACTTATTCCTTTTTTATTTTCTGTTCCTTCTAATTTTGCTGAATTAATATTAACCATTACATTAATATCAGGAGCTTTACTAGAAGGAAGGAATGGCGAATTTGGATTCTCAAACGAAAAATCTTTGACATACTGACCATGAATTTTCATTTTGTGTTGTGACATTTCTTACGTCTCCTTTAATTAAGTTGAGATGTTTAATACTTTCTTATATAATATATCCATTTACAAATGAATAGTAAACCTAACTATAGGTTAATATGAAAAACATATTTTTATCAATAATTAATAATATTTAGATACTTTATATATCAAGGAGTAAGTTACCATGATAGAGCTTGTAATATATGCTTTACTAGCGGCGTTTATTTTTTCACGCTTATATAATTCTTTAGGAAGATCATCCAGTCTCAATCTAAAAAAGCTAACAGGTGTATTAGATGTAAGTCAAAGTAAAGAGGATGTGGTAGAAAATATCGAAGATTATACTTATAGCAATAACAAAAGTTCAATAGAAGCTACTTATGAACAAATATTACAAAAAAACAGAGAGTTCTCTATTTCCAATTTTATAGAAGGTTCAAGCATAGCTTTTGAATTAATAATTAAATATTTCAACCAAGGAAATTTACCTCAATTAAAATCTCTTCTGGACAAAGATTTGTATAACAGCTTTGTGGATAAGATTAAACATCGTAAAGAGATACACGAGTCTATAATTGTTTCTATTGTTTCACAAAAAATCTTAGAAATAAAACTAGTAAAAAACGTAGTATTTATTGCAGTATACTTCCTTTCAGAGCAAATTAACTTCGTTAAGAATGGTGAAGGAGACATCATATCAGGTAGTATGTCTACTATTAACAAAGTTGAGGATGTATGGCAATTCAAAAAAAATATTAATTCATCAGACCCAACCTGGTTGCTTGTTTCTATTAACTATAAGAAGGCAAGTACTGATAAAAATTCAACAACAAATGACAACTGATGGAAAGCAAGCTACGAGAAATAGTACTTGATACTGAAACTACAGGTCTTGACACTGAGTCTGGCCATCGAATTATTGAGATAGGATGTGTAGAACTAATTAACCGTATTCCAACAGGTAAAACATTTCATCGATATCTTAATCCAGAGAGAGATATACCTTACCACTCATTTAAGATTCATGGTATTAGTGAGGAGTTTTTGGAAGATAAACCACTATTCTCAGATGTTGCACTTGAATTTCTTGACTTCATATCCAATGACATTTTGGTGATTCATAATGCTGAATTCGATGTTAAGTTCCTTAATATGGAGTTAGGCAAGTTAAATGCTGGGTTAATTTCCTCAGATAGAGTGCTAGATACATTACCACTTGCAAGAAAAAAGTTTGTAGGATCACCTGCTTCTTTAAATGCATTATGTAAACGTTTTGATATATCGTTGGAAGGTAGAGAATTGCATGGAGCATTAGTTGATGCTCAATTGCTTGCAAAGGTCTATGTTGAGCTTACAGGAGGATTGCAAACCTTTTTATTTAATAATGAATGTGCTCAGGACAATAACTCTACGTTTATTCAGCATAAAGTGCGTAATTTAGCTCGCAGAGAACACTCACCAAGTAGTGAAGAATTTGATGAGCATAAGAAACTGTTAGACAAAATTAACAATCCACTTTGGAAGGAATATGTTGAATCAGTCAACTAGTTAATATATGATTTAATTTTATTAGGAACGCTTTAATGGTAAAGTCTATAAGGTTATTGTCTAGTCTACTAATAGCATTAGCAGCTGTCTTCTTAGGTTATTGTTATTTTACTAAGAAAGGCATCTTTGTCCCATACAATACAGAAATTAAAATAGGTGGGGATTTTTCTTTAATTAACCAAGATGGACAAATAGTACGCAGTAGTGATTTTAAAGATAAGTATATGATGATTTTTTTCGGATTTTCCTCATGTAAAAGAATTTGCCCTATGAACCTCGGAATAATTTCAGAAACACTTGCAAAGTTAGATGAAAAAACTAACAACAAACTACAAACATTTTTTATTACAGTTGATCCCGAGCGTGATGACACAGAAAGTCTTAAAGAATTTCAGCAGCAATTTGACCATAGAATACAAATGCTAACTGGTGAAAGACAAAAAATAGATGAAGTAGTTGCAAAGTATAAAGTATATGCAAGCAAAGTAGGTGGAGAAGAGGAAATTAACCATTCTTCAATAATATACCTTATTGGCCCTGAAGGAAAATATGTCACACACTTTGTAGCTGATTTAAATTCAGATGAAAGTCAATCTGATAAGATTCTGGCTGAGATAAAAAAATATGTAAGCTGAACTAAAGAGCTTAGCTTACTTTAAATTTATGCTAACGGCTATTTTGATTAAACTAAGTCGTTTTTTCAATTTTTTCTAGGATCAACTCAGCAGCTTTTTGTTCAGCAATTTTCTTACTAGGAGCACATGCAGAAACTTTGTCATAACTCTCTATGCAAACTGATATAGTAAATTCAGGATTGTGTGCTGGTCCAGTTTGTTTTACAAGCTCATACTTTGGTAAAGGTAATTTATTTCTCTGAGTCCATTCTTGCAGTGAAGTTTTAGGATCTTGAGGAGGATCGAGGATGTCCTTAGCTAGCTTTTCCCAATGTCGGATAATAAATTTCTCAACACTCTCAAGTCCGCCGTCAATATAAATTGCACCTATTAGTGCTTCAAGCGAATTTTCTAAATTTTTTAAGTTACATTTTCCTCCGTTACAACGTTCACTATTATTCATGATAATAAAGTTACCTAACTCTATTTCTTTAGCAACATTAGCAATGGTACTGCCACAAACTAAATCCGTTTTTCTTTTTGCCAATGCTCCTTCTTTTTCTTCAGGAAATAGTTTAAACAGTATGGCAGATACGACCATATTCAAAACACTATCGCCCAAAAACTCTAGTCTTTCGTAGCTTACAATCTGGTTTTTGCTATTCCTTTTATTTACGCTTGGGTGAGTTAGTGCCTCTTCTAATATTGCATAATTTGTAAATTTATAATCAATGATCTTAGATATTGCATCATTCAAACTCTTCATACCCATTATTTAAAAGAAAAGCACTTCCTACCACACCTTTATACTAAAAAATTAGTATTATTTTACTAAAATAATACCACCAACTTCCAAAATTAATGTATACAACCCACCACCTCACTAATGTTACTAAATCCATCTCTCCTTATTAGTTCTGCAAGTTCTAGATTAATTTTGTTTACAACTTGAGGTCCGTGGTATATGAGAGCAGTGTACAACTGTACCAAAGAGGCTCCTGCCTTTATTTTTTTATATGCATCAGCACCACTTGAGATTCCTCCGCATCCTATCAACAATATTTTGCCCTTAGTAAGTTTGTACATATCGCTCAATAACTCAGTTGAAAGTTTGAACAGTGGTTTACCACTCAATCCGCCACTTTCGTTGTGGTGGAAATGCAGATTATCTCTACTTACCGTAGTGTTGCTTACTGTTAATCCGTCAATCTTATATTCCAACACAAGCTCAGCGATATTTTCTTTCGTTTGCTGATCTATATCTGGAGAAATTTTTAATATTATCGGTATTGATTCAGAGCTATCAATTGATTTTTTGGTTAGAGTAATAGACTTCAACAACTTGGATAATTCTTGTTTGTTGTGTAAATCACGCAAGTTAGGTGTATTTGGGGATGAGATGTTCAGTACTATATAATTGCTCTTTCCATATACTATCTTTATTAAGTCAACATAATCGCTGATTTGGTCCTTTGATGTACTGTTTTTTCCTATATTGATGCCAAAAATGCAATTATCAAGCTTAGTTTCACTTATCTGCTTAAGAAAATAGTCCACCCCTTTATTATTGAATCCCAATCTATTAATTATTCCTTCATCTTTAATTAACCGAAAAATTCTCGGTTTTTTGTTTCCATATTGGGGATATTTAGTTACAGTACCAGCCTCAATAAATCCAAAACCAAATGAGAGCATGGGCCTTAGAACTTCCGCATTCTTATCAAAGCCTGCGGCAAGACCCACAGGACTTCTAAGTTTATTACCAAAAAAGTTTACATTTAAAGACTCTGGTAGCTCTATAGGTTTCTTAAAGGGCATTTTTTTTAACGCCATTATTAACAAGAAGTGAGCAATTTCAGGTGGTAGCAAAAATAGTAAATTACGCAATATCATTTTGTAAAACACTTTGCTCATTTTTAGTTTATTTTTTACCATGCAACAAGAATAACTTAGAAAGATTGAGGTTTATCGAAATAGTAAGTATATAGTTTCTATGCAGAGAAAAAACTAATTTTTCTGAAGGGAAACAACAACTTGATTAGTATTTTTATCTAGTAATTCTAGGTAGCCAAATTTGTTAATTTGAGATTTTATTAGTATAGGAATCTTATTTCGATTTAAATAAAATCAATGATCTAATTGGAGTAAGAGGCCGGGACCGGAATTGAACCGGTATAAAAGGATTTGCAGTCCTCCGCATAAGCCATTCTGCCACCCAGCCATTTTTTTATGCGTAGATATTAATTATATCTTTTAGCATAGATAAAGCTTCTTCTCTTTTGCGTTGAAAAGTATTACGCCCAATTATTGAGCCATTACCACCGCCTTGCTTAATTTCTTTTACCTCACTACTTATATCACCCACTGACTTTGACTCACCACCAGAGAAAACTACTATTCTTTTTCCTGCAAAGCAAGACTTTTTAATATATTCAATTCTTTTGAATAATGATTCAATATTTTCTATTTTTTCTCTTTCCATATGGTTGGTTGGAAGTTTTACTTTTATTATGTTGGCACCGAGCAAAGCCGCTATATGCGCAGCATAAGCAATGACATCAACTGCTGTTTCACCTTCTTTGGAAATCCCTTCACCACGTGGATAAGACCATAGCACTACAGCAAGGCCACAAGATTTAGCCTCAGCTATAATTTTGCGAGCTTCTTCCATCATATCAAAACACTTAGCAGAACCAGGATATATAGTAAACCCAACAGCCACGCAGCCCAAACGTAGAGCATCTTTTACAGAGGAAGTTATTGCTTGATCTGAAGTTAAGCTTTTTGAGTGCAAAGAGTTAGCGCTATTAAGCTTCAAAATAAGTGGTAGCATTCCAGCATAAGTTGAAGCACCAGCTTCGATCATACCAAGCGGAGCAGCGTATGCACTTACTCCTGAATCAACTGCAAGCTGAAAATGATAATGTGGATCGTAAGCATCAGGGTTAACTTCAAAACTTTTTATTGGTCCGTGCTCAAATCCCTGGTCTACAGGGAGAATTACTAACTTGCCAGTTCCACCAAGTTTCCCATGCATAAGAATGCGAGTAAGATTCGCTTTTACTCCAGGGTTTTCACTTTCGTAGTAACTTAGGATTTGTTTTACTTCTTCACTCATTAATATCTTCAAATTTACTCAAAGTGTAGCAAAAACTATAGTTGAAGCAAAGACCTTTTTATGCTCTTGTTCCTACGCCTATATTTAAAGGTGTAACTTTAGGATCAGTAGTATGCTGTTGTGGTTTTTCTTGAACTAAATCTTCAAAATACATTTTAACAATAGGAAGAACGAGCGGCATAAGTACTAATTTGTAGTCATACCATGCAAATTTTTCTTTATAACTAAATTCCGCATCTTCTTCATATAAACACTGGATACAGTATTCACCATATAGTTCAAAAGCTTTTATAAAAGTTCTAAGTAAAGCAATAAGTAATAAATCTAATAGTAAATTAGCCATAAGCACCATTCCATATTGAACAGGCCAGCCATTTTGTGCAATTTCCGATACTAAACTGCACACAGCAAACGCTGCTGCTATACATAGCACATAATTATCAGCAGCAATAAGTAGATTGTATCTTCTATTTAACCTATCTAGATTTTCTTCTTGTGAGCCTCTTTGTTTACTTGCTGCATAGATAATACTACAAAAGGATATAATAAATAACCATGGCCAAACTCCGATGCTGAATGCATAAAATTTATAAGCAATATTTTGCACTTTGCCACTGTTAGCAAGTTGTGATAAGCAATATTTGACTTGAGGCGACGGACCAAGTACCACATTTGCTAATATAAAAAATAAACATGCTCTATTCACAGCTTTCTCTCTACGCAATAGAATCTCATTGATTCTCCTTTGTTTTTCCTGCACTTCTCGCTGTAATGTTATAGATATGCCAGGAGTTCTTCCTGCTTTTAAGTCGTTAAGATATTTCTCTAGCTTATCTTTATCTGCACTAAGTTTTTTAAACTTTTCTTCAGCTATTTTTTTCTCTTTCTCTCCTACTACTTTATCAGGGTGACATTTTAATGAAGCTCTTCTAAAGCGCCGCTCAACTAACTTAAGTACATCATCAAACTCCTGGCTTATTACTTCTTCTGCTTTTATTCCCAGCCTTGAAAATAAGTTCTGTAAATCTTGATTACTGTAATATTGATTTCTGGTTAAACTTGCCACTATAGCCTCATTAAAAAATAGTGACTATACTACAAATTTAATACTCAAGCAAGAATTTAAACTATATCAAAAGCAATTCCGTGTTTACCAATATAAATCCTTAATTTCTTTCCTTTAATTAATCGACGATTCAGTATTTCTTCAGCCAAATGACTTTTTATCTCTTTTTCAATCAGCCTCTCTATTGGGCGTGCTCCCATTTCTTTGCTATAACCTGTTTGAGCAAGATAAGACTTTACTTCTTCTTCCACTGAGCAGCTTATACCCTTCTGCACAAGTTGTTTTTTTAATTCCTGAATAAATTTATCCACAATGTGCAAAATGACATCCGCATCCAAATCAGAAAAGGAAATGACTGCATCAAGACGATTACGAAATTCAGGGCTAAAAACCCGTTCCATTGCTTTTTCGCTGTCACTGATGTTAAAGTTTTTATACCCAAAGCCAATAGAACTTTTGTTACGTTCAAATGCCCCTGCATTGGTTGTCATAATTAAAATCGTATTGGAAAAATTAACCTTACGTCCGTAAGTGTCTGTAACACAACCATAATCCATGATTTGTAGTAATATATTATAAATATCACTATGAGCTTTCTCAATTTCATCAAGAAGTACTACGCTATATTGATTATTAGATACAGATTCTGTAAGCAATCCACCTTGATCGTAACCCACATATCCAGGAGGGGAACCAATCATTCTAGATATTGTGTGAGGTTCCATATACTCAGACATATCAAACCGAATAAGGTTCATACCCATATTTTGTGCTAGTTGCTTCGCAAGCTCAGTCTTACCTACACCAGTTGGCCCTGCAAAAAGATACTTTGCCAAGGGTTTATTGTAACTTCTCAGACCAGATTTAGCAATTTTAATAGAATTAACGAGAAACTCTATCGCTTGCTCTTGACCAAAAATGGCCCTATTGAGATTTTCTTTCAAAGATTTTACTCTTTGCATATCATCAAACCCGCAAGGTACGTTTGTAATCCTAGCGATAGTACTCTTAATGTCTCTACTGTTTATAATTTTTCGCCTGCTTTTTTGTAACTTACAATATGCCCCTGCTTCATCTATAACATCAACTGCTTTATCAGGTAATATTCGCCCAGTAATATACTTGTGTGAAAGTTCAGCTGCAGATTTAATGGCATGTTTCGTGTAATATACTCCATGATACCTTTCATAGTAATGCTTTATACCATCTAGTATCTTTACTGTATCATTAATAGAAGACTCTTTTACATTAATTTTTTGAAACCTCCTTGCTAATGCTTTATCCTTTTCAAAGCTATTGCTATATTCTCTATATGTAGTTGCACCTATACAACGCAACGCACCTCTTGCAAGTGCAGGTTTGAGCAGATTGCCAGCATCAAGAAAGCTGCCACTTGTTGAACCTGCTCCAATAATAGTGTGTATTTCATCAATGAAAAGAATAGCGCCAGGTTTTGCCTCAATTACTTTTATTATAGATTTTATTCTCTCTTCAAAGTCACCTCTATAGCGTGTTCCTGCAAGAAGTGATCCTAAATCCAAAGCATAAATTATGCTGGATCTCAGTGCACTCGGAACACTACCTTCAATAATTTTCAATACCAAGCCTTCAACTATTGTTGTTTTACCAACACCTGGTTCTCCGACATATAAAGGGTTATTTTTTCTGCGTCTTAGCAAGATTTCTATAGTGCGATTTAATTCATAATCACGACCAATGACATAATCTATTTTTTTGCTTCTTGCATAATCATTTAAATTTCTACAATAATTTTGTAGAACTTCTTCATCTTTTAATAATTCACCTTTATTTGCTACAGTAGAGATATCGTTATTCTTATCAAGTTTTATCCTGCGATTAGTTACATATTCTTCTATATCACCTGAATATTTTATATTGGATATGTTATAAATCAAATTAGAATCCTTTGCATTCTGTTTGCGTAATAGCTCTTCAATGTATAAATCTTGCTCAGACAGAATCTCTAATAGAATACTTACTCCATTTATTTCTTTTCTTCCCAGACGATGAGCTCGTATCATGGCTTTATGTATTATGCGTTGAAATAGCACATCAGGCTCAACTTTATTGACAGTTAATTCGGAGTTGTCTTGTAAAAAACCTTTTGTATTATTACCATGATCATTCCTTAATATAATATTATCTATATTTATAATTTCACCAGCTTTGATGTTACATCTTGATAAAACATAATTTACATCCACATCTTTGGTTAATGCTAGCAACAAATGTTCCACTTTTGCATATTTAAGCTTACAATCAGAAGCAATCTGTAACGCTCTATTTAAACTTGCCTCTAAATTTTTAGAAATCATCTATTCTCTTTAAAAGTGTAAATTTATATATAATTAGTAGCACACAATTATTAAAAAAACTGAAATCTAGCAGCTCGTTGTAGCCAAATTGAATGAAGCTACAGATTATAGCCCACACAGCCTAACATTATACCGTTGTGATAATCTCAAAACATTATAAGCAGCAGAATTAAGATTATCAAATTGTAGGTAAATCTAATTTGGGCTAGCTATATATTCTTTCTACCATCCTCCAATCACTTCACTTTGCAGCAAGCTTACTGGAGCTTTTAAAGAATAGAAGAATAGTTAAGTACATTAATACGCTTTTTCTAGTACTCTGCTTTTCTTCTTAAATACATTGATCTTTTTTCTACCGTATTTAGCCTTTAACGTACTTGGCCTTTTAAAGATCTTTTTGCCGTTACGTTTTTGAGATTGCATACTACAATCAAAATTTGGCTCTCCTTCTTTATCTGCTAGTGCAGGCAGTCTTCTCTGATCTTGAGGTGTAACAAAAGATAATGCAAATCCTTCAGCTCCCGCACGTGCAGTTCTACCTATACGATGAACATAATCAGCTTGCGATTGTGGTACATCATAATTGATAACATGTTGAATGTGCGGAATATCAAGGCCGCGAGAAGCAACATCTGTTGCAACCATGATTCGATTGCGGCCACGACGAAAAGAATTAATGACTCTTTCACGCTTGTGCTGCCTTAAATCACCATGAATTGCCAAAGCGCTATAGTCATCTTTGTGCAATTTGTCAGCTAGCTGATCTGCTCCTCGCTTTGTTTTGACAAAAATAATGATCGATCCTTTGCGCTGACATAATTGTGTAACAAGTTTTCCATATTTTTCTGATTCTGACGCATAAACAATTTCTTGCTTAATTTTTGCAGAAGTTGTAGCCTGACAATCAACAGAAACACGCTCTGGCTGATTAAGGTACTTCTCAGTAAGTTTAACTATATCACTAGGAAGAGTTGCAGAAAACATAAGAGTCTGACGTATTTTTGGCAGATATTTCATGATCCCTTCAATTTGAATTCCAAAGCCCATATCAAACATACGATCCGTTTCATCAAGCACAAGAGTGCTGACATTGCGAGTAATCAAAGCTTTACGCTCAATATGATCTATAATACGACCAGGAGTACCTATTATGATTTGTGGTTTTTTCTGAAGCTGATTTAGCTGCCTAAAAATAGGCTCACCTCCAATCAACAAAGCGACTCTTAGTACAAAATTTTGAGATAAGAGTTTTCTTATCTCATTTGTTACCTGATGAGCAAGCTCTCTGGTTGGCACGATGACTAAAGCTGAACCAATGCTTGGCTCATTCAGTAATTTAGCAACCAGTGGAATAGCAAATGCCAAAGTCTTTCCAGTTCCCGTTTGAGCAGATCCAAGGATATCTTTGCCCTGGAGAGCTAGAGGAATCGCTTGCATTTGAATCGGGGTTGGAATACAAAGATTATTTTTACTTAGAGCTTGCCTAAGCAAAGTTGGAAGCCCCATTTCATGAAAGTTACTCACAATACATTACCCTATTAAAAAGCTTCACGATAGACTAATCTTCTAATCTTAAATTTATTGCAGACTTTTTATCTTCCCCGTTCCTACCACGCTCCTCTTTAAGCTCATAACTTACTCTTTCCCCTTTCATTCCTTTCTTTTTATCCTCTCCTCGAAGTGCATCAGGTCTTATTCCTGAACGTTCTAATGTACTAACATGTACAAAAACGTCCTCACCTTTACCTTCTGGCTTGATGAAACCATAGCCTTTTTCAACATTAAACCATTTTATATTACCAAATTCCATATGGATAACTCCTAAACTACTAACTAATATTATTAATGTGATGAAAAACTTTGAAATTACGATTTAGAATGCTTTAAGCTTAGTTACTGCAACTAAACTTCTATACTCCATAGTCTATTCTTAACATTACATAGTAATAGTACACAATTATTGTACTTAATGCAACTAAAATTTTTAATCACTAAGTGAACCTGCTACTGTCATTTCGCTAACTTTAATCGTTGGTGAATTAAAATGCCCACAGAAAGTTAGGTCATTTGCAACAACTAAATTGCTAAACATATTTTTCAAATTGTCGGCAACAGTAATCTCGTGTATTGGATACGTTATTTTACCATTTTCTATAAAAAATCCGCATGCACCTTGACTATAATCGCCATTGATTAAATTAACACCAAAACCAAATAAATCAGTTACATATATTCCTTCTTTTACTTCCTCAATTAATTCCTTAAACGATCTATTACCATTTTTGAAATAGAAATTACTAGCTGAAGGAATAATTGCAGCATTACTTGCACGAGTTGCATTTGCGGTCGTTTCCAAGTTTAATTTCCTAGCCGAATATAGATCTAAAATCCAGTTTTGCAGTACTCCATTTTTTACAAATTCATTTCTTCTGCTCATTATTCCTTCCCCGTCAAACGGTCTTGATGTTATACCCCTTGGTAACAATGGGTCATCAATAATGCTAATCTCAGTATTAAAAATTTGAGTATTTAAACTATTTCTCAAAAAAGAGCTATTATTTACAATATTGCTACCATTTATGGCAGAAGCAAAGCTCTTTACTAGCTCTTTTGCTGCTCTTTTTTCAAAAACAACCGGAAATTTGCCTGTCCTGATTGTACATGAATCCAATTGATCTATTGCTCTTTTTGCTGCTTCTTTCCCTATTGACTCCGGTGTTTTTAAATCACTGAAGTTGCATGCTACATCGTAATCGTAGCCTATTTTCATTTCACTCTTTTCTCCAGCAACAACAGAAACCTGATTAACAAAAGTTGACTTACTAAATGAACCAACAAAACCAGAAACGGTTGATAATACTGTATTTACTGAAGTATGTGAAGATGAAGCTCCTTCGGAATTAATAATATTTTTATGTGCAAGAGCTGAATTTTCTGTAGCTTCAGTAATTTCTTTTAATTTATTAATTGTTACAACATTATTATCTGAGATATTTAAATCTGCAGAAGAGATATAATTACTGCCATCTACAGCAAAACTAATATAAGGATCTTCCTGGGCATTCTTTGCCATTTCCACCACTTGGCTCACTGCACTACTAAGATTATTCAAATCGTTTGTGGAAATATACGCAGCTTTGTTCTTACCTGCTATAGCTCTAATTCCGACAGTACAGTTTTTAGATTGTGATATTTGTTCAATTTTTGATAGACGCTGAGAAACCGAGGTCTTATTAGTTTCATATATTGTAACTTCTGCGTCTTGATTCTGCTTTTTTATTAGTTTAGTGATATCTGCTGCAATATTTAATATATTCATTTTTCATTCCTTGAGTTTCTATAAAGATTCTGCACCACCTATAACTTCAATCAAATCAGTTGTAATTGCTGCTTGACGAGAACGATTATAAAGTAATGCTAGTTTATTTAGCATTTCTTTTGTATTTCTGTTTGCTGATTCCATAGCAACCATCCTAGCACTATTTTCACTTGCTGCACTTTCAAGTAAAGCAGAATAAAGAGCAGCTGTAACATAATCTTGAGTCAAAGATTTTAAAATAAACTCAATATTTTGTGGTTCATACTCATAGCTGTAATCTGTTAGAGGACTAACTACAGAATTATCAATTAATAATGAGTCTTTACTCCATGGTTTTATTGTTTCTAATATTGGCTTTTGCATGAAGGTATTATAGAATTTATTGTAAAAAACCTTAACTTTATTGTATTTACTTAGATCTATATCACTAACCAAGGCTTCCACACGCTTTAGTGTGATTCCCTTACTATTTTCAACCTTCAAGATATTTTTAGAATTAAATCTATTTTTGCCTGTCTCAAAAGCTTTCTTACCAAAAAAAACAATGTCTACTTTCTTATCATTTGCAATTAATTTGTTTATATGCTCCTGACTGAATTTAACAACAGAGGAGTTGAAGCTGCCACATAAACCACGATCAGATGCAATAATAAATACTAGGAAAGAATCTTCATTATTGATATTTAGAATTCTTGCTAGTAACTCTTGATCCGCTGATAGCGCTAGTGAAGAAATAATGCTATGCAGCTTAGATATATGCAATTTTGAATTTGATAATTTCTTTTGGCTTTGTAATAATTTTGCTGCAGAAACCATTTGCATTATTTTCGTGATTTTCTGCACAGACTTAATATTTTTAATTCTTAAGGATAATTCCTTTAAGCTCTTCATTTTATATATAATTCTAATTTATTAAAATATATAACTGATAATGTCTAAAAACAAGTTTTTTTGACATTGGAGTCAAACCTAACTAAGAAACTCACAGATTTACTGTTTTGAGATAAAGATTATATTAAAGCAATCTCGATGTAAAAGTATCACACCTTATGGAGTCTTATAATATAAGGTAAATACAATTAAGACTATTGCAACTTGAGCACTTATAATCCCATTGCTTTAGCTCTTTATTACAATCAACACATTTCCAATCTGGATCAGGCACAGCTTCTGAGTCCATCTTATTTAGCCAGTAAATTGCTTGATCATACTCTTGTAGCATAATCTTGAGCTGTACCATCACAAGGTAGATTGATATGTAATTAGCTTTTTTCATAGCAATATCTAAATGCTGACTTGCAAGATCATATTTCCCTAAGCTAATTGAAGACAAAGCAAGCAAGCAATAACTAAAATAATAATCAGGGCGTAAGTTATATAGTCTTTCAGCGCCTTTATTATTTAACTTGATATACATTCTAGCTGATTGAGGAGTAGGATTTACTCTATACTCTTCCTCTAATACTGTAGAGGCTTTTCTGATTTTTTCAAGCTTGATATATAATTCTGCCTTTAAATAATTGATGGGCTGAAAAGTTGCATAATAACTTTGTGCTTTAGCTAAATAATCTATAGCTTTGTAAAAACTTCCTTTACTTTCGTATTGCTTTGCTAAAGCGCAATAAAAAACCGCTAACATCTTTTTACGATCAAAGGGAAGAAAAATATTGAATTTGATAGCTTCCTTTAACTTTGAAATTGCATTTATCCAATCTTCTTGCAATATACAATGCTCTATTTGAAAGGGAATAGACAAAATTTTATCATTAATTGAACTAGAGCAATATTCTATAAATTTTTGAAAGACTAACCTTTCTTGCTTTAGGTGAATAATCAGTTTATTGATCAGAAGTAGAGCTAAGTTGCGATTTTTACTTGCAATACTCGTTAAATTATGGCTGAAAAAGCTGTAATTTCCCGTTTTACCTGAATTAAAGAGCTTTACTAAAGATAATTTATCACTTTCTTCATTTAGATTTTTAATTAGCTTATTGGTGTTCTCTATATTACCTAAGTCTAAGCTAAAGAAAGCTTCAAAGAGAAGCAATTCTTCCCTACTTCTTCTTCTATTTTTTATGTTAGCAAATGTTGATGAAATAGAAGAACAAAAACGTGCAACTGCAATCAATAAAAATAATAAGACTACGCAAGCAAGAATAACGAAATATAGATCAATACTTATAGTGTAATTGCCTAATTCCAATTTTATTACTTCACCACTTACCTTGATCCATATGCCAAATAAAAAAGAAAAAGCAAAAATTATAAAATAAATCATGAGATGTATTGTAATAAGTGACGATATATTATTGAAGTATTCTTGAAAGCTACAATAAAATCATTCAATTTATTAAGCCATGGTTTGAATTCTGGGTATGTTAAGTCACTTATTGCGGTGGCTATGCTCTGCCAATCATTATCGCTTATTAATTCTTCAATTTCCGCAAGCTTTAACCTGAGTGGATCACTACGATCATCTATCTTTATCCAATTTGAAATGATTTTTTTAAACAAGTTACTTTTATTGTAGTTAATAACAGTCATGTTCTTCTCAAAAGACAATTTCAACCCGCGTAAAGTATCTACCTCTTTCAAATTTTCCAATTCATTTACTGCATTTTCTATTTCTGGATCGTCAAGCTCTGATATCAAAGGCTTTATTGAATTTATATGATTATCAAACTTGGCTCCTCGCAATAACGAATTCTTCATCTTAATCACAAGTAGCAGCAACTTTGCGAGGTTCTTATGCCTTAAACTACCATCACCCTGCTCACATTGAGTGTGAAGATTTCTCTTTAAGTCAAATATCCTTTTTTCTACCCTAGATTGATTAATTTCAAGCAACATTCTAAGTTCATCTATCTTTTCCGTTAAAACACTTATACTGTCTTCACTTTCTTGCTGATTTATTTTAAAAAATATTATGTTATTTATTGTAATATAGCTGGCAAATAACAATACAATTAAGAACCAACCTATGCATTTTTTTCGAGTATCATTCATAACGTAATATCTCCGCTGGGTCTTGTGCAGCTGCCTGCAATGCAGGAGGAATTGTTGCTAAAAATGACAAGAACAATGCAAGTGCAGAAATGTTCACTACATCTTGAGAAACTAATATCACTGGCAAACTTGAAAAAAAGTATATCATAGGATCAAATAGCTTGATGTTGGTAATGTTTTCTAAAAACACTCTAATATTTTCAATATTGAGAGAAAAAACAACCCCTATAATAGAGCCAAGACAAGTTCCTGTAAAACCAATGAGCAATCCACAAGCACAAAATATGCGCATAATGCTTCCGCTTGTTGCACCAAATGTACGCATAATTGCAATTGCAGATTTCTTTTCTTGCACTATCATCATCAAACTTGAAACAATATTGAATGCTGCTACAACTATAATTAAAGTGAGAATTAAAAACATCACATTTCTTTCAGTCTTTAAAGCATTAACATAATGGCTTTGCTGAGATTGCCAACTTTCAGCTCTCATTCCTGTTTCTTTTGCTATAACGTTTGCTAGCTTATTAGCCATAGCAATATCATCTACAAACACTTCTATACTTCTCACATTATCTTTATAATTAAAAAAAGCTTGAGCTGACTTTATGGGCATATACACCAAAGTATTATCATACTCAAACATACCCATATCAAATATTGCTACAACTTTATATTCTTTCATTTTTGGTATTTCACCAGACAATGCGTCAAATCCTTCAGGTGATATAAGCATAATGTTATCACCATAATCAATATTCAAAGCTTCTGCTAATCTTGCCCCTATTATGATACCTTCATCGAATTTTTCCACGTTACCCATAATTACATTATTCTTAACGGTAGTATTATTAAGTAAGTCTTTAGTTGACACACCACGGACTACGCTACCCACAATTCCACCATTTGCTGCAACGATCACTTGATCATTGGTCATAGAAGTAGCTTTTAATACACCTGGGATTTTCTCAATAGATTTTAACACTACGTGGTAATCTGAATTTATGCTTCTATCAAAGTAAACATTAATATGGCCATTAATGCCAAGTACAGAGTCGAGCAGCTTTGCTCTGAACCCATTCATTACAGACATTACTACTATTAGCGTTGCAACTCCAAGAGCAATACCAATAATAGAAAACAAGGCCATTATAGAGCAAAATCTAGAATTCTTTGCTCGCAAATAGCGAATAGCCATAGTAAATTCAAAGGCAATAGACATTATACTAAGATTTAAATATCATACTTTTTATGCTTCATATAACTGTAATTTTTCCTTTACCTCAAATTAGGTTGTCTAAATTTAGCAAGCTTATAGAATATATTCAATATTCTATATTAAGACCTTCCATATATATCGTCCAATCTTACTATATCATTATCAGATAAAAACTTTCCTACCTGAAACTCAACTATCTCAAGAGGAAATCTTGTACTTTTATTCTCAATTTTATGAAACACCTTCCTTGGAATCTCTATTACATGATTTTTCGTTATAGCATATGTTTTGTCATCTAAACTAACATATCCAACTCCTGATAGTATTATATGGTACTCATCTCTATAGTGGTGAAATTGCTTAGAAGTGCAGCTTAGTGGATTTATAAAAAGATATTTTATAAGAAAATCCTTGCCCATTAAAACTACACTATAAAATCCCCATGGCTTAATCTCTTTCCTTATTGGCTTTACTTCCTTAACTTTATTAATGAACAACATTAGGCTCTTACTTGGCTGTTTATAAACTCTACCTAGTAAATTTTTTGCATCATTTTCTGTCATCAAAACTGGCTCTCTTCCGTTGGTTACAGCTTGAAACGACTCAAAATTCTTATTAAATCTCTTACTTAACTCTAAAACTGAACCCCAAGTGCCAACATCCATCCAATCGAAATTGGCTTCTATCATTACAATATTTTCTGCTTTTTCTATCACTAGGTGATCAATAGATGTATCACCCATTCCTGCACAATTTTGCTGTTCTAAATACAGAAATCTCTCTCGTGGTACAAAATGCTTCATACTTTTACAACATAAATTATAGAGAGTCGGAGCAATTTTTTTTATCTCATATATAGCGTTTTGCTCTAAACACAAATATTCCAGAGTTCCAATAATGATCGTTACTTACCTTACGCTCGGGTTTTTCTGTAAAATCTTTTACTATATGACATTTTTCTTTCTGACCATATACTGCATTTATATAGCCGTATTCAGAATTGAATTCATGAGGCTTTACCCCAAAAGTGACTATAGAGTCAGTTTCAGAGGCTAGCTTAGACGCTTTCTCAATAGAAACATAAAAACTATTCAAATCACCTATAAAATGGTCTGAAGGAAGAACTAAGATTGTCTCGTTCCTATCGCAGAGAAGCACAGCAATTAGTATTGCTGCCGCTGTCCCAATTTTAACTGGTTCAAAAACTACTTTACATTCCTGTAATGCATGTAATTCCTGCATCAATAATGACTCATATTGTATATTTGTGGTAATGATGGGTGGCATATAATCGCTTTTTAGCCTCAACAAAGTGTTGTGAAACATAGTATTCTGACTAAATATTTTCTGAAATTGCTTTGGCTTAGATAGAAGCCAAAGTCTGCTGCCACTACCACCACACAGTATTACAGGGCGCATTTAATTAAGATATTAATTATTTGATTAATATCTTATACTAACGGCAAAATGCATGCAAGTTTTTATTGTGAGATGATTAAAGTAAAAAGTAATTTAAAGTGATGGTTGACTACGAGCATTATGGAATCCCTACATTTCGTGATGAGTCTTGTCTTCTTTCTATCTCTCTATCAATATGAGGAATGCTGCTTTTTTGATTAACGGCTGCAGCTATTTTTTTATCAGTTTTGTTTTGCGGCTTCTCCTTTAAGCTTTCTCCAACACCTGGTTCTCTGGATTTATCTATACTTTCACTACTTTTATTCAGCGCCTTTTCCAAGTCTCTTTCAATACCTGGACTTCTAGCATCAAGCTCATCCCATGTACCCACTATACTGAGTGGCTTATGATCCTTCTGCTCCGGCTTTAGCCCTTCTTCACCTTTAATAATATTAAAGTCACTTTTTGCCTCTTTCCAACATTCTTTCAATTGGTGTTTCAACATAGTAAGATAAGCATCACCATACTTTTTCTCATTTTCTACAAATAATAAAATTGGAACCTTAAGTATTGTAGCTCCCATATTTACTAAATTTTTTACTACCACTGCAGGAGTGAAAAAAAGATAACCAAAAGATTTTGCAACTCGATTTTTTCTAGCTATCAAATTCTCTCCTAATTTCATAGGAATAAAAGTCAGCATTCTAGCACAAATCTTAGCTAAACCCGCAACAAAAACAATAGGAACAGATATCAGACTTTTATCTAGCTCTAGACTACCATTTTGATCTCTAATTTCTGAAAAATTAGTGCTTAATTTTTTATAATTACTAGTGTATAGTAATTCTCCATTTCTTCCCTTTTCATCAACAAATCCCTGAACTTTACCCTCTCCATTTTTTACCTTTTTCATTAGCACAGAAGAGTGAGTTAATTTAAACGGATATTTAGGATCATTAGTTTTTTTAGCTTCAAAAATTGGAATATGTTTTTCAAGATCGATTTTTGAAAACTCAAATGGTTTATAGTAGCCATCATAATGCTTAACATCCTTGTTTTTTTCCCGATTAACTAAAAAGTCAATAGTAAAATAAGACCTATCGTCCGTTTCCTTGACAAAAGTTAATTCAAAACTTGACCGCTTTCGATCTCTCTCGCCATATGAAAGTTTATATATAGTCTCACCATCACTATTCTTACTTTCTATAACTTTCCCAGATTCTACAATCTGATCGTAATTCTTTGGATATTTGCATTTTCTTCCATCTGTATAGGTCATTACCTTTCTAAGATCCTTGACATAAACTTGAGATTCAGATGAAGCAAATAAACCTTTTGCTTTAAGTGTAAAATCTGTTACTGCTTTTTTTAACACTCCGAACATGTTGTCAAACCAAAATCGCTATAGTTCAATAATAAAATTAGTAAACTAATAATATATTAACACAAAACTAACAATTTTACAAGAAAATATGCCTATAAAAGAAAAAAGTCGTAAAAGCAAGGACTATATAAGTAATGCTTGATAAGTATTTTATGCATGTAATTGTAAAAATCCTTAGAGGTACGCTGTCTATATAATCTTCACACACTACCTGCATTCCAAGAACTGCATGCCAAAAAATGCAAAACACCAGTATAACAAAAAACAAAAGCTCTAGTGGATGATTAATAGCCTGAAATAATTTTTCATTAAAAGATAAAGGGCCATCAACATAAAATGTGCAAGAAAATGAGTAAATAAACCAAGGAAATAAAAATAACAAAATCACCGCAGAAACACGCTGGATCCACCAATGATGTACTGAATTTACAGATTGACTCATATAAATATAAATAAAAAAGCCATAGTAGAAAGAAATAGCATTATTGTTAGTAACATAGCACTTTTTAAAACACTAGCAATTTCTAAATTAAGCCCAGCATCCCACAATAAATGACGAATACCATTAAGAAAATGATACATAAAGCTTACAAAGCACAAGATATAAGCTAATTTAGCAACAGGAGTGAACAATAATGCATTTAAGCACCTTACTATAATTAACTTAGGGGAGTAAACATATAATATAAAATACCAAGAAAGTATGATTAATAAAAGAAATAGCAAGATACCAGTCAATCTATGCATAATAGAAAAAAAACTAGTAACTTGTACTTTATATATTTGTAAATGTGGGGAAAGAGGCCTATTACTCATAAAATTTCGTTATCGAGAAATTAAAAAATAAAGTAGAAGTAAAGACAGCAGTATAGTACATAATGACACTATTATTTGAAATGGTGAATTACGTACAAAGCCTAAGGAGGTAATCCAGCTGCAGATTCCCCTACTGCTACCTTGTTACGACTTCACCCCAGTCACTGATCCCACTTTAAATAACTCCTTCCTTGCGGTTAGGCCATTAGCTTCGAGTGAAACCAATTCCCATGGCGTGACGGGCAGTGTGTACAAGACCCGAGAACGTATTCACCGTGGCATGCTGATCCACGATTACTAGCGATTCCAACTTCATGTACTCGAGTTGCAGAGTACAATCCGAACTGAGATGTCTTTTAGGGATTAGCTTAGGCTTGCGCACCTTGCAACCCATTGTAGACACCATTGTAGCACGTGTGTAGCCCACTCCATAAAGGCCATGATGACTTGACATCATCCCCACCTTCCTCCAGCTTATCACTGGCAGTTTCCTTAAAGTACTCAGCATTACCTGATGGCAACTAAGGATGAGGGTTGCGCTCGTTGCGGGACTTAACCCAACATCTCACGACACGAGCTGACGACAGCCATGCAACACTTGTGTAAAATCCGGCCGAACCGACCCTATCCCTTCGAATAGGTATGATTTCCATGTCAAGAAGTGGTAAGGTTTTTCGCGTTGCATCGAATTAAACCACATGCTCCACCGCTTGTGCGGGTCCCCGTCAATTCCTTTGAGTTTTAATCTTGCGACCGTAGTCCCCAGGCGGAATGTTTAACGCGTTAGCTGTAATACAGAAAGTAAACTTCCCATATTTAACATTCATCGTTTACAGCGTGGACTACCAGGGTATCTAATCCTGTTTGCTCCCCACGCCTTCGCGCTTCAGCGTCAGATTTGAACCAGATAGACGCCTTCGCCACTGGTGTTCCTCCTAATATTTACGAATTTTACCTCTACATCAGGAATTCCTCTATCCTCTTTCAATCTCTAGGTTAATAGTTTTAAAAGCAATTCCAAGGTTAAGCCTCGGGATTTCACTTTTAACTTATTAACCAGCCTACGCGCCCTTTACGCCCAATAATTCCGAATAACGCTAGCCCTCTCCGTATTACCGCGGCTGCTGGCACGGAGTTAGCCAGGACTTCTTCTGTGAGTACCGTCATTATCTTCCTCACTAAAAGAGCTTTACAACCCAAAGGCCTTCTTCACTCATGCGGCATGGCTGGATCAGGCTTTCGCCCATTGTCCAATATTCCCCACTGCTGCCTCCCGTAGGAGTCTGGACCGTATCTCAGTTCCAGTGTGGCTGATCATCCTCTCAGATCAGCTATAGATCATTGCCTTGGTAGGCTATTACTCCACCAACTAGCTAATCTAATATAGGCTCATCTAATAGCAATAAATTTTTCCCCCGTAGGGCGTATACGGTATTAGTTGCCGTTTCCAACAATTATTCCGTACTACTAGGTAGATTCCTATACATTACTCACCCGTCTGCCACTAAGTTATACCATAGCAAGCTACAATATAACTCCGTTCGACTTGCATGTGTTAGGCCTGCCGCCAGCGTTCATTCTGAGCCAGGATCAAACTCTCAAATTTAGACTTCAACCTATAAAAGGTTGAGGGTACATCGGATAAATCCGACAAAAAATAATTTAGCTTAATACTGCTATCTTTATTTCTACTTTAGAAATATTTTAATCTCCAACTATTCAAACAACTCTAAGAATATTATTATGTGATATAATCACTATGTCAATATGTTTTTGCAAATCAAAAGCATTAATGTATAAATATATAACTATTTGGAATATTACCATGAAAAAATACATCTTTCTGCTTGCACTCGCGCCAATGTTAGTTGGCATCACATTATACTTATTGCGTAACATTGATAACACAAAACAATCTATAACTGCAGGTGACAAGTTTTACGAAGTATTATTCTTAAAAAAAGATAATAAGTCACTGCTAGAAGAAATAGATTCAAATTGGGAATATTTAGCAAATTTTGAACGCGCATTCAATCATATCTCAGATTCAATGCCAACAGACACGGCATCTATTATTTATAATGATTTGGCAGACGATAAAGATGCTCCTGATGTTTTGCGTGAGTTAGCACAATACTTAGAAGTAATGAGCTTACTTCACTCCAGCGATGAAAAAACAAATAGAGATAAAATTAGTAATTTAGAATCAAATGCAGTGTACCCTTATTCAAGCCAAGAAGCTATCGCTATAGTAAAGATACACAGTAACGACATTAAAGGTGCAATTGAAATATTGCATTCATTATTAAATGATAGAGAATGTCCGACTCTAATCAAGGCCAATGCACAAGAATTACTTCGGATATACGAAAACTAAAAAACTTGCTTGCATAACAATTTGGCAGCGCATCTGATGAAATAAAGAACTTTACTTGACAAACCTACCTATTTTATTATGGCACTAAAAGTATTTATGACTCAAAATTTGTTTTTGACTGTAGGATCAATCACAAAATCCAGTAAAAACTTAGGTGTTTATTGGTAAATTACGTAAAATTATAGCGGTTTTTTAAATTTTTTCTATACTCAGCCAAGTCGCGCTTGTTAGAACATTATTACAGCACCACTTACAGTAATATAGAGTCAAAATTTCACTACTCAGAGGTTCCTTTTACCTTTTTATTTAGTAAGACTTCTCTATATTTATAGTTAATATATCAAAGAATAAACTTCACTAGCAGAATGTCATTCTAGCACTAAAATGACAAAAAGAGGATAAAATCGCAATAGCTATTGTATCAAGCACCGTTGTATTTTCTCTATATTTTAGATTACTTTGTTTACCCCCCTCCCTTTACCATTCAGCTACGCAGATAGTTACTACAAACCGTAAAGATGTTTAAAAGAAATCTAATTTTTTATCAACTCATACATTTCATTACCAACTTCACAATAAGGTTCTGCAGTTGGATAAAAATAATCAAAAAAGAAATAATCCTTTAGTATTTCTGTGCTGCATCCAGAATTATAGTAAGTATCAAGCCTTCCTTTAAATATCAACAAGAGTATCTTCATACTTTTTCCAAATCACCCTACCCCAAACTGGTCTACGATGTTTGATAGGTATGCATCTCGATCATTTAACCCTTTGCTCTTATATTTAACAAGCATACTTTTCATTTTAGAGTTAAGATCGAATGCTTTTATTTCAAGATCTGCACCTTTCTTCATATAATCTAAATCATTAGCTAATTTTGTATTGAAACTCTGTGTAAGCTTTGCAGCCAGCTCTCTTGCTTTTCGTCTTTATTAAAGCTAGTATCAAACCAACCTCAGTCACATTTGCAACAATCACATGCTTTACACCATATTAATTTAGAACCAAATGCATTACATATTTCACTAACCGCTTTATTTCAATACTTTTTCTGCTTTAACATTGTTATAAGCAGTGGCACCCATAATATTATTTCCTCGATTATAATGAAAAATAAAATCTCCTTTACCTACGTCTGGATGATGTTTAATTACTGCGTTTAGCTGATTAACTAAACGAAATTTATTGAGGAAATAAGAAAAAATAGGGTTAAGAATTTCAGATGCTGTTGCATATAAAATCGCATAGTTATGATCTTGCTGTTCATAGTATCGATCAAAAAATGAGCCTCTCCATGATGACTCAAATTCTTCTAAACCTAAATACTTTGCTACATATTCAACAACAGTAAGGCCATTGCTAAAAATCCTCCTTAATAAAAAGGGGCATTAAGTTTCACGTTTCTTACAAAGGATAAGTTATTAAAATTTCAATAATTACACCATTATCAGATAAACTATCACCCAGAACACAAAAATTTTTACACTTTGAATTAGAGTTATTATTTTTATTTGCCATAACATTCAATATCTAATCATACTGCTCTATAAAGCCTATAAAAAAAGAAAAATAGGGTAAAATTATAGAACTTTGGCTGAATTTTACCTATTTTTTGAGCAGCCCTTCTGCCTTAAAAGAAACCTCTAAGTTTTTTAGCACGGCTTGGATGTTTCAACTTACGTAGTGCTTTTGCCTCTATTTGCCTAATTCTTTCACGTGTAACATTAAAAATTTTTCCTACTTCTTCTAAGGTATGCTCCTTTCCATCTTTACCAAGGCCAAAGCGCATCCTTAAAATTCTTTCTTCTTTTGGTGTTAAAGTTGCAAGAACATTGGTCGTAATGCCACGCAAGTCGGCAAGTATTGCAGCATCCTCTGGTTTAGAAACTCGCTTATCTTCTATACAATCACCGAAGGTACTACTATCATCCTTTCCTGTTGGAGCTTCAAGACTTACCGGATCTCTTGCTATCTTCATAACTTTGCGTATTCTTTCTAGCGGCATCGCCAATTCTATACTCAATTCCTCTAATGTAGGCTCTCTACCCATTTCATGAGTCATCTTTCTTAATGCTTTGTTGATTTTACTGATAATTTCCACCATATGTACTGGTATTCTAACTACTTTAGACTGTTCAGGTATTGCCCTAGTGATTGATTGCTTTACCCACCAAGTACCATAAGTCGAAAATTTATACCCACGTTTGTAATCAAACTTATCCACAGCCTTCATAAGACCAATATTACCTTCTTGTATCAAATCAAGCAGATCAAGTCCTCTTTTTGAATACTTTTTAGCAATCGAAACCACCAGCCTTAAATTAGCCTTAATCATTTCTTGCTTTGCTTGAGAGACTTCTTGTTCATGTTTCTGTATTCTCTTGATTACCTTCTTAAACTCCTGAACTTTATCTCCTTGTACATAACTCTTAATATTGCTTAAGGCACTAGCTATATACTCATAGCTATCGTTTATAAACCTTAAGAATTTATTTTTTAATTCACCTGTAAAAAGAGATTGATTTTCATTAATCTTGAGAAAACTTATTTCACTCAACTCGTGCTCTAAAAGCACATCATCATAAACATTATACAAACTTTCTCTATCAATACCGTACTTTCTAGCTTCAGTAATAAGATTAGCTTCTTCAAACGTGATTAGTCTACTTATTTCGTAAAGTTTTTGTGTAATTCTGGTAATAGCAGCATCACTAAACTGAATTTGTAATGCTACAGACCATATTTGATTATATAAATTTTCTAGCTCATTAGAGAAATCTTTAGAATTTTTTTTCAATACCAATGCTTCATTTGTTAAAGCAATGATCTCATCCAATGCCGTGATAACCTTTGGCAATAAATCACTTTCCATTTCAAGAACAGAAATATTTAAGTTAGCTGAACTTATGTCTTCACTCTCATTTCCCTTTTCATCATTACCTTTTTCCTCATCATTAACACAATCTCTAACATCTTCAACTTCACTTTCTTCTTTGTCTACCATATTAAAATCAGAGTTATAAATTGCATCCAGATTTATAATTTCTCTCAGTAAAAAAGTTCCACCACTTAAATCATCACGCCATGTTTTGATTATTTTGAATGCCACTGATGTTTCAATTATTGCACGTAACATGTTATGCTTTTCAGATTCAATTTTTTTTGCTATCTTAATTTCATCTGCTCGTGACAAAAGCTTTACAGAGCTCATATCCTGTAAATAAATCCTTACTGGATCATCATTTTGCACTAAAGTTGTAGTAGTATTCAACGATGTCTCATCATCAAGCTTATTACCATCATCATTAGAAGGAGCTTCTTCCTCATCTTCACTACTTTCGAGTATGTTAATTCCAGAGTCTTGCAATAAAGCTATAGTATCATCTATAAAATCAGTTGAAAAATTTTCATCTGATAACTTATCATTTATATCATCAAAAGTGATAAAACCGCCCTTTCTTATACTTTTGGTTACAAGATCTTTGATGATCTTTTTCCTATCTTCCGTACCATTAATAGTTGACATCATTACCTTTACAGTTTATAATTTTATTTCTTATTTATCAAATAAACTTACAATTAGCAAGCTTATAGTTTTATTCTTAATTTATAGTTACTTGCTACTTCATATAGTTTAAGATACTATCAATTTATTCACACTCTTTTTAATCAACTAATCTCTCTATTCTTACTACTATGGACAATCCAACTGAAAATGTTGCAATTCCAACCACTATAGCAGTAAGCATTAAGACGTGAGGTATAGGATTGGTATATAAGTGAAAATTTGAAGTCAATATAGGAGGTAAAGAACTTTTTACATACCCTAAAGATATGTAAAACAACAAAACAGATGCTTGTAAGACACTTAATCCCATCATTTTTTTGATTAAGTTTTTATCATTTACAATGATATAGAAACCTAGCACCATTAATATAGTAATGCCTACATAATTATATAGAGTCATTGTTTTTTCTTGCGAGCAAAATTTATATATATGATTAACATGGAAGAAGAAACGGTAAGCAATACACCCAGCTCCACTAAGAAAATACCCAATTTTTGACCTGTTCTACTATCAGCTGACAATATACTATAGGATAAAAAATTTTGGCCAAATAAAACTGTTATAATACCAGCTCCTCCATAGGTTAAAATACCTAGTACGTTAGTAAATTTGATAATAGAGTAAGGTATTGCTTTTAAAGTTGTAGGTATATCAAATAACATAGAATATAATATTATCCCAGAAGCAATAATTATTCCCGCCTGAAAACCTCCACCTGGAGTATAGTCACCATGAAACTGTATATATAAACCAAACAAAATGATAAAAGGTATCATCAAAAATGTTACTGCACTTAATACCGGATCTTTAATCACTTTCTTTCTCTTCTAATATTAACATTATACAAAGTGCAGCAGTAAAAACTACTATAGTTTCTCCAAATGTGTCATAGCCACGAAAGCTTGCTAAAACAGCTGTCACTATATTAGGAATACCAATAGCTTTTTCAGTACTTTCTACATAATAAGGAGCAACGTGCAAGTGAACTGGAGCATTATGACTGCCAAAATCTGGTAATTGAATCATAAAGTATGATAAACATGCAGTCAAAAATAACATAAAAAAAAGTGTTGTGGGGCTATGAGATAAATTTGCTTTGTAATTCTTTACCAAAGAGAGTGCTGCAAACGTAAAGACTGTGCTCAATCCTGCACCAACAGAAGCTTCAGTAATTGCAACATCTGGCGCATTCATAATCAAGTACATAAGTGCAATAAGTGCACTAAATACACACATTAGAACAGCACTTACAACCAAATGTTTCGAAAGAACTATAAAAACTGTAACCGTGAGTAACAGCAAAAGTAATATTAGATTCAGTGTTTCTAGCATCTTAACCTTCTTTAATAGTCTTTACTTTTATAATAAGTACGCGCTAAAATATAACTGTTAGTTGAATTGGCTATCCATATTATAAAAATTAATAATATAACTTTAATAGTATTGATTGAAAATTCATTTTGCCAAGCAAAACCAATCAACAACAACATTGCGCCACTAGAATCTGCAATACCTGCAGCATGTAGTCTAGTATAGAAATCAGGAAATACTACTACTCCTACGCTTGAAATGACTATTAAACAAACACCTAAAAATATGAGAATGGATGCTACCATAAATTATCAAAACAACATTAATCTCATTAGCGCTATAGTTGATATAAAGCTAATGCTAGCATATAGTAATGCTATATCAATTAAAAAAAAATCATTCAGAACAATCGATATTGCTGTTATGAGTAAAACTAATTGTGTTGATAAATTATTGAATGCTAAAATCTTATTGTAAACATCACTTGACCTAAATACTATACAACATAACATTACACTCATACAGAACAAAAGCACATAGATAGCAATACTAATCATTTATAAACTATTATAACCTCTGCAGATTTCTAAATCGGTACTTCTTCACCACTATCTTGATCATCTATTTCATCATCATGGCTTTCTTGACTTACATCCAGACTTGTGTTAAGTTGATGATCAGAAAAATTTAACAAATTTGCTAGCTTACTTGGACTATTAATATAAGTATTATCTGTGTTTCCTTTCATGTGCTCCTTGCACCTTTTGACCAAAAGGTTAAACAACTCATGAGTATTCACCTTCTTTTCCGCTATTTCATATAAAGAAACTATCGTATCCTTATGATCTTTAAACTTAACCATTTCAACGGGATCGCTTGCCCCTGTACTCAAATCATGCGTTCTTTGACTTGCTAGCAGAACCAATTTAAAACGGTTGTGTACCTGTTCTACACACTTTTCTACAATAGACTCAACCATAAAATACTACCTTGATAAGCTTTATACTATATCACAAAAAATAAGATGTCAACTTCAGATCTATTGAGATCCAATTCTACATTCTACTTTTTCTTCTTTAGCTTTTACTGATTGATTTTCTGTTATTGTAATTGTTATTTCATGATCAAGCTTTTTCAAAAAACCTAACAGTCTCTCTAAAGAAAAACCACTTATCTTACCACTTTTAATTTGTGACACCTTTGGTTGATCAATACCAAGTTTCTCAGCCGCACAAGCTTGAGTCCAAGTATTTTTTCCTATAATTTTACTTATTATGCCAAGCAATTTTTTTTTTATTGCTTCACTATCCAGATTGTTTAATGATATTGTTTCCATAATTTTTACTCTCACATACCAACTAGCTTTATTAAATATTATATCATAATATTTAATATACCAATATATTAATAGTATATAACTTGTCAATAATTATCTGATACTCAAAGTTTTAAATTGACTATAATTTTTATCAAAATACTAGTAATTTCAAACTATTATTTTGTAAAAAACTTACTATTAAAGAGAATAAGTTGAAATTGCAAAGTTTAAAATACAGAAATAATCATTTTACAAACTCGTTTTAGAGACTGTACATGATCTCAAGAAAGGAATAAAGCCGGAGATAGAGTATGTAAATTATGAAAACAGAGCAAGATGAGTAGGAGAAAAACTGAGTAGAGTTCTGTAGAAAGAAACAAAATCAAGAATATTGTAAGTTGAAAATGTGATATAAAAGAGGATAAGAGGGAAAGATAGCCCTACTCACTATAGGAATAGGACTATCATGGGCGTGTGCGACCGGAAGAATATTGGTACTACAACCGTTTAAATCAAGGTACACTAGCCCATCTCTCGATACGTTTGAATAGTTGCTTGGAACATATATATGCACCCGTTTACAATCTTAAATTAACTAAAACTATCGAGGTTTGTTATGGTTACATCTTATCAAAATTTTATTGGCATTGATATCGGAAAATTTAAAAATGTCGTTGCAATTCACAAACAGAAGAACGCTGTCAAATTTGACAATGATTCTGATGTTTGGCAACAATTATTTCAAAAGTTTTCAGATATTCTACCTAATTCTTTAGTAACTTTGGAAAACACAGGAAAATATGAGCTTGGTTTGTCACATTTTCTTATTGACAAGAATATTGCAGTACATCGAGCTAATACTCGTAAAGTAAAAAGCTTTATCTTGTCTCACGGAACTGTAGCAAAGTCTGATAAATCAGATGCGAGGGCTCTTGCTCAATATGGATTTGAACGCCATAGAACTCTCTCTCTATTTGTACCTACAATCAAAAGAACAATCAACCCTGGTTGCACTTTGTCAACGTCGTGATGACATTACGCAAATGAGAGCTCAGGAAAAGTGTAGACTGGAAGCTCCTGAAAATGACCATATAAAGGAAAGTTGCCAGAAGACCATTGAATTTTTCAATAATCAAATAAACGAACTCAATGACACTATACAAAAAATTATTGATGAAAGCCATGAGCTACAACAACGTCAAAAAATCCTTAAAACAGTTCCTGGAATAGGCAAAAAGTTATCACAAGATTTTTTGTGTTTAATGCCAGAGCTTGGCTACTTAAGTAGAAAAGAAGTAGCAAGTCTTGCCGGAGTAGCACCTCATCCTAGGGAAAGTGGTAAAACTGTTGGTTACCGAAGGATTATAGGAGGTAGAAGTAATGTTCGTTCAAAGCTCTTTACATCTGCCATGTCTGCTGCAAGGTCCAAATCTGCACTTGGCACCTTTTATTCTAAGCTTGTTGAAAGTGGTAAGAAGAAGATGGTAGCTATAACAGCTCTAATGCGTAAAATTATAGTAATTGCTAATGCAAGGCTTAAAGAGGCAATTAATTTGAATGTTTAAAATTTACATAGCAGTAATTGAAATGAATATTGTGCGTCCACACAAACTTAAAGTGCTTGTTCACATAGATTAAATGGAAATTGTTGCAGTAGCTGTTTGATATAGAATTCTGTTTCTATGACAAACGGGTTTTTATTATCTATATGGTTGGGTAAAGTTGCAAAATTATACAAATGAAAAATTAAAAAAAACATAGTTGATTTAGGATGTATTTTACATAGTGTTACAGGTCCTAAAAAGTGGCTTCAGTGAATCAACAATGTTTTCAAAATGGCAAGATTATTTTAATAAATGAAGTAAAAAACATAGCGGAAGTAAAGAAAGTGTTTTGAAACATATATAAAAAAGTAGTTGCAAAGAAACAAATAAAAGGATTTAACTGTAGAGATCTTTGCCCTATTGTCAAAAGGTAAGTCTCTAATACTCTTATAGATATGAATAGACCCTTAATATCCGAAATTTATACCTCTATATTTTAATATAGGGATTCATTTCAATTTTTAAAGTTTCTATTTAATGAGAATGCTATATCATATTCGTAATTTAATTTAAATATCTGTTGCTTCTGAAATACTATTTGGTTAGTAAATAAAATCATGTCTAATACAGAAAAAATGAAAAAGGATGTTGCTGTAATTATGGGAAGCGAGTCGGATTATGGCACTATGGTGCATGCTATTAACCTATTAAAAGAATTGGAAATTTCACATGATGTATTTATAATATCCGCACACAGAACACCAGAGAGACTCTTTAATTTTACTAAGTCTGCTCAAGAAAAAGGCTTTAAGGTTATTATAGCTGGTGCAGGAGGAGCGGCTCATTTACCTGGTATGACTGCATCGCTTACTTATTTACCTGTTATCGGTATTCCTGTGCATAGCAAACAATTAAATGGGCTAGATAGTCTATTATCTATAGTGCAGATGCCAAAAGGTGTTCCAGTTGCAACAATGTCTATAGGAGAGAGTGGAGCATGCAATGCCGCTATTACTGCTGCATCTATATTGTCGATTTCTAATAGTGAAATTGCAGATAGATTAAAAAAATGGAGAGAGGAGCAAACTCAAGCAGTAAAAGAAAAACCAACATTATAATGGCAATAGTTCTTTTAGATACAAAAACCATAAATCGTATAGCAGCAGGAGAAGTAATAGAAAGGCCTGCAAGTGTGGTAAAGGAATTAGTGGAAAATGCAATAGATGCCAGAAGCTCAGAGATAGAAATTAAGATAGAAAGTGGTGGGCGTAACCTCATTACTGTAATCGATGATGGTAGCGGAGTAAAAAAGGATGATTTAGAACTTGCGTTTATGCGCCATGCTACTTCAAAATTGAGTGACAGTGAATTGATAGAGATCAAGCATCTTGGCTTTAGAGGAGAAGCTTTGCCTTCAATTGCAGCAGTAAGCAGAATAAAATTATCATCTAAGGCAAGCAAAGCAGATCAAGCATGGTCTATAAGGTATGAGGGGGGAGAAAAAATAGGAGAGCTTGTTCCTTATCCTTTATCGATAGGAACATATATTGAAGTACGAGATTTATTTTTTGCCACACCAAATAGACTAAAATTTCTCAAAACCGAAAGGGCAGAAACACAAAACATTGTTGATATTGTAAACAACTTAGCAATGATCAATTATGGAATTGAGTTTACTCTTATCTCCGATAATAAGAAGCTTCTTAAGTATGCTAAGCAGACCTCATTATTTAGCAGGCTATGCGAAGTAGAAGAAGAATTTCATGAAAACTCTTTGCAAATTAGTGAAGAAGAAGATGGCATTAGGCTTACAGGATACATCTGTAAACCTACTGTCAATCGTAGCAATTCAACTCAGATCTATACATTTGTTAATGGTAGACCAATTAAAGATAATCTACTTATTGGTGCAATTCGTTATGCGTATCACGACCTTATTCCAAACAATAGATATCCTTTTGCAGCGCTGCACTTAGAGATACCGTATGATCAAGTTGATGTAAATGTTCATCCAAATAAATCAGAGGTAAGGTTTCAGAACAAGAGGCTAATATATGAAATAGTGAAAAGGGGGCTAATAAAAGTGCTATCAAAGAGAATAGATCTTGTAGAAACTGTATTGGCCCAGACTGGAACAACAACGAATCATCTATCATCAGATCCTTTTAGTAGGTCTAGTCTTAAAAATGAATTTTATGGAAGAAGGTCGGATCCTTTTGAAAACCAGTTAATGAGAGAATTTACTTCTCCAAATATAGAGACAAAAAGCTTATCAGAACATTCAAAATCGTTTGATTATACTGGTATGCAAAAATCTCCTACACGAGCAGAAACTACAATTTTGGAAAGGAAACAAACCGATCTAATAAGGGACTATCCACTTGGGTTTGCACACTGTCAAATCTACAATACTTATATTATTGCTGAGGTAAGAGACAAACTAATTATAGTAGATCAGCATGCAGCCCATGAAAGACTAGTATACGAGTGCTTAAAGGAGAAATCAAGTATAAAAAGACAAAAACTTCTTTTGCCTGAAATGGTTGAAATCAAAAATCAAGCTGGAATGGAGATGATTAAAACTTATAAAGATAAACTTTTTGAGATGGGTTTTGAGATTGAAATTAAATCAGAAAATAAGATCATAGTAAAAGAAGTTCCTGCAATCTTAGGAGCAGTAGACACAAAGAGAATGCTCATTGATATAGTGGATAGACTAACAGAAATAGAAGATACATTACCTATAGAGGATAAGGTGAATAAAATACTAGCCACAATTGCTTGTTATGGATCAATAAGAGCAGGCAGAAAGATGAAATTGGAGGAGATGAATGAATTATTGAGGCAAATGGAAAAGACACCTTATTCTGGACAATGTAATCACGGAAGGCCAACCTATATAGAAATGAAATTAAGCGACATTGAAAAGTTATTTGAGCGAAGGTGAGAAGTTATCACAAATATGTATAGATTATACAACTCTAGTTTCGTCATCTCAAAACTCAGATACACAATTGTTTGAACATTGTAATTTGCATAGTAGATAATGTCATTCCATCACTTGACAATGATTTATTATGCAGCTACTTGATTAAAATTAAGTTTCCTAAATCCCAGGCATTGTCTTTTATGTTAATAATTAATATACAACTAACGATACTTATCAAAAACGACAATAAAGAATTCAAAAAAAGCTAGAAATTCTGTAGAATTGACCATAACATATAGAAAAAAAGGAAGTGTATGATCACATCCTTCAATCTGATCATTAATTTGTAAACAAAATAGTTTTGCATTTTTTGATAAGATTAAGTAATATCAGCGTATTAGTTATACAATTAATAATTTTTATGGATGAGCGTAATCCTTGGAATCTTGGAAAGAAACCGTCAGGTCCAGGTAATGAAGATATTTTAAGTAAAGCTGTGTCTGATATAAGATGCTTTTTTAATGGCTTAACCAGAAATAGAGGGAAAAAACTTTATTTCATCATTTTCATTGTTTTGTTGTTTTATTTTTGTACTGGTTTCTATATTGTCCATCCGAGTGAGGAAGGTATAGAACTTACTTTTGGCAAATATTCCAATACAGAAACATCTGGTTTGCGTTATCACTTCCCCTACCCTATTGGCAAGGTTTTTAAAGTGAACGTTAAAGAAGTAAATCGTGAAGAAATTGGGATAAGCAGCTCTTATGGGCGAGATACAGATCGTGGTGAAGGAGTGATGCTTACCGGAGATGAGAACATAGTCAACGTTAACTTTGAGGTCCAATGGAGAGTCAGGGATGCTAAAGATTATTTATTCAAAGTACGGGATTATAAACCTGGTTTTAGCGTTAAAAATGCTGCTGAAAGTGCTATGAGAGAAATAATAGGTAAGAATACGATCTCTTTTGCACTCGAAGGTCAAGGCAGGGCTGAAATTTCCAGAGATACTAGAATTTTATTGCAACAGATTCTTGATGGATATCAAATGGGTATAGAGATTTTATCCGTTCAAATGAAAAAAATTGATCCACCAGAAAAGGTGATTAGCTCATTTAGGGATGTACAAAGTGCTCGCGCAGATAAGGAGCGTACCATAAACGAAGCATACGCTTACAGTAATGATATTATACCTCGTGCAAAAGGTGAAGCAATAAAGATAAAATTAGATGCAGAAGCATACGAGAATGAAATAATAAATGAAGCAAAAGGTAATGCAAATCGCTTTTTATCTCTTCATGAAGAATATAGACAAAATCCTTCTCTTGTTAAGAACCGTATCTATCTTGAAACTATGGAAAATATTTTTAGCAAGGTAGATAAGTTTGTTATAACAGACGATCTGAAAGGTATGTTCTCTTATTTACCCCTTACAAATCTAGGAAAATAGTCATGAGTAGTAATATTAAAATTGTTTTTGCTTTTGTATTTGTTGTGTTATTGATTGCATTATCTAATTCAATCTTCGTTGTTCAAGAAACAAAACAAGCAATAGTTATACAACTCGGTAAAGTCGTAAAAGATGTTAGGGACAGTGGTTTATATTTTAAATTGCCATTTATAAATAACGTAGAATTTCTTGATAAGAGAATTTTAGATTTAAGTCCTGATAAAACTCCAAGGGAAGTGATAACTGCAGATCAAAAGCGTATTATAGTAGATGCTTATGCAAAATATAAAATAATAGATCCTATTACTTTTTATCAAACTGTGAAAAATGAATCAGGGCTAGTTAGAAGATTATATCCTGTCATAGAAGCTCACATAAGGGAGAATATAGGAAGATTTTCATTAATTAGTTTGTTGAATGAAAAGAGATCAGAAGTGATGCAATTAATTCAACGTGGAGTTTATTCTGAAGCTGGAAAATTTGGCATAGAGATAATAGATGTAAGAATTAAGAGAGCAGATCTACCAGAAGAAAATAGTTCTGCAATATTCCGCCGCATGCAAACTGAAAGAGAAAAGGAAGCAAAAGAAATTAGAGCAGAAGGAGAACAAGCTGGACAAGAAATTAGATCAAAAGCTGATAAATTAAAAAGGGGAATTGTCTCTAGTGCAGTAAAAGAATCACATGAAATAAGAGGCCGTGGTTATGCTGAAGCAACTAGAATCTATAATGAGGCATTCAAGGTTGATGAAGAGTTTTTTAACTTTTATCGCTCTATGAAAGCTTACAGTAAATCATTTGCTGAGGGTAATACTAAATTTGTGCTTTCACCAAATAATAATTTCTTAGATATTTTGAACAAGGGATGGAAATAGTTTATGAAAAGTAAAGCATTTATTTTATCTATATTTGCATATTTTTTAATTTCATTTTCTTCATATGCTAATCTGTTTGCAAAAACAGTTGCAGATCCTGTATGTAGTTGTAATAAAGGGCTTGCTGATATAGTGGAAGAACTTATTCCCGCAGTTGTAAATATTTCAAGTGAGCAAATAGTTAAGCAAGAAAATAACAGTAGAACTAAAATTCCCTTTACGCCAAGAAATAATTTCTTTGATGACTTTAGAGAATTTTTCGAGCATTTTGATCAATTTTTCGATAGAGCTCCTAGCATTAATAGAGAAGTGACGTTACTTGGGTCTGGATTTATTATAGATAAAAGTGGAACCATAGTAACCAACTATCACGTTATTAAAAATGCCCAAGATATTACAGTTACTATGAACGATAATACTTATTTCAAAGCAGAAGTTTTAGGCTATGATGCAAAAACTGATCTTGCTGTGCTTAAGATTAATTCTGATAAAGATCTTCCTTGTGTTGAATTTGGTAATTCTGACAAAGCAAGAGTTGGTGATACAGTTATTGCAATAGGCAACCCTTTTGGTTTGGGTGGCTCTGTAAGTACAGGGATTGTGTCTGCAAGATCTAGAGACATTAGTATTGGTACTATGAATGAATTTATTCAAACTGATGCTGCAATTAATAGAGGTAACTCAGGGGGACCACTATTTCATCTAAATGGAAAAGTTATAGGTATTAATACTGCTATTTATTCCCCATCTGAGTCTGGCGGTAACGTGGGTATAGGCTTTGCTATACCATCTAATCTAGCTATTTCAATTATTGACACATTAAAAAGTGGTAAAAAAATAAAACATGGTTGGCTTGGCGTGCAAGTTCAGCCTATAACAAAAGAATTTGCTGAATCCTTGAGTTTAAAAGATATCAAAGGTGCATTAGTTGCAAGCGTAGTAAAGGGCAGTCCTGCAGAGAAAGGAGGAATCAAAGTAGGTGATATACTATTAGAGTTTGACGGCAAAAAAATTGATAGAATGACGCAATTACCTCATATGGTTTCACGAACTGAGCCCGGAAAGAAAGTACAGGTTAAGTTACTTAGAAAAGGTAAAGAAGTCAATATCAAGGTTGCAATCGAGGAATCTGCAAACGATGATTCAGGTAATAATCAAGAAGAAAATAAATCAACATCTAGTTATATAAGTGGTTTAACCGTTTCAAATTTGCCAAAAGAACTAAAAAACAATGCACCCACAAAGGGTGTAGTAGTTACTAGTGTAGATAGTAGTAGTAATTCTACACTACGTGTTATTAAGAAAGGTGATATAATTATTCAACTAGATGGAATCGATATTGAAAATACTAATGATTTTCAAAAACAAATTGATTCAGCAGTAAAGAAAGACGGCAAAGATTCAGTAATGTTGCTTATTTACCGCAATGGAAACCAGTTTTTTACTTCAATCAAATTGAAGAAGTAGCTATTTATCTAGCTGGTCATGAAAAAATTGCTTGACAAATTTAACTAGCTTCTTTACCCTAAGGGTGAGGGCTTTTATGTAGATTAATAAAATTTATCCCTATACTGAAAACGTTTCCAACGAGATTATGGAAGAACTAGATTTCAGTATCAAGCACTGGAACAACATCATCTATAAGATGAAAGAGCTGGAGTGGTAAGAAATTCGATAATATAAAGCATTTTTACGCTCAGTTGTAAAAAAATAACTTTCTTTCACAAGTTAATTTATAATTAAATTAGTGTAAAATATAATTATATTTACTGATCATCATTATTAATCAATAATTAATACCCATAAATTAATTATATCTAATCGCAAAGGGAGGTGGAGATGCGTTTTAAACTAGAAAAGGAAGGTATCCTACAAAAAGATTGTAATAATAGAACTGGTCGTAGGATACCTGCACAAATAAGATTAAATAACAAAACAACATTTAGCCTGCCTAGTGTATCTTACATTATCATCGACAGCAATATTGATCTGAGTTTTCACATTTGGGATTTGAAGCATGACGTGGCAAGTATACTAAACGACTTATCTGAATGGCCACAATTAAAGCTAGAAAGGGTAGGAAATGATTACAAATTCGCTTTAGTTACTACCTCTGATAAACCTTATTATTATTACTATGATGGCAAAGCTAATATCATCGCTACTATTGATCTTATACCTCAGAATTACACATATGGTTTCTATGTTAACACATATAATCGTGAAAGCTGTAGTATTTATTATGAACGGCTAGAAAACAGGAAAGTTTTAATAGATCCAAAAGACATAATTAGTAGCAAAAATGTCAGTTTTATTTTGGAAGATCTTAAAAGTTCACCTGATAAAAGACTCGAAATAAAAATAGGAGACTATTTGTTTAAAGAATCAAGAAATATATACAAATTATATAGGAGCGCTCAGGTATATGATTCAATTGGTAGAAAAGTTGGCATATTGAATGATATCAATTCAGCATTTACTCGTATAAGCAATACATTCGAGTTATTCCCTTTTCATGAAATGGAGAGCTTGAAAGCACAAGATACCTATTTCGCAGTAAAAAAGTTAGGCAATAATTATGTTGGTTGCATATCGTATGAAAATAGCACATGCAAAAATTTTTATAATTTTAACCCTAATTCTTTTGGGTATGAGCACGACAATAGACCAGGTCCATATCCTTATTATTATAACTTAGAAAATTTTGATAACTTTTTGGAGGTTGATGTGAATATTCAAGAACATATAAATTTAGAAACAGAAATTAAACTTTTAAAACGCAAAATTGAAAGATTAGAACGTACTGGTGTACAAGGTCCTAAAGGTGAGCCAGGTGAAAGGGGACAAAAAGGTGATAGAGGCTTCGATGGAGCGCCTGGTCCTCAAGGTAACAAGGGAGATACTGGATCGTCAGGTGCGCATGGATCAAAAGGCGATCAAGGACCTAAAGGAGAAAAAGGAAATCAAGGCACTAATGGAATAACTCCAAGTATTAATCAAGTTGTTACCGAATTTTCTTCTAACAGAGCCCATCTATATCCTTTAGCAGCAGCTATAATGGAAGAAGATAAGCTTAATTCCATGGGATTTTCAGAAAGAATAGCACATTTTTTTGGTGAGCGTGTAAAGCGAGAAGATTCTTTAAAAGCGTTAGTTAAAGGCGTACAAGGTCCTCCAGGCCAAAAGGGCGAACCAGGTCGTAACGGTGAACGGGGGTTAAAGGGCGAACAAGGTTCCAAAGGTAATGAGGGTGACCGAGGTTTTCCTGGTCCAGAAGGTTCTAAAGGAGATACTGGCTCAAAAGGTGAGAAGGGAGATGCCTCAAGTGCTATAGAAATTGCAACTGAATTAGTTACCAGTAAAAAAGCTGAGCTAGGAGAAGCAGTTCTTAACGCAAATGGTATCAAAGGTGAAAATCTTGCAACTCAGATTGCCGGTAAAATTAATCTTAATTCGCAGGAACTTGTGAATAAAATTGATGTAGCAAAACTTACTGAAGGAGTAGTAAGTAAACTTTCTTTAGAGGAAGCAAAAAACATTATAAAAGATACTGTGAGTAAGATAACAAGCGATGCCACAAAGAAAAATAATCCCGATCCTATAGCCTTCCAAAAATATGAAAAATTTGCAGAAAAGCTTGCTAAACTACTTGTTGATAGAAGCAGTATGAGCGAGATAGAAGCTCACAATCTTATAAAAGGTAAGGTGAGCGATTGGGCACTTGCTAAGTATCTTCTGCTTCATAGTGATTTAAATAAGCAGCCAAAGGCTCTAGAAATCGTGAAGCAAGAAATAGACAAGGAAAAATTAGTTGAGTATTTGCTTGAGTATGCCAAATTAAAAGGCGATGTGAATGCAGCAAAAACAATAGTTGAAAATATTGTTCATCAGTTCTTTGACACTCAAAAAGTAGGTGAATTAGGAAGAGCAGTACTAGAAGCAAAAGATGATCAAGATAAAAAAGTGCTGGTAAATGATCCAGTCTTACGTGAAGGAATAGCAGAAGAGTTGAGACAAAATCCAGGAAAGATAAAAGGTCCCAAAGGAGATACTGGTTCTAAAGGTGATAAAGGAGATACTGGAACAGATGGATTGCCAGGTGCACAAGGTCCTAAGGGAGAGCCAGGCATAAAAGGTGAGCCAGGTATAAATGGAACAAAGGGAGATATTGGTCCTAAAGGATTAGACGGAGCCATGGGAATAAAAGGTGATATGGGTGAGAAAGGAGAGATCGGAGCTCCAGGTGCAAATGGATTGCAAGGTCCAGAAGGTCCTAAGGGAGAGCCAGGTCTGAGGGGCTTCAATGGTACGCAAGGTCTTACAGGTAACAAGGGTGAGCCCGGTATAGACGGATTAAAAGGAGATATTGGTCCTAAAGGATTAGACGGAGCTATGGGAATAAAAGGTGATATGGGTGAGAAAGGAGAGATAGGTTCTAAAGGTGAAAAAGGAGAACCAGGTGCGAATGGGTTGCAAGGTCCAGAAGGTCCTAAAGGATCAGATGGGTTGCCAGGTTCAAAAGGAGAGCCAGGTCTGAGGGGCTTCAATGGTACACAAGGTCTTACAGGCAACAAGGGTGAGCCAGGTATAAATGGAACAAAGGGAGATATTGGTCCTAAAGGATTAGACGGAGCCATGGGAATAAAAGGTGATATGGGTGAGAAAGGAGAGATAGGTTCTAAAGGTGAAAAAGGAGAACCAGGTGCGAATGGATTGCCAGGTTCCAAGGGAGAAGATGGAATAGGTGCTACATTAGCTGATCAGTTTTTACGTGAGATAAGAAAAGCAAAAAATGAAACTCTGGATGCTAAAAAAGCAGCAGAGGCAGCTAAAAATGCTTCAGAAGGTTTTGCCAAACAAGCTAAAGATACGGAAGATAAGGTTAAAATACTACACAATCAAACAGTGAATCTTACAGGAGAAGCTGAAGATTCTGCTGATCAAGCACTTCAATCCGCAGAAAATGCGGAAGCATTGCATAGTAGCGTAAGAGATATGTTTTGTACAACAAATCCTGCAGATCAAGTTTGTAGTGCACACAGAAGAAGGAGGGAAACTAAAAAATCATCAGTGACGAGCGGAGCAAGCAGACCAACTTCATTTATATCTCAAGTAATAAATTTCTTTTACCCTGCGGTAGGACAGGACGAATATAAAGTAAAAAATGAAATACAGGAAGTGGCAAAAATAATAGATGCAGCAGATGTTGTAACAAAATTTGAAGAAGTATTGGGAGCAACAGCTGTGAAATGTGGCATTTCAAAGAAAAGTCTAAATTTTGATCCAGTGGAACTGCAGTCAACCATTATCAATAAGTCATTACTTAATGATGAAAATCATAATGAGTTGTTGAAGTTCTTGTGTATAACTGCAAAAAAATCACTCCCTAATTACAAACAAACTAGTAAATGTTTGTTTACTTTTAAAGATCATATGGAAAAAAGATTAAAAGACAATGAGCAGCAAAGAGCTTTCGTTAATACTGAAAAAATAGTGGCAAATAATGAGCAGCCAAGGAGTTTTATGAGTTATGTCTCTCCTCCTAGTAGCCTCAGTGCTATTAATCAGCAAGTTGTCGGTTATTTAAGGTAATATCATGGAAAAACATATATTTAAAATAGAGGATAAAAACCCGCTCTATAAAAAATTGATTAAACTTCCTGCTGAATATTATATATTAAACAAAAATAGTAAGGTTATCCATTCACATATTGGTACAATTAAAGTAGAGGATATTAATGGTTTAAAGTTAAAGAAGCAGGGAGATAAAATATCTTTATATGAAGGAAACTTACCCCTGCAGGCAGAAAGATCTGATGAAAGTGGAAACTCTATTAAAGAGGATCTTATTGTAGAACAAGAAGCTATAATAAGTACAAATAGAAACAATATTATAGAAAAGCTTGAATCAAAACCTATCTTGATTTCGCTTTACAACATAAAAGATAGTCCTAACTTTGGCCTCAAATTGTCTGGTAGAGATATAACTGGAGTACTCAATTTTATCAATTTTAACGATGAAAATGACCCAGTACTACAAAAAATTCAAGAAGAAAAAGGTGGACTTTATTTTACAATAGAAGGTGATTATATCTATATATCAGATGAAGAAGGAAAATGTCTTCCAGTATGTGAAGATGGTAGTTGCTATAAGTATCAATACACAAAAAATGAACATGATATATTAGAAATTAGTGAGATATCAACAATAATAAAAAACTTAACTAAAACTGAGCAATGCAGTGCACCAGCTAAGGCAGAGCAGAATTTTACTTTGCAGCAAGGAGAGAAGTTATCGGATAATATCTATCAAGCAGATATCATGTTAAACGGTAAGCTCGTAGCTACTTTACCGAAAATAGGTTACTGCATGCTTGATGACCAATTGGTCATACATAATCACGTTACAGAAGAAGAGATAAAAATTCCTAGAGACTTTCATTACCTTAAAGTCGTTAAGTCTAGTAATAATGATGATTATAAATTAACGTTTTGTAATTTCTTAGGTAATAAGTTTTTTGAACATAAAAAGTACGATTCTCAATACTCAAATGTTCCAAATAAATATCAATATATAAGTTTAAACTGTATGAAAAAGGAATATAAGCCAGATTTCTGCAAGTTACTTAACGATAAACCATCGTTTTTTATTGTGAAAGGAACTACTAATCAAGATTCTTCAGGCCACTGCCCAGCTGATGTATTTGAATTAACAAAAAGTGGAAAAGGTAAGAAAATGGCTACATTAATTGATCAATTTGGCTCTTTCAATAAAGAGGGTAAGTTTCAATATTGTGATTACCATACAAAAGCAGATTACGATGTTTATGATTCTTATAAAATTAATAAAGAGTACACAGCAACAGATGAGTTTCTCTTCAATGATGACATAGTTCTTTATACTATTCCAGAGCTATCTTAACCACGCACAAAGTATATTATAATTGCTTTTTAAAAGTGAATTTAGTAGAATTCAAAGAAGTGTAAGGGTATATTTTTTTAGTATTTAATCTAAATAAAATTGTTCTCAGTTTAAAATCGATATAAGACAGTAAGATGAAAAAAATTGAAATCTCAGAATTACTCAAAAGAATTGCTATCTGTTTACTATGCATAGCAATTATGGTCTCTATTGCTCTTTTGTTTGCCTATATGCATACAATGTTTCTCAGTAAAGGATATGAGCTGGCTACACATTATATTAGCGAAGCTATGCCTTTTGTGTTACTCACTGTTTTCTTTTTTATCGCTTGGTTTATATATGATCAAATATTTAGTAAAATGAAGGAAGTAGAGCTGCCTATAGAAATAGAATTAGCTAATTCAGATAATAAAACAACATTTGCTAATGTTATAATTGACGATTCCTTAAAACAACGATTGCAGATTATTTGCTGTAACCAAATGACAGAAGAAATGCGTGAGATGTTTGGAAGTGAAAGTATTAACTCACTAAAAGGTTATATACTGCACGGCCCTCCTGGAAATGGTAAAACACTTATCGCCCGCGCAATTGCAGGTGAATCCAATATGAATTTTATAAGTATCTCAGGTCCAGAACTTATTGGAGTATATATTGGTCATGGTGCACATGCTGTACGCGAGCTTTTTAAAGTAGCGAGAAAATATTCTCCTTGTATAGTATTCATAGATGAAATAGATGCAGTTGCCCAAAAAAGAAGTACCGCTAATAACTCAGCTTACAACTGTCGAGAGAGCTTAACACAGTTACTAACTGAAATAGATGAATTTAAGAGCAGAAAAGATATAATAGTAATTGGTGCAACTAACCTGGTCAATGAGATAGATCCAGCACTTATTAGGCCTGGACGCTTAGGTCAAAGGGTTCATATACCTAATCCAAATGTGGAAACGAGACAAAAGATATTGGAGCTTTATACCAAAAATACAAAAACTGATGGAAGGCTAAATATTCAAGATATTGCAAAAAAAACAGAAGGCTATTCTGGAGCTGAGTTAGAACAATTAGTTAATGAAGCAAAAATATACGCTGCTCTTGAAAGAAAGTCCAAGGTAGTGAGTAAGGAAGATTTCAACCACGCGTTTCACAAGCTAAATCCAGTACAAGGAAGAGGGAGAATAACATTAGCTTCATGTCAGACACAGACGACAGAAGCCCCTTTTGTACAATAAAAACTGGAAGTGTAGCAAGATGTGCCAAATTTCGTTATTGAAAATAAAATTTAAAACTTGCTATCATTTTGCCACTCGTTAGTACCACAGTGGTTTTGTAATAGAACACAAGCTGCAAAAACTTAAGGAAAAAATGGGTCAGTGCTTGACACTGGCATCTAGTTCTTTCCATCAAAAATGCTGTAAAGTGTTCACCAATTTAGTTGGATCCCAGTACTGGGATGACATTATGAAGACCTAGCAGTTTATGACGGTGTCATTCCAGCGCGTAGCGCTGGAATCTAGTTCTTATTACCTGAGTCTTCTGGGTCCCAGTACTCGTATGACAAGAAAAGGGAGTATTGGTTTCAGCATTAGCCATGCATCTGGATCCCAGTATCAAGTACTGGGATGACAAGAGAAAGAGGACACTGGGATGAAATTATGAAGGCCGGGATAAACACTATGAGGACTGGAATGACATTATGAAGACCTCTAGCAGTTTATGACGGTGTCATTCCAGTGTGGAATCCAGCTTTTTTGTAATTTTATTGAAAATATCGTATAGCTATTTGTTCACAATTAATTCTTCTGGATCCCAGTACTCGGATGATAAGAAAAGAAACACTGGTTTCAATATTTGCATGCATCTGAACAGATACAGATGGCTAAAATATTGAAGAAAGCATACGCGTCAAGTTAAGAGCAACTAGCCTTCTTTGACTTGTTAAGAAAGGTCTTTTTTTCCTCAGATTCTATTGTCACATGCTGAAATGACATCGAAGGATGCTCTTGCTTCTTCATGTAATTATGCAAAAAGTCCTTTGGATTTTTGCAGCTTGAAAAATCTTTATAAAATTTACTTTCTTTAAATGCTTTAATCTTCTCTTCATTATTTAATGAGCCATATTTAGAAAAATATTCATCTGTAATATAAATATATAAACTAATCAACTCAGGAAAAGTGTAATCAGTTTTGTTGGAAGACTTTAAACACGTAATTGGCAATTTATGTATATCTTTATCAGCTTTTTTCGAATCAATACACTCATCATTTTTTCTTAATATTATATGCTGCTTGAAAAATTCTTCATATTCCTCAAATCCTTCAAATACTTCTTTTTTTTGGTAATCTTTTCTTCTACCGCTTTGATCTATTTTTTCTATTTCTGTTGCAAGTTGCGCTGGCTGTTTTATCGTTTTATCTCCCTCTCGATTAAAGTACATTGTATAAGGAGTAATTGAATTTACGATTTTATATGTCTTCCAGTGGCAGCCAAAAATCTTTAGTACCAATTTGATTATCGGAGCAAGAAAAATTTTTAATTTTGCCATAAAACCAAAGTAATAAAGAGACGCTTGTTTAAGTGAACTAGCGGCATTGCTAACGATACATCTTAAATGTATATCCTTACCCTTAAAATTTTTATGAACCTCTGCAGCCACATGTCCACCTAGGCAGTCTCCAAACAATATGATATCATCTGGCTTTATACCTTTTTCCAATAAGTTAGTTACAACTGCTACACCAGATTTAACTCTATTGCTACGTATCAATGAGTTATTTTTACTTAAACCAAGTCCAAGATAATTAAAAAGATGTACAGTTATCCCTTGCTCTGTGGCCCAATTCCAATTTGGGGAATAATCTTTACCAGGGCTTAACGCTCTATTTCCACCAATAAAGTATATCAGATGTTTTTCACCTTGATTATTGTTTTGATTTTTACCAAGAAGCGTAATTGTCTCTATTTTCATCCCGTTTTGAGTTTTTATAAATTCTCTCTCAGTTTGCTCTCTTATTTCTTTCATATTTTAACTCTCACTATGCTGGTTTAATTATACAACAAAATCTTAAAAAAATCAACAAACCTTAATTTTATGAACAATATAAACCTTCTCAAATTCATTGAATTATGCTTTCAAACGGTAGTGCCGGGGTGTGAGTATAATGATTATCAATATATAAAAATCATAGCAGACAGGCTTGAAGCAGCAAGCGCTGGTGAAGCAAGAAGAATAATATTCAATATGCCGCCGCGTTCAATGAAGTCCATTTGTGTAAGTGTTGCATGGCCCGCATGGATACTTGGAAATCAGCCAACTGCAAGAATAATAGTTGCAAGTTATTCTCGGTTGCTTAGCGAAAAGCACTCACTCGATACAAGGTGCATAATGCAATCTGATTGGTATAGAGAGCTATTTCCGAAAGTAGAATTATGCAAAGATCAAAACACTAAATATAAATTTCAAACAGTGCAAAGAGGATGTAGGATTGCAACATCAGTTGAGGGAACATTAACCGGTGAAGGTGGAGATTTCATTATCGTGGATGATCCACTAAGTCCCGCACAAGCTTTGAGCGAAACATTTAGAAAGCGTGCTGCAAACTGGTTTGATCAGGCTTTAGTAACCAGGCTCAACGACAGAAAAAAAGGAGTTATCGTTCTTGTGATGCACAGACTCCATTTAGAAGATTTAACTGGTCACCTCCTCTGTAAACCAAGAAACATATGGCATCATGTCTGTTTACCAATAATAGCTGAAGATAAGGAGATTATTTATTCAGTTAATAATCATATTCCAGAGCATGAACAGGAAATATACTCAAGAAAAGAAGGTCAATTGTTGTATTCCCTAACTGAAGGAAAAGAAGAAATTGAGATGATAAAAGCTGAACTTGGGAGTTATGGTTTTGCTGCTCAATACCAACAAAACCCTCTACCACTTTCAAGTGCTATAATTAAACGAGAGTGGTTGAAGCGCTATAAAAATTTTCCTGATAGCCTCTTGCATGTAACACAAAGTTGGGATACTGCAATTTCAACAAACAATACAAGTGACTTTAGTGTCTGCACTACCTGGACAAAAGTAGATAATACATTCTATTTACTCGATGTATATCGCGCAAAACTTGAATATCCAAAACTTAAAGAGAAAGTTCTGTCGCTGGCTGCAAGGTGGAAGCCACACGCAATTTTAATCGAAGCAAAAGCAAGCGGTCAGCAATTGGTTCAGGAGCTCAGGAAAAACAGTGATTTACCTATTATTCAAATAGTACCACATGATGACAAATTAACTCGATTTCACCGAATTGTCCCAATTATAGAATCTGAGCGGGTTTTTCTCCCTAACCAAGCAGTATGGCTTAGCGACTTTGAGTATGAGATTTTAATGTTTCCAGAAATCCGTCACGACGATCAAGTAGACAGTACCGTGCAATATCTTCAGTGGGTGAGAAATAATATTGCTAGAGTGGTAGCTATACATTCATTGTAGCTTGAAAAGGTTCCTCGGAATTGTGTATAATTTTTTTAACTGAGCTTATTTAACTTATCCATTTTCTGAATGATATTTTAGGGTTTATTGAAATAAATACTACGCAAAAATTCTATCTCTGGGTGCTTAGATGAATATCTTTATATTAGACGAAAATCCTGTAACTGCAGCACAAATGTTATGCGATAAGCACATAGTAAAAATGCCGCTAGAAACTGCTCAATTGCTTAGCAGTGTTTTTTCAATAGCATTAAAAGAGCCAAATCCTTTAGTCAGCATTACAAACCAGAATATAGAAGTTCCATATAAACTTACTCACAAAAACCATCCTTGTTCTTTATGGGCTAGACAATCAAAAGGAAACTTTGATTGGTTAATAAAACATGGAAAAGAATTGTGTATAGAATATAGCTTGCGATACAAAAGAACGCATAAATCCGAAGAAGTTATAGATTGGTGCGATAATAACAAGGATTTGCTAATATTTCGATCAGCTGATATACAAGCTTTTACACAAGCGTTACCTAATCGATATAAATGTAGTAACCCAATAGAAGCATATAGAGAATATTACCTAAAAGAAAAGATGAGATTTGCTAAGTGGGAAAAAGGTAGAGAAGCACCAGATTGGTTGCTAGACAAAATGCTATAGGTTATAAAATTATCCAAACCGATCATAAAAAAGGTAGAATTGAAGTTGCAAAAGCAATGCTGGCTGATAATGTTGATGTTTATCAAGTTTATTGATCTTTCTATTTGTGAGATTAAAGAATTCAGTAAACTGTTATTCCCAGTATATGGTAGGCTACTTGCACTATAGAGTGTCATGTACACATCTGTACTAACAAGCAGAGGTAAATCTAAGTCAGTTTAGATATAACATTTACTTTAAAAAACTTTATTTTACGCTGATATTCTAGCGCTTTTCTGTGGTATTTTGTTGGGGTATAATTTGCAAAACTATCTTCCTTATAGGTTAAAAAATTACACTGCTTTATATGTAACTCTATCCACTCTGCATAATCCTGATGATCAGTTGCAATAAATATTTCACCTGTGACAAGTATTTTTTTTGCTAATAAATTTAAAAATTCCGTATTAATTAACCGTCTTTTGTTGTGACTTCTTTTTGGCCATGGATCTGGAAAGAGAATAAAGAATTTTTCAACACTGTGGTCAGGAAAATTGACAATTAATTCTCTTGCATCTTCTGTCCATATTAAAATATTTTTTATGCTGTGTGCTTCTATGCTTTTTAGCAAGGAAGAGACCCCCTTTAAATAAGGCTCACATCCTATAAATAATAGATCAGATTCATTGAATGCCTGATGGAGCATATTTTTACCATTACCGAAACCTATTTCTACTCGTATTCTTTTTTGTAAGTCTACGATCTTTTTTATAGATTCCTTGCTGTTTTTAATAGAATACTTCTCCAAAACATTCAACTTCAACCTAGATCTTCTGGAAAATGACCTAATCCAATTATTATTCCTAGATAACATATCTTACATAACTTAATCTTTTATAGCTTAAACAATTCTCGAAATGAATTAATGAGAATTTACTTGTCACTAATTATTAATATTATATAATATATGAGTTCTAATGAAGTTAAAATTAAAAGGTATGGAAAGTACAGTTGCTATCAAGAGGCTATCATCAAATAGATTCATAGAAGAGATATTTCAAGATCAATTTGATAATCAAGACAATGACTTTTGTGAAGATTCTTTTGCTAACAAAATCAAAGAAGGAGATGTGGTAGAAGGTATAATCACAAGAAGAAATTCTAATGATATTGTGGTTGATGTTGGTTTAAAGTCAGACGGAAGAATTCTGATTAAGGAGCTCAGTTGTAATGATGATATCACTGTTGGCTCGAAAATTAGAGTTTATGTTGAAAGAATTGAAGATTACCATGGTAATGTTGTTCTTAGTCGTGAGAAAGCAATCAGAGACGAAAAATGGAATAAATTGGAAGAAAGCGCAGTTACAAAAGATGAAGTAACAGGAATCATTAAACGCTCAATTAAATGCGGTTTTATTGTTGATCTTGGTGATGGAATAAGTGCGTTTTTACCGCTGAGTCATGTGGATTTGAAGCAAATAAAAGATGCTAATCACCTTATTGAAACTGAACAAAAATTCATCGTGCTTAAAATGGATAAGAAGCAGGGGAATATTGTAGTATCAAGAAAGCTGGTATTAGAGAACTTGCATGCTGGTGAAAAAATTAAGTTTTTAGAATCTTTAAATGAAGGTGATGTAGTAGAAGGCAAAATAAAAAGCATCACTCACTACGGTGCATTTGTTGGCATTCATGAATCAGATACAGTGGGAGTTATAGATGGACTGCTACATATTACAGATATCTCTTGGAGTAATGTAAGTCATCCATCTGCAATTTTTTCTTGTGGTCAGCATATAAAAACTAAAATTATAAAAATAGATAGAGAAAATGGAAAAATCTCCCTTGGTGTAAAACAATTAGGAGATAATCCTTGGCAAGATCTAGAGTCAAAATGTCCAATTAATAGCGTACACAAAGGATGTGTAACGGGTATAAAAGATTGTGGATTCATTGTTGAGATTAAACCTGGGATTGCGGGTTTGGTACACTCATCAGAAATAACTTGGAGCAAGAGTAATTTACCAATCAGTAGTTTTGTAACAATAGGACAAGAAGTGGATGTAAAAATTCTCGGTATTGACATTATTAAAAATAAGATGAGTTTAAGCACAAAAAGGTGCGTAGAGAATCCTTGGCAAGTATTTATTGATAAATATCCTCTTGGTTCTATTGTTTCTGGTAAAGTTAAAAGCAACAATGGTTCGCAAATATCTGTGACTTTTGATAATTCTGAGATATCTGAGGACGTAGAAGGAACAATTTATATGCAAAATCTAAGTTGGTCGAAAAACAATTCAGATGAGATAAAAAAGTATAATGTAGGTGATGAAATAGAAGCAAAAGTGATAAGGGCTAACGTAGATCGGACAAGAATTTATCTTGGAGTAAAGCAAATAGAGTATGATCCTCTTGAAGAACTGATAGAGAAAGTTAAAGTAGGGGATAAAATTCAGGTTACTGTAAGTAAGAGAGAGGAAAATGGTCTAATCGTTGAGGTTGAGAACAATGTAACCCTTTTAGTAGATCAAGAGCATTTACCAGAAAATAAAAAGTTTTCTATATCAGAAAAAATACAAGTTGAAGTAGTAGGTGTTGAAAAATATAATATAATATTATCTGCCAAATAACTTCTTGTGCTTCATATAAATGGCAACAAAATCTGATATAATAGCAAAAGTGGCAAAAAAACACCTTTTGTTAGATAAGGTCATTATAGCAGACATAGTTGATAGTTTCTTTCGAGTGTTTTCAAACACGTTGAAATATCATAATAGAATTGAAATCAGGGGGTTTGGTTCTTTTTCAATTAGAAGCTATAACTTGAAAGAAGCAAGTAATTTGACGTCACAGAAGGTTGCAAAACATCAATACTTTAAAACTTATTTTCGTAGCAGTAAAAAGTTATCCCTCTTGATAAATGAATGAAAATCTATATTGTAAATTTGAAAGTTGTACAATATAGCATCATATGCAAGTAGTAGAAATAGTTATACGTAATAACACATATAAAATATCTTGCGAAAGTAAAAAGAAGGACCATTTATTACAACTTGCTAATAGCTTCAACAAGCTAGTTAGCTCCATATCTCAAAGAACTGGAGGTAAGGGCTCAGATGCATTAAATTTCTTACTTGCAGCATTGACTCTCGAAGACAAAATTTTAGAATTAACAAAGCGATTAGACGAAATAAATCAAGAATGCAAAAAGTATAGGGAGGAAAAAAGAGTAGAATATGCTGAAGTATTAGATAGGGTAAACAAGATTATTGGGTGCATAAGTGATTAAAGCAAGCAATCAAATCGACTACCTCACTACTCAAATCAGGGGGGAGAAGTTTCTTACGAGTTATGTAACAATATAATTCGTAATCATCAAGATCAACTATTTTTTCGTATTCAATTAGTTCACTTAAGGAAAATTTATCAAGATATTTCAATGCAAAATGCCCTAAAAGTATATCAGTTTCTTTACAACCCCTATGCCAACTCCTATACATCAGTTTTCTTCTTAATAAGGAGATATCTATCATTGTCATTAAACTTTTTTTTAATTTAAAGACTAAACTAAATACTTGTCAAGCAAGGCGCATTTTAATATACTCAATGTTTGATTAAGATTTAAAACATAGGTGGAATTAATTTCTCATCAACTTAGCGCTGGAATATATTATTTTTTATCGTTTTCTTTAATAATTTCTATCATAGTATTCGTGCATGAATGTGGGCATTATATTGTCGCTAAAGCATGCAAGGTTAAAGTTGAATCTTTTTCTATAGGCTTTGGTCCTGAAATTTTTGGTTTTAACGACAAGTCTGGAACTAGATGGAAATTAAGTGCCTTTCCATTGGGTGGCTACGTTAAAATGTTAGGGGATACTAATGCAGCAAGCGTTCCTGTTGATCAACAAAAATTAACTGAAGAAGAAAAATTATACTCATTCCATACAAAACCTCGATATCAAAAAGCAGCAATAGTTTTTGCAGGGCCTTTTGCAAACATGATATTTACCGTTATAGCTTTCACAATATTTTTCAGCGTGGCAGGTTATTATCGTACTCCACCAGTAATTGGTAATGTAATTGAAGAAAGTGCAGCAAAGCAAGCTGGCCTATTACCAGGTGACACTATTACACAGATCAATGAGTACAAAATAAAATACTTTGAAGATATTTCACGCGTGATAATGTCCAACCCTGAAACAAGAATAGAAATTAAGTATAGCAGAAATAACAAAGAGTACAGAACTATTCTAACTCCGTTTACAGTTGAGGATAGAGATGTCTTTGGTAACATAATAGAAAGAAAAACTATAGGAATTACCTCAATTAATATGATAGGGTTAAAACAGTCATCTTTTCTTGGAGCTGCTAGCCTATCAGTGAATGAAACCTACCACACTATGTGTTTAACAATCAAAGCACTCTTTCAAATTGTTGTTGGTAAAAGGAGTATAAATGAAATAGGTGGGCCAATAAAAATTGCAAAATATTCAGGGCAATCAGCTAAAAAGGGACTTATGATGGTTCTATATTTTATGGCAATTATTTCAGCTAATTTAGCTGCAATTAACTTGCTGCCAATACCACTACTAGATGGTGGGCATTTATTTCATTATATTATAGAAGCAGTTATACGTAGAGATTTGAGTTTGAAATATCAAAAATATGCAGTCACTTTCGGTGCTACCATATTGTTTTTGTTGATGGCAGTTGCAATCACAAATGATATTAGGCATCTTTTTTAAGATACATATGAAAAAGTTATTTCACATACTAATAATAATACTTATTTCTTTTCCCACTCTACTTGTTGCTCTAGAAAATAAAGAAAAAGTACAGATAAAAAATATTAAGTATATTGGCAATGAGCGAGTAAGTGATCAAACAATAAGGTTTTATACAAAATTAGAACCAGGTAGTCATATAAATGATGATGATGTAGATTCAGTTATAAAAGATTTATACAAAACAAAGTTATTTGCTAGTATTAACGCCTATATCGATGATGAAAAAAACTTAGTAGTAAAAATTCATGAGAACCCATTGATTAACAAAGTAATATTGAAAGGCAATAAGTTATTTAACAGTAAAGAGTTGCTAAATAACGTTATCCAGTCAAAATCACTAACTATTTTCACTGAAACAAAATTACAAAACGATTTAATAAATCTAGCTACTCTTTATAGGAACAGTGGTAAAATTGGTGTTAAAATTGCATATGAGCTAGATAAACTTGGTAGCAATAGGATAAACCTAATTTTTAAGATAAAAGAAGGAAGAACGTCTAAAATTAAGGGTTTACGATTCATAGGTAATAAAAACTTTTCAGCAAATGAGCTAGAGCAAGTTATCAAAAGGCATAGCAATGATATATTTAGTAAGTTATTTAGAGCCATTTTTAAAAGCGGAACTCATTATTCACCTCAATATCTACTGATTAACACAGAACTGCTTGATCGCTTCTATTCATCTAAGGGGTATATTCAAAATAATATCCAACCAATTGTTGAGGTTGATAATAACAACCAAATAGAGTTAACTTTTTTGATTGATGAAAAGCAGCAATACTTATTTGGAAATAATGAAGTTGATATTGAAACTGAGATTCAGGATTTAAGTTTAAGGGAAGAAATATTAGAATTTATCAAAGAGGAAAATAATCAAATATTTAATAGAGTTAAAATTAACAATACAGCAGAAAAAATAAGTAAACATTTAAACGAAAAAGGATATATATTTGCAAAAGTTAATCCAGAATATACACAACATAACAATATTGTGGATGTAACTTACAAAGTGCTACCAGGTAAAAAGATTTATATAAACCAAATTACTATTGATGGTAATGACCGCACTTTAGATAAAGTAATTAGAAGAAAACTTAGCATAGCAGAAGGCGACGCATATAACACATCTGACATTCAAAAATCACGTAGAAAACTTATATATAGCGATTTTTTTGAAACAGTAAAAATAAATAGTTATATAGTGGATGAAAATGCAGTAAATCTTGATTTAAATGTCAAAGAAAAAAGAACTGCCTCGTTATCTTTAACAGGTGGCATGTCCCTTCCTGGTGGAGTATTTGTTAAAACCGATTTCACAGATCGTAATTTATTTGGTAGTGGTAAAGAGGTATCTTTTGCTCTTGAAAAAAGTCAATATGTTCTTTCTACTAGTATAGACGCTGTTGAAAATAATTTTAACGATTCTGATACTTCACTAGGCATGAGTATTTTTTATGAAAAACAAGACAAACCAAACACTACTTTCGATACCTGCAACTGGGGAGGAATAGCAAAAGTATCATATAAAATCTCAGAAAATCTAACCAATTCCTTTCAATATTCTTATAAGTATAATCACATACACATGGACAATAAGGGTGGAAAAGATGAGGATATCTCTGAGATAATAAGAGATCAAGAAGGTGAGTATCAGGTTTCATCAGTGGGATACACGTTAGCGTACAATAAACTGGATAACCTCTATACTCCTAAAGAGGGATATTTATTGCGTTTAAGTCAGGATATTTCAGGATTATGGGGAAATGTAAATTTCCTAAAATCTGAATTCTTATCTTTTTATACACACCCTATATTAAGCAAAATTGATGATGATATAACATTGCGCTTTAAAGTAGCAGCAGGTCATATTTTTTCCTATACTAATAAAGAGCTCAACATTGGCCAGCACTTCTTTAAAGGTGGCAATGAGATTAGAGGATTTGACCTTTCCGGCATTGGACCAAGAGCAGAAGACAAAAATAAAAGCTCATTGGGAGGCAAAACTTATTTTAATTTAACACAGCAAGTAGATTTTCCACTATCTAAACTATACGACTATGCTGGTATCAAAGGCTCACTATTTGTTGACTATGCAACACTTTTTGGTTTAGATGAAAAGAAGGGATATAGTGGGAAATATTACGATAGTAAGCTTATAAGAGTATCACCAGGTTTTGGCTTTTCAATGCCTTCTCCTTTTGGTAGGCTGAGATTAGATTTTGGATTTCCTTTAGTAAAGGAAGCTTATGACATAATACCATCGACAAACGTTAAAATTTCTATTGAAGCGGGGATTTAAATGAAATATATACAGTTATTTACATCAGTTATTGCCTTAATTATTTCCTTATTTGTGGGGTATAAGTTTGTAGGGTATCAACCTCAGAGCGCGATTAATACAAAGGCTGCCATTATTGATAGTGACAAAGTTATCAATGAATCTCTGGCTCTGCAAAATATACAACAACAAATAAAGGAGCAGAATTCTAGATTACAGCAAGAATTTGAAAATGAGTTGGAAAAATTTAAGCCATCGAAAGAAGAATTTGACCTTTTGTCAGAAGAAGCAAAAAAAGAAAAGACGGAACAATTTAGTAAGCATACTGTAAGCGTTAGGGATAATTACGCCAAGAAAATGTCACATTTAGAAGAAAATTATCGAGAAGCAGTAGAAAGTGTCTTTAACAAGATAAAAGAAGTTGCTAAAAGAACGGCAGAAAAAAACAATATAGATTTAGTACTATTTATTTCAAAAAAGAATCAAGTTTTATACTCCATGGATGAAGTCGATTTATCGGATGTGGTATTAAAAAATGTAAACAAGGAAATACCTGAATTTGCTTTGCAAAGCATTGAGTAGGCTTATGCAATGTAATATCAATAATATTATAAAAATACTACCACATTCTTATCCTTTTCTCTTAGTAGATAGGGTTATAGAATGCGAACCTGGTAAAAGTATAAAAGCAATCAAAAATGTTACTTTCAACGAGCAATTTTTTATTGGTCATTTTCCTGGCCATCCGATAATGCCAGGAGTTTTGATAATTGAGTCTTTAGCTCAGGCATCTGCTATATGTGTTCTCGGTAAAAAAATAGTAGAAAATAAAGTTGTATACTTTATGTCCATTGAAAACGCAAAATTCAGAAAGCCAGTCACTCCAGGAGATACCTTAATTCTTCAATCTAACTTTGAAGGTTTGCGTTTAGGTGTATACAAATTTAAGTGTGTTGCATCTGTTGGAAAAGAAGAGGTTGCAGGAGCAACAATCTTAGCAAAACTGCAAGATAAATAAAATCTTCATCTATAAGAAACAGTATGTACACTGTATAGTATAAAGATGCAACTGAATTTCAAAATCTCATTTTCAAACTTATACACTCGTAGTGAATTAATAAAGTTAGATAAGGCGTTTTTGGATTACATAAAATCGTGCGATGAAAGCTTGTTTTATTCATTAGTTGAAGCAAGAGAAAAAGCAGCTTCTTCTTCGATGTCATCCCAGTGTTCATCCCAGTGCTTGACACTGGGATCCAGAAAACAAAAAGGATGGATTCCAGCTTGGATGAAAGATGGTTGTAATAGCCAGTTAATAATGGATCTCTCACATTTACTTGATGAATTTATTGCAAAATTTTTCAATATTGAAAAAGAAGTAGAAGAGTTAAAGGAAAAACACAATGACTTTGCTGTAATATACAGATGCAAAAGATTATTTGTTCAGCGTTATGCATTGAAGAAATACACTGATGTAGCAAATATTGATTATGTCACTAACAAATTAAATAGTTTCATTACTTTACCGACAACAGAAAAAAACTTTTCTGAGCAGGTAATGAGTTGGCTTGAAAATAAAGAGGATCACAAAGAAGAAATAGAACTTGCGGCTCAATATGCAGTTTGGAGAGTGAAAAATAAACAGAGTATACTATTTAGCATACATAAGAAAATTGATTACGAAAATCTCGTATCATTCTTGAAAAAAGAAGTAGATGAGGTTGAGGTTCTGTATTCAAATGAGGTGAAAAGAAGATATGGTTTTGATCTAACAAGCAAAAAGGTGAGTTTGAATAAAGCACTAGATAATGCTCACTACTGCATATTTTGTCATAAGCAAAGTAAGGACAGCTGCTCAAAGGGGCTAATCAATGATGACAACACTTTCAAAAAGTCTCCACTTAGAGTTGAGCTGCACGGCTGCCCACTAGAGCAGAAAATATCAGAAATGAATCTGGTAAAAAGCGAAGGATATAGCATAGCAAGTCTTGCAATTGTGATGATAGATAACCCATTATGTGCGGCTACTGGACACAGAATATGCAATGACTGCATGAATTCGTGCATATATCAAAAACAAGAACCCGTAAATGTGCCAGCAATTGAAACAAGGATTCTAGATGATGTGCTTAGTTTACCGTATGGATTTGAAATATATTCTCTGCTTAGCCGTTGGAATCCTTTAAATTTTAAGCGTCCATTGCCAAAAGGAAACACTGGAAAAAACGTCCTAGTTGTAGGCCTTGGTCCTGCGGGTTTTAATTTAGCTCATCATTTATTAAACGATGGGCATAACGTTATCGCCATTGACGGACTAAAGATTGAAACTTTGATCGATAATTTACAGCTAATTAAAGGTTTTGAACACGAAAAATTGAGTGAACGCACGGCAGATGGGTTTGGTGGAGTGTCAGAATACGGCATTACTTCTAGGTGGGATAAAAATTACTTAAAGATTATTAGATTACTGCTGGAAAGACGTGAGAATTTTGCACTTTATGGAGGCATTCGTTTTGGCAGCACGATAACTGTTGATGACGCATTTAACTTGGGTTTTGATCACATTGCCTTGGCACTTGGCTCTGGTAAGCCACGAATGATCAAAATAAAAAACATACTAGCCCGTGGAGTGCGCATGGCATCTGACTTTCTTATGTCGTTACAACTGACTGGCGCTCTTAAATTTGATTCTATAGCAAATCTGCAAGTTCGTATGCCGATAGTTGTCATAGGTGCAGGACTCACTGCAATTGATACTGCTACTGAAGTTTTAGCTTACTATCCGATTCAAGTAGAAAAATTTCTTCTTCGTTATGAAATATTGGTTGATAAGTATGGAAAGAAATATGTCGAAAAAGATTGGAAAGAAGAGGAATATGAACTTGCAAATGAGCTGATATCGCATGCACAATTGATCCGAAAAGAGCAAGAATCAGCAAAAAAAGAGAATAGAGAAGCAAAAATATTGGAACTAATGCAAAGTCTAGGGGGAGTGAAAATTGTATATAGAAAAGAGCTAAAAGATTCACCAAGTTATCGATTAAATAGCGAAGAGGTGCAAAATGCACTATCAGAAGGGATTTACTTTATTGAAAACTTAGAGCCGATTGAAGTTGTAATAGATAAATATAACCACGCTGAATCAATAAAACTAATAGACACAAAATCTGATGAAATCAAGCATATAAAAGCACGTTCTATTTTTATAGCAGCAGGTACTGAACCAAATACAGTTATTGCAACAGAAGATAAAAAGCATCTTAAATTAAATAACGGATATTTTACTCATTTGAATTCATCGGGAAAAGAAATAGATCCTATCTTTTCTCCTAAGATGCGAGATAAAGATAGAATATTAGTATATAAGGAAGGCAATAAAACAATTAGCTTTTTTGGTGATCTTCATCCCTCGTATAGCGGCAGTGTAGTCAAAGCTATGGCAAGCGCTAAGAATGGTTACCCTATCATTTCTCAGCTTTTGAATAGAGTTAATAGCTTCATTTATGTCACTCCGGCTAGAATCTCGGAGTCACATGCACAATTGTATGAATGTTGTAATATAAGAGTAACTTTCACCAAAAAAGATGTCATTCCAGTGCCCAGACACTGGAATCCAGAAAACTTAATTTTGAATGAGTACACCAGATGGTTGTATAGTCAGAACTGGATTCCAGTGTCAGCTATTTGCACGACACCACCTGCTATGCGAATTACCTACAAATTGCAGCATTTGCACGCTAAAGCGTCACGCGCTGGAATAATATCAGAACACCTAGCTAACAAAGAATTTTTCAATAAAATCAAAGAGCAATTCACTGCAAAGGTTATAAAAGTTCAATATTTAACAAACAAAGTTGTGGAAATAGTGATCAAAGCACCACTTGCGGCAAAGAATTTTAAACCTGGACAATTCTTTAGGTTGCAAAATTTTGAAACCAATAGTAGAAAAGCCAATAATACAAACCTTGCTATGGAAGGTATAGCAGTAACCGGCACTGAAGTAGACAAAAAAAAAGGATTTATTTCCACTATTGTGCTTGAAACTGGCGGTTCCACTAATTTATGTAAATGTTTTAAAAAAGGTGAACAAATAATTCTTATGGGTCCAACTGGCAGTCCTACTGAGATTGGTTAAACCTATTTTGTACTAATTATACCATAATGTATATTATTTATTAATAAATCTATACTACAATAATGATTTTTATTAAGGTAGTATTATGACACATCAGTTAATATTCACACTTCCAAAAGAAAGCTACTCTATAGCTATAGGACCATGTTCTGCAAAAAGTAGAAAGTGTAAGGAGTTTATAGCAAAAAACGAAGACGTAGGTATGAAATTTCTTATTTCTACTAAAGATGATACTGGCAAAACAGGAAAAATGTCCCTTTGTAAAGATAATAACGGTCAAGATGAGTGTACAACATCCTACACAGTTCAATTTCCAGTAATTTATAATGATCTTTTTAATGATAGCTTGAGCTACGTAAGTGTTCTTTTGGATCATGATAAAGGACATTTAACTAGGATGCGCAATGAATTCGATAAATATAATATTGATTACACAGTTATGGACAATGATATAACACAGAATATGTTGTCAGAGGTTTTTATATAATCTAATTTTCATTATACAGCTACTCAGAGCTCTCTTGGTTCCATTATCTCTACTCGAATGCCGTCATTACAGTGCTTGATACAGGGATCTATAGATAAACAATTTAATATTCCACTACGTGTTAGCGGAACCTATCTATATCATTATCCAAAAAACATAAAAAACTAAATTAACGAAGAATTCTTTAATAGAATCAGATATTGCGAAGAGCATAAAAGTCGAATGAGTGCATTAAAAACTGGCAGATCCATTATATTTATGCAAATACTGAAGAGAAAGCGAGTAAATAACTCTCAACTGACAGACTTAATGAAGTTCTAGATATTAAAGTGATGCCAAACTTTATTTCAAAAAGTAAATAATTTACTAACGCTCGTGCACAAATTAAAAATAAATTATGCACGAGTGTAGCACTGTGAATTAGGAGTGCTATATTAAAGCTTACCTCACTATTAAAGCTATCGGTCAGATTAGATTAAAAACCTAATCTGACCGGTTTCTCTATAACCTTCTAAACCCTGATATAATTATATGGTAATTAGCTTAACTAGTGGTTAATATGCAAATTGATTTTATTTGTATGTTGAGGTAGCATAAACCATACTGTTTTACATCATTGTGCAACTTTATAAATTTTTATTGCTATTTCTATTGACTACATTAATAGTGATAGTCCTAATATTACCTGAAAATTTAGGTACTACACTGAATTGCTCTCATCCAGTTCTAAATTTTGATTTATCTTTTCGTATCGTACTAATATCTTTTTTATCAGTTGCATTTTTAGCTGTTCTACCAGTACAAAATTTGACTTTTTCAGAGATGCTATCTTTTGCTGCTTACACTATTAGTTCACTTTATGCAGTTTTATCTGAACATATGATATTGGTTATAATATTCTGTGAATTAATGACTGTCAGTGCATTTTTTACTATCGCATCTGGCTGTAGAGATAGTGGACCTGCAATAAGGTACGCTTGTGTACACTTTTTCGTTGGAGTTATATTAATAGTAGGATTGGCACTTCAAAGCACTAACCTGATAATTTTGGGTTTATTGATAAACTGCGCTTGTTTTCCTTTTTCGTTTTGGATTGTTGATGCATATCCTGCTGCATCGCTACATGGCACCACATATCTCTCTTTATTTACCACTAAAGTCTCTTTTTTAGTGATGCTTTTACACACTTATAACCTATGGCAAGATTGTACTGAAATATTAGCGCTTGTAGGCGCCATCACTGCAATTTACAGCATTATATTTGCTTCTCTTGAGCAAAATATTCGCAGATTTTTATGCTATAATGTTGTAGGACAAATGGGCTTGCTGATTATTGCAGGAAGTTTGCTCAGTCCTTCGGAAAAAGCAATACCAATTTTGATACTGCATATAATCTTCTCTCTTGTTTATCAATCATTATTGTTTGTGGTCAGTAATTCGATTATTTTACAAACAAAAACAATTAGTTTTAATGGAGTGGGTAAACTGATGTCAGTGGAAGGCATGTGTGCTATAATCGCAATACTTACAATGGCTGCATTTCCTGGAACCGTTGGATTTATCAGTAAATCATATATCACAGCTGAAATTGAAATGAACACTGTTGCCTTAAAAGGGTATAAAAATTTATATAAGCTTCTAAATTTGCTGCTTCATTTAAGCTTGGGGCTAAAGTTTCTTTATTACTTATTTATTGCAAAAAGTAAGTCAAAACCTTTAGCAGAGAGGGGAAGCAAAATGACTATGATTATTTTAGCATTTATATGCGTAATCGCTGGCAATCCTTACTTACCTATTTACAATAAACCTTCGATTTTCGATTTTGTGTACAACACAAAAAATGTTTTGTCGCAATTTAATTTATTACTATGTACCACTTTATTGTTTATTCCTTTACGCAAGTTATTTTACCCGAGAGTAAATTTTAAAATGGATGTTGATTGGATTTTTAGAATTTTCATATCCTATATTATCTTGTTGTTCAATCAATTGGTCTTTAAAGTGAGAGAAATGTCTGCCAACGTACTGCAAAACTTGACTAATTCACTTACTAATTTATACTTTAATAATATTACTAAACTTAAAGAAGTGCTAAGTTATAACTCAGTAAGTTTTGTTTCAGCTTCTTCTCTCTTTTTAATGAGTATTCTACTAATGCTATTATGTTTAAATCGTTAACTGAAAGTTTAAATTCTGTATTTAGTAAACTGAGAGGAAAGTCGATCATTTCTGAAGATGATTTTAATCTTGCCATGCGTGAAATACGTATAGCTTTAATTGAAGCTGACGTTTCACTTGAAGTTGCAAAAAAATTCATCAACGACATTAAAGATAAAGTGATTGGGGAAAAAGTCATAAAAAGTGTTTCTCCAGCACAAATGATAATTAAAATTGTGCAGGATAATTTAGTTGCAGTTCTCGGATCAGAGAAAAGTGACTTAAATCTAGCAGTTAAACCCCCTGCTGTGATTATGATGGTGGGCTTACAAGGTGCAGGTAAAACAACTACCTCAGGAAAGCTTGCTTTAAAGCTAAAAAAGCAAAAGAAAAAAGTGATGCTTGCCTCTTTAGACATTTATAGGCCGGCTGCCCAGAAACAACTTGAGGTGCTGGGTAAACAGATAGACGTACAAACTTTATCTATAGTAATAAATGAGGAGCCTATTGCAATTACAAAAAGGGCACTGGCAGCAGCAAAGAACGATAATTATGATGTATTAATACTAGACACCGCAGGCAGGCTTCATATTGACAATAATATGATGAATGAGTTGAAAGCCGTAAAGGAAATAGCTTCACCTGCAGAAGTTATTTTAGTAGCCGACGCAATGATAGGCCAGGATGCGGTCAACATTGCCAAATCATTCAATGAGGTAATAGGTGTAACCGGCATTATTCTCACCCGTGTTGATGGTGATGCACGTGGTGGTGCTGCTCTTTCTATGAAAATGATCACCGATTGTCCAATTAAATTTATTGCTTGTGGTGAAAAATTAAGTGACCTCGATGATTTTTATCCCGATAGAATTGCAAAAAGGATACTTAGCATGGGTGATGTTGTATCATTGGTTGAAAAAGCTGCTGAGATTGTTGGTCAGGAAGAAATTGATAAGTTACAAAAAAAAGTAAAAAAGGGTAAATTCGACCTAAACGACCTAGTGGGAATGTTAAAAACTCTGAGTAAAATGGATGGCATTAGCAACATAATGAAATTCATCCCTAGTTCATTCACAAAAAAGCTAAGTAGCAGTGTGCCAGACGACAATAAAGTGAAAAAATATATAGCCATCATAAACTCAATGACCGAAAAAGAAAGGCAAAATCCAGATATTTTAAATGGCAAAAGAAGACTTAGAATTTCTAAGGGGTCCGGAACAAGTGTAATTGACGTTAATCTTCTAATTAAGCAGTATAATCAAATGAGCTCTATGGTGAATAAGTTCAGTAAAGTTGACCATAGTAAACTCAAAGAATCTGATTTGATGGATATGCTAAGCAGAAAGTAAGTCAGCAGGTAGTGGAATGAAATAAAATCATCAGTTGTAATTGCTGTTGAATAGTAAAGTATATTATTTTAGCGTGAAGTAATAAATTCAATAAATTTCTTCAGTTGGAATTGGCATGATAATAAAAATTGATACAAGTTACTTTATCTATATTTAATGCGCTGTTTTATAGCTAACACACTATACCACCGTAGCACTACACTAGTAACAGACCGAAGGTTGTCGATATCTCAAGTTAGGCTAGTTACAGCATCCACAATATCGTTTGTAAACCTGTAGCTATATACAATAAATGAACTTTTTTATATATTCGTTGTTAGTATTTTGTATTTCCTGAACAGTTCCGTGAAAAATGATCTCCCCTTCATATAATACTGCTATTTTGTCAGCTATTTTAAATGCACTATGAATATCATGTGTAATCGTGATAATTGTAGGACGAAGATCTTGAGATAATTTTATTATTATCTCGTTTACTACATCTGACATGATTGGGTCTAATCCTGAAGTTGGCTCATCCAATACAATAATTTCTGGGTTGTGTGCAATTGCTCTTGCAAGTGCCACTCTTTTCTTCATTCCACCTGATAGTTCTACTGGAAACATTTCTGCTATGTTTTCTTCCAGTCCAACGTCATTTAACTTCTCGATTGCTAGGCGTTTTGCCTCCTTTATGCTGATATTAAAGCGTTTTTTATAATTAAAAGATATATTTTCCCACACTGTAACGTAGTCAAACAAAGCGGAATTTTGAAATAAGACTCCAAATTTATTTTTGCTTTTACTATTTATTTTAATAGACCCTGAGTCTGGTGTCAGTAATCCAATAATTATTTTTGTTAATACAGATTTACCACTTCCTGAGCCGCCAAGTATGACTAATGATTCTCCTTTCGATATATTGAAAGTTATGTTGTTTAATATCGTTCTATCATCAAAGGATAAGCTTAGATTCAATATTGATATTATGGGGCTATGCATGTATTAAAGTAATTAAGTAATTTGCTAAAATTATCAATATAGAGGATATAACAACAGTTGATGTTGTTGCAATACCTACTCCTCGTGCACCTTCCCTACAATGGTAACCGTAATAACAACTTGAAACAGAAATTATGGCGCCAAAAGCAGTCGCTTTCATTAGCCCAACAATAAAATCGTACATATTAAAGAATTGAGCTGTATATTTTATGTATATATTTAAATTGTGGTTAAATTCAAAGACTGCGGTGACATACCCTCCAAATATTCCTATTAGATCTGCACATACTGTAAGTATTGGAAATACTATAACTGACGCTAGAATTCTTGGTACAATTAAATATTTGAAAGGATTGATGTCCAAAGTTGTAAGTGCATCTATTTGTTCAGTGATGCGCATCGTGCCAATTTCTGCTGCAATTGGGGACCCAACCTTTCCTACCATTATTAAGCTGATCAAAACTGGCCCTAACTCTTTAATGATAGTAACCGTAACAAGTTTAGGTACTACTTGTTCTTGATTAATCAATATACCACTTAAGCTACTCTGTAAAACTATCACTGCTCCTATAAAAACTCCAGTGAGCCCAACAATTGGCAAAGAGAAAAAGCCTATCTCTATAATTTGTCTTGCCACATTGCTAAAATAATATGGAGGAATAAAGCAGTGGTATAGAGATTGAATAAAAAATACAAATGCGTTACCAATCCTCAACAGAAAGTTGATAAAGCATCTACCGATTATTCTAACGCTGTCTATATTAAAGGAACTCACTTTACATTTATCTTAGCTAAAATTAGTTTTACTGATTTTATTAAAATTTTTATTAACTTCGCCAGAGTATAGTCAAGATATGTCTTAAGTTCAATATACTTTGATCAAAATGCTTGAGTTTAAGTTTATAAGAGTGAATTGTATAAGAAAACCTTACTTATTTCGCTATTTACTTCTTGTAAAAAACATGCTACTAATAAATTGTGTTATATAATTGAATTGGAGTAAGTTTTGGCAGTTCCGAAGAGAAAAAAGTCAAAATCAAGGCGTAATATGCATCGTTCTCATCATGCTATTAAGCCTAAGAATATTGTGGTATGTGCAACAACTGGAGAATTCATGTTGCCTCACAACATAGCAGTTGACAATAGTTACAAAGGAAAACGTGTTTTCATTAAACAAAAGGCGGAGTAACTCATGATATGTTACCCACGGTCAACAACAACATAGTTATCGCACTTGATGCTATGGGAGGGGATTTTGCACCTTTTTCCGTAATTCAGGGTGCTAGTTTTTTCTTGGATAATCTTGTTGACCCAGGTGTTGAAGTTTTTTTTCATATTTATGGAGATCAGAAAGAAATATCTCCTTTGCTTTCAAAATACAAAAAAGTAAGCGATAGCTCCGAATTTACCCATTGCTCTGATAATGTTCTTCCAAATGATAAACCCTCTTTTGCACTTAGACATCGCAAAGATTCAAGTATGAAGGCAGCTGTTGAAGCAGTGAAAAAAGGTAAAGCTTTTGGGATGGTGTCTTCAGGCAACACTGGAGCATTGATGGCTATCTCCAGATTTATTTTAGGAACATTACCCAATATCTATCGTCCTGCTATTGCATCTGTCTGTCCAACTAAGACAAAAAGCTTTGCATTGCTTGATCTTGGTGCAAATGTTGACTGTAATACTGACTCATTATTTCAATTTGCATTAATGGGGAGTATATTTGCAAAAATAGCATTAAAAGTTGAAAATCCTGAAGTCGCTTTGCTAAACATTGGTACAGAGGAAGTGAAAGGTACTGACTCAGTAAGAGGAGCTTTTGAGTTACTCAAAAATGCTCCAAGTATTAACTTCAAAGGATATATAGAGGCAAGTGAATTTTTAGATGGTAATATAGACGTAATTGTTGCTGATGGTTTTGTTGGTAATGTAATGCTCAAGACAGCTGAGGCAACTGCTGGTACTTTTATCAGTCTAATAAAACAGGAAGTATTTAATTCATGGATGACAAAAATGCTTGTCGGCATATTGTTGAAACCCAAGCTAAATAAAGCATTAGAGCGTTTTAATCCTAAAATTAGAAGTGGAGCTATGTTTTTAGGGCTAAATGGTATCATTATAAAGAGCCACGGAAATTCTGATGCTATTTCTTTTGCTCACGCTATAAAATTTGCAGTAAATGCAATCAGTGAAAATTTGAACCAGAAGATAATTAACGGGGTAAGTCATATTAAATAAAAGTTTCATATTGAGCACTGGTTCTTACCTACCAAAAAAAATTTTGAGTAATAACGAAATTGCATCGATAGTTGAAACAAACGATGAATGGATAAGGCAAAGAACAGGAATAGTTCAAAGACATATAGCAGATGAAGGAGAATTAACGTCAGATTTAGCTGTTAATGCAGCGAAAAATGCTATAGAAAAAGCGAAAATTTCAATAGATGAAATTGGTTTGATCATAGTTGCAACAACAACACCTGACAAAACTTTTCCTAGCTGTGCAACGATTATACAAAGTAAATTAAAGTGTAAAAACGCATTTGCTTTTGATGTACAGGCAGCATGCTCTGGTTTTATATATGCAGTTACAGTTGCTGATTCACTTATAAAGTCTAACGATAGAATTAAATACGCGCTTGTTATTGGTGCTGAAATAATGTCTAGGATTGTTGATTGGGAAGATAGGTCAACTTGTGTACTCTTTGGTGATGGTGCTGGTGCAGTGATAATGAAATCAGAAATGAGTAGCAGTAGCATTATATCAACAAACTTACACTCTGATGGCAATGTGGACTTATTATGTACAAACGGAGGAATATCCTCTACTCGTGATTCTGGAAAGATACTTATGAATGGAAGAGAAGTGTTTAAACATGCAGTAGAGAAATTAACAGCCTCAGTAGAGGAAACTCTAAAATGCAATAGTTTGAAGATTACTGATATTGACTGGTTAATTCCCCATCAAGCAAACATTCGCATTATTGAAGCAGTAGTAAAGAAATTAGATTTTCCTATAGAAAAAGTAATTAATACAGTTGATAAGCATGCAAACACCTCAGCAGCGTCAATTCCACTAGCCTTAGACTATGCAGTACAAGAATCAAAAATAAAGTCAGGAAATCTGATATTGCTGATTTCAATAGGTGCAGGCCTGACCTGGGGTTCTGTGTTACTGCGCTATTAGACTTCCTATTACCCACGCTTCTTTTTTCTCAGTTTTATCGTTACATGCTGTACTGACAAAGTTTTGAGATATTATCACAAACATTATATTCACAAGAAATACTTGACTTCACGTGTACTAAGAAGCATTTTATACATGATGTGTGCCCGTAGCTCAGTTGGATAGAGCAACAGCCTTCTAAGCTGTGGGTCGTAGGTTCGAATCCTACCGGGCACATTCTTCTATCAACGCTTTCTATAAATTTTCAAGTATTCTGGTACCACATTTTCAATTGCTAGTGGTCTAATTTTCATTGTTCCGAGATCATCTGACTTTTCGATTGAACTATTCATCATAACTTTCACCTGATCTCGAGTAAGTATAGGGCTTGCATCTCCGGTTATAGGTTTTAACAGCACAGAAACAACTTTACTTTCTAAGAAAAAGGCTATCAATCTTGCCATTGGAAAAGGTACATTGATCAGTAGACACTTTCTGTTAGTCACATTCAGAATAAACTTTAATAAGCTTTTAAAAGAGTAAACTTTTGGTCCACCTATATTATAAATTTTTTTATCTTGCTTATTAAAGCTGATAATACGATATACCACTTCAGCTAAGTTTGTTACACATATCGGCTGAAATTTCGTTATTCCACTACCGATTAACGGCAAAAAAGGAAGAATTGTTGCTAATCTTGCAAATTTATTGAAGAAACTATCTTCTTTACCGAATACAAGACTTGGCTTAATTATTATTGCTCCCTGAAATGTTGAAGTTACAGCTTTTTCACCTTCTAATTTACTTTGGGCGTATCTTGACAGCTTACTATTTTCTATTCCCATGGCAGAAAAATGTATCATCATGTATACACTTTTTATTTGCGCAGCTTTTGCTATTCTTTCAGCTACTCCAACATGAACGTCATAGAAATCGTGCTTTCTTGTCTCATATAGTATTCCTACTAAATTTATAACAACATCACATCCCTCCATACTTTCTAAAATTGATTTTTCATTAAAAAAATCTCCTTCAATTATTGATATTTGTCCTAAATTTCCACATAACTTCAGACAAGCAGCTTTTTCCTGATCACGAGTAAATATTCTTATTAAATACCCCGCCGCTGCCAAGCGTCTTACGATGTGTTTTCCTATAAATCCCGTTCCACCAAAAATAACTATACGTTTTATCACAGTTAAAACTTCCAATAACTTAACTTTAAATTAATACAATAGTTTTATTTAATATTCTATTGTGAATTCCTGCATTATAAGGTCCATTCTCATTCCATGAGAACCTTTAACTAAAATTACATCATTACCTTGAACAATATTAGCTAAATTACTTTTCAATTTGTTAGAATCATCGAAATGCATGCCTTTTATATTCTCCGGTAAAAGTTTATTCAATTCTAACATAAATTTACCAACCGTATGAACTTTATTCACATTTTGTTCTACTATAGAGTCAAGCAATTCTGTATGAAATACTATGCTTTCATTACCAAGTTCTAACATATCGCCAAGTAGTGCCACTTTTCTTAAATTAGAATATGTACCTAAAGTTCTTATTGCAGCCTTCATTGAAGTAGGGTTAGCATTATAGGAGTCGTTAATCAAATGTACTAATTTTCCATTGTATTTAGCTTGATGAACATTACCTCTACCTTCTGTTACAGTAAAATTCTCAAGTGCTAGTGGTAATTTAGATAAATCAAGTTCGAGACTTTGCAAAACTGCTGTAACAACTAATGCAGAGTATGCAAAATGTTCGCCTTTTACAGGTAAATTACAGTTCATAATTTGACCACTGTTCAGTTTGATTTTTAAATTTAGACCGTTATCGTCTCTTATTAGGTCTAACAAACAAACAGTAGCACTTTCATTCTTACCAAAGCTTACTACATTTCTGTTAGCATTTGATAAGAGATAATCATAATGTTCATTATCCTTATTCAAAACCAAAGTACCATTATTTTTCATACCATGTAGAATTTCTAATTTCGCTTGCGCAATATCAAGTAGAGATGAAAAATTTTCAACATGCGCAGGTTCAATGTTGGTAATAACTGCAATATCCGGATTGCTAATCTCCGATAACTCTTTTATTTCACCAGCTCTACTCATTCCTATTTCAAGGATTAAGTACTGGCAGTCTTCTGGCGCTTTTAGAATCGTAAAAGGCAATCCTATATTATTATTCAAGTTACCTTCATTTACATGAGATACTCCATAATGCAACAAAACAGTGTTAAGCATATCTTTTGTAGTGGTTTTCCCAACACTACCTGTAATTGTGATAACTTTAGCATTAACAAGAATATTTCTAATGTAATATGATGCCATATTATGCAAAGCTTTTAGAGTATCTTGCACAATAATTAGAGGAAAATTTCTATATTTATCTTCGCTTACTACCGCAGCAACAGCTCCTTTTAAAAATGCTTCATGTAGAAAATCATGCCCATCAAATTTCTTTCCCTTGAGAGCAATAAATAAATCACCTTTTTTTATGCTTCTTGTATCCGTTGAAATATTTGAGCTATATACCGAATTACAAACACCCTCCCCTCTTCCGCCAGTAGCATCGATAATATTATTTGCGTTCCATTTTAACATAATTTATCTTTAAAGGTAATTTGAACAAGAAAAGCAGCAAAAATACTACATACTTTGGTAATGTACAAATAATGATTGCTATTTCTATAATTTCATCTTATAATAGATATACAAGCTTAAATATTTTCGTCTATAATTGGGTGTATTTTACTATCTGATTGTAGAAAGTGACTTGGAGGTATGTATGGCAAAAGATGAGTCAAATAAAAAGTCTATTTTGGCTAAGATAAAAGGTGTGTTTTTTCTTGTGCCTAAAGCACTTATTTATCCTATAAAGAAACCGTTTGCTTCAATTGATGAAATGAAGCATGATGCTAAAGTTTCATTAAAAAACGCTGTGAGTGATGTACCTAAAGAAGAAGAGAAATATGACCCACCTATAAAAACCACAGAAGCTAGTAAGTACCTTGGCATACAAATAACAAAACAAGAAAAAGGTAAGGTAAGTTTTTTAGCGTCAAGAACTTTAACGGGGAATATACCTTACTTGAGTCCAGAGAAATTAGATGAAATAAGGGAAGATCTGCCCAATATAACTATTTTTAGAGAAGAAAACAAAATTGTAATTGAAGTTGATGTTGAAAAGATTATCCAAGAAATAAAAGATAAAAATCTAGGTATGGATGAAAAAGTAATGAAAAAGTACGCTCTTGAAGGAATTTATAATAAGATTGATTGTGATCTTAAAAATTTGGCAAAAATTACTGGTGGAGAGTTTAAAGTTCACACAGATCGGAAATTGCTGTATGGTATTGCAGAAAAGTTGTATAGTGGATATGATAGTAAAAAGCAGAAGTCACAGGAAGTTGTAAGGCCTATGGATAAAGAAAAGTCATCAGAGAAAATTTTAAATAATTGGCAAAAAGCTATTAAACAAGATTTTGAAAGTTGCGAAAGCATAAGAGGTAGGGGGAAATAAATTATGGAGAGTGTTATGAAAGAAGTTCAAATAGAGGAAAGGTATCATAGCCTAACTGTTCCTGGAGATATGTATCATTTACAACCAGAAGTTATTGCTGCAAGAAGGGCAAATAGAATAGAAACGTTTTCAAAAAGACACCAAATGGACTATGGGTCAGTTTTGCGTGGACAAGATATACAGCTAAAAGACGTTTCAAGTCTTGAAGATGCTTCTAGCGAAGCAGCAATAAGCCCACCTTCTACACCAAATCATAAGCAAAATAGAAGAGGACCAGGAATTTAATAAAGTATGGGTAGTACAGCTTATGATGACACTAATATCTTTGCTAAGATATTAAGAGGTGAGTTGTCTTATGAGGAAATACATAAAAATGAAAATGTGCTAGCTTTTCGTGATAAGTATCCTGATGCACCAGTTCATATTCTAGTTATACCAAAAGCTCAATACGTTTCATACGATGATTTTGTTCTGAAAGCTTCCGAAGAGGAAATAGTAAGTTTTTTTAAAACTGTTAGAGAAATAGCACATAAATATAACTTAGAAAAAACAGGATATAGATTAGTTACTAATCACGGTAAAGATGGAGAGCAAGTTATACCGCACTTTCACATACATATTTTAGGTGGTAAAAGATTAGGAAAGCATGTAAATTCATAGTGTTATATGTTTTTTAAATGAGTGAATATTTAACCATATTAATTTTTATCTGTGTATCAATTGTAGTATCCTTTACTTTAGGTGTATTACCTATGTTTCTTGCAGTCAGTAACCCAGATGGTGAAAAGCTTTCTACATATGAATGTGGCTTTAATCCTTTATCAAGAGCCAGAAAAAGTTTCGACATAAAATTTTACTTAGTTGCAATATTGTTCATAATATTCGATTTAGAAATTGCTTTTCTTTTTCCTTGGGCCGTTTCTTTATCTAAAATAAGCTATTACGGATTTTGTTCTATGATGATATTCCTTGCAATACTTACTATAGGCTTTATTTATGAGTGGTGTAAAGGTGCGTTGGAATGGGAGTAAATTTATCTAATAGCGATTGGAATCGTTACAAAAAAGAAGGTTTTCTTATCACTAAATTTGGCGATTTAATAGATTATATAATGAACTGGGCAAGGTCTGGTTCATTGTGGCCAATGACATTTGGTCTTGCATGTTGCGCAGTAGAGATGATGCACACTGCATCCAGTCGTTATGATCTTGATAGATATGGCATAATCTTTCGTGCAAGCCCAAGGCAAGCAGATGTTATGATTGTTGCTGGCACGTTAACTAATAAAATGGCAGCAGCATTGCGTAAAGTTTATGATCAAATGGCGGACCCCAAATACGTCGTTTCTATGGGAAGTTGTGCAAATGGCGGTGGCTATTATCATTATTCTTACTCAGTAGTCCGTGGTTGCGATAGAATTGTGCCAGTTGATGTATATGTTCCTGGATGCCCTCCAACTGCTGAGGCGTTATTATATGGAATGCTATGTCTACAAAATAAAATAAAACGAACTAAGAATATATAGCATGGATAAAACTGCAAAATACATACAAAAAAAGACTAAATGTGAATGTATTCAGAAAAATGATGGCACTATTGTAATATATTCAGCTTTGAATGACATTGAAAATCACTTACTCTTTCTACGTGATGATGAAAAGTGTAGGCTTGAATTATTAGTTGACGTTTTTGGAGTTGATTACCCAGATAGAAAAAAACGTTTCGAGCTAATATACAATTTGCTCAGCCTTGTGCACAATATCAGAGTGCACATAAAGCTTCAGTTATGTGAAGATGATATACCTCTAAGTGCAGCAAAGATATTTAACGCAGCTTCGTGGTTTGAGCGTGAAGTATTTGATATGTATGGAATAGAGTTTTCTAATCACCCAGATTTACGTAGGATTTTAACGGATTATGGATTCAAAGGTCATCCAATGTTAAAAGATTTTCCTCTCACTGGCTACGAGGAAGTAAGATACGATATAGAGGCAAAAAAGGTTGTATATAATCCTATAGACTTACCGCAAGATTTTCGTATGTTTGACAGCTTATCCCCTTGGGAAGGTAGTAAAGCCACAAAAGTAAATATAAAGGAGTAGAAAATGACAGCACAAAGAAAAAAAATATCTTTGATTGGTGCAGGAAATATCGGTGGGACTCTTGCCCATATGATTGCACTAAGAGAACTAGGAGATGTTATTTTGCTTGATGTAAGCGATGGAATACCACAAGGTAAAGCACTTGACATTACAGAATCATCTCCTATTGATCGATCTAATGTCAATATTACTGGTACAAATAGGTATGAAGATATAAAAAACTCTGACGCAATTATAATAACTGCTGGCATTGCCAGAAAACCTGGAATGAGCAGAGATGACCTTCTGCAAACTAATGCTGCAGTAATGAAAGAGGTTGGGGAAAATATTAAAAAACATTCTCCAAACGCATTTGTAATAGTGGTTACCAATCCTTTAGATGCTATGGTTTCAGTAGTATACAAATCTTCAAGCCTGCCAACTAATATGATTGTTGGTATGGCAGGAGTGCTTGACTCTGCTCGTTTTCGTTATTTTCTTGCAAGTAAGTTAAATATTTCTGTCGAAGATGTATCTGCTTTTGTGCTTGGAGGACATGGTGACACTATGGTACCACTAATCAATTATGCTTCAATTGCTGGCATTCCACTTACCCAAATCATTGAGATGGGTTTGATTACGCGAGGAAAAGTTGATGAAATAGTTGAGCGCACTCGTAATGGTGGAAAAGAAATAGTTGATCTACTTAAATCTGGATCTGCATACTATGCTCCTGCATCTTCAGCCATAAGCATGCTAGAATCATACTTAAAAGATAAAAGGCGTATATTACCATGCGCTGCTTATCTTAATGGTGAATATGGTGTGAAAGACTTATTCATTGGTGTTCCTACTATTATTGGCAAAAATGGAGTTGAGAAAGTTCTAGAAGTTAAAATGAACGATAGTGAACAAGAGATGTTTTATAAATCTGTAAGTGCAGTAAAAGAGCTCTGTCAGCTAAATTAATTGCCCTATAGAATTTCTTTGAGCTCAAGCTTCGAAAACAGTCTAAAAAAATTATTTGTAGTTATTTTTGCTACTTGTTCCGACGATTCATTCCATAATTCTGCTAAACAATTCACAACATATTTCACCATTGCCGGTTCATTTTTTCTTCCTCTGTAAGGCTCAGGAGATAGATAAGGTGCATCAGTTTCAACTAAAACACGCTCACGTGGCACATTTTGTGCAATTTCTCTTAGTAAGTTCGCATTTTTAAAAGTAATAATTCCAGAAAATGAAATGTATAATCCCAAGTCCATAGCCTTATAAGCAAGCTCTTTAGAAGAAGCAAAGCAATGCATTACTCCACTAAAAGCGTCCTTCTTCATTTCTGAATTTAACATATCAATCATCTCACTATCAGCATTTCTAGTGTGAATAACTAAAGGTAATCCTGTTACTTTTGCCGCTTCTATATGTGATGCAAAACTTTTTTTTTGATTGCTTTTGTTATCAGATTTATAAAAATCTAATCCAGTTTCACCGATACTAATTACCTTTTTGCCCTTAGTAAATTCAATCAATTCATCAGCATTTATACACTCACCTTTTTCCACATTAGTATCAAGCGGATGTATACCAACGGAGCAGTAGACTTGATCATAGGATGAAGAGATTTTTAATAATTTAGGGATATCATTAATGCTTATACATATGTTATGCAAAATTCTCACACCATTTTGCTCTGCTCTTGAAATTACCTTTGGTATTTCATCATCAGAAAAATAAATTAGATGACAATGAGAATCAACTATCATAAATAGATCCTTTTATGATAGAAGAAAACTCTTCTATCACTTTTTTATAAACTTCTTTTTTGAACGGTATGGCACTGGCTACCAAATCATCCACATTTTGCCAACGCCACTCTTTGAACTCTGGATGATCAGTATAGTTAATATTAATATCCTTATCCTTCCCACAAAATTTCATTAAGAACCACCTTTGCTTTTGGCCAGAATATCTCCCATTCCAGCATATCGGTATAACTTCCTTGGGTAAGTTGTAATATATCCACTCTTTATTTTGAGCCACAACTTCTGCTTCATCAGTACCAACTTCCTCCAATAGCTCACGTAGCGCTGCCTGCTCTAGCTCTTCACCTTCATCAACTCCTCCTTGTGGCATCTGCCAATAAGAGTCACTATCAAAACGTTTTCCAATAAAAATATTTCCCTGTTTGTTAAATAACATTATGCCAACACAAGGGCGATACTCTTTCTCCTCACTAATCACAAATACTCTCTATTGCTAAATTATCTATCATAGAAGTTCCAACTACTTTTTTACTATTCATTTTTTCAACAATTTTTTTTGCAACTTCTTTTGCGCTTAAGTTTTAGTTATCAATTTCAAGTGAACCTTGAGGCATAAATAGTTTCTTTCCTTTAATTCTTCTCATAGCAAAATCTGAATCAGTAATTTTTCTCTCCTGCTCTCTTTCCTTTAATTGAACGCGCTTTACTAGTTCTCCACTATTACAATATAACACCACAGGGAGAATCTCCACGTTCATTTTTTTACTTAAATTCACCACTGAGTTATATACTTTTTGATCATAGGAATCACCTTTTATCAATTCGTTTGTAAATATATAATGCTTTGATTCTATATGGTATTTTTCCAATATTGCTAACATATTCTCTCTAATCACAAAAATTTCTTCCCATATTTCACTTGTAACCTCAGCGTTTCTGAAATCAATCATATCAAATATGATATTATTAAACAGGTTATTGTCTACTATCACCCCATCAATAATATTACACAGCTCTTTTGCAATCGTAAGTTTGCCACTACCCGGAAATCCGATTAAGTAAATGATCATACCATCAGAAAACTATCATATATTACAAATATATGTATTATAAACGTTACACTAGAAACATATCAAAAATAGTTCATATTCAGAAATTTTGAGTGTATCATTACAGATAAATTATATAATTTAGAATAATGAATGGTGATACAGAATCAATAAAAAATACAATTGTAGATGTAATAGATCAAAACAAAGGTCAAGATATAGTTACTTTTGATGTACAGAATAAAACTGTCATTGCAAAATATATGATCATTGCATCCGGTGATTCGAGCCGCCATGTAAAAGCATTAGCTGAGCACGTGATGAAAAATCTCAAGCAATATGATAAAATAGATGTAGAAGGTATGGATGAAGGTAACTGGGTGATTGTGAATTTTCAAGGTATAATGGTTCACCTATTCAGGCCAGAAGTAAGAGAATATTATAAGATAGAAGAGTTATGGAATTGATTATCCAGGTAGCTGGTATACACTTGCTCAAATGTTGTAATTTTGAAGGCAACCCTTATGAAGTTGGTGGTGTCATTCCAGTGCTTGACACTGGAATCTAGAAAACTTAATCATAAACGAGCACACTATACAACATTTTTGATGAAATTTCATAATAAACTGGATTCCAGTGTCAAGCACTGGAATGACGCCATCGTTAACAACACCGTTTACACACAAAATAACATATTATGAAACATAAATCCGAGTTTTTAAACTTCATTCAAGAAAGAGGATACCTATATCAATGTACAAACATTGATAGGTTAGACCAGCTATTATCACAAGATAATTATATAATTGCATACATTGGGTTTGATTGTACGGCACCAAGTTTGCATATTGGCAGTCTCATTCAAATCATGATGCTCCGTCACCTACAAAAATTCGGTTATAAGCCAATAGTTCTACTTGGAGGTGGCACAACAAAAATTGGTGACCCATCTGGTAAAGACAAAGCAAGAAGCGTCTTGCCGATAGAAGATATCAATCAAAATATACTTGGTATAAAGAAAACCCTCGAGAAGATGATATCTTTCGATTATGGAAAAACTGGTGCAATCATAGTAAACAACGCAGATTGGTTAGATAACATAAAATATATAGACTTTTTGCGTGATATAGGGACACATTTTTCTGTAAATCGCATGTTAGGCTTTGATAGTGTGAAAATTAGGCTAGATAGGGAGCAAAATCTAAGCTTTCTCGAGTTTAATTACATGTTGTTACAAGCCTATGATTTTGTCGAGTTGAATAAAAAGTATGGCTGTCGTCTCCAGATTGGAGGGTCAGACCAATGGGGAAATATAGTAAACGGAATTGAACTTAGCAAAAAGTTAAATTTACCTGAGCTGTTTGGTCTTACCACACCTCTTTTATTAAACGCACAAGGAAAAAAGATGGGCAAAACTGAAAGTGGGGCAGTATGGCTTGATGGCAGCATGCTAAATTCCTATGACTATTGGCAATATTTTCGCAATGTTGATGATCAAGATGTTGGTCGTTTCTTGAGACTTTTCACTGATTTACCAACTGATGAAATTAAAAAACTAGAGTCCTTGAAGGATCAAGAAATAAATGAAGCAAAAAAGGTCTTGGCAACAGAAGTGACAAAAATATGTCATGGTTGCAAAGAAGCTGAACTTGCACGATCTGCTGCAATCTCTGCTTTTGAAAATGAAGATAGTTCATTGCTTTCTGGTTACACTATCACAAGAGAACAAGTTGCAAATGGCATACTCCTGATAGACTTGCTTCATGACACCGGTTTTGAACCTTCAAAAGGTGCGGCAAAGCGTTTAATACAGGGAAATGGATGTAAAGTTAATGATAATACTATAAACGATGTTAACTATACAATAAACTCTGAAAGCTTTGAAGGTCAGCCATTTATCAAATTATCTGCAGGAAAGAAACGCCATATTAAAATTTTAGTGAGTGAAGTAAGAAAGTAAATTTGTCTCTGTTCAGAAGAATAGCAAAATAAGGTAGCCAAGAAAAGACAATTATAGGGACAAATGGATATCATTGAAGCAGCTGACACTGTGGCAGAATCGCTAGATAACCCTACTATCGCTAGCAGTTTCTTGCTGTCGATTTGCTGAGATTGGTTTATCAACTTGAGTGTCAGGCTTTGACAATTTATATATAGCATTGCCAACTATTAATGCTGTTGCTGTAATTGCAACTACTACTATAACTATAGGTATTAACTCAGCTGTAATTTCTCCGGCTGTAAAAAGTGCTATAGATATAGCAGTACCTAATAATGCAGTTACTCCACCGGCAATCCACCCTTTCTTAATTGCTGGACAATTAAGATAGTATAAAGGAGTCTCTCCCCACATATCTACTGCATTAACATTGACACCTCTTTCTACAAGAGCATCTATTATGGCCATACTGCGAAATAAAGCAGCATAGTGTAAAGGAGTCCTTCTCCATATATTTATTGCATTAACATTTGCACCTTGTTCTATGAGAGCGTTTGCTATGTTTATACTATCAAGATAAGTAGTATTATGTAAAGGAGTATCTCCTTTTACATCTTTTTCATTAACATTTGCCCTTTTTTCCATGAGAGCCTTCGCTATATTTTCTAGGTTAAAGGAAGCCACCAAGTGCAAAAGAGTCGCTTTTTCACCATCTTTAAACACATAATTTATATCAAAGCCAGACTTTTCCCACTCTTCATATTCCTTTGAATATCTTTTCAGCTCATTTTGTATTTTTTCAATTACGTTATCTTTGCTTAAATCTTTGTCAACATTAACTAAATTCAATAATTCGTGCCAATTTGAAATTTCCATTGCTATAACCTTACCTTTAATTTTCAATAATGTATTTAATTATATGATAAGAAGTCAATTTAAATAAATTACACATATATGGAACTTATCAGATAAATATATAATATGAACTAGATTCCAGCGGGCTTTGTTGCATCACTATCTATGAAAGGCTAACTATACAAGCAGCTTATTGAAAAGCTTATTTTTTGCAATCAATCTGATTAAATTTAAGAATAGTAATTTATTGTTTGTACTAGTAAATTTAATTCTACTTAAAATAGCTAAAGCATTGAAATTCTTGAATTCTAGCTAGATTAGTGAATGATAGTAAAACTTCTTTTACTTAAATTTAGATATTTACTGACTGTCCTTACTATAAATGCTAGAATAATAAGCTATTGATATTCTACATTTTTATCTTTTATCCATCGTAGATAGAGCCCAATGGCGTCAACTTAAGGAAAGATGTTAAGGAGTAAAATACTGTAAAAAATAGGACCTTTGGTTTCTATTTTATTTCAATAAAGAAGATATCAGTAAAGCTTATCTGTTAAGGTGTCACATAGAGGAGTGCTATAAACGACTCAAAGTAGAAGGAGAATTAGAGAATTTTTCTGGGATAAATTTAGAAACAAGAATTTTGTGCAAACTTGGTCATGTGCAATACTTCATATGTGTGATGCACAAGAGCCTTGGAACCCAGATCAAATTGCTGAGTATCGTTTAAATTTTTCAGTTTTATTTGGTGTAATGAGACAGAAACTTTATCAGGTGCTTGTTGGAACCAAAAAATTTCCAAGCCCTTTTTAAGTATACGCACTAAAGTTAACGTGAAGATTGTATAGCTGCAATAAAGTAGATAAGCCTAAACGCCATCATGCCTTTAGGAGAGCTTGCTAATTTATTCTCTTAAGTTAACGCCATTGCCTGAACAGATACATAAAAAAGTAGTACTTGCAAGAAAGAGTTACTTAAGAAATTAACTAACTTTGCTATTTTCTCTAACATACCTAGAAGAAATAGATACATTATCTAATGCAGTTCTAATACTAGCATTGTTCTCATTAACAACTACAGCTAGCTTAAAAGCATTCAAAGTATATTAACCATATAGAAACAGTACAGTACTTACTGCAGTAAGTGTATCTTGTAGCATAGCACTATTTTGAACTCGTGTTAAAATAGAATCGACACATTTATTATTACCTTTATACATAGCAAAGGCAAGTGGTTTAATGACATACGTCACTCCTGTAAGCTACACAATATCTTTAGAAGTAAGGATATTTCGCAGTGTATCACTATTTTGAGCTCGTATAAAAATAGAATTGATACACTTGTTATTGCCTTTATATATAGCAAAGTTAAGTGGCGTTAAAGTATACGCTATAATATTTAAATACTGTACAATATTTCTAGAAGCAAGGATATCTTGTAATATACCATTTTCCTGGGCTTTTGTTAAAATAACATCAACATATCTTTCCTTGTTGTAATGTATGGCAAAGCCAAGCGATGTTAAGTTGTACATCAAACCATCTTGATAATTTATAATATTTGGAGCAGTAAGAATATCTTGTAGTATACCACTGTTTTGAGCTTGTTCTAAAATAGAATTAACACATTCATTATTGTCTCTATGTATAGCTAGGCTAAGCAGTGTTAAAGTGCGTCCTCCACCTGTTGGAAATCGTGTAGTATATCAAGTGATAAGAACTTTTAGTAAATCATTTCCTGAAACTGCTTCCAAGATATCGCTGATGCTCCTTCCATTCCATATGGATCTTTTTAGCTGAAAATACAAATCTTTTTGTTTTCGTGTTAAATTTTGATGATTTAGCATATTCTTGTAACCTCGTTTTAAAGTCAGTGCAGTTTAATTATTCTATGTTAGTATACACCAATAGAAAAAATTTCATCATATGTTCTGGAAAAAATTTACACAGGTTAATGAGGAAACCGTAAGAGAGAGCCTAAAAAAGGTTATAGAGAAGAAAAGTGGTAAGAATGTTGGTGTAGTATCCTCAATTATTATTAAAGGTAAAGATGTTGCTTTTGCTCTTGAAGTTACTGAGCCAAATGAAGAATTAAGAAAAAATTGTGAGCAAGCTGTTAAGGCGATACCGGGAGTAGGAAAGGTTACTGTAGTTGCTACTGGTCAAAAACAAGCTAGGCAACAAAAAGCTAAACTTCATATCGAAGGAGTGAAAAATATAATTGTCGTTGCTTCTGGTAAGGGAGGTGTGGGTAAGTCGACAGTTGCACTAAATCTAGCTCTTTCGTTAGCAGAATTAAAACATAAAGTTGCGCTAGTTGATGCAGATATATATGGTCCTTCGATTCCTAAAATGTTGGGCACTGAGAATTTGAAACCAGAAATACAGAGTGGTAAAGCAATGCCTATAGAGAAACATGGTCTCTATACTATTTCAATTGGCTATTTTATTGATAAGGACCGCGCAGCAATATGGCGTGGACCTATGATCACAAAAGCACTTTACAATTTGCTAATGGGAACAAGGTGGTCTGATATAGAATATTTAATCATTGATACACCGCCTGGCACTGGCGATGTACATTTAAGTCTGATGGAGAATTTTAGTTTAACTGGAGCAATAATAGTTTCAACTCCACAGGAGCTTGCTTTAGTCGATGCACAAAAAATTTATGATATGTTCACAAAGCTCAGCGTGCCAATTATCGGCATTGTGGAAAATATGAGCTATTTTGTTCAAGATAATTCAAAAATACACATATTTGGAAAAGGTGGTGCAAAAAAAATGTCTGAAGAGCTGGGAGTCAAACTCTTGAGCAGAGTTCCTCTAGATCCGCAAATATGTAGTGCTTCTGATTGTGGAAATCCTTCAATACTAAGTGAGGATTTAGTAAGGATTTATGAAGGCATTGCTAAAGATGTTAGGTCTTTTGTATGCAGTCTATAAAGTTTTTTTAAACTACTTTTAAAATAGGTAGAATGTAATTTTAGGTGAATAAAATATTTCAAATGGCAGCAGCTACCTCGTATCTGAGCAGACAATAGACTTCTTGGATAACTTAAGAAACAAGTAGTAGAAGCAATATTAGGGAAGGTATAAATTTTGAGCAGGTAAGTAAACTTGATGAAGAGAAGCTTCGAAGACTAAGAGGAGTAAAAAGAAAAACATTGGAAAAATAATAGAAATTTTAATAGAGGAAGAGGCCAAGAAAAAGGCAAGAGGAGGAAAAACAAATATATTTATTAATAGCACTCGAATATTTGTGTAAATACCGTACATATTTCCATATAGCGCAAAGCTATGGAATAAGTGAAAGTTCTTGCTAACGGCTGAATAGAAGATGCATTGATAAAACATCGAGATTTCAGGAAGATAAAGAGCTATTAAAGTTAAATAGGAGTATGCAAAAGTTTTATAAAAAGGGAATGTTCAACTCCCCCATAGAAGATCAAAAAATATCCTTAGGTTATCCAAGAAGTCTATTGTTGGTAAACATAAAAGGCTATTTGCCTTTTTATCTAGTTTATGCAGGAGGTCTAATATTTATTGTTGAGTGTGATTTTAGGCATGTCTGCTAAAACGCAACTTTTAAATCGCCAAAATTTCTCCTTGCCTTTACTAATTCCGATTCTTGGAGTGCACACATAATCTGGTTTGAGGTGATATTCATAGAGACAAAATTCATGACTTATAGTAAGGTCTTGTTTATTATGTTCTTTTGTAATGTTTAATTTTTTGCACAGTATGCCTGGCCCGCCTAAATTTGCTTCAAGCGGTTCAGTGAGCTTTAATCCTCGTATTAACACTGCTGCTGGGAATCCTTCTGCTTCTGTTACAATATTTAGACAATAGTACATTCCATATATAAAATATACGTACGAAAACCCTGGCGTACCAAACATTACTGAGGTTCGATTAGTATAGCCTCTTGCTGCATGACAAGCTGGGTCATCCATTCCTATATACGCTTCAACTTCAGTTATTATTCCACTAAAATTAGAAAATTTCAGCATCTTCCCTAGCAGCTCCCCAGCTACGGTTAAAGTTGGCCGTTCATAGAAATTTCTTGGTAATATTGTGTTATTCATCATAGAAGTACAAGTTACTTACATTTGTAAGCAAGTTATACTATTTTTGCTTTTTCTTATTTATTTAGTCAAGAGCATCTCTGAGAAGTAGAAGTTGGTGTTGTTGTCACATTTGTTACATCTGTTGAAGGCTGCTGTAAAACCTTGACTGATTCAGAGCTCTTTTGTTGCAATTGCGGTACTAACTCTTCATATAAAGATTTTGGCTCACGTCTCTTACCTATTTTGACTTCTTTATTTGCACGCAACTGCTCTGCAGTAACACCGTTGCCTTCAAGGAGAGTTACACCATTCTTACCATCAATGTTAACTTTAATTTTGCATTCTCTTTCATCAACATACCACTTTAAAGTCATTTCATATAACCCACTAATTATTTCATAAACTCTTTCCTCATTATCACTATCATTATTAATATAGCAACATGCCCCTCTCTTTTTTTCTTGATTAGGATGACAAAATGTAATTGTTCTTACACCATACTCTTTACATATACTACCGCCTAGAAGTTTAGCTATATCTACTCCTTCTTTATTGGCATGTAGCACAACTCTCACGGTGGGGTAAACAATATTACCTTCCCTTTTGCCTTCTTTTATCATTATGGACTCTATGGTATATACCTTCGATATCTCTGCCTTAATTTGGTCAGCAATCTTGCCTACAATCTCTTTACCATGATAGTGAGATTCTCCTTTCTTCGGAGAAAAAGGTTCTTTGTTTGTAGTATTAGTGAAAGGATCATTCTGTAAATCAAAGAATTTATCCCATTCTTCATCACTGTCTAATTTGATATATCCACGCTTGTTCTTGCCTGATACTGCATTCTGAATACTAGACGATCCTTCTGTTACAGTTGTACCAGAGCTATTGCTTTTACCTTTTAGAAGAACAAGATGCTCTTCTGACCTTTCTTCCTTACTCAACTTTGAAGCTGCATCACCAAAAGAAGGTTTCTCTACTATATGCGTGTAAGAATTTTTAACTCTACTCTCATTATCAGGTACTGTAGTAGCCCACAAAAGCTTTTTAATATAATCTAACATATGCCACCTCTTACCATTAACTAAATGTCAGTATGCAAACTTTGCTATAACTAATCAATAACTAAATTTACTCCAAATAAAATGAGCTGATAAAAAGGTATAAATTGAGATTAGGTAAAGCTTTTGGTATAATATCTAGTTAATTTTGAATAGGCAGGTGACCTCAGCTACAAAGACGTTTTTTATCTCATTTATTTTTGGGTTTATTCTCTTTCCCTATTTTATAAAACTTCTAAAAAAGATAAGTAAAGATGGACAACCAATCAGATCATATGGACCAGAAAGTCATTTAATAACAAAAAAGAATATACCACCTATGGGTGGAGTAATAATACTAACTTCTGCTTTATTACCAATCCTGCTTTGGACTCAATTAACACCAGAAATTTCATTGCTGGTATTTATAACTCTATTTTTTGCTCTACTTGGATTTATTGATGACTATTTAAAATTGAAGACAAATCACCACCGAGGTTTAAGTGCAAAAACCAAAATACTTATTCAGTTTGTCGTTACTCTGGTCTGTATGTTTATACTTAAGCTACAATCTGCTGAAGGTTTTACAAAAATTTCTCTATTTAGAGAAGTAGCAATCGACCTTGGCTATCTATATCTTCCGTTTGCTGCATTTGTAATTGTCGGCTCTTCTAATGCTGTGAATCTTACAGATGGCCTAGATGGCCTTGCTGCAACTCAAGCCATTACTTCCTTTGCTTTTTTGGGGCTAATTGCATACATAACTCAGGCAGATGTAAACATTACTTTATTCTGCATTGCATTTATAGGAGCTATTTTAAGTTTCTTGTGGTTTAACACACATCCAGCAAAAATATTTATGGGTGATGTTGGAAGCCTATCAATCGGTGCAGCTTTAGGACTCACTAGTGTTCTAATTAAAAAAGAAATGCTTTTTGCCGTTATTGGAATAATCTTTGTAATAGAGACTTTATCTGTAATTATTCAGGTATCATATTTTAAATATACAAAATTTAGATATGGAGCAGGAAGAAGAATTTTCCTTATGACACCAATACATCATCACTTTGAAAAGAAAGGGTGGTCAGAAAATACAATAGTTATAAAATTTTGGATAATTTCTATCGTTTGTTCGATTTTTGCTTTAACTTTCTTATTATAGGAACTATGAAATATCCAGATTTCACATTAGAAAATACATTATCAGGAATTATAGCAGGAGTAGATGAAGTTGGAAGAGGTCCGCTTGCCGGTCCAGTGATATCTGCAGCTGTAATATTTACTGATAGAGATACGGTTATTGATGGAATAAACGACTCAAAAAAGCTAACCCCTAAGTGTAGGCAAGTTCTATACGAAAAAATAACGTCTGTTGCAAAATTTGGTATAGGAATGGCAAGTGTAGAGGAAATAGACTCATACAATATCTTGCAAGCAACAAAGCTTTCAATGAAACGTGCGCTGGTAAATTTAGATTTAGAACTAGATTATGTGTTAGTTGATGGTAACCAACCACTTGAAGTGAAATGGCAAACAAAGTCTGTAGTGAATGGTGATAGTTTAAGTATATCAATTGCAGCCGCTTCAATCGTTGCAAAAGTTACAAGAGATCGACTTATGGAAGAATTGCATAATAAACATCCTCAATATAATTGGTATAAAAATAAAGGATATGGAACAAAAGAACACCTCAGCGCTATTGGCCTTCATGGAATTACGAAGCACCATAGAAAGAATTTTGCACCTATAAGAATACTATAGCCTTTAATCACTTACCTTTTTTGAAAGGTATGTTTTCATTAAACAGGCAGACTGTACTTGATCCGTTTCTTAAGGTAAATACCGAGTTTACTCTTTCAATTATCAGGTAGTCATCAACTGTACGAAAATTTATCAAGGACTCATATCCTGCAGAATCAACCATAAAAACTGCCGGGAAATCAGAGTTTATTTTATTAAATTGTAGATATGTAAATTTTCCGTCATCAAAAACCTTAATTGGTATTATTGATTGACTGCCTTTAACGTGCGATATGGAATAGTTAAAATTCAAGCCTTTCTTTATAACCTCAATATCACTTATATCAGGGATAGTGGTATAACTAGCTTGCTCTAGAATATCACCGTTACTCGTTGAATAAATTTCATCACTGTTGAACAGTGGATAAAGAAACCTTACTTCATATGCTAACCTTGGATCATCTAGCCCGTTTGCTTCTTCAGCATGAAATTCGAAATAATAAACTCTTTTATTGGTAATTATAGTTGCATTAGTATCGGCAATATCATCTATAGGCTTAATAAATAATCTATTACCTTGAGGAAGGAGTTGCCAACCGGTTGCATCACCCATTGAAAGACTCTCTATTACCTCCCCTGGCTCAAACAATATGCTGGATTGATAACCATAAAAGCCCGTGTACTTATGTATAGCCTGTGGATTATAATTCATTACCTTTATGTGATTATCACCAGCTATTGGTCTTGGTTCCTGTTTTGCAAGTGCATAACCACTACAAAAAAATAATAGTGCAACAAAGAGTACCCTAATCATAGTATCAAAATAAACTGATCTTTATTTTATCATTGATAGACATGTACTGCAACTATCAAACTATCCCAGTAGTAAGCGACAGAAAATGCAAGCTTCATAATAATTCATTACTGCAGGAAAAAATTCTTTAAACATTATTTTCATATATGTTAAAATGAGTTGTGAGGTAAATTAGGGAGTGTTAAATAAACCATACGCGTCAAGTTAAGGAAAAGTGGTATAAGGAAGAAAGGAAACGAAAAAAAACTATTTTATATATTAAGTAATAAAGTTATTAATTTATAGATTATTCTAGATAAGAACTCCCTAAAAAAATAAATGTAACAAATAAAATGCCCATCTCAAATGTTGCTATATTTCACGATATTTCCTTAACTTGACGCGTATGGTTTATTTAACACTTCCTGCAAATTAACTACAGATTTTATGTCTAAGTTACTCCACAAAATTTTTCCTTTCCTTATCCAAGATTCAAATTTATAGTATCGATTCCTTTTTATGAAATATGAAGCCATCTCAAGTTATAGTTAAGCCTATATTCAGTGAATTACTTTCACAAGTGCAATTGATTTTAGTGTTATACTGTTCTAACAGTAAAGAAGTCATATAGATAATAATGTCTTTTGTATCCAAACGAATATCATTTTTTTTTGTTAATTTGCTCACTAATAATGTACTTATTGATTTATGTTCATTTACTACTTTTATAGTGAGTAGTGTTTTATCTTCTGTTTTAGTCAGTAAAATAGACACTAATTCAATTTGTGCCACTGCACTGATTATAGTTATCACCATATTGGAAATTATCTTATTTATTTTTTCAATTAAGTTTTCTGTAGGACATTCACTTACTCTCCACTGAAGCTTTACTTTTTTTTTAATAAATAATTTTCTATATTGGATTTAGTCTTAACAAAGCTGCAATTATCTGATGAATGAGAATACGCTTGCTTCATAACTTTGTATTTATATATTAAATCATCGGAGCTTTCTTTAAGCAATGACAATGCTTCGTTTTGCATATTAGGGTTGTTTTCTTCAAGCTCTTCCAATCCACCCACTATTCCTTGCATAGAACTAGCAAAATCATGAAGAATTCGTCCTGATAGGCATTCTGTTATTAACATTATGTTTTTATTCATTGGATAAAAGTATAAATGATTTAAGTTAACCCTATATTGGTAGGCACGTAGTAGTCAATTTAAGAGAAAGTTTCGTTGCGCTTTTTGTGTCAAAGCATTAATGTAGTATTAATAATTATAAGATTTATGAAGGCGTTATGAATACTTATGCTAAATCTGGAATAGACCTTAAACTATATAACGAACTAATAAAAAAAGTTAAACCTATTATTGAAAAGACTAAAGGAGAAGAAGTAATTAGTGAAGTAGGATCATTTTCCGCATTGTTTGACTTTTCTTCGCTGAGTAAGAAATACGACCATCCAGTACTTGTTTCCTCAACTGATGGAGTGGGCACAAAACTATTAATAGCTCAAGAGGTGAATAAGCATGATACTATAGGTATAGACTTAGTTGCAATGTGTGTAAATGATTTACTTGCACAAGGAGCAACACCTTTATTTTTCCTTGATTACTTTGCAACAGGCGTTTTAAACAAAAACGTTTTATTGTCTGTAATCCAGGGCATTGCAGAAGGGTGCAAGGAATCTAAAATAGCATTAGTTGGTGGAGAAACTGCAGAAATGCCTGGAATGTATGGTAACAATCACTATGACCTTGCAGGGTTTGTGGTTGGTGTTGTTGATCGAAAGCAAATTCTTCCAAACTGTAGTATAATGAAAGCAGGTGACTGTGTAGTTGGTTTAGAATCAAATGGAATTCACTCAAATGGATTTTCTTTGGTGCGCCATATTTTTAAAAGCTTAGGTATAAATTATAATGATATATCTCCATGGAATAATAAATCTTGGGGTGAAATATTACTTAAGCCAACAAAGATATATGTTGATTCTTTGTTGCCTATTATGCTAAAGGTAAAAGGCATTGCGCATATAACAGGTGGCGGGTTAATAGACAATATTCCAAGAATTCTCTCAGGAAATTTATTTGTAGACATAAATATTAATTCTTGGAAATGGCCAGATATATTTTTATGGCTGAAAGAAGAAGGCAAAATAGAAAAGAGAGAAATGTTAAAAACATTTAATTGCGGCATAGGTATAGTACTGATTGTAGATCCCGAGAATATGAAGGATGTGGAAAGTCATTTCCAAAAGCGTGGAGAAAAAATTGAGATTATTGGAAAACTTGATGAGGCATGTAACCCTCCACTTGATAGAGTAGTATTTAGTTAGTCTAACTTTACTGACAGTCTTTTTGCAACTTCTGAGTATGCTTCCTTTAAGTTTCCTAGATTTAAACGGAAAACATCTTTGTCTAGCTTTTTATGCGTATTTTTATCCCATAGCCTACAATTATCAGGGCTGATTTCATCGGCTAAAATGATTTTAGTGCTGTTGTTTATCAATTTACCAAATTCTAACTTGAGATCAACTAAATATATATTTGCATTTGAAAATAGGTCGACTAAGATTTTGTTGATCTTTAAAGTTGTAGTTTTAACTTCTTCCATTTCTTTATGGGATAACCAACCAAAATATAGTATGTGATTTTCATTCACCATTGGGTCGGCTAGGTCATCATTTTTGTAAAAAAACTCGATTATAGGAGATGTAAGTGTCTCACCTTCTTTGATATTAAAACGTTTGCAAAAGCTGCCAGCTGCAATGTTTCTAACCACTATCTCAAGAGGTATTATCTTGAGTTTTTTGACTAGCTGTTCTCTTTCGTTTAGAGTGTTTATAAAGTGCGTGCTAATTCCTGCTTCTTCAAGCTTTTCCATGATAAAAGCACTAACATGATTATTAATTATTCCTTTGCCCTCAATAATTTCATATTTTTCCTTGTTGAACGCTGTAACATCATCTTTAAAGTGCTGTATGACATTTAACGAGTCTTCAGTTGCTATAATGGATTTTGCTTTACCTTCGTAAATGATTTTATTCGGTAACATGATTAATTTAGCTGTATACTATAAGATAATATCAAATTGCTGCTTAGTTTACTACAAATTTGCTAATGACGTTTAGTGTTACAGTGTTAACCATATTTCCAGAAATGTTCCCCGGGTTTTTGAACTATTCTCTTGCCGGAAAAGCGTTAGAAAAAAAAATATGGAACCTTGAAGTAATAAATATTCGTTCTTTTGCAAAAGATAAACATTCAACTGTGGATGATGTTCCATATGGAGGTGGAGCAGGGATGGTTATGCGCCCAGATGTGATTGGTAATGCAGTTGATAATGTGCTTTCTGCTCATAAAAATACTAGATTTATTTATATGACTCCATCTGGTACAAAATTTAATCAGAGCATTGCAAAGGAGCTAACAGAAATTCCTCATGTAACAATATTGTGTGGTCGATTTGAAGGTGTTGACCAAAGAGTAATTGATGTGTATACTCCTTATGAGTTAAGTATTGGAGATTATATACTTTCGGGAGGTGAGCCAGCTGCAATGGTGGTTCTTGATGCATGTATTAGGCTTCTTCCAGGTGTAGTAAATAATTTCGATAGCGTTGCTGAAGAAAGTTTTAGTTATAGTGGTGGTATGCTTGAATATCCTCAATATACTAGGCCTGAGCAGTGGAGTAGGTACAAAGTTCCTGAGGTTCTGTTGTCTGGCAATCACAGAAAAATAAGTGATTGGAGAAGGGAACAGTCATATGTTAGAACAAAGGAACGTCGACCTGAATTGTTGAATGGAGATGATAAATGACAAACTTACTTGAAAAATTTAACGAACAACAAATACAAAGATTAGCCAAAGAGATGCCAGCTTTTTGTCCTGGCGATGATTTGAAGGTCACTTTTAAGGTAGTTGATAGTACGGGTGAGCGTATACAGATATTTGAGGGCGTATGTATATCAAAAAGAAATCGTGGATTACACTCTTCTTTTTCAGTTAGAAAGGTAAGTCATGGAGAAAGTATAGTATCACAATTTTTTGTTTACTCTCCTGCATTAATTTCAGTACAAGTGATAAGAAAGGGAAAGGTCCGTAGAGCAAAATTATATTATCTGTGCAAGCTATTTGGAAAAGCTGCAAGGATCAAAGAACGTACTACTTATGTTAAAAAAAAATCTAAGTAGATACAATAGGGAGTGATGTCAATTGTATCATCTCAAAACTCTCTCTTATTATCCCAGTGTGTGACGCACAACTGTACGTTTGCCTCCCGCTGTGGTGTCATCCCAATGTTTGACACTGGGATCCAGATTCTCCTTTTGGTTTGTGCTTTCATGAGAAATATAAAAATTATTTGCAGGCAAAGCCTGCTAGATCTCAGTGTCAAGCACTGGAAAAAGGGGAAAGTTTTTTCAAATCCTCATATAAAGAAAAGTAAATGAGTATAAAGAAAAACTTCCTTAAGTTACTTCAATCTAAGCGCGTACATGCTCGTGTAAAAAGAAAAAATAAAAAGAACAGCATTTTATGCTTTTGCTCTTTTACATCACTGATTGTCTCAGTTGGGTGTCCTATATGTATATTACTAAGTATATTAGTTAACTCTTATAGTGCTTTAACAGTAACGAAAATTTTATTGCCAGTTGAAATAAATGCTGATCTTACTTTAACAAATAATCCTAGTGATTTGCGGTATAAGTCCATTGGCTTACTCAACGATTCTTTACGTAAGGTGTTTAAAGAAACTGATTTTAAAGACAGTGACGAAATTTTAAGTCGTAATTCTTACAAAGAACTAGAGAAATTTTTTCGTAAGAAAGTGAAAGATAGTGGTGAATATGAGATCTGGTTTACCGCATCGAGTGTGATCAATTCACTATATAAAAATAAATGTTTGAATGATCATTATGCTAAATTACTTGATTGGTTAAAAGAGAAGGGAAGAGTAAGAAAATTTTTTAATAAGTCTCTGTTTCTTAAGTCTGATTCTCGTGAGCCTGAGAATGCAGGGATTTTAGGGGCATTTATCGGTTCATTAATGACAATTATAGTATGTTTAGCGTTGGCATTGCCAATAGGAATTATGTCAGGTATCTGTCTTTATGAATTTATGCCTAGAAATAGGCTAATAACCAGTATTGTAGAAATTAGCATGAATAACCTTGCTGCAGTGCCTTCGATAATATTTGGTGTGGTAGGACTGACTCTCTACTTGGGCATATTTGGTTTACCCCGTTCTTCACCGCTTGTTGGCGGGATGACTCTTTCATTTATGATGCTGCCTAATATTATTATTGCAACAAAAAATGCCTTTACAAACGTTCCTATTGCAATAAAAGATGCAGCGTTTGCGCTAGGTGCACCTCACATCAAGGTGATATTGGATCACTCTTTACCGATTGCGTTGCCACGGATAATACATGGTGCAGTGCTTGCAATTGCAAGGATTTTAGGCGAATCCTCCCCTTTACTTATGATAGGCATGGTAGCATTTATTGCTGATACACCTACATCCTTCTTCGATCCGGCAACTGTTTTACCTGTACAAATATACATATGGTCAAGTAGTCCTGAAATTGCATTTATTGAGCTTGCTGCCATTGCAATTATAGCTTTATTGTTAATGCTATTTGCTTTGAATTTAATAGCAAATTTTGTAAAAAGAAAGTTCGAGTTTTTTGATTCATGAAAATTACAATCCTATCTGGTTATGGCTTAAATTGCGAAAAAGAAACTGCATTTGCATTTATGGAATGCAGCAGAAAGCTTGGTATTAATAATATTGAAGTAAAAATCGTTCACATTAATGATATTATAGATAATCCAAGTGAACTGAAATTAAGTAATATACTTGCAATTCCAGGAGGTTTTTCCTATGGTGATGATACTGGCGCTGGTAATGCATTTGCTTTGCGTATAAAAAACAACTTGTTAGACGAATTTCAAAATTTCTTATCTCAGGATAAGCTTATTATAGGGATATGTAATGGTTGCCAGATATTAGTAAAATTAGTTCCAGAATTCTCTAATCTAGCTTTAACCTCTAATGATATAGGTAATTACCAATGTCGTTGGATTAGAGTGAGAGTTAATCCGCAGAGTAGTTCTGTTTGGCTACGGGGCCTGAGTGAGCTATATCTTCCTGTTGCTCATGGAGAAGGCAGGTTTTTTATGGATCAAGATATTTTAAATCAATTGATTGAAAATAATTCCGTTGCACTGCGTTACGTTGATGAAAATGGTGACTATGCAAATTTACAATTTCCTTACAATCCAAACGGATCTATATACGACCTGGCAGCTTTGTCAGACAAAAGTGGTAGAGTTTTAGCTTTAATGCCTCACCCAGAGAGAGGAATATTTTTTACTCAGCAGGATAACTGGCCTCTTGAAAAAGAAAAATGTAAACGTTCAGGAGTGGCTATGCCAAAATATGGTAATGGAATGCTCATATTTGAGAATGCACTAAAATATTTTGCGTAAGTATTACAATACGTTACATACAACAAGTTTTTAAGCCATAAAAAGTTACTTGATCAGGTCCTGTTATGACAATAAATCCTTATCTTTGATCTGCAGAGTAGCTTTCTCTAACGTTAGGGATATAATTGCTCCACTTTCCAAGTGCTTTTCTCAACAAGAGTATATCTAAATCTAGTGTGTCTCCTATATTCACCTTCTTGCCAAAATTCAATTACCTTTGGGATTACGCAAAATCCCACCCAAAAGTCAGGACGAGAAACTTGTGTATTGTGAAATTCTTTCTCTTTCAATTCTATAGCCTGCTCAAAATCTTGCCAATTTTTCAGAACTCTTGATTGTTTTGAGCACCACGCGCTAATTTGACTATCACGTGCTCGAGAAGAGAAATATTCGTCAGCCTTTTTGCCGCTTAGAAGCATAACTTCTCCTTCAATTCGTACTTGTCTAGAAAATTCTGTCCAATGAAATACGAGTGCAGCTTTGGGGTTCTCAGTCAATTCTTTTCCTTTTCTACTGTTTACGTTAGTAAAGAACACAAAACCTTCTTTACTATATTCCTTTAGTAATACCACTCTTGCAGATGGAATGCATTCTTTGCTACACGTTGCTAGCGTCATTGCAGTTGGCTCTTTACACGGAGAATTAAGTACTTCTTGATACCACTTTGAAAACAAATCAAAAGGATCTTTTTCAGGTGAGAGTGTCATATGCAAAAATAAAATTTAATTCTGACATGCATTGCAAAAATAAGTGCTACGACCATTTTGTCGTATAAGTGTTATGATATTGTTGCAGATTCTGCAAGGTTTTTGCACTTTACCATATACGTAAAAGTTATTTTGAAAGTATCCAGCAGATCCAGATGGTTGTGCATAATCTTTCAGTGTTGAACCACCAGCAGCAATTGCATCACTCAGAGTATTTTTTATTTCGATAGCAAGTTTTTCGCACTCTATATATGTTAAATCTTGTGCTAGCCTAAGTGGTGATATGCGAGCTCTAAATAAGCTCTCAGAAGCATATATGTTACCTACGCCAACTATTAGCTTATTATTCATTAATACTGATTTGATATTTGCTTTTCTGTTCTTTAGCAACTTCTGTAAATAATGTCCGTCAAATTCATCTGTGAGGGGTTCTATTCCTAGGTTATTAAAAAAATTTAGTTCTTGCTCTCTGTTTAAAACAATCACTAATCCAAACCTTCTTGGGTCATTAAAGATTAGTGAAGTGTTGTCAGAAAATAAGAATATCACATGATCATGTTTGTTCTGTGCTTGATTGTCTTCAGCATATATAAGCTTTCCGCTCATGCCAAGGTGTATGATTACAGCCATACTAGCATCTATATTCGAGATTATATATTTACCTCTACGCTTGATATCATTTATAACTTTGCCCTTTAGCAAATCATCAATATTCTTCGTTATTGGTACACGCAAATTACAATTATTGACTGTCACATTGCTTATTTTCTTATTTTTGATTTTATCAAATAAGAAGTTAGAGATTACTTCCACTTCTGGGAGTTCTGGCATCTTGTCTACTCTGCTGCTGTTTTTTTCTTTTTAGAATATTTTGCTTTAAAGCTTTTGCCAATCTTTTTCTCTCTTCTTCTTTTTCCTTATTTTTTTTCATGTTATTCATTATCATAATACGTGAACTTGCCGTTGTAGCTCAGGTGGTAGAGTACGTCATTGGTAATGACGAGGTCCCAAGTTCGAATCTTGGTAACGGCAGTTTAGAGGACGATATTCATAAAGTCAATCCTCTAGATGCTAATTAGATTATAGAAAAACATCTAGTAAATACCTTTTATACACTACCATTAAGCTGCTTTTTCAGTATTACTATTCAATAATACCTGCCGTAATTTTTCTTTAGAAAATCCATGCATTAAAAGAAATTGTATAATCCTTTGCCAAAAATCCCTCACAATATACTGAAGGATTATTAAAACTTACGTTGGCAGGGTTAAACCTGTTACCATAACTTCCCCCACCACAAATATTTTCATAACAACACTGCTTACAATCGTCAGGCCTGTTTTCCATATCACTCAAAAAGTTATTAAAAAATTTATCTGATAAGAACTTAGCCCAACTAGTATTGCTTATGTTATATTCAACAAACTTATGAGGGACACATGTTCTCAAATCATCTAGTGGGCCGAGATTACCATTATTGGAAACACATATTAACGGTAATACAAAAGGGCTTCTCTTGCCAAATCCCTCAACTCTTGAATAATTACCGTAAAATAGCTCTAATGAAAAGTTATATAGAAATTTCTCTATCCTTTTTATGATAGTTCTCAGTCAGGTCTTCTTTTATCTTATCTGCCCAGCATATATTACCATGCCCTCCACCATCTCTATCAAACTGACAATGGCTACTGTGATTATTTCTACCATGAAAATTATCTGAAAGCTTCTCTATTCTTTTAAGTATAATACTACTACTAACTTGACCAATATTAACGCTAAGACGCTCTAATAATAAATCCACTTGTTTTTCTTTGTCATTTACCATAATTACTTTGCTTTAAAATAGCAAAGTTTAGGTTTACTATAGCTTTTGTCAAGAGTTTATTTGAGCTATTTATATATTGGAATGCTACTCGTCATTTTATTTGCTTTCAAATGTATAACTTTCGGTATCTTGTTTTCAAGGACTTTTAACTTAATATTACCACTATTAAGATCAATACTATAGCATTTTAGTTCTTGACCATCCTTGAGTCTCATATTATGGCAATCACTACCTAATTTAACCCCACGTATCTTTTGTAGCTCTAGACTTCTGGTTAAGTTAAAGCATATATCACTATACTTATCAGTATCTTGGAAAGTTAAATTTTTATTCAGTAATCTACTGGGTAATAAACTGAGAAGTATGCTAGAATCTCCTATAGAGGCTATGATATCTTTTATAAAGGACTCTGATAAGTAATGTTTTAAATGACTTGCAAATAAGTCAACATTAAAATTAACTTGCTTTGAAGTCGCTTCATTTATTATTCTATTTATAACATTTAATAAGTTATATTCTCCATTACTAATCTCATTTAATTTCTCATCAATTATCATTGCAAGAATAAAACCTCTGTTATAGCTCAACATGCTTATGTTTTTATCAAGTAAATGTTTTTTGCCTACCTTTTCAAAATTAATATCAAGTACTAAGGAGTTAAAATATTTTTTTAAAATAGTATTAATTATTTCTAAATATTCATCTTTATTAATAAGTTTCGTGTCAAGTAAGGTTTTCACTCCATAAAATTCCGTAAATCCTTCAAAAAACCACTTATATTTTATTTCATTTTTCTTATCGTTGTCTTGCTCTATTATATGTCCTATATATCTGTGAATTAATTCATGTGATATCACTCTAGTATAATCTTTGATATTTTTTTTTAAGCTTCCCTCAATAATTACATAGTCCTTTCCTGCAGCACCTGTAGTTCTACTAAGATTGGGATTATCAACAAGTACTATATTATACGGCTTACTTTCTAGTATGAATAAGTTATCTTGAGCTAAGATAATTTTATTAATAATATTTACAAGACTGATACTATTATGAGCATTGGTATAAAGCTTATTTCTTTTATCAAGATCAAAACTTCTAAAATTGTCAGTTCTAATAATTTTTTCTATATTATCAAAAGGTTTTCTAAAAGGTAAAAAATCAGGTAAGTTTTTTAAATGTGATGAAGAGTTATCTAAAGCAATAGCAGAATGCATATACTGAACGTATATAAGGAAAAAACAAATAATATAATTTAATAGACTGTGTACATTTTTAAGCTTAATGTTTGCCATAAATAAAACAGGACATTGAAGAAGTGTAAGTAATTACGATTAAGCAAATATAATTTATTGCTAAGTAGGTGATAAGGATAATTTTAATTATCTCTTTAAAACTTTACTCTTCCCATATTATTGAACACCTTATAATAAAGACTGAGAAGAAAGTTATAAAGGATTCCATATTCTTATCATCATAGCGCTGTTACTATAGTAATAACACTAAGAATAACTATAAGTTTCTTTGAATGATAGTTGAATTTTGATTGAAATTTTGAGGCTATAAAAACCGCAGGTACCAGTTGGTTTTTATTAGCTAAAGTAAAGGTCAAGTATCTGGAATTCTGAACATAAAATCCCCCTATGAAAAAAAGATTAGAAAAAAATGCAGTGCACATACGACAGAAATTAAGTATGTGTGTATGCACCCACATACGCTGAAGAGGATACGCTACATTTTTGTATGAGTTCGATTGTTTAATAAAAAAAGTCTGCAGACAAAGATAAATTTTTGAGCTCTAAAAATATCTCTAATTGTAATTATAATCAGATTTAAAACACGCGGAAGTAAATTTTAGCTAAGGTAAGAATATATTGTAGAAAAAAGAACCCAAAAGTTAGCGTTATTGGTAATCCAAGCGCTAGTCTTGGTGTAACGGCACTGTAGACCTTACAATAAAGACTGAGAGGAAAGTTACAAAGGAAGATTATCATGCTTCTTCCATATTCTTTCTACTTTCTTGTTTTTAAGTAGCTCTAATGCTTTGTGAAAGTGATGCCTTGTTTTACTTGGCACTATAATGTCATCAATGTATCCATGTGATGCAGCAAAAAATGGATTAGCAAATTTCTCTTTATATTCTTTGATTAACGTTTGCTGGTCTTTTTCATGCCTAAATATAATTTCAACTGCACTTTCAGGGCCCATTACAGCTATCTCAGCGGTTGGCCAAGCATAATTTATATCACCTTTTAAATGCTTTGAGTTCATAACAATATATGCACCACCATACGCTTTTCTAGTGATAAGGCTAATTTTCGGCACGGTCGCTTCAGCGTAAGCGTAAAGCAGTTTCGCTCCGTGTTGTATTATATTATTGTATTCTTGATTCGTGCCAGGTAAAAACCCTGGAACATCAATAAGTGTGATGATGGGAATGTTAAATGCGTCACAAAATCTTACAAACCTTGCAGCTTTTCTTGAAGAGTCAATATCCAAGCATCCTGCAAGGTGCATAGGTTGATTTGCAACAACACCAATAGTATTTCCTCCAATTCTGCCAAAGCCAATTATGATGTTACGAGCAAAATCGGTTTTTAGTTCAAAAAATTTCCTTTCATCACACACCTTTTCAATGAGTTCATACATATCATAAGGAGTATTAGGATTACTAGGAACTAGAGTGTTCAAAGATTCATCAACATCATCAATTAAGTCGCAGATCGGTACAGTTTTTGGCAACTCTTGATTATTTGCTGGCAAAAAGGTGAAGAATTTTCGCATTTCTAGTAGCATTTCAACTTCATTATTGAATGCAAAATCTGTTACTCCTGTTTTGCTCGTATGAATTTTTGCTCCACCGAGATCTTCGTGGCTTACGTTTTCGTATGTAACCTTTTTTACTACATCTGGTCCGGTTATAAACATGTATGAGCTATTTTTTACCATGAAAATAAAATCGGTTAGCGCTGGAGAGTAAACTGCACCGCCAGCACATGGGCCCATGATTAGAGAGATTTGTGGTATAACGCCTGATGCATTTACATTCCTTTGAAAAATTTCTCCGTAACCAGCAAGGGAATTTACTCCTTCTTGGATTCTGGCTCCACCAGAATCGTTTAGTCCGATAATTGGAATCCTGGCATTAATTGCCATATCCATAATTTTGCATATTTTTTTTGCATGTGATGCACCAAGTGATCCACCAAAGACAGTGAAATCCTGAGAATAAACAAAAACTTTTCTGCCATAAATAGTACCATGGCCAATTACAACTCCATCACCTAAAAAATCAGCATTTTGCATGCCAAAATCAGTTGCGTGATGCTTCACAAACTTATCATACTCTTGAAATGAATTTTCATCGAGCAATATACTCAACCTTTCTCTAGCGGTTAGCTTTCCTTTTTCATGTTGCTTGTTAACTCTATCAGGACCTCCTCCTTTTTCGGCTTCTAATGTTTTGATCTTTAGAGTTTCTAGTATTTCAGAGTCTTGCATGTAGTAAAATAACTTTCAAATTGGTTGTAAACTTTATTGAGCTTACAAATCCTATTGATTATACACATACACCGTTGCTGCATGCAACGGTGTATGTGTACGATAATTAATGCGCTAGCAATTTCTATTTAATATTCTGAGAATGCTGAGACTCACTAACATTCTGTGCACTTGCACTTGTTACACCTGTTGATGGATTAATTGTTATAACTTCTCTTTCAATTCCTTGTAAGTTTGAAGCCAATGAGACCAATTTTGCTAGAGTCATGTCATTATATTTATCCATCTTCTTATTCTCATAATAGCCAATTTTTATTTTTACAGCTTTGTTTTCCTCGAAGTCCTCAGGACTTATATTATCACTTAAATCAGTACAAAATACGTTACCATTTTCACTAATATTTAAAGCAATACTGCAATCTCTATCACCCACTTTCCAGTTAAATTTAATTATACAAGACTCATTTAGTATTTGATAAAGCCTTACACCATCATCACTTTGTGAAACACGCACCAACCTTTTATCTTCTGGAGATACCAATGTAAAAGCTCCAATTTTTGGATTACTATCCTTTAAGGCTTTACCAGAAAATGAGTTATCAAATTTTAACTCACCTCTGCCTTCTTTTAACGATACCCATGCAGTAAATGATTTATCTTCTTTTCCTCTCAACCTCACATCTATAGAATCATTACCTGTATATTCAGCAATTCCTTTTCGAATTACACTCAGAAATTTCTTAGTTTCTTCATCATTGTCACTCAAAAAAAGCTCCTTATTTGCATGTGACCGGGATGGATCATTGAGATTCTCCAATGCTTTAGCTAAAATTATATAGTTATATATACGTGTCCTGTTGTTATAAGGTGTCCCTAATTTATAAATTTGAGGAGTTAATTGAGCAACTTGATCGAAATTCATTATTAAAGTTTCATTTGCATTATGCATAGCGCCTCCAATTCTACATAATAAACTTAAGATAAAATATCCTAATTTTAGGATAGGTATATAATCTATCAAGTCAATAGTTAAACTAAAAAATTTTGATTATAATTTACTATGTATAAAATACGCTCTTAAACTATGCTGAAAATAGTCATAATAGGCCTTCCAAATGCAGGCAAGTCAACTCTATTTAATAGGCTAGTAAGAAGAAAAGCAGCGGTAGTTAGTGACATTCCAGGAGTAACGAGAGATAGGCGTGAAGGAATTGGAAGAATTAGTGATTTAGAGTTTAAAGTTATAGATACAGGAGGATGGAATGACCAAACCAGTTTTTCACTACAAGTTATTGAACAAATAGAGTTTTCTTTATTAAGCGCAGATGTAATTTTTTTTCTTGTTGATGCAAAAGTGCAAAATGAGCAGAACAAAGAGTTTGCAAAGTGGCTGAAGAGAAAAACGAACAAACCTGTAATACTAATAGCAAACAAATGCGAAAGTCATAAATCGGAAAATGTTGATCATTTGCAGTTCTTCAACTTCATAGGTCCGGTGTACATCTCAGCCGAACATAATCTTGGTATGATTGATCTTTATGATGTATTAGCTGGTGTTATTGAAGATTTTAACAAAAAAACTGAGCTGCCTGAAAGTGAGTCCATTAGACTGAGGATTGCAATCATCGGTCGCCCAAACGTTGGAAAATCAACTTTTTTAAACAGTTTACTTGCAGAAAATAGACTAATAGTAAGCTCAAAACCTGGTACCACGCGTGACTCTGTGGATATTTCATACGACCATAATGGGAAATTAATCACTCTCATCGATACTGCGGGAATCCGCAGAAAGGCAAATGTTGTTGATAACTTAGAATCAAGATTTGTTGAAAAAAGTATAGAGTCAATAAAGCGCTCTCATGTAGTGATTTTAATGCTAGATTCCTTGCTTGGCGTTGAGCAGCAGGATTTATCAATTGCTGAAGCTGCAATTAAAGGGGGGAAGGGAATTATCATCGTTTTAAATAAGTGGGATTTAATAGGTAAGGATGACAGAAGTAAGTTAATAAAATTTGTCAAACAACAGGAAGTGACTCGGTTATTTTTGGAAGTGCCAACTGTAACAATTTCTGCATTGAAAGGTATGCGCTGTGGTGATGTGATAGATAAGTGTCTTGAAGTGAGTGAATCCTTAAACAAGAAGATCAGCACTGCAAAACTGAATAATTGGCTAATAGATGCTGTGGAAAAACATTCTCACCCACTTATAAAAGGTAGAGCAATTAAAATGAAGTATATTGTTCAAATTGGCACCAAACCTCCAGCTTTTTCTTTGGTATGCAACGTCCCGGAAAGTGTTGATGAGAGTTATAAACGTTATTTGACTAATGGTCTTAGAAAAAACTTCTTTGTTGAAGGCGTACCAGTCAGATTACTTTTGAAAAAGAACAAAAATCCCTATGTAAAGTAGGTAATCTTATTTAAGTAATATTTTTAATAAATAAATAATATTACTTAAATAAGTAGTTGATAAATTAATATTATATAGCAAAGTATTAACTTATTTAGTACTTTTGCTATGAATTATAAAGGACAAGATTTAAGGCCTGGATCTCCACATACTTTCACGGTTGATACACCCTTAGTGTTTCAGTGGCTTCCCCGAAAATATGGATATCTAATCCCAGAAAAATACGTGGAGAGATTGAGCGAATGGGCAAAGAGGGAAAGTACACGTGTAGTGAAATTAGTAATAAATGGATCTGGTTTTACTCCTATGCAACGTAAAGAGTTGGAGAATAAAATATCAAACAGAAAATTTAACCCAAACAAAAATATAGAACTTATAGATTTTAATGAGCTGGATTTAGGGGAATATGAGTTTAGCTTTCATTTACAAAAAATGTGGCAAATTGAAAAATCTAAATGTCCTTTATACAAGGTGTCTCAATATTTTAGAGATCTATACTCTATTCCAGAAGATGAAAGATTATCTTTTGGTGTTGAGATAGACAGCATGCGTATATTTATGTTGTTGGCACTGAAGTCTCCTATGATTTATTTTGATTTTGATATCTTACCTACAGAAGACAAGAAAATTGGTGAGATTCATGCTAAACAGGGCTTTCTACTTGCTGAAAATGAAGGAACAGGCCACAGCTACAGCGGTATGATAGATATTGAGAACGCTATCATTGCTGTAAGTGATGCTGGTAGAATAAAGATTACGGAAATTTATAATGAAGTTAAGAGAAGATTTAAAACATATTATCCTATGCTTAGATCAGCACCATCTTATGTTTACACAATTACAGATGTTATAATATGTCACAGTCTTTCTAATGAATACTCATTTGACAAAAAATCAGTTATAGAAGAAATATTCGGCTTCAAAACCAATGGAGGAGAAGTTGATATTCAATATGACAATAGCTGGACGAAAAACAAGGATGAATTGTATACCAAAGAAGAAATTGCAAAAATAGATAGTGATACTAGAGTTGCAACTGATATGAAAGGGCTGATTACTGAACCAATTGTAAGTTGAAAATGTGATATAAAAGAGGATAAGAGGGAAAGATAGCCCTACTCACTATAGGAATAGGACTATCATGGGCGTGTGCGACCGGAAGAATATTGGTACTACAACCGTTTAAATCAAGGTACACTAGCCCATCTCTCGATACGTTTGAATAGTTGCTTGGGACATATATATGCACCCGTTTACAATCTTAAATTAACTAAAACTATCGAGGTTTGTTATGGTTACATCTTATCAAAATTTTATTGGCATTGATATCGGAAAATTTAAAAATGTCGTTGCAATTCACAAACAGAAGAACGCTGTCAAATTTGACAATGATTCTGATGTTTGGCAACAATTATTTCAAAAGTTTTCAGATATTCTACCTAATTCTTTAGTAACTTTGGAAAACACAGGAAAATATGAGCTTGGTTTGTCACATTTTCTTATTGACAAGAATATTGCAGTACATCGAGCTAATACTCGTAAAGTAAAAAGCTTTATCTTGTCTCACGGAACTGTAGCAAAGTCTGATAAATCAGATGCGAGGGCTCTTGCTCAATATGGATTTGAACGCCATAGAACTCTCTCTCTATTTGTACCTACAATCAAAAGAACAATCAACCCTGGTTGCACTTTGTCAACGTCGTGATGACATTACGCAAATGAGAGCTCAGGAAAAGTGTAGACTGGAAGCTCCTGAAAATGACCATATAAAGGAAAGTTGCCAGAAGACCATTGAATTTTTCAATAATCAAATAAACGAACTCAATGACACTATACAAAAAATTATTGATGAAAGCCATGAGCTACAACAACGTCAAAAAATCCTTAAAACAGTTCCTGGAATAGGCAAAAAGTTATCACAAGATTTTTTGTGTTTAATGCCAGAGCTTGGCTACTTAAGTAGAAAAGAAGTAGCAAGTCTTGCCGGAGTAGCACCTCATCCTAGGGAAAGTGGTAAAACTGTTGGTTACCGAAGGATTATAGGAGGTAGAAGTAATGTTCGTTCAAAGCTCTTTACATCTGCCATGTCTGCTGCAAGGTCCAAATCTGCACTTGGCACCTTTTATTCTAAGCTTGTTGAAAGTGGTAAGAAGAAGATGGTAGCTATAACAGCTCTAATGCGTAAAATTATAGTAATTGCTAATGCAAGGCTTAAAGAGGCAATTAATTTGAATGTTTAAAATTTACATAGCAGTAATTGAAATGAATATTGTGCGTCCACACAAACTTAAAGTGCTTGTTCACATATTCATTGGCTTAAGCAGGCAATAGCTGTTTGACATAAAATTCTATTCCTATGACGAATGGATTTTTATTACCTACATGATTGGATCAAGTTGCAAAATTACACAATAAAAAATTTTTTAAAAAACATAGTTGATACAACGGCGAACATATGTATAGGGTGTAAAAGTGGTAACATAGTACTTAGTGTTCTATCGTTACATGAAACGTTGTCAAACAAGAGTTGACTCTTCACAGATATTGTAGTAATTCATTAACTATGTCAGATGTAAATAACAGTTCTATAATTTTTCTCTTATCAAGCGCTGTCGCTTTAATTTTTGCATATGTGCTAGACTATTTTTTCAATATGATACCGTGTAAGTTATGTATATACGAGCGAGTAGCTTACTATGTTACAGGTCTACTTGCAGTTGCGTACATGTTCAAAGAAAACAAAATCCTAATCTATGCGATGTTTTGCAGCTATCTCATTGGTGCAATAATATCTTTTTATCATGTAGGTCTTGAACTCCACTTATTTCATGATGTTTTAGGCTGTACAGAGCAAGCAAGTGGTAACGTTAGCATAGAAGAGCTAAGAAATAATCTATTAAACCCTAACTACTCTCCGTCTTGTGACAGACCTCATTATATCTTTGGTGTTTCGTTAGCAACATGGAATCTTATTTATCTTATAGTAGCTCTATTCTTATCAGGTAAAATGTATTGTGGAGAAAGAAATAAGGTACAACAATAATTGGTATAGACGCTGTACTTGTGCGTTACTTGGTGCTGTCCGTAATTTAAAAATTTGGCAAGTCACACCCACTGATTCTTGCACAGCTGTACGAACATTATGGTTCAGCATGTCAGTGCCCTCTTTCTTGTCATCCGAGTAGCTGACACTGGAAGTGTAGCTATCATCCAAATAACCTTTCGTTGTTATTCAAGCAGCCTATTTCTTGTCATCCCAGTGCCCAGATACTGGGATTCAGTTTGTCCATAGTCTCACCAAAAACGTTGTGTTTTAGCATAATTTTGTGCTCAATATGCTTATTTGTAGTAAAGATTTCAGCATCAAGTGCTGGCCTGAAGCTTTAGCTATAAATATTAATAAATTTACTAAGTAAAAAAAAGGCAAAAGAATCCCTATATAGCGAGTTTTAATAATGTAAATTGATAATGTGCTAACAAGCGTGTTTTGGCTGAAGTAGAAAAAATTTAAAAAACATGCAGCCGCTATAATTTTTATGTAATCTGCCAATAAATATCTGAGTTTTGTTGTTAAACCCGCGGAGATTAAAAATAAGGATAAATACTCTTATTGGTATAAGAAGAAAAGTGGGAAGATTTGTCAAGCCGCTTCTATGCACCTGAGCATTGATCATACGGGTTCCATCTGTTATATATAATCTTTTTGAATACGAAGAAAGCTGATGAATGAGTATGATATTACAGTTATAGGCAGCGGTCCTGGTGGTTATATAGCAGCAATTAGAGCGGCACAGTTTGGATTTAAAACTGCAATTGTTGAAAAGGAAGAAAATTTGGGTGGTATATGCTTAAATTGGGGGTGTATACCAACAAAATCGCTACTTAGAGCATCTGAAATTTATAGGTTAATAACAAGATCAGAAGAATTTGGCATAAAAGTAAAGGATGCAAGTTTTGATATACAATCAATAGTGAAATACTCAAGAAACGTTGTTGATAAATTGTCAAGCGGTGTTGCATATTTGATGAAAAAAAATAACATCAAAGTTCATCAAGGCTTTGGTAAACTTGCAGGTAATCGTACTGTAAAAATTCTTAATGACAAAAAGGAGGAGGAAATTTCTTCCAATCATATCATTTTAGCAACAGGTGTTAGAGCGCGAAATCTACCTGGAATAGAGGCGGATGGAGATTTAATATGGAATGCGCAGCACGCTATGACTCCAAAGAAGTTACCAAAATCGCTACTAATCATAGGTTCTGGTGCGATAGGAATAGAATTTGCAAGTTTTTATAGTACTTTGGGGGTTGATGTAACAATTATAGAAGTAAAAGACACTATTTTGCCGCTGGAAGATAAAGACATTTCAAATTTAGTACAAGAGATATTTACAAAACAAGGAATAAAAATATATACGAGCAATAGTGTAAAAACTTTTACTAAAAATAAAGACTCTGTTCAAGTGCAGCTAAGTAGTGGTGATAATAAAGAATTCGATAGAGTAATTGTTGCAGTTGGCGTTCAAGCAAACACTGAAAATATAGGTTTAGAAAATACAAAAATTAAGTTGAGTCCTTCTGGTTTCATTGAAACGAATGAGTGGTATGAAACAAGTGAATCAAGTGTGTATGCAATAGGTGATGTAGCTGGTCCCCCATGTTTAGCGCATAAAGCAAGTCATGAAGCTGTAATCTGTGTTGAGAAAATTGCTGGTAAAAATGCTCATAAGTTAAAAAAAGAGTGCATACCAAATTGCACTTACTCTCATCAGCAAGTAGCAAGCGTTGGCCTTACTGAGGAACAGGCAATAAAAAGTGGATACGATATAAAAGTAGGAAAATTTCACTCCAACTTTAATGGTAAATCTATTGCACTAAGTGAAACTGAAGGTTTAGTGAAAACAATTATAGACAAAAAAACAGGCGAACTTCTTGGAGCTCACATGATAGGAGCGGAAGTAACAGAGTTAATTAGCAATTTCGCTCTTGCAAAGCAACTAGAGGGAACAGACTGCGACATAAAATCTACGATTTTTCCTCATCCAACTATTTCGGAAATTATACACGAATCAGTACTTGCTGCAGATGATGAATCGTTAAATAGTTAAGCTAACGATTCATTGTTTTAGAGCTACAATTATCCTGATTAGGCGATTCAATTCTAATAGATTGATTACCAATATCAGATTTTTCTAACTTTTCTTTTAACCCTTCAGCTGCTTCTTTCACTTCAAGCTTTTTTTCCTGATTAAGATCCTCTGGGCTTTTTCTTTTACTGTCTAAACCTTGTTGTCTATCAATATTTTTATTGAGTTGTTCTTGCTGAGGTAGATCAACAACTGAGTTAAAAAGAGCTTTTGTTATGCTTTTTAATAATCCTATAAAACCTCCGCTTCCGCCTTCTCTTTGCTCTTGAGGCTTGTTTTTCACGTTTTTGCTGTTGCTACTTTCAGGCATTTTTAACTCAACTATCATAAAGCTTAATAAAATTTTACATGCAGATTATTAAAAAATGATTAATAATCTATTATCAAATTGCTATTTACAGATGGATATTATTCTAGCAACAGGCGGTACAGGTGGGCATGTTTTTCCAGCTATAACCTTAGCAAAAGCACTAAAGGTACAAGGGCACAATTGTATATTATTCACTGATCAAAAAACCATCAATATAGAAAGTTATATTTTACCATTGTGCAAGCCAAGTGGCAACAAATTGAAGTTTCTCTTTTTGTTAATGTATAGTTGTGTATTAGCACTGTATCAAACAAGAAAATTAAAACCAAAGCTAATCATTGGTTTTGGTAGCTACGCTTCTTTTCCAACTCTTTTTGCAGCAAAGATTTTTTCTATACCTATAATTTTACATGAACAAAATATAGTTTTAGGGAGAGTAAATAGATTCTTTTTCAAGAGTGCAAAATTAATTGCAACTAGCTTTCCAGAGACTAAGTATGCAGAAGGTAGTAAATGCGTTTTTACAGGAAATTTTGTCGATATAGAAGCACAAGGCTATTCTAGAGCTGAAACAGTTTTAAACGTGTTAATAATAGCAGGCAGTCAGGGTGCAAATTTTTTTGATGATGTAGTGAGCAGCGTAATTTGTGATCTACCTGTTGAAGTAAAAGAGAGGATTAGAGTAACGCAGCAATGTACGAAGAAAAATATAAACAAGGTCAAGAGTCTATACAAAAGTGAAGGAATTGATTGTGAGTTAAGTGAGTTTCTCGATGATATGGAAAATAAACTGGCCAATGCTCATTTGGTAATTAGCAGAGCGGGGGCAACTTCAATAGCAGAGATTACTCTTGCTGAGCGTCCTGCTGTATATATTCCTTATCCTCACTCAAAAGATAACCATCAATTTTATAATGCAAAACATATTGAAGATTCGGGAGCAGCTGTAATGGTTGAGCAAAATAGTAACGCGAAAAAGAATCTAGGAGAGTTGCTAGTTGATTTATTGCAAAATTGTCAAAAATTGCTTGATATGGCTAATAATACTAAGAAAACAAGAATAAGGAATGGAGTTACTGAATTTATTAAGGCAATAGCTCAAGAACTTAGTTGACGAATTGCTTTTTCTTCAAATGCATCCCATAGTTCTTTTTCTAGTGATTTACTATACAACTTATTGATATAAACTACTCCCGTAGGCGAAGTTGTGTTAATTTCAAGAAGGAAGTCATCTATAATATCAATGCCAACGAATATTAGCCCTCTTTTCTTTAGCTCAGGACCAATTTTATTACATATTTCGTTGTCTCTATCATTCATTTGGACAGGCTCAAAACTTGCTCCGAGTCTCAAATTTGTTCTGATTTCTCCGCTAGACTTTGGAACTCGCTTCATTACTCCTATTGGCTTTCCATCCAGTAGCAGTATTCTTTTATCTGTATTTATCTTTTTACAAAACGCTTGTGCAATTACAGGACATTCATATTTTGCAATCATGAGATCAACTACCACTTGAATGCTATTTTGGTCTTGTATTCTTATTACGTCATTTCCTCCATAGCTATATAGTGGTTTCAAGATGATATCTTGATAGTCGTGACAAAAATTTCTAATCATCGATATATTTTCAGTGATCAAAGTTGGAGGAATTAGCTCTGGAAACAGTGAAGTAATTAATTTTTCAGGGCAGTTTCTTATTTCTGTTGGATTATTTATTACTAACGCAGTAGTCTTTTCTAAGATATAGGTTGTTGTAATGTACCGCATATCAAATGGTGGATTCTGTCTGATAAATATGATATCCATTTCATTTAGGTTGATTACTACATCCTCTTTTGAAATGAAGCTACAATCATCAACGCTGACTTTCTGAGCAAGGGCAATTGGCTGATTTAACTTGAGTGCTAAATTATTAGGTACATAAACAAAAATTTCGTACCTTCTTCTTTGCGCTTCTTTTATTAATGAAAATGTAGTATCAGCTTCAAAATTTATACTTTCATCCATCTGAAAAGCTACTTTCATTTATCCTCCCTTCCTATTACAATATAATATAGTACCATAAAAGTGTTAATAATGGAGCAAAGTATGGAATTAACAATAGGAAATAATGCACCTGATTTTAGCTTGCCAACAGATTCTGGTGAGATTTTATCACTGAGTGAATTTTTTGATAAAAAAAATGTAGTTCTTTATTTTTATCCTAAAGACGATACTCCGGGCTGCACAATGGAGGCAAAAGGCTTTAGAGACAATATAGAAAATTTTTCTTCTCTTGACACAGTGATAATTGGTGTATCAAAAGATAGCGTTAAGTGCCACGCTAACTTCAAAGCAAAATATTCTCTGCCATTTTCTTTAGTTTCTGATGAAAATGCTGAAATGTTGGAAAAGTATGGTGTTTGGGTAGAGAAAAGTATGTTTAGCAAAAAGTATATGGGAGTAGAGCGTACTACTTTTTTAATAGATAAAAAAGGTAAAGTAGTGAAGATTTGGAAAAATGTAAAAGTGAGTGGACATGTTGATGAGGTTTTAGAGGAAGTAAGCAGAATATAAATTAAAGAATGGCTACCCATTGCTATATAAAAAAATTGAAATTACATAATTTCCGTAGTCATTCAAATTTCGAACTGGATTTAGACGATAGATCGGTTGTAATAACTTGTATCTTGTAAAAAGCATCTAGTGTTTTAAGCTTAAGCATTAGGTGGAGAAGGGAAGAACTCTGAGTCATAACTTAGATATAAAATCTGTTGACCAGATAAGAGTCCCCTTCTCAAAAGTATAGGCTGGACGGTATCGTAGAAAGACCTCAATGGTTCTAATTCTGTATTCACAAGGTAAGCCTTACTTTTCATTTTAAAATAGTAACGTATGGAGTTATATATGATCAACAACTTTCTTGGTATAGATGTTTCAAAAGAACGCTTTGACGTTTTTCTTTCGTTTATAAGTAAAAAAGGAAAACGTGAAACTAGAAAAAGGAAATTTAAAAACGATGATTCTCGATTTCAAGGCCTGGCAAACTTTCTACAAAAACATAACATAGAAGAGGTAAAAGCCTGTATGGAAGCTACTGGTTGCTATAGTGAAGCTTTGGCTGAATTTCTCCACAATGCCGGATATTTCGTTAGTGTTGTAAATCCTTATTGCATAAAATCTTATGCAAGGAGTAAGCTGAAACGACAAAAGAATGACCAGTATGATGCAGAGATTATTGCAGATTATTGTCAAAGACAGGAACCTTCTCGTTGGACACCACCTTCTCCTGAAAAGAAAAAATTAAAACATCTTTATCGTTGCTCAGATGCATTAAAAGATGAGTTAACACTAGCAAATAATCATTTAGAAAAAAAAGAGAGACTTCCTGAAGAAGTTGTAAATGCTTTGGAAAGCCTTGCAATGAACATAGAACAATCAACAGAAACAATAAAAAACTCCGTACGTGAACTATTAAATCAACACAAAGAATTGTTGGAAAATTTTCAACTTCTATTGACTATTCCAGGCATAGGAGAAGAATCAGCAATAGCTATTTTAGCTGAAATTCCTGATATAAAAACTTTTATAAATGCCAGGCAATTGGCAGCATATGCTGGAACTATACCACAAAATATAACATCAGGCTCATCTGTACATGCCAAGCCCAGATTAAGTAAAACCGGTTCACGCATATTACGTAAGGCAACGTACTTTCCTGCTATAGTAGCTAAAAATCACAATCCTATCATTATGACTTTTTGTGAGAAGTTAAAAGAGAAAGGCAAGCATAATATGGCCATTGTGGGAGCTGCAATGCGTAAATTACTCCATATAGTTTTTGGTGTTTTAAGTTCAAGGAAGGCTTTTAATCCAGATCATATCAAGAACTATAGAGTTAGGAGGTTTACTGAAGCTTAAAAGGAAACGTCCAAAAATGCGAGTTCTAGATTAAAAGGTTAAAGTTTATGATACTACTGTACAGAATTTATCTATTGCTTTTTGATTACATTCAATCATCATTTGTGCTTCTTTTTTTAAACACTTGATATTTTCGTATGTTGTATTGTCCATCTCCGTTGATGCTACTTTTAGCTGCGATTGAATTCTGATATAGCTATTGTTAATAATCTGGTCTAGCTGATAATTTACACAATCTAGTCCAGAGGCAAACATTACGTTTATCAATGGCTTAATCCAGGATATTTTGCCAAGTCTTTTCGATCTGAGGTATTTAATGGAATGAGACGATCTGCCAGTGCCGATGGACAGAAGTACTACATCATCGTTAGGAAATAGCTTTCTGCTGCTTGCATAGCTACATGCTGCTGGATTATTGGCAAAAACTCCTCCATCTATTAATACCATTTCCTTTTGGTTGATTTTTAAATATTTAGGTGCAAAGTAAGTAGGTGCTGCAGTTGCTGCTCTTAATACATCCCTTAATTTAATAAAATTTCTATCCTCTTTCCAGCTTTTGAAGAAAAATGGGCAATTATTGTGAATATCGTAACTCGTAATCAACACATTACTTAAAGTGTTTTTAAGGATATCATCGCCAAAATATTTATGAAGTACATGTTCAATATTTTTACTGGGGTATTGTGCACCGTTAATCCAAGAAAATATTGATCTTCTTAGAAATGAAGACTTAAAAATATAAGGTCCGTACTCCTGATAAAGATTAACCAAGTCATCAGCTGAATATTGTAGCTTTCCTTTGCTATCTTTTTTACATAATCCTGCTACAATAGTACCACCAGTTGAAGTACCCACCAATAAATCAAAAATTTGAGAAATAGGTTTACCCGTTTTTTGCTCTATTCCGGATAATATCATTGCTGGAATAATTCCTCTTATTCCACCACCATCAATTGAGAGAATATATTTTGTCATTTGTACTAAACTTTAGATGTTCTTGAGTATCTTTATTACCTGGTTACAATTGCTGCTTGTTTTATAAGAGACAGATTCGCTGAACGTATAACTGATGCACTGCCTCTCACATTGACTTTAACAGAGTTGCTTAGTAACTTTGTAAAACAATTCTCATAAAACTAAGAAGGCACAGTAAAAAATTAGTGTAACTATTTATAAGTACGCCACACAAACTGAAAGTACTTATAAATAGTTACACTAGTTTATAGAAGGTATCAGCCTAAATTAAAACTTTTTGTTATTTTTTATTCTTTTTAGCTAAATAATTTGTTGACAATAAAGACGGTATCTGGTCAAAATGGTGTTGGTAAAACTAATATACTTGAAGCAATCTCATTGCTTGCTAAAAGTAATGGCATGAAAAAAGTAAAAATTAGTGAGATGCAAAATAGACTCAGTAATGAAGATTGGGCAGTGCATTATGACTTTTTTAATGGAACATACTTTAACTCAATTGGTATAGGAAAGAATCTTAATAATAAACTAATACAAATTGATGGAAAAACACAATCAAGTTATTCATCTCTGTATAGAATATCCAATGTAATATGGCTCATTCCACAAATGGACTATATTCTTCTTAATTCTCCGAGTGACAGATTAAAATTTTTAGACCGTATCGTCTCACTGTTTGAAGAAAATTACACTTATTGCTATATGAAATACAGGAAAGCTAAACATGAGCGAAGTAAACTGCTTAGAGAGAATATTTTAGACGAAAATTGGCTCTCTAGCCTTGAAAACGTCATGGCTACCAATGCAGTTGATATTTTACGTATGCGTTTGTCTGTTTTAAAAATACTACAGGGCACAATTGATAACCATTCTTGTGAGTTTTTTCCAAAGGCAAGTTTGAAATTTAGCAGTCAGCTAACTTTGAACGATACTGCAGAATATTTTCAGAATCGTCTAAAGGAAAATAGAGAAAAAGACTCATTAACTGGTAGAGTAACCTTTTCTGTACATAATGATAATTTTCGGGTTTTTTGCCAAAAAGGGGACATGCCAATAAATCTTTGTTCTACTGGAGAGCAAAAGCTATTACTGCTTTCTATCATCTTATCTAGTGTAAAAGCAAGGTGTATTCATTACAATAAAGCACCTCTTCTTCTGCTTGACGATATAATGTCTCATCTGGATAAAGATTACAGAAAGGTGTTAATTGAGGAGGTGTTAAGCATTCAATGTCAAACTTGGATAACCGATGTAAATCAAGATAATTTCAATAACTATCTTTGCTCTTTCAAGTTTTTTGAATTATCAAGTAAATAAATTTCAAGCGTGCTGTCATACATCAAGCTCATATTCGGTATGTAAATCTCTAATTAAAGCCTCAGCGTGTTTTTTTTGAACAACTATACTGATCTTGATTTCGGACATTGTGACAGCAAGTATTTCTATCTTTTTTTCGCTTAAAACCTTGAGTGTGCGGTACATCACTTCAGTGTTAGACATAACACCAATACCAATTATTGAAATTTTAGCTATATTATTGTTTACGACATAATTTTCATTTTTGTTCAATAACTTTGTCATTAAATCAACATCAAATTTAGAAATCAAAAAGCTTGACCCATGTATCATGTCAACTTTAACGTTTGCTCCTGCTATATCTCTTAAAGTATCCAGAGTATTTGCAAAGTTAGTAAAAGTTACAAGAGCTTCGTGAGTGCTATAAGTTATTCCAGTAATTAAGTATCTTTCCAGTACATCTTTTTCGTGTAGTACTGTAGTGCCTTCTACTTCCTCAAAAGTGGATAACACTTGCACCTTAATATTATGCTTCATTGCAAGTTGTACTGAACGATTATGCAATATTTTAGCACCAGATGACGACATCTCCAATATTTCATTGTAAGAGATAGATTTAAGCTTGCGTGCCCTTGGAACAATTTTTGGGTCTGCTGTATATATTCCGTCAATATCAGTAAAAATTTCACAAGTCCTAATACCAAAGACTACAGCAAAGGCAATTGCTGAGATGTCAGATCCTCCTCTACCAAAAGTAGTGATTCTATCATCGTATATACCCTGAAAACCAGCAATGATTGCAGCAGTATAACCCTCAGCAAAAGATCTTTTTACATGGTCAATTTTTATCTTTTTTATTTTAGACTCAGAATAAAAATTATCCGTTAGAATTGGTAACTGCCAGGCGAGCCATGATTTAGCATTAACTCCAACAGACAGAAGAGTGATAGCTAATAACCCGCAAGAGACTTGTTCTCCTGCTGAAAGCAGGACATCATACTCTGATAACTCTTGTCTACAATTTAAATTTGAAATTTGCCTGGCTTGAAAAGCCATTTGGTCAGTGAATCCTGCAGCAGCGGATACAACAGCAATTACATTATAACCTTTTTCAATATCGTTTTTTATTAGATTTGCAACTCGATTTAAGTCAGTTAGCGAAGTACCACCAAATTTTTTTATTATTATTTTGTTCATAGTTACAATAAGGTCAATTTCACCTTTCTAGAGAGTATAGTTGCTTAATTAAATGTGTTTTTCTGGTCACTAATTAAAGTGATAGAGGATTATTCATCTTTATCACTACCAAGGTCTTTTAACATACTGTAGTTGCCTTTTCTAAATTTACCTTTTAAAGATGTAACTCCGCTCTCGCTAATACCACTTAAACTTAATGCTGCTCCACCTAGCTGCAATCCAATTTCAGACGTTTCGGGAATAACTTTACTAGCCCCTAGATCTTTATAAACCTCCACATTATTCAAATCTGGTAAACGTATTATAATATTTACATGTGGGAAGTTTGTTGCAACTAGAGAAACTATTTTCTTTATAGTGACTTCGTTCTTTATTGAAACCACAAGAGCTTGAGCTCTTTCTATTCCTACTGATTTTAAAATTTCATATCTTGTAGCATCTCCAAGATATATAGGGAAACTGTCATTTTTTCCTTCTTTCACTATTTTTGATTGAATATCTACAACAACATAACTTAAATGCTCCGCAGTAAGCATTTTCGTTACCATATATCCCACTCTACCAAACCCGGCAACTATTACGTGGTTATAAAGATCTTGTGTGTCTGTTTCGATTGCTTCATCGTCTAGTATTATTTTTTCAGTGCTAAATGAATTTGCTATCCAGTCTCCAATTCCCGATAAAAGAGGAGTAAAAGCCATAGTTACTGTAGTTACCATCATAAGCACTTGAGCGATTTCACTTGATAGTACATCTAATTCATCTGCTAAACGGAATAAAATAAATGCAAATTCACCGCCTTGTGCAAGCAGTAATCCAGCTTGTATTGCAGGTGCACTTCTAAATCCAAAAAATCTACACAATGTATATATAATGGAAGTCTTTAAAACGATAAGGATAATTGATAATAAAGTAACGAGTGGTAACTTATTGAGTAAAAGGTCAATATCAATAGACATGCCAACAGTCATAAAGAATAAACCAAGAAATAAGTCTTTAAATGGCAATACTGCATGTTCTACCGAATTCCTGTGTTCTGTTTCTGCAACTAGTAACCCAGCAACAAATGCGCCTAATGCCATTGATAAATGAAATTGTTCAGTAATAAATGCTGATCCTAATATTATCAGAAGTGTTGTTGATATAAAGATTTCATTACTCTCCATTTTGGCAATAACCGAAAACAATGGCCTCAGTAATAACCTACCAGTTACAAATATCAACACCAATGCAATAGCTGCTTGCACTAATGAGCCTGCCAACGAGCTTATTAAGCTGTGTTCAGAATTGCCAGTAAGCAGGGGCACTAGTACTATTAGAGGTACCACTGCAAAGTCCTGCATTAGTAGCACTGCTATTGACAATCTACCAACTTGGCTTGCTTGAGAACCCTTTTCTTGCAGAACCTGCAACACTATTGCTGTTGAGGATAGTGCAAGTCCACCACCGATAACTGCTGCCATGTTTGTATTTACTCCAAAGGCAAGAGCAATGCACCATATTGCTATCATGGTAACTATAACTTGAAGGGAACCAAACCCAAACACATGCCTACGCATAGCGATAAGGCGTTCAAATGTCAATTCAAGACCTATAATGAACAATAGAAAAACTACGCCAAACTCTGCAAAGTTATCCATTACTTCAACTGAATGTATCAGATTAAATCCATGAGAACCAATCAATGCACCTGCAACAAAGTAACCAAGTACTGGGCTAATATTCATTTTCCAAAACGCTATGACTATAAACACAGCAGCAGAGAGTAAAATTATAATATCAAACAAATGCTGAGAGCCGCTGTGCATAATATTTAACCTGTAGAATTAGACCATTTTATTGAACAACCAATGCTTGATTTTTGGTCAACTGGAGGATTGCTAGTTTCTGCAATAAATTTCATGGCTTGAAATAAATCACTACTTCCTACTTCGTAATTTTGAACTTTCTCTTTTTTTGTGTTGTTAAAACGCCCGCGATAGCAGAGGGCTAGTTTGGAATTAAAGCCAAAAAAATCAGGGGTACAAACAGCACCATACTCTTTAGCTACTTCTTGGTTATTGTCAATCAAATATGGAAATGTAAACTTATTTTCCTTCGCAAAATTAATCATGTTTTCAAAGGAGTCTTCTGGGTACTCATTTACATCATTTGGCATGATTGCAACGGTGTTTACCTGATAATCTTTTTTCAACAAATTAACATCGCTTACTAGATTGCTAATAATTGATTGAACGTAAGGACAGTGATTGCATATAAACATTACAATGAGACCATTTTCCCCATAGCAGTCACTTAATGTATAATATTTGTTATCCACTCCCAGGAGATTAAAATTCTTTGCATTAAAGTCTAAATCTATCTTAGGAGTGTCTAGCGTAACCATAGCTCATAGAGAATTGTATACCATAATTTATGATCTTATTGCTTAAATGTCAAATGGTTTCTATGTACACTGTTTGCATTTAGCATTGTAATTATAAAATTTATGTTCATAACCTTCGAAGGAATAGATGGTTCTGGTAAAACAACACAGTCTGAGTTACTTGCAAATTATTTCAAGCAAATTCACGGTGAAAATAATGTCGTATTGACTAGAGAACCAGGTGGTACTGATTTTGCAGAAAAAATAAGAGGATTACTACTTAAGGATAATATTGATCCTATTTCTGAACTCTTGCTGCTTATCTCGATGAGGCACGAACATATGAAAAAATTAATATTGCCAGCTCTTAAAGAGGGAAAGACAGTTATTTGTGATCGATTTATCGATTCAACTATTGCGTATCAAGGGTATGGACTAGGTGTTGACTTGAGTCTAATAAGAGACTTACACAAATTAGTGGAAATTAAATATCCAGATATCACATTTATTTTAGATATTGATGTTCAAGTTGGACTCAGCAGAGCAAAGGATAAAAATAAGTATGAAGAAATGAGCATTGATTCCTATCATAAAATTCGAAAAGGATTTCAAGAAATAGCTGTAAAAGAATCTAATAGATGTAATGTTATTACTGTAATTGCAGATAAAGACAACAATAAAGCGTATAGTGAAATTATTGATGTAATAAGAAAAAAGAAAAAAGGCATGCAGCCGCTATAATTTTGTCAATAAATACCCTGAGTTTTTTACTGAATGTTACGATTGAGCCTACAGGTCAAAAACAAGCTTTGAGTTAGAAATACCATTGCTATTATAATAAGAGAAATCGCAATGTTTGTACAATTGAAAGATGGTTGCGGGAGTAGGATTTGAACCTACGACCTTCAGGTTATGAGCCTGACGAGCTACCGAGCTGCTCCATCCCGCGTCGTTGCTTATTTATTATTATATGCGTAATAATAATAAATAAAAGAATAAAATCACACTATTACATATATTTATATATCTATTAACCTTTCTTAACATGATAGTAAATTATATACATAACAATCTGTGCAATGAAAAATATAACTTGATATTGTGGTTCCCGGTTTTTCAGTGTGCAGGAATTTTAACCTATTTCTCATTAAATTTTGAACCAAGCTGTGCTTTCACTATATCTATTTTTCTCTTGCTTTCACCTATACTAATTCTGATTGCAATATTATACAGGAAATACGCAATATTATGCATTTCTTTAATTGCAGTGCTCATAGGATTTACAGCCAGCAAATTCAGAACAGATTCAGTTAATACTCACATTCTTGATAAGGAAAGGTATGTGAAAGATATTGTTGCTACAGTGAAGGATATTAATAACAAGGGCTCGTATGAGCAATTTTTGCTTTATGAAATAAAAAACACGAAGTTCAAGCTGGATAACATCAGAATATCAGTTAGAACCAAAGCGGAAGAAGGCATTAAAATAGGGGATCAAGTAAAATTATCAGCAAAACTCTTTCCTCCAAAAATTGCGCCTTCGGAATATGCATATGATTTTGCAAGAATAGCATATTATCAGAAAATAAGTGCAACAGGCTTTGCAACAAGCAAAATAGTCCTGTACAAAAAGGCTGAAGCAAGAAAATTTCAAGAGTATATAGAATCTTTCCGTCAATATATCTATGAAAACCTACAGCAAAATACCAAAAAGCCACACGCGGACATAATCTCTGCATTATTAATTGGCAAAAAAGACGGGATAGATCAAAAAACTATGAATGCGATACGAGATTCAGGTATAGCACATTTATTCGCTATATCTGGTTTACATTTATCGTTTGTTGCTGGTCTATTTTTTATAGTATTCCGTAATTTATTTGCAATATCTGAAACTTTGACTCTTAAATATAACACTAAAAAAATATCTGCATTCTTTACTATCTTGCCAACTACCTTTTATTTGTTGATTACCGGTATGCAAATTTCTGCTCAGCGTGCCTACATCATGGTGATCTTGGTACTTGTTGCAATAATCATAGAAAGGAAATATCGAGGATTAATAGCAATTGCGTTTGCTGCTTCGGTGATACTCATAGTGGAGCCAGAAGCAATCTTAAAGCCAGGTTTTCAAATGTCATTTTCTGCTGTTTTGGCACTAGTTGCCAGCTATCAGATCAATGCTAATAAGTTATTCAAAATAAAAATAATAAAATATTTTGTGTCGATAATGATCAGCTCAATAATAGCAAGTTTAGCAACTGTTCCGTACACAATATACAATTTTAACTATTTTTCAATCAGTGGCATTATCACAAATTTGATTGCTATACCAATAGTTACACTCATTATTATTCCACTTGGAATAATCTATGTTTTATTGATTCCTTTAGGTACTCAGTGGATTATAACGCCTCTCATGGAAAGCCCAATTGACAGCGTTTTATATATAACAAACGCAATTGCCAGTCTTCAGTATTTGGTTATTCCTATTCGCACTTTTCCTGCCTCATTAATTATTATAATAACGCTTGGGCTATTATGGTTATGCTTGTGGGAAAGGAATTGGCGTTTCTTTGGAATTTTCTTTATTGTGCTAGGTATTTTCTCTAGGGCTATGTATACAACTCCTGATATTCTAGTCAGTGCTGATAATCTTGCTGTAAAAGAAGATGACAATTTACTATATTCCCTTACTAGAAAAAACAGAAATTTTGTTGTCAAAACGTGGGCAAAGCAAAACGGGCAGAATCAAATTGTGAATCATACTAAATTCAGTAATTCAAACAAAAGGCTAAAATGTAATGATTATGACTGCATATATAATAAAGGAAATAATAAGTCAGTGTTGCTAGCTCACAAAAGAGAAGATATTTTAGAAAATTGTAACAATGTCGATCTAGTAATTCAGTTAAGCAAGTTTAACTATCCAGCTTGCAATACTAAAATCATCAAATATGCTGACTTAGAGGCATATGGCACACACTCTGTTTGGCTAACAGATAGTGGTATAAAGTTAGTAAAGTGCGTTCTAATCGTCCTTGGCATAAGCCAAAAACTTGTTTTTAAAGTATCATTTATATATAATTACTTAATTAGGATGTAAGGAAATTTATGCCTTTAGATACAACAAATCCTTTCAATGTTAAAGTAGATCATAATTTTGCCAAAATAGATGATGCTATTGGTTTTTTTCCTAGGTTATGGCGTGCAACAAAGAAATATTCTGTAAGTAACACTTTACCTATAGCAGCTGTAAATACTTGGCTTCAATTTTCTTTGGCTTATGTAGCTGCAATAATAATAACTAGTAATAATTTAAGCTTTATTACAGATATTTTTAACCCAACATTCATGCCAATTTACACTTTGGTTTCTGTTATTCTTTTAACAACTTTTGTAGCCTCTTCTGCTATGAGATATATGCATAAGCAGAAGATAAAAGAAGGAAAAAAGCCGATAGAGGAATTAATAAATGATAAAATTAGAGGTGGCAAAGACAACGAGATAAGTGAAATCGCTGAAAATGCTCTGAAAATAGAGATAAAACCAAATTTAAGTTTTATAAGTCACAAAAAAGCAAGCTTTTCAATAATTTTGCCAATCTCTGAAAATCAAAAAAAAATATTAGATGATCAAAGACAAGAGAATAAGAATAAGGACATTTTTCTTGCCATACCATATGTAGTTAGTGCTGCAATCATAGTTGGTGCGTTAATACAAAATAGATTTAGCTTTGCCAATGTTCAGGATTTGGAATGGGCCATAGTTGCACTGGCTAGTATCATTGCTATTGTTGGGATATGTATAACATTCAGCAAGCTAAAAAACAATGAGATAAACAATAATCATAATATTGTTAAAAAGTTTAATAATTTGGATATTCTCTTTCCATTCAGAAGAGGTGGGGTTGTATCAGTAATGGAAAAAAAGACAAAAGATGAGGAAGTAAATGATTCTACATCTCGATTGATAAAATTACTTGATAAGCACTTGACTGATTTTACAGATAAAATTGTTGACTCACTTGATAAGCAGTTAGATGAAGTTAAAGGTCTACTCGATAATAAGCTTCTAAAGCCTGCAAATGATGAAATTAAAGAAACACTTGTTCATCTACGAAGAGTCAGAGAAGACATCAAAGAAGATTTGGATGAGTTGCACAAGGAAATCTCGCCCATTTTAAGTGAAGCTAAAGGGCTGGTAAAAAGAGCAAGTTCACTAAACATTGAAAGTATTTTTTCTAGTTTAGATAATGCTATTAAAATCGCTGAAGATAAGGTTGAGCGATTTGAACCAAGCAGATTTGTTGGCTTTTTTAAATCTGGGGAAAGCACAGTTAGTGATGATCCTTTGTTTATAGATATGTTGGAAAAGCAAAAAGAAGAGGCGGAAAAGATAAGGAAGAAATTAGAGGAAGAGCTAAAAAAAGTAAAAGATGAACTAGAAGAATTAAAGAATAAACAAACTCAATCAACCGAACCTAATAGCAGTGAAGGCAGTATTACTGCTACTTCTCTTGAAAAACAGCGAGATGAAGAGAAAAAAGCAATAGAAAAACATAGATTATTAAAATCAAAAAAAAGGATGAAAGAGCTGGAGCAAGAAAATGCAAAATTGGAAAAAGAATTATCTGAACAAGAAAAAATGGATGAATGGAGAAAAAAAGTTAACGGTAAAGCAAGTGGCTTTCTATATTATTTATTAGAGTCTATTAAGCTAGAAGAAAAAGATAAAAAAGAAGAAAAGAGGGAGTTAACGCTACGGGATTTTGATAATAAAATAATAATTTACTGGAAAGATGGCTCTCAAACAATTTGCCATATTAAAAAACAAGACGGCCTTCAAATTCAACCTAGTACAAAAGTTGATTTTGTGAATCCAGATGTTCATGCAGCATTCAAAGTAGCTTGCGCAGGGTAGTGACCATAGATATAACCTTAAATGTTAATAGTGACGAAAAAAAATTAAGGCTAGATACTTACATAGCTAAAAAGTGTAACATATCACGCAGTAAAGCACAAAGATTGATACAAGATGAGCGGGTAACATTACTTGGCACGCCAATAATTAATAATGACCACATAGTAAAACCAGGTGAAGAGTATATAGTACATCTCGTTCAACCTGACATATCCACATCAATTGAACCTAACTATAATATAAAGCTTGATATCATCTACGAAGATGGGGACATTATAGTTCTGAGTAAACAAAGTAGATTAACAGTACACCCAGGTGCTGGAACAAACAATGATACACTCCTGAATGCAGTGATCGCTCACCTTGGCAAAATTCCATATACAAATACAAGACCAGGAATTGTTCACAGGCTTGATAAAGATACTAGTGGACTCATGGTAATTGCAAAAAATGAACAATCCCACAGCTTCTTGTCTGAACTGCTATCAAATCGTAAAATAAAACGGGAATACTTAGCAGTAATTTGGGGAGCATTACCTAATCTGCAAGGAACAGTAAAAACCCATATTGCTCCAAAACGCAGTAATAAAGAAATGATGTGTGTCACAAAAACAGCAGGTAAATTAGCAATCACTCATTATTCAGTGAAGAAAATTATAGGGCAAGCAAGCCTGGTTAAATGTACTTTAGAGACAGGCAGAACACACCAAATTCGAGTACACATGAGCCACATAGGACATTCTGTAGTTGGTGATCAAGTTTACGGAAAAAATAGTAGTAAAAGTGAAAAACATGCTAAAAACTCTGACTTTATCCGTAATTTCAATAGACAGGCACTACATGCTCACACGCTAGGCTTATATCATCCAAAAAGTAAAGAATATATAGAATTTGTTTCTGATTTACCACAAGACATGCAAGTCTTAATCGGTGAATTTGAAAATATATCTTAACAACATTCATATCAATATTATCATCCATGTTATCAAGAAGTTAATTAATGAGAGAAAAACTGCTGCACTACCTAGATCTTTCACTTTTTTTGAAAGTATATGTTGTTCACTTAAAATACGCTCAATTGTTGTTTCAAAAGCAGTGTTAATAATTTCTACAATTAACACCAAAAATAGGCTACTTACCATTACTGCACGTTCTAAATTACTTACATCTAAAACAAACAAAGTTGAAACACATACTATAAAAAGTAGTAACTCCTGTCTGAACGCAATTTCTGATATAAAAGCTGATTTTATTCCTTCACAGGAGTATTGAATTGCTTTTATTAGACGAGTAATGCTTTTCTTCATTATCAATTTTGGAAACTCAATGAATTACACTTATTTGCACTCAGGTAAAAAATGCATGAAAACACCTTTCAGTCGTGATCACTTACAAAGATTTTTAAGTTAAAGTCTAGCATATTGTTTGAATCAAGAAAATTAGTACAAAGCCTTTCAACAAACGCTCAAGGCAATTATATATTGATACTGACACAAAAATCCTTTAATTAAATTTCTCTCGCCTTAGCTTACACGATCCTCATTTTGAAATAAGTAATAATTTATTATAGTCTTGATATTTAAACATTTTGTATCTGCTGTAATGATTTCACTTCCAATTTGCTATTCTTTACATATTGAATTGCAAGCGCTAACGCTTTACTCCCAGAAGCTGTGGTGCTATAAGCTATATTTTGCAAAATAGCAGTTCTCCTGATATCTTTGCTATCTGAGACTGATTTCACACCTTTTGAAGTATTGATTACTAGATTTATTTTTCCATCTTTGAGCATATCAACTATGTGGGGTCTGCCTTCTCTCACTTTATTTACAGCTTTTGCAGCAATGCCGTTATTGTTCAGATGCAAAGCTGTGCCTTTGGTGGCATATATTTCAAAACTCAGTTCTTTCAACATTCGTACAACAGGCAATATATACTCTTTATCATCATCTTTTACTGAAACCAGAGCTGTTCCTTCTGTTGGTAACTTGTATCCTGCAGCCATGTGCACTTTTGCAAGTGCAGCTCCGAAAGATAAGTCAATTCCCATCACTTCTCCTGTTGATTTCATTTCAGGACCAAGTAAAGTGTCAATTCCCGAAAAACGCGTAAATGGAAAAACAGCAGCTTTAACTGCAAAATGATTGAAAGGCTTGTTTTCCTGATTCAATTTTTTACCCAAAATAACCTGAGTGGCAAGCTTTGCAATAGGAATATTGATTACCTTGGAAATAAAAGGAACTGTACGGCTAGCCCTTAAATTCACTTCAAGTATGTATACATCACTCTCTTGAACAGCAAACTGAATGTTTATCAGACCTTTCACTTCTAGTGCAAGAGCTATTCTTTCAGTTTGGAGCTCGATCTCTTTTATTACTTCGTCACTCAATGTATTTGTCGGTATTGAGCATGTTGAATCGCCAGAGTGGATACCAGCTTCTTCAATGTGCTCCATGACCGCTGCAATGAAAACTTTTTTCCCATCACATACAGCATCAACGTCAACCTCAACTGCATTGACTAAAAATTTATCAAGAAGCAGTGACCCGTGTTCAAAAATTTTGGTTTGATTCAAGACATACTCTTTAAAGCTCTGAGTATCGTGTCTAATCGACATAGACTGACCGCCGAGGACATATGATGGCCTAACTACTAGTGGAAACCCCACCTTTTCTGCGTTGATTAACGCTTCTTTTACTGAATGACAGATAGAATTTTCAGGTTGTTTTAAATTAAGTTGCAAAGCAAGATTTTTAAATCTCATGCGATCTTCTGCAAGGTCAATAGAATCAAACGAAGTTCCCAGAATTTTGAAACCTCTCTCGTTAAGCACTTTGGCTAACTTTAAAGGTGTTTGACCACCTATTTGAACTATTACACCAACCAGTGTGCCATTTTCTTGCTCTTTGCTTAGTATTTCAAGCACATCCTCTGCAATCAGTGGGGCAAAATATAAACGATCAGCGGTATCATAATCAGTTGAAATGGTTTCCGGATTACAGTTAATCATTATTGTTTCATACCCCATTTCTTTGGCGGCAGAAGCTGCATGTACGCATGCATAATCAAACTCAATACCTTGACCAATGCGATTTGGACCACTTCCTAAAATGACAACTTTTTTTCGATCCGAAATATTCGCCTCACATTCCGTTTTATTTTCAACATCACCCTCATAGCAGCCATACATATAAGCAGTGCTCGATTCAAATTCAGCTGCACAAGTATCTACACGTTTATAAACTGGATTAACACCAAATTTTTTTCTCATTGCTTCAATCTGTTCTACTTTCTTATTGCTTAATTTTGCCAATCTTGCATCTGAAAACCCCATTTTTTTCAGCTCTAACATTTCATATGCAGTCTCAGGAAGGCCGTTTTCCTTGATTTTTTGTTCAGCTAATATAATTTGCTGTATATTCTGCAAAGACCATAAGTCATATCCTGTAATCGAATTTATTTCTTCTATGCTAATTCCGTGACGCATTGCGTCAGCAGCAATCAGTAATCTGTTTGGTAGCAATTTTGCTAATTGAGATTTTACGTGATCAATATCAATGTTCTCAGGAAATACTTCATCAAGTCCTGTAAGACCAGTTTCAAGTGAACGAAAAGCTTTCTGCAGTGACTCATTAAAAGTGCGGCCTATAGACATCACTTCCCCCACTGATTTCATGGAAGTTGATAGTTCACAATTCGTCCCCTTAAACTTCTCAAATTCAAAACGAGGAATTTTAGTGACGATATAATCAATCACTGGTTCAAATGCAGCAGGTATAACTGGAGCGCAATCATTACGTATCTCATCGAGTGAATAGCCGATAGCAAGTTTAGTTACAACTTTTGCAATAGGATAACCTGTTGCTTTTGAAGCAAGCGCAGAAGAGCGAGAAACCCTTGGATTCATTTCAATTACAACGAGGCTTCCATCTTCTTTAGGATTCACTGCAAACTGAACATTTGCACCACCGGCACTAACATCAATTTCTCTTAGCACTGCTATAGATGCATTTCTCATCTGTTGGTATTCTACGTCACGCAGAGTCAAAGCAGGAGCAACCGTGATACTATCTCCGGTGTGCACTCCCATTGGATCAATATTTTCTATCGAACAGACTATTATGCAGTTATCTTTACAATCACGGATAACTTCCATTTCATATTCTTTCCAGCCGATAATTGATTCATCTATCTGAACTTCATTTATTGGCGAAATTTTGAGAGCACTTTCTGCAATATTGAAAAACTCCTCTTTATTGTATGCTATGCCGCTACCTGCACCACCAAGGGTGAATGATGAGCGGATGATTGCTGGTAATCCAATGTAGTCCAAAGCCTCTTTTATTTGTTCTTGATTTTTTATAATAATACTTTTGGGATATTTCAGTCCTATTCTATCCATGGACTTACGGAATAACTCTCTATCCTCTGCTTTTTTTATTGCTTCTCTATTTACCCCTATTAATTCTACGTTGTATTTGTCTAACACTCCATCATCTGCAAGTTTTATTGCGCAATTGAGTGCTGTTTGCCCGCCCATTGTTGGCAATATTGCATCTGGCATCTCCTTGATTATAATTTTCTCTATGATTTCAGGCAGTACCGGCTCAATATAAGTTGCATCAGAGAATTCAGGATCTGTCATTATAGTTGCAGGATTGGAGTTAACTAAAATGACTTTATAACCTTCACTTTTTAATACTTTACAGCTTTGCGTTCCAGAATAATCAAACTCGCATGCCTGACCTATAACTATTGGGCCTGCTCCTATTACTAATATAGATTCTATATCTGTGCGTTTCGGCATAATTACAATAACGGTCTCTATTCAAGTAATGTTACCAATCTTTCCTGTATATGTGAATTTTTATTAAACCTATTAGCTAACTACTTTTAGGCTTGACGCATAACTGTACGAACATTGCAATTTGCGTGGCAGATTCCAGTGCTTGACACACAGCTGTACAAACATTCATTTTTGAAGGTAAATTGCACAGCAAATGATGTCATTCAAGTAGCTGACACTGGTTCCTTTATGACGGCAGTGACCAGAGGTGTCATCCCAGTCTGGGATCCAGAAAACTTAACTTTAAATAAGTGGCCGCACAATAAAGACTAGATTCCAGACTGGAATGACACCATAGAGGCACTGGGATGACATCCTTCCTAGTGGACTCAAATCACAATGTTCATACAGTTGTGGGCTTAACGGTATCTTTGCAGATACTATGGTAATTTACTCGGTAGATTTGCTAAGTGGCAAGATTTGTCCTGATATACTGCAGTCATCAGAAGCCAACTCTACGAATTTATTTGTTAACTTCTCAGGCGATACTAATTCAGATATATCTTTTCCCGAAAATGCTTGCTTATACATTTCACTATCGATAGGATCTTCCGAATACACGGCATTTATGCATAAGTTCGTATGCTTTGTCTCAGATGCATATATCTTCACCATTACTTCTAGTGCAGCCTTACTTGCAGCATATGGTACCCAATATGGATAAGAGGAAGGAGAAAGTGTTATCTCTGAGGTCATGAATATCGCTCTTCCAGCATTAGACTTTTTTAGTATTGGACCCAAATTTTTTAGCAAGTACCAACTGGCAGTAAAATTTGTATTCATTACGTTCTGTAGATCTTCAAGCTCACAATCATGAACAGAGCTCAACTTACCTAAAATTTCAGTGCATGTAATCAGTATATCAAGTGTTCCAGATTCTGATAATTTTGGGCTTTCTATCATATTTGCCAGTTTTTCTACGTTTTCAAAGTCTAAAAGATCAAGCTGAATTAGTTTCACAGAGCCTTCTTTAAGCTCTTCAATTTCGTTATACAATGGCTTGAGATTATCAAGAGATCTGGAAATCAGAATCACACATGCACCTTCTTTTACAAATCTTTTTGCAACAGAAGAGCCTATTCCACCTGAAGCCCCGGTAACTAAAGCTATTTTACCTTCTAACTTACCCATTTCTTTCTCTTTAGCAAGATTCATTGAAATATTTTAGCTGAAAATTAAATTTTGCTCCATATATAAAAATCAAACTTAGCACATAAAAAAATAGCAACGACATCACCACACCACCTAAACTTCCATATATCAAATTCAGTTGATCAAAGGAAGCTTTTAAATATTGCTTGAAAGCTGAAGCAGAGATCGTCCAAAGAATAACAGCCACACAAGATCCGGGAAATACGTCTGATAAGTTTTGCTTTATGTTTGGCAATGTAAAATATAGCCAAGATACTATAGTAAAAAGCACAAACTCAATAAGTAAATATCTAGTATAACTTAGCCCTTGGTAAGAAAAATCAATTAACATTGGCACTAATGTAAAAAATACTATAGTCAGAGTTGTAACAAGCGTAATTACTAAAAATTGTAATATACTGAGCACCCTTCTCCATATATAAGGCGATGAAACCGGAACTTTATAGGCCTTATTCAATATCGTTCTAAATCCTTCAATTGTTGATGAGGCAGTCCAAACAGCGCCTACAATTGCCAAGGTTAATAAGCTTTGCGGAGGGCCTGATATTATCTCCCTAATACGTGGCATCAAAGATGATAAAATATCCTGTGGCATGTTATCAATAATAAATGCCCAGCCGACATTGTATTGATCTAAGAAATTTGCGAACGTTGATGCCATGGCTATTAAAACAATAAGAAAAGGAAATATTGATAACAGGATTAAAAATGATAGATACCCTGCATGCTCCACTCCATCATTATAAATTGTGTCAATTAAAGCACGATAAAGGCAATAAACGATACTATAAAATTTCTGTAGCACTTGTAATATAAATAAACTAAGAAAAATATTCTAAATGAAATAAAGCATACTTTTAAGCAAAAAATCCTCACCGTTTACTTAAATTTAATCAAAATGATAGATAATCCAGCGTTAAATACGGAGGCATAATGAAAAACTTTCTTCTACTTGTAGCTTTAATTCTTTCCTTTGCATTTGATAATGCTTTTGCTGCTGCTGTTACTGATGATGCAACAACCAATACAATATGCAAAATAGTAGGCTATACTCACGGTATAGGCGGACCTATGATTACAATAGTGATAATAGGTGCAGCTTTGCTGGCAATATTTGGCAGAATGCCATGGCCAGCGCTTTTTGCACTTGGTGCATTTACTGCTGTGTTTTTTGGTGCACCTGTAGTTGTTTCAAAAATAGTACCAGGTGGTGTGATTTGTAAAGATGGTGCAACTGCTTGCCCTGATGGTAAAAGATGGGATGCAACAAAAAATACATGCTTATAATAAGCATTAAAGCTTCAAAACATTAGCAAATGGTGCTTCTTTAAGGAGCACCATCATTGCACGAACTTGTGACTTAAGCCACCATAAAGGTGTTATTCGAGTAGTCCCTCCCTTGTCATCCCAGTGCGTGACACTGGAATCCAGGAAATTTGATTGGATATTAAGTTTATGAGCATAGAAGCAGTTAATTTTATGTTAAAACACAACATTTTTGATGAGGCTGTATTAAGAGATGGATCCCAGTGTCAGCTACTTGAATGACACCTTTGCTATCTTCAAAAATGAATGCTCGTACAGCTGTGTGTCAGCTACTTACATAACGCCTCTCTAAAATTACTTTAGTTACAAATATTAAGAAATTTACTAAACGAAGAAAAAAGGCAAAAAAGTCCCCGTGTAACGAGTTTTGACCCTATAATAATTTAAATTGGCATTGTAATAATGTGCTAACGCTTAAAATAAGCGCGATTTGGCTGAATGTAGAAAAAATTTAAAAGACATGCAGCCGCTATAATTTGTGTGTAATTTGCCAATAAATATTTGAGTTTTTTTACTGAATTTTGTGATTGAGCCTGCAGGTCAAAAACAAGGATAACTACTCTTAGTATCATAGTAAAGGGAATGACGAAATTTGTAAAGTAGTTTTCACTCAAATGACGCCCAGGCAAAAACTATATGGTTATGCAAAAAATCTATTTTTAAAACTGTTAATATAACATAGAAAAAACCTCACCTTCATTAATAATAGATTACTTACCAATTGGGTAGTCACCAGTGAAGCAAGCATCACAATATTGCGGTGTAGCGTTGTTACGTTTTTCTTCTTTAACAGCCCTGTATAGTCCATCAATACTCAAGAAGGCTAGGCTATTTACTCCTATAATTTCCTTAATTTCCTCTACAGATTTATTTGCAGCAATTAAATCTTTGCACTCTGGAGTATCTATTCCATAAAAACAAGAATGCTTAATTGGTGGGCTTGAAATTTTGAGGTGAATCTCTTTTACTTCCGCATCCTTTAGCATAACTATTATATTTCTGAGCGTACTACCACGCACTATACTATCATCTATTAAAATTATGTTTTTGCCTTTCAAAGTGTGCTTATTAGCATTGAATTTTAATTTTATTCTAACTTTACGTACTTCAGCGGTGGGTTGTATAAAAGTTCTTCCTATGTAATGATTACGAATTATCCCCAGTTCCATAGGTAATCCTGAATGCTTTGCATATCCAATAGCTGCAGGTATTCCAGAATCAGGTATTGGTACAACCATATCTACATTGTTTTTTGGTGGGCTCTCTTCTGCAAGTATTCTTCCTATTTCTTTTCTTATATCATATATGGACCTCTTCTCCATTATGCTGTCTGGTCTCGAGAAGTAAACGTATTCAAAAATACAAAAACTTGATTTTTGCTGTGGGAAAGGAAACATTGAGTCTAGCTTACTATCCGAACTGATGGTAACTAATTCGCCTGGTTCTATTTCTCTAATAAACTCTGCATTTATTATATCAAGAGCACAAGTTTCAGATGCAAGAACGTAAGAACCGTTTAACTTTCCTAAAACAAGAGGCCTGATTCCAGATGGATCACGTACTCCAATAACTACTTCTTGATTGATTGCCACAAAAGAATAAGCACCTTGTATTTGCTTTAATGCATATATAAAACTCTCTAAAAAGCTATCTTTTTCACTGCTTGCTGTCAGATGCACTACTACTTCTGTATCAATATCTGACTGAAAAACGCACTCTTGTTTAATTAATTGTTCGCGTATCGGAGAAATATTAATTAAATTACCATTATGTGCTATGGCAAAATCCCCAAATTTGCCACTTTTGCCAAACATGGGTTGCACTCCAAATTTACTACCACTTGTTGAGTATCGAACATGACCTATTGCACAATCCCCAGGTAAGGATTTCTTTATTTCATCTATATCATCAAATACACTGCTCACTTGGCCTTGAAAGTGATAAGAGTGCAGCTTATCGTTGTTACTGGTTACTACGCCAAAAGACTCTTGACCTCTATGCTGCAAAGCGTGGAGAGCAAGTATAGAGTTAAAAGCAGCACTTTGGTTGTAACTTATGCCAAATACCCCACACTCCTCACGTACTTCATCAAGCATGAAAAATATTAAATAAAGCCTGATTGTACTTTAGTAGAGGCAAAGTACAAGAATTTTATTTGTTAATCCCTTTCAAATTTGAAGCTTGCTACGGTAGTTTTGATGTATACCAGAAAGTAGGTTATATGCAATTAACCAATTTTGAGATTTTTGACAATTTTTTAGCACTGAAGAGAAAAAGATATTTTTATTGACTTATCTATGTATTGAAGTAATCACTAAAAAGTTTTAGTGGTTATGGTATATAATATGTCTAAGAAAGTAGGTAAACAAGGTGAAAGTAATCTTATTTTAGAGCCTGAACAGTTCTCTAACAAGTTCTTCAATAGTCAACAGAGTAGTTCATCAAATCCAAAATTACCGACTATAAGTCGTAAAGATAGGCATATGGATTTAACCAAGAAAAGGTACGCAAAAAACAAAGATGTTGCAGAATATCTAAGGAGTTATGACTTTATTAAAAGAGCAGAGGAATTGTCAATAATTTATCTTTTTGAGCGAGACCCATCTTCTACGAAATTGCAAATACCATTGACTACAGATGAACAAATTCTAGTTAAAAAATTTTGTGATGAGATGATAAAAGGTATAACAGAACACGATGAGCAAGAAAGCGTTTTAAAGTACATGGAACGCATAATAGAGGATTATTTAAATCAAGGAATAAGATTAAACTCATATTACGGTAAGGACAATAAGACTGTAACAAATTTTATATTTGAAAAAATGGAAGAATTAATTAATCGCTTTCATGCAAATCCACACAATTCAACTACAAAAAATATCATACAAAAGATCACTCGTAATTTAGTGTTAAAAGGTGGGGTAGAAAAAGGATTATCTTTTTATAGCGATATTGAAGGCGGATATTACGGATCTAATTATTTAAATGATCTTAACGAACAATGTAAGAGTAAGAAAAAAATGCTAGAGGGTCTAGCATATGAAGGTATTGTGAAAGAAAATAACAAGCAAATTGATAAATATGATCTTGAAGTAGAAGTAGATAATAAATATTTTTATATTAAGTATCCACAAGGTAGTATTGTTGAAACTGCAAGAACTTTAAATAATGAAAAAGCTAAGGATTTAGAAGTTGGCATATTTCAGATTGAGGAAAGTATAGTAAAAGTTGAAATTACACAAGATGGAAAAAGAAATTACACAGATATCTTAAAAGGTGGTATTGAAATATTTTTTACTACTAAAATAGGAGAGATTAGTATTTATCTACGGAAAGATGGTAATAAAATGGTAGTAGAAATTGATGAGAAAAGCAAAATAAGATTTAGCAAGTTAGAAAACAAATCAAGCTTTGGAGGGAATTGTCTTATACAGGGGAAAAGTGTTTTAGAAGTTATGGGCAAGAGTTTTGAAAATATTCCTGAGGAGTTAACTCAGACTATTAAAAACGTTCCATCTACTAGTCTTATGCAAACATGTTTACAACAACAAGAAAACTCTAATAGGGAATTAAATTAATGTATTTTTAGGATAATAATTAAGAAATTAATTATAAACATTCATACGCATTCGATTGGAGTAGAGGATATGGGGCAGCAATTAGCACAAGAACTAAAGGCAAATGTGGTTGGTTGTCAAATAGTGATTGATTAAATCAATTTAGAGAGATAAATAGCAGCTTTGCAGCTTGTTTTTATGAACAAAGATAAAACGTTGTAGCCAAGTGCGCTTTCGGCATTGTGCTGAATTGCAATATCTCTGTGTTCTAACTCCTCATCACGAAACTTACTTATGGTTTCTCTTAATTCCCCATCTTCTAAATGTAAGACTTGCTCCTTGTAGTGCTCTCCGATCACTTCTTCAACTGCAGCAGTGCAAGCCATAGCGGCTTTTTTACCCATCATAGCAGTTACAACACCAAGTGTCACCCCTAAAGCACGCCAAATTGGCAACAAAACAGTAGGACGAACTCTTTGCTCCTTGATTTTCTCATTAAAATAGTGGAAATGTTTTTTTTCCTGCTCCTCCATTTCAATTATTTTGTCAATTATGGAAGATTTTTTAAGAATAAATTTTTGACCAGAATAAATACAAATGGCTCCATATTCGCCAGCATGATTTACTCTAATTGCTTGTTCTAAAAAATTTCCTTTCAATTTTTTTATATTGCTTTCCAATGTCTCCTCCATTTATTTCTGCATTAGTACTACTATAAACCAACATATTATAGAGTAAATAAAATTCCATGCGTGCATTGGACCAACATTGTGATTATAGGAACTCAAGCAGCTATAGCAACGGCAAGAGTTACTTGACGGACTCCGCCATTCTCCTTAAAATAAGGGTGAAGATATATTATTTATCTTCAGTCTGTGCAGATAAAGCGACAAAAAGCTCAATATACTTGATGTTTAATTTTTTGCACTATGTGCACTCTATGTCTTTATAAAACTTTTACCCACATAAGCTAAAATGCGCTTATCAAAGGATTTAACACAATGAAAAACGCCAATTAAAAAAATAGGTAGTAGCTGATAGATTTTCTTTTGCCTTTTTCTCTGTTTAGTAGATTTTTCAATATTTAATTCAATTAGCCGGTACTAAGACGATAACGAGTAGTAAGCTAAACATCCGTGTAGTTATTGGTATTATCAAGATATTCCCTAATCTTCTTCAAATCTTCCCAAGCTAAGCGTTTTTGTGCTGGTTGACGAAGTAGATAGGCTGGATGAAATATAGCGGCTGTAGTAATTGAATGAGATAAATATTGGTTAGTATAAGTATGAAATCTGCCACGCAAGTTCGATATAGTCTTTGTGTTATCAAGAAGGCTATAACATGCAATTCCTCCGACAAAAATCAGAATTTGCGGTAAAATAAGAGCAATGTGCTTCTCAACAAATGGTCTGCACATATCAAGCTCTAGGTCAGTTGGTTTTCTATTACCTGGTGGACGCCAAAACACCGCGTTGCTTATATACACCTTAGTGCGGTCCAGACTAATTGCACCGAGCATCTTATCGAGCAGCATTCCGCTTGCACCACAAAATGGTATGCCTTTCAGGTCTTCATTTGCTCCTGGTGCTTCACCAATAAGCATGATTTTTGCATTCGGATTACCATCAGAAAAAACAGTATTAGTTGCAGTTTTTTTTATTTCACAACCCTCAAATGACTTAACTGCACTTCTTAGTTCATCTACACTACTACATTGACTTGCAAGCTTCCTTGCTTCAATGATCCAGTCACTTGGGAACATGGTTTGTTGTTCTTTTTTCTGCTCGATGACAGAAGATTGTGCAGCTCTCTCATTTTCCATTTTTTTTTCCTCTTCACTTTCAGTTAGTGTGCAATCAACTCCCACTTCATGATAGAACTTCAACAATTCTAGATCTTCATTACTCATAGTGCCTCTTAACCTTTTGTGCTTTTTTCATAGCCAAATCATACTTCAACCTAGATAAATGTCTAATGTATAATATACCATTTAAGTGATCCAATTCATGCTGAATACACCTTGCAAGCCAACCACTAGCTTTTAGCGTCTGTTCTTCGTTATTTAAGTTTTTATATTTTACAGTTAAATATTTTGGACGCTTGATTTCATGGCTTTGCTCCGGAATTGAAAGACATCCTTCACTCATAATGACTTGTTCATCAGATAATTCCTTAATTTCAGGGTTAATCATACAAAACTTGCCAACTGAGTCATACCCTGCTAGCTCATCTTCTTCCTTCCCTGGACTAACGTCCATGACAAAAATTCTCTTCAGCACTCCAACTTGTACTGCAGCAAGACCAAGACCTTCTGCATCGTACATAGTTTCAAACATGTCGTTTACTAATTCTTTAATTTTATCGGTTATATCTATTACTTCACTGGCGCGTGTAGTTAATCTTTCGTCAGGAGCAATTACAATTGGTAACTTAGACATAAAAATTGTAATTCTGTGTTTTATTTTTCTTTTTGTCTAGGTATATTAAAATGTTGCTACATTTATGATAGAAATATAAATTCATTCAGGGAAGCTACAATTTAAATGGAATCGCATCATAAGGTCAACTAATGTACTCTGCAGTAATAACAAAACCAAAGCAGAATGTTTTTGCTGTTTTAGACGTAGGTACAACAAAAATTATCTGCCTCATCGTTAAGATCAATAGCAATTTCAGCTATAAAATAATAGGAACGGGTTATAAAAGTGCAGAAGGTATAAGTGGCGGATCAATAACTGACGCAAAGCATGCAAGTTACTCTATTTCATCAACTGTAGGTTTAGCTGAACAAGTATCAGAAGAGACTATAGACCAGATATATGTGAATGTAGCCGGATGTGGAATCTCATCTTTTTACGTACATAACGAAATAATTGCAGCTAATCACGAAATTTCAGACCGAGACATAAAACGTGTAGTCTTTCAGACATTTGAGAAATATATCGAAGAAAATGTCATCATTCACAATATACCACTGAAATATCACTTAGATGATATGACTGACATAAAGGAAGTCAGTGGATTATATGGAAAAAGATTATCTGCTGATGTTAATGTTGTCACTGCTTCGCGTCCAGCGCTTACCAATATCGAAAATTGTATAACTAATAATAGTGGGATAAGTATGGCTGGTTGTGTTGCTTCTGCATATTCTGCAGGCCTTGCCTGTCTAAGTAAAGATGAAAAAGAGCTAGGAACTGCCGTTGTTGACATAGGAGGTGGATGCACTGCAATTGGAATTTTTAAGAGAGGAAAACTTGTGTACACAAGCAGCATTCCAATTGGTGGCATTCACATTACCCGAGATATAGCTTATGGACTATGCACAAGTATAGAGCATGCTGAACGCATAAAAATACTATACGGTAGCACTATTGTAACTTCAATAGATGAGAATGAATGTATTGCAGTGCAAAGTAATGAAAGCGATGAACCAACTCAAGTGTTTAAGTCTGAACTTGTTAACATCATAAGACCAAGGATTGAGGAAATACTTGAGCTGATAAGAGAACAATTTCAAGAACAGAAAGATCCAATTAATAAAGTAGTGATCACAGGTGGAACCAGTCAACTCACAAGCATGAAAGAAATTGCAAGCTATATATTCAATAAACAAGTCCGTATCGGATGCCCTGAATCTTGTAGCGGTCTTGATGGCGAATACGACAAAAATCCTGTATTTTCTGCTGCTTTAGGCTCTATAAAGCTAATAGTTGACACCTTTTATAGAAATAATTCTGGAATGCTTGGTCACGATGGCAAAATAAGTAAGTTATACCATTGGGTTAAATCAAAAGTCACAGTCTAGATTTTTGTCTTTATCTCTTAATATACAAATGGCTTGATCTAGGAGCTTATTTTTATAGTATTATTAAACTGATGTATCCGTAAGAAAAGCAGAAAATTACAATAAAAACGTAAGAAACATGAACATAACTATACATTCACAAGAAGATTTTGACTTTATGCGTAAAGCTGGCAGGCTTGCAGCTGAAACCCTTGATTTTATTGCACCATACGTCAAAGTAGGCGTAACAACTAATGAATTAAATGATCTATGTCACGATTTTATAATCAATGCAGGTGCAATTCCAGCACCACTGAATTATAAGGGATATCCGAAATCAATTTGTACTTCGAAAAATGCTGTTGTATGTCATGGTATTCCTGATGATAAACCTCTTAAAGATGGAGATATTTTAAATATTGACGTTACAGTGATTTTAAATGGCTGGTATGGTGATACAAGTCGCATGTTTTGGACTGGTAAACCCTCAATAAAAGCAAAGCGTTTGTGTAATGCTGCCTACAATGCGCTAATGGAAGCGATAAAACAAGTTAAGCCCGGCAATAAGTTAAATGAAATAGGATTTGCTATAGAAAAATATATTGAAGATTTTGGATATTCTATCGTACGCAATTATTGTGGACATGGCATAGGAAAGGTTTTTCATGCTCCACCAAATGTTGTACATTTTTATGATGAAGGTGAGGATCTTATCTTAAAAGAAGGCATGTTTTTTACGATAGAACCAATGATCAATGCTGGAAAACATGAAACTCTTCTCAGCAAGCTAGATGGCTGGACAGTGACAACACGTGATCTTTCACTTTCTGCACAGTTTGAGCATACGCTTGGAGTCACAAAAGATGGAGTTGAAATATTTACACTATCACCTAAAAATTGGCATTTTCCACCTTATGATTAGATTTTTTAAACACTTGGTTTTTGAAAAAATCTAACTCTTAACTTGTGATATAGCAACTAACCCAATTAGTGCACAGAAAATCATGTAAAAACTTGCTAAAGTTCCTTGTCCTGTAACTTTGATAATAGTTGTGCATATAAATGGTGCAAGACCACCAAAAAATCCCGAAGCTATATTTCTTGATAAACCAAATCCACTATATCGTACCTTTATTGGGAATAATTCGCACATAAAGGCGCTAACAGGACCAAGAGAAGCAGCTATTGGGATTATAAAAAGAACGTGCGCCATTATGGTGAGCAAATTATTACCACTTAGTATCATTGAAAAAACTGGATAACTTACTACTATAAAAGTCACAAATGCAAATTTCATGACTCTTTCTCTCCCTACCTTATCAGAAAGTATTGCAAATAGTATAGTCAATCCTCCAAGTGCAACCTGATTCAATATTTCTACTGCGTGATTAAAGTGAGTGTTTATTGTTGATGCAAGTAGATTAAAAAACACTAAATATATGTAAAGAGATGCATTCTCAACTATGTCAACTCCAATTGATATTAGAAAAGGTTTTTTATAGCCATTTAACAGTTCTTTTAACGGTAATTCATGTGGCTTTTCCTGCTTTTTATATTCTGGGCTTTCATCGAGTATATATCTCATATATATACTGATTAATCCTATTACAAAACTGAAAATAAAAGGCAATCTCCATCCCCAAGATTCAAAATCGGATACTTTTTTGCATATAAGCACCACTATAAGACTTAATATTGAGCCAAGAATTGCGCTCAATACTTCAATACTGCTAAAGAATCCTCTTTTATTTTTAGGAGCATGCTCTATTAAAAATGGGGCATTTCCTGCCTCTCCTCCAAGAGATATACCCTGCAATAATCTTAAACATACCACCAGTACTGATGCGAGTACCCCAATGTTCTGATACCCTGGAACAAATGCAATAAGTACGGTTGATAGAGTCATCAATATGATAGAGAGAAATAGAGCAATCCTTCTTCCATATTTATCGCCAATGTGGCCAAATATAGCAGCACCAATTGGTCTTATTAAGAAACCCACTGCAAACACTCCAAAAGCTTTAAGTATGCTGACTAATTTGTCGTCTGATGGAAAAAACACATCTCCGATTATGCTTATTAGATGGCTGAAAAGCATGTGATCATACCACAACAAAGTGTTACAAATTAAACTTGATAGTATTACTTTTGTTATTTGTTGCACGAAATCTTCCGTAATTTGTTTGATATTATAGTAATATTACTTACTTTTTCAAACGTGAATTATGTAAATGTTATATTAATAATATTATCTTATTAAATTTTTATATCGTTGATTATATTTAAATATTCTTATACTATACCTATATATTTCCATATATTTTTTGGCGAGAAAGTTATTTTAATTTAAGTGCACAAAGTCTCTTGATATGACACATATTCCAGTTTTGTTAAAAGAGATGATACTGCAATTGTCACCACACAGTGGTGGTATATATGTGGATGCCACGTTTGGAGCTGGAGGATATAGCAAAGCAATATTGGAATCCGCTGATTGCAAAGTGTATGCAATTGATAGGGATGAAACAGTTACCAAATTTTATGATGATCTGAACGTTAAATACCCTGATAGAATAAATCTATTTATTGAGAAATTTAGTAATATTAAAAATTTATTAGATAGTAATAATATTAAAGGTATCAATGGAATAGTTTTCGACGTTGGAGTTTCATCTATGCAGCTTGATAATGGAGATAGAGGATTCTCATTTCTACGTGATGGCCCACTTAACATGAGAATGGATAACTATTCTCATATGAATGCTTCGACGTTTGTTAACGCTTTACGTGAAGAAGAGATTGCGAACACTATATATAATTATGGGGGTGAGCGTCATTCTCGTAAAATCGCAAGAGCGATAGTAAATGCGCGGAAGAAGAAAATTATCAAAACTACATTTGAACTTGCGGATATTGTACGTTCTGTAGTGTTTCGTGGAAAAAGCAAGATTGACCCTGCAACTAGAACATTTCAGGCAATCAGAATATGGGTAAATGATGAGCTAGGAGAGCTTAAAAAGGGTATTAAAGCTGCATCTGAGATTTTAAGTGAAAACGGCAAATTAATTGTAGTTACCTTTCATTCTCTAGAAGATCGTATAGTTAAAACCCTTTTTAAAGATTTGTGTGAACCAGGACCTACCAAGATATTCTCCCTTTTAAACAAAAAAGTGATTAAAGCAAGTGCGGAAGAAATAAATGCAAATCCGCGTGCGCGTTCAGCAAAATTAAGAGCTATACAGAGGTTGTCATAAGAACCTTCTGTATTATTTCAATAACTATGTTTTTATTATAGGGTCATTTAAGGTAAAATTACATGTCCACTCACTAAATAAATAGCTAACACAAATAGAACGTGAAATTAATTTAGTGCAAAGCAACATAAAAGTTCTTCAAGCAGAATGAAGTTATTTGAGTAATCCAAAAGGGGCTTGTAAAGCTTATGGAGAAATATATAAAAAAATAACTCTTTGATACTAGCTAGCCAGGTTCAACTCTCTAAATAGCCGCAGTGCGTTAGCACAATTTAAAACCTAGAGTAACAATTAGAACCTATCTTGCAAGGGAAATTTGAAATATTAACGTAAAAAATTGCTTCCATATATTTTAAATCTGATTATCATTACAGTTAGAGATATTTTAAGAGCTCAAAATCTATCTTCGTCTGCAGACTTTTCAGTCAAATTTTTAATCAAAAAGCGTAGCGTATCTTCTTCAGAGCATGTAAGTGTGCTTAATTTCTGTCATATGTGCGCTGCACTTTTTTCTAATCTTTTTTACACAGGAGGATTTTATGTCCAGAATTTCAGATACTTGACCTTTACTTTAGCTAAAAACCAATAGGCGCCTATGGCTAATTAAAATAAAAATTTTTCTAATATATAGAAGAATTACAAAATCACTGTTACTGAAAACGGGGCAAGAAAGCTGCTAATGTCAAAGAATTTTAGGTAAACATTGTTTGCTTGACGTATGAGCGTGCTCTCCTTACTTCAAGAACTCTTTAATATATGCTTAACCACTTAAGTCCTTTCAAGATATGTTCTTAAATTTAGGCTTTTAGATAAACACACTACGATAAAACTTACTTTGATACGAAATTATTCGCATAAGATTTTGGCAGTCTTTTAACATCTTTTGGCATTTCAATTGTGTACTTTGTGTTGTGTTTCTTTGCGTAAGATACTGCTTTTTCAAGAGAATCAAACTTTAATACAATCTGTTTTTGGGGATCTTTTGATCCAAACCACCCCATCAAAGGTTCAATATAGTAAGAACAAGGCTCAATTTTTAGGTGCCAGAATTTTGTATTACCTAAACCAGATTGTGTTGCAGTTTTTGTTGGCTTATAAATCTTAAAAACTACTTGATCGTCAATACTCATAGTCCTTACTACGTAATCTTCAGTATATATCTAAATAAATTTTTCCACAAAGAATTAGTGTGAAAGAATGAAGTTTGAAATAAATATTTTTATGTTATATTATTAAATTATATAAAAAGGATTAGCTGAATAGGAGTAATCGATGGCACAGCAAGAAATGGTAACAATTAATGCAGAGTTACGTGATGTAAAAAAAAAGAAAGCGATGCAGGCTCTGAGGGAGAAGGGAAGTATACCTGCAGTTATATATGGCAAAGGGCATGATAACGTAAATTTGACATTGTCTGCAAAGGAATTTACTAAACAATATAAATCAGGTGCTCTTTCTGCACATTTAATAGAACTAGATATTTCAGGGAAAAAAGAATATGCTCTTGTTCGTGATATTCAATGGCATGTAGTAAAGGATACTGTGCAACATGTTGATTTTCAGTTTGTTGATAAAGGTAGTGAAATTAAAATAGATATACCTTTATCATTCATCAATGAAAGTAAATCACCAGGAATCAAATTAGGTGGAGTGCTTAATGTTTTGTGTCGTTCTATTACTGTCAAATGCTCTCCTGAGAAAATACCTCAAGTCATAGAAATTGATTTGTCTGGCAAAATGATTGGTCAGTCTATACATATCAATGATGTAAAATTGCCAGAAGGTGTTAAATTTGTAGCTCATGAAGAAGAAAATTTCACCATTGTAACAATCTCTGCTGCTGATAGTGATGTTGAAGAGCCTCAAACAAAAACAGAGGAGTAGTGCATTTAATAGCTGGGCTTGGTAATCCTGGTAGTAAATATGAATTAACTCACCATAATATTGGCTTCATAGTTATTGACGCAATTCACAAATATTGGAATTTTCAGTCATTTTCTAATAAAGCTGATTACTTGATAACCTCTGGCATAATTAATAATAATAAAATCATGCTGATAAAACCTTATTCATTTATGAATAATTCAGGTATTCCTATTGCAAAAATAAAAAATTTTTACAAATTATCGCTAGACAATATTGTTGTCATACATGATGATGCTGACTTAAAATTCGGAAGAATAAAAGTAAAAAAAGGCGGTAGCTCTGCTGGACACAATGGACTTAAGTCTATAGATAGCTTTATTGGTAACGATTATTGGCGTTTGAGATTTGGAGTAGGTAGGCCTGAAAATCGGAAAAGCTTAGCAGATTATGTATTATCAAAATTTGAAAATTTTGATAACGCTATCCTCTTAGTGGAAAAAATAGCAAAGAATATACACCTAATGCTGCAAGGAGATAACGCAGCTTTCATCAACTCGGTTGAGAGTGAAACTTTAGTATAGCAAACGAATACTGCCCAATACAAACTAATTTAGATTAGAATACTGATTCTTCTAGAAGTTGTTCGCGTTCCTCTTCTATTGTAATAGAATTATCATGATTTTTAAATAAATCTCTGATTTTTGTTTCTATTTCATTTGCAATTTCTTTATTCGCCTTGAGGTAGCTTTTTACATTTTCTCTTCCTTGCCCAAGACGCGTATTGTTATATGAATAATAAGCGCCTGCCTTTTCAAGGACACCAAGTTTTGCTCCTATATCTATTATTTCCCCAAGTTTTGATATGCCTTCATTATACATTATATCAAATTTTGCCTCTCTAAATGGAGGAGCGACTTTATTTTTTACAACTTTAACTCTCGTTTCATTACCCGTAATATTCTCTTTATCCTTTATCGCACCAACTTTTCTTATATCAAGTCTTATAGAAGTATAGAATTTTAACGCATTTCCACCAGTGGTAGTTTCAGGATTTCCATATACTACTCCTATTTTCATACGAATTTGGTTGATAAATATCAATATACAGTTTGCTTTTGAAACTACAGAAGTTAGTTTCCTGAGTCCATGGCTTAGAAGCCTTGCTTGCAATCCCATGTGCTGATCGCCCATATCCCCTTCAATTTCAGCTCTTGGAGTTAGTGCTGCAACAGAATCAATAACTATTACATCAACTGCACTAGAACACACTAAATACTCAACAATATGCAACGCCTGCTCTCCAGTGTCTGGTTGTGAAATTACCAAATCATCAGTTTTCACTCCAAGTTTACGAGCATATATAACATCCAGTGCGTGTTCCGCATCGATAAATGCACATAAACCTCCTTTTTTCTGTGCTTCAGCAATTACATGCAAAGCAAGGGTAGTTTTACCAGAACCTCAGGGCCAAATATCTCAATTATACGTCCTTTTGGCAATCCCCCAACACCCAGAGCTGAATCAAGTGCAATCGACCCTGTAGATATCGTGTCTATTTTTTCTACAGGGTTTTGCTTTAGCTTCATTATTGCACCTTTACCGAATGCTTTTTCAATTTGACTTATTGCATTATCTAGTGCTTTTTGCTTATCATTATTTCTTTCTTCTGGATTATGTGCCATGGATCATTTATTAACTTGTATAGTCTCCATGGTAATTGAACGCAACCAATCTGCCAAGGGTTTTTTAATAACGAAGAACGTTAGTTACCTAAAATTAGATAGATAGACTTTGTAGTGCGATACAAAATAACGATAGAATACAATGGTAGTGGTTTCTCTGGCTGGCAAAAGCAACAACACTCTGCTAACTCAATTCAGGAAACCATAGAAAACGCTATATTTAATTTCAGTGGCGAGAGAGTCTCTTTGCATTGTGGTGGCAGAACTGACACAGGGGTTCATGCTTTAGGGCAAGTTGCTCATTTCAATATGGAAAGGCAATTTGAGCTTTACAGAATAAGAAATGGAATAAACTATCACTTAAAAGCGATTCCTATAGTTGTGCTTAGTGCAGAAGCTGTAGATGATGCATTTCATGCACGATTTTCAGCAAAAAAAAGATATTATGAATATAGAATAATTAATCGCTACGCTCCTGCAGCTCTGGAAATCGGTTATGTGTGGCAAGTATTGCACCCACTTGACGTAAACATCATGCGTGAAGCTGCTAGACACCTGCTTGGAAAACATAATCTTTCAAGCTTCCGCTCAAAAGATTGTCAAGCTACAAATCCGGTCAGAACAATCGATGATATTGATATAGTACAAAACGGAAGTCACATATACATCAAAATATCTGCGATTTCCTTTTTACATAACCAGGTGAGGATTATTGTTGGTACTTTAGTTGAATTTGGAAAAAATAGAACTAATCCACAAGAAATGCTAAATATATTAAGTCAATGCAAAAGAAACGCCGCTGGAATCACAGCACCGCCTCACGGCTTATACTTAGTAAAGATAGATTACTAGCTTAAGTCCTCATTGGCATTACTATATATAATGCACTTGGATCATCTTCATCAGTGATAATTGTAGCGCTATTACCATCTGATAGGCTGACCTTACATTTGTTTTTTATACAAGATAAAGCATCAAGCAAATAACGAGAATTAAATCCTACTTCCATAAGAGCTCCATCGTAATCCACCTCTATAGACTCAGTCGCATCACTGCACTCTTGGGAATTTGAATGTAGAGTTAATAAATTCTCTTGCAATGAAAATTTAATTGATTTTATTTTATCGGACACAACAACAGAAACCCGATCTATAACGCTAGCAAGCTTACTACTCTCAACAATCATTTGTTTATCTTGAGACGTTGGAATGACAGCTTTGTAATCTGGAAAAGTCCCATCTATCAATTTTGATATTAGAATATACTCACCACATGTAAATTTGATTTTTCTATCTGAAAGTTTTATATTTATCTCATTACAATCACCCAATACTTTCAACAATTCCATGATAGTTTTACGTGGAATGATCACCCCAAATTCTCCGTTGATATCTTCAGGTTTAGGCCTTTTTATACATGATAAACGGTGGCCATCAGTTGCAACGCAGTACAGAAATTGCTCATCTGTATGCAGATATATCCCGTTTAAATTATACCTTGTATCATCCAGCGACACAGCAAACTTCGTTTTAGTCAACAAGTCTACCAAATCTGCACTTAGTAGAGTGAAATCGTATTGATGATCACCTTCTTCAAGAACAGGGAAGTTATTTGAAACTACGTTCGGTAAAGAAAAATTTGCATTTCCACAGGATATCAATAATTTTCCTTGATTATTCATTTCGAAATTGACATCCAAATTAGTTGGCAATTTTTTCACTATGTCATGTAAAGTATGTGCTGAGATTTTCACTTCTCCTTCTGCTGATACATTTGCAGTAAGTGAGGCAAATATTGAAATGTCAAGATCAGTAGCCTTCAATTTTATGCTACCATATTGTGCTTTGATATTTATACACGCTAAAACATCTATCGCGTTGCGCCTTTCAACCACTCCACTTACCCTGGATAGCGTATTTAAAAGGCTTGCACGACTTACACTAAAACGCATTTGTTCACACACAGAACTTTGTTCTTTGATTCCTATATCTACAATTTTTGACATATTAATTCTCAAAAATATATTTTAAATGATATTCATATTCTATGTAAAGTGATATCCATATTTTTGTCTGAGAGACAAAACAGCCTATCTTATACTTTAGTGATCAATAATTTACTTTGTATGGCATAAGTCATGCATTTTTTGGTACGCTTTTTGAAAGCCAAGCAAGGAATAAGTATCATCAACATTTGCTGTTTTTACTTTTCCATTAACTACCATTGATAATCCCTGCTTCATTTTTAGAATCAAATCTTGGTCCATTTTTGTATCATCTGTCCACGCAAGACTTCCCTGTATTATTGGCAATTGATATTTAATTTTTTTATCGATATTGAGAACTACAGGCTCATTATTATACTGAAAGCCAGAAGTGACGCTCACCTCATCTGCTTTTTTATCAACGTAACTGACCATTACATACGGCTTGCGGTCAGCTGTATAATGTTCACTTTTTTTCTTAGGATGAGATACAATGTAACACACTTTTTCACCATCTTCCAATGCAGTGTACACAAGCCAATCTTTATATTTTTCCTTCAGTTGTACGTTACTAACCGATGCAAGAGTGTCTATTGAAAAAAATATTAGAAATACAAAAAGACTACGCATGTAAACCAAGTTTCAAACTCTCTGATTTTACATGTTGTTTTACCTTACTCATTGCTTGCTCAGCCAACTGTCTTATTCTTTCTCTTGAAACACAATATTTTTTGCTAAGCTCATCCAAAGTCTGAGTATTCTCAGATAAATATCTGCTAATGAAAATGTCTCTTGATCTTTCATTAAGACTTGCCAGCGCATTGCTTAAAATTGTTTCTTTTAATGCCTTTTCTTCATGATTCTGGTAAGCTACTTCTTGACTAACTAAATTACACGGAATCATATCTTGTAACTCCTTTTTAGAGTCATCACCTATTTTTATACAATTATTTAACGACTGATCCTTACAAGCCAGACGATAGCTCATCTGTACAACATCTTCTTCAGATACAGAAAGCTCATTTGATATTGCTTTTATTTCTTCTTTACTCAAAGTTTCTCTGTTTGTGTATTGTAAAATTCTTTTTTTTATTTTACGTAAACTAAAAAACAATCTCCTTTGTGCTTGCGTTGTACCTATTTTTACAAGTGACCAAGATTTTAATATAAAGTCTTTCATTGAAGCTTCAATCCACCATACTGCATAAGTTGAAAAACGAAATCCCAAGTTAGGATTGAACTTTTTCACTGCATGCATTAAACCCATATTTCCTTCCATGACCAGGTCCATCAACAATAGACCGTAATTCTTAAATTTCATTGCAATTTTTACTACCAAATTCAAATGGCTAGTAATCAACCTGTGAGCAGAAGAAATATCCTGGTATTCTTGCCAATTTTTTGCTAATCGCACTTCCTCTTCTGGGGAAAGCATAGGAAATTTTCGCACTTCAGCAATATATTGCATGAGATTAGTGCTACTATTAACACATAAATTTGCTACTGGGGTCAACATAATAACTTAAATTAAAACTCTATACATATAATATATTGATTTTCAGTGAAAAATTCAAGCTTTAATTAAAAAAGCACAATTTTACATCTAATTGAGATCTTAACAACAGCTACCTAAATGTATCATTAAAATTGCTAGCGTGTAACTATAAAAACTACATTAAATAAATAATGTGTTATTCCAGTGCTCAAACACTGGAATTCACATTTCTTTTTTCTAGATCCCAGTGTCATGCTACTTGAATGACAAGAAAAACCCACTGGGATAATAAGACAAAGATAGACTAGAAATTAAACGCTACTCCAGCTTCTGCACCAACAGTGCTGTAAAGAACATTTTTGATATCATTATCATCCTTATTTGTCTTATCAAAACTAGCACCATAAGAACCGAAGTAACGAGCTCCAGCAAAGAGTTTGATTTCTGGGGTTACATCATAACTAACACCAGCTTTTGCTTGATAAGCAAAACCAAATCCTTTTTGATCTTTAACTGTATCAGCTTTTGAAGGATTGCTGATATATGCTGCACCAACACCAACACCAACGTATGGAGTGATAGGCATATCTTCAATCGCTATATCGTAATAAACGTTAACCAATCCTGAAAATGCTGTTAAACTGTCTGCAACATTTGTTTCAGAAGTATTTACTACAGCTGTATCTTTAGCCAATTGTGAGTAAAGCCCTTCAACATCAACTCTAATGTCATCCATTTTATAACCAAATGCACCACCACCAGCTATAAAAGATCTTGTAAAGGGACTATCCTTTTGTTTACCTGTTGCATTTGTAATACCATCAACTTTTGTATAAAAAGGTAAAATTTCACCGTTGTATTGTAAACGAACGTAGTAGCTAGTTTCTTCATCACTTATTGGACCAATAGGGTTTGATGAAAAAGCAGAGTTTGATAGGCTTAGCAACGTCACTAAAGCAGCTGCCGAAAAAAACTTTTTATAATGCATAATTGCCCTCGTTAAAAAAATTAAAATTCCACTTTAGCAGTCTAAATAATAACTAAAGTTAAGTCAAGTGCTAACTTAATAACACAAAACCTTCTGTATCTTAACTAACTTTTAGGAAAATACAAAGATTTTATTAATTAATAAATAGAGTTACTCTACTTTTTTTACTCTTGATCTTCTGACACCTATTTCACTAATGTCTTTTTATCTTCTGATCTGCATTCATCATTGTGAATTGCTTCATATTCATGCAGTAATATGAATGTACTTCATGGAAGTACTAGTATAAAAGGAAAACACTTAGTTACTGCATTAAGGCAAACTTCAGTAGTAAATTTAAAAAGGAAGTTTAAGTCCAGGCGGTAAACCCATCATACCTGCAAGATCAGAAGTTGCATTTGCCATATCTTCTTCTGCTTTTTTGATGGCATCATTGAATGCTGCTGTCACTAAATCTTCTACTATATCTTTTTCTTCATTTCTCATAAGTTCTAAGTCTATATTTACCTTTTTAGCTTTATAGCTACCTATTTTTATCACTTCCACTAATACAGAAACTTTACCACCACCAGAAATACCTTGAAACTCTTTTCCAATATACTTTTCTTGAGCTTCCGCAAGCTTTTTTTGCATTTCTTGCGCTTGCTTCATTATTTGACTGAAATCCACAACCTACTCCTTATTTTCTATATTAACTACCTTTGCACCTTTAAACGTATTTAATATATCCTTAACTGCAGGTGCATAATTTAAATTACTCACTTCCCTATTCATATAACTTGTATCAACTATAATAACCCACTCCTGATTAGTAGCTTGATTTAAGTAACTTTTCAAGTCATTACAAAAATTACCGTTCAAGTTAGATACAGCTTTTAATTTTAAATACCCAAATTTACAATCTATTAATTGTAGATTACTACACAGTTGTTTGTAAAGATAAATTTGGTTACTCCGCCTTAATAGTTGCAAAATCTTATCAAAATCGTAATTTTGTTGTTTATTTTTCACATGGATCCCAGTGTCACGCACTGGGATAACAGAGTGGGGTTTTTCCACATATTTTTTTGGATCCGAGTAGTCAGCTACTTGGATGACAGGGGGGGAAGGTGCAACAGGTCTGCCCTGTCTATTTCCTTGCTCTACATTCTGTGAAAGAATTTTTTTGATCACCTGTTCCGGAGAAGGCAAATCAGAAAGATAACAAAGGCTAATTAATATCATTTCAGCGGCAATTTCATTGCATGTTGAAACCTTTATATCTTGAATACCCTTAAGCAGCACCTTCCACAATCTCGAAAAAAATATTAAAGACTTTTTTGCACTCAAATCTTTTACTCTGCTCTTCTCATATTCTGTATCAATCTCTTTTGTAATTAAAAAACGGCATATTAACTGGATTGTTTGCAGTAGATCTTCAAAAATATTGAGCGGATTTGCTGTTTTTACCACATTGTCGAATACTAACAAAGCCTTCTGTAAATCACTGTCTAATACTGCTTCCAGTAGATCAAATATAACGTTTCTATCTACTAGACCAAGTATGTCTGTAACACTTTGAGTGGATATTGTACCATCTTTGCTATATAGCACTGCTTGATTCATCAAAAATAAAGCGTTACGCATTGAATTGCTACAGTGGTGCGCAATTAATTCCGATGCTTCTTTTTCAATAAAATAATTTTCTTTTTGTGCAATATCATTTAAACGCTCCATTATCTTAGCTGAAGGAATGTTATGTAAGTCAAACCTTTGACAACGTGCAATAACAGTTATTGGTATCTTTTTTATTTCTGTAGTTGCTAGAATAAACTTTACGCTAGATGGTGGTTCTTCTAGAGTTTTAAGTAATGCATTAAATGCATTACTGGATAACATGTGTACTTCATCTATAATGTAAACTTTAAACTTAGAACTTATTGGTAAATAGCAAATATCTCCCAAGATGGCTCTAACATCCTCAACACTAGTGTGACTTGCCGCATCGATTTCAACTACATCTGGATGGCTTGAATTTTTTATTGCCAGACAACTTGTACATGATCCACAAGGTTCAAAAGTTGGCCCCAATGAGCAGTTCAAACATAAAGCTATTATTCTTGCAGTGGTGGTTTTACCAATTCCACTGCTACCAGAAAGCAGTATAGATTGTGGAATTTTGTTGAGAGTAAAAGCATTTTCTAGTATACGCACCAATATATCTTGACCTACTAAATCTTTAAAGCTACTAGGACGATATTTTAATGCTATGTTCATAGCCTAGAATAAAACAAATAGTACAAATAGGTATGCAACCCAAAAAGATTCTGATATGGTTGCTTCATTTCTGACCTGACCAAGTTACAGAATTTTTGCCTGCATACCTTATAAAAGGTTATACTTTTTTTTTTTTTTAGCAAGGTATATTCTATATTAGTCTTATAATTTATATGTTAGACCTTTTGCAACATTACTTTGGAGTAAACAGCTGTTACCTAAAATACTCTTCTTCTGTCATCCCAGTGCCCAGACACTGGGATCCAGAAAACTTAATTTTAAATGAATACATTAGGCTGTTGTATAATAAGAACTGGATTCAAGTGTCAATCACTGAAATGACACCCTTCCGGTGGGGATTGCTCTCAAACTACAATGTTCGTACAGTTGTACTGGGATCCAAGTATAAAAATATTTGGAAATTATACAATGGACAATGGATTCTAGGAGTATATGTTAAAAGTAATGTCCATAATGAAATAAGCTGGATTCCAATGTCACGTACTGGAATGACAACATATAGGTATTGGAATAACAAAAGAGGAATATTATGATTTTATATCATTTTCCTCTTTGTCCGTTTTCACGAAAAGTTAGAGCTCTTCTCAAGGAAAAAAAGCTGAGTTGTGATTTTGTATATGAAAATCCATGGGAAAAGCGGAATGAATTCATGGAGATCAATCCAATCGGACAAGTACCAGTATTAATAGATAATAACTTTGTAATAGCGGATAGTAATGCCATTTGTGAATATATAGAAGAGACTTACAATAGCGACGTCAAATTACTTGGTTCATCCACTATTATTAAGTCTAAAATACGCGCTTTAATCAATTGGTTCGATAGCAAATTTTACAATGAAGTTACTAAGTATATTATGAATGAAAAAGTAATTACTAACCGCAGCCCTGACTCTAGATTTCTTCATGCAGCTCAGCATAACCTGCCTTGCCATATGGAATACATCGAACACTTAATTAACAAGAACGTTTGGCTTGCAACCGATAAGTTCACTTTAGCCGATATTACTTTAGCATCACATATTTCTATAATAGACTACGTAAATAGTTTCCCATGGGAAAAAAGTAAGATTTTAAAAGAATGGTACTCCATTGTTAAATCAAGGCCTTGTTTTCGCGAAATATTATTAGAGAGAGTTTTTGGGTTAACTCCCCCTAGACATTACGCTGACCTTGATTTTTAACTTGCGTTAGTTTTAAAGCTACAGTCATTCCTTCGTCAGTAGGAATCAATATGGAGAAATATTTTTTTTCATCTGACAATCTATCGTTAAACTCTCTCATAGCATGCCATGACTTTTCTGATACTTCTTTTGGAGGCGATTCTAAAAATACTGTATCAAATAATAGAGTGTTATCTGCAACGATTAGCCCATCTTGTTTAATGTATGACTCTGCCCAATCTAAATACTTAGGATAACTACTTTTGTCAGCATCGATGAATATCATGTCAAATGGTGCCTTTGCTGATAATTCATTAATTTTTTCCAGTGCATCACCTTCTATTAGAGTAATTTTATCACTTAGATTAAAAGCACTAAAATTTTTTTTTGCTATTCTTGAGTGTTGAGGATTATTTTCTATTGTATATATATGACCATCTTTCGGTAAAGCTTTTACCATACAAATTGACGAATAACCATATAACGTGCCAATTTCAACTATGCTTTTAACTTTATGGATTTTGATAAATAAATTTAATAATTTTCCTTCTTCAGGAGTGATTTGAATACGTTGTTTCTTATCAAGAGTACAATGTTCTTCTATTTTTTTATACTCTTTTGCAAATAAGCTTCTTATGTACAACGATTTTCTGCTAAAGTTATGACGCATTAAGTTTTATAATATAAACTAAGGAGGTTTAATCTATATAAGATTTATAAAGATAACAATAGAGTTAAGAATAATAAAATTTTTTATTTTAAGTTGTTATTTTATAAAGTAAAATTTTAAGTGACAAAGATTATTATATATTTTACTATGGTTCACTAGTATAACAATCAATTGTTATACTAGAATTAAGGGATCGTTTATTTACATCTCTCTTAAAATGTAATTTTTATAATCAATTAGAGGGGGTTATATGTCTTATAACATTGCTAACGAAGTTGAAACGTTAAGCAAGAAATCTAATAATAATGAAGGAGTGAAATTACTGCACAATCCAGCTTATCGCGAGAAGTACAAAGAACGCTTTAACGAAGCTCAGAAAAAAGTTATGGATATGGTCCAATTTTATGATGGAACGATAGTATTAATAGAGAATAAAATTGCTATGTATTATTATGCTTGGCACAGTAAAAAAAGAGAGTTTGAGCGTAAAAAGCAACAAACAGTATCAAAAAATACTGATTCAGCATAGGGTTTTTATATGGTAAGCTACAGTGTTATTACTTCACTATAGCTTTTCCATATAACTCATCTATTACATTAGTGAAGTATTCCAGGTCTCTATATCCTTCATGTTTGATTTTACCATTCCCTACGTATGATTTGTCATCGTTAAGCTTGATGATGAATACAGGAGTAGCTGTGATATCAAGTTTATTAATTGCAAGTGATTTATCATTTATAATTTTGTCCATCATCTTTCTATCATTAATGCATTGGTTAAATACATCTTGCTTCAAATTGCTTAGTGCAGCAATTTTTTGTAGTATAGTTAAATCACTAAAATTATAGTAGTTCCACGAGTCTATTGCATTAAACACAGCTTTGTTAAAATTAAAATAGTCTTCTTCTTTTTCATAGCAATAACTTAGCATTGCAGCTTTTAATCCTCTGTAATCTAGAGGAAAATGACGGAATATGTATAACATCTTACCTGTATCTATGTACTTCTCTTTGATTTTAGGAAAAACTTTCTTATGAAAAAGAGAACAATGATAACAAGTGAGCGAGGCGTATTCTATCATTAAAATTGGTGCTTTTCGATCTCCTAATAATTTATCATCAGGCAATAGGGACAGTAGTTCTTTTGGTGTTATTTCATCAGTTTTTTGAGTGTTGGGTAAGTTTTGTTCAATAGCTGCATAAGAACTAACACTTATAAAAATAAGTAAGAACAATAATCTAAAAATCATTACAATGGAAATACTGAACTTATTAAAAAATTTATGCATTTATACAAACAATGTCAAGATAACTTTTACTCAGCAAGGCTTTCTAGTCTGTCTTTGAATGCAGTAATTATTTTATTTTGTGCATATTTATACACCGAGTTTAATAAAGTAGAAAACAAATTGGATTTAAACTCAAACTCTATATAGAACTCTACCATAGTTTTATTTTTGCTCATAGGAGTGAATTTCCATTCGTTGTATAAATGTTTAAATATTCCATTTGAGGACACAGCTTTTATCCAACTTTCATTTATTCCATTTGGAGCAAGGTAGGTCACTTCTGATGTATAACTTCCTTTAATGCCATGAAAAGCTGCAAGGAGATCCACAATCATCTGGCTATCAGTTTTTTCTTTTATATAAACAGCTTTGCACCAAGGAACAAAATCAGGATACTTCTCAACGTCAATTACAACTTGAAACACCCTATGAGATGAACAGAAAAAAACACCTTGTTCTTTATATTGGTTTAACATAAACCTGAATAATAAAAATGGGATCCATATCTACCGTCAGTCTTAGTAGATTCCTGAGACCTAAAGTTAAGGTGGGTATCACATACTAATTTCAATGAAATTAACAGAGGCAATCCCCTTGATCAGAGATTATCGCTCGGGAAATTTAACTTAACTCATAACGTATAGCACAGACCCCTATTAATTATAGATTATTTATATAGAGTATGTCTATAGGTATGTTAGAGCTAGCGACTATTATTTTGCCTTTGTTAAATTTTGCATTTTAAGTATCATAGCTAATAAATATATCTTATGAATGTTATTAAGCTCTTAACCATTTTTATTTTAATATCCTCAAGTGCTTACGCGAGTTGTATAGGTCACAAAACTTTTGTGCTTGCCATGAAGCAGCAAATAGACAACACGTCTATGAAAGGAAACAGAAAAAATCTAGAACATATACATGAAGAACTTCAGAAGATCATTCAGAATAATGTTAACCTCAAAGAAATATCTCGATTTGTAATAGGGAAATATTGGAATTTATCTACTCAGAAAGAAAAAGAAGAGTTTCTAAAAGAATATGAAGTATATCTCGCGCGTTTGTGCGCTAAAATTTTGTATAAATACATAAATAATAGTGAAATGATCATAATGAGTACAAAAGCAGTTGACGATGAAACTTGTCTGATAGGAACAAGATTTTCTTATGGTGATGAGGAATTTACAAATATTGACTTTAAAGTTACTAAAAGTGACAGTTCTTTCTTAATAAACGATGTTGTAATGAGTGGAATAAGTATTGCTATTAATCAACGTTCTCAATTTAGTGAAAAGATCGATACGAATGGCATGGCAAGTGTAATAGATGAATTAAAATGTAACAATAATTTATGATATACATGCCTCATTGGCCTAAGCCGATTGGCAGTAGGCCAAAGGATTTTTCTCTTGATCGCATAAAAAGCTTTCTAAATAAATTGGGTAATCCCGAGAAAAAAATACCGCCAATAATTCACATAGCTGGCACTAATGGCAAAGGATCAACGCTATCGTTTATAAGATATATAATGCAAGCAGCAGGGTATAAAGTTCATACGTACACCTCTCCACATTTAGTGAATTTTAATGAGAGAATAGTTGTTGCAGGCACTGATGTCGATGATAGTGAATTACACAACTCACTGGAAGAATGCCGTATAGCAGTTGCGGAACAACCTATCACTCTATTTGAGGCCACAACAATTGCAGCTTTCTTAGCTTTTGCTCGTCATAAAGCGGATATTACTTTAGTTGAGGTGGGTATGGGTGGAAGGCTTGATGCAACAAATGTTATAGATAATCCGATCCTAACGATCATCACTTCCATTGCACTTGACCATACAAAATATCTTGGTCCTACCGTAGAAACCATAGCAGGTGAAAAGGCTGGAATAATGAAACCTAATGTTCCTTGCGTAATAGCACCACAAGAAAAATCTATAATGAACACATTAGAACATCATGCAATAAATAAGAAATCTCCTCTGTATAGAGGAGGACTTGAATGGAATTGCGAAAAACAGAATAACAGGATGGTCTTTCAATCGACTATTCAATCAATAGAATTTTCTTTGCCATCTTTAAAAGGAGATCATCAAATAATCAATGCAGGAAACGCAATTGCAGCATGTAGCATTTTGAGTGGGAAGTATGGATTTAATATTGGAGAAGAGGACATTGCTTCAGGTTTACAGAGCACTTATTGGCCTGCGCGGCTAGAGTCTATAAAAGAAGGTAATTTAATTTCTTTATTACCAAAAGATTGGCAATTATTTCTAGATGGCGCGCACAACAATGATGGTGCCAGAGTGTTAGCTAAGTGGGTAAGAGACAATTTTACTGAAGGTGTCTATATGATCTTTGGTGTTACTCGTAACAGAAACGTCGCAGAGTTCTTAGAGCACTTAAAGCCATACATCAAACTACTATGCGCAGTTTGTGTTAAATCTGAACCTAAAGCAACAAGTACAGATTTAATTAGAGAAGGAGCTCATAATATAGGAATCAATGCTATCGAATGTGAATCAATTAGTGATGCAATATCAAATTACATATTGAAAGCCTCTATTCAAAACGTCAAAACCATACTAATTTGTGGCTCGTTATTTTTAGCCAGAGATTTGAGTATGGAGAATAATCAACCTACTTGATGAGCCGAGACGTTAAAAGCACCATCAGGATTTACAATGCTGCTTGGCTTTTTGGTTGATGCTCCTATAGGTACATTTTGTTCATCACCTATTCCTTCAGTTTTTACAAGATTTACAACTTTTCTCTCGTAGATTTCACTTGCTAAGTGTAGTAATAAACTACAACCTAGTAATACAGCAAATCCGATGAGTATTTTACTGTTTAAGCAACTAGATTGGTACTGTAACACCAAACCTGCTACTAATAAAATAGGAGGAAGATAATTTGAAATTTGGGAAGTAAGAATTAGATATTTAAATGCTTTACTTTTGGATATCTCATCTCTTAGCTCTTCTTGATCTAAATTTTCACCTTGTTCCCGTTGAGGATTTTGCAAATCCACAGCTTTTTTAAATAAAGAAGATATCAAATAAACAGATAAGAAAAAAGTTGTAACAGATGTTATTAGAGTCGCACTAAACAAAATGCCAGGTGCATCAGTAAAATTAGCAGCCTTATATAGCTTAAACCCCAAGTAAATATACGACACTAATGACGAGATGAGCAGTAGGATATTTACCCGAGTAAAAACAGCATAATACTCTGCACGCTTATCATTCTGACCTTGCTGAATTGATTGTAAATACCTTTTCAATTCCTCAGGAATGATTAATCCCTGATTCTTTCCACTTAGTGGTTTAATATATTGCAAAAGTGCTGCTTTATTTCTGTTAAGGGCCTGTATTTTTTCATCGCTACCTCCTGGTTTATCTGGGTGACACTTTATTGATAACCTTCTATAATTTTTTGCTATTATGTTAGATATTTCTAAGAAGTTACAACCTTCTACTTCTTGTACTTGAATGCCTATCTCTTTAAATAGACTTTCATTATAATCATATTCTCTTTTTCTTAACTTATATCCCATATCTCCACCTAATAAATTAACTAACTATTAATACTTTATAATATATAAATTTCCAAATCATGTCAATTATTTCATTCATGCTTATTGTATGAATTATTTCTTTCACGACTACCATGACAAGTGTATGAAAGTTATTATTTAGTGCATAATAGTGCTTCAATGTTTAGGTTACAGTTTTCATTGGTCATTTGAGTAACTCAAATCCGATTAATGCCAGTTCTATCTATCTTGTCACTTAAGTAGCCTCTATTTCAGCACAGGAATCTACTTTATAGTGATGTCATTCAAGTATCTGACATTGATTCCTTTATGATGCTGTCATCCCAGTGCTAGACACTGGGATCTAGTTAAATTTACGAGTATAAAAGTAATGTTAAAATACAATGTTTCCGATGATTATGAAAAAGCTGGATTCCAGCGTCACGCGCTGGAATAACACCTTTTTTAAATTACTTTAGCAATAAATATTAAGAAATTTACCAAGCAAAAAAAAAAGACAAAAGAACCCCCGTATAGCAAGTTTTAATAATGTAAATTGATAATGTGCTAACAAGCGCGATTTGGCTGAATGTAGAAAAATAAAAAAAGCCGCTATAATTTTATGTAATTTGCCAATAAATATCTGAGTTTTTTACTGAATTTTGTCGTTGAGCCCAAAAACAAGGATAAATACTCTTACTTTCATAGTAAGGGGGATGGCGTAATTTGTCAAGTTAAATAAGCTAACTTATTAACATGTAATAATGCAGGGAGCTATTGCAGATTGAATGTTCACTAGCTTTGAGGTTTTGGTTTCATCTATTTGCGGCTGACTAATCATAGTTCGAATGAAATTTGTTGCCATAAAGGTACAACCTAGAATAAAAAAAGCAACGGAAATAAAGGGGATAATAGGAAATTCAAGAGGTAATATAGATGTAATTCCTCCTATTAAAAATGAAACATTAGATGTAACGTCGAGGCAGATCTTCATTAATTTATCTTGCCAAGAGGTATCGAGTTGCTTATTAAGGCCACACTGCCTAAGATGATCAGTTAATGACCATATATTTAAAGCAAGCGAAAGTGCACTTAGCATAGTGCTGACAATAGTACAGTACAAGCTTAAGGAAGAAATATTTAGGGCTAATGCTGCTGTATACCCCATCAAAGAAGCAATAGATAGTGCAGTAACTAAGCGTTTTGAATAAGTTCGTACTTTCTTTCTGTAAACAAGACTCTCTTTCTCACAACCCATAAACTTAAGTATAGTAAATACGTTATATTGTATCATTAATTAACTCAAGAATCAATATAGAGTGCCCGAGAGAAGACTTGAACTTCCACAACTTGAAAAGTTACTAGCACCTGAAGCTAGCGCGTCTACCAATTCCGCCACCCGGGCTTTTTGTGATTTACTATGTTAAAATTAAACAATATACTTAAACAATTTTCAGCTCAAAGGTAATGCCAAATCTAGATCAAATATTTTTTGCTCAAAACAATGTTAATATTAATAACGTGTATAAAATAGTCAATAACGCTTTGAGTAACAGTGATGGTGGTGAGTTATTTTTAGAGTTTTGCCAATCAGAGTCTCTAGTTTTTGATGATAATGTATTGAAACACATGGATTTAAATACTAGAAGGGGGTTTAGTTTAAGGTCTTTTTGTGAAGATAGTACATCTTTTGTTTGTTCTTCTGAGATTAGCGAAAAAGAAATTAGTAACGCTGCTTCTATGGTAAAAAGTTCAGCATCTTTAAGCAAAACAAATTCAATAAACTTAAATGAGGAGACAAAAAGCCTGTACTCAACGATTAATCCCATAAATGAAATGGATCTGAACTCAAAAATTAAACTACTCAATGAGGTTAATGAGTATGTAAGGTCGAAGAATAACTGCGTGAAGCAGGTAAAAATAACTCTAAGTGGAGAATGGCAAGTTGTACAAATAATAAAAGATGATCACAGATTAAGCGATATTAGGCCTTTGGTACGTTTTAATGTACTAGTCATCGTAGAGAAAAATGGCCGAGCTGAGAGAGGTTCTGCAGGGCACGGTGGAAGAGACTCTTATAGTAAATTTGTTTCTGAGAAGAAGTGGAAAGAAGTTGCAAACCAAGCGTTAGAGCAAGCGCTAGTAAATCTTGAGGCAATTCCAGCTCCGGCTGGAGAGATGACAGTTGTTTTAGGTTCAGGTTGGCCAGGAATATTATTGCATGAAGCTGTAGGTCATGGACTTGAAGGTGATTTTAACCGTAAAGGAATCTCGGCATTTTCAAATTCTATGGGTAAACAAGTGGCAGCCAGTAACATTACTGTAATTGATGATGGAACTCTACCTAATTTGCGTGGTTCTATTAGCATAGACGATGAGGGTACTTTACCTGGCTATAATGTGCTTATAGAAGATGGAATTCTAAAAGGATATATGCAAGATCATATGAACGCTAAACTTATGGGTGTAAATCCAACTGGTAATGGTAGAAGAGAAAGTTACAAAGAAGTTACTATGCCACGCATGACAAACACCTATATGTTGCCAGGAAAATATACACCAGAAGAAATAATATCCAGTGTAAAGAGAGGCCTATATGCAGTAAATTTTGGTGGTGGACAAGTTGATATAACATCAGGAAAATTTGTTTTCTCATCTTCGGAAGCTTACCTAATAAAAAATGGTAAAATTACACAACCAGTCAAAGGAGCAACGCTAATTGGTGATGGGCCAACAGTGCTAAAAAAAGTATCAATGATTGGTAATGATCTAAAGTTAGATCCTGGTGTTGGTACGTGCTCAAAAGACGGGCAAAATGTACCTGTTGGAGTTGGTCAGCCAACACTCAAGGTCGATGCAATAACTGTTGGTGGAACTGAATATGTAGATAAGGGCTAAGCGAACTCAGCTCATGCTGTACAATTGTACAAATATTGTAACCATTATTCAAGTAGCTCATATAGATGCAAAAACTACTTAACAAATTTCTCTGCCTTCCTTGCCATAACGTGTATAACAATCTCACAAAAAATAATATCATAGAATTCAATAGGTGGTCTTTCAAAATCCTTAAGGAAAGTAAAATACTGTTTAAATAGGCCGATATAGATGGTTTTACGATATAATAAAATTATTATAAACAAGAACTTATAAACTCTAGCAAATGAATTTGTGAGTTTAGTGGTGTTAGGAATACCTGGCTCTTTTATGTGGATTGACATTCTCAATAACCTGCTCTAGAGAGAGATTATATAATTTTGACAAGGTTCTTGGCATGTGATATTTTTCTCAAATATAGGGAATGGTATAAATGACTTTATATCTATATCCAGCTCTAGGGGAAGATCTTCAATGTTTACGTCCATCCCTGATAAAGGATATTCTATGTCCATGTGCAGCTTTGGGGGATAGTTCTACTTTGAAGATTTCTTTCACTTTTACTATTGCGACTCCCGATTCCACTGAAATCACTCTTTCCCTTAATTCATATTGATATGGTGACTCCATTTATTCCCTCACTTTCAACTTTTTCTTGCTTTACCATATCTCTTCCCCTCTTGTCTCTATCTTTATGTATTAAGCTATATACTCAAAATCTTGATAAAATGCAGAAAAGTTTTTTTAATTTCAGCTCCATCCTCGAAGAGTTAGAAAATAACTTTAAGCAAGTTAGTCAGCATTTTTCTGACGCAAAGGAACAAGTTTTAAATTTAGCTATCAACTCTGAAGATTTGGCAGGCAAGTTTCTTAATTATCACCCGAATATGTGCATAGTATAAAATTAGCTTGATAGACTTCAAGAGCTTTGCCTATGAAGTCAGTGTGCTTCTTGAAATGGAATACACTTTTATTACTTTAATTATAAAAATCCGTTAAGCCTTCTTGCCAATTACTACAATATTTTCACTTGGAAAAAAGTAGTCAGGTATAGCCATGTTTTTTGGTGCAGGACCGCCAATTACTCGGCCTGATGTGTCATAATATGAACCGTGACAAGGGCAGAACCAACCGTTGCCGTCTTTTGTAGCGTGATCAACTGGTACACATCCAAGATGGGTGCATATTCCAATCATAATTAACCATTCATCTTTCCCTTTGTATACTCTTTTTTCATCTGATTCAGGATCTCTCAAATTTTCTGCATTTATGGCTCTTGCAGCCTCAATCTCTTGTTTTGTGCGCTTGCGGATAAATACTGGCTTACCTTGCCATTTTACCTTTTTTCCTTGTCCTTCTTGAATATCAGATAGATTAACCTCAACCGTAGACATCGCTAAAACCTCAGCAGAAGGACTCATAGACTTAACCAATGGCCAAAGACCGCTTGCAGCTCCTATACCTGCCATGGCACACGTAGTTAATGTGATAAAATCTCTTCTACTCTTATTTTTGGCAAAATCTTTAACAAGAGATGTTTTTTTATTCTTCTCATTCGTCAATGATTTTTTATTTTTAGTTAACTTCTTATCCATCAATCTCTACTTGAACATAGACATATATTTTAATTTAAATACTATAGATTAATCAATAGAAATTTGCACTATTTGCTTAACCTTTGCTATACAGTTAAGAAGAAACAGAGTTTTCAATTTCGGAAATACTATCTTCAGTGGAATCAGGATCCTCAATTTTCGCTACTGACACCACCTTTTCTCTACTCTCTGTTTTAAACAGAGTGACTCCTTGAGTGCTACGTCCTGCAATTCTGATATCATTTACTGAAATACGAATTAACTTTCCTTTATCTGTAATAAGCATGATATTATCACCCTGTTCAACTGGAAAGCTAGCAACAACATTACCGTTTCTATCGGTAGTAAGGATATTTGTAATACCAACACCACCTCTATTTGTTACCCTATACTCATACGCAGAAGTTCTTTTACCAAAGCCATTTTCGGTAATAGTTAATATAAACTCCTCATTCACTGCAAGTTTTAAGAATAATTTGTTATCTATTCCTAAATCATTCAAAGTCTTTTCCAATTTAGAATCAATGGAGTTATTAATCGCAGCCCCCAGTCTTTTTGCAAGTGGAACTTTTAAGTAAAGTTCTTTTGTTTCTGTTGCTACACCTATCCCATTTAATATGGTCATGGATATCACGCCGTCATTCTTTGCAAGTTTGATACCTCTTACGCCATCTGAATTGCGACTTTTAAATTGACGCACATCACTTACAACAAATCTGATACTTTTGCCGAATCTTGTTGAAAGAAAAACATGATCAATTTCATTGCATACTTTAACTGATATTAACTTATCTCCTTCATCGAGCTTGATTGCTATTTTTCCATTGCTTGGAATATAGTGAAAATCCGCTAAAGAATTGCGCCTTATGTTCCCATGAGCAGTAGCAAAAACTATGTTTTGATTTTCGTCATTTTCACTTGGTAATGGCATTATATTAGTTATAGTTTCACCATCGCTAAGCGGGAATATATTAACAAGTGCTCTTCCACGTGCAGTTGGCTCTGCAAAAGGTAACTTATAAACTTTTAATCTATAAACTCGGCCAATATTAGAAAAGAATAAAAGGCTAGTATGGGTATTCCCAACAAATAATTTTGTGGTTACATCCTCTTCTTTTAATCCTTGTCCTAGCTTTCCTTTTCCACCACGACGCTGAGTTCTATAATGAGAAAGCTTCACACGCTTAATATAACCATTCATAGTTACGGTTATCACCATATCCTCTTGTGGAATTAGATCTTCAGCTTCAATGTCCGTATCTGATTCCTCTATTGAAGTTTTTCGCGGCACAGCAAATCTGTTCTTTATTTCTTGTAGATTGTTTTTTATTTCTTTCATCAACTTCTCTCCTGAGCCAAGAAAAGCGATATATTCTTTTATCAGGTTGATCATTGAACTTAGCTCAGCTTCTAATTTGTCTTTTTCAAGGCCTGTTAAACGTTGCAATTTCATGTCAAGAATAGCTTTCGTTTGCAGCTCAGTTAATCTATACACTCCGTCTTTCAAAAAGCTCATGCTGTCTGAGATTAATCCAATAATTGTGTTTATCTCAGCTGAAGTTTTCCATTCTTTATTTAAAAGTTCTCTACTTGCTTCCGCAGGATCTTTTGCACCACGGATGATTTTTATCACTTCATCTATGCTCAAGACCGCAATGTAGAGCCCTATATATATATGAGCTTTTTCCCTCGTTTTTCTTAGACGAAATTCTGTTCTCCTGATTAATACTTCTTTTCTAAAATCAACAAAAGCAGCTATGATTTCTTTTAATGACATCAAAGCAGGCCTGTTATTGTTGAGGACTAGAGTGTTAACACTAAAACTACTTCTTAGTGGAGTTAGTCCCAATATTTGATTAAGTATAAAACTTGCTTCAGCATTTCTTCTGAGGTCAATTACTACCCTAATACCAGACTTATCAGACTCATCCCTAATTTCTGTTATGCCATCAATTCTTTTTTCTTTTACAAGCTCACCTATCTTCTCAATTAATTTTACTTTATTTACCTGGTAAGGTATTTCATCAATCACTATTGCTTGCCTATCTTGTGGCAGGTCTTCCATGTGAGTCTTGCCTTGCACAACAATTGATCCACGACCCGTTGCAAATGCTGATCTTATTCCAGACCTTCCAAGAATCGTTCCCCCAGTTGGAAAATCCGGCCCTGGCATCACTTCAAGTAACTCATCCAAAGTAACTTCAGGATTATCTATATATAACATACAAGCATCTATTATTTCTCCAAGGTTGTGAGAAGGAATATTGGTTGCCATACCAACTGCAACACCGCTTGCACCATTTACCAATAGATTCGGAAATTCTGCAGGCAGTACAACAGGCTCTGTTTCATTTCCATCATAGTTTGGCCTAAAATCAACTGTATCTTCGTCAATATCATTTAGTAAAAAATGCGACACTCTGTGGAGCCTTGCTTCTGTATATCGCATTGAAGCTGGCGGATCTCCATCTATCGAACCAAAGTTACCTTGCCCATCAATCAGTGGTAAAAGAAGAGAAAAATCTTGAGCCATCCTGACCAAGGAGTCATAGATAGCCATGTCACCATGTGGGTGATATTTTCCCATTACATCCCCGACTATACGAGCTGCTTTTTTATACGGTTTACCGGCATCGAACCCAGCCCTCGACATTGCGTATAATATGCGCCTATGAACAGGTTTAAATCCATCTCGCACATCAGGTATAGCTCGACTTATGATCACACTCATTGCGTAGGAGAGATAAGAATCCTCTAGCTCTTTCACTATTGAAACTGATACTATGTTGTCTTGCATTTTCTATACTTTGATTGAAATAATTGTAATATTAATATTCAACTAGGCTAATGGGCAATGACAGACTTGAACTGCCGACCTCCTCGGTGTAAACGAGATGCTCTACCAGCTGAGCTAATTGCCCCTCTAGATATAATTCTATAGTTCAATGTTGTTGTTGTAAACAAAAATAGCGATACAAGCAACTCTTATGGAATCGCTGGGTGCTCACTATGGAGTTGTATAAATTTTAGTCTTGCTGCTACCTTGTATAAAGGTATTCTTTCACTTGCATTTTTTGACATGTTCAACAACTTTGAATAACATGCTGTGGCATTTTTAAAATCTGAGAGCTTATCTAGAATAACAGCTAAATTATAGGTATAAAAAATATTGTTTTGATCTAAAGACATTGCTGCTTTCATATATTCTTTAGCTTTTACGTAATCCCCTTTTTTCATATAGATCAAACCTAAATTTGCTGATAAAGGGGCGCTATTTCTGAGTGTATCATACAATTTCAACATTTCACTCAATGCTAAATTAGGATCATATTGTGAGATTATCGTCAGAAAATTCTTTAATACATAAGGGTTGCTAGGATATTCTTTTAACAGTCTTGTGTAAATCTCTACAGCTTTTTTAAATTCTTTGTTAGCGTAATAGATATTCCCTAGTCCAATTAAAGCACTTTCATGATAAGGAAATCTTGTGATAATCTGATTGAGGAGAGAAGTAGCTGTTTCACTATCTCCTAACTCAAAGGAATCTTTTGCTTTTTTTAAAATAGAGTATATGTCAAAATTCTTGCCAGAATTCTGCGAAATTTTGATATTAAATTTGTCACTTTTTCTCTCGAGAACATCAAGATCTTTATATTTTTTATCAGCTTTTATATGCTTGACAACACTATCAAAGACCTTCTGTATCTCCAAATTTTCACTAGCATAGGTAACAGAAGACCTCCATAAAATCACAACGCAAATTAACATGCAGACAAACATAGATCCTAGTGTTGTGGCATTGGCTGCAGCGCGTAACCAGTAAATCTTATTTCTTTGAACTATACGCAACACATTACAAATTCATAAATGCTAAATTACTTATCTAATATAATAATAAAGATATTATTAATTGGCAGATACTATTTAGAATGAGTTAAAAGAGCACTTCTACACATTCCATATGGTTGCCAATTACACTCCTCACATGCGTAGTCAAATTTCTCTAAAGACATTTTCTTTCTAATTCTTTTGACTGCTTCACTCCAGGTCAAAATCTCGCCAATTTTTATTCCTAAAATTTCCATATGCCTTCTATCTAGCTCTAAAACTTTAGCTTGTGTGGTACATTTACCTTGTTTAGTCTGGTTTGGGCAAACACTGCAAATAGTGTCAAGATTATCAACTACTTCGATTTTAGTATTAGGATCACTAATTACTTTACTTGCTATCTTTTTGTAATTTTCTACAAAGCTCTGAGAATATCCATACCCTTGAAATGCAAGAGTGCACATAAAATGATGAGGACGAAACCTTATCACTTTTTCAAATACTGCAAAGCTGCTACAAGTAGAAAAATTTTTACCAAACCAGGAAGGATGAATGGTAAAACACCTACCATTATTGCTTGTTTCAGACCCACGTAAATAGTAAGCCAACTAATACCACAAATAAAGATTACGACTGTACCCGCCAGACAACTTAAAGAATTACACATAAATGATTTATATTTAGAGTTCAGTAATTCATTTACTCTGCTCATTACTACAACAGCAACTAAACAGCCAATCAAATATCCACCTGTTGGCCCGAGAAAAATGTGATGACCACCAGAAAAATTCGCAAAAACAGGAAATCCTGCTGCACCAAGTGATAGATATGTAAGCACAGAATAGAATGCTGTTCTGCGGTTAAATTTAAGCCCAACAAGCATTAATCCTAAAGTTTGCAATGTGATAGGCACAGGCTGCAATGGTATGCTTATTTGAGCCATCAAGAATAAAAGTAAAACACAAGACAATATTTCAGCCAGTGTTGACCTACTGCTTGATTGTGTTATAAACATATCTTCCCAATAAAAATAACTTACTAAATGTAATATATGTGTATAAGAGGTTTTGCAATTTAAATTTTGCTTATATTGCGCTATAATGAATTATTTATGCACTATTTAAAAATGATGAGTAAACAAGATCTATTATCGTTGATGAAAGAAAGACACAGCGGACGTTCATACGATCCTACAAGAGCAATATCTCAGAAAGAAATGGATATTTTAATAGAAGCTGTAAGGCTCACACCCTCGTGTTTTGGTGATGAACCTTGGCGATATGTGATATGCAACAAACAGAACAATCAAAGCGCATGGAAAAAATTGCTCGGTTGCCTTGATGAATCTAATCAAAAGTGGGCAAAAGATGCACAAATACTAATTATATCTCTAAGCGCTAAGAACTTCCGTAAACAAGGTAAAGGAGAAAATTTTTGGGCTAAGCATGATACTGGTGCAGCAAATTATGCACTTATGCTGCAGGCTGCAGCTATGAACTTAATGGCTCATCAAATGGGTGGATTTGATAGAGATAAAATAGTTAAGAGATTCAATATACCTGATGATTTTAATGTAATGTCAGTGATAGCAGTTGGTTACGAAAAAGAGGGTGCTGAAGTCAAAGAAAAACAAAGAAGATCAATAAAAGAAATATTCTTTTATGACGAATGGCCAGCGAGCTGACTTGACCATTCTTCTCTTAATATCTTAAAAATTGAATTATTTGGCAAATAATTTTTTTTCATCCTACCCTCTTCAATTGCTTGCCAATCTTTCCACGATAATTTCTTACTTCCAAGTTCATAGTCCATACCATCCCATATATCTTCTCGAAAGCCATAAACAGCAAAATGCCAATTATATTCATTAAAAATAGAAGTAAGATCTCGAAAATAGTGCTCTAATCCTTTTGAGCAGCGGTGCCCGCCAAACTCTCCAGCAAGGATCTTATAATCTGGTATATTATACCTCTTTTGGAAAATTTTTACAGGTTCTATATATGATTTTAACTTATCTTTATTCCAATACTCTACTTTTTTTGCATCAAAAGATTGAACATGTCCAGGGTAGGCGAAGTTACCTTGGTTTAATTTTAAGTTTGTATAAGCAAAGGGCTCATATATATGAAATGAATAAAGAACATTTTTATCACTAACTGGTTCAAATTTGTTAAAAGTATTAGAGTCAGCATAACTGCTGCTATCAAATATTATTGGGGTCTCTGAGTCAACTTGGCGGATACTGTTTACCACGCTGCTATAAAAGCCAAATAGATTCTTCTGAACTTTGCTTTGTTCTACGTTATAAATAGCCGAGTCTGCAGTATTATAAAGCCTTTCTGGATGTGGTTCATTTAAGATATTATATCCAACAATAGCAGGATGATCTTTAAGCTCTTTCGCAAGATCTTGCCAAAATTTTGCTGCTTGTTTTTGAAAAGCTTGATCTGACCATAAACGTAAATTATCTTTATCGTTATTATTTTGCTTCCATCTAGATCCAGGTAAGCTAAGCATCGTTAACACTACTGGTATTTTTTGTTGATGAAAAGCATCTAAAACATCTTTCAGAACTTTCAGGTCTTTGGAAATCAGGCCCAGATAATTGTCTGCATTGCCTAAGAGGAAGTCACGTTGCGTAGTTTCAAATTTGTCAGGAGCAAGACGAATAAAACCAATTTTGTATTCCTTTGCTGCTTTGATTAAGTCACTATCAACTTTTCTATTGAAAACATTTGCTCCCTTTCTAACTCCAGTTTGCCAAAAGAGCATTTTGCTGTTCTCCGGTATTGACTTAACACTCACATTACAGAAAACTATAGAATACAAAACAGCTGTAATTAGAAGAAAAATTTTCACTTATATAATTTTGCTATAATGGTAAGTAACCTAACAGACAAGATCCCGTTTGTAAAGATGCATGGTACTGGCAATAGTTTTGTTATCATAGACTCACGTTCAGCAAATAATTTAGACTGGAATTATAGACAAATTGCTGATCAAGGCAGTTGTGATCAAGTGATAATTATAACAATGTCTAATGCTGCAAACTGCTTTATGCATATCTACAATGCTGACGGTAGTCGAGCTGAAATGTGTGGAAACGCAGCACGCTGTGTTGGATATTTGATAATGTTAGAAAAAGGTACTGAATATATCACTATTGAGCTGATAAATAATCGTATCTTAGAATGTTTTAAAGTAGGTGATAAATCAATAAAGGTCAATATGGGTAAACCACTGCTTAAATGGAATGAAATTCCTCTTTCTTGTGAATGCGATCCCCTTTATCTACCTATAGAGCTTGAAATGCTGAAAGAGCCAGTTGCAGTAAATATTGGTAACCCTCATATAGTTTTTTTTGTTGATAACATAAGCGAAATACCATTGCAGAATTTAGGACCAAAGCTAGAAAATCACGAATTATTTCCTCAGAAAACAAATGTTAGTATTGCACAAATAGAAAAATCTGGAGAAATAAACTTAAGAGTTTGGGAAAGAGGAACAGGTATTACTGCTTCATGTGGTAGTGCGGCTTGTGCAGCATTTGTTGCATCTATACTTCGTAAGTGTTTGGCTACTAAACAAACTTCAGTGCATTTACCAGGAGGTCAGTTACTGATTGAGTGGTCAAAAAATATACTGATGACTGGGGATATAGGGTTTTTATGACCTAGGCTAGGCACTGACACTCATTACTTCTAACACCTTTTTACCAATCACAGCAGGGGTTTCTGCAATCGCAATCCCAGCACTGCGCATAACCTCTAACTTTGCACCAGCACTTCCGCCACTAGAGGAGATAATAGCCCCAGCGTGCCCCATACGTCTTCCTGGAGGTGCTGTTTGACCTGCTACAAAACCAACGATTGGCTTTTTAGTTTTTTCTGTTTTCACAAAATGTGATACATCCTCTTCTTCGTTTCCACCTATTTCACCAATAACTACAATACCATGAGTATCATCATCTTTTAAAAACAACTCCATACAATCAACAAACGTCATACCATGAACAGGATCCCCTCCAATTCCTATACATGTTGACTGACCAAGACCAACAGCGGTTGTTTGTGCTACCGCTTCATAAGTTAAAGTTCCAGAGCGAGACATAATTCCTATATGTCCACGTCTGTGAATATGTCCTGGCATAATTCCTATTTTGCATTCTTCGGGTGTAATAACCCCTGGACAGTTTGGGCCAATCAATCGACTGTTTGAACCAGCGAGAGCGTGCTTTACCTTTACCATGTCAAGTATAGGAATGCCCTCTGTGATGCAAACTATTAATTCTATCTCTGCATCTATTGCCTCAAGTATTGCATCAGCTGCAAATTTAGCAGGTACATATATCACAGTAGCATTCACGTCAGTTTTTTCTTTAGCTTCTGCTACGGTATTAAAAACTGGTAAATTAAGGTGAGTGCTTCCACCCTTGCTAGGAGTTACACCGCCAACCATTTTGGTTCCATAGCTAATTGCTTGTTCTGAATGAAATGTACCTTGTGCACCAGTAAAGCCCTGACATATTAATCTTGTATCTTTATTTACTAAAACAGACATACTCTACTTCACCTCTTGTACTATTTTCTGTGCAGCCTCGTCAAGTTCGTCTGCAGCAATAATATTTAGCCCTGACTCTTCTAAAATTCTTTTTCCTTCTTTGAAGTTAGTGCCTGATAATCTAACCACTAAAGGGACCTTAATATCTATTTCTTTTGCAGCTTCAACTACTCCATTTGCAATGATATCACAACGCATTATACCGCCAAATATATTAACCAAAATTCCTTTTACATTACTATCAGATAATATAATTTTAAATGCTTCAGTGACAGTTTCCTTACTTGCTCCACCACCAACATCTAGAAAGTTAGCAGGCTCTGCTCCATAGTACTTTATTATATCCATTGTTGCCATAGCAAGACCTGCACCGTTCACCATGCAACCAATATTGCCATCCATTTTTATATAACTGAGACCATGCTTTGAAGCTTCTATTTCTTCTTTGACTTCTTCATCGTAATCACGTAGGCTCACGATTTCTGAATGACGGTATAGAGCATTGTCATCAAAATTAATTTTAGCATCAAGTGCAATAAAATCTCCAGCATTCGTTTCAACTAGTGGATTAATTTCTATCTGGCTCGCATCAGTTGTAATAAACGCATCATATATATTTTTTGCAATATTCGTTACCTTTCCTATTTGTTCTGAACTCAGATTAAAGCTATTGCAAAGCTTATTGTTATCAAAACTTGTAAAACCAGTAGCAGGGTCAATATTAAAATTCACAATCTTTGTAGGAGAATTTTTTGCCACTTCTTCGATATCCATTCCACCTTCTGAAGAAAATATAAATACTAGCCTGCTAAGCTTTGGATCGACTACTAGACTCAAATAGTACTCTTTTTTAATGCTTGAACCTTCTTCAATGTATACTCTCTTTACCTGCTGTCCGCTTGGCCCTGTTTGATGAGTAACTAAAGTTATGCCAAGCATGTCCTTTACAAGTTGTTGAGCTTCTTTAGTTGACTTTGCTAGCTTTACGCCACCAGCCTTACCCCTACCACCTGCATGAATCTGAGCTTTAACCACAAACACGTCAGATTTTAGTTGATTTATTTGAGTTTCTACTTCTTCTGCAGATGTAGCAACAAAACCCTTTGGTACCGGGACATTAAACTTGTGTAAAATTTCCTTTGCTTGATATTCGTGAATATTCATAAGATAACTAATTATTAACCTTAGTAAAAGCTACCAACCATAACGCTGTCTTCTGCATTCTTGCTGATACCTCTTTTTTCTTGCTTCAGCTTTTTTTTTAGCTTTTTTCTCTGATTTCTTTTCGTGATATTTTTTTTTCATTTTGATCCCTCTTCCTTCCTTTTGAATTATTTTTTTCAACACTGGAAGAGCTCTATCTACATCACCATAATGGACTGATACTTCAATCAAACTCTATACCTCCTTCGGTAATCACTTCAAAATCCATTTATAAATTAGAAAATTAACATTGTCAATTATTTTATAAACTTGAGCGATAGAATATGATATGCAGTGATTTATATGAAAAAAGCTTCATTCTGTTGTCAATCATTTACTTGCTGATAAAAATTGCTCTTAGGTTACAGTGCTCTTGTAATTTTTCTAATCTCGGGGCGGAGAGATTTGAACTCCCGACCCTTTGGTCCCAAACCAAATGCGCTACCAGGCTGCGCTACGCCCCGACTTCCTTACTAAGAGTATCGATAGTTCGGAAAAATGCAAGTTTCATTTATTTCTTTTAGGAAAAATATAATGCAGATCTTTATATAGAGTGTCAAGTTGCACTAGCCATATTAAAAAATCTAGCTATACCAATTGGTGAAGGTTAATGCAGCAACTACAGCAGTATCAACTCTCAAAATTTTTTTTCCTAGACTCAGTTTCTGACAAAATTTATTGGCAGAATCAAGTTCGCAAGATGAAAAACCACCTTCGGGGCCAACAATAATAGCAACGTTTTTCTTGCCTTTTAGAACTTTATTAGGAGGTTGTCCTTCACCTGTTTCATCACACAAAACAAAATTTTTATTCTGAGAATCGGATAATTCACAAAAATTAATAGGAAGAAAAATCTGTGGTATACTTGTCCTACCGGATTGTTCCGCAGCTTCAATTGCCTGTAATTTCGCTCTACTTAGGTTAATGTTTTTTACTACTGTACGTTCTGTTGAAATAAATTGAATGCAGGTTACTCCCATTTCAGTTGCTTGTCTTACTATGTTGCTTAAGGCGCCGCTTTTTACCAGAGCACAATACAAATATAGATTTTTTTCATGTTGTTGTTGTTTAGTGCGTTCTTTTATTATAATTTTTGTCGATTTACTTGATATATTCACTACTTCTCCTAACCATTCTCCATCCTTTCCATTAAAAAGATAGATGTTATCATGCTTCTTAAGCCGCATTACATTGTAAATATAGTGACTTTGTCGTGGATGAAGCACCAAACTTACATTTTGTGATAAAGCTTCTTCAACATAAAGCCTAATTTTTTTCATTCAAAACTTTAGTTATTTGCATTCTGTTTGAGTGACTCTTACGGGATTTGAACCCGTGTTACCACCGTGAAAGGGTGGTGTCCTAACCACTAGACGAAAGAGTCGACTTGAATCTAACTGAGTTATATCGATTATACATATAAAGTCAATTCAATTATTTTGAATCACACAGTTAGAGTGATATATCAGTGATTTTATATCGACAGCCTCCTATTACCCCATGTTCAATGCTTACTGAACCTATCTCAGATTTAGGAGCTTTAGATCCTAATTCTAATTTTTGTTCAACTTTTGTATCTGAATCATAGCCAGAATCGTATCCAGAATCTCTACGCTCAAAATTTTGCCTTATTTCTTTTACGTTAAAGCCAGCCTTGGTCTTGATTTGCTGACTCGCTGGCTTATTAGCACTTTGCTCATTTAGTTTTACTTGCAAATTATTCACTTTATCCTGCACTAATCCATGATAAGTCCCAGAATTATCTTTTATATGTTTTGCTTGTCTTTCTGATCTCTTTTTCGATAAATCTACCTTAGCATAAATAGGCTCTGGTTGCTCTTTATGATTTAAGCTAGTAGGCTTTTTTTGCTCTGAGAAATCATCTACATCTTCATAAATAGGTTCTCCTGATATACTAGAACAACCACTATCTTTCAATAATAAATTTTCAGCAGATCTTTTATGCAAATCATATACTTCAGCATAAATGGATTCTTCCGATACTCTCAACTCTTCTAATGAGTTACTAACCTTAGCGTCATATACCTCATCATAAATGGGCTCTTTTAAAAGTAAAATATCATCATGCTCAAAAATTCTAGGAGGTTTTTTAGGTGAGTTGGCCTTAAATTTTAGCTCTACTTCCTCTTTAAGCTTGTCACAACTTTCCGTTTGTTTCAAAATCTCCAATATTTCTTTTCTTTCTTTTTTTATTAGCTCACCAAGCACTAAACAACATTTTTCTTTACGATCTTTGAGACTGTCCTTATCTCCGTACTGCATAGCTTCTGATGCTATTTTGTATTGAAGGATTACATTTCCTATACTATTATTTATTTCATTAATATTTGCTCCAGCACTAATAAGTAACGTCATTACATTATGATCAAGATTTGTTACTGCATACTCTAAAGCTCGATTTAAAGTTTGATCATTATTCAAGTCAAATGACCCCTTGTTCCTAAAAGGATTAATTTTAGAAAAGAGTTTTTCAAAGCTGTTTACTATATTATGAAGACTTAAAGCTAGCCTCACGCCTATTATATTGCTATTTCTAGCGGATTTAATTAAAAAACTATCTACTATACCCATGATTGTACCCCTCTATACAAAAGCTCACCATTCTGGTACAATTTTAAACTATAACGATTTATTTTATATTAATAACCGCTTTTTCACACCCACTTAACAAGAGGCGGCATCGACATCATAATTGCATCGGGGTTACCATTAGTCATTAAACCAAACCTTGTACCACGATCATAAAGAAGATTGAACTCCACATATCTGCCACGTTTTATCAATTGTTCTTCTCGTTGTTCTTTTGTCCAAGATTTTTGCATATGTTTGTGTATGATGTGTAAGTAAATTTCTAAAAAGGCTTCACCTACTGCTTTTGTGAACTCAAAATCATTTTTCCAGTTGCCAGAAGTTAGATTGTCATAAAAAATTCCACCAATACCACGTGGCTCTTTTCTATGTTGTAAAAAAAAGTAATCATCACATTGCTTTTTAAATTTCGGATAATATTCGATGTTGAACTCATCGCAAGTTGCTTTAATTGATTCGTGAATATACTTGCAATCTCCCTCATCTTTATAAATTGGAGTAAAGTCCATTCCTCCACCAAACCATTGTTTTGAGGTATATATCAGCCTTGTGTTCATATGTGCTGCAGGGATAAGGGGAGATTGCATGTGAGACACTAAAGATATACCGCTTGCCCAAAACTCTCCATTGCTTTCACTTGCACCAGGAATTTCATTAATGGCTGAGTCTTCGAGCTTTCCGTATACTCTTGAAACGTTTACTCCAACTTTTTCAAAAATATTACCAAAGATAATTGTAGATTCACCACTTCCTCCACCTGGTCGGCTCCACTTTCTTTTTTCGATTTTTGGTTGTGTGAATGACTGTACCTCAATTGATAAGAAAGATTCGGTGATCTTGTTTCTCAGTGCGCAGAACCATTCAAATGCTTGTGTCTTTTGTTTTTCCATAATGCCTTCTGTTGGCTTATTAATATTATTGTACTCTATATTTACAGGACTTAATTAGATTGGGATAGTAACTACCCATCAAGGATGTTAATAAATCTATAATAATTAAATCAATATAGTAGAATATTTTTATATGTGCAAGGATGCCAAGCAATAATAATGAGTAAAAGATACATAGATAACAAAAAAGAGAACAGAGTTGACTTCGTACTAAGAAATTATGGGATGTCAATTATTGTGATGGCAGTCATTATGTTCTTACCTCCAATAGCAATATCAGTACTCTATTTTTCTAATGTATATAGTCAGCATGTTAATATAGAGATTAATTTATTAATTAGCATTCTAATGACTCTCTTTGTGGTATATAATATAAAACGTTACAAGTATCTACTTAATATCATAGAGTTTCAAAATGCAATATTTGCAAATGCGCTGAATCATAATACAGAGTTTTGTCTCATTTTACATAAAGATGAGGGTATTATTTATGCTGATGCGAGGTTCTACGAAAGGTTTAAAGATCACATAAACGATGATGTTACGCTAGATAAAATTCTTGAAGCAGGAGATGTGTCAGAAAAAGACAGAAAATCACTCTATCATGCGTTAAGAAATAACACTTCTGTAAAAGTATGCATTTCCTTAAGCAAGAAGAGTAGAATATCTAACTTTCTTTTGCTCTCTGAACCAATACCGGATAATCCACAAATTGCTATAAATAGTAATAAGACTTTAAATTTATCATTAGCCCCAATAGCAAGACCGAATGGGTATTTTGTACTGAAGGCAACACAGGTAAACAAAGAGCAGGTATATGAAGAGTTGATAGAGAAACACAATATAGCAACTTACGTTGCAAATACAAAAGGAGGTATCTTATCTGTAAATAAAAGATTTTTAGACATGTTTGAACTAAAAAAATTGGAAAAAGGTAGCTCAATCAATGATTTTATATCTCAATCTAAGTATGACGATACAATAACCAAAAATGAAATTATGTTTTTTACTATAAGCGGTGCTCCATTTAAGGCTTATATGAGTACTGCTATATTTTGTGATAAATACAATCATAGCTATATACACGGCTTTATAACACCAACTGAATCAAATATTGTTGATTATCAACTACACCCTTGTTTTACAAATTCGTCAATTGCTATTGCACAATGCGACATAAATGGCAATTTTATAAAGAAAAATATAGCATTAGTAAAACTTGCGGGGTCAAATAATGGTTCTATCTTTGCATTGATATCAGATGGTTATCATATGAAAGTGCGTGAATATTTTTCAAGTAATAGGATAAATAATGCGTCCTTTGATGTGCAGCTCAATGGCGGTAATAACATGAAAATATATTTTAATAAGTTTCTTCATAATAAAGTGATGTTCATACTTTGTTATTTTATTGATAATACTGAACGTAAAAAACTAGAGATAAAACTTGAGCATTATCAAAAGGTGCAAGCTATAGGGCAATTAGCAGGTGGTATTGCACATGATTTCAATAATATATTAACCGGAATAATAGGATTTTGTGATTTGCTTTTACTCCAGCACTCAGCTAGCGATCCATCTTTTGGAGATATAATACAGATACAGCAAAATGCAAAACGTGGGTCAAATTTAGTAAGACAACTGCTTGCTTTTTCAAGAAGACAGACTTTGCAGCCAAAGATTATTAATGTAAATGGTACGATAGCTAATCTTTATGAAATGATCAAAAGATTAATAGGTGAAAATATAAAATTTAATATTTATTATGGTAGCGATTTGGGTGCTGTTAGGGCTGACCAAGGACAATTAGAGCAAGTTATGCTTAACTTAGCAGTTAATGCTGGTGCTGCTATGGAAAAGGGGGGAGAGTTAACTATACGAACCTTTAATCAAAAGGTTGATTCATTAAATTCTACACCTCAGGATATGCTTTCTCCAGATAAGGAAACGATTGAACATGGGAATTATGTTGTGATTGAAGTGATTGATACTGGATGTGGAATGACGAGTGATATAATTGAAAAGGCATTTGATCCATTTTTTTCTACCAAAGATATTACTTCTGGTACAGGTCTTGGCCTCTCTACTGTATATGGCATTATTAAACAAACCGAAGGATACATCTATGTTGCTAGCAAAGTGAATCATGGAACTAAATTTAGCATATTTTTGCCCATAGTTTACATATCGGATGAAAATGATAAAGAGGAAGATAGTAAAGAAATAGAGAAACCGGTAGAGATTAAAGGTAATGGTATAATTTTATTAATTGAAGATGAAGATTCAGTAAGGGAATTTACTGCTAAGGCTCTTACAAGAAAAGGATTTAATGTAATAGAAGCGAGTATAGGCAGCGAGGCACTAGAGATCATTAGAAAAAAAAATCAACACATAGATCTAATAATCACTGATGTAATCATGCCAGAGGTGAGTGGTCCAGAAATAGTTAAAGAAACATTGATACATAGGCCAAACATCAAAGTTATTTTTATTTCTGGGTATGCAGAGGATGCTTTTTTAAAGAGCGATGAAATCAATATAGAAGACTTCCATTTTTTACCCAAACCATTTACTCTGAATGAGTTAGGAAATAAGGTTCAAAGTGTGTTACACAAGACAAAAAAAGGCAGTTTACTTTGAGCATGATTGGCAACAAAAAAATTTTTCTAATGCAAAAATTTCTTGCATATATACAATAGAGTTATTTTATACATAAGATAAAAGGTGTGAGCAAGATCATTGCAGTAGTAAATCAAAAGGGTGGAGTTGGTAAAACTACAACTAGTATAAATTTATCAACAGCCTTTGCTGCTGTGGGAAAAAGTACTTTACTGGTAGATCTTGACCCTCAAGGAAATGCTAGTACAGGACTTGGGATTTCTTATCGTAGCAGGGAAGAAAAAAATATATATAAAATACTGCTGAGCAGCGAAAGTGAATTGGTGGAATCGGCAATTTTCAATATAAAGGAAATTCCAAATCTATCGCTGATTTCATCAGTGGTTGACTTATCAGCTGCAGAAATTGAGCTATCACAACTTGAGCAGGGAAAATTCGTACTAAAAGATACGCTAGAGAAAGTACGTAATAATTATGAGTACATAATTATCGATTGTCCTCCATCACTTGGTCTGCTTACTATCAATGCTCTGACCGCTGCTGACTCGATTATTGTTCCTCTTCAGTGTGAATTTTTCGCTCTGGAAGGATTGAGCCATTTAGTTAAGACTGTAGAGCTGATAAAAAGAAACAACCTAAACCCTTTCCTGTTAATAGAAGGAATATTGCTCACAATGTATGACAGACGCAACAAACTTAGTGAGCAGATTAAAAATGATATTTGCCAATATTTAAATGATAAAGTATATAAAACTATTATCCCCTTGTATGAGACCATTATTCCACGTAATGTACGGTTATCAGAAGCGCCTTCTCATGGAAAACCTGCTATTGTATATGATCTTAAGTGTCCTGGTGCACAAGCATATATAAGTTTGGCAAAAGAAATTTTAAAGAAACACATGAGCATCTGTAAAGAGAAAAAGCTGATAAGTGAGGGTGCAGCGTGAAGGACAATAGGCGCTTAGGTAGAGGTCTTGCTGGCCTCATAGGCGATAATTATGGTAATAAAGAAGATCGGTTACCTATTTCATTACTACACCCGAGCAAATTTCAGCCGAGAAAATATTTTGATGAGGAGTCATTAAAAGAACTTGCAGGTTCGATAGAGAAAAATGGTATAATACAACCTGTTGTGGTGCGCAAAGATCCAAATAATGAAGGTTATGAAATAGTAGCAGGGGAACGTCGTTGGCGAGCAAGTAAGGTCATAAATCTTGATAGTGTGCCGGTTATCATAAAAGATTTAAATGACAAGGAATGCTTAGAAGTATCGATAATTGAAAACATACAGAGGCAAGATATTAATCCAATAGAAGAAGGTGAGGCGTACAGAAAACTAATAGATGAATTCTCCTATACACACGAAGAATTAGCCTTAACTTTAGGTAAAAGCCGCAGTCACATAACCAATATGATACGAATGCTGTCACTCCCTAATGGAGTAAAAACAATGATCAACGAGAAAAAATTGTCTATGGGTCATGCAAGAGCATTGATTAATGTTGAAAATGCGGAAAGTATTGCAGAAAGAATAGTTTCTCAGGGCCTGAGCGTTAGACGAACTGAAAAATTGATAAAAGACTTACAACAAAATAACGACCGAAAAGAGCATAAGTGTACTAAAAATCAAGATATGGCAGCATTAGAAGGAGCTATATCTTCTCAGCTTGGTTTAAAGATCAAAATTAATGAAAGTAATTCTAAGGGTAAAGTCATGATACGTTATAACAACTCAAATGAATTGGATTTTATATTGAAAATTTTGAATAGAAGACTTGAATCAGCTATTAATGTCGAAAGTAGCTCATAGAAATTTCTTGACAAACCTTCCCACTTTCCTTGCAATGGAAGTGAAATGGTGGAGTTTGTCAAGTAAGTTATTTCGTTTCTACCTTCAATAAAAATTTGCACGCAATAGCACAGAAGCATACGTTGCTATTCCCTCATTTCTGCCAATAGAACCTAATTTTTCCGCTGTGGTTGCTTTGATACTTACGAATTCACCATTAATTTCTAATATTTTTGATATGAATTCCTTCATTCCTGCTTTGTAAGGCGATATTTTAGGCTCTTCACAAACTATAGTAATATCTAAATTAGACACGCTATATCCTTTTTCCTGTGCTTTTTTAGCAGCAAAGTCAAGAAAATGAGATGAATTGCAATCCTTCCATTTAGAGGAATTAGGAGGAAAATGTTCTCCTATATCGCCACATCCTAGTGCTCCGAGTATTGCATCAACGATTGCATGTATTGCAACATCACCATCGGAATGTGCCTCTATTGCCATATTATGCTCAATTTCCACACCGCAAATTTTTATAAAGCTCTTAGCATCATTTTGAATTTTAACAAATTTATGTATATCATAACCGGTTCCGACACGGAATTTTGGCTCTCCAAAGAGAAGTTTTGCCATATTGATATCCTCTTTTGTAGTTAACTTAAAATTCTTTTTCTCACCTTCAATAATCGCAACATGTTTTTTATGCTCCACCATTAGTGATGAATCATCAGTAAATTCTTTGACTGATTGATGGCACGATAATAATTCTCTGAAATTAAAAATTTGAGGAGTTTGCATGGCTCTAAGTTTTTCTCTTGAAATCGTAGATTCAATGAAATTATTACTCACCAACGATATAGTATCCTCGACTTCTATTGCTGGAACTACTCCTGTATATTGACCATTAATCATAGATTCAATCAAGTTGTTTATTAGAATATTTGATACAAAAGGCCTACAAGCGTCATGTATAATAACAAAATCTGGATTGATCTTTTGCAAACTCTCCAGTCCAAGTTTAACTGAACTCTGCCTGCTTTTTCCTCCACATACTGGACTCAGCAATTTAGTATCTATAGTTGATGACGTAACTTCTTTATAGAAATCTTTTTGACTTTCATTCACTACCACTCTTATGTAACTTATGTATTGATTAGCTAAGAATTTCCTAATTGTGTGAAATAAAACATACTTACCTGCCAATTTTATATACTGTTTAGGGATTTTGGCATTGCATCTACTGCCTACTCCTGCTGCAACTATTAATGCTGCTATCTTGTATTCCTCAAGTCTGTTAGTGTACATGCTTACCATTTTCGGTGTTAATACAAGTTATCTAGCATTTTAAAAAAGTTGATCCAATTCTCAAAAAAGAATATTCTTTTACTAGGTGTAATATATGCTAGAGGAAAATAATACACGTTACTAAGTATAATAAAGAAAATGAGATACATCTTATATTTTTTCATGGAATAGGTGATAATTATAAGAATGCGGCCAGGTATATACAAGATAGATCTACATATCTCCATAGGTCTAATTTTCACACTCATGCACATAAATACCCAATTGCATTTCAAAACTATATAACTTACGCAATAGCTAGTTTCTTGTTTTTAGGAACATCAATACTATTACCAACTTTAATATTACTTACTAATCCAATGACATCTAGGACAGCAAGTTTAGCCATCTTAGCAGCTTTAACTTGCACCTTTTTATCTGTACCACCACTCATGATTCCGTTTATAAATAAGAATCAAAGCTTGTCTCAGCCTTCAATAAAAGAAATCAGTAAATTAATTGACAATGGTGTGAAGCCTGAAAACATTATACTTCTCGGCCATTCCTTTGGAGGAGCAATTGCATCAGAAGTGCTGAAATATTTTACAGACAGAGATATTAAACTCGGAGGTATTATTTTTACCAGCACTTTCAGCTCTTTTTACAATGCAATAAAGCATTTTCCAATTTCTCAGACAAAAATTCTAAGCATACTACCCTCTTGTTTGTTAAAAAAAATGCTTAAGGTCCTAAATTTAGACTTTGATATAGTAAGCAATATACAAAAGCTACAAAATAATGATATATCAATAGCGGTCATTAATCATGAAAGAGACACCTTAATACCATATCCTGCACAATTAGCAAAAGGACTAGAAGATAATCAATCGTTAAATAGAAATTTGACCAAAATCGTTAATTTGAAAAGCTTTGAATATGACCCGCACAACGGAGTTTTATCTGGTTGGGAATTGGATGAAAATTTAGCTGATCTAATACTTAATAAAACAATGAATAGATAGTATTTACAAAAAACTGTATATTTTTTGGTAAATTGACTATGTTAGACATATGCAAAAACGTCATATAACTATTTGTTGTGTACTACTTTTTATAATAGGGGCATTATTTTTGATGCGTCCTATGATTGCTCCGTGTCTAATATCCGTTTTTGTTGCACATTTGTTTAACCCTCTAGTAACCAAGTTTGAAAAATACAGAATACCGCGTTCATGTTCTGTAGTTTTTATAACACTTGCCTTATTGATAGCTTTTATATTAGTTATTACATTTGTTTTACCTATTATATATTTTCAAATTACTTTAATATTAAATTTCTTAGTGAATAAGATACCTTCACTAAAACTTAAAGTGATTCCTTCTGTGCTAGAATTTCTTAATATAAAAACTGAAGATAGTTTATTTGATCACTTGTCTAAAAATCTAGTAGAAAATTACAGTGATTATATATCTTATTTTATAAATGCTCTTAGCATGGGCAGTAATCTTATAATTCAAGTGCTAAGTTCAAGCTTTAGTTTGATTTACATGGTATCATTAATAGCTATTACGCTTATGGTGTTTTTTTATGTATTACGTGATTGGCCTTCAATTGTAGAAAAGGTTAGTAAACTAATTCCCATTCTTTACAGAGAAAAAGCTGCAGGTTATTTTTCCAAAGTAGATTTCATTATATCTAATTACCTAAAGGGACAGCTAAACGTATGTATAGTTATGATGATCTTTTACTCCGTGGGCCTTAGCATAATTGGGCTGAAGCATTCTGTAGCTATTGGAATTTTATCAGGAACATTAACATTTATACCCTATATAGGGCCATTATTATACACTATTATCGGATTTTTGAGCGCCATTACTCAATTTAGTGGATGGTTTGAAAGTGCTGCTGTCTTGCTATTATTTAGTGTTGGTCAATTAATAGACTCAAGCATATTAGTGCCTTTATTAATAGGAAAAAAAGTTCATATACATCCAACTATCATTATTTTAGGAGTTGTCATATGCACCTCATATTTTGGGTTTATAGGTATATTATTTTTTATTCCAATAATAGCAATGTTCAGTGTATTAGTAGAATATACAGTTAATAAATATTTTGAAAGTGAGCTTTATAAAAATGGCTAATTAGTTCACGATAAAAAGAAAAAGGACCTCTGATACATTTGAGAGATGGTGCAACCTGAAAGTCTTCGGTCATATTGTTTAAAAGGAGAGGAATTCATTCAGAAAGAAACTGAAAGGATTCTAAAACTTATTAAACCAGATGTTTTGCCATCTGAGTCTACGCATCAGTGCGAATCGGGCAACCGGTTGGTGCCAAGCGATGCGGACAATGAACCTCCTTCTTGAAAAAGAAGATGCTCAATCGTGAGAGGGGCATAAACTGCAAGCATCATGTGGTTGGAGGGCTAGGCTTAGTGGTATGGTGAACGTAAGTGAAGCTTTATAAGTACCGATACGATGAAAGAGCTAAAGATGCTGATAAGCTCTGACCAAAAGGTAATGTGGATAAGTTACATTTTTCATTTCTAGATGTACGCAAATAATAACTCCACCGGTATAGAGAAGCAACCTAACCCACTGTTGTATGATAGAAGGAACAGGGTAAGCCTGTATTTTCGCCTACATGGCAAGCAAACCGCAAGGAATGCTGATGGAAGTGCAGGTAAAGGAGAATGGAGAAAGCGAATGCCATTTTGTAACGAAATGGATAGAATTTGTAACATTAATTCGCGTGAAAACGAGCAGACTTCCATTTGGTCCCTCGTGACAAGAAACTTTGTTAACCACTTAAGGGAGGAAAGCAGATGATTACAGATAAAACTGTAAGTGCACCTACCGACAACTCCGAAGCATGGAAGCAATTGCCATGGAAGAAATGCCAGAAAGTTATTGTGAGGCTACAAAGACGTATTGTTAAGGCTGTCCAAGAAGGAAGATGGGGTAAGGTAAAAGCTTTACAACATCTTCTCACACGCTCTTTTAGCGGAAAAGCTTTGGCTGTTAAGAGAGTAACTGAAAACCAAGGAAAAAACACAGCGGGTGTAGATCGTCAACTATGGTCAACTTGCAATGCTAAATTTCAAGGAATAAAGCAGTTAAAGCAAAGAGGATATAAACCTTCTCCGCTAAAACGGATTTATATCAGTAAATCTAATGGCAAAAGAAGACCTCTTGGAATACCAACGATAAAAGATAGAGCCATGCAAGCATTATATCTGTTTGCCCTGGAGCCAGTATCTGAAACGATCAGCGACCATCACTCCTATGGCTTTAGACCTAAAAGATCCTGCGCAGACGCTACTGTGGCTTGCCACTTATTACTGGCAAGTCGTAATCAACTACAATGGATACTCGAAGGTGATATCAAAGGTTGTTTTGATAACATTAACCATGAATGGCTCATGAAGCATATTCCTATGGAGAAGAAAATTCTTCATAGATGGTTAAAAGCTGGTTTCCTAGAATCGAAAACTCTGTATCCCACAACTGCTGGCACTCCGCAAGGAAGTATAATTTCTCCAATACTAGCTAACTTTACCTTAGATGGTCTTGAACAGTTATTAGAAAGTCGCTTTGGTAAATTAGGTAGCAAAAGAAGAGGAAAAATCAGAAGTGGAGTGAATGTAATCAGGTACGCAGACGACTTTATTATTTCAGGTTTCACACATGAAGTACTGGAAAATGAAGTTAAGCCTTTAGTATCATCTTTCCTTCATGAGAGAGGTTTAATTCTTTCAGAAGAGAAGACAAAGATTACATCTATCACAACAGGGTTTGACTTTCTTGGTTGTAATGTACGTAGATATAATAAGAAGTTAATTATTAAACCTTCGAAAGAAAGTATTAAAAAACTTCTTAATCAAGCACGTACATTGATAAAAGCAAATATAGCGAACACTCAGGCTATAGTAATTAAGTCACTCAACTCTCTACTGAGAGGATGGGGAAATTACTATCACCATGTGTGTGCTAAAAAAGCGTTTAGAAAGATCGACAATGAAATTTGGCATAGTTTATGGAAATGGGCAAAGAAAAGACATCCTCGTAAAGGATTACGTTGGATAAAGAATCGTTACTTCAAAGTAATGGGTCAACGCCAATGGGTTTTTGCTGCACCCATATGCAAGAACAAACCAAAAGAGATACGGTATTTAAGACTGCTTAAGCTGATTGATATACCTATCAGACGACATGTTACAATCAGAGCGGATGCAAATCCCCTTGACTTAAAATGGAAAAAGTATTTTGATGAGAGAGTAAAACGAACAAGAATGTTGGCAAGCTCCTTTTCAAGAGAAGGTTCTCTACTATTAGTGTCACCACTAAAGTTGATGTATTCTGAGAATTTATGAAAGACAAGCCGGTTCGACAAAAGAAGAACTTAGATAAGGGGCTCAAGCGTAGTGTGGGGAAACCTGCATGCTGCTTTTCTAAGGGAGGGAGTAGTAGTAATACTGCTTCCTTACCTGACCAAGTAAATTTTTATGCAAAAATTATTATCAAAAAGTAGTAATGTAAGAGGCTTTACGTGCAATTAAATTTATTTAACAATAATCAAGTTGATTATTGTTGGCAAAATTATATCGTCTTAGACGAAAACAAGCACATATATAACTCGATAATTAATGATTTATCTTGGAAATGCTTAATTCTGTTTGGGCCTAAAAACTCTGGGAAAACTCACCTTGCTCATATCTGGCAATCAAAAAACGATGCTATTTTCATTGATGTAAATAATTTTGTAAGCGAAATGAGGTACAGCGATGCGTTTATTTTAGAAGATGTACAAAACATTAAAGATGAGGAAATGTTATTACATTGTTATAATTACATGAAAGAAAATGATAAGAGACTGCTAATTACTTCTTCGATTTTACCGAAAAAGCTTAACTTCAAACTAAAAGATTTAAGCTCGCGAATATTATCAACTATCAGCGTAAAAATTTTACCTGCAAGCGAGGAATTATTAAGAATCATGCTAATAAAACAATTTTCAGATAAACAGTTAAAAATTGATCTAAAGGTAATTGATTATATTCTAGCAAGAATAGAACGTTCTTTCCACAGCATTAATAAAGTTATAGAAAAAATAGATAATGAATCTATAGGATCAAATGTAACCATTCCTTTTATTAACACTTTATTAAAAAAAAGTGCCAATTGATTCCTTTTTTTGTAAAGTATTTATTATATATATTAAAAATTTATTAATACCCATACAATAATGAAGTTGAAATCACTATTTCTTTATGTTAAAACTATAATAAATGCTATGATGTAATAAGAATAAACAGACATAGCTAAGGAATATTTTATACGATAGTAAAACTTACTTTACAGGATGTTTTTTATAGATTTGATGTTATAATTGAAATATGGTAAAAATAAGATCAAATTTAAAAAAAAGGTTAAAACAAAGGTTTGTAGTACTTACTTTATTGATAAATGCTTTGTTTATCTCATATTTTCTTATAAAAAACACAAAAAATACTTTCAATCAAATTGAAGTCAAAGAAATAAATATAGGAGCTGATAATGAAAAATAAACAACTACAAAATAAAAAAGAGAATCTTTACATAACGTATTACATAGATACTTTGGTTTCCGAAAAATCCTCTACACAAAATACTTTGGAAAGTTATCGTTCAGATTTACACCAACTTGAAAAATTTTTATTAGAAGGAGGCACTACCTTAGTTGGTGCAAGTAAAGCTAATATTAAAGATTATGTAAACTTTTTACGTACACAAAAGAAATATAAAACTAGCTCTATATCAAGAAAAATATCTGCTATCAAAAATTTCTATAAGTGCCTATTTAATGATGGAATAATAGACTTTAATCCAGCACCGGCTAATGATAATGAATTAAGAAATCCAAAGGTTTCCCGTCCTTTGCCTAAGCATTTAAGTGTTCAAGAAATATTTTTGCTCATGGAAACAGTAAAAAAATCAGCAAGCGGATCGAATAAAAAGATAAGCAGTAAAAGGCTATGTGCAATTTTAGATATCCTTTACTCTTCCGGGATGCGTATTTCTGAACTAATTAATATGAAGTTATGTGAAGTATCACATTTAGTAAACAGTAACGGTAAAGAAGGCTATATAATAATAAAAGGAAAAAGTGGCAGAGAAAGGCAAATCTTTTTTAATGAGCAAGCATTGCAAAGCCTTAAAGATTATTTATCAATTCGTGACAATCTGCTCCCTAACAACAAAAAATCTGATTGGCTATTCCCAGGTGATAAACCTAATAAACCAATTACAAGGCAAAGAGTTGGTCAATTAATAAAGGAATTAGCAAGAAAGTGCGATATTGATGAAAATAAAATCTCTCCACATGTGATTAGGCATTCTCTTGCTACCCATCTACTGAATAGCGGAGCAAATATTGTGCTGATACAAAAAATTCTTGGCCATACTAATCTTTCTACAACACAAATATATACTCATATTGCTAACGAAAAGTTAAAGGACAAATTAGCTGATTCTCATCCTATTACTCAGATGATCAATAATTAAACTTATTGCTTTTAGTTTTGTAGTAAAGTTAAATTCAAATAAGTTTACGTGTGTTTGTGATTGCAAGTTTATTGTTTAATTTACTCCTTATATTATGGGAAGTATTCTATACTTTAATTACTCTCCCTGTAATTTTCTTTCCTGAGTGTGTAATAACCATTTTCCTTGTTTGCTCGGTGAGAGTTGTATTATTCATGTTGCGTTTATTATGTGGCATTAAATATGAAGTGAGGGGAATGGAAAACATTCCTAAGCAACCTTTTATAATTGCATCTAAACACCAATCTCCATTTGAAACATTTATTTTTATACTACTCTTTAGAAAAGCAGTTTTTATTTTAAAACGTGAATTGAAATGGATTCCATTCATTGGTTTGCATCTCATGGCATTAAAAATGATTTTTATTAACCGCTCAGATGGTATTAGTTCTGTGCGTCATATCATGAAATTAGCAAAAGTGTGTATAAAAGAAAATAGAGGCATAATAATATTTCCTGAAGGTACAAGAACAACTATAAACCAAAATATAAAATATCAATCGGGTATTGCTGCTTTATATAGCGTATTATCTGTTCCTGTGTTACCGATTGCTTTAAACACTGGTTTGTTTTGGCCAAAAAGCATACTTTCTCTGAAAAAGAATCCCGGAAAGGCGGTAATAGAAATATTACCTCCCATATATCCTGGGTTAAACAAAAATGAATTCTTGCAAAGTTTAGAAAAAATCATTGAAGAAAGAAGTAGTAGATTAATTGCAGAAAAAACTGATATTGCAAATTAACAAAAAAACTTTATAATTAAAAGAAAAGTACAGGTATTAATATATGGCAAATCATAAGAGTGCTAAAAAAATGATAAAGGTAATAGCAAAGCGTACTTTAGTAAATAAGATGCGAAAAAGCAAAACTCGTACTGCTATTAGAAGATTAGTTGATATAATCAAGTCTGGTGATAAAGAGAATGTTGTCTTGGCATTTCGGAATGCTGAATCCAATTTACACAAATGTGTAAATAAAGGTGTCATTCATAGGAATACCGCTGCGCGTAAAATAAGTCGCTTAAATGCAAAAGTAAAAGCATTGATGACCGCTTAATACGGTTAATGTAAAGTTAGCTGTATTAATATATACTCTTCAGTTTGTATATTCTGTATAAAATTAAGTAGCTCAAGTGATGGATAAAAAAGCATTATTGGAACTAAGTAATGGGTCAAAAATTGATCTGCCCGTATTAAGTGGAACAGTAGGTCCTGATGTGTTAAATATTAAGGATTTATATAAAAAGACAGGATTATTCACTTACGATCCAGGATTTGTTTCCACAGCTTCATGTTCTTCTTCAATTACATTTATTGATGGAGATGAAGGAGTTCTTAAATATAGGGGACATAATATAGCTGATTTGGCAGAGAATAATAATTTTACTGCTGTGATTTATTTATTGCTCTATGGTGAATTACCCAGTTCAGAGCAACACAAAAAATTTCTTCTCAAAATACAAGAATCATCCAAAGTATCAGAGCAAGTTACAAATGTAATCAAAGCATTTCCAAAAACTGCTCACCCTATGTCGATTTTAGTTGCATGTTTTGCAAATTTGTCAGCGTCTTACCATGAAATGCATGGCAAAAATGTCAATGGTGAAGATTTAGATTTTGGAATTTCTGCAATAGCAAAAGTTCCTGCAATTGTTGCAATGATTTATAGACATATCAACAATCAGGAATTCATAAATGCTAATAATAAATTAAGTTATAGTGAGAATTTCTTAAATATGATATTTGGCAGTGCTGTTAATAATACCCTTTTTGTAAAAGCTCTGGATAAAATATTTACTCTCCATGCTGATCATGAACAGAATGCTTCTACAGCAGCTGTCAGATTGGTAGGGTCAGCTGGTTCTAATCTATTTGTAAGCCTGTCTGCAGGAGTTGCTACACTTTGGGGTCCAGCACACGGTGGAGCTAATGAGGCAGTTATAAATATGCTCAAAGAGATAGAGCAAAGTGGAAGTGTAGATAGATTCATTGAGAAAGCTAAAGATGATAAAGATCCATTTAAGCTAATGGGATTTGGACATCGTGTTTATAAAAACTATGATCCGCGCGCGCTTATATTAAAGGATGCTTGTCATGAGATTTTAAGCAAACTAGAGCAAAACAATGAATTACTTGAAATTGCAAAAAAACTTGAAGAAATAGCTTTAAAGGATGAGTATTTTATTACACGTAAGTTGTATCCAAATGTTGATTTTTATTCAGGTATAATAATGAATGCTATTGGTATCCCTTCAAGTATGTTTACACCCATTTTTGCACTTGCAAGAACCACTGGTTGGGTTGCCCAGTGGTATGAAATGGTAAACGATAAAGAAACCAAGATTTGTAGGCCAAGGCAGCTCTACTTTGGCAAATAAACTTTCATTCACAATTCGTCCTCAAATAGTCTAATTTTCTTTAGCTATAAAATACAACAAATTGATTTTTTACTAGTTGATGTCTGCTTTTTTGCAGAACATTGGTTAGGCTGTGATATAGAAGGTTGGTTAAATTTTGTTTTGGGCTTATTAAAAGAAGATCGTCCTGAAGAAGGGCCAAAGCCACTATCTTTAACCGAAACATCACCCTCACCTTCACCATAGTAGTCGGGCCCAAGGAATTTGCTTGAGTTTCCATTATGTAATTTATCTATAACTGAATTCTTAGGTGAATCAACAAAACCACTATCTGCACTTAGTCCATCCGTCCCTACTTTTTCTTCAGAAGGGGCAAGAGTTTGTGGTTTCATAGCTGGCACACGCGCAGGATCAATGGACAGTTTATAATCCTCATTGATTACAGAGCTCTCTATGATCTTATCCATCACGCAGTAAGCAATGTCTGGGTTAGCAAAATCTATTCCATACACTCCTTTACTGCCCAATAGCGATTTCTGTGAAGTCCGACCTTCAAAGCTATTTAATATATCCATACCAAACATATTATTAACGTGATTCACTTCTTCTCTTGTTAAATATCCCTCCTCATTATTATTACTTACAATAGGAATTAAAACTAAATCTTTGTTACTGCTCAAGTAAGAGTCACGTACAATACGATCAACTGGTATGTTTGCTTTACGAAGCAAATCAACCACTGCAAATTTCAGCATGTCAGTAACTCCAATCTCGCTTTTTGGAGTATCAAAACAACGACATGTCAAGCATATTTCATGCCTTACTATGTCTTTGACGAACTTAAGATCATCAAAAACGCCTTTCTTTAAATATACATAATTCCCCTTCTCTTCTAAAAAACCCTTAGATCTTTTAGGACTATTTTCATAACTTTCCATTCTCGATGAGAATGATTTTACAAAAGAGTCTTTTAATTCTTGATCATCAAAGCCCTTACAGTATAAATAAGATTTTCTGTCAAAGCTCACATCGTATACATTGTTTTCCACATAACCCTGATCAGGATGAGCGTCTATAATACTCTCTATTGTGAATCTTATAAGTTCATTAGCTAGCAAATATTTTAGATTACAAACTACCTCTTTTTCAATTGGCACTGAAAACCTATATCTGCTACTATCTGTAGTCCATTTCCCTTGATTAAAGTTAAAAGGAAAAGAGTCTGTATAAAAAAGATCATTGGCAGCCTCTTCGGCAGCAGCTTTGTCACCCTCATTTTCATTATCTCCACAAAATTTTCTTACTATACTCTCTCTCATATTGCTCAAGTACTCTCTGCCCTGATCAATATTCATATTTTTATCAAATGAGAGAACAACATGATCTTTTTCTATAGTGAGATTAGTAATAGCAGTATTATCAGAAAGAAGAACACTATTAAACGCTTTTACTAATTCTCGATTTATTTTACTTTTATTAGGCATAACGCCACCTCTCTAATTAATCAACATAATTACTTACCACTCCTACTTGTGCCCTGAACACTAGATTGATTTTTCTTTCTTTCCTCTTCACGTCTAATCATGTCTCTAAAATCATCTATTTTCTTTGGATCTATTTTGCTCAGATCAATCTTTACTCTCCCTGAATCAGGTACTTTTTTATTTGGATCATTATTACCATGCATATTAGCCTCCGAATTAAATTATTATGTAATGAGTATATTAAGAATCAACTACTAGCACAAGAAGTTTTTTTACATAAATTTTATTCACCATTTTTATACTCCTGGATTCCAGACTGGGATGACAAGAGAAGAAGTGCTGGAATAACAACTTTTTAAATTAAGTTTTCTGGATTCCAGACTGGAATGACATTAAAGGAGCTACTTGATGATACCAAAGAGGCTACTTGAATGACAAGAGAGGAGGTAATGGAATGACACCGTCTTGAATGGGAGGCAGTGCCAACGATGTGCCATATTGAAATGTTTGTACAGTTGCGACTTAAGTCAATAAGGAAAGGTGTTATTCCATTACCTCCTCTCTTGTCATTCAAGTAGCCTCTTTGGTATCATCAAGTAGCTCCTTTAATGTCATTCCAGTCTGGAATCTAGTAAATTTATTTATTATATATGAAAAGTTATTATATTTATATACTTGCAAGTGAACGCAATGGAAACCTATATACAGGTATAACATCAAATTTGACTAAACGAATTTGGGAACACAAAAGCAAAGCCATCTCTGGTTTCACGTCAAAGTACAATGTTTGTAAACTAGTCTATTTTGAAGAATTTCAAGAGATAAACTTAGCAATTAGTAGAGAAAAACTCCTAAAAAGCTGGCAGAGAAAATGGAAAATAAACTTAATTGAAAAAACAAATCAAGAATGGAAAGATTTATATGATGAAATTGTGTCTGGATAACAGTGTCTGAGTACACAACTGTACGAACATTGCAATATGGCGCATCGTTGGCACTGGCTTCCATTCAAGACGGTGTCATTCCAGCACTTGATGCTGGAATCCAGATAAAAAACCAGTCTGGAATGACAAAAAGAGAGAGAACCTTTACACACCTCTCTCTTTGACTGAAGAAGTATGGTTTTCAACTTTTATGTCCTCAGTTAATCCTCCTGGCAATTCCACAGCAGCATTAGCAGCTTTTTGCTTACTCTTAGCAGAAGACTCTTCTCCTTTACGTTTCTTCCCATTAGCATCCTTCGATGTGTTGTTTCTTTTAACTCTCCTGTGTTCCTTTTGCTGTGGAGCAGGTGGACAGACAGCTAGCTTTGGTTTTTCAGTTTTCTCTTCTTTTGCTTCTTTCTTTTCTTTATTCATTTTTTCCAGTTTTTGTACTTCACTATTTTTGTGACTTATAACAGGTTTAGGTAGAGTGTCTACTAATTTTTCTATAGGCTTTGGTAAAATAGCACGTTCTTGCTTATTCAGAGTGATTGGCATTGGAACTTGAGATGAAAAATTAAATAGGGAAATTGGTGTGATTTCATTCACTTTTGTTTCTATTTCTTGACAAACTTCTTTTGATTCTGTTTTTTCTGCTTTTTTATCTTCCTTTTTCTCGGTTGCATCTTGCTCTACTACTGCTGCTAAATCAACTGCAAAAATTTCTGCAAACATTGCAATGACTGAGCCCACGAGAAAAGTTTGAAGCTTCAATTTTAAATTTTGCAACGCTTGCAAACGTTCGAGTATTGCTATTTCCTCTTCCGGAGATAACCCACCACTGAGTAATTTCTCCTGCAATTCTTTTATCTCTTTGTCTAGCCTTTTATCCCAACTTAAGTCTAAATCTTTTTTGAAGATCTTTTTAACTAATTTCTTAAGCTTATCACGCAAAAACTTAATTATCGAAAGAAGCAGATTTTTCTCTTTCTTCTCCTTGAGCATTTTGTAGACTTTCGGATCTACATTTACTTCAAAAAGATTAAAGAGGGATTCAAAGAAATTTGCGAATACCCCTTGACTATTATCAGTAAAGTAATCCTCACTATCTTGTATCTGTAGCTCTACTTGAGATAATGTTTCATCAATGCAACTCGCAGCCTGACGCTCAAGCTCTATTCTCTTGAGCTCAGCTTTCCTAGCAAGCTCCTCCATGAATCCTTTTAATTCATTGAGCTTCTGCTCTGCAGAGAGATCTTGCTCCCTGATTCGATTAATGAAGATTGAGCTACCGTCCTCTTCGTTGTTATTGATTAAAAAATTTCCCATTGCTTTTTCTCCATTAATTGAATTACTGTTTCTATAATTGTTTAGAAAGCTTTTTACCATTTTATCTTAAGTCTATAAAATACAATAACTCAATCTTACAATATGAAGTATTTAATAAGTATTAATCTTAAAAAATATCAATAACTTATTGATATTTTTACATTCATACTATATACAGCCTAGCATATATTACGTAATTTTTCAAGAACATATTCACTATACTTTCTTATTTGCCTCTAAAACACCTGCAAATCATATAATAAAAGAATATTATAATGTTTAGTGTAATACTATACAATGTTATAAAATATAGTATAATACTAGCATACCACTGAATTAATGCTGAGATATTCCTTTGCTTGATCAGTTAAAACACGTCCTCTTGATGTGCGCTTTACGAAACTGACCTTGATTAAATAAGGTTCTACTGTTTCTTCAATATTGCCAACATCTTCAGATAGTGCAATAGATATGGTGTCAATTCCAACAGGTCCTGAGGTGTTAAACAAAAATCTCAGATAATCCATATCTAATTTATTTAGTCCCATTTTATCTATACCCAATTTTGATAGTGCAGAACCGGCAATTTCACAGGTAATTTTTTTATCATCTTTTACTTCAACAAAATCTCTTATTCTTCTGAGTAATCTCAAAGCAATTCTTGGAGTACCACGGGCGCGGCAGGCAATTTCTTGCACAGCATCCTTTTCGATTTCAGCACAAAGAACTCTTGCACCTCTTTTTATAATATCAACCAGTTCCTCAAAAGAATAAAACTCAAGATGCAGGGGAATACCAAAACGATCCCTCAGCGGTGCAGAAAGCAGTCCAAGCCGTGTTGTTGCCCCAATCAGTGTAAATGGTGGTAAATCTATTCTTAAAGTTCTGGTAGATGGGCCCTCACCTACTAGTATATCTAGGCAAAAATCTTCCATAGCAGTATATAAAACTTCCTCAATGCTACGATTTAATCTATGGATCTCATCGATAAATAGAACATCTTTTGCATTTAAAGTAGTGAGCACTGCAGCTAAGTCCCCAGCTTTACTAAGCAATGGACCAGAAGTTGCACGAAAGCTAACCCTTAACTCCTTAGAGACAATTTGTGCTAAAGTTGTTTTACCAAGCCCTGGAGGACCATAGAGCAATACGTGATCCAAAGCTTCAGCTCTCGTCTGTGCAGCATTTATAAACACTTTTAAATTTTGTATTAAGTCTTTTTGCCCGACAAAATCATCAAGTTGCTCAGGCCTGATATTTAAATTACGTACATCTTCAGAGTATTCCTTACTACATGATATTGACTTCATATTGTTTTAAGCGCCATACGAATAATATCTTTAGTATCCAAGTTTGATGATTCATCTTCTATTTTTTTTATTGTATCATAAGCTTTTGTTCTTTCATATCCAAGATTGATCAAAGCTGAAAGAGCATCTTCACTAATTGAGTGAAAATGATTGTTATTTGTCTCTAATTTACTTACTTTGCCATTCAGCTCAGTAATAATTCGATTTATGAGTTTCAGGCCAAGTCCACTCACCTTAAGTGCTAGTTTATCCTCATTTATAATTGCCAAAAACAGTTGCTCTGGAGTTAATTTGCTCAAAATTGACATTGCGGTTTTATAGCTGACACCGCTCACTTTAACTAATAAACGCAGACACTGCTGTTCTTCTTTACTTATAAAGCCATATAGCTGAGTAACGTTTTCTCTGCTATTTGCATAAGTGTCGATAAGTAATTTTACTCTACTTCCAATCGAACAAGCATTTAAAGTTTTGGCTGAAAGATATACTATGTAGCCAACATCATTTACATTCAGGATTATGTGATCGCTACACACCTCATCAACTATTCCTCTTAGATTTCCTATCATTTCTAGTACTTTATAAAATTCAGTTTAAATGCTCCTGAATCTTAGGTCAAGCAAACGAACATTATAGAAGTGGTTCCAGTTTCAATCATTGCAGACAAGTTTGCAGGAAATCTATTTTAATATGTTATTCCAGATCATTATGTAATTGAACCACAAGTTACTCCGATAGAAATAGAATTGCAGTCTCCTAACTTAGCTAAGTAATAGAAATTTCTATCTTTGGTGAAATAAAGGTAATTGTTTACTGTTTGCGAAAATATTTGCATAATTTAAGTAACATTACTTGATAAGAATTAACTATGGAGCTTAATAAGATTGCAGCATCGATTTTACTTTCTGGATTAATAATTATGATAGTTAGTAATGTAGTTGATATGCTCTACAACCCAAAGGATTATAAAATTGAACACCAAACAATAGTAGCAGCCAGCAATGAGCCTCAACAAAAGATTGAACAAGTGGCACTTGATATTGGAGAGCTCATGCAGAATGCTAGCTTTGAAAAAGGCAAGTCAGCAGCAAAAAAATGTATAGCTTGTCATAGTTTTGAGAAAGGTGGAATGAATAAAGTGGGGCCAAACTTATGGAACGTGGTTGGAAATAAAAAGGCCCATCTTGGCAGCTCATTCAATTACTCAAAAGCACTACTTGAAAAAGGTGGGAAATGGGAGTATGAGGAGTTATTTGCTTTTTTAAAAAATCCAAAAGCCTACATAAAAGGTACACGTATGGCATTTGCAGGCATTTCCAATCCACAAGAGATTGCAGATCTAGTCAGCTATTTGCGTTCGATGAGCGATAGTCCGGTTGCCTTGCCAAAGTAGTATAAATTATTGTAAATTACTCGATGGAAGTAATGGCCATATAGCATATCGAAAGCTACAAGGAAAGAAGGCCTCTATAGTTTTTCTTAGTGGTTTTGCATCCAATATGGATGGAACTAAAGCAACTGCCGTTTACAAATTTTGCCAAGAAAATGATATAGCACTTGTGCTCTTTGATTATTTTGGCCATGGTAATTCAAGTGGTGATTTTGCTGATTATACAATAAGTGATTGGCAAAAAAATTGTGCTAAAGTGATAAGTGAATTAACTAGCAATAAACAAATAATTATAGGTTCAAGTATGGGAGGATGGCTGATGCTGCTCACTGCTCTTCAATTTCCAGAAAAAATTGCAGCATTAATCGGCATATCATCTGCTCCTGACTTCACTGAAGATTTAATATTCAAGCAATTGTCAGACAAGCAAAAAGAAGAGCTAAGCTCTAAAGGTGTAATAGATTTTACTTCGGAGCATTGTGCATACAAAATAACTAAAAATCTGATCGAAGACGGTAGAAAGAATCTTCTTTTAAATAAAAAAACAATAGATGTAAACTGTCCTGTGCGCTTGCTGCATAGCATTAATGATCAAGATGTTCCTTATCAAGTTTCATTAAATTTAGCTAAAAAAATCAAATCAACAGACGTTGAAGTACACTTAATAAAATCAGCAAAACACAACATGTCTGATAATTATTCACTGAAAATTTTATTTAAGACCATCAGAGAATTTTTGTCAGGAGAAATATATAATTGAAGTAATTTAGATGTGTTTGTCGTAAGAACTGCAGTTATAGCTTCAACAGTAGGCACTACTCTTTATCACCTCAACATTTTCTCTTGGCAGTTCTTTAATAAATCGAGAAGTGTGCATTGGTTGCCACTGATTATTAATTTCCCTCCTATCTGCACATGAAATGATTAACCTTTCTTTGGCTCTGGTTATGCCGACATATGCGAGTCTCCTTTCTTCTTCTAAAGCTTTACCACTTTTATCTTCAAAAGATCTTTGATGAGGAAATAATCCTTCTTCCCAACCAGGTAAAAACACACACGGAAATTCAAGCCCTTTAGCCGCATGAAGAGTCATAACATATACAGTGTCATCGCTATTCATATTATCCACTTCCATCACCAAACTAATATGCTCCAAGAAGGTTATAGTGCTGTCAAAATTCTTCAAAGATGAAATGAGCTCTTTAACATTTTCTATTCGCGCTAAACCCGTCACTCCTTCATTCTCAAGCATTTCCATATATCCTGATTGATTTGCTACGATTTTAACAAATTCATGCAGTGGTTTTACGCTTACTATTTCTTCCCAAGCTTTAATTTTATTTAAAAAATCATTTATTGAGAGTTTAATTCTTTCGGTTACTTGATCACTATTAACCAATATTTTTGCTGCCTGAAAAAAAGAAATTTTGTTATCCTGAGCAGTCGTGTATATTTTCTTTAGAGTTGTAGCTCCTATGCTTCTTTTGGGACGATTTACGATCCTTTCAAAAGCGAGATCATCATTATTATTTGTAACAAGTCTCAAATATGCAATTATATCCCTTATTTCTTGACGTTCGTAGAATTTTACGCCACTTATAATCCTATAGGGAATTGAATATTTTATAAAATACTCTTCGAACACTCTAGTTTGAAAAGTCGCTCTTACGAGCACTGCAATGTCACTAAATCTGTATTTATTAAGCTTTAATATCTGTTCGCTTATGAACCTTGCTTCAGCTTTCCCGTCCCATAATTTTATTAGATTTACCTTTTCCCCTTCAATGTTTGTTGTCCACAACTTTTTTTCTAAGCGAGTCTTATTGTGATTGATAACATATGATGCAGTTGCAAGTATGTGGGATGTTGACCTGTAGTTACACTCCAGTTTAACGGTTTTTGCATTTTTAAAATCATCGGAAAATTTCAAAATATTTTCAACTTCTGCACCACGCCAACTGTATATCGATTGATCGTCATCTCCTACACAACAAATATTTGAGTGCTCTTTTGCAAGGTATTTTAGCCAAAGATATTGTATTGCATTTGTATCTTGATATTCATCTACCATGATATATTTAAACTTGTTTTGGTAGTAGGATAGAACCTCGGTCTTTTGATTAAAGAGTTGTATGTTATATAGCAATAAGTCACCAAAATCGACAGAGTTAAGGAATTTTAACCTTTCCTGATACTGGTGATAGACTTTGAGTGCAGTTACGTACACTGGCCTAAATGATTGAACGTCTTCCACTTCGAATGGCAGTAAACACTTCTCTTTCCATTGCTGAATAATATTCATAATGGTCTTACATTTTTCTGATAGGTAATCAGGGCTGATTTCATTCATGATGTTTTTTATTACCTGTAATTGGTCATCCACACCAATAATTGTAAAATTGGAATTTAGCCCCACGACTTCAGCATGATGACGTAGAATTTTTGCTGCAATTGCATGGAAAGTGCCAAGCCATGGTATGTTTGTGCCCGTGAGTTCAAGCACTCTTGATATCATTTCATTTGCTGCTTTGTTCGTGAATGTAACTGCTAATATTTCATCAGAATAAGCGTGACCGTTTCTAATTATGTGCGCTATTCTTGAAGTAATCGTTCTTGTTTTTCCCGTTCCCGCCCCTGCCAGTATCAAAATTGGCCCATTTAAGTTAGTTACAGCTAATTGTTGCTCTGGATTTAACAGTGAGAGATAATCGTTCATTGAAGCCCTATAGACTATAACTCCGTAAAGTTAAACCTATGATCCAAATATTGTAAAGATTTTATTGAATAGAACAGTTTAAAGAATGCTTCACTCAAGTACTACATATTTAAACGTAGGTTTTTTATCTATCTTGTTTTAGTAGCTTCAGGTGTATGTCGAGTAACAACAACTTGATTTGAGGTATTGGCACTAGAGCTTCTGCTTGTTGGGTGGATAGGTGGAGTTTTGAATGGCTTAGGCTTACGATTCAGTTCCTTCATCTCTATTTCCTCAGCTTTAACAGGAAGTTTTTCTGGAACATAGAAGTTATGCATTTCAGGTCGTTCAGTGAGATTTTCATATGTTTCTTTCAACCAAGCTCCGATATCATATATAAACCCATATGCTTTTTCTTTAAATTCTCTCCATGATCTGCCTAAACTGGCTAGTGTATTTTATTGAAGTAAATTGTCACATAATCTCTTGTGGTATATTGATAACTCTCTCTATTTAATTTTTCACTTTGCTTGTCACAAGTTTTGAAGTAACCAAATATGTTATACATTTTGAGCTATGACTAACTATTAACATGCATATATTATACATTAATAAATTAAAATTGTCAAGAGTGTTTGTGTGACTGAGGAAATGCTCTATATAATAATTTAAAATGGAGCTGAAGCTTGTAGTACAATGTTTTTAAACGTTTAATATAATATTGACTTTACGGCAATAATTATTTTAAGTTAGTAACTATTGTTGCAGTTAAAGTATCGATGCCTTTTTTCTTTTGTTTTTTCGCAATTCTTAGCATTTTATCTGCTGTTTGTGTAATTAGCGTAAGGAATCCTGTGCATGCAGTATTATTTTTAATTTTCACCTTCGTTAACTCTGCAGTGCTTTTTATTCTCCTTGGAGCTGAATTCATTGCTATGATGGTGCTGATAGTATACATCGGTGCAGTTGCAGTGTTATTCCTCTTTGTAGTCATGATGCTCGATATCGACTACATAAGATTGCATCAGGGTTTTGCAAAGCATTTCACTCTTGGTGCTATATTATGTGTTGTGTTTTTTCTAATCATCAGCTTTGTAATTCGCAGCTCAGCACCGAATATAAGCAATGTTATAAACTATAATACCAATAACGTGAAAGCTATCGGTAATTTGCTCTACACTGACTACATGTACGCTTTTCATCTTTCTGGTATTCTGCTGCTTTTTGCAATTGTTGGTGCAATTGCTCTTACTTTGCAGGAAAAGAAAAAAGGAGTTAGAAAACAGAACGTGTTAAAGCAATTGACACAATCTTCATCTGTAAAATTGATTAAGGCTAAATTTGGAAAAGGAGTGGAATGGAAATAGGATTAAATCACTTTTTGATAATTGCTGCTGTTTTGTTCACTATTGGAGTGTGTGGTATTTTCATCAACCGTAAGAGCATAATCAACATACTGTTATCAATAGAAATATTATTGCTGGCGATTAACATCAATTTAGTTGCTTTTTCTGCCTTTATGAATGATATAGTTGGGCAAATTTTTGTGATGTTTGTGTTGACTGTTGCAGCAGCAGAGTCAGGAGTTGCGCTTGCAATATTGGTTGTATATTATAGAAACCGTGGGAATATAGATGTTAAACAAGCGAACTTAATGAAAGAATGAAAGTATGATGGATATACTGAAATTAATAGTATTTTTGCCACTCTTTGGTTCGCTATTTGCAGCACTTTTTAGAAAAAGTCAGTTAGTTACAACGGCAGGGATTGGAATGTCTGCAGTTTTATCTTGGTATGTTTTTCTCACCTTCTCTGAAAATTATCACTTGAGTTTATTTCCTCTATTTTCATTAAGTGTATTAAAAGTAAATTGGGCAATTAGTGTGGATGCTCTCTCATCCTTAATGCTTATTGTCATTACCACCGTTTCACTAGTAGTCCACCTCTATTCTATCGGTTATATGGAGCATGAAAAAGGGAAGTCGAGGTTTTTTTCTTACCTATCGCTATTTACGTTTTGCATGATTGTGCTGGTTGTAAGCGATAATTTCGTGCAGCTTTTTTTTGGCTGGGAAGGGGTTGGCCTGTGTTCTTATTTACTCATAGGATTTTGGTTCCAAAAATATTCTGCAAATAATGCAGCAATTAAAGCATTTGTTGTGAATAGGGTAGGAGACTTTGCACTATTGATTGGAATCTTTCTTATTTATTATACATTTCACTCTTTGAATTTTACTGAAGTTTTTGATACAACTGATCTTCTTGGCACGCAGAACATTAGAGCATTCTGCTGTGAATTCAAAGTAACTCATATAATATGCATATTACTTTTTATTGGCTGTATGGGTAAATCTGCACAGCTTGGTTTACATGTTTGGTTGCCAGATGCAATGGAAGGGCCAACCCCTGTTTCTGCACTCATTCACGCAGCAACGATGGTAACAGCAGGTATATTTTTAGTAGCAAAATGTTCTCCATTATTTGAGCTATCAAATGTGGCACGAGAATTAATAGTTATTGTTGGGGCACTTACTGCTTTCTTTGCAGCTACGGTTGCGATTACTCAGAACGATATAAAAAAAATAATTGCTTATTCAACCTGCAGTCAACTTGGTTATATGTTCATGGCATGTGGGCTTTCTGCTTACAATGTTGCTATTTTTCATTTAATGACACACGCTTTTTTTAAAGCTCTACTATTTCTTGGTGCTGGCAATGTGATTCATGCAATGCATCATGAGCAAAACATTCAGAAAATGGGAAATTGCTGGAAGAAAATCCCTTGCACTTATACTCTCATGTGGATTGGATCTCTTGGGCTTTCTGGAATATTTCCATTTGCAGGTTTTTACTCAAAGGATTTGATAATTGAACATGCTTATAGCACGGATAGCTTTGCTTTTGTAATAAGCTTAGTTGTTGCATTCTTCACAGCGTTTTACTCTTGGAGGTTATTGCTTCTTGTGTTCCACAGCCAAAAACAAAGTAAAATTAATATACATGAGGCACCAAAGATTATGCTTATACCATTACTGATACTCGCTTTTGGATCAGTATTTTCTGGAATATGGGGAGCAAATATTTTGAACATAACTAGTAATGCGTTTTGGAAATCAAGTTTAGTGATGATTGATGAGCATAGAGTTCATAATTTCTTTATAAAACTACTGCCAACCTTAGCAAGCCTAAGTGGAATAGCACTTGCGTACCTAATTTACCAATATCAAGTAATTAGGCAAATTAAGAGTAAATTTTTACTTAAGTTTTTGCAGAATAAATGGTACTTTGATGAGGTGTATGAGTTTGTTATAATTGCACCGATAAGGTTTATATCTAGGCTTCTATGGAAGTTTGATGTTAAGGCTATTGATTCATTTGGACCAAATGGTGTTGTAAGGTTGGTTAATGAATGTTCAAAAAGTTCTATAAAGTTACAAACTGGTTATATATTTGATTATGCATTTATTATGTTTGTTACTTTAATAATCGGTGCTTTATATATTATTGGAATTAAATAGAAGGTGTTGTTACTTAGTATATTCTTGCTTCCACTGATAGGAGCGTTGATTTTATCCTCGATCAGGATTAATCATCAATCTATACACTTAAGATTCCTTGCCCTATTTTTTGCTGTACTTCCATTTTTGCTTAGCATTGTAGCTTGTATAGAATTTGATTATAACAATACGGACTTTCAGTTTGTCAGCTATCCAGTAAGAGATATTGGAATAGGGGTGGATGGAATATCGTTGCTTTTCCTTCTGCTTACAACTTTCTTGTTTGTTATTTGTATGCTCTATAATTGCAAAATGAGTTATACGACCCTAAAAGCCTATATGGCATTATTTCTACTGCTTGAGAGTTTTGTAGTCGGTTTTTTCGTTTCACTGAATGCTATAAGCTTTTATGTGTTTTTTGAAGCTGTCTTAATACCAATGTTCTTTATTATTGGCATTTGGGGAGGGAAGCAAAGGATATATGCGACGTTTAAGTTATTTCTTTATACATTAACTGGTTCATTATTATTTCTACTTGGGTTAGTATACATCTATAGTGTTTTTGGAACGTTTAGTATACAAAAATTAGCTACATTAGTGCCAAGCCTTGATCTTGAAGTGCAGTCATTGCTATGGATTGCATTTTTTATTTCTTTTGCAATAAAAGTACCGATGTTTCCATTTCACACTTGGCTTCCTGATGCACATGTGCAATCACCAACTTCTGGGTCTGTGATTTTAGCTGGCTTGCTTATTAAAATGGGGGGATATGGATTTTTAAGGTTTTCTATTCCAATGCTTCCTCAGGCAAGTTTGTATTTTTCAAATTTCGTTGTTGTGCTGAGCATTATTGCGGTGATATATGCTTCTCTAGTTGCGTTTGCTCAAGATGATATAAAGAAGTTAATAGCTTATTCTTCAATAGCACATATGGGGATCGTTACCGCTGGCCTCTTTTCATTTTGTGAGGAAGGAGTACTGGGTAGCATATTTCAAATGATTAGTCATGGCCTTATTTCTGCTGCTTTATTTTTGTGTGTTGGAATGCTATATACTCGAACTGGAACTTTGGAGATTGCAAAGTATTTTGGCATAGTAAACACAATGCCAAAATTTGGTTTTATGTTCATTTTATTTTCAATGGCTTCAATAGGGCTACCTGGAACATCTGGATTCATAGGTGAGTTTTTGGCTATGGTTGGAATGTTTAAGAGCATAGGGTTTTTTACAGGATTTATCGCACTTGGCACTATTTTAAGCGCAGTTTATATGCTGAATTTATGTAAGCAAATAATATGGGGGGTTAGCTATTCTAAATTATTAAATAATCGCTTGGATAGCATAGAATTTTCTGTCTTAATTCTGCTTGCAGTGTTTGTTATTTTGCTTGGATTCTACCCAACCCTTGCACTGAATTATTTGAAGCCATGTATGGCAAATTTGTTAATCAAATATAATGCGCTATGAATTATATACAGATATTGCCGGAAACGTTCTCTATTATCTCCTCGTTAGTGTTGCTACTGCTTGGAATTATATTTAACCGCCGAACTATCAACTTATTAGCACTTGGCTGCACAGTGGTAACTCTGATTATTTTAATTCTTTCGGCAGAAAACAATGAAATTTTTCTCTTTAATTCGTTGTTAAAACTCAATTTATACATCAGGTCAGCCCAAGGGTTAATTCTCAGCACAGGAATTTTAATACTTTTGATGCTGAATTTATCAAAATATGACTATAAATATGAATTTTCAATATTGATTCTTTTTGCGCTATTTGGCATGGTAACTTTGGTTTCAGCAAATAGTCTGATTTCTTTTTATTTAGCTTTTGAGTTGATGAGTATATCTTTGTATGTTCTTGCGAGCTTTAATAAAGATTCAGCTTATTCATGTGAAGCAGGAGTGAAATATTTTACACTTAGTGCACTATCTTCCTGCATTATGCTATATGGAATGTCGCTGCTTTATGGATATACAGGACAAGTCAATTTCTCTGAGCTCGGTTCATTCTTGCAAAACCATCAGATAACTTATGGAATAGTTTTTGGGTTAGTTTTTATCCTTATTGGTTTGTGTTTCAAGCTTGCTATTGCTCCTTTTCATATGTGGGCTCCAGATGTCTATCAAGGTGCACCTACCATAGTAACTGCGTTTTTTTCTACGGCCCCAAAAGCTACACTTGTAACATTTTTAATTCGATTGATGAATGAAGAGTTAGTAAATGTAAAAAGTTATGTTCAGCCTATTTTCTTATACGTTTCAGCATTGTCTGTGCTTATCTCAGCTTTTGGGGCCTTGCATCAGCAAAACTTAAAAAGGCTGTCTGCTTACAGTTCAATTGGTCACATTGGTTTTATATTTGCTTCACTTTCTATTTTTACACAAGCAGGAATAGGTAGTGCCTTAATGTATCTGGTGATATATATCATCACAAGCATAGGGCTATTCTCATATCTCGTACAAATTGACGATGATGATTGCAATATCGCAAACTTGTCTGGTATAGGAAAAAAGCAACCAATTTTAGCATTCCATCTTTCTATACTATTACTCTCGATGTCAGGAATACCTCCACTTGCAGGTTTTATCGCTAAATTTTTTATATTCAAAAGTTTAATAAATTCTGGCTTTATCAGCCTGTCTTTGATCCTTGTAATAGCGAGTGTGATATCATGCTACTATTATTTAAATATCATGAAAGTTATGTATTTTGATAAAGCTAGTGGTAATAAGGTTGCTTATTCTAGGGGTCTATTCATTATCACTTCAGTGGTTTCACTGATCAATCTCGTTCTTTTCTTGTATGTAGAAGATCTTGACTCACTCATTAAACTAAAGGGCTGACAAGGTGATCCTTGAAGGTTTTCGTATTTATCATTACAAAGAAGTTCCAAGTACTAATAAAGAAGCATTGGGTTTAATTGAGAAAGGGATATCTAATGAAACTATTATTATTGCCGATAAACAAGCAGAAGGCAGGGGACGCACTGGAAAAAGCTGGATTTCTCCAGAGGGTAATCTCTATGCAAGTTTGATAATTAACCAAGAAAAGAATGTCAGCAAATTGACAGAATTGACTTTTGTGACTGCTCTTGCTGTTGGAAATACTTTATTATCGTTAAATTTCTTGAATAATCAAACCCACTGCGGTGTCATTCCAGTGCGTGACACTGGAATCCATACTTTCTCTTCTGGATCCCAGTGTCAAAGCACTGGGATGACAAGAGATCAATTCATAAACGATCTCAATCTTCAACATAAATGGCCAAATGACATTCTAATCGATGGCAAGAAAATAAGCGGAATATTGCTTGAAAAAAAATCCAATTCAAATTGGCTCATTATAGGAATTGGAATTAATGTCAATCATGCGCCACTTCCAGGCACAACGTGCATTAGCAATTACGGTGAATCTGTGTCTTACATGGATCTGTTAAAAGAATTAATAATAAACTTTAATAAGTTAAGAAAGCAATGGCTATTTGATGGGTTTTATGCTATAAGAGAAATGTGGTTAAAAAAAGCATTCAAAATGAATGAGCAAATCAGTGTAAAGTTAGCTGACAAATTGTATGAAGGAATTTTTGCTGATATAGATAAAAGTGGTAAATTGGTATTGCAGCAAAAGGATGGAAGCTTAATTTATTTTGATGCAGGTGAGTTATTTATTGGCAGTGCATTATGAATACGTATGTAATTTTTGCTTACCTTATTAGTTTTACGTTGATTACCGGAGAACTGATCCTTACCATTTCTTGCTATACTAAAAGTAAAAAAATTCTAAAAAGCCTGAAAGATAATAATGAAGAAGAAACATAAGCGATTAATTATAACTTTAGGAATTTTCTGCTTTTTAAGCTGCATAGTCTTTTTTATTTTAACAACGCTCAAAGAAAATATCTCATTTTTCTATACAGTAAGTGAAGCCATAGTCTTGCCAAATAATCAAAAGCCAATCCGTGTTGGTGGAATGGTTGTTGAAAATAGCGTGATACGGAGCGAAAGCGAAGTGATTTTTCAAATGACAGATTTTAATAAGAGCATTATGGTGAAATATCAGGGAATACTTCCACCAATGTTTTCAGAAAAAAGTGGTGTTGTTGTGCAAGGTAAAATATTTGATAATAGTACCTTTCTTGCAAATACGGTGTTTGCAAAACATGATGAGAACTATATGCCGAAAGTTTTAAAATAGATTCCCTAATGCAGCTGTATTGAAACGATATGTAGAGAGAGTAACAGCCTGCTAGCAAGCTGTTACTCTCCTAACTTGTAATAGTTTAGACTTGATCTGACAGGCATGAATTATCTGACAGAAGAATTGACAAAGTCAAAACCGATATCAGCATCCTGTTTAATGCTATCAATATTTTTCTGATAAGCAATATGCATACTATCAAAAAAGGTTTGCATAGGCATAGCAATATTTACCTGAATGTGGTCTAGATCTATTGTAAGAATGCACCCAATGGTCTACGTCTAACTGAAGTTCTGCCAAAGAGGTGTAAATTTTCTTTCTAAAGATAATATTGTAACATTCATCTTGCATAGTTCTATGGAACCTTTCACATATGCCATTAGTCTGTGGAGAACGAGCTTTGGTTCGAGAATGATCAATATTTTCTACCCCTAAATATAGCTGGTAAACGTGATTTTCAGGTCTGCCACAATACTCTGTACCACGATCCGTCAAAACACGTAGCAATGATACTTTCTGTTCATCAAAGAACGGTACTACCCTATCATTAAGAAGATCTGCAGCTGTGATAGCAGTCCTTTCTGTGTAAAGCTTAGCAAAAGCAACTCTGGAATAGGTATCAACAAAGGTTTGCTGGTAAATTCGTCCAATACCTTTGATATTACCAACATAATAACTGTCTTGGCTACCTAAGTATCCTGGATGCTCTGTTTCAATTTCTCCATGGGCCTCTTTATTCTTCCTTAGCCTTTTCTAGAGCTGTTATCTGTTCTTCTGTTAAAATGATACCATCCTGAGCTACTTTTGCTTCTAATGCCTTTAACCTCTTTTTAAAATTTTCAAGATCGTTTCTTTGCCACACTGATCTTATTCCACTTGCAGAGATGAGAATTCCTCTCTTTTTCAGTTCGTTTGCTGCTCTTTCTTGTCCGTATGCTGGAAACTCTATTGCTATTTCAACTACTGCTTTTTCTATATCCTCCGACACTCTATTTGCATACAATGGCTTGCTTTTGCTTATCTCGTGTAAAGCCTCTTCTCCTCCTGTTTCATACAGTTCTTTGAAGCGGTAAAATGTATCCCTTGAATATCCCATTACTTTACACGCCTGTGATACATTTCCTAATTGTTTTGCAAGTTCTAGCAATCCCAACTTTGGTTTTAGTATTTTTTCTTGTGTTGTATTCATATCTGACACTCCTTTAAAACTTGTTTATATTTTTATCTTACTTTGTTTGCTTGTCAGATCAAGTCTAAACTATTATACCCCCCCCTACTATAATATATCAGAGTGAGTTGGTGCTTCCCATTCTACGTTATTATGGTCAATTATTGCTGCTTTTAATCCTTCAACTTCTCCCCTTAGGTGATCAAGTTCTTCTGCCCATGTTCTATAGTTTTTATTATTATCAATAAATCCATCCTGTTGAATTAACTCATTCAAATGAGATAAACCTTTGGCCAAGCGTTGGTTTGTATCAAGAGACTCTTTTCGAAGTTGTACTATGTTTTTCATAAGTGAGACATTCAAATTAGAAACAAACTTCTCATTTAAATCGTAGATTAACTTATCCATAACTTGATAGACGTAATGAATTGTTGCAATTTTATCTTCAATGTCCTCAAAGTTTGTGGGCTTAACTTTAACTTCTATATTGTCTATTTCTTCAAAGTTGAAATCGCTCATTTGGTTTATTGCTTCAAAGTTATTTTCGCTTTCTTGTTTACTGTTGTTACTCATATTAGCTCCATAAAATTTTAAAATCAACCCAGTTATATTGAAATGGTATGTACAGCCTGCTAGCAAGCTGTTACTTTTTTACACCTTACAACATGTCATGATAGGGTGGTGCCTCCTCAGGTAACATATTATTTACTTGAGCTGTTAAATCTGCTAGATCTTTTTGTAATCCTTTACTTTTGTTGCCTATAATATCTTGCAAACTTGCAACTTTATCTTGCTCTTCTTTTAACATACTATTCAACCTATTAATAAGTTGTTCATTAATATTATTAGCTAATTCATCAAATACTTTTTTAACAGTATCACCACTAACCGCTTTCTTAAAGTCCTGTATATCCTTACCACTACCTGTCTTAAGTTTAATAAGACCAAGAGCGCTTATAAGTTGTTCTTCATTATTAGCACTTTGTAAAAGGTTTTGCGAGTTCTCACTCATATAAATTACCTCCATAAATTATTAAAGTTTAAATTATTTTTTAGTTTCACATGCACACTGTTGATTTATCAATATCCAAGTTCACAATAAATGATCTGTTACTGCAAACTCAGCATTAACATCTTGAAGAACGTAAGTTGATGGATGTGCATCATTCCAATTTGCTTCACTCTCCTCAGGAAGCATTCGTTCAACCTTACTCATAAGGTCTTTCATTTTTTCATTTTGCTCATTAAATTTCTCCTTCAATGCATCAATAATAGCACTAGACTGATCTTTACTGCCAAGATCACCAATCACAGATATGACTTTCTCATGAGGCAGTTTGTGAATAATATCTTTAAGATCTTTTACATCTACGTTATCCAAAAGTTCTTTAAACTGCTCATGAGACATACTATGAGCAAAAGCTTTAAGTTTTTTTCTGGGTTGTTAGCTAAAGACTTAACAACCATCTGAATCTTATCAGAATCATCAGTTAACTCTCGAGCTACTATTGCAAGTTTCTCATGGTCTAGCTTATTAATTAAATTATGTAATTTATCTCCTTCTAACATTTTTACTAGAGTTGAAAGTCGATCTTTTAATGCTTCATGTAGAAGAGTGTTGAAAGCTTTCTCATCTGCATCTTTTATTAATTCTACAAACTGATCATTGCTCATTGTATTAATAACTTCCTGAAACTGATCCATTTTCAAGTGAGGGAAAATTTCTTTTACTTGATCTAGGTTAAAGTCTTTTACTAAGTTTGCAACCTGATCCTTATTTAATAAAGGGACTATTATTCCTAACTTTTTTGAATCCAATGTGTGAGTAAGGGCTTGTAATTGATGATTGGTTAGATGATCCACTAAAGCTAGGAATTGGTTGTCTGTTAAGTTCTCTGCTAAAGCCTGCAACTGGTTTGAGCTCAACTTAGGAACGATTTTTTGTAGTTGCCCATCTGTTAAATTCTGTGCAAGAACCTGCAGTTGCTTGTTACTAAGAGAATTGGCAAAAGTCTTTAATTGATTTTCTGTAAGATCTTTGATGAAAGTTCTAGCAAACTCATCTGATAGTATTATCTCCTTGTGAGATGATATAATATAATTTATTTCCATTTGTTTCTGAGATAATATTGCCCGTTCTAGTGTTTCAGAATGCTGTGAATCAATAGCATTTCCCTGCTCATCTGAAAATAACATTTGTGGCTGTGATCATCCAACTCTTCCCATGTTAGATATTGATATTCTACTGGTCTCAAAAAAAGGATCGGGACTGAGTATTCAGGATCATTATGAAGAACGAAGTTTGCTTGCATTAATTTACCATCATAATATACAAAAGAGTAGCAATTGTCCAATGAATTATCACTTATTTGAACAAGATCTTTTCCGTTATCAATCAGGCATATAAGTGACATTGTATGCGATATTGTACACGTTGTTACCTTCAATATTGGTTTTATAGTATCTTCACTATCTAATGGTTGAAGTTCAACTCTAGAAATCTTTTCAGTCCTTCTAGTAATATTTTTTAACTCTATACTATAAGTTTCAATCTTGTCAAATTTACTCCCAGGCACCATTTTAAAAACATGTTTTTTCCACTCATAGGTATTACCAAACCAATTTAATTATAGCTATTCTAACATTTATTGATTAATTTATTACTAAGTTGGCATGCATTAGAATTATAATAACAAACATCACTTGTGTTAGGAAAAGTTATAAGAAGAAGTAGGGATTTTTGGGAAAATAGATTAAAATAAGCTGTTTTGATAGGATTTATAGTATCCTAGGGATAATATAGATTGGTGGAGGCAAGCGGGATCGAACCGCTGACCTTCTGCGTGCAAAACAGATGCTCTACCAGCTGAGCTATGCCCCCAATTCTTGCTTAAAGCATAAATCACTCACGCTGAAATGCAAGAAATATTTATCTGTTATGCTATTACTCAATAGTGCGCAAACTCTGCAGTTATGTAAAATTCTCCATCTTTTTAGAGTTGTATCTCAGCTTTGCCAAATAAATCTGTTAATTAACAAGAAATTTTCCTTCAAAAATTTTCAATTAAATTATCACTAACGCAGTATATTATATAATTTATTTAACCACGCATGAAAATTTTAGTTTGATTAAAACAGATAAAAACTATATTACTGTTTAGTATATCTGAAAAATAAAATGATCCCGTAGCTCAGCCGGTAGAGCAACTGACTTTTAATCAGTGGGTCACGCGTTCGAATCGCGTCGGGATCACTTAGAATCTTAAAAGCATGCTAAAAGAACAGGACAAAATATTCACAAACTTAAATGGTAAAGAAACACCACTACTTGAGGGTGCAAAAAAACGTGGTAGTTGGCAAAAAACAAAGGAATTACTGGATTTAGGATCAGAAAAAATCATTGAGGAAGTAAAGAAATCTGGCTTGAGAGGTCGAGGGGGTGCAGGATTTTCTACTGGCCTTAAGTGGAGCTTTATGCCTAAAAATACTTCAAAAGCGTATTTAGTAGTCAATGCAGATGAGTCAGAACCTGGTACGTGTAAAGATAGAGATATATTACGATATGAGCCACATAAGTTACTTGAGGGAATTCTTCTAGCTGGCAGAGCGATCAGCGCATCAGTTGCATATATTTATATCAGGGGTGAATTTTATAATGAATATTTAGTTCTAAAAAAGGCACTTGAGGAAGCCTATAAAGAAAATTTAATTGGAAAAAATGCCTGCAAATCAGGTTATGATCTTGATGTATTCATTCACAGAGGTGCAGGAGCTTATATATGTGGAGAAGAAACAGGTCAACTTGAATCAATTGAAGGAAAAAAAGGCTTTCCTCGCATGAAACCTCCATTCCCTGCGGGTGTTGGACTTTTTGGCTACCCAACCACAATAAACAACGTTGAAACTATAGCCATGGTTCCAGATATTCTAAATCGCGGAGGAGAGTGGTTTGCATCTCTGGGTAAACCAAATAATACTGGCACTAAGGTCTTTTGCATTTCAGGGCATGTAAATAATCCATGTAATGTTGAAGAAGAGCTCGGAATTTCACTGCGTGAATTAATTGAAAAATACGCAGGTGGAGTGAGAGGAGGTTGGGATAATTTACTTGCTGTAATACCTGGTGGGTCTTCAGTCCCATTAATTCCAAAATCTATATGTGATACTATTGAAATGGATTTTGATTCATTAAGGGCTGCACAATCAGGGCTTGGTACTGCTGCTGTAATAGTGATGGATAAATCAACTGACATAATAGCTGCAATAGAAAGATTATCACATTTCTATATGCATGAGTCCTGCGGACAATGTACACCATGCCGTGAAGGCACTGGATGGATGTGGAGAATTATGAGAAGAATGGTAGCAGGAAATATTAAACCTGGTGAAGTAGATAAGCTACTTGACCTTACAACTCAAATAGAAGGGCATACAATTTGTGCACTTGGCGATGCTGCAGCTTGGCCAGTTCAAGGATTAATCAGACATTTTCGTCATATAATTGAAGAGAGGATAGTAACTTAACTTATACTTTTAAATGATTTTACTACTTAGCAGCTAAAGTTAAAGAATATTGATTTCCTTCCCTTTTAGGTGCTAATTCTACTTTTGCAATATCTTCAGCGTCTCTAATTAGCCGTTCTAATTTTTCCAGCCCAACTTCAGTGTTTATAAGCTCTCTCCCTCTAAATCTCATTGTGACTTTAATTCTATGTCCATGCACAAGAAAATCCCTTGCTTGACGCAATTTTGTTTCGTAGTCGTGATCACCAATATTAGGACCCAGTTTAATTTCTTTTATAGTTAATGTTTTTTGTTTCTTTTTTGCTTCACTTGCCTTCTTTTTTATATCATACTTTTGTTTGCTATAGTCCAGAATCTTACATACTGGAGGAGTTGAATCAGGTGCGATTTCTACCAAGTCTAAATTAACACTTTGTGCAACTTCCAAAGCTTGTTCTATTGGAACAATTCCGACCATTTCACCACTATGATCAACTAAGCGTACCTCCTTAGCTGTGATGAGTTCATTAATTCTGTTTTTATTGTTCTTTTTGACTTGCAAATTTTAGCTCCATTAATTCAAATTAATAATTTTTAACAGCAATTCAGTAGCATTCTCCAAAGAAAAAGACTCCTGTTTTTCCGATCCTAAATTTCTCACTGACACAGTTTTATTTGTAACTTCATTTTTGCCCATGATCCATAATATAGGTACCTTACTTGAACTATGCAAACGTATCTTATAGCTAATTTTTTCATTGGTCAAATCAGTTTTGATTCTCACACCTTGTTCTTTTAAAACGTTGCTGATTTCTGTAGCATAACCGTCAGCCTCATTTGTAATGGTCAGAATAGCAAGCTGTGTTGGAGCAAGCCAAACTGGAAATTTTCCTGCATAATTTTCTATTAAAATTCCAATAAAACGCTCAAAAGTTCCAAGAATTGCCCTATGTAACATGACAGGGTGATGCTTGTGCCCGTCTGCTCCTATATAAAAAGCTCCAAGCCGCTCCGGTAAAATAAAATCAACTTGCAACGTTCCACATTGCCAATTTCTACCTATTGCATCTTTCAAAACAAACTCTAACTTTGGACCATAAAATGCACCTTCACCAGGATTAAGTTCATAACTAAGCCCTGCTTCTTTAACTGCTTCAAGCAGTGCTCTTTCAGCTCTATCCCACACTTCATCATTACCTGATCTAGTATCTGGACGGTCTGAAAATTTCACAGAAATTTCATTGAACCCAAGTTCTGAATATACTTCTTTTAAAAGGTCACAAAACTTTACAGTTTCAGAATTCACTTGTTTTTCCATACAAAAAATATGTGCATCGTCTTGCGTAAAACCACGCACTCGCATCAGTCCATGCAATGAGCCTGAGCTTTCATTTCTATGGCATGTGCCAAACTCTGCCATACGTATCGGTAAATCACGATAGCTTCTGGTGTGAGAATTAAAAATCTGCACATGACAAGGGCAATTCATGGGTTTTATTGCTAGTTTTTTACTTTCAGATTCATCAATAATGAACATATTTTCACGAAACTTATCCCAATGTCCCGATTTTTCCCACAGCTCTTTGCTTACTAAAATAGGGGTTTTTACCTCAAAGTAGCCATTGTTCATTAACTTTTTTCTGATGTAAGACTCAAGAACATTATATAAAGTATATCCCTGTTCATGCCAAAAAATCTGCCCAACAGCTTCCTCTTGAATGTGAAATAAGTCCATATCCTTAGCAATTTTGCGGTGGTCGCGTTTTTCTGCTTCCTCCAAACGTTTAAGATAAGTATTTAATTCATCCTTATTTCTCCACGCGGTGCCATATATTCTTTGCAACATTGGGCCCTTAGAATCGCCACGCCAGTATGCACCTGCTACTTTCATAAGTTTAAACGCTTTAACTCTGCCAGTTGATGGTGAGTGCGGACCACGACATAGGTCTACAAAGTTGCCTTGTTTATAAACAGTTAGGTTTTCGTTTTCTGGTATTGATGAGACAATATCAACCTTGTATCTTTCACCTATATCACTAAAGAAATCAATTGCCTGCTTACGAGTCCAAACTTCTCGGACGAATCTGTGGTTACTTTTTATAATTTCCTTCATTTTTTTTTCTATTGCAGTAAGATCGTCCGTGGTAAAGGCACGATCTGTAGCAAAATCATAGTAGAAACCATCTTGAATTGTTGGCCCGATAGTAATCTGAGTATTAGGAAAGAGCTCTTTTACTGCCTGTGCCATTATATGAGCAGCATCATGCCTTACTATATCTAAACCCGCTTCGTCACTCAGTTGTATTACCTCTATCTCTGTATCAGATTCAATTTCACGTGAGAGATCATACAACTCACCATTTACCTTAAAGGCAATTGCTTCTCTCAAAGCATCCGGTTGTAATATATCAAAGCCAGTGACTCTACCACTGTATTCTTTTACTTTTTGTTCGGCTAAAAAGGTAACTTTTATCATTCATTAGACCTTTTGTCATCCCAGTGCTTGACACTGGGATCCATGTTTCTTTCTTTTCTAGATTCCAGCGTCACGCGCTGGAATGACACCAAAAGGTGAGCTACTGATCTTTCAGTTAAATAACAGTTGTACAAGAGATCTATTACATACTTGCTGTAAGAAATTTTAATTGTTGACATACCTAGTTAATAATACGGCCTGTTCTTTTCTAACCTGAGTGCAATTGCTTCTTCCCAAACTTCACCATTACGCAATAGCTTTTCTTTATTGTACATTAGCTCCTCTCTTGTTTCAGTAGCAAATTCAAAGTTAGGACCCTCCACAATTGCATCAACTGGACATGCTTCTTGGCAAAGTCCGCAATATATGCATTTTGTCATGTCAATATCATAGCGTGTGGTGCGGCGACTACCGTCTTCTCTTTCCTCTGCTTCAATAACTATTGCTTGAGCAGGGCAGATAACTTCGCATAACTTACAAGCTATGCATCGTTCTTCACCATTTGGATACCTACGCAACGCATGCTCACCACGAAACCTTGGACTTAAAGGGCCCTTCTCTATAGGATACCTCAAAGTAACCTTTGGTTTAAACATATATTTTAATGTAATAACAAACCCTTTAATTAACTCTACAAAAGACCAGTACCAAGCTAATTTCTTGAGCATAAAATATTTAAAACTTGTGTCAGTCATTATAAATCATATTATCAGTTTTCAAAATAAATATTTTCACCTGGGTGACTTTTTAGGTATTTTGGTTTCTTAAGTATAATATTGCTAAGTAGTTCATATCAATAATGACAAACACAAATGAAACTATTTTCGCTTTATCGACCGTATTTGGTAAGTCAGGAGTTGCAGTAATCAGAATTTCAGGCAACTACGCGCTTAAAGCTTTAAATCATTTTCATATTAAGAAAGAAATTAAACCAAGATTTGCTACTTTAGTTGATCTATATGATGATTCCAGTCAATTGATAGATAATGGAATAATCATCTATTTCCCTGCTCCAAACAGTTTCACTGGCGAGGATGTTATAGAGTTACAAGTGCATGGAAGCAAGGCCGTCATAAAAATCATCTTGGAGGAATTATCAAAAATTTTCGTTATGGCCAGGCCTGGAGAATTCTCACTTAGGGCTTTTCTAAATGGTAAATTTGACTTAACGCAAATAGAAGGGATTGCAGACTTAATTGATGCTGAGACGAAAATGCAAGCTAAACAAGCGATTAAGCAGATATCAGGAGAATTGGAGAGACTATACAGCAATTGGAGGCAAAGATTAATAACGATACAATCCAAAATCGAAGCATATATAGACTTTCCAGAGGATATTTGGGCAGAAAAAAGTGAATTGGAAAAAATTAATAATGAAGTGCAATCTCTCGTGCAGTTGATACAAGAGCATTTAAATGATAATAGACGGGGCGAAAGGTTGCGTGAGGGTTTACATATTGTAATAACTGGTGAACCAAATGTCGGTAAATCAACTCTGTTTAATTTCTTAGCCAAGCGTGATATTGCTATTGTTTCTGAATATGCAGGCACAACAAGAGATATACTTGAAGCTCATATTGACATTGGTGGATACCCAATCATTCTCTCTGATACTGCTGGAATTCGTGAGAGTTCAGATCCAATAGAATCAGAAGGTATTAGTCGAGCGAAAAAAAGGTCTTTTGAAGCTGATTTAAGAATAGAACTATTTCCTTTTGAACAGCGTCATAATATCAATTGCAACGTTGTAAATAGCGATACTATTTATGTATTGAGCAAAGCTGACGATGTTATCAATAATTACAATATAAAAATTAATGGCATAGATCTTTTACCCATTTCTATTCTAAAGGGAATAGGTACAAACAAATTGATCTCTCTCATAAAAGAGAAGGCAAAGGAAAAATTTGGGCATGATAGAGACACTCCTGTGATTACTCGGCAAAGACATAGGAATCACATGCAGAAAGCACTGGAACATTTACAGCGTTTTAATATCTATAATCCAATTGAGTTGATATCTGAAGACTTGAGGCTTGCTACATTTGAACTTGGTGCAGTGATTGGAATTATTAATGTTGAGGAAATATTGGACAGTATATTTAGCAACTTTTGCGTGGGCAAGTAAAGCTTTTATAGATTGCTTAAAATCAAATATTGTGATAGAAAAGAAATGGACGGATGGCCGAGCGGTTTAAGGCACCAGTCTTGAAAACTGACGTACGTGATGAGCGTACCATGGGTTCGAATCCCATTCCGTCCGCACAGGTCAGGTAAGGAAGCAGTATTACTACTACTCCCTCCCTTAGAAAAGCAGCATGCAGGTTTCCCCACACTACGCTTGAGCCCCTTATCTAAGTTCTTCTTTTGTCGAACCGGCTTGTCTTTCATAAATCCTCAGAATACATCAACTTTAGTGGTGACACTAATAGTAGAGAACCTTCTCTTGAAAAGGAGCTTGCCAACATTCTTGTTCGTTTTACTCTCTCATCAAAATACTTTTTCCATTTTAAGTCAAGGGGATTTGCATCCGCTCTGATTGTAACATGTCGTCTGATAGGTATATCAATCAGCTTAAGCAGTCTTAAATACCGTATCTCTTTTGGTTTGTTCTTGCATATGGGTGCAGCAAAAACCCATTGGCGTTGACCCATTACTTTGAAGTAACGATTCTTTATCCAACGTAATCCTTTACGAGGATGTCTTTTCTTTGCCCATTTCCATAAACTATGCCAAATTTCATTGTCGATCTTTCTAAACGCTTTTTTAGCACACACATGGTGATAGTAATTTCCCCATCCTCTCAGTAGAGAGTTGAGTGACTTAATTACTATAGCCTGAGTGTTCGCTATATTTGCTTTTATCAATGTACGTGCTTGATTAAGAAGTTTTTTAATACTTTCTTTCGAAGGTTTAATAATTAACTTCTTATTATATCTACGTACATTACAACCAAGAAAGTCAAACCCTGTTGTGATAGATGTAATCTTTGTCTTCTCTTCTGAAAGAATTAAACCTCTCTCATGAAGGAAAGATGATACTAAAGGCTTAACTTCATTTTCCAGTACTTCATGTGTGAAACCTGAAATAATAAAGTCGTCTGCGTACCTGATTACATTCACTCCACTTCTGATTTTTCCTCTTCTTTTGCTACCTAATTTACCAAAGCGACTTTCTAATAACTGTTCAAGACCATCTAAGGTAAAGTTAGCTAGTATTGGAGAAATTATACTTCCTTGCGGAGTGCCAGCAGTTGTGGGATACAGAGTTTTCGATTCTAGGAAACCAGCTTTTAACCATCTATGAAGAATTTTCTTCTCCATAGGAATATGCTTCATGAGCCATTCATGGTTAATGTTATCAAAACAACCTTTGATATCACCTTCGAGTATCCATTGTAGTTGATTACGACTTGCCAGTAATAAGTGGCAAGCCACAGTAGCGTCTGCGCAGGATCTTTTAGGTCTAAAGCCATAGGAGTGATGGTCGCTGATCGTTTCAGATACTGGCTCCAGGGCAAACAGATATAATGCTTGCATGGCTCTATCTTTTATCGTTGGTATTCCAAGAGGTCTTCTTTTGCCATTAGATTTACTGATATAAATCCGTTTTAGCGGAGAAGGTTTATATCCTCTTTGCTTTAACTGCTTTATTCCTTGAAATTTAGCATTGCAAGTTGACCATAGTTGACGATCTACACCCGCTGTGTTTTTTCCTTGGTTTTCAGTTACTCTCTTAACAGCCAAAGCTTTTCCGCTAAAAGAGCGTGTGAGAAGATGTTGTAAAGCTTTTACCTTACCCCATCTTCCTTCTTGGACAGCCTTAACAATACGTCTTTGTAGCCTCACAATAACTTTCTGGCATTTCTTCCATGGCAATTGCTTCCATGCTTCGGAGTTGTCGGTAGGTGCACTTACAGTTTTATCTGTAATCATCTGCTTTCCTCCCTTAAGTGGTTAACAAAGTTTCTTGTCACGAGGGACCAAATGGAAGTCTGCTCGTTTTCACGCGAATTAATGTTACAAATTCTATCCATTTCGTTACAAAATGGCATTCGCTTTCTCCATTCTCCTTTACCTGCACTTCCATCAGCATTCCTTGCGGTTTGCTTGCCATGTAGGCGAAAATACAGGCTTACCCTGTTCCTTCTATCATACAACAGTGGGTTAGGTTGCTTCTCTATACCGGTGGAGTTATTATTTGCGTACATCTAGAAATGAAAAATGTAACTTATCCACATTACCTTTTGGTCAGAGCTTATCAGCATCTTTAGCTCTTTCATCGTATCGGTACTTATAAAGCTTCACTTACGTTCACCATACCACTAAGCCTAGCCCTCCAACCACATGATGCTTGCAGTTTATGCCCCTCTCACGATTGAGCATCTTCTTTTTCAAGAAGGAGGTTCATTGTCCGCATCGCTTGGCACCAACCGGTTGCCCGATTCGCACTGATGCGTAGACTCAGATGGCAAAACATCTGGTTTAATAAGTTTTAGAATCCTTTCAGTTTCTTTCTGAATGAATTCCTCTCCTTTTAAACAATATGACCGAAGACTTTCAGGTTGCACCATCTCGCTATGATAGCTGATTTTTAGAGCTTATTTGGACTATGTGGTTCATAACGCTGGAAATCTTATCTAATCTAGCCACATCTTTTAAAAATACATCCCTTTGTAAATTGACCTTGTTAGCAAAGAAAGCTAATATCTATAAATAGATCACCATCTGAATATGGAAACCGATATCGTAATAATAGGTGCAGGGCCTGTTGGAATATTCACTGCTTTTCAAGCGGGAATGCTTGATATGAGATGTCATGTAATAGATGTTTTGGATCAAGCAGGAGGACAATGCATAGCTCTTTACTCAGAAAAGCCAATATATGATATACCTGGTTATCCTGTAATTACTGCCCAAAAATTAATTGAGCGACTAATGGAGCAAGCTTCACCGTTTGAGCCTGTTTACCATTTAAGTCAAAAAGTGGAAAAGATTTCAAATAACGAAGGTGAAAACTTTACTATCATAACGAACATAGGTACAGAGGTAAAATGCAAAGCCGTTATCATTGCTGCAGGTAACGGAATGTTTGAACCTAACCGTCCACCCTTAAGTGGTATATTAGAATATGAAAATAAATCTGTATTTTATAATGTAAATAAAATTTCTGATTTTCAGGACAAAACTATAGTCATTGCAGGGGGGGGGGATTCTGCGGCTGATTGGACTGTAGAACTTTCTAAAGTTGCAAAGAAAATTTATGCGATACATAGGAGAAAGGAATTTCGCTGCACTCCTGAAACTAGAAATAAATTAGAATCACTTGAAAATAATGGAAAGATAGAACTGGTAGTGCCATATCAATTACACGAACTAGCAGGAGGTAATGGGCAATTGAGCGCAGTGATAGTAAAAAACATTGCCTCTAAGGAAGAAAAAGAAATATCCGCTGATTTTTTGCTGCCATTTTTTGGATTGTCAATGAATCTTGGGCCAATAAACAGTTGGGGTATAGAGTTAGAACATAGCCGCATAACTGTCGACCCAGCTACACTTAGAACCAGTAGAGATAGAATATATGCAATCGGAGATATAGCTACTTATCCAGGCAAACTAAAATTGATACTAAATGGCTTTGCTGAGAGCGCCATGGCTTGTTATCACATATACAAAGTAATTCACAATTCTCCAGTTAATTTTCAATATTCAACTTCAAAGGGAATTCATGGAAATTAAAGAGTCAGGAGATCCATGAACCTACATGGAGTTATCTCAAGCATAAGGGAATACAAACGAAAAAGATTACTTTACAAATTTCCCCAACTCCCTTATCATGACAACAAGAGTATTCATCCTTGTTTTTGGGCTCAACGACAAAATTCAGTAAAAAACTCAGATATTTATTGGCAAATTACATAAAATTATAGCGGCTGCATGTTTTTTAAATTTTTTCTACTTCAGCCAAAACACGCTTGTTAGCACATTATCAATTTACATTATTAAAACTCGTTACACGGGGATTCTTTTGCCTTTTTTTCATTTGGTAAATTTCTTAATACTTGTAACTAAAGCTTCAGGCCAGCACTTGATGCTGGAATCCAGAAATCTTTTGAGCACAAAAGTTATGCTAGGTTTTTGTTGGTAAGAAACCAGTGTCAGCTACTCGGATGACACCAAAGGGGCGCTTGGATAGAGGCTACTTGAATAAAACCATCATAAGGTGAAACTAGATTCCAGTGTCAAGCACTGGAATGACAAGGAAAGGGCTACTTGGATGACAAGAAAAAGGACGCTGATATGACACCAAAGAGGCTGACACCACCATAAAGTAAATTCCACTAACACTATAGGAGACTAACATGAATTTTTTAAAATTTATCGAACTATGCTTTCAAACGGTAATGCCGGGGTGTGAGTATAACAATTATCAGTATATAAAAGTTATAGCAGATAGGCTTGAAGCAGCAGGTACTGGCACAGTGAAGCGAATAATATTCAATATGCCTCCGCGCTCAATGAAATCTATGTGCGTGAGTGTTGCGTGGCCCGCATGGATACTAGAAAATCAGCCAACCGCAAGAATAATAGTTGCAAGCTATTCTCAGCGGCTTAGCGAAAAGCATTCGCTTGACACCAGGTGCGTAATGCAGTCTAGTTGGTATAGAGCGCTATTTCCAGAGATAGAACTATGTCAAGACCAGAACACTAAATATAAATTTCAAACAGTGCAGAGAGGATGTAGGATTGCAACATCTGTTGGTGGAACACTGACTGGTGAAGGTGGAGATTTTATCGTCGTAGATGATCCACTGAGCTCCTCTCAAGCCTTGAGTGAAACGTTTAGAAAACGTGCTACAAATTGGTTTGATCAGACTTTAGTAACTAGGCTCAATGACAGGAAAAAAGGAGTTATCGTTGTTGTAATGCACAGACTACATCAGGAAGATTTAACTGGTCATCTTCTCTCCAAGCCGAAAAATATATGGCATCATGTTTGTTTGCCAATGATTTCTGAAAATAAGGAAATTATCTATTCAATCAAAAGATCAATTCTCCCTTCTCCTGTTCCTATTATTCAAGTAACTACAAATGAGTGCAAAAGCTCAACAGGCGCTACATCTTCAAGGATTTTATACTTAAAAAAGGAAGTTCAGCTGCTATATCCCCTAGATGTAGGAGAAATTGAAATGATAAAGGCTGAACTTGGGAGTTACGCTTTTGCTGCTCAATATCAACAAAATCCTCTGCCACTTTCAAGTGGTATAATTAAGCAAGAATGGTTGAAACGCTATAGAAATTTTCCTGACAATCTCTCACATATAACTCAGAGCTGGGACACTGCTGTTTCAACAAACGATTCTAGCGGCTTTAGTGTCTGCACCACTTGGACAAAGGTGAATAATAAGTTTTATTTACTCGATGTGTACCGTGCAAAGCTTGAGTATCCAAAACTTAAAGAACAAGTTCTATCACTAGCTGCAAGATGGAAGCCACACGCAATTTTAATCGAAGCAAAAACAAGCGGTCAGCAATTGATTCAAGAGCTCAAGGCAATACCTATTATCGGGACAGTGCCACACGGTGGCAAACTTGCTCGATTCCACCAGATTGTTCCGATAATAGAATCTGGCAAGGTTTTTCTGCCACACCAAGCAGATGGCTCAGCGATTTTGAGTATGAGATTTTAATGTTTCCAGAAATCCGCCAAGACGATCAAGTAGATAGCGCTGTGCAATACCTTCAGTGGATGAGAGATAGTAGCTTCAGGGTTGCAGCTATACGAACATTGTGATCCAAGAGGTAATAATTTGCTACCCACAATTTCGATTATAAGCTCATTTAAAATAAATATTGATTTCTTATTTTAATTATTTAAAAATTAAAATAAATTATTTAAGATTAGGGTAAAAATTATGACAATAAATTATCAGCAGTGGCGGGAAATATTAAGTACGGTTAATAGTGATAATAAATTAGATAAAAGGAACGTAATTGAAAAAGTAAAAGAAGAGCTAAAGGCAAGCAATGAAGAGGTATTTAAACAGTGGGAAGAGAGTAATTTTTATGTAAATTATAAATTTGAAGTTGGAGATAATGAATTCACATTATTACATTTAACTGCTAAGTTAGGCTATACGAGCTTGACAAAGGCTTTAATAGTAACAAAAGGGATAGATGTTAATATAAAAGATAAAAATAAAAAGACACCTTTACATTTAGCTGCTGAAAATGGTTATAAAGAGGTAGTAGATGCTCTGTTGGAAAAAGATGAAATCAGGATTAATGAACAAGAAGATAAGGAGGGATGGACACATTTACATTTAGCTCTTATGAATGGCCATGCAGACGTGGTAGAATCTCTCGTAAGAAACGGTGCGAATATTAATATAAAAGATGACTATGGAGTGACACCTTTATCTTTGGCTATTCGAAGAGATTATGTATTTACTCCGCCAAAAAAACGTGAAGGCTCCTATGTTAATGTGAAAAATCATGCTAGAACTGCTTCTAGGAATTTAGCTAAAGAGGAAAAACAACTTACATCAGCAATTGCGAAAGGTTTTTTTGCCGGTAGTACAACTGCATTATCAGGTGTTTTAATAGCGAAAGCACTTTCTGCAACTGGAATAGTTACAGCTGAGTCAAAACCCTCTACACCAATAGCAGTGGTTGCAGTTATAGCAACAGGACTAGCAGTTGGTGGTGCTACATATATGATGTTAAAGCCCAGTACTAAAGTTGATGGAGTAGCAGTCTTAATGGATGGGCGTCAAGAAGCTGCTAGCACTACTAACCCCAGTTATGGATTAACCAACACAGTAAGGCTTAGAAATAGAAGGCTTTTTTGACTGCATGGAATATGAAATTAATGTAGAAAAATATGTACCAGAAAATTTATTGGCGATCTGTGCCGTGTATTTTCAAGCTCAAATTTATTTTTTAAACAACCAAAGACTGTCTCAATAATCGACCTTTTTCTCAATAAAGCCTTCTCTTTTAGTGAGATTAGTGCGTTTTTCATGCCTTTTTTCACTTTAGTGACAAGCTTTAAACCTCTATCGAAGAGTTCCTCAAAGAGCTCCTTCTTGATATAGCCTTTATCTCCGAACAAAAGTCCTGTCAGTCTTTTAGTTATAGTTGGCACAGGTTTTCTGTCATCAACGTTACCTTTGGTTAGAGTAAGTGATTGAATTTCTCCAATTTCGTTAATCACCAAGTGCAATTTAAAGCCAAAAAACCAACCATACGTGCTCTTACCAATTTCTGCTAAACCATCAAAAACTTTGTTCCTAGAGATCCTTTTCTTGTGGCAAATGGCAATCGTAGAAGTGTCAATGTAGGAAGTACCTGTCATTTTCGCTTGTTCGCAGAACCATTGAAGAAGTAATGCTAAATACCGTAAAACTCTCGGCTTTAAGGCAATAAATCTGTGATATGAAGGCATCTTTGAAAATTCTGATCTATAGAGTAACTTAAGGTAACAAAGATAAAAAGCCTTGAAGTTTTTACATGGCGATTGGTGGTATAACAGGATTATGGTTAGCATTTCTGAGTGCGCTATTTCTGGTACTCTGGTTGGTTTTTTGCCATTTGATAAGAACTTATTTGCAAAATTTTCATCTACTACACGACAAAAATCCTCGACGCAGCAGTAAAGTTCTGTAATATCTTTCTTCATGGGTAACCTCTTAAATTATTGCTAAAATACTTGAGTTTACCCTATTTCCCTCTTTATTAATTCTACTTTTATCTGTTTTCTAATCCATAACTGGGGTTAGTAGGGTTACCTAGCGCGTATTCGACCTAGCTGCATAAACACTGATCATAGAAAATGACATTACAGGGACACTGGAATAACGTAGGAGAGAGCGCTGACAACTTTCGTTTAGGCAAGATTATATCTTGAAAAAATTAAGCTTTAGTGCTATTAAATAGTTGTAAATTTTGTCTCTTTGGTAGCTTTATGAATGTTGAAAGTAAGAAAATACATGATACTAAAATAAAATTACCAATATTTCTCGATTATCAATCTACTACTAAAGTAGATCCTCGTGTTTTGGAGGTGATGATACCTTATTTTGGTGAGTTTAGTAATGCACACTCTCGTAGCCATTCATTTGGTTGGACAGCTGAGGAAGCAGTAGAAAAAGCAAGGAAGTACATTGCTGATTTAGTGAATGCAGACAGCAAAGAAATCGTCTTTACCTCGGGTGCAACCGAATCAAATAACATGGCTATCAAAGGTGTTGCTCATTTTTATAAGAATAAGGGAAATCATATAATAACTGTCTGCACAGAGCATAAGTGCGTTTTAGATTCTTGTCGACATCTGGAAAATGAAGGCTTTAAAGTTACATATTTGTCCGTTAAGCAAAACGGAATTATAGATTTATTGAAACTTGAGGAGGCAATCACTGATAAAACAATTCTGATTTCAGTGATGATGGCAAATAATGAAATCGGAGTAATGCAACCTGTCAAAGAAATTGGTGCAATGTGTAGAAAGCATAATATATTTTTTCATACAGACGCTGCCCAAAGCTTTGGAAAAGTTCCAATAGACGTAAATGAAATGAACATTGATCTTATGAGCCTTTCTAGCCATAAAATTTATGGACCTATGGGAATAGGTGCATTATATGTCCGTAGAAAAAATCCTCGTGTTAGGTTGACGCCACTAATTAGTGGTGGTGGACAGGAGAGAGGCATGCGCTCTGGAACAGTTCCTACTCCCCTTGCAGTTGGTTTTGGTGAAGCGGCACGTATCGCTAAAGAAGAAATGGAAATAGAAGCAAGCAAATTAGAAAAGTTGAGAGATATTTTGTACAACAAAATAAAAGAGGCATTTCCTGATGTTGTTTTAAATGGTGACTACGAAAATAGGATTCCAGGTAACCTTAACTTAAGTTTTCCTTATGTTGAGGGTGAGTCTCTTATCATGGCAATCAAGGATTTAGCAGTAAGCTCTGGTTCTGCATGCACATCCGCATCTCTTGAACCTTCTTATGTCATAAGATCACTAAACAATGGCCACGATCTTGAGCATTCATCAATTAGATTTGGCCTTGGCCGATTTACAACTAAAGATGAAGTTCTATACGCAGCAGATCTTGTTACTAAAAATGTTGGACGGCTAAGAGAGATGAGCCCACTTTTGGAAATGGTACAAGAGGGAATAGATTTAAGCACCGTAAAATGGGACTCTCATTGAAGAATAAGACGTTAACCATTAGCAGAGTGATGGTTGTCTAAGCTCTTTCTATGGGTGAAATCGGAAACTTAGCTTTAAGTCCTTTGTAGATGTCACGGAACTAAGTAGCAATCCTATACATATTAAGCTCGCAGCAGTTGTGCTTCCACCATAGGATAGAAATGGAAGTGGGTCACCTATTATAGGTAATAGGCCTGTTGTCATTCCAATGTTTATAAAGAAATGAGCACCAAAAAAGGCGAAAACCCCGATAGATATTAACTTAGAAAAGTAATTTTTTGACCTGTAAGCAATGGAGAATATTATAGCAAGCAATGTGGTATAGAGTAAAATCAAAGCCATGCTGCCTAAGAACCCCCATTCCTCACTAAGTACCGCAAAAGCAAAATCTGTGCGTTTCTCTGGCAAAAATCCAAGTTGAGTTTGACTCCCATTAACAAACCCCTTACCAAACAAACCTCCTGAACCAATAGCTATTTGAGATTGCTGCGCATTATAACCTATTCCAAGTGGATCTACTGATGAATCCAAAAATGATAATATCCTTTGCTTGTGATAAGGGCGCAAAAAAGGCCAAATAGCTGGTATTGCAAAAATGCCAAGCGTTCCAAAAATTATTAAATGAGGTCTTTCCATTATTGCTGTGAATATAATTGATGCTCCTATAAACAATATTATTACAGCTGTTCCTAAATTAGGTTGCTTCAATACAAGGAATACAGGTAAGAAAATAATTATAAGTGGCTTAAATAAACTTTGAAATTTCATCATTTTATACACACTTTGTTTATTAAAATAACGAGCAAGTGCAAGTATTAAGCCCACTTTTACAAATTCTGATGGTTGTAAACTAATTGACCCAATTCTTATCCATCTCGTTGCACCCATTATATGCGAGCCAAAAAAATTTACTGCTAACAGCGCAATTACTGCTGCTATGTAAAAAAAATAAGCGTGCTTCAAATAAAAATCTAGCTCTATAAATGATATAGCTATAGCAAGCAAAAGGAAGAAAGAGAATATGACCAATTGGTGAATTGCAAATGGAGCCCACTTTCCTCCAGCAGAAGAATATTGAACAACAATGCCAACGCAAAACAGAGCTATTACGTTCATGACTAATAATAAGTGAATCTTCTTCAGCTTATCCACAGCGAAAACTTTACAGACTTTTAGATACAATAAAACATAAGAAAATCAAAAAGCAAATTTATTAATTACCAAACGAATTGGACTACTATATATCCCAGTTATTATCGTTAAAATTGCCATAAATAATAGACAAAAGAGCATAAGTAATGGTACCTCATTAAGTGTCATTTCAGTGTTTGATGCTGCGCTATTTTCAAAATACATTTTCTCTACCACCCTCCACATATATATTAGTGCAAGAAAAGAGCCAGCAGCAAAAACTGCAAGGGAAATCCATGCATGAGATTCAAGAATTGCTTGCATCATATACCACTTACTTACAAAGCCATTTGTCAAGGGTGCACCGATTAATGCTAAACTAAGTAGAGTAAATGCGAGTGTTGTATAGAGCATTGACTTTTTTAGTCCTGACAAATTTTCTATCTTTGTCATACCAAATTTATAAGAAATACACCCTGCAACCATGAATAAAGACGTTTTTATCATGCTATGATTTACTATGTGAAGAACTGCTGAAAACAAACCTGATTTTGAATTTAAACCCAGCATTAAAAGTATATAGCCAATCTGACTGATACTGGAGTGAGCAAACAGTCTTTTTATATCTTTTTCGATTATTGCAGATATTGATCCAAATACAATAGCGCAAAGTGCGAGGATAATTATCACATTATGCAGTGGTAAGAAAAAATTTTGCTGAAAAACATTGTAAAAGATTCTGATAAAAACATATATCATCACTTTGGTTACTGTACCTGAAAAGAATACGCTAATGAAGCTTGGTGCTTCACTATACGCATTAACTAGCCATTTACTGAGTGGAAACAGTGCCATTTTGATTGAGAGACCAACAAAAATGAATAATGTACCAAGTCTTATGATGTTATTATCGTATAATGGTACTATTCTTTCAGCCATGTCAGACATGTTGAGCGTTCCAGTCATAGAGTATAAAAGGCCGATGCCAAACAAGTAAAATGTTGCTCCTACAGTACCACTAATGAGGTATTCAAATGCTACAACTAAAGCTTTCTTATCCCTTCCCATTGAAACTAAAACATAAGAAGAAAGAGATGAAATTTCCAAAAAAACATAAAGATTGAATATGTCGTTTGTTACTAGAATCCCGAGTAGTCCGCTTAAGCACAGTAGAAATAGAGAATAAAAACCAGTGATCTTGTTTTTGCTAATTTCTTTTTCGTTAATATAAAAGCTATAAAGCACGCTAATAAGCGCTATAAAATTCACCAAAGTTAGAATCAAGGAGTTCAATATGTCGATTCTCAACTCTATTCCGTATGGAGGAGCCCAATCTCCAAGATAATAAGTTATAATTTCACCATTGTATATTTTCACTAGCAACATTAATGAAATAAAGAAAGTAGCTGCCGTTGTAAAAAAAGAGATAAACCAGGACACCCTATGTTTCCTGGTAAGAAAGCAGAACATTGATGCAATTATTGGTATAATAACTTGTAGAATTGGTAATTGCATTAAACTGTTGTTAATACATCGTTAAAGTATTAGTATATATAATACTTTTTGTTTTAATACCTTTATGTTATCTAAAATTTATAATTCAGTAACAAACTTATTAAGGAGAAAAGGTAAACTTATAGGTAGGGATGAAAACGGAAATTCTTACTATGAGTCAAGTAAAGGGAAAAGATGGGTAATATATGGTAATGTTTCTGAGCCTACAACAATTCCTCCAGCATGGCATATATGGCTGCATTATACTGATAATGCAGTACCAATTAATAATAATACAAGAAAAACTCCTAATTTAACGGGTACAAAAGATGCATACTACCCAAATCAAAAGGTGAAAAACTACTATGAAAGCTGGAATCCTAATAATTAAAGATGCGAAGGTCAAATATACTTGAAATAATTGCTGGATCATTTGTATTAATTTTCACTATTTTTCTTGTCTTCTTCGCTATTAATAAGCTATCTTACATAAAGAGAAACTATAAGGATTGCTATAAAATACATGGCCTTTTTACTAATGCTAACGGTGTAGGGGTTGGTGATAGTGTCAAGATCTCTGGTGTAGAAATCGGAAGCATAACTGGTGTATCGCTCGACAAAGCTACCTACATAGCACGAATCGATATGTGCATAAGCAGAGACATAAAGTTGCCAATTGATAGCTCAGCTCTAATCGCTAGCAGTGGGGTTGTTGGTAGTAAATTTGTTAATATATCACCTGGTGCAGATCCTAAATTAATTTCACACGGTGGTAAAATAGCACATACTCAAGCTGGAGCAAATATGGGTGGAATAGTGGATAAAATTATTGGCATGTTTACAAAGTGAGAATAAGAACACATAAGCCAACTTGGCCTATGTACAATTAAGGGATTTTTCTATCAATAGCTTGAAGTTGTTCAGCGTTTGAATTATCAAGATTTCTGCTAGGTTTTACATTCCTAATAATCTCAATAAATGCTTGTACTTTCAGTATAGGAGTGTTTTTTTTTACGTACTTAGGGAAGTGTTAAATAAACTGTATCAAACCGAGAAGCAACAATAAAATAGAAACAAAAAATGGAGGTTTGACAATGAGTCAAGCAAACAGAACTACCGGTTTGGTAGACTATAAAGAATTAGAAACAAATATCTTATCGTCTATACGAGAAGGAAGACTATTGACGGAAAGAGATGGTGCATTAACACCGTTTGTAAAAAGGCTACTGGAAGCGATTCTGGAAGGTGAAATAAAAAATCACTTGTCGGCTTAAAAGCGAAGAAAATAACCGAAGAAATTGAAGAAATTCAAATACTTTACGGACAAGTGTAGGTTCATTTGAGTTATTGACACCAAGAGATAGGGAAGGAAGCTTTGAGCCACAAGTAGTCAGAAAAAGGCAAACAACCGAACTTGAAGCAAAGGTTTTAAGTACATATGCCAGTGGCATGGTATATAGAGATATAGCGTCGCATGTAGAAGAGATATAAAATATCTGTAGCAGAGATGTCAAGTATTACTGATAAATTATTGCCTGTAATCAATGAGTGGCTTAGTCGTCCACTGCAATCAGTGTATCCAATAGTGTTTATGGTTTTTTAAGGTCAAAGAAGACGGGCATTGCGTAAGTAAATATATGTAGAATATATTAGCAGAATGAAAGGAAAGAAGTTTTAGGCTTTTATATAGCAGAAAGTGAGGGAGCTAACTTTTGGCTAGGGATGTTAAATGACTTAAAAGAGAAAGGAGTAGAAGATATCCTGATTGTATGTGTAGATGGGCTAAAAAGCTTTCCTAAAACAATAAACAGTGTATTTCCTAAAGCAGAAATACAACTATGTATTGTATATCAGATAAGAAATTCACTAAAATATGCATCGAGCAAAGATGTGAAAATTTTCATGAATGATTTGAAAAAAATATACCGTGCTGCAAGTAGAGAAATTACCGAAAATTATTTGCTTAAGCTAGAGGAAAAATGGGGAGAAAAATATACTTTAGTTTTGGGAGAATAATTGAGAAAATCTGTCTAGTTATTTTAAATATTCCGGCCCTGTAAGAAAATTAATTTATACCACAAATCCTATTTAAGGGTTACATAGACAGATCAAAAAATTTACTAAAACTAAGGGCTCATTTACTAGCACAAATGCCTTGTATGAACAGGTATATTGTGCTATAAAAAAGGTAGGAGAAAAATGGGCTATGCCTATACATGATTGGGCTTTGACTATGTCTCAACTTGATATCTTTTTTTCTTGTAGGTTAAAAATTGAGTTGAATTAAAAATGCGGTTTGACACAGTTTATTTAACCATACGCGTCAAGTTAAGAAGAAGTGAGGTAAAGTTGGTGTAAAGAAAAGAAAAAGAAGATATAAGTTCTCCTAAATTTAACAAACAAAATGGAGAACTTATACAATGAAAAGAATAGTTTGCATCTCAAAAAAGCTCAAAGAATTTTTTAATGGAAAAGCAGATAAAATCTCAGCTACAACAGGATTCATAAAAAGAAAGAGGAAGCTAAAAGGCTCATCGTTTGTAAAAGCCATAGTCTTGGGTAATATAGGGGTTGATAATTGTAGTATAGAGACAATTTGTCAATTATTGAATGAAGACTCGATAAATATAACAAAACAAGGTCTGGACTTTAGATTTACCAAGGAAGCAGTAGAATTTATGAAAAGAATGTATAATGAGTCTTTAGTTTTATTTAAAAATAGCTTAAAGGTTGATTGCAGAATTTTGAAGCAATTTAGAAGTGTTAAGCTATTGGATAGTAGCTATATCAGCCTACCTAATGGTATGGAAAATATATATAAAGGTTATGGTACTAGCTACAGTGGTTATGAAAGCAATACTAAGTCTGAAATAAAGTTACAATTAGTTTTTGACTACCTAACCCAGACATTAGAGCAGCTTAATATAACTGAGGGAATAAGGTCAGATCAGGGGTATAGAAGACATTTAAGCAATATATCGAGCAATGATTTACTAATATCTGATTTGGGTTATTTTGTGCCAAGTTCTTTTAAACAAATCAATGAAGCCGGAGCTTATTTTATAAGTCGTTATAAATCTGATACCAACATATATGGTATAGAAACAAATCAAAAAATAGAGTTATTAGAATGTTTAGAGGATAAATTGTTTCTAGAAAATGAGGTGCTGTTAGGAAAAGAAACAAAAATTAAAGTGAGAATTATATGTCAAAAATTAACTGAAGAACAGTCTATAATTAGAAGAAGAAGGGCTAATAGGTTAGCAAAATCACATGGATATACATCTTCTCAAAAGAATCAAAAATTGCTGGATTGGTCGATATTCATAACTAACGTTCCAGAAAATAAAATTAGTGCTGAGCAGGTATTAATAATTTACCGAGTAAGATGGCAGATTGAATTATTATTTAAATTGTATAAGAATCACATCAGGCTTGACGAACTTAAAGGAAAACCATACAGAGTATTATGTGAACTATACGCTAAATTGTGCGCAATTCTTATATTTCATGGAATAGTTGGTTGTACAGAACTAAAAAAGGGTACAGAACTTAGTCTAACAAAGGCATTTATTGAGCTTAAAAGGCGAGTTAGAGAGCTATTCTTAACATTAAATTGTGTAGTCAGTAAGGTACAAATTTTCCTCAAAAAACTCGTCTCAACCTGGTCAAAATTCTCCTTAAAAGACAAATATAGAAAAACAAGAATATCAACTTTGAGTGCACTAAATTTGCTCATTTTCCCTTAACTTGACGCGTATGGTTTATAGAACACTCCCTTTTTGAAAGTTACAGATCGCTAAAAATATTTAAACAACTAATTTTTATAACTTTGTACCAATAAAACTATTCCCACCTTAATTATCAAACAGTAACGTATAGAACTACAAACTTTTGTATATTAAGAAATTGTTTAAATTGCATATCTGGCTACTATGTCCCCTACTTCCAAGATAAAGTACCTTTCACTAAAAAATATTGAATTTAATTTTTGTAATCACTTAAGTCTAGTATTATTTTGTTAATGTATCGTTCATTTGCATCCTTGATGATAAATTTTATACCATTTTTATATCTTATAACTTCATCTACAGAAGGTACCTTACCAGCAATTGAAAGAACCAAACCACTAAGTGTGGCATAATGCTCTTCAGAGTCACACAACTCTATTTTTAGATTTTCCTCTATATCCTTTATAAGGGCCCTTGCCGATATTTCAAACTTATTTTGAGATAATTCAGTAATGGTGTGTTCTGAATTTACCTCATTCTCGTTATCAATATTTGGTATCAATTCTTCTATAAGATCATTTATCGAAATTAAACCATCAGTTCCACCATATTCATCCAGTACAATAGCTAAATATGACTTGGAAGATTTCATTCTAACAAAAAGATTTGTTGCTTTCATTGAGGCTGGGACAAATATTACATTTTGTATAATATTTCTCAGATTAAAATCTTTATTCTTATTGAAAATGATATCTTTTACGTAAAAAAAGCCTATTACGTTGTCAAAGTTATTCTTATAAGTTGGTATCTTAGCATGGTAAGTGTTTTTCACCTTCTTTATTACCTCATCCTTACTCGATTCAATGTCTACTGCACATATCTCCTTACGTGGAGTCATTATATCCATGATACTACAATCACGGAATTTTAATAGACTATTAAGTATGTCAAGACCTGACAGATCACCCATCAATGCCTCAGTCGCACATTTTTTTAACACAGAAGTTTTGTTGAAGAGAAAGAGAAAAATTCTGTATGCTATTTTTTCTACTAAAGTTCTTTTCTTATTCAATTTATTCCCTTTAATGGTGAAAATATCTTTAGATAAGGTCTATCAAGAAAACTGTTATTAAATGTTTAATAAGCATGTGAATAATGTCAAATTAATTTGTGAATTATTTGTTGAAATAAAATACTAACAATTGATCAACAATTTTTTCAATGACATATACATAATTATATAACAATCCATGATAGTAAAGCTTTTTTCCATAAAAGAAAATTACTAACATTCTAGACATCTTACTTATACACATAAATAATAAAGGAAAATCAATAGTATAGAGAAGTTATTAACATATTTATCCACAAGCTAAGTAATACTAATTTTTACTGAATTTTAAGTTAATAACAATTTATTGATAGAACTACTACTACTGTTATACTTTAGTTTAGATAAAAAGCAGATAAAATAGATTGAAAAGAAGTAAAGCAAAAATAGCAAGAATCATCAGTCAGAACGAGTCAAATGAAAAAGTCCCTATTTGGTTAATGCGTCAGGCTGGTAGGTCTCTTCCTGAGTATCGGAAGGCAGTGGAAAACATGAATAATTTTATGGAGATATGTTATAGCACAAATTTGGTAACAGAGTTAACGTTACAACCAATAACAAGGTTCGACATGGATGCAGCGATAATTTTTTCTGATATTTTGATAATAGCTGACATTTTAGGTTGTAATGTAAATTTTACTCGAGGTGTGGGTCCAATAATAAGACCTATAGAAAGTGCTAAAGAATTGAAGAGTCTACAAGGAATTGAATCTAAGACATTACCAATCCTAAATGCTATAAAAGAAGTAAGAAGCCAGTTGCCAGAAGAAAAATCGCTTATAGGCTTTGCTGGAGGGCCGTGGACGGTAGGTTCATACATCATAGAGGGCGGTGGTAGTAAAACTTTTTCCAAGGTGCTAAATTTTTGTCCATTGGCACTAGAGGAAATAATAAAAAAAATAACGGAAGCGACAATTATTTATCTGATCAAACAGATAGAGTTTGGAGCAGATGTTATTCAGTTATTTGACAGCAATGCTGGTGTATTGAAGGGAAAACTATTTGAAAGATACATCATCAAGCCAACAAAGGAAATTGTTTCGGCAATAAAGAGTAGATTTCCCAATTTTCCAATAATAGGTTTTCCGCGCTCTGCTGAAAATCTTTATACAGATTACTGCGAACAAACAGGCGTATCTGCAGTAAATATAGATTATAATGTTCCAATAGAATGGGCGAAAGAAAATCTAAAAATTCCTCTGCAAGGGAACCTTAATCCTAGTCTTTTGGCCTACAATAAGTCAGAAGCAATCGAAGAAGCAAAGTGTATAATAGATTGTTTTAGAGGGTTACCTTTTATATTTAATCTTGGACATGGAGTGCTTCCTGATACTCCGGTTGAAAATATTGCTGAATTAGTGGACCTAGTAAGAAACTACTAAAACTCTTGTATGAAAAGCCTTTATGAGGGTGGAATGAAAACCTTACTTGACAAACCTCATTCTCTTCCTTACTATAACGATAAGAGTATTCATCCTTGTTTTTGGGCTCAACGACAAAATTCAGTAAAAAACTCAGATACTTATTGGCAAATTACATAAAATTATAGCGGCTGCATGTTTTTTAAATTTTTTCTACTTCAGCCAAAACACGCTTGTTAGCACATTATCAATTTACATTATTAAAACTCGCTATACAGGGGTTTATTTGCCTTTTTCAATTTATTAAGCTTTTTAATATCTATATTTAAGAATACAAAAATACCAACCTTTATGTAAAATAATAAAACTTCTAGCTTTTTTGTTGTGTAGAGTTTATCATTTTTATTTAACTTTAGTGAGATTATGTCAGACTTTGCAAAGAGGATGTCTCTGATAAAACCGTCGCCTACAATTGCTGTGACCGATAAGGCAAACAGATTAAAAAGCGAAGGAAAGAAAATTTGCGTTTTAGCTGCGGGAGAGCCGGATTTTGACACTCCAGATCATATAAAAAAGGCAGCTATTCAATCGATAAATGAAGGTAAAACTAAATATACTGTTGTTGATGGAACTCATGAGCTTAAAGAGGCGATAATCAATAAGTTAAAAAGGGATAACAATCTAGAATATACACTGAACCAAATTTGTGTCGGCGCAGGCGCTAAGCAGGTGTTATTCAACTTATTTATGGCAACAATTGACTCTGGAGATGAGGCTATAATACCAGCTCCTTATTGGGTTTCGTATGTTGATATGGTAAATCTTTTTGGCGGACTGCCAGTTATTGTAGAGTGCAAACAAAACTTTAAGCTTACACCGGAGTTACTGGAAAGCAATATAACTGAGAAAACTAAATGGTTAATTCTTAATTCACCGAACAATCCAGTAGGAATTGTCTATACATATGATGAATTGAAAAGCATAGCGAGAGTATTACTTAAACATCCACACGTGAATGTTGTTACAGATGATATTTATGAGCACATAATATACGACGAAAAGTTTTTTACCATTGCTAAGATTGAGCCAAAACTTTATGATAGAGTTTTTGTGGTCAATGGAGTATCAAAAGCCTATGCAATGACTGGCTGGAGAATAGGTTATATTGCAGGTAGGAGTGATATAGTAAAAGCTATTTCTACACTGCAGTCTCAAAGTACTTCTAACCCAAATTCAATAGCACAAGCAGCAGCAGTTGAAGCGTTAAACGGTGATCATAGTTTTTTGAAAGAAAGAACAAAAATCTTTAGGGACCGTAGAGATTTTGTAGTAAAAAAGCTAAATTCTGCTTCAGGCTTGTCAGCATCTATTCCACAAGGTGCATTCTATTTGTTTGTCTCATGTGAAAGTTTATTGGGTAAGAGTACGAAAAGTGGTAAAGTAATAAATAGTGATCTTGATTTTGCCGAATATTTATTAGAAGATCATTTAGTTGCTGTTGTTCCAGGAATTGCATTTGGTCTGAAAAATTTTATCAGAATTTCTTATGCAACCTCTCAGGAACAATTAGAAATTGGATGTGATAGTATTACTAAAGCATGCGAAATGCTAAGTTAACTTTTTAATATTCCTATATATAATATTTCAGTAAGATAGGGTTGATTTATGGCTTGGGTGTATTTGCTATTAGCTGGTTTGGTTGAAATAATATGGACCACAGCACTGAAATATAGCAATGGCTTTACTCGTGTTATACCTGTAGTAATTATTTTAGTTAGCGGTTCTGTGAGTCTTTACTGGCTATCGTTAGCAATGAAGTCTATTCCTCTTGGAACATCTTATGCAGTTTGGACTGGTATAGGCTCTATAGGTGCAGCGATAATAGGAATAATGTTTTTTAATGACCCAGTAAATTTGGGGCGTTTATTTTCCCTTGCTTTGGTAGTGCTGGGTATCATAGGATTAAAAGTATTTTCCAATTAGGAAAAGTTAAGTACGTCTATTTTACCATCTCAGGACTTTCTACTAAAGTTGCTTTGGATTTTTCAGTTCTCGAAGAGGGCATTCCTATTGATTTAGAAAGTACCTTTCTAATGTTCAATATTTCATTTTTCTCATTTTGTTGGATTAAGTTAATGTTGTTTATTTTATTCACTAAATCTTTTCCTTCCTTTAAAATTTTTAAATCGCTTTCGTTGATATGATGTTCATTTTTAAATTCTGCAACGATTTCTTTCTTCTTTGGATGAGTATTCAGAAATTCTAATATCTGGTGTTTAGCAACAGCTTGAATAAATTTCTTATCGTGAAATATTGAATTGTTATGTAGTTCTTCTAGGCTTTTATCATATTGTTTTGCTTCGTTTACAGTAAGTTTTATTATTTCTTCTGCGCTACTTAAAAGTTCCCTGTATAACTTGTCGTATCTATTGCTTGTGTGTGCGGTAAATGTTTGTTCAATGTATTTTGTTATGTAGTTTTGTAGCGTATTGTATATTGTACCTATGTTCATTCACTCACCTTGCTTTTATATTATATTTTACACACGAAAAGGTTAATATTTAGTTAACTGCAGCGTTTCTGATACTGGATTTCATTGAAAATTATATTATTTAAAGTATAATCGGTATCACGAAATGAAAGCGTAAATAAAATGAACTTTGTAACAAAACTAAAACTTATAATAAAAAAAATAAAGCTTAAGATGAACAAGGGTAAAATTATAAAAATCCTTATCATCTGTGGTATAATTTTTTTCATATACCTTATCCATGAACCAGTTATAGATATGCTAAAAGGTCTCTTTTAAGAAAGATACTCGGATTAGAGTAGCTATCTACAAAAGTGTTGCTCCTTGCTGATAAAATACATATAATCCTGTTTTTTAGGTAATATTAGCATTGAAGAGAAACTTTTTCATATGGTTGCTAGCATCACTATTTTATGCATACCAGTATATATTACGTGTAATTCCAAATATAATCGCGCCTGAATTAATAACGAAATTTAACATAAGTATTACAGATATTGGTCAATTTGGTGGGCTATATTATATAGGCTATACGCTTGCTCACATACCTGTTGGTCTTGCCCTTGATAGATTTGGGCCAAAGTTTGTTTTGCCTGTGTGTATTGTCTTAACGTTTGCTGGGACATTACCACTAATATGCTTTGATGAGTGGTATTACTCAATACTTGGTAGAATGATTGTTGGAGTTGGGTCATCTGCTTCGGCAGTTGGGCTCTTTAAAGTTGCAAGTATGTATTTCTCACAAGAAAAATCAGCAAGGATGGCTAGTTTATCTATAATAATAGGGTTACTGGGAGCTATTTATGGTGGATTACCTCTAGACTTTTTGCTCAATAAATTTGGTTGGAATTATGTTATATATACTTTCTCAGCGTTTGGTTGTTTGCTTGCTCTGTTGTTGCTTTTAATAACGCCAAAAAGTAACATAGAGGAGAGTAGAAATGACAACATACTTCAAGATTTAAAGACTGTACTTTTCAATAAACATATCATTCTAATCAGCTTTTTTGGTGGCTTAATGGTTGGACCATTAGAAGGTTTTGCTGATGGTTGGGCAAAAGCGTTCTTATGTGAAGCATATCAAATGACCGGGGATCTGGCATCTTCGCTTTCTTCCCTTATGTTTATAGGTATGGGAGCTGGATCATTCTTTTTAGCTTATTTACTGGAAAAATACCCAGACAAACATTACGAGGCAATTATTGCCTGTTCTTTTGCAATGATTGCTAGCTTTATCTTGCTTTTTATACAAGCTGGAGGTTTATATATTGCACTACCTGCACTTCTTGTTATCGGCTTTGCATCTGGTTATCAGGTAATTACTATTTACAAAGCAATAAGTTATGTGAACAATAACTTGGTAGGCTTGGCCACAGCCATATCAAACATGATAGTTATGGTTTTTGGCTATTTTTTTCATACAGGAATTGCAAAAATAATAGATTTATGTTGGAATGGAATGGTAGTACAAGGAAATCCTGTGTATGGTACTGAATTACTAGTAAAAGCAATATCAATTATTCCTATATGTTTGCTTTTAGCTGTTTTTGGATTTATATGGTTAAAGAAAAGTTCTTATGACAAGTGTTTCAGAAAGAATTTGTGACTCTAAAAGTAGTCTGAAGTATTTTGATGATGAAGTTTATCAATCTATAGAGAAAGAACTGCGGCGACAAAAATCACAGTTGCAACTGATTGCATCAGAAAATTTTGCGAGTAAAGCAGTGATGGAAGCACAAGGTTCTTTTCTGACTAATAAATATGCAGAAGGTTATCCTGGTAAGAGATATTATTGTGGTTGTGAGTATGTGGATGAAATTGAAAGTCTAGCTATGGAGAGGCTCTGTAAGCTGTTTGGTGTTAAATTTGCAAATGTTCAACCTCATTCTGGTTCTCAGGCAAATCAAGCAGTGTTTGCTTCGCTGCTTACTCCGGGCGATACTATACTTGGATTGTCACTAAATTGTGGTGGACATTTAACTCATGGTGCAGCACCAAACCTTTCTGGTAAATGGTTTAAGTCGATTCAGTATACAGTTAATAGAGATACTTATCTACTCGATATGGACGAGGTAGAAAAGCTAGCGCTGGAGAATAAACCGAAGCTAATCATTGCTGGTGCTTCTGCTTATCCAAGAGAAATAGATTTCGAGCGCTTTCGCAAAATTGCGAATAAAGTTGGTGCATATCTGCTTGCAGATATTGCTCACTATTCAGGACTTATTGCTGCAGGTTGTTACCCATCACCTGCTGAATATGCGCATGTTATGACTTCTACAACTCACAAAACTCTACGTGGTCCTCGTGGCGGAGTGGTAATGACAAATGATGAAGCATTACATAAAAAAATTAGGTCTGCGGTTTTTCCAGGGTTGCAAGGTGGGCCGCTTATGCATGTGATAGCTGCAAAAGCTGTTGCATTTAAGGAGGCATTAACGCCAGAGTTTAAAACTTATAGTAAAAAAGTTGTAGAAAATGCAAAAGTGTTAGCTCAAGCGCTGCAAAAACATGGAATAAACATTATAACTGGTGGCACTGACTCTCATATTGTGCTAGTTGATTTAAGATCACAGAAGTTGACGGGAAAAGACGTTGTAAATAGCCTTGAGAGAGCTGGCATTACCTGCAATAAAAACTCTGTGCCATTTGACACGGAAAAGCCAACCATTACTTCAGGGCTACGTTTTGGTACCGCTGCTGAGACAACGCGTGGACTTGAGAGAGAAGATTTTAAAGAGATAGCTGATCTAATAAATGAAATAATTCAGGGATTGATCAATGGAAATAGTCCTGATATTGAAAGAGCAGTAAAAAATAAAGTTGAAAAGATTTGTAGTAATTTTCCTATTTATTAATTTATTTGGCATTCAAATTTCCTTTCTTTACTTTGGATTAAACTATTGTATAGTGATTTTATAGCTCTTTAATTTTATGATAAATGTACTTAGCATAGAGAGTTGTGATTTTCACAATAAAAATGTTCTGCTCAGGGTTGACTTCAATGTTCCTATAAAAAATGAAAGAATTTGTGATGCCACTCGTATTTTAAGAGCGCTACCTACCATTCAATATTTGGCAAATGCGGGTGCAAAAGTTATTATTATCTCACATTTTGGGCGTCCAAAAGCCAAAGACAGTAACTTATCGCTAAAAAACGTAGCTGAAGCTTTATCGCAGCTGCTAAGCAAAGAAGTGAAATTTATTGATGATTGTATTGGTGAGAGAGTACAAAGAGTAATAAATGCGATGGATGGAGGAGATATAATATTACTAGAGAATCTGAGGTTTTATAAAGAAGAAGAGCAGAATGACTCAAATTTTGCTAAACAATTAGCATCTCTAGCAGATATATATGTAAATGATGCATTTTCTTGCTCTCATAGAGCTCATGCTTCTATTTCACGTATTACGGAATTTTTACCTTCTTATTCAGGATTTTGCTTGCAAGATGAGCTAAAATATCTTGAGCAAGCCATATCGTTTGATGCTAAACCTATTACTGCGATAGTTGGTGGAGCTAAAATATCCACTAAAATAAAAATGCTTATAAAACTAGCAGAAAAGGTTGATTACCTTATTCTGGGCGGCGCAATTGCTAATAATTTTTTGTTATTTAATAAAGTTAATATAGGCAAGTCTTTTTTTCAAAATGGCGTTGATGATCTTCTGCACGATATTGTTAAGACGGCAAATAAAAACAATTGCAAAATAGTTGCGCCAGAAGATGTTTTGGTTGCAGTAAATTCTGATTATAGCACTGGCGTTTTAAGAAAAACTGAATCCATTTTGGACGGTGATATAATTTTAGATATCGGACCTCAAACTTTAAGCACAATAAGCGGTATAATAGCAAGCAGTAAAACTCTGCTGTGGAACGGACCTATTGGTGTTTTTGAACATTCAGCTTTTGCAAATGGTACAGTAGAGGTGATGAGAGTAGTAAGTAATTTGACACACGAAGGAAAATTAACCAGTGTAATAGGAGGAGGAGATAGCCTATCTGCAGTAAATGCTGCAGGTCTTACTGATAAAGATTTTACATATATTTCAACTGGTGGGGGAGCATTTTTAAGTTGGCTCAGTGGTGATAAAATGCGTGCGCCAAGAAGTGCGTAAGGAACAGTTGGTGAAAATCCAACACGGGTAAAGCTTAGCCAGCAACCTGGAACAAACCATTATGCTGCGTAAGGTAACGAGCGTAGTAAAGCTAATGGAATGGACAACATAGGGTGCAACGAAAGTGAAGGTATTGAGTCCCGTAATTCACGCGTCATGGGGGCCGACACTTTACATTTGGTGGAAGGCAACATGGGTAATAACGCTAAGGAAAGATATTACTCACCCCATCGGGATCGAAGGCCGCGTCATGTGTTGAGATGGACCTTACGTGAACTTGGGAGATCCTTTGTATTCCTGTAAGGGTACTCTGGAACAAGTCAATAAAGGCAAGGACTGGAGGAAGATGCAAAGGAAGTCGGACTAACTGATAGTACTCGGAGTGTGGGAAAGCCACATACAAGGGGAAGCGGTTAGCAATATAGTGACTGGTATAGGGATTGCTATACCAATACAACAGAGATTGGAGGAGTATGCAAGGAAAACTAAACCAGATAGCAGTAAGGGCTAAGCAAGATAAGCGAGTAAAATTTACATCGCTAGTTCATTTGATTAATGAAGAGAATCTTGCAGAGTGTTACAAGGAACTAAAACGCAACAAGGCTTGCGGTATAGATCGTGTGACAGTGGAAGCTTATGGAGAAAATCTAGAAGAGAAACTTAGAACGCTAGTGGATAGTATGAAGAGAAAGCAATACCGACCGCAACCAGTGAAAAGGGTATACATACCCAAAATTGGAAGCAAGGAAAAACGCGGTCTCGGAATACCATCAACAGAAGAAAAGTTGGTACAGGTAATGCTAAAGAAGATATTAGAAAATATTTATGAAGCAAACTTTATGGACAGCTCGTATGGATTTCGACCAGGAAGAAATTGTCATCAGGCGATAAACGCTCTAGATAAAGCAGTTATGCACAAACCAATTAACTATATTGTAGAAGTGGATATCAAGAAGTTCTTTGATAATGTTCAACATAAATGGCTAATGAATTGTCTAAGGGAACGAATAGCTGACCCAAATTTATTGTGGTTAATAAAACGATTTCTAAAGGCAGGAATAGTCGAAGTTGGATGTTACAAAGCAACCGATCAAGGCACACCACAAGGTGGTATAGTAAGCCCTGTATTAGCTAATATATACTTACACTATGTGCTGGACTTATGGTTTGAAAAGAAATTTAAGCCAAAAGCCAGAGGATATATACAGCTAATAAGGTTTTGCGACGATTTTGTAGTTGGCTGCGAGAGGGAAGAAGACGCAAAAGAATTTCTAGAATTACTGAAACAAAGACTAAGTAAATTTGGATTGGAAATAGCTGAAAATAAAACAAAAATAGTAAAGTTTGGTAAGAAAGAATGGTATCAAGCAGAAAGAGAGAAACGTAGGACGGCTAGCTTCAACTTTCTAGGATTTACACATTATTGTGGAAAAAGTCGTAATGGTAAACTTATGATGAAGCAGAAAACTTCAAAAATAAGCCTAGCTAGAAAGATTAAAGAAATCAAAGAGTGGTTGAAGATGGTACGAAGTCGTATCTGTCTCAAAGATTGGTGGCAGAAACTTAAAGCCAAACTAACAGGACACTATAGCTACTTCGGAGTTAGCGGAAATTATCGGTGTTTGATTCAATTCAATCGACTGGCAACAAAGTTAGCATTTAAGTGGATAAACCGACGTAGTCAAAAGAAAAGTATCGATTGGGAACAATTTATACACTATTTAAAAGTAAATCCATTACCAAAACCAAAGGTATATGTTTCTTTATACACAGGAGCACTAGTGTGAACGCTGTATTGTGGAGCCGTGTGCGGGAAATCCGCAAGCACGGTTCTTTTGGGGAGACTATGGTTATGAGACCAAATCGCTGATTTCAAGGTCATAAGTCTCTACCAGACCGGGACTGCGATTAACATCTAATTAAAACTTTTTTAAGCTGTTGCTTGTACCTTAGCTTTTTTATACGTTGTGTTGTGGTTATGTCGAAAGTAGCTAAATTAATCTTATGCTTAATAATACCAGTAATAGGATTTGTTTTTTACATTAAGGAGCATTACTTCAACAATACAAATTCACAAATTAAATTTGAGCCATTCTTCAAAACAGATTCTTCAGATCCAGACTATATTCCACTACTTCCGGAGCTGACTAACTTTGACAGAGGAATATTAAGGGTTTGTGGAGATTGGGGAACACAGCCTGATGAAGAAGATTTCAGAATTTTGCTTGATTGTCCGCAGCATCAAGAAGTGGTGAAAAAGATATACGATAAGCTTGATCATCAGGTGATTACACCTAGTGCAGACTTGGGGTTGTTTAAAGATGAATTGACTAAGATTTGGTTTACAAATAGCGGAACTGAAAAAGAAACTATAGGGTTTGGGCATATTTTTTGTGGTGAACCAGATAGATTGGGGCTTGGTGGTATGCATTTTGTAGGTAGATATGTTGAGGCTCAAGAAAATAAGTGGGCGGGTGCGATTTGGGATAATGAATCTCTGTGCAATAAATTAGATATTAAGCCACCTGTTTACACATTTGGAATGAAATATCTAGGTAAGGATGGAGAAGTGAAAGTTAAGTGCCCAAGTGGGTACGCGTATAACCTTCATGCTGATGATATTTTAGTTTCTGCGACTAAGGCGTTTAAGGAGCTGGGAAAAGATGGAATGTGTCTGTATAAAATGGAAGATGACAATTATCAATCAGTGTTTGTGAGAAAGAAAGACGCTATACTCACATTCTATCCTGACTTAACACCAAAATGTAATGATAAGAGTATTAATTGTAGCTGTAGCAAGTCTTGATTGGCTGAAAAAAAAGTAAACATTTTATGTGTATTATGCTAATTTAGTTATATTGAGGGCAATTTGTAGAGCTACATGAAACTTATAGTAAAAAAATGTTTGTCTGTTTTATTTCTGTTGCTGCTTGTAGCGCCTCTTGTATATGGACAACAATCTTGTTTAAGTGATATTGAGAACGATTTTCAAGATTTGAAAACATCATTAAAAAATCCAATATTTTTAGATCCTGCACCGAGTTTAAATTATGATGATAGAGAAGGCAAAAAAGTGTTGATGGTGGTGGTGCACCATACTGAATCACCAACATTAAAAAGTACAAAATACGCATTAAATTCTTCAGGGATATCAGTACAGCTTATTGTTGATAGAGATGGTAGCATTACTCTGATGGTTCCACTTGAAAAACGAGCATGGCATGCTGGTATAAGTTATGCGAAAGTTCAAGTAGATAATGTGGTTGAAGAGCTACGAAAACTGAATGATTATTCTATAGGTATAGAGATTGTAAACACAGGGCTTGAGCCTTTTCCAGAAGAGCAAATGAAATCTGTCAAAGATCTGATTTTGTACCTCATTAAGCGCTTTAAGATTAGAAAAGATATGATATTTAGTCACGCTGAGATAGGCACTATAGTGTACAACTCAGCAATTGAAGGTTACGCAATGCGTAAGCCTGATCCACATAAGTTATTTGATTGGGAGTTATTAGAGAAAAGTGGTATCGGATTGCATATAGGTGATAGAATCAGTCCTCAAGACGCAGAACAAAAAGTAAATGAGGTTTTGTATAAGGTAGGCGATAAGAGTGAAAATATTTTGAAATTAAAAAAAAGGTTAAACGGTTTTTTTTATAAAATACTGCCTTGGAATGATAGGGAAGGTAATATGATTTTTCCTGACAATAATGCTAATTACTCAAATGAGTTTGATGAAAATTTTGCGTGGGTTATCAATCAGTTTTCAATGCACTACTTGCCGAAAGAGATTAGAAAAGACTTGCCTCTAAAATTAGAACAAGAAGATATTTTGCCTGAATTTTTAGTTAAGTATAGTAATCTTATTTTTAGTGAATTCTTATCTTTAAGTGATAAAACTAAATTAAGCTTAAAGCCACCATTTTTGAATGAAGAGGATTATAAGCATTTATTATCTTCTCTTGCAGAATATGAAAATAATATTTCTTCTGATGCATTTGCTATGCTCATGTACAAGATTAAGCTATATTATGACTCTTATCTAAGATACAATATAAGATCTTCACTTTATATTCCATTTAGACTTAATTCATTTGAAAAGCTAGATGTTTTAAAGAATGAAATATTATCTTTTAAGTCTATAAGCCCTGAAAAGGCTATAGAAGTCTCGAATTTGATTAATGAGTTTAGGTCGCAAGTTTTATCTAATTTCCAAAATTTTGAGAAGCAGTGGTTTCAAGAATTTAAGGACACTTGGAAACAAAAATTTATACCGAATATGGAAAAGCAAATGTCTTGGACTGCGCTACATGAAACTGTGTTGGAATATTTAGAAAAGGCGAAGAAAGAAGTCTAATGAGTATTACAATGACCAGATGCATGGGCAGAGAAAAATAAAGGACTGGTTTCACATGCATCTGGAAGGATACAAAAATTTCTAAATGAGATTAATATAGTATTGGGATGACAGAGTTTAAAAAATAAGTTACTTTTTTTATTTTTGGTAAAAAGTAGTCTATGGGTATTAAAATTGCACCTTCTATACTTTCAGCAGACTTTGCAAAATTAGGAGAGGAAGTAAAAAGAATTAGCAACTTGAATGTAGATTATATACACATAGACGTTATGGATGGAAATTTTGTTCCAAATATTACAATAGGTCCGAATGTTATCTCTGCGATACGTAAATATAGCAATCTTCCTTTTGATGTACACTTAATGATTAAATCTCCTGGTAACCATATTGAAAGTTTTATAAATGCTGGTGCTGATATTATCACTATACATGCAGAAGCAGAGATACATCTTGAGAGGCTAGTAAGAAAGATAAAATCATATAAAAACAATACAAAAAAAATAATACAAGTTGGAGTTTCAATTGTTCCTTCAACTTCTCCAAGCGTGCTTGAGTATATAATAGATGAGCTAGATATTGTACTAATTATGACAGTCAATCCTGGATTTGGAGGACAGGAGTTTATTCATTCGCAGTTGAGTAAGATATCTACCGTGAGGAAAATGATACAGGACCGTAATCTTAAAACACAAGTTTCAGTAGATGGTGGAGTTAACTTTTCTAACGCAGCTGATATAATAAAAGCAGGTGCAAATATATTAGTTGCTGGATCAGCAATATTTAAAGCTGAAGACATAAAAAAGGCTATAAACGATCTTAAAAATCTTTCGTTATAACCCTATAGATAACACAAACCATTTTTGTTATCTTGTCAGTTTTAAAAATTCCTATTATCCCAGTGCTTCGACACTGAGATAATAGAAAGTAAGTTCAACCTCAATAGAAACCTGATGATGAGTCATTATTACCAAATTTTGGTCTGTTTCTATTACTAAAACCAGAACGAGGACGAGTAGGTCTATTACTATGATAATTATCTCCAGATTTTTTATTAAACGAGTTGTTATAATAATTATCCCTATTATTTAAACCATCTCTCCTTTCTTCATTGTAAAGCTTACCTTCAAAAAATTCACCTGTTTCTTGATCAACACGACGTCTTGATAATTTTGGACATCCACCTTTTTCAAAGTCAATTATCAAAGCTTTGAAGGTATCACCCTGTTTAAGTATATCCTCAATGGACTCTACATGTTGATTAGCTACCTCGCTTATATGCATTTTTCCTTTTCTTCCATTAAGAAGTTCTAACTCTACAATAGACTTCTCTATCTTTACAACTTTAGCATCAATTATAGAACCTTGTTCTAGCTCTGTTATTGAATCAATCATCATATTCTTTGCAGCTTCAGCTTCAGTACTACTAATGGCAAAAACAGAAACTTTACCGTCATCCCCTATTTCAATTTTTGCATTACTTCTTTCACATACACTGCGTATATTTTTTCCTTTAGCACCAATAGCTGCAGAAATTTTATCTTTATCTATATAAAACGATAACACTCTTGGTATATGATCTTTTATATCCTTACGATGTTCTGAAATTACTGCATTCATTTTTTCTAAGATATGTAATCTTCCGACTTTTGCTTGTTCTAAAGATTTTTCAACAATTTCAAAGCTTATACCAGGAATTTTCATATCCATCTGCAGTGCTGTAATCCCTTCGCTAGTTCCTGCTACTTTGAAGTCCATATCACCAAGATAGTCTTCATCGCCCAGTATATCAGAAAGTATTATATGCTCATTTTTGTCTTTGATGAGACCCATAGCAATTCCTGCAACGGGAGCCTTTATTGGCACACCTGTATCCATTAATGCAATGGAAGTTCCACAAACTGTTGCCATAGAAGAAGAACCATCAGATTCCATAATCTCAGATACTACCCTTATTGTATAAGGAAATTCAGATTTATCAGGTAAAACAGGATGAATTGCTTTCCAAGCAAGTTTACCATGACCAATTTCTCTCCTTCCTGGTGCGCGTATAGCAGAAGCCTCTCCAACAGCAAATGGAGGAAAATTATAATGCAACATAAAATGTTCACGTCTATCCCCTTCAATGTCATCCACAATTTGCTCATCTTGTGTAGTACCAAGAGCAGTAACAACTAGTGCCTGAGTGGTACCCCTTGTAAATAGTGCAGAACCGTGAGTCTTGGGTAGAATGTCAGCCTCAATTTCTATCTGGCGTATTTCATCATACTTACGGCTGTCTATTCTCACACTTTTCCTTCTAATCATTTCACGCACTAAAGATCTTTCAAAGCTTTTTACTGCATAAGTAATTAACTTTTCGTCTTTTCCAGCCTCTTTAAGAGTATTCAATATATTATTCCTAACTACTTCTAGAGCTTGAACTCGCTCTTGTTTTACTGTTTTTGAATATGCTTCTTCAAAGTCTTTTCGATATTTTTCAAGTTCTTGAGTTATATTTGATATATCAACAGGAGCAAAGCTTTCAGGTTTATTGCCTACTGTATCAGCAAATTCTTTTATAAGCTTAATAACAGGTTGAAGATGTTCATGGCCGAATTTTATTGCACTCAAAACATTTTCTTCAGAGAGCTCTTTGACTTCCGATTCGACCATTAAGATCGAATTTTCATCACCAGACAAAAACAGATCCAAGTTGCTTGCTTTCATCTCTTGAACGGAAGGATTGAGTATATAATTGTTATTTTCATCACAACCGACCATAACTCCAGCTATAGTAAAGTGGAAAGGAACACCAGAAATTGCAAGAGCTGCGACGGTACCTATCAATGCTGGTACTTCAGGAGAATTGACCGTATCGTAAGTTAATAGATTACATACTACACTAATTTCATCATGAAAACCTTCAGGAAATAACGGCCTTATACTTCTATCTATTACTCTTGAAATTAAAGTTTCTCTATCAGATGGTTTTCCTTCTCTTTTAAAAAAACCACCAGGAATCTTACCCATGGCATAACTTTTTGCAATAAACTGCACATTTAAAGGGAGAAAATCAACACTTTCTTCCTTCTTTTTTCGTACAACAGTGACTAAGATAGAAGTATCTCCATAATTTACAACTACTGAACCATCAGCTTGACGTGCTATTTTCCCAGTTTCTAAAGATAAGGTACGCCCCTCCCAATCTATAGATTTTTTTATAATTTCAAACATACAAAATTCCTCGATTATTTTCTAATGCCTAACTTCTCTATTAACTCTTGATAGGCTTCATTACCAAATTTACGTTTTATATAATTTAAGTGCTTGCGCCTTCTACCTATCAATACAAGTAAACCGCGCTTAGAATTATGGTCATGCTTATGCGTTTTAAAATGCTCAGTTAAATTACTGATTCTCTCGGTTAAAATTGCACACTGTACAAAAGATGAACCTGTATCATCTTCTTTAATTGCATATGTACTAATCAAACTTTTTTTCTTTTGGGATGTTATTGACATCTAAACCTCATTTCAAAATATTAAAAACACGAATAGGCTTCACATAACCATGAGTAAAACTGCAAATTGCAATAGGTACATTACCCACTATCGTACAAAAAGTATCATAATTCTTTAAATTACGCAAGTTATTTAATATAATTTCTTGACCTTTTCTGATTTTCTCCGCTTCCTCTAAGGAAATTTCAACTTTGAACATCGATTTTAAAGCCGATTCAATGGGGATGATGAAACTTTTTGTATTACCTACATCATCTTCTGCCATCCCACCTCCCTCTGTTATCCCAGTGTCAAGCACTGGGATCAAGCCTATTTCATCACGAACATTGTTTTTGACATATGCTCCTAGAATCTTTTGTCCATTACATGATTTGTAAGTATTTGTATATCTCGATCCCAGTGTCAAGCACTGGGGAGAGTAAGTTGTTGTGTTTTTTTTAGTAAGTTGCTCAATTGTCACTGATTCATCTTCCTTAAAATCACCTACCATCGTTCTTCTTAATTGTGTAATATGTCCAAAACAATTTAATTCAATTCCAAGATCTCTTGCAATTGATCTTACATATACGCCGCTACCGCAGATCATAGAAAAATCGGCACTATTATTTATGGTGTCCAAAAATATCATCTTCAGTTCATGTATTTTGACTTGCCGGGGCTTTATATTTACCTTTTGCCCACTTCTTGCTAATTTATATGCTCTTGCTCCCTTGATTTTCACTGCTGAAAATTGAGGAGGAGTTTGTGTTATCTCACCAATAAAATCCTTAATCACACAATTTATTTGGTTATATTCAGGTTTTATAGTGCTAGTTCTAATAATATCACCATCTAAATCGTCCGTAGTTGTTTGCTTTCCCCATTTGATTGTGAAATTGTATGCCTTTAAGTTACAAGATAAATACGGTATAGTTTTTGTTGCTTCACCAAGAGCGATCGGTAATATACCTGAAGCCAAAGGATCAAGTGTTCCCAAATGTCCGGCTTTTTTTATTCCAAAAATCCTTTTAATTTGAGTTACAGCTTGTGCAGAACTCATTCCTGTTGGTTTATCAAGATTCAGCCAGCCATTTACCATGTATCAATCTTACATAATTAGTAACAATTTAGAAAGTAGATAAAATATTAAGTTATTAATAAAATGCTTGACTAGTGTGCATTGTTAATATACAATTAACTTTTTATAAACCTTAATTAAGGAGGAAGTTATTATGCCTACTATATGGAAATTGAAAAATATAGCACCCATAACAAAAATGAGTATTGAAAGTACAGTTGCAACTGCATCTTTAGCAGCAGCAATAACAACATTATTGATTGCTACTAAAGTAATTGCTGGACCTGCATTTAGCACTTATTGCTAGCCCTGCTGGAATTGCAGTTCTATTTATTACCGCTGTATATTTTGCCGCACTAGCTATTTCTTCATATCAGCAAATGCATAAGAATGAAGAAATAAGTGAAGCTAAAGCAGGCGCTGAAACAGCAGCTAAAATAGAAGTTGAAGAAAAAATTAAAGATTTAGCTACTAAAACTGAATTGAATGCCAGAACTAACAAGTCTGAAGTTGATACGAAATTGGCTGAAAAACTGGATTCAAGCAAATTTAATGAAACACTTAAGAGTTCGTTAGAAGATGCTACAGTTTTTGAAGCATTCAAAAGCAAAATATCTCAAAAAAGCTCATAAGCTAAATGGTACAGAGGTAGAGATGGTTCTGCCTCTTTTTTCATTTGAGAAGAGTTACGGTAATCTATCCCACACCTCAACTACATCCTCACTGAACTCTATTATCTCTACTTTTTTGAATTTATGGCAGTTATTGATGGATTCAATCTCTAAATTCCCTACAAAAGGAGTGGCATCATTACCTAAAATTTTACCACTGCGGCAGATTATCAACCTGTCGATTAAACTATGCTTCAGTAGCTCTGTGATTAACACTCCTCCACCTTCAACTAATAACCTTGTTATGCCAATTTCTGAAACAAGTTTTGATGCCATGTCTTTTAGGCAGACTTTATCGATAATGTCAGGCTCCGATGTCATTCCAGCGCGTGACCAGTTTTCATTATGCAATTGCTTGAAGTTTTCTGGATCCCAGTGTCTGGGCACTGGGATTACAGGAGAAGGCATTGGAATGACAGGAGAGTGTGTTGGGGTAACATCTGGAATAACAGGAGGTTTGTGATTTGAATTGACTATCAAATAATTAATGTTTTTTATTTTTCTCTCTATTTCTCTGTTTGTAATCACCCAAGTTGTTATTTTGTCTGCAGTCTTTGCAATGTTATGCTCTTCCTGCAATTTCCCTTGGCTATCGATAATTAGCCTTATTGGCGACCTGTCTTCGAGTCCTGGTAATCTGCAAGTTAAGAGAGGATCGTCATTGATAAGGGTACTACTGCCAATCATAATTGCATCATATTTTGCTCTGAGCTCATGTACCCAATTTCTCGTATCTTCACTTGTTATCCATTTGCTATCACCTGTAAACGTTGCGATTTTTCCATCGAGAGTTGTTGCGATTTTGCAAGCTATAAATGGTCTATGGAGTTTCTTAGTGGTAAAAAAGCCAACATTTAGTTTCTCTGCTTCTTTCTGCATAATCCCTTGTTTTACTTCAATTCCTGCATCTGCTAAAGCTTTTATCCCTCTACCTGAAACCCTACTATCTGGATCAATTGTTGCAATCACCACCATTTTTATTCCAGATCTTATGATTTCCGTAGTGCAAGGTTCTGTAACTCCAAAGTGGCAGCATGGTTCAAGAGTGACGTACATAGTTGCACCATGAGTTAAATCTTTAGCATTTTGCAAAGCAACTACTTCTGCATGTGGACGTCCACCGATTCCTGTGTAGCCTTCACCGATCACCATACCGTTTTTTACAATGATACATCCAACAGCGGGATTTGGTGCAACACTTCCAAGACTTTTTTCTGCAAGTTTTAATGCGATCGACATGAAATAATCATCAGTCATTAGAAAGAAGTCATTTCGTATGAGGTATCAAAAATTCTTCTGTGCTCGTGTATGGCAAATCTATCTGTCATACCTGAGATATAATCACATATTATTACTGAACGCTGAGATTCACAAGCAAGTTTGTTCCACTCTATAGGTAATAACCCTGGGTTTTCATAAAAGCATTGAAAAAGCTCCTGTACTATACGTTTTGCTTTGTTCATTGTTCTGGTCAGTTTATAACTTCTGTATATTTTTTCCATGTTGAATTTTTTCATCTCTTTTGTGGCATTTGCAACTTCTGGTGAAAATGTGACTAGCATATTATTTAAGCTCCTTACATCTTCTACGCTTTTTATTTTGTAGTCTTTAATATTTCTTTCAGTCTGAAAAACGACATCATTTATCATAATTCCTATAGTTCTACTCAGTGATTCATGTATGAGTTTGCTTTGAGCCAATTCTGAATATTCGCTTTTTACTTTTTTGAACATTTTGCCAATTAAAGGAACATCGAGCAAATCTTCGGTTATTACTAAATTTGCCCTGAGTGCATCATCAAGATCATGCACACTGTAAGCGATGTCATCCGCAATTGAAGCAACTTGTGCTTCAATGCTTGAAAATTCCTCAAGTTTTAGATCATATTTTTCATTATATTTTAATAATAGCTGATTATTTGTAGAAGACTCTGCGTTTTGACCAAGCAAGGGACCGTTATGTTTTGCAACCCCTTCAATCACCTCCCAACTTAGATTCATACCATCAAAATCAGCATGTTTTTGTTCAAGATAAGTTAAAATCCTTATAGCTTGAACATTATGATCAAACTCATACTTCTCCTTATCAACTTGAACTAGAGCATTCTCACCTGTGTGACCAAATGGAGGATGACCAAGGTCATGTGCAAGCGCTATGCATTCGGTGATGTCCTCATCTAATCTGAGCCTGCGTGCGATGGATCTTGCAATTTGTGCAACTTCAAGGCTATGAGTTAGCCGAGTACGATAGTAATCATGCTCATAATTGATAAAAACTTGTGTTTTGTATCCTAGTTTCCTAAACGCATTAGAGTGAATAATGCGGTCCCTATCACGCTGAAAACAGCTGCGATTTTTGTCTTCTGGCTCTTTGAAATTTCTTCCTTTTGTTTTATTTGGAAAGCACGCGTAACTTAATAGAAAATTATTGTTTGACATGTAAAATTTCTACTATAATAGGTTATCAATAATGAACGGTGGTTGTTATGTCAACAGATTACAATATTAGCTTAACTGACAATGCATTAAGGAAAATCCACTCCCTTGTAGAACAAGAAGGAGATGAGAGTTCTATTTTGCGGGTTGCAGTTTCAGGTGGTGGATGCTCTGGCTTCAAGTATAATTTTCTTATGGATCAAATAAATAAGAAGATGTCTTTGGATGACGATTTTGACGATGATGAAGACGAAGATTTTGACGATGACGAAAATAGCGAGGATTATAGAAGCCACTCCAGTTTTAGTGAAAAAGGTAAAGATATAGTAATTAATGATGAGAATGGAAACCCTGTATTAATGGTTGATAATTGTTCAGCGAAATTTTTAAATAACTCAACTATAGATTATACTGAAGATCTAGGTGGTTCTGGTTTTCAAATCAAGAATGCTCTCGCTAAGTCTCGATGTGGGTGTGGTAACAGTTTCTCGGTCTAATTCTCCCTCCTGGATCTTTTTATAATATGGGTGGTGGTGTAACACTAGAGCTAGCTTCTGTAAGTAAGAGCTTCAAAAAAAGTCCTGCTATTGTAGAAGATATCAATCTGAGTCTTACAAGAGGGCAAGTAGTTGCATTGATCGGCAGCTCAGGATCAGGAAAAACAACTATATTGCAAATTGCAGGCCTATTGGATAAGCCAACTTTAGGTGTAGTGACAATAGATGGAGTAAATTGTACGCAAGCCAGCAATAAATATAAAACTCATGTAAGAAGAAATTTTCTTAGCTTTGTTTATCAATTTCACTATTTATTACAAGAGTTATCAGTGTTGGAAAACGTTATGCTTCCTCAGCTTATTGCAAGAAGAAGCAAAGCTGAAGCAAAAAAAAAATCGCAAGCAATATTAGAAAAATTTGGTCTGGAAAATAAAGCAAGTAGTATGGTATCTGAAATTTCTGGTGGAGAAAGGCAGAGGGTTGCAATTGCAAGAAGCATTGTAAACTCTCCAAAGCTTTTACTTGCAGATGAGCCAACGGGAAATTTAGACCCAACAAATTCTTTGAATGTATTTTTGCTGTTACATTCATATGTAAAGGAAAATAACAGCTCTATGCTTATAGTAACACACAACTATATCCTTGCAGAAAAAGCAGATCACATTTTTCAGTTAAAAAACCGATCATTAGTAAAGCTGTAAATGGAAGAAACAGTACAATACAAAGCTACCTATAACTTGTACTTATTTAACCAATGGTCATTAACAGAGTGTAATTCGCATGAAATGCTTTCATTATTTTTTATACACGGACTCTTTAACTTACGCTGTTTACTTAGAAAGCATCCTGACAGCATAAACATTGCTAAAACGAGAAATAATAATTGCCTAAACATAACAAGACTTTTTTTATTTATATTAATACGTTCATTTCTCTCATTTGTAAAGTTAGGCATATTCTTTTACCCTTATCTCTTTTTTAACTTTTTTGGAGGAAGTGACTGCACTGTTTAAGCGTAGTTTTATATAATTATCTATAATTTGAGCTACTTCCTCTTCTTTATCCCTTAAAAAGTGGTTAGTATCTTCTACTATATGGTATTCCATATGGTTATTTTTTACCGAATTTATTAACCTTTGTGCTAATTCTGTTACATCGCTTTCTTCTGAAATTGTATCATTATTACTTTGTATTATAAGTCCAGGAACTGGGCAAGGAGAGAGAAAAGAGAAATCGTACTTAGTTGCTGGAAGAGAAAGGGCAACAAAACTTACTATCTCTGGACGGCGCATTGTCAATTGCATAGCTACCCATGCTCCAAAAGAAAAACCAACTATCCAAATTGGAACATTGTTAGAGTTATGCTCCTGAAGCCAATCAATAGCTACTGCAGCATCAGTTAATTCTCCTATACCCTTATCAAAAGTTCCGGTAGATTTTCCGACACCACGAAAATTAATTGTCAATGCAGAAAAGTTATTATCGATAAAAGATTCATATATAGTATGTATAATCTTACTATCCATACTACCACCATATTGAGGGTGATGATGTAAAATTAGCACAACTGGTGCATTGGTATCTTTGCTTTGATGGTATCTACCTTCTATCTTTTTTGTTGAATTATTTAAAAAGACTTCTACCATGATAACTCCTAATAAAAACCTGTTTTGACAGGTGTTGATAATGTAAATTGTTTATTAATTATGTATTAATTTCCCTGTTTTTGCAATAAATTTTTATCGTGTTAAAGTTAACATACATAATTGGTTGATGGTAAGTGACAAATAAGCCTGTGAGTTTATTCTCTCTGGAAGACAGTAGTTGCGTGTATGCTGATTATAATGCAACTGCTCCAGTGAGTAAAAATGTAAAAAAAAGTATACTTGAGATTTTGTCGAAACAAACACTAAATCCATCATCGCTGCATAAAAGAGGACAAGAAGCGAGGAAGATTCTTAAAGAGGTAAGAGATAACGTACGTGATGCTCTTAGCATTCCAGATGATAAAGAAATAGTTTTTACGTCTGGTGCAACTGAAGCAAACAACCTCGTCATGAGAGGAATGAAAGGCTATCTGCATGTAATTTCAGCTATAGAGCATCCTTCAATTCTTAATTCTGCATGTAATCCACATATAATACCCGTTAATCAAGAGGGTATTATTGACTTTTTAGAGCTAGAGAAAATTCTAAGCGAACTTGAAGGGAATAAAGTAATAATTTCAGTGATGATGGCTAATAACGAAACTGGAGTTATCCAGCCTGTTAAGGAAATAGCTAAAATGGCACATAAATTCGGGGCAATCTGTCACACTGACGCTGCTCAAAGTGTTGGGAAAATCAAAGTAAATATGGAAGATTTAGGAGTGGATTTACTTACTTTATCTGCTCACAAATTTGGTGGTATAGCAGGTAGTGGAGTTTTAATATTTGACAAAAAGCTTGTAATAGAACCTACTATAATAGGTGGTGGGCAAGAAAAAGGATTGCGTGGTGGTACAGAAAACATTATTGCAATAGTAGGTCTTTCTGCTGCATTGCAAAACATTCCAGATCTTCTATCAAAGATGGATGAAGTAGAGAAGCTGCGTGATCAATTGGAGTATGGGTTATTAAGTCTTGTCAGTGATATCAAGATCTTTGGCAGAAATTCTAAAAGATTGCCAAATACAAGTTTCATTTATATGCCGAGAGTGAAGAATGATCTGCAGCTCATGTGCTTTGACTTAAATAATATTGCAGTCAGCAATGGTTCTGCATGTTCTTCTGGAAAAGTTGGGCCTTCTCATGTTTTGCTTGCAATGGGAGCAACAAAAGAGCAAGCAGAATGTTCAATTAGAATCAGTATAGGTCCGGAGGTTAAACCGCGAGACATAGAAAAAATAGTGGATTGTTGGTATAGTATCTATAAGAAGAATGCTTTAGTAAATGCAAAAACTACTTTCACCATTCCCCTTAAATCATGATAGAGGGAATGGTGAAAGTAATTTCTATTGCCAGAGGTTGTTATAATAGTTAAATGCTGCTGAAAACCGATTTGCTTATAGTTATGGAAGAAATTCTCTAATTGCATACCACACCATTCAATTGTAGTATGTCATTTTATACTTGATAAAAACGCTGTATTGTATTATAATATATCATCAAGAGATAATAAGGAGTTACATATGTCTTATATGAAAAACGAACAGGATATTCGCTCTCAGGGCGTTTATTATAGTGCTGGACTCAGGAGTTACCTAACTAAAGTATACAATTATATGGCTTTAGCTTTAGGTATTACAGGGCTTGTTGCGTTTTTAACAGTGTTTTCTGGTCTTTTCCAGGTGATTTATTCCAATCCTGTTCTATCGCTTGTGGTAATGCTATCTCCAGTTGCATTGGTGTTTTATATGTCTTTTAGGCTTCAACACCTAAGTGCTCAGTCAACACTTACTGTATTTTTTCTATTCTCAGTTTTAATGGGAATTTCTTTATCTCATATTTTTATAATTTATACTGCAGAAAATATAGCGAGAGCATTTTTCATTACATCGATCATGTTTGGTTCTATGGCTTTATATGGTAATACTACAAAAAAAGATCTTACCAGCATGGGTTCTTTTTTGATTATGGGAATCTGGGGGTTAATCATTGCATCTATAGTTAATCTGTTTCTTGGAAGCAGTCCTCTCTATTTTGCAATATCGTTTGTATCAGTGATAGTGTTTACTTTAATGACTGCATACGATGCTCAGAGAATCAAAGATGTTTATTATAGATATAATGATGGCTCAGAAGTTGCAACTACTAAGCTGGCAATACTTGGTGCAACTAATCTTTACTTTGACTTCATCAATATATTCCTCAATTTACTCAGGTTACTTAATTTATTCAACAATAAGGATTAGATGATTTCCTTTTTAAGGGGAAATAATGAAAATTCTATAGTTTTTTTCCTAGTATCTTTAGTGGTATTGATGCTGTGTCTTGCATATGCTTCAGTGCCATTGTATAGTATCTTTTGCAAAGCTACTGGATATGGTGGCACAACGAGAAAAGCAACTAATACGACAATAAATGCAACTGACCAAAAAATCAGGGTTTACTTCAATGCTGATGTAATGTCCGGTCTGCCTTGGGAATTTAAATCAGAAACTAACTACATTGATACGAATATAGGGCAAAAAAGTTTAGTGTTTTATTATGCAGAAAATTTATCTGACCAGCCTTCACTTGGAATGGCAGTGTATAATGTCACACCTTTTAAAGCAGGTAAGTATTTCAATAAAGTTGCATGCTTCTGCTTTGAAGAACAAATTTTGCAGCCAAAACAAAAAACAGCTATGCCAGTATCCTTTTACATAGACCCTGAAATAATTCGTGACAATAGTACAAAAGATTTAAGTGAAATAACACTATCATATACGTTTTTTAAGCTTAAATAACAAACCTTTGCCTATTGTTGATTTAAATAATAGTTATGTAACAGATCTATTTAATTGGGCAGAAGCACTTATTTGTTTTTTGCACACTAAGTACTTGTATTGCGGTTTTTGGTATTGCGAATTCCCATTCTTCACTATTTGCTTTACAGGCATTCCAGTACTCAGTTAACTCTTTATTACTTTTTATAGAGTCTGGCATTTTACTGTGAGGTTTTTTTTCTAATGTATGCTCAATTAGAATTTTACAGCAATCCTTGGATTTCGTTGACTTATCTCTACCATATAATTTAGCAACATAGTCTAAAGCGGTATTTCCACCATAGTTTTCATTTGGGTTATCATTTACTTCCGCTTTTATGAGAGCATTTAATATATCCGGAGAATGGGTTAAAACACAGGTATGTAAATATCCTTTTTCGTTTTGCACATTAGCTCCTGCTTTTATTAAAACTTGCGCTAGATTTGTTAAAGTGTACGGTTTATAGTTAATGGCGATGGAAAAAAGACTATCTATTGGAAAGTGATCATAATCTTTCAAGTCAAATCTGTGATTAATATCAAATCCTTTTTTTTTCCAAGAAGTATATAAATATTTACAATAATCTCTTTTTTTATCTGATTTTTGTATTCTATATTCTAACCTTTCTTTTATTTTTTTTATTACATTGTTAACATCCAAATCATTATCTTCATCCACTTTGCACAACACATTGAATAAAACACCATAAAGCCAAATTTCTCTGTTCATGATAATTTGTGCCTCAAAACTATTAACAATACGCTTATGTAGTGTATAAACTCTAAATAACATTTTGCAAAATATTAATTGCTAGATAACATAATTAAAGTTTTTGTCTTACATTTATCATGGTTAGAGCTATACAAATTAAAAAAACTGGGAGGCCAGAAGTATTAGAATTTGTAGATAAGAGCATAGGTGAGCCAAAAGATGAGGAAGTCTTAATACGTCATACAACTATCGGCTTAAATCGTTATGATTTAGAACATAGAAAAGGTATACGCAAAATTAAAGATTTGCCATCAGTACTTGGAGTAGAGGCAGTAGGAGTTGTTGAAAAGCTTGGTAAAAAAATTAGTGATGGATTTAAGGTTGGAGATAGAGTTGGATATTGCACAGCTCTTCCAGGGGCATATTGTGAAAAGCGCATTGTACACCAGAAATATTTGATAAAAATTCCGAATGATATACCTGATGAAGTTGCTGCTGCAGTATTGTTTAAAGGTATGACAGCTCACTATTTAGTTAATCAATCTTATAAAATCAGGCCTGGTGCTTTTGTACTAGTTCATGGAGCTAATGGTGGTTTGGGGCAAATAATATGCCAATGGGCAAAGGATAAAAAAGGTATAGTGATAGGTTCTATAAGCTCTGACGAAAAAATGAAGATAGCTTTACAAAATGGCTGCACATACGCAATAAACTACAATGATAAAGATTTCGTTTCTAAAATCATGGAGATTACGAAAAATAGAGGAGTAGGTGCAGTGTATGACCCTATAGGTTACGCTACAAGCAAGCTCTCTTTTGAATCTTTGGGTAAGTTTGGCATATATGTTTCCTATGGGCAGATATCAGGTAATACTCCTATTAATTTCTCTTTACTTAGTTCGCGTTCGTTATTTGCAGCTGGAACTTCGATATATCATTACAAGCATAATAGACTTACGTTAGTGCTTACTGCAATGGAAATTTTTGAAATGATAAGAAAAAAACTTTTAATTGTACGAATTAATAAAAAATATAAATTTGATGAAATAATAGAGGCTCATCGTGACATGGAAAATAGAAAAGTAAGTGGGCTAAATATTATCAAAGTTTCTTAAATAACTTAGTAACCTAAAATAATTATTCATTAAGTCATATCAACAAGAATTTCACATGGTTAATTTTCTTTTTGGGAGAGTTAAAAGCATACAGCTGTAGCTAAACTGACTGAGATTTACCAACAAGTTTGGAAAACTTGTCATTCTGCTACTCGTTAGTGGCGTGGTAATGCAATGTTTTATCTATAGATATTATGTTCACAGTAGTTTCAAAAGAAGCTGAGTAAATAAGTTATATTTCAAATTAGATTTGATGTCACATCTAACATTTAAGTATTATAACTTCAATAGTATATGGAGCTGTTATTCTCCTTTTAAATAACTACTTTTCTCTATTTTACAATAATTTTAGGGTTAAGGTTATAGTACTTAGAAAGTTTACATTACCCTATGAATTGTTTCTGTTGCTATGACACATCCAGTAATCATAAATTCTCCTTTAATGGCATTTTGTTCTCATATTTTATATACCATTACACTCTGGGACCATACATATAGGCTAAAGTGTGCTGAAAGTCAATTAAAATTCCTTAATAAGTTGACTATATAAGTTAAAAATGCTAGTATTATATTATTAATTTTAAGTAAGAGTACATACTATGAGCTATACAAGAGAACAGTTAAAAGAGGCAAGGCAAGCAAAAAGTAGCCTAGAAAAGAAATTTGAATCAAAACTAGCACTAGCACTAGCACTAGGAGTGGCAGCTGTTACTGGGGCTCTTGCAGGTTTAGCTCTAAGTTATGTTAACTTGCCACCTCTCATTGCAGGTGGAATCATTGGTTCTGCAATGTTATTAGTATGCTGTGTAATCAGTGCTTGTTCTTTCTCAAAAACTACAAATCTCAACGATATACCAGAAAGCATGTCCGAAGAAAATAAACAAATTTTGAGAGAATATAGCAACAGTGCTGAATATAAAATTAAAAATTATGCACATACTATCAGTAGTATTGGTGTTTTTTTTGGAGTTGGAGCAGGGTTAGTTGCTCTTGGTGTCACATCACCAGCAGCTATAGGTGCTTTAACTTTTGTAGTGAATATGATTCCTTGTATTTCTTTAAATTTCTTAATTGATAAAGCAATTGAGTGCTTTTTTCCAGAAGGAAATAGACAGCCAAGCAGCTCAGTTGATAGCGATGTGAAAATTGTTGATGGGGATACGTGCAGGAGAGTATTTTAAGAAACGATAGATAGAAGTTTTTGAAGAGGATTTAGCACATTTTTTCATGTTAAGCATAATTGAATTATCCGCTCAAGTCCTCATCCTGAATAGTTAGTTGATTTTCCCACCCAAGAATCATTTTATTAGCTTGCCTTAATGTTTCAACGGAAGGCAAGTCTTCTATGCTCAGTGGTAGACGAACAGTTTTGTGTTCTGTGAGCCCAATATCATGCAGGAGTGCTTTAGTAGGTATTGGATTACTGGCAGTAAATAGAGCTTTGCAAGCTTGTTGCCAACTGTCTGCTTGAGGGTTCTTGCCACTCATGCATTGCTTAACATATTTATGTACTACACTTGGCCAAACATTGGCAGCAACAGAAACCAGACCAGCCGCACCCTTAGCAGCCATATCGGGTATCATATTATCATCTCCACAAAACACCTTAATATTTGGTGCAACTTTTTTATACTCAATTAAAGTGTAAACAGTTCCACTTGAATTTTTGATAGCCCAAAATTTTTCGTGGCTGGATAAGTTGCGTACAGTTTCAGCGTGAAGACTCACTCCTGCTCTTGATGGAATATTGTAAAGCATGGCTGGCACATGTGCTTTTTCAAGCAGCTTTTCAAACCATAAAGTTTGCCCCATGATTCCAGGCTTTGCATAAATGGGAGTTGTCATTAGATAGCCATGAATAGGCATATCCTTGCAAAAATCAAGCCATTCAAGAGTCTGATATAGATTCACTCCTGGTACACCAATTATAATTTTCGTATTTAATTTTAGCTCACATACAAATTCAACTAAGGTGCGCTTTTCAGAATCAGTAAGTGATAAGCTTTCACCTGTGCTACCGAGCAACACTACACCATTTTTAGCTTGAGCCTGCATTGCAAGCAAGCACTGCAAACTTTGGTAATCTACGCTATCTCCATTAGAATTAAAAGGAGTAACACAAGCAGTCCATAAAAATGTAGGTTTCAATTGAAGTTATTAAAATGGTATTTCATCATCGATTAGTTCATCTTTTATATCGTTGTCAAAACTTCCGTGTTTATCTTTTTGTTCTGTTTCATTTTGTTTGTATTCACTTGGCTTGTAATCAGAGCTTGACATACTGTTTCGTGAATCTAAAAGGGTAAGGGCACTATTAAAGTTGTATAGCACCACCTCTGTTGTGTACTTTTCAGTACCATTTTGGTCAGTCCATTTTCTAGTTCTCAGAGAGCCTTCAACGTACACTTTACTACCTTTCCGTGCAAAGTCTTTAACAATTTTTACTAGTCCTTCACTAAAAATTACAATATTATGCCATTCTGTCTTTTCAGAGCGAGTACCAGAAAATTTGTCAGTCCAACTTTCAGACGTGGCTATTGAAAAACTTGCCATCTCTTTTCCATTTTGTGTAGTCCTAATTTCAGGATCTTTTCCTAAATTACCAACTAATATGACTTTATTTATAGTACCACTAGACATAATTATGCTTTAAAATAAACATCTTTATTATCTTATGTGAGAGTATTATTGTCAAATTTAATTAGAAACGCGCTTGGAGGGATTCGAACCCACGACCTTTGCCTCCGGAGGGCAACGCTCTATCCAATTGAGCTACAAGCGCAGATGTATTAGATTATTTAATAGATAAACTGTCTAAATCAAACTTTTGTTCTGGATAAAGAGTAAACATAATACCTTCATGTCCAAAATTTACATTTTTAGAATTGCTTATCCTTTCTTTTGTTATCTTTTGGTTTACAGCCCATGAAAAAGTTACATAATTTTCAGTTACTGAGTGCACTTTTAAATCCTTAGTATTTATAAACAACTTTCCATTTACCCATATTTTCCATGTATCAGGGGAAAAGTATAAAATTGAATCTAAACTGACTACTTTACAATTGAAATTTTCTTCCTCTGTAACTCCTGAAGACTGTAAGTTAAACTTTTCCATCTCACTAACTATTCTATTAACCTGCTCTTCATCAAAGAAAATGCTTTTTATGCTACCATATTGCGATAAAGTACTCTCTGCTGCCTCTTTTATTATATCGTCTCGATCTATATAGCTTAGTTTATAATTGTTGATAAAAAAACACTCCTTCGCACGCAAATTTGCTATATCAATGAAATCATTTATTTCTTGATTTCCAACTTTTAAAATACTTTTTAAGTACTTCTTTTCTATAATCATTCCATTGTTGGAATGATGACAGACCATTTCATCATTGCCTTGTCTTTCTATATATACACATAAATTTTCACTATTTAACCCTAATATTTTATGCTCAATAAAATCTTCATCACTAATATGCTGTTGGCAAGAATATTTTTTACAAATCCCTATATTTTCTACAAGATCTTCACAATTGCAATATGCACTAACATTAAAAAATAGCAGCGTAAAAATAAAAAACAACTTTATATTCATCTACTTAATATGGTATACCAATCAAAAACTATACTAGCTCTCACTATCTCTATCATATTACCACTTAAAATCTGGTTTATAGCTGCAGAATCTATATTTCTCTGCTTATTCAAGGTAAGAGATCTGATCATAACATAACCAGGAAGATTTGGAATAGACTGTAGAAATAAAAAAATATGCTTATCGCTAATTGAGCTTAAACTTAGAACCACTTCACTTCTTATTACTTTTGTACGTTCACTTTTATTGTGGAGTTCAGCTTCTTCAGGTATAGAAATTGATATTTCAGGTTCTAACATGTAGTGTTTTTTATATAGCTTGTGAAGCTCAAAATTTAAATTTGTAACATATCTGCTACTATGTAAGTTTGAAGAAGAAATTCTTTTCCATAAATCTAGGTTTTTATTTAGAACGACTTCTTTCTTTTGAATTTCAATGATCTGTAAATTAATAGAGTGTATTTCCTCAGCTGCAGTTTGATTTTTATTATAAACCTTTTTGTTATAGAGAATAAAACACGTTGATAACCCTATTAATACAATAGATAACAATAAATAATATATGCACTGAATTGTAGCTTTTCTTTTTAGTTGAGAGATAGTCATCAATCTACATTGCCTCTCCTATTTCAACATCAATAGATAGATTTTTCTCTTTAGTAGTGGGTAAGCTAGAAATACTAATATCATGAGTACGGAAATTATCGTTTAAATTTTTCTGTAGTTTCTCGTATTGATAAGAAATGTCTTGACCAGATTGAAAATTAAACCTTAAAGTTGTGGTAATATAACTTTTTGCCTCATTATAATTCCACTCAAACGATTGAAGCTCTACACCTGGTACTTTTAACTTTTCTACATACTTAATTTGTGTAAGAGGAGAGTACTCTATTTTTGATAAAATATTATTTATATTAATAAAATCGTAAACTTCATCTATCTTTTTTACATTATAGCTTTGGCTAAATTTTATTAGTTTGTTATTTAAAGCACTCCGCTTTGCAGATAAATTATCAGCAACATTAAAATTTGAATACAAATTTCGCAAACAAAAGGCGTTAATTACAACTAAAACCAAGAGTAGGTATAGAAAAATTTGAGGAGAATTTAAATAAAGATAATTAAATAGATAAAATTCTTTAGTTTCTTTTGTGTTAAAAATATTTATTGGCTTATTCTTAAAGCTATGGAACAAAATTGTAGTATCACAAAAGCTATCTTTTTTGCATATAGCTAATTCTGCTCCCAATAGTTTACCTAGCTCATATGGAGTCAATATGTTCACACTATTCTCTGAAAAATTTATAACTGATAAACTAGATTTAATAGCTTCTGATACTATGATGCAAAGGTCGATAGGGTCATTTTTTTCAAATCCAAACTTAGTTAAAGATTGAATTGTATTTTTCACTTCCTGATATATTTCACCAGCAATGATTCCTGGTAAATTATCATTAGTAAATGGTATTAAACGTGTAAATATCATTTTGTTCTCTTTAAGAACCACTTGTCTATAGCCACCTGTTTTAGTTGCAGCAACTATAATTTTCCAGTTACTAGGATCTTTGTGTAGAATCTTTTTTGCTATACTGACTAGTTCTATAGGAAACATTAATATTCCTTTAAAGTTAGAGCCTATTTCAACAAACACGTCCAACCAATATTCTATTAAATGATTTGCTTTTGATGAAACAAATAGATACCACCAGTTTTGATTAAATTTATTCGGCTTTTCGACCAAGAGAATAGAATTTATATCGTTATTATGAGCAAAATGCTCTACTTTTGTTTTTGCTGATAGATAAGCACTAATCCTATTTACTCTTGGGATAGACTGTAGCAAATAGTTCTGATCAGTGTGATTGAGAACCAGATATAAGGGTGCTTTTTTATCTGATGAGAGACATGAAATTAAGTCAGAAACAACTTTATTATTTTTGTCCTTAGCAAAATATCTTTTATTTAAAGTATCATTTTTAAAATATAGTAACATTGTGCCTTCTTTTCCTATAGAAAGCATAAACTTACTTTTGGGTTTTGACCCAAACATATTAACAAAGTGTATACTCATCTAGAATTAAAAAGGTAATTTATTGAAATTCATTAAACATTAGATGACAATATTACTTACATTATAAGTTTTTGATAAAATTAGTAGTAATATTAACCCTTTTGTATGATGAAGGTTTTTTATATTTGTGCTAGACACAACTTAACCTGACAAACGAGGATTAATTATATCTCAGCTTGATATTTTATTCTCCAACAGACTGAAAATTGAATTGAGCTAAAGACTTGATTTGACGCACTTTGTTGCACATTACCATTTAGTATACTTGAACTGAACATTTTCAGTGAATCCATCTGGCATGACTGAAACTTTTGTATTCATATTTATTTTTAAGTAATTTACTAGCTCATCAACTAATATATCAGGAGCAGAAGCACCTGCAGTAATTCCTATTTTTTCTGCGCCCTGCAACCAATTTTTGTTCATACATTTATAATTATCAATCAAATAGGCTCTTTTTCCTCTGGAAATACACAGGTCTAATAAACGGTTTGAATTTGAACTGTTTTTACTTCCTACAATCAACACTACGTCTGTAATTTTAGCCAATTTTTTAACAGCGTTCTGCCTATTTTGTGTTGCATAGCATATATCTTTTAAGTCAGGGCCTGTAATGCTTGGAAATCTGAGCTTCAGTGTAGCAATAATTTCTTTGGTATCGTCAATACTTAACGTGGTTTGTGTTACATAAGATAAATTATCTGGATCTTTGATTTGTAAATTGTATACGTCTTGCATAGTTTGCACTAGAGATATAGGATTACTTACTCTTCCTATAATTCCTTTAACTTCCGGATGATTTTCATGTCCAATTAGAATTAATTCTTTACCACTATCCTCATACCTTTTTGCCTCTTTATGTACTTTGCTAACTAATGGACATGTTGCATCAATCACTTGAACACCCTTTCTTTTTGCCTCATCCTCTATACTTTTCGACACTCCATGTGCGCTAAAGATCAATATTCCTCTATTGTCTTTAATGTCTTCTATGCTGCTTACAAAAACCACTCCTTGTTTCTTGAAGTCCTCTACTATATACTTATTATGAACGATTTCGTGTAGTACATAAACTTGGCGTTCATTTTTGTATTTCTCTAAAGTGATTGTTAATATGTCTACAGCTCTTTTAACCCCTGCACAGAAACCGCGTGGTTCAGCTAAGATAATCTCCATTTTTTTTCAAATCAAGTAAGTATGTAAACATTGCTAAAAAGTAAGCTCTGCTCACTATGTTTCATATCATGACTGCTTTACTATAATTTTAAATTTATCATTACCAAGATTCTTATTAATATACCAGGAACCGTCATCTTTAATTACAAATTCAGGACCCTTGAGGTCTCTTGTTATTGTCCTTCCATCTTGGTCATCCATGGCAATATGGATATCGAATGTAACGATGTCTAGATTTATTATAGCTTTTTTCCCACTGTATGAATTTAGACTAAACTTGCCCAACATGACATCATTAATACTCACTTCTCCTGCATAAGTATCACACTGACCATCTACACAACACTCACTTTCAATATAAAAAAGGTCTGACATATTTATATCTATAAAAAAAAGAACTAAACTTGCATACTAAATATAACTTATCGTTAATAAGCAATTACAGATTACTTTGGCTACAACAATAATGCAACTGGAAGTATAACATAATTAATTGTATAAGAAACTACACTTTAGAGAAATGGTTGTTTGGTTTTTTTATTAATTTTTTTCACCATACTGTCAATCATGTGTTTTATTCCTTGATATACAGAGTGTGTACTTTCGTCACTACGCATATAAGCAGAGCAGGAAAATATATTATGCTTTTCGTCTTCTATTGATAGCTTTGTATCGCATGTTATATGTTCGCCGCCGAGCTTTTCTATCAACTGGTCTTTGTCGTCTCCTATAGTTACCTTAATCTTACTTTCTTCTTTACCTATCTTGCTACTTAAAATTAAAACAATAATGGCTGGAGATATACATATAGTTCCTATTGGCTTTTTTGCAACAAAGAACTCTGAGACTAATCTTTCAAACTCAGGCATTACTGTTTTATTTTCAGCTAAGTCAGATAAATTTTTCGCAACTCCATATCCACCAGGTACGACTAGCATGTCAAAATTTTCAGCTTTAGCTTCTCTTAAATCATTTATCTCACCTCTTGCAATTCTTGCTGATTCTACAAGTACATTCCTTTTTTCTTTTACTGCTTCTTTTGTTTTGTGATTCATAACTTGTGTGATATCAACATCAGGAGCAAAGCACGTGACTTCAACTTCCTGCTGATCAAACACAAGCAGAGTTAAGACTGCTTCTCTCACTTCTGTGCCGTCGAGGTGGCCGCATCCTGATAAAACCACAGCGGCTCTTAATTTTTTCTCACCCATAAAATACCTTGATTTCATATAATCTAGGTATTGTAATACAAATTCCATATTTGGAAAGGAGTAATTATTTTATGTCAATTATAATATAATTAGTATATATAATTAGGCATATTTATAATTGATGGGAATTGAATATGCTACAAAGTGGTACAGCAAATCCAACCAATTCGGATGAGTTAATTGAAAATGTAGTAAAATATATTAGTGGAAAAAAAGATTTGTTACAAGAATTGCAAGTTCTGTTAAGACTACGTAGCTTTGAAAGAAAAAGTGAAATTTTTGACGAATCAGATATCGATAGTATGTCTAAATTTCTGATAGAAAATAAAGATATTTTGGGGAGTGTAATAGGTCTTATATTGGAGAATTTTGAGAAAAACAAAGTTGAATCAAAAGAATTTTTGGAACAAGGAAATAAAGTAAAAGGCATGAAGAAAGAGCTTGAAACTTTAGGCAATCAACTGTTAGCTCAAGGATTGATAAGTGGAGCAGCATTTACAACATTGACAGGTGCACTAGCAGGTACATTGGCAATAGGAGGAGTGGCTGGTGCATTAATAATTGGAGGAGCAGCATAGTAGGATTTGTTGCTATAGTTGCTATTGGTTATGCTATATATCAGAATAGAAGTGAGATAAAAGAAAGCGTAGGTAAGGGTACCAGTAAAGCAGTCCAGGGTATAGTTGAATCGGGAAAAGCAGTGAAAAGTTTTGTGAAAGATGTGATCGATAAATTACCTACGATTCAAGCAAGAGAGAATAATTTTGGAAAGTTAATAAGCAATTTGACAAAACAGGGTCTTAAAGCTAATGAAGAAGAAAGAACAATTCTTGATAATAAAGTAAAAATAATAGAAATGCTTCGAAACAAAGAGCAATTAATGGCAATAAAGAAATTAGTAAAAGATCGAACCATTCAAAATTTTTCAAAAGATGATATGAGTAGACTTCTGGAAAAGGGCCTCAGTACTCATGAGAGTGATGAGAAAGCACTTGAGGATTCTATAGACAAATTAAAAGATGCAATTACTGCAGATAGCAAAACAGTAGAAGATTTTATACAAGAGGTGAATAATAAAGCTAAAGAAATGAAGCCAAGTTCTAAAGTGAAGGAGTCAAATTCTGAACAAGTTGATGGAAACAACATTACAAAATAGAATTGATGCATTTGGGGAGCGTTTTGATGTAAAAATGTATCTGTCTATCTTATTTTGCCACCCTGCTAAGCGGACACAAAAAATTACTTCCGCATATTTTAAATCTGATTATAATAACAATTATAGATATTTTTAGAGCTCAAAAATCTATCTTTGTCTGCAGACCTTTTTTATTAAACTCATAAAAAAATGTAGCGTATCCTCTTCAGTGTATACTTAATTTCTGTCATATGTGCGCTGCATTTTTTTCTAATCTTTTTTACAGGGGGATTTTATGTCCAGAATTCCAGATATTTGACCTTTACTTTAGCTAATAAAAACCAACTGGTACCTGCGGTTTTTATAGCTACGTTTCTCAAACAAGTTTTAAATGAATAGATTTCTTGCATAACTGGAATTCAAAAGTTGATGTCATTCTAGCGCGTTACGCTAGAATCCAGTCCTTTTGTGCAAAAAACGTTGTAAAGTGTTTACCAACTTAGTTGGATCCCAGTGTCAGCTACTCTGATGACAAGAAGGGAAGTACAGGTTTCAATATTTGCATGCATCTGAACAGATACAAATATTGCAATTAAAAGCATTAGACAGGCAGTAAAGGTCTTGATATTATATAATATTAAGTTCTAAACTTGGAAGGGTGGCCGAGCGGCTGAAGGCGGCGGTTTGCTAAACCGTTATACGATTGAAAAGTCGTATCGAGGGTTCGAATCCCTCTCCTTCCGTATATTATTGTTTAGGTATTCATTACAGTAATTTCACCCTCTTTTTTAATTATAAAAAAGTTAGCTAGCGTTTATTCAGTATTTATTATAGAATTAGTTATTAGCTAAATAATTTTATATGCATAAAATACTAATTTTGATATTAATAATGCTGCCGCTTAGGTTACTTGCAACTGAGATTGAAATTGTTGCAGATGTAAATGGTGAGCCAATTTCAAATTTAGATATCGAAAGACGTATCAACCTCATAAATTCATTGCTTGGCACTCAGAAGATTAATCAAAAAGAGGTAAAATCTCAAATTCTAAAACAGTTAATAGACGAAATTATCATTGTCAGCGAAGCACAGAAGATGAATATAGAATTGAGTAACGAGGAGTTAAATAATGCTGTCACGTTATTCTTAACTCAAAGTTTAAAACTTGAGGCTGATGAAGTTGATGAATACGTAAAAAAGCATAATATGGATCTCAATAACCTAAAAAAACAAGTAAAGTGTCAGCTGCTGTGGAACAAGATTATTGAAGTAGGAATTGTATCGCTTATCAATATAAGCGATAAAGAAGTGGATGACATAAGAAAACAAAAAGAGAAGCCTGATTACCTTATTACGTTTCAGGAATTTGTAATTCCTGATCAAAAAATGGCTGAAGATTTAGTAAAAAAATTACGTACCAGTAATAATCCAGAATCTTCAATAAAGATGCGCAAAGCAACCGTTAATTTAAGTCAGCTAAAAGGTACTCTCAAGGACGTTTTGGAAAGATTAGAAATCAATGACGCAGCAGGTCCGATTAGTTTAAGCGAAGGTTACTCTGTTATAAAAGTCATAGATAAGGTACAGCTCGATCATACACTGCTGGAAAGTATTTTAAAAGTAAAACAAGTTGTGGTTAAAGATTCAGAAAATTTACTCTCTAATTTTAAGGAGCAAAAGGTCAATTGTCTAAATTTTGACAAATTAGCAGACGATTTCAAATTGCCAAGCGCAAAAGAATTTAAAATAAAAATGCGAGATTTAAATCCTGATTTACAGATTTTATTTAGTAAAACAAGTACGAATGAAATAGTAGAATTAAGAGAAAATAGCACTGCAAAGCTAATGATGTTATGTGATATCAAGAGTAATCCAGTGAATATAGAAGCAATCAAACAGGAAATGTATCAACAAAAGATTATTATACAAAGCAACCTGTTATTGGATAATATGCGTAAAAATGCAGCTGTTAGTTATCGATTTAATTGAAGCTAGAGAATATTTTTCGTTTTTTACTCTATAAAAAGTTTATGAAGAATATAATGCTGATTGGTGGCGGAGTTGGAAATGCAGTATTATTTTCGATAGGAAAGGCATGTCTTGAAAACAATCATAAGGTTTTATATTTCGCTGGCTATAAAAAATTAAGTGATGTATTTAAACGAGCACTGATAGAACGTGCATCAAGTGCAGTAATTTGGGCATGTGAAGAAGGATTGATAGAAACAAGCAGAGAACAGGATAAATCCTTTCATGGTAATATAGTTGATGCAATAATCTCATATCAGCAAGGAAAGTTAGGTAAAATTACTATTAGTTTAAACACTATAGATAAAATCATCACTATTGGTTCTGCTAAAATGATGAAAGCTATAAATGAAGCTAGAAAAACAATTTTAAAGCCATATCTGAAACCAAAACACATAGCAATATCATCAGTTAACTCTCCTATGCAGTGCATGATGAAAGAAATCTGCGCTCAATGTATTCAGCAACACATAAATAAGGAAACAGGAGAAATAAGTTTTGTTTATAGTTGCAGTAATCAAGACCAGGATATGGAGCTTGTTGACTTTGATTTTTTAAGTGAGCGCTTGAAGCAAAATAGTTTACAAGAAAAGCTCACTGCAAAATGGATAGAACATGTTCAAAGACACTAAACAGCACAAAGAGGAACTAAGGAAGCAATATAGAACCATAAGAAAAGATGTTGATGAAAGTTATTCTAGTTATGCAGCAAATTCTCTTGTTAATCTCTTTAACAAAAACTTAAGTTGCGTTAAAGGTAAAACAATAGCAGCTTACATTCCAATAGACGGGGAAATTAATGTTGTGCCTTTGATGCATCATTTACTCGATTTAGATTATAAAGTAGCAGTCCCTAATAAAAACAAGTTATTAAAATTCGAAGAATGGAATAAAGCAGATGAAGATATAATCTCCGATACAATCATTACTCCTGTTATTGCTTTTGATGATCATTTTAATAGGTTAGGTTTTGGCGGTGGTTGGTATGATGAAATGATAAAAAAATTACGGCCACTTGGAAAAATATTTATAGGTGTAGCCTATGAGAAGCAATATTGTAAAAATTTACCTGTAGAAAAACATGATCAAAAATTGGATATTATAATCACTGAGATATGTGTTAGATTTGAAAGTGAATTGCTCAAGAAGGCGGATAGAAAGGAGTAGCATAGTCTCCCTCTTTCTGATAGTAATTGCTTATCTGTTCAGATGCATGCAAATATTGAAACCTGTACTTCCCTTCTTGTCATCAGAGTAGCTGACACTGGGATCCAACTAAGTTGGTAAACACTTTACAACGTTTTTTGTGCGAAAGGACTGGATTCCAGTGGGCTTTGTTGCATAGCACCTTAAGCAGTGATGGTTTACGACAAATTTATGTAATGATTTCAAATTTAGCCATACCAATACCAGTGAATTTGTTGAGCAAATAGCACTTAATTAGTAATTCTTTTTCACGGTTTACTTCAGATTTATTCCTAAACAAATACTTGCTTCAACCTTGAGAAAAATCCTTCTATGTAAGATCTTTTTCCATAAATTGCTTCCTTTTTCCACTCTTTTACACCATCTTGTCCATATAATTTTATTAACCTAATAGCAGCATTTCTGTCAGACATATAATCTATTTTTGAATGTTCTGCTGCATCCTTTTTTGGTAGAACTTTTGTCTTTATATCGTATTTCTTACACAATTTATAAAGTTTTTGCCTATCGTATGCCCTATCTGCATATAATGCTTTTATTTTGTGCTGAAAATTAACTTCTTCAAGCAAGCTCCATAGTGGTCAGAGTAGACGCCATTACTGTATCTTGCAGCTATAGCTTTTTTACTATTCACACTTAACATGTAACTTTCTTACTTGCTCGTAGCTTCGGTACTTTCTATCTGCACTGTTTTCCTTACTGTGGCCAGGAGTGTTACTGTAAATTTGTACTATCTATGATAATTTCAATATTTTCCATGTTGCTTTTATCAATCCTGCAATCATTTATCTTAATATTAAGTTTTTTTTGATGCTTGTGAATAGCTGATAACTGCCAAATTTTTTCCTATTTGTTGCAGATATCCTTTTACAAACCCTACCGTTTGTCTTAAGCCAATTCTAAAAAGATTAACGATTATATGCACCAAAATCACAACTTTATCACTATAAATATAGTTACCGCCCTGCATTTTTGGACTATTTTCATACCAATTTTCGATAGCTTCATCGATGTAACGAAAAATATTCCCCCTTTTTTCAAGGAATTTGTTATATTCGTTTTGGTTACTGATTTTCATTTTCTGTGGCATATTTTTTCTTCAACAGTTAAATGGCTGTTTTATAATGAATTTTGTCAGTAGCCACCAGATTTTTTCAGTTGCTATGCAACAAAGCCATCCCAGTGTCACGCACTGGGATGACAAGAGAAGGAAACACTGGGATGAGAGGAGAGGAAAACACTGGAACATTTATTTTTGAAAGTAAGTTGCATAGTAGATGATGTCATTCCAGTACTTGATACTGGAATCCAGGAATTTTGATTCTAAATTAGGTATTGGTCTTAAATTAAAATAAACGTTTGTGATGAGATTATATGAACACTGGATCCCAGTGTCGGGGCACTAGGATGACAGGAAAAGGAAACGCTGGAATGAAAATAGAAGATCTAATTCCTTATATCAATTAATTCTCATCCACCTTTTATGTTACATAAACTCATCACTTTTATAGAACATCTCATTAAAATCATTCAAAATTCCAAAATCTTGATTTTTAATAAATAGATGCCCATCTGCAATATAGGACTCAGCAAGAGTAAATGGTTCATCATGATGCTTTGATGCTGGCCTAACAATTTCATTGTACAAAACCATTACTTGCTCATAATTGTATCCACTACCATCATGATATTTACCACGTATAGTGTCATAAAAATTTCTTACATCATCATACGTAACTTGCAGTTCTACCTTATATTTCCCTATTTCAACAGCCTCACCCACTTTGATTTTTAAAGGATGCTGTGATTCTTCTTTCACATTATCTATAACAATTGTTTCCTCTTGCTTCTCTTCGTCTCCTCTTATCGATCTTTTACTCCTTTCTTCACTCGCAGGTTGATCTGCTGGCATTTGGTCTATATCGTTAGATTCTTCTTCTTGCATAATAATTTTTTTGAGATAGCTAAGCATATCCTTTCCAGCTTTTTCCCAAGTTGCAGCTTCTTTTGAAAGCTCACGATAATAAGAATCATTATCGCCTTTGCTATCTATTACATCTCTTGCTAGTCCTTTCTCTTCTGCCCATAACTCAGCATGTTCAACAAGTGTCCTGCCATCTTTACCTACAACGTCAACGTCAGCTTTGTTTTTTATTAGATATTCTATTGTATCTAACTTTCCATGCCTCACTGCATGAACTAAAGGTGTCCAACCATCATTATCCTGAGCATTAATATTCGCACCTTTTTCAACTAACTGCTCTATAATCTTCTTATTCCCAAGATCAACAGCAAGATGCAAAGGTGTTAAGCCGTAGCTATCCTGAATATCAATATCCGCATTATGCTCTATGAGATATTTAACTACTTCCATATTTTTCATGTGCATGGCAAAATGTAGTGGAGATTTACCAGAGCTAATATCACGGGTATCAACATCTATACCACGATCTATTAAGTATTTAGCAATTTCCGTATGTTTTAGCTCAATTGCATAGTGCAGCAGTGTTTGAGCTGACGTGTTTTTGATACCAAGATCTGCGCCATGCTCAATTAAACTCTTAACTATTTCCGCATTCCCTAGCTTAATAGCAGCAAGTAACGGAAAAGTATAATAACTTTTACTATTAGGATCTGCGTTATGATCTAATAGATACTTCACTATTTCTGTATTACCTGAATAAATAGCACTGTATAATGGCGTTTTGGAATAAGCATCTTGAATATTAGGATTTGCACCACGATCTATTAAGTATTTAGCTATCTCTATATTTCCAGACTCAATAGCATAGTGTAAAGGTGTCTTATAATACACATATTTAGTATTAGTTTTCTGATAATAATTGTCATGAACATTAAGATTTGCTCCATGATCAATAAGATATTTTGCTACTTCCGTATTTCCTGACTGAATAGCATAATGTAGTGGCGTTTGTCCATTATAGTCTCTTGTATCAATATATGAATTGTGTTTTAGTAGCGTTGCTACTTTGCTTAAATCTCCCAATGAAGCAGCAAAATGTAAACTAGTCGCACCTGTTACCTTATTTATCTCGTTTACTTTTCCTATAGTATTTTCTACATTATTGTCATCAATATTCACCTTTAAGAAATGCTGTTTATTATACTTCATAACTTTTGTTGTAACAGCTTTTCCTTGTTCGTCTTCACTCGCTTTTTTAGCAGGTTGCATAGAATCTTCTCTACTGACACTTGATTTAGATTCTATCTTGGTTTTATCACCACTTACATTATGTACTGGGCTATAACCATATAGACCCTTGCCTGCACTTTGTTGGCTTGTTGAACTTTCAACACTGTTAGATTCAACAACATTATATTCCATATGTTGTTCACCACTCAGCTCAGCTTTGACCCACTGTTTAAATTCCTGAGTATAACCTTTTAGCTCAGTCAAAAAATCCTCAAATAATTTATTACCTTGAGACCTATTTGCACCAGATTTAGAAAGGCTCTTGAGCAAATTATCAATCATATCTGGGTGTTTATCTTCAAGAAATTTGATCACTTGTTCAGCATCCGAATGATAATGTTCCCCTTTATTACTCCAAATATTATTGCGCAATATTTCATCTGGTTTGAGACCTTTATTCTTTATTGCAATCAAGGCCTCTTTATCTCCGTGGTCATTGACATGCCGACCATCTTCTAAACTTGCCATATAGTTAGCAACCCCTTCATGCATAGCCTTAGATAAGACATCACCTGTACCATAATAGGAATTAATGATAGTTAAGGCGTGTCCCAATTCGTGTTTCAAAGTTTTACACGAGTCATCAAATTGGTCTTGTAGATAAAAATAAACATGAATTTCTGAGCCACGCCCTTGAACTGTTAAGCCAGAAGCGCCTTTATAGTTAACGTTCAACTCCTTAAGATAATTTTCGTAGTCACTCTTTGTATTAAATACGAAAACATTAACTTTATTTGGTATGTTGTGCCAAGGCTGAGAATTATTAATGCCAAATGCTGAATCAAAATCTTTTATAGTACTCTCGATGGCATTTTTTACACTACTCAATTTGCTCTGAGTTAATTCCTCATCATCATATTTTATATTTATTTGAAGCTTGTGTTCGCCGAAAGTCATAACTTCACTATCTGGCACAAGATCTGCCACAATTTTATCGCCACTTTTTACATCCATCCACTGCTTAAATTCTTTTTCAACTTCTGAGTTATTCAAAAGATGCTTGAATTTTGATATCGCTTCTACTCTATCGAAGGACATCTCAGTGAGCAATTGCTTTATGAATTGAGGATGTTTTTCTTGTAGGAATGTCACTAAGCAATCTGATATTCTATAGTCGTTAGACATACTTGCTATTTTATATGGTGTATCATGCCCAGATTCATGCATTTTATTGTATGCTTCTTTTGTATAATGCATATCGCGAGTGCTTTCTTTTTTAGCTGCATCGTAGCTCCACATGAAAAGCTTCATACCGGTACGTAAAACTTCAGGTACTGTATCCATATTACCGGTAGAGTACTCAAGAAATGCATCGCTCATTTTTTCCATTAAAATTTTAGATTTTGCACAAAGTAAGCCATTTACATCTCCAACAATAAAGGTCTTTGCTATCGTGCCGTCAGCTTCGTGTGCTCTTACTGTTCCACCACCCCATAATTCTCTATGGTCCTTACCACCTGAAAGTTCCTTGATGTGAGCTTTGTAATCATCGTAATTTTTCAGCACATAAAGCTGCAATTTTACTGGACCAGAATGAACGCTTTTTTGTGAATAGAAATTATCAGACCAGGCTCCATAAGCATCTTTTACAGTTTGTTTTATATACTCAGGGGTATAACTAGCTCATCCCCCATATTTTACTTCTATTGTAAGCTGATCGTTTATTACTATACTTTCTTTATTTGGAAATAATTTTTTAATCAAAGTTTGTGATTTATCATATCCAGAATTTGTTTTAAATTTCATATTCACCTCTTAAAAATTTTCACTATAAATAAGTCTTGAGAAAAATGCGTTAACTGTAGATTCAGCCTTTAACTTGCTTTTGCACAACTGCTGAGATAGTTGATCATCGCTGAAAAGCCGATTCTTAGTATTGAGATATTTAGCATAGCTTCTAGAATTAAATTCAGGGATTGAGTAGAACCCGCTTTCAAGTTCAAGATAAGAGCTGCTATTCAGGACAAAAAATAAATCGCTCTGGTCAAGCAGTATGTCATAACCAGAGCTCGTGCAATGTAAGTATTCATTGCTTTCATACTCTGCTATGTAGTATTTACTTGCATCAAGATCACCATTAAGCTGTAGAATTGCTGTTGAACGTCCATTCTCAATACTATGGCCTTTTATTACTTTAAGTACTTTAATCTCATCATTTTCTATGAGTTCTCTTAACTTTTCATTCTTTTGATTTAATTCTTCCTCTGCTTTTCTTCTGTCTTCTTCTAATTTTGTTTCTTTTTCAACAAGCTCATTTTGTATTTGCAAAAACATATCTTGAATGGTTAAGCCATTTAGAAAGTAATCCAATACACTTGACACAAACGGCTGCAATTCACCATTATCTTCAAAGCTCTTTTCCTGCTTTTTGTCATATTGAGTGGGATTATAGATTGCATACAGAGGATAAAAACCATAATTCACCTCGTCGAATGATAACTCTATCGAAAATCCGCTCTGATCAAGTGGAAGTTTAGTAGCTAAATATCTACCATTATCATCTCTGACGTATAGCTCATTTATACCATAGTGACCACTATATTTGTTATAATAAATGTAAAAATTTTCAGGATTAAGATTAAAGTAATCATCTAAATTGTTAAGTCTACCAAGCTTTTCACATAGAAAATTTTTGCTCTTATCTGTAAGTTTGATGCGTGTAGAAAAGTAACAGCGATCTATTCGGTCACCTTTTTCTATTTCAAAGTCTAGGACTATTTTATCGCTAAACATACAGAATTTCCTCACATTTTCAATATTTATGATTATAAATTGTGTACTATGAAAAAAGCATTAAGGCTTCTTTATGTATCTAAAAACAGCGCTAACTTATGACAAGAACAGTTGACGTATTACTGCCACTTCCAATTGATCAGCTATTTTCATATGCAGTTGAGGAAGATACTGAAGTTTCAATTGGAGATTACGTAGTGGTGCCGTTTGGCAGAAAGCGTTTGATTGGAACAGTTTGGAGAGAAAGTAGCAAAAGCGATCGAGAATTAAAATTTATTGAACAAAAGGTCGATTTGCCGAGCATCAGACCAAAACTGATCGAATTTGCAGAGTGGGTTGCACAGTATAATGTAATACCTATCGGTATGCTTGCCAAAGTGATAATGGGAGGAGTGTTAAAGGTAAATCAAATAGATAAACTAGTTTGCACTAAGCAAAAGCAGGAAATAAGTGAAATAGATTACCAATTAAACCCTGAGCAGCAAGCAGCTCGAGATAAAATAATAAGTAATTTGAATGAGTATTCAGTAACTTTACTTGACGGTGAAACCGGGTCTGGAAAAACGGAAGTTTATCTCTCTGTAATTGCACAGTTGATTAAGAATCATAGTATTTACGAACATTGTGATTTGGGTCTACGAGTAAGGTGTCATCCCAGTGCTCATACACTGGGATCCAGTTTTTCATATAATCTCATCACAAATATTTATTTTAATTTAAGACCAATACCCAACTTAGAATCAAAATTCCTGGATTCCAGTGTCAAGCACTGGAATGACACCTTTGCATTTAAGGCAAAACCCTCTGTAACATTTAGCATACTGCTTTTACCACGTACTGGAATGACACCATTTGCTATGCAATTTACTTTCAAAAATAAACGTTATGTCATTCCAGCGTTCAATACACAACTAGACGAATGTTACAATATAAGAGTAATTTTTACCAAAAAGCCAGTGCCCCGACACTGGGATCCAGAAAACTTAATTTCAAATCAGTACACTAAGCAGTTGTACGATAAAGACTGGATTCCAGTGTCAAGCACTGGAATGACATCATCTACTACTAAAACTACCTGCAAATGTTCAAACACCAAAAGGTTACACACTGGAATGACACCAGAAGAGGTTAATGCACAAGTGCTAATCCTCTTGCCTGAAATTGTCCTAACTTCACAATTGGTAAATCGCGTTCGCAGTCAGACATCTGGAAATATAGCTGAGTGGCATTCAGGACTTACTCCAAAAGCTCGCAGAAATAATTGGCTCAGTATTGCAAATGGAAGTGCACAGATCATTATCGGGGCACGGTCAGCGCTTTTTTTGCCTTATAAAAACCTAAAATTAATTATCGTCGATGAAGAGCATGACTCATCCTTTAAACAAGAACAGGGGATTATATATAATGCTCGAGATATGGCCATTATCTTAGCCAAGCTCGAAAATATTCCGATTATTTTATCATCCGCCACTCCGCTACTTGAAACAATTTATCATGTTAAAAAAGGGAATTACAATCATGTAAAATTGACTAAACGATTCGGTGGTGCAGAGTTGCCACAAATAAAAGTAGTAAATAATAAGCAATGGATTTCCAATGAACTTTTCGAAGGAATAAAACAAACCATAGAGAAAAAACAGCAAGTTATGCTCTTTCTAAATCGCAGAGGATACGCACAACTTGCAGTTTGTAAAAAGTGTGGATACAAAATTTCCTGCTCAAATTGCACTATATGGCTTACTTACCACAAGAAAAAGAACGTCCTTTTGTGTCACCATTGTTCTTATCAATCAAAACTTCCAGAAAAATGCTCCAATTGTCAAAGTGAGCAGTCATTGCTTCTTTATGGTGTGGGAATTGAAAGGTTAGTTGAAGAAATAGTGAAATTAATACCAAATGCAAAAACTGCAATTATCAGCAGCGATCAGAAGTCGCTTGGTAGCGTCATTGACTCAGTGCTCAAGGAAGAGGTGAATATTATAATCGGTACACAAGTGATTGCGAAAGGACATAATTTCCCTAAATTAACTTTAGTTGGAGTGATAAATGCAGATTTAGGACTTGAAAATTCTGATCTTAGGGCAGCAGAAAAGACGTATCAATTATTGCATCAAGTTGCGGGTAGATCTGGGAGGTTCAACGAAAAAGGAACGGTAATAGTGCAAACTAATAATCCTGAAAGTTTGATAATAAAAGCATTGCAGCAGCAAAAAAGGGATTTGTTTTATGAAGTTGAACTTGAGTCAAGACGCAAAGCTAAAATGCCCCCATTTAGTAGACTAATAGCGCTTATAGTTTGCAGTAAGGATCAATTTGCAACGCAGAAAGCAGCAAGTGAGATAACAAGCTTTTTGCATGATCAATGTTCAGCTACTATTCCTTCTGCGTTGTCATTCCAGTGCGTGACTAGAAAAGAAGAACTCGAAATTTTTGGCCCATCACCAGCAGCAATAAATTTTTTAAACAATAAATATCGTTATAGAGTGTTACTAAAGATACATAGTAAACATAGTCTATTCATAAAGAAAAAGCTGAAACATTGCTGTAACTTGAGTTCAAACATTGCAATAACAATAGATGTTGACCCTGTGAGTTTTTTTTAACAAAATTACGGAATTTATTTGACATTCACAGAATTAATTATATTAACTTTTTAATAAAAAATTTGACTTTTATTAGAATTTATTATTAGTATAATAAGAATAGGTAGATAATGTGACTTTACTTGAAATCATCTGTAGGAAAGGGATAAAGCATAACGAAAAAATTAGAGAATTGCAGGAATTCCTTAATAAAAATATCGAAATAACTATTGACAAGGAGTTATTTAAATCAGCTTCATTTATAAAGGATATTGTAGATATAAGAAAAGAGATGGTGTATCTTATTTTGCAACACTGCATTGTATACGATAGTACAAGGTCTAAGAAAGAAGAGATATTGTCATTTAAAAACGTGATGAAGATTTTAGATGAAGCGGTGAATAGATCTGTTAATCCTCAGTATTTCTACAAATTGATCAATTTTCGAGATAAAGATAAAAATAGAAATACATTATTACACCAAGCTGTTATAAGTAATAACACTGAAGCAATAGAAGCCCTTTTGACATATGGTGCAAATCCTTTGATAAGGAATCAAGAAGACAAGATGCCATTAGATTTAGCTCAAGGAAATACAAGAGAAGCACTCATTAAATGTATGCAAGACCAAGCTCAATCGAAAAAAGAAAGTGCTAGATGTAATAGTTTGATTGGCATTATACCTGGCGTTTTTCTTGGCATTGGACTCGGTGTTGGTGGTGCTTTAGTCCCTTCAATGACTATTATATTATGCACACTCGCAGTATCTGCTCTTGTTGCTGGAATAGCAATTGGAGTAGCTATATATTTCTTAAGTCAGGACTATAAACAGGCTAAATTGATAGAAGGAGTTGTTGCTATTGGTTCTCAATTACATTCCGTCAAACCTGAAAAGACTGCAGATAATAAAGCAGTACTAGGATAACTGTGAGTTTTTTAACATTAGATTTCTTGCATAACTGGAATTCGAAAGTTCCAGCGCATTTTTCTTATTGGATCCCAGTGTCAAGCACTGGGATGACATCTGATTATGCAAGAAATCTATTCATTTAAAACTTATTTGAGAAAACGTAGCTATAAAAACCGCAGGTACCAGTTGGTTTTTATTAGCTAAAGTAAAGGTCAAATATCTGGAATTCTGGACATAAAATCCCCCTGTAAAAAAGATTAGAAAAAATGCAGTGCACATATGACAGAAATTAAGTATACACTGAAGAATATACGCTACATTTTTAATGAGTTTAATTAAAAAGTCTGCAGACGGAGATAGATTTTTGAGCTCAATAAATATCTCTAATCGTAATTATAATGAGATTAAAAACATGCGGAAGTAATTTTTTGTATCCGTTCAGCAGAGTGGTAAAATAAGATAGACAAAAACATAAGAACAAATGGTGTCATTTGGCACTGGCATGACAGGGAAGGGCTTTAGGACGATGAAGTGGAACGAGTAGCAGATGGTGTCATGCCAGTGCTTGACACTGGCATCCAGCTTTTTCATAATCATCAGAAACGTTGATTACTTTTATACTCATAAATTTAACTGGATCCCAGTGTCTAGGCACTGGGATGACATCATTCTGGTAGCTGGGATGACAAAAAAGAAAGCACTGGTTTCAATATGTGCACATTAGCCATGCATCTGAACGGATACAATTTTTAGCTATAAAATCTTCTAAAAATTTAACACAAAAATTAGTGTCATAAATATTTTTATCAAAAACTATTTTAAAAAAATTTAAATAGAGTTGAAAAATTTTAAAGATGAGATACCCTACCTGAAATGCAACTTCTGTAAAAAAAGAAATATGAAAAGTGAAATAAACGCTGCAGCAAATTTTCAATCAGAAGACTTTGTATCTAAAAATACGGATTTTGATTGTTTAGCTAACCCTATAAGTGCTTCGAATGCAAAGCTAGAGAATAGTGTTAAAGCTAAAGATAAAAAGAATGAGGCGCCTTTTTCCAGTAGAAGAGGCAGCTCGCATGTTTTAGAACTTTTTTCTAATGAAAATGTTGAGATTCACATTCAAGATAAAACGCCTTGTTCTGCTCGGAGTGAATCAGGTATAGCTGGAATATTTAGAGGTATAGCTAGGTTGTTTACAGGTAGGAATAGTATGAACGTAACCCTTTATCAATCTAAAGTGCAACGTAGCTCTGCAATTGATTACAGTACTACAGAAAGTATAGGGTCACGGCTACTAAATATCTGTGAAGGAGAAGAAGATATCTCTTTTGATCAAGAGATTAATTTTTTATATAAAGAGGGTTGTTTGTATGATGCCTTATTGTTGAAAGATGAAAAAAATCAGGACACACCTTTACATGTGGCTATTAAAAAAAATCATGCTGATTTTGTAAAAAAGCTTTTGTGTATTCTTAAGGAGCCATACCGTGCAAATGAGTTTTACAAGCACAAATATTTTGAACATAAGGAAGAGGATGAAAAGCCGCTTTTCAAAGTTATTAATACTAAGAACAAAGACAAAAAAGACGTAATTACTCTGACTATTGAAGGTAATAATTCAGAATGCATTTCAGCTCTTTTTAACTACTTAACTGATAAAAATATTAACAGAAGAAAAAATGTTGAAAATGAGTACACACCTCTACACGAAGCTGTGCTTCTTAACAAAAATGAAGCAATTAAAGAGCTTCTCAAATCAAAGGATATAGATACTGAACTCATAGATAAGGAATCTTACAAAGCATATAATTATACTAATAACCAAGAGGCAATAGAATTGTTTATTAAGCACTATAGTAGTAAAATTAGTGAGTTGCGTATAAAATTAGAAGATAATAATAAAAAACTAGCGCGAATTAAGTGCATCCTAAGCAAAACAAAACTTACTTGTGTATGCTTAGCAGCCTTTGGCTCTTGTTTTAGAATGTATAGAAATTCCCATGACATAATAAATGAAGAAGTGAGCGAAGATATGTTATATTATTCTCTTGCATTGCTTGCCAACACTACAGGTCTAATATTATTTTTTAATTATTTGATCGATACAATACTTTCCAAGTATGAAGAAAAAAATTCTAGTTTGAATAAAGAATCAGACAATTATGTAGAAGAAAGAAACATGTTGAAAAATAAATTGCGTCACTTTCAAAAAAGAGGTACTGTAGAAACTACGCAAATGTATGAGATAATTTCAGTTACACCTGAGTCAGACTTAAGTTACAGTAGATTGTGATTACACTACTTTTTTCAAGACAATTTCTGAGAAAAGTGGAAAAATTTTTCTATAGCTAATCAAGATAAAGACTTACTACTTTCTTTACGAAAGGTTTGATGTTATCATTTTTGAACTATCTTGAATTTACTGAATGAACATTAATATAAGGAATTTAGTTCATGCTTTTTCTAAATTGCCAAATTTAGGGCCATCGTCATCAAGAAGGTTAGTTATACATTTGCTCCAAAATAAAGAGAAAGTCATGCTACCGCTTGCATCTTTGATTAGAGAGCTAGCGGATCTTATAATAGAGTGCAAAATTTGTGGAAACCTAGATATTAAATCGCCATGTTCTATTTGTATTAACCCAAAGCGTGACACCAAGTTAATGTGTGTAGTAGAAGAGTTGGGTGATCTATGGACATTTGAAAAAGGAAATATATATTCAGGTATGTATCATGTTTTGGGTGGAAGGCTATCAGCAATAAATGGTATAGGTCCAAAAGAACTGAATCTTGATAACATTCCCAAAAGAGTTACAGAATTTAAAATTGAAGAGGTCATCATTGCAATCAACCCAACATTAGAAGGCCAAGTTACTGCGCAATATATAATTGAATTGCTAAAGAATTCGAATGTAAAAATATCGCGCCTTGCTTGTGGTATACCGATAGGTGGAGAAATTGACTACCTAGATGAAGGGACGCTGAAGATAGCACTTACGTCAAGACAGGATATTAAATAATATTCCATTTCTTCTGAGCAACATACCTTAAAAATACTATAACATACTTCAGCCTAGAAACTTGCTTACTAATTGAAAATATTATACATTTAAATATGATGTTTTAAAATGAGGGGTTATGTTAACTTTTGCACTAGATGGAGTACGTTATACTTATAATTGGTTAATCAAAAAATCAAGATCAACCGCTCTTGATTTCATTGCGCTATTTAACAAAGAATACGCAGATAGTAAACGAATTGGATATATAATAGAAGATCATCTGGTTAAAAAAGATCTGATAAATATTGAGCCTGAACTTGAAATCAAATATGAACTAAAAAGAGATCTGATGAATATTGAACCTAAATTTAAAATCAAATATGACCCATATATCACAAAAATAGATTCTTCAAAAATGTTTAAAGTAATGGAACAAGAGCATAGATCTATTGCAAATCTGAAAAATGTGATTCGAGTAAGAATTGGTGATCAAATTAGGTCGGGGGTGTCGAGGTTTAGTTATTCTTATGATGGAAAGGATCCTTATTTTTATGCAAGCGTTCAGGCAAGTAAAATAAGGGAGATAACAAAAGATAATACGGACCTAGTTCTTCTTTTGTGGCTAATGTATATTCATGTGCCTATAGATGAACATGAAAAACTATTAGAGGATCTTGTAAAGAACCACTCCGGTAATAGAGCTGAGATGATAGAAAAGTTATATCTACTTCAACAAGAAGGTAAATTATCAATAACCAATCGTGAGAGCCTAGATAGGATAATTAAAATATCCCCACTGATAGAGAAGGAGTATATTTCAAATGGGAAATTTTCTGTTATGGGAATGATAAGTTCTGGCAATGTAGATGGTTTAACACAAAGGTTAACAAAAGATACAGAAGGAAGGGTAAAAGAATTAACCGGCATAGATATTCAATATAGTCCCGAAAGCAGCTTGAAGAACCTTTCCATTTCTGCAGTGATAGAAAATTATGGATTATTTAAGTAAACTGATTCTTAACTTATAAAATACTATAGTAAAATATAGTGTAAGAGTCTTATGTGCTTAAAAAAACTTACATCCCTAATAACCTTCAGAAAAAAAGAAACGGAACATCTACCCAAGGTAATAACTTGGGAAGGTGATTGCTTAGGCTATAAGCAAGTTGCAAGTAGATTTAGTAATATAATTAAGACAATTGATCAGTCTTTTTCGATCGTATCCTTAGAAGGATATAATGAGTGGGGTAAGACATTTTTTTTGAAAGAATGGGTAAAGGATCTAGAGCAGCAAAATGAAATTGCAGCTTATTACAGCGCATGGGATATTAGTGCGCTAGATCAACCATTGCCTTCTTTTTTGCATTTCCTGTTTGAGGATCTATTTGCATCATACGAAGTAAAAAGAAGTGTTATACAGCAGTTCAAAAACATAAAACAAGAACTATTTTCTCTCAATACATTAGGAAAGCTAATCAGTAAATCTCCACTCGCTATGCTTTCAGTATTTCTCGATGCTGCAAAAGAGGCTGATAAGAAAGACATAGGTTTTGTCTTGGGTGAATTAAATCTTCTCCAAAGGAGAAAAGAGAACATTAGAGATTTTAAAATACAACTAGCAGATGTGGTTAACAAAATCAGAAAAGGTAAAAACATTTATATAATGGTCGATAATCTTGATATATGCCGCCCCAAATTCATTGTCGATTTTTTAGAATCCATAAAGTACATGCTTGATGTTGAGGGACTGGTTTTCATTATCTCTGTTAGTCAAGATAAAAGTAACGTGCAAAGAGCAATCAGCACAATACTTGGACCAAATTTCAGCCTAAAATCTTTTACTGATCTCTCTTTGCATTTGCCAAAACAGCCAATAGAGAAATTTACAAGAAAGCTGTTTCAAAATATTGAATTGCCGAAAAAATCAAAGAGCTTAATTATAGATAGCTTTATATTTTATGCAGAAAGCTTCTCATTATCATTGCAGGCAATAGAATACTGCGTAAAGAAAATAAAGCTATGTTATGCGAAAATTGATCCGAATTTATTTACATTTTTAGTAATACTACAGTCAGTAAACACTGATTTGTATGAGGAATTATATTCATCACCTCAGAAGGCACTGGAGAAGATTGAGAGCGCTTTGATTCTAAACGGTCAGGAAGAATGGGAAAATCTTAAAACTTCTCTTGAGACTACTTTTAAAGAAAAAGAATCAAAGACTCACAAATCTTTGAAGCAAATAAGAGATATCTTATTCTAAGAATAAAGAGAATTGTAGAACAGAACCCTCTTCTTATCATTTCAGCTTGCATGACAAATTGGCTCACATAAATTTTAGCATATATGACCTTGAAAGATCGCTGTGCAATACTTAAATTATTAGAATAGCAGGCTAATAATGGAGCTCAAAATGCACAACATACAAGAAACTGAAAGTTTAAAATTTGACGCTGAAGTAGGCAAAGTACTAAATATAGTAATTCATTCACTTTATACCAATAAGGATATTTTCTTGCGTGAGTTAATATCAAATGCATCAGATGCATGTGATAAATTGCGCTATGAATCGCAATTAAATCCTAATTTACTAGATTCAAGCGATGAATTGAAGATTACTATTAGCTCCAGTAAAGATAAGAATGAGCTGTATATAACCGACAATGGAATTGGCATGAACAGGCAAGATTTAATAGATAATCTTGGCACGATTGCAAGTTCTGGTACGCAAAAATTCTTGGATGCAATTAAGAATAATAAAGATTCAAACCAAGCTGTAGAACTGATTGGAAAGTTTGGTGTTGGTTTTTATTCAAGCTTCATGATTGCCTCAGAAGTTATAGTAGAGTCAAGGAAAGCCGGAGAAGAAGAATCTTGGGTATGGAAATCTAAAGGAGATGGAGAATATTCAATCAGCAAGTTAGATGGTCAAATCTCTCGTGGAACAAAAATTACGCTCATCATTCGTCCTGAAGAAAGTGAATTTTTAGACAAATTCCGTATTGAAAACATTGTTACTACTTATTCAGATCACATAAATTTTCCTGTTGAATTTGTAAATGAAGAAGGGAAAAGTGAAAAATTAAATAGCAAAGCTGCAATTTGGACTAAGCCAAAAAATGACGTTACTCAAGAAGAGCACAACGACTTCTTCCGCGGTGTTGCGCACGTAGGTGGTGAGCCTTGGATGATACTGCATAATAAAAATGAAGGTGCAATAGAATATACGAATTTGCTTTATGTTCCTTCTATCAAGCCTTATGATTTGTTTCATCCAGATAGACGCTGCTCTGTAAAGTTATATGTCAATAAAGTATTTATTACTGAAGATAATGTGCAAATTATACCACAATACCTGCGTTTCTTGAAAGGTGTGGTTGATTCACCAGATTTGCCTCTTAACATCAGCAGAGAAACACTGCAGAATAATCGCGTTGTTGAGCAGATTAGGAAATCCCTAACTAAACGCGCGGTATCAGAGCTCGGCAAAAAAGCAAAAGATAATTTAGAGGAATACACAAAATTCTGGGGCAATTTTGGTGCGGTGTTAAAAGAAGGTCTTTGCGAAGCTATGCCAACTGATGAAAGAGAAGCATTGCTTTCCATTTGCAGATTTCATAGCACCAGTGATGATAAGCTAGTTAGCATTGATGATTATATAAGCAGAATGAAGCCTGAACAGGAACATATCTACTATCTCACAGGAAATAGTCTCGATTCAGTAAAAAACAGTCCACAACTTGAAGGATTCGTCAGCAAAGGATTGGAAGTGCTTCTATTTGTTGATCCAGTTGATGATTTCTGGACTAGCGTGATTCATGAATATAAAGATCAAAAATTTAAATCTGTAACTCGTGCTGATGTTGATTTAGAAAAATTCTCTTCAGAAGAAGGTAAGAAAGATGAAGAAAATAAATCAGATGAAAACAAAAGCGAAGAAAACGCGGATTCTATACTCGAATACTTCACCAAGGTTCTTGGAAGCTTAGTAAAAAGTGTAAAGATCTCTAAGAAATTAACCGATAGTCCTGTGTGTCTAGCAGTTGATGAAGGAACTATGGATCTTCGTATGGAGCGTTTTTTACGTGAACAGAAGCAGCTAAATTACCGCACGCCAAAAGTACTTGAAATTAACATTAAGCATCCTTTGATAAGAAACATAATGGAATCTCACGCTGAAAATGGTGAAAATCCAACACTTGGAGATATGATTTACTTATTGTTCTATCAAGCTTGTATAGTGGAAGGTGAAGAGATGGAAGACGTAAGTCTGTTTGCTAAAAGACTCAATAATTTGCTTGGCAAAATTTCTGTTTAATGCTATAATTAACTTAGCTAATGGTCGGGGGGTAAATCATGGGTGGTTGGAATTTATTTGGTGGGCTCATGCCGCCAGCAGTAGATACTGCAGAAGAAAGGGAGCGTCGCCATTCTGGAGATTCAAGTAATGAGAGTCAAGAAGAAGCTGATGTGAGGGATTCTGATGTTGAACCTAGTGTACCAATTACGTTACAGTTTCAACTAACACAATCTCTGCTAAGTCAAGTAAAGGCAAGTGAGAGTAATAGGGATGCAAATTCTGGCAAGCAAGCTTACAAAGATCTACCCAGGATGGATTTTGTAATTAATGGTCAAGTTATAGACAAGAATTTCGTTAGCCAGCTTCGTGATAAATGTAATCAAAATGACCAACGCCAAATCGCAAAACATGTTTTTACAAAAATGTTTGAACATGCTAAAGCAGAAATTCCAAATGATAATCTATTAGAAGAATTAATTACTAGTTGCAATCAGGCTGGTTATGATGGCTCTTTGTTAATGCAGCTCTCTCCTATATTTTGGGACACGATTTGCAATTGCCTGATGCTAATGATAGACATATAGAGATTGTCTGTAGTGATCAGGATTCTTTAAACGTTAAATATTTTCCAAATATGCCTGTTAAGCAACTGGGTAAAGAAATATGCAGGGTTGATGCTATTTTAGAGTTCACCCTTAAGTTTCGAGATAGTAAGGTAGAGTATGAAAACGGCAAAGTAACATTTGCCATTCCTGAACAATTAGAGAATTACAAAGCTGATGGCAAAAGTTTGTTAGATGAAATAAATAGGCATTTCGAAGATGAGGATAATAGAATTACAGAGACTCTTGAGAAAAATATGAATGAAGGACCTAAGTCATTTGCTGCTGAAGACTTGTCTATTACTGAGAGTTCATCTGATAGTAGTGAAGTAGCAAACAAAGTAGTTACTGATCCAGGCATTTTAGGTAATGTTGCGAATGTATTGGTAGGTGTTGCAGAAGTTACAGCAGTTGTAGCAACAGAGTTATTTTGGCCTCAAGATCAGATTAATATAGAACCAAGGCATAATGAAGAAGAATTTACCATTATCCCTGAAAATTTAACCTTTGATGGATTAATAGACGTTATAAATAAAGCAAAAAATTATGGTGATTACGCAGATTTAGATAAAACTATAAATAATATAGAGGAAAGCGATAGATTTATTACTGATTTGAATTGTGGTAATTTGAAGGATTTTTGCTCTCAACAGCTTAATTTGACTGATCATATGCACAATGTGCTGTTGAATAATAGCTATGATGAAACAAATGGTTATTATAATTATTCAGTAAAAGAGCTTTCACTACTAGCCATTGCAGCTGATGACACACTTGTGGAAAGGTATGCAGAAACGCATAAAAGTATATTATTTACGCAAGATGAAGGGCTCGATAGGCTACTTATTGGTGTTGGTGGACAGCGCTATACTAAGCTTTTATTAGAAGATTTGGAAAAAAATCGAAGTACTATTCTACTTTGGCATAGCATATGTGAAAAACTTCGAAGGGCGTTGTCTATTCGTAATCAAGAATGCGTGAAAGCGGTATTAGATAAATTTAAAGATACTGAAGCCAGGTCTAGAGTTTCTGATATGTCAGAAAAATTTTTGCACTATGCTATACAACAAGATTTTATAGATGTAGCAAAGACTATTATTAATCATAAAATTGCTGATATTAATAGTATAGACAATTCAGGGCATGCACCTTTGCATTGGGCTGTGGCACGTAATAATTTAGAATTAATCGGCTTGCTTATTAAAAATGGTGCTAATGTTGATGTTCAAGATGAGAGGCATGGCAGAACAGCTTTACATTGGGCTGCTTACCATGATAAATTCGAAATAGTAAAATTACTTGTAAACAAGGGAGCTGATTGCAACATTAAAGATAGAGATGGCAAAACAGCTTTAGATCTGGTAGGAACGAAAAGTTTATATTTGGTAAGGGAAGAAAACAGGGAAAAATCTTCTAGTGAATCAAAAATCACAAAATTTCTTGAAGGTTTAGATGATAAAACACCTTTGCATTTAAATATTAAAAAAGATCCAGAATCCAAAAATATTGATAATCAACAGCCGCAAAGAAACATTGTTGATAAAGTAGAGAATATTATGAATAATGAAGAGGCTTCAATAGAAGAAGCTATAGGTAATAATTGTGAGGAAGGTAAAATGCCTGGAAATGAAAAAATTATAGGGGAAAAATTGTCTGATGCTGTCGATAGAATCAATCGTGATACTATGATAGATTTATTAAAGAAATTAGATGATAGTGTATATAAATCCACTTTACAGAAGCTCTTGAGTCAAGCAAATGACAAGATGACAAGCTTGGGAGAGGGTAAGCAGAAAGAGGATCTTGCACAAATAATAGCATTGCTTAAAAACGAGCTCGAGCACATTGATGCATCATCAGTAGGCAATGATGTAGAAGCTAATGCAAGTGGTCAACAAATTCCTGTGGAAAAGGTTAAAGAACGTGAATCAGATTCACCATCACTGAGTTCTGAAGATGATGATTTTTCTAAACTTGAAGGTAATAAAAGTGATTGCTCTGCCGGAACTTCCTCAGACTCTAATAGTAATTCTCCATTTGAAAAAATTAGTGAAGAAGGTCATGAAACAAGAATATCTGTAATTGACACAGTGGAAGCTGAAGCAACAGCTAATGGTACTGTTTCTAGTAATTCTGTTCTTTGTACTTTAAGAGTAGAATTAACAAGTGATGATGAAGATGAACTTCTTTCGATTGAAATTGAAGATGTTAATAATAATATTAACGTTAATCAACCTACTAAGCATGTAGAACAAGTTGCTAACGGAAATGGACAGCCAAAAACAGAATTGCCAAGAATTAATGAGCAAAGCAGCAAAAGTGGCCTCAAAAAAAATCCACAAAATACAAAGAAGTATGTTGTAGCTGCTTCTGCGCTTGCAATAGCCGGTATTGTTTCAGGGGTGGCTGTTGCAGTTTACTTGGAAATGTTAGCGGTAGGAATAGCAGTTGCAGCTTGTTGTCTTATTGCAGCTACAGTTACATACTGCTGTAGACCTAAAAGCTTAATTGAGGATAATCAGGTCAAAAAGGTTATGCAGACAGAAGAATGTCAGTCTAAGTAATAAATATAGTAGTCTATCATTTAATAATTTATTATAATTATATTGATTGTTAATAGATAAAAACTTGGTGGACTACGAAGAGATGCTTGCTAAGTTGACAAAATTGCCATTTAATGCTACACTTAGCTTAGCTACTAATTAGGAGGAAAAACATGTTAGGTTCAGATTTTGTATCACAGGAATCAAACAAAATTTTAAAGAAATCAGATTCTAGGGATTCGGGAACTGAAGAAGGGTTTGAAATTTTAGAACGAGAGGAAAAAGAGCGCCGTCGTTCTGAGGATTCAGGTAATGAAAGTCAAGAGGAATCTGGCGTTAATAATTCTGATACTAAATCTAGTGCAGTAACTACGTTAGAATTTCAGCTAACACAATCTCTGCTGGGTCAAGTAAAGGCAAATGAGAATGATGAAGATGTAAAGTCTGGTAACACAGCTTATCAAGACCTATATAGAACGGATTTTTTTGTAATCAATGATCGCACTATAGATAATAGTTTCATTAAAGGGTTATATGATAAATATAATGAGGGAGATGATAAACGTCTGTTTGCAAAGTATGTTTTTACGGAAATTTTTAAATATGCTAAAGCAGAAGTTCCAAATGACTATATACTGGAAGAGTTAATTACTAGTTGCAATCAGGCTGGGTATGATGGCTCTTTGTTAATGCAGCTCTCTCCTATATTCTCTAAGCATAAACTAAGCTTGCCTCATGCCAACGATAGAAAGATAAGTATTGTATATAATAGCCAAGGTTCTCTCAATATTCAGTATTGTCCAAGTATGCCTGTCAGGGAACTTGATACAAATAGGGAAATATGCAGGGTTGATGCTATTTTAGAGTTCACACTTAAATTTCATAACGGTGAAGTAGAGTATGAAAATGGTAAAGTAACACTTATCATTCCTGAGGAATTAAAAGCTGGTAGGGAAAGTTTACTAGACGATATTAATGAACGTTTCACAGATTATGATAATGATGGATTTATTCGTTTACACGTTGCAGCACAAAAAGGTAATGTTGAGCTTGGCAGGCGTTTACTAGAATGTGGTGCAAATATTGAGATTAAATCAAAAACAAAAGTAGGTGGTGACACTGCACTTCATTTAGCTGCTAGAAATGGTCATAAAGATTTTGTGAAGCTTTTACTTGATAACGGTGCAAATGTTAATTCAGTGAGTAGTACAGGCAGCGGAGTAACTCCTTTATATGAAGCAGTGTATTATGGACATTTAGATGTTGCGGAATTGCTAATAGATCGTGGCGCAACAGTTGATGCTAAAGATCGGTATAACTTTACTCCTTTGATGTACGCTTCTGCAGAAGGTAATTCGGCAATGGTGGAATTACTTTTACAAAACAATGCAGATCTTTATTTACAGAATAATAATGATGAAACTGCACTGCACTTAGCTGCTGATAATGGCCATCCTGATGTAGTTGCTATTTTAATAAGTGCAGCAGAAGATAAAGAAAGGTATGTTAATATGCAAAGCAATAATATTGGTACTGCGTTGCATGTTATAGCTTATAATCGAGAAATAAATGAAGGGCGTAAAAAATCTGCAAAATTGCTACTAGACAATGGTGCAAGCCCGTATTTAGAAAATGATCCAATTATTAATACACCATTAGATACTCTTTTGAAAGAAAGCTCTTTAGATATGGCAAAAAAACGAGGAAATAAGGGATTTTTGGAATTTATGTCATTTTTAGGCTATTCAGCAACCGTACCAAGAAATTTAAAGAATGATCCACAAAACACAAAAAAGTATGTCGTAGCTGCTTCTGCGCTTGCAATAACTGTTATTGCCTTAGGAGCAGCTGTTGCAGTTTACTTGGAAATGTTAGCAATAGGAATAGCAGTTGCAGTTTGTTGTCTTATTGCAGCTACAATTACGTACTGCTATAGGCCTAAAAGCTTAGTTGAGGATAATCAGGTCAAAAAGGTTATGCAGACAGAAGAATGTCAGTCTAAGTAATAAATATAGTAGTCTATCATTTAATAATTTATTATAATTATATTGGTTGTTAATAGATAAAAACTTGGTAGACTACGAAGAAATATTCTTAAATAAAATCAAAGATATAAAAGAAGAAGGGCGCTATCGTGAATTCACGCATTTTGCGTCATTACCTGGCAAACTTCCCTATATTATGGATTATGAAAGAAATAGAGAGGTTATTGTCTGGTGCAGTAATAATTATCTGGGAATGTCACAAAACGATAGTGTCATTGCTGCTATTCAAAATTCATCTGTTGGTGCTGGAGGAACAAGAAATATATCAGGTACAACAAAGGAAGTTGTTGAGCTCGAGAAGTCTTTGGCTGACTTGCATCAAAAAGAAGCTGCTTTAACTTTTGCTTGTGGCTATCTTGCCAACCAAACTACACTTAGTACTTTATCGTCTGTTATTCCGGGCGTGGTAATTTTTTCAGATGAGAAAAACCATTCTTCAATGATAGAAGGTATAAAATCAGGAAAAAGACCGAAGCACATATTTAGGCATAATGATGTTGATCACTTAGAGCAGTTGCTAAAGTCTATAGATATAAAAACGCCGAAAATAATAGCACTTGAATCTGTATACTCAATGGATGGTGATGTAGCACCGCTTGAAGCGATATGTGATCTAGCAGATCAGTATAATGCAATTACCTATTTGGATGAGGTACACGCAGTTGGCATGTATGGACTGCGCGGTGGCGGAATTGCAGAAAGAGAAGGTTTGATGGATAGAATAACTGTTATTCAGGGTACATTATCAAAGGCTTTTGGAGTGATGGGTGGATATATAGCGTCTTCAAAGAGCTTGGTGGATGTAATAAGAAGTTCAGCCCCAGGATTTATTTTTACTACTGCTATGTCACCCGTTTTAGCAGCAGCAGCAAAGGCAAGCGTTGAGCATTTAAAATCGAGCAATGTTGAAAGAGAGAAGCAAAAGCAGTCTGTTGAAAAGGTAAAAGACTCACTGAGAAACGCAGGAGTGAATTTTATGCAAACAGAAACTCATATAATTCCAATCATAATTGGCGATCCTGAGTTGTCCAAAAAAGCATCAAAATTGTTATTTGATGAGTATGGAATATATGTACAACATATAAATTACCCAACAGTTTCAAAGGGGACTGAGCGCTTCCGTATTACTCCTACGCCTTACCATACAAATGAAATGATAGAGCATTTAACAAAATCTCTTGTAAAAGTTTTTGAGAAATTATCTGTTTGTGTCTGTTGTTGAGTTTAAAGTTGCCAAGAATAAGGTATCTATTTAAAAGCATAGTTAATGTACAAAATCAGTGCTTTATTTCTTATCATGAAAGTAGCTAACACTGGGATCTATAGCTCACACAGGTAAAGTTTACTCTTTTGTCATCCTATGGCTTGACCATAGGATCCAGTCTAAACAATCTGGATTCTAGTGTCACGTGCTGGAATGACACCTATTTGTTCCTATAGTTGTCTTTTCTCGTCTATCTTATTTTGCCACCCTGCTGCAATGAGGGGTAGGTAAGACCATTTATTATTTTCACTACGTGACTTTTGCTCTTTTGAATGAACTTTAGTTTATATCTCCAGCAATGACAAGCGCGTTATCTTCCCTTAATCTCCCACCGCTTTCTTGCAGAAAAAGCCTACCGAGTGAAGTTTTATATTTATTAATTCCAGAGTAAATTATTCCATTGTATCTTCCGGCAGCAAGATATGCAAAACCTAGTACCGTTGAGCCAAGGGAGCGTAGATTATTATTGTCAAGTGGTAATTTATTTAACAAATTACCACTTATGTCTATTATTCCCCCTTCACGAGCTTTCATCCGCATTTTTACATGGCGAGATTTGAAATCTTCAAGAAAAGCTCCTTTCTTTTCCTCTGCCCAGAAAGTTTCTCTAAGGGCTGGAGCATCAATCACAGCTGCTACAACTCTGTTTTTATGAATGAGACAAACTGATACTGCAAAATAAACCATACAACTAAAAAGGTTTTCCTTGCCTTCTATAGGCATAATAAACCAAGTATAACTGCTTTCTTTTAGATCTTGGCCTACATTGTCTTCAAAAATAAAGTCATAGTTCTGGTTGTAGTTTTTCAAGCAATCGTACATAAGTTGCTTGGATTTCGAATAAGTTTTATTGATAAAGTCTGCTGACTTAACGCTTGAAATTTGCAATTCATTAAAATCACGTATAAGCTGCTTGGAGGCACTGCGTACAGAATCAAGCATCACATTGATTCGTGGTGATGAAATGGCCATTTACTCTTTTACTCTTTCGTAATAGCTGTTATCAAGAGTATGTAATACAATTTTATCCCCTTCTTTTATAAATTGAGGCACGTTAACACGTATTCCGTTTTCCAAAATTGCAGGCTTATAAGAAGCAGTAACAGTCTGACCTTTGATAACAGACTCTGTCTCTTTTACAGTTAGTGTAACGTGATCAGGCACATGTGCAGAAATTATTTTATCTTGATAAGTTACTACTTTAATTTTCATATTATCTTGCAAATAAGCCTTCTTTTCCCCTAATAAGTCTAAATTTATAACAATCTGCTCGTAACTACTTGGATGCATAAGATTTACGATATTCCCTTCAGTAAAGAGATAAACATATTCCTCTTCATCTAAAATTGCCCTTCTGATTGTTGCATCAGAGCGAAACCTCTCATAGTACTTTGCTCCTGTTTGGATATTTTTCATTTCAGCTTGTATATATGCACCACCTTTACCAGGTTGAGTATGCATAATACTTACAACCAAAAACAATCCACCGTTATGTTCTAGTACCTGACCTGGCCTGATATCATTAGCCCTTTCTGCCATAATTACACTTTTAATTTGGTCTGGTTATTATAAATAACTTTATACAAATATCAAAATTTTTATTGGCCAATGAATTCTGGCATGTTGATTACTATATACCTTTCCTTCATGTTGATGTATGGAAATACTTCTTTAGTAAAAGATAACATAATGTTTTTTTTTGTGCTGATAACCAAAATTTCTAATATATCCCCCGAGCCGAAATTATTCACAGACTTCACATAGCCATATAATTCATTACTCTCTAGTCTTACTTCCATATTCACAAGATCATCTTGGTAAAATTCATCCTCATCATTTAACTGTGGTAGCTTATCTCTTTCTATATATAACTTTTTATTTCTTAAAAGCTCTGCTTCATTACGGGAATTCACACCGCTAATTGTTGCTATTACTAAATTATTACTGACAACAGACACCAAGCTTATTTTATAATTTTCACTTCCGATTATTAGTTCACCATATAGGAAAATATTTTCGGGCTTTTCAGTAAAGGTTTTTATTTTGACAGCTCCTTTGATTCCATGGGGAGAAGTAATTATTCCGAGGCATATATTCATATTAATATGATAGTTGAAATCAGCTTTTTGTCCATAGAATTGGCAATTTATTGAATTAACATACAATTAATATTGTAATAATTATAGCGGGTAATGTGTGAGTTCTATCAGTAATCAAGAAAGGCAAAGTATTATAAGTAGCTTAGAAAAAATCAACTGCAAGCTAAAAGGTGAATCTATAAAACTTGATGATACAAAGGAATCTATAATAGTAGCACGTCGTAAATCTGTTGTTAAAGGGATATTGGAACATCTCAAAAACCCTTCCATTGCTAACTGTAATGTTATGATCGATGCAGAAACTGGATTTGGTAAGACTTACGACATTGGAATACTGAGTCATGTACTAGCCCAAGCAGGATTTCATCATCTGGTTGCAGTACCAAGTAGTGACCTAGTGAATCAAGCTAAAAAAATGATGAGCAGTGCATTTACTGTAAACATTAGGACACCTAAAACTGCTGAGGAAATTAAAAATGCACTGAAGGCAACTAAACCTACAACAATTATAGTGACACATGACCTGTTATTACAGCAAGAAAATGATCGTAAATTTAAAGACCAAAATACCAAGTTGTGGATTAGTGTTGATGAAGCAGACAGTATTAACAAGCAGCAGGATTTTGAGAACATGTGCAAGCTGTTGTCTAAGTGAAGAAGGTCGCCCCTCTTCACTCGACTTCAAAACCGTACGTGAGACTTTGCGCCTCATACGGCTTCTCTCTAATTTGGTGCTTGTCATGCACACCTCCTGTGTAATTCATCGTGACAATGCCCATGTAACAAAGATAAATTTTTGATCATATTGTTTCGTCTATTCCGGTCTTTATGATGTATTTCTATTATATCATCACTTTCAAACCATAGTCTACAATTACCGCATTTACTTTGTTGTAACTTCAATAGTTTTATTACTCTTGATGGCTTATCTGGTATTTCTCTAAGACGATTACCCCAATAAACCCAATCACCATCATATGGAGATCTGGTTTTTTGCACTTTGATATGTCGTTTAATAACATGATCGCTGTGTATAATAAGATGTATCTTGTTACTTGTCATAAAACGCCAGTTATCGTTATTATACTTTTTAAAGTATTTTCTTTTTATCCAGCATTTCCCTTTGTTTGGGTGCCTAAAGACTGCCCACTTCCAGAGCTTTCTATGTATAGTATTATCCAATGAGCTAAAGATTTTACATGAAACTACTGAAGAGTAATATTGACTCCACCCTCTAATGATTGGATTGAGATTCCTTATTACTACTTCCTGTGGCGCCCCACGCATTTCTCTAAGTTTATGTTTAATAGCAAATATATGCTGCTTTATAGAATTACGACTTGGTTTTATTAATAATTTGTAACCTTTCTTACTTTCTTTTGTTGGATATTGTCTTATTGAAAATCCAAGAAAATCAAATCCTGGTTTTATTCCATTAATGATTTTTAATGTATGAGAAACTTTTGTCTTAGAAGGCTTTAATTCTAATCCAATGGTTTTTAACCATTCTTCAACTAGAACTTTTGCCCTAAGAATAATTTCTTCACTTTCATGTATGACGACAAAATCATCACAGTAGAAAATTACACTAATAGACTTTTGCGCATTTTTATGCGATATCCTACCATATTTTCTTTTCATGCATTGAAAGAGTTCGTTTGTTAATGCTTTTTTGATATGTTGCTCTAATCCGTGTAATGCAACACAAGCTAGCAACGGTGAGATCGTCCCTCCTTGAATTGTACCACGTTTTGTGGATTGAAACTTTCCATCTTCCATAACGCCTGCCCTTAACCATCCTCTTATGATTTTCTTTAACGTTGGTGTGGTATTGAGCTTTTCAAGCAGTTTATTATGGTTAATATTGTCAAAACATCCAGAAATATCAGCATCTAATACATATGCTGTTTTCTGTTTTAGCACATCAAATATGGCTTCAATTGCATCATGACATGATCTACCAGGTCTAAAACCATAAGTGTTTGGCTCAAGTTTTGCCTCCCATTCTGGTTCTAAAGCCATTTTTACAAGTGTTTGTTTTGCTCGACACGATATAGTAGGTATACCAAGCGGGCGATGCTCCGATGGCTTACCAGGTTTTGGGATCCAGACGCGTCTTGATGGCTTTGCTTTTTCTTTTATATCTAAAGAATATGATAGTTGTAATCTTTCTTTTTGATTAAGATTAGCCTTTCCATCAATACCTGCAGTCTTCTTCCCCCTATTGTCCTGTGTTACTTTCCTAACAGCGAGTGTTTTTGCACTTGTTGATTTGAGTAATAATCTCTGAAGATTATGCATCTTTCTGATATCATTACATTTAGAAGCTTGGTAAATTCGTTTTTGTAGCTTAAATGAAGATTTCTTCAGCTTTCGCCAAGGAATTCCATTCCATTCATACCTAGCTTTTTGCTGGTCCATAACATATTCACTACTATTCACCACTTTACCTTCCAAATTAAAGTGTTTACGTCTGCGTATCCCAGATATTACTTTGGGCATTAGCTTCTTAAACAATCCTTCCACATAGCAGCTTGTGGTTGGCTACCTACTTATATTTTTATGAATATAAGAGCTTTTATGTGGTTACTCCGTTCCATGGCTTCGTTTCACGTTAAACTTAGATTCCTACTATTTGCCGGAAGCTGGGAACATCAATAACTAAAGTCTTCAATCTTTAGTTCCCCTTTTGCTTCGTACCATTTTGGTCTATGCGTAGTTCAACCTCTTTTCGCATACTATGCTTTGACGACAATTCAAACATAGGTTCCTCTCGTAATCATATCTAACTCTGTTTGCAGGGATTCACCATGAGGTTTAGTGTTACTTGCTTTTATCTCATGCTTGCATCCCAAAGGTTGCCACCCTTTAAAATGTGAAATATACATTATCCCCGATGTCTAGGGAAAGTGGAATTTAACCACCACAAAACCACGACTTTCAGGGTCGCACTGATGAGAAATATCCTACGACTTACCTCACTGCAACACCAAAGAGAAGGATTTTAAATAGATGCGGAAAAGTTATCAGCCCGACAAGATTGAGTAGACGTTGTATTGCAAACGCCATCGAAACAGCAAGTGTTATTGCAAAAACCAATAGGATAACAAATTTCAATCAAGCACTTGTAGTGAACATTGCTACCTCCATCATATCTTTAGCTATATTGTTTCCTATTATAAATAGTAATGTTGCTGCCGTAATTGGTTTCACTTCAGATTATTGGCTGTATTCTGCTTTGATTGGGCAGCTATACTATACAATTTCTATGTTTATATTTGGTATGGTAGTGTTGCCAGTTTGGTGGGTGCTAACTAAAGCAACTGGAGTGGAATCAAGAGAACTGCTCTCTAGATTTCTTGCTAACGTGCGTAGCTTATTTACTAGAGAAAAATCCAGTCCAGCTCATGAGTATGTTGAAGAAAGCGAAGAAGTTTTTAATTACAGTAAACTTGTCGATAACAATGATTTATTAACTTCTATAAGATGGAATGTGCAAAGCCCAATTGGAGAAAGTGCTCTGCTTTTAGTTGATGATGTAAATAGTATAGTTAACCTTAACTTTGCGTTGCAGGGTAGAGATAATTTAGTATATGAAGGTAGTACACGTTATAAAGTGTATAATAAATTTCAGCCTGAAGGAATGTCATATCAAGACTACAGGCTCCAATTACGTCAATTAAACTTTATAAACTGCGTTAAAAAGCAACATCCTAGTTTGACAGAAGAGCAGATATCTGAATTAAAAGAAAAGGTGGATTTCAGTAGTACTGCTGAATATCTAAAATATAGAGTAATGCATTCAATGATCGATCTTACTCTCTTATATTTAATGAAGTGTGATAATATTACCTTAGATAAAAAAAGAAGAGAAGGTTTGAGTGAATTGATAGAAGATGTTAAAAAGAATGTTAGCACCACTAATGATAACAATATTATAAGCTACCTAGAGAGAAAAGGCTTTAGTGAGCAATTTGCTAGAGATGAGCTCTTACTGCAAATAAAGACAGTAATTGAAGCACTGAGTAAAAGTGATAATGAGCAATGCAGCTTAATAGTTGATAATTGGCGCTTAAGCAAAGAGCTCCATGACCTCATGGAAAAAGAGGAAGGTATACTACATAGTCTCATTGATTTCTGCAAACAAAATAAATGTATCTTTGCAGGAATTGGGAAAATGATCTTGGTATTGGAGAAAATAGACCCTTTTCAGCGATAATACGTAATCAAATAGGTAAATATCGAGCTCTTTATTGTGATTATGAAAAAAGAGATTTTGATTCATTGGCTAAATATGCGTTGACAACGGTTATAGATGGATCGAAAGGTCGTGGATTTGATAGTGAATATAATCATGTTGCATCAATATTTGCAGATTCGGTTAGTCAGTTCAATAATCCATCTGAAGCCCTACAGAATCTTGGAAGAAATAGAGAGCGTAATGAGAGCAGACAATCATGGTTTTTCGCTGCTGCAGGTGAAAAAGTTGAGCTATTTGTGAATAAGATCTTAGCAAATTTTAAAAATGAACCACAGAAATTTTGTCAGAAAGTTTTGTTTCCAGCTACTAATAAATACAATAAGTTGCTAAAAAATAGAATGGGAGAAGAACTTGGAAGAAAAATAGAAATCTATATTAGTAAAAATATTGATGCATTAGGAAATATTGATGATTCAGCTCTGAAGAAGTTTTCTAGTGATTTGATAAAAGAAATGTATGAAAAAGTTCATGATATAAATGATTTTGATGTCAAAAAGACAGAACAAGATTCACATAGGATTTTAAAAAGTACAGAGGCATACCTTCGTTCATATGAGAACAGAATTAAAAACAACGGTAAATTATCTTGCACACGCTCAGCTTTATTTTCTGTGGGGAGTGCTATAACAAAGGTAATGTATTATCTTTGGGCAGGGTTTGACTATTTAGTCTTTTTGGCTAAAGCGTACAATATAGATAAATCTGGAGATACCAGTGCAAGAGCGTATGTACACATAATCAGAAACTGTCACTGTGAAAGTAGTGTGAAGGCGCAAAATGTATTGGTTCATGCATTAGAAATTGCCAAAGAACATGACAGCAGTTTCAAAAGAAATAGTTTGTACGAAGGCAATGAGGATAGATGTAAAGAAAAAATCATCTCATATTTTCAATCCAAGCAATATATACGTGCATTAGATAGAACAATTGCTCAAATTGAAAATAAACACTTGGTAACAATTTTGAAAGCTGTAGGCTACAAAGATGATGCTAATAAAATGGCACAAGAAATCAAAGATTTTTTATGTGATTTAAAGAATTTAAATTGTGTAGACTTGAGAGAAAAATATTATCAAGGCAACTTATATTAAGAAAGCAAATTATACAAAATCAATAATCAAGTTAGTACGATAATTGATGAAATTGTAAGGTGTCATAAGTGGCATCATGGAATAGAGGACTTAGAGCTAAAATTAAAAATCAACCATAATATTTTTGAAGTCAGAGTTAACAATGATTTTTCTAAGTTACGTGAGAAAAACTTTAACAAACGCTCTAAAGAAAGGACATATCTAGGTAGAGCTATGTTACTTATTGGGTTTATAATTTCAATGGAGCTTATAGGTAGAATATCATCAGGTCAGACCATTGCCTTTACTTTGCGGTTTTATAGTATTTGGACCACTGTCACTCTTGTGTGGTGCATTGTTATATGAAATAACGACCTATTTAGTGAGAGGAGCATTTTTTATTTTTGGAGTGCCAATTCTTTTAGGAGAACTGTCTAAATGTGTTTTGAGAAACGGCTCAATGAAAAGTTTGTTAGATATGACATTATCGCTTGGTAACTCGGCTTTTTTCAATATTCCGAAAGACATCGTGCAATCGTTTATATTTGAGGATATAACAAAATTTGACTCACTAAGTGATATAAATGAGCTTACACTGATAAGAGAACAGGAAAAGGCAAAGTGTACAAATGAAGTAGCTGATAAAGTTGTAGCTACTGCTTTATCTGCAATTTTGATACAGCCAACAACTAGTGAGCAGGAAGGTTTAATTTTTAACTAGAACTTTTCAGATAAATACTGAGTGAGGATTTCAATGCCTTCATCAATCTCTTTTTCAGTGATAATGAGTGGAGGCAAGATTCTCAGAACATTATCTGATGTTACTCCAACAGTAAGTAAACCACGTTGACTTAGCTCTTCTGCAAATTTTTGGTTATTCATTTTTACTTTTATTCCTAGCATCAACCCTTTCCCTCTCACTTCTTCTATCATTGGAAACTTGCTTGCTAAGTCCTCTAGTTTGTTTTTTAAAGACTTACCTCTAACTTCAACATTTTCTAAGAAGCCAGGGCTGAGCAATTCATCCAATACAGCATTACCTACTGAAGTTGCAAGTGGATTACCACCAAAAGTAGAACCATGCATACCGACCGCCATGTACTTAGCAACCTTTTCAGTTGCAAGACAAGCCCCCAGAGGGAAACCTCCTCCTATTCCTTTTGCAAGAGCACATATGTCAGGCTTAATTCCTATGTGTTCATATGCAAATAACTTTCCTGTCCTGCCAGCACCGCACTGAACGCAATCAAAAAATAGCAGTATGTCGTTTTCGTTACATAGTTCTCTTAGCTCTTTCATGAAGACTTCACTCATTACTTTAATACCACCTTGTCCCTGTATTGGTTCTATTAATATAACACCTATGCCATTAGAAATTGCTTTCTTTACACTCTCAATATTGGGCTCTATGTTATCACACCAGTCAATATAAGGATTCAGTAATTCAGAAAATTTCTGTCTATCGTTTGTTGCACAGGTTAAAAATGTCCTTCCATGAAATGCACCATGAAATGTTAGAATTCTATAGCGATTTTTATTACCTTTTCCATTTTGATAGGCCCTAGCGATTTTAAGTCCACATTCCACTGCTTCTGATCCAGAATTTGCAAAAAATACAGTATTAGCAAAGCTGTTGTTTATTAAATTATCTGCAAATTTGTTGGCAGTAGATATATTATAGGTATTTGATATATGCCATAGTTTTTCTCCTTGTAATTTTAGGACATCAGTTAATCGTGGGTTGGCATGACCTAAACTGCTAACAGCTATTCCAGAGTGAAAATCTATATAGCGCTTATTATCGATATCATACAAGTAAATACCTTTGCCATAAGAAAAATTTATGTTAGTAGGAGAATAAACTGGCAAGATAGGAGAAATTGTCATAAAAGTATGATATGCTAATTTTTTATTAATACCATAAAAGACGTTATTTCACAATGAGAAGAATATGTATAAATTAAGTAAATTAATGTTTACTACACTAAAAACAAATAGATATACAAAAATTATCTCGCTATTCTTATTAATTTTTGTGGTTTTATTGGGCACAATATATCGCAATTATTCATTAAAGAATAATTTTCTTTCTTTTTACCGTAATTCAAATGCAAACTTAAAAGATCTATTGGAAAATAGTATAATAAAAAAATATCATTATTTACTAATAGAAAAACATCATATTAAATATAACAGTTTTGATTACATAAACCAGTTGGTAAAATTGCGTGCTGAATTGTTACAATCAGTAAGCAAAGTAAGAAATTTTAGCTTAATACTGTATGATCAAAATGCCAGAGTAATTTTCAGTAATTTTAATACTCAAGGTCATGACTATGAGCAGTTGCTTACAAATGATGAAATTGATAAATTGCTAAGCAATCAAGAAATATTTTACGCTACAGGAAATACATTAACTTCTACTTTCCCTATATTTCATGAAGATGACATTAAGCCTTCATTTTTTTTGAAGATCATTCAAAGCTATAATGACTCTTATATTATGGTATATAGTCTATTTTCAATATTAATTGGCTTATTACTGGTTATCTTAATACTAATAATGCTTTATTTGCACTTTTCCAACACCCAAATGCTAGCCAAGCAGCATAAAACTAATATTGAATTACAAAGGGTTAAAGAGGCATTAGAGCAAGAAAATGCAAATAAGATAAAATTTTTTGCAAGTGTTACACATGAGTTGCGTACACCTCTTAATGCTATTATTGGATTTGCAAAGTTGATCAAAAATGAAACTTTAGGTTCGGTAGATCACTCTGAATACAAGGAATACGTAGACGATATATATAATGCTGGTACACATTTACTTGCTTTGATTAATGATGTGCTCGATTTTTCTAAAGCTGAATCAAGTAGTTTAACAGTAGAGAAAGTGAAGTTTAATCTGAATAAGATAATAGATTCGTGCTTAAAAATGTTATCACCTAAACTAAAAGAAACAGGTATTAGTTTAAAGAAAGAGATATCTGATAAACAATTATTAGTTATCGCCGATCCCAAAAGAATGAAGCAAGTTATAATAAATTTGTTATCAAATGCAATCAAGTTCACTCCTCAAGGTGGTTTAATAAGAATGATTATTAAAGAGAATATAGAAAAAAATTTATTAACTATTGAGTTTCATGATAATGGAATAGGGATAATGCAGCAGGACATATATAAAGTTATGTCCGTTTTTGGCCAAGCAGATTCGGGATATAGAAACGAAGGCACAGGTATCGGATTACCTCTAAGCAAGAAATTAGTAGAGTTAATGGGTGGGACTTTCAACATTCAAAGTGAAGCAAAACTTGGTACTACGATAACATTGAGCTTCTTTTATGAAGAGCAAACATGTGAAAAGTTGATTGATTTTTAGTAAAATATATTTGATATTGCACTTTTATATCTAGCACATTCCTAAGTCATACTGACGTGATACCTCTTGGCTAATAATAAGTAGCGGAATGTAAGTAAATTAAACTTTTTTAGCTATACTTCCTGAAAACACTTTATAATTCTTGAGCATAAAGAAAATTCCTTTAATAATGAAGCATGCTAATCAGGAACTTAATAAAACAAGCAACTCAAGTAGGAAATAGTGAAAACGTAATACAATATGTCAAATATCTCTATCAATTTGAGAAGTTTAGAAATACATTAAACCTCACTTTGTCACTAATAAAGCAAAATAGACTCTCGTTTGAAATATATCAAGAAGGATTAGTGGATATGGAAGAGGAAGTGTGTAAGACAATTCGTTCTTCTGGTTTAAATAAGTATGTTATTGTGCTAAGAAGGTCAAATCCTTACATCATAGTACATGAACTTTCACATATGGTTGAAAATGAACTGAACTTAAGCTTAGAGCAAGAATTTCTCTATAAAGTTTATCAGGATATTGAGCAGAACTTAAAGCAGTCAAATATTCTGGTACAAAAAATTATTGGTCAAATTATATTTGAAGAGATACAAGCTTATCAAACTCCAAAATCACGTGCGTCTGAGTTATTCGCACGCTATTTTGAGCTGTTTGCTTGGGCTCAGGAAGTTTATCCTAAAGATAAAGAATATCTAATTCGCACTCAAGATTTAAATAAAGTATTTCTTGCTACTAACCAATGGAAAAAGAGCTACCTGAATCTACAAATAATGGAGAGAATAGATAAAGAAGTAAAGGAATATAGCGATAAAACTGCCTTTAAAGATATAAACAAAGTACAAAGCAGTTGGACTAATAAATTTTCCTCTGGGAGTAAAAAAATTGGTTCTATATTTGGAGATGATAATTAGCTTAACAGAACAAAGTTCACTTCTTCAACATTTCAAGTTATAGTTCTCACAATTAAAGAGTTCAAATATATATGAAAACTATATTAGCTGTTGAAACAAGCTGTGATGAAACTGCAGCAGCAATTGTAAATAGTAATAAGCAAGTCCTTGCTCACGAAATTCTTTCTCAGGAGGAGCACAAAAAACGCGGTGGGGTAATACCTGAAATAGCTTCACGTGCTCATATGAAGCATTTAAGTGGTTTAATAAAAAGTGCTATGGAAAAATATAACCTTAATTTTTGTGATTTGGATGCAATTGCAGCAACATCAGGACCAGGACTCATAGGTGGATTAATAGTTGGTACAATGATAGCTAAAGCAATTGCACACGTAACACAAAAACCGTTTATTGCAGTTAATCACTTAGAAGCACATGCGTTAGTTGTTAGGCTACTATATGAGGTTAAATTTCCGTTTTTAGTCCTGCTGATATCAGGTGGTCACTGCCAATTTTTAATTGCACAGGATGTAGGTAAATACATCAAACTTGGAGAAACGCTTGATGACTCATTAGGAGAAGCATTTGACAAAGTCGCTAAGATGCTGGGTCTAAGCTATCCAGGAGGTCCATTAATTGAAGAGTTAGCTAAAAAAGGTGATGGTATGAGATTTAAGCTGCCAAGAGCAATGATAAAACGTTCTGGATGTGACTTTTCATTTTCTGGAATTAAAACAGCGGTAAAAAACTTAGCACGAGAATTTGTAATGAGTGAACAGGATGTGTGTGATATGTGTGCTTCGTTTCAAGAGTGTATTAGCGACATATTACTCGATAGAGTCAGAAATGCTATTGGTATCGCTGTATCTTTAAATATTAAAATCAATGATTTTGTAATTACTGGTGGAGTTGCAGCAAATAATTTCCTGAAAGAGAGATTAAAAAAGCACATAGACTTGAACGTGCTTTCTCCTCCAAGCAATTTATGTACAGACAATGCAGTGATGGTTGGATGGACAGGAATTGAAAGGTTACAGAGAAACTATGTAGACTCTCTTGACTTTGCACCAAGGCAAAAGTGGGAATTAGAAAAATATTACTAGCACAAAAAATTATCTACTATATAATGCGGCCGCTGGTGAATTTTTGTAGGCTTAAAAATTACAGTGGTATCTACTAAAGCCTTATTCACTACCGGCATTATTATTTATGAGGTACAGTATGTTCAAAAATAAATTTGACACAGTTACTAGTGTTTTCAAAGCTAAATCTAGTACAAGCGCAAAGACACTCAGTTCAGGTTTATTTGTTGCGGGAAACGTTGGTATGGTCAGAGCAATTAGTAAGATAGACCTCTCTTCATTACAAGGCAATTCAGAAGATAAAGTCAATAAGCAAGACCTAATAATCATATATGATTATATTAATAAAGTAACTCAAGAAGAAAACTATAATATATGTACTAATAATCTTGATTGTATAAAAAGCAGGATTTTAGCAGAAAATATAAGTGATTCATTAGCTGAAAAATTTCGTCAAGATGGATGGAATATAACAAGTAATGATGGTTCTTCGCTATTAACAGTGGCTATTGAAAGAATTGGGAAAGAACAAAAGAAAAATAGGAATTATGATATTCATGTTGAAATAGCTGTATCTCTAATTCTTGGTATGGGCAGAGAATTGATTATAAAATTGGAGAATTTTGCAGATAGTAATGATAAAACACTTCTACATTATTTAGCTGAGTCGGGTAAAGAAGATATTTTATGTTTTGTGATAGAAAATTCTAATTTTAACATTAAAGAAGCAGTAAGGAATAAAGATAGAGATGGTAAAACACCACTACACTATGCGGCTAAATCTGGCAATAAAGAATGCTTGAAAATTCTCATAGAAAATGAAGCAGATTTTAGTTGCACTGCCAATAATAAAACCGAGTTACACTATGCTGCCAGAAGCGGAAGTCCTAACCTCCTAGAATATTTAAAAGAAATATTGACAGCAAAAGGAATTTTTGATAGAGAGAAAATTAAAACAGATAAATATGGAAATAACGCATTACACTATGCTGTGCAATCTGGAAATGCTGAGTGCATAGAATTCTTCATTGATAATCAAGTACAATTTTTAAAAAATAAATATAATGAGAATCCTTTTCATAAGATTGTAGGTAACTCAGAAACTCAAGAAAATGCCATAAATTTTCTTATAGAGCATCTAAAATTTTTAGGTAGACTAAAAAGTGAAATTAATCAAGAAAATGTAGATGGTAACACCCCATTGCATATAGCTGCAAAACATGGAAATAACCAGCTAATGAAATTGTTTATTAAATCAGGTGCAAAAATTGTTCAGAATAAACAAGGTAACACCCCCTTACATATTGCTATTATACATGGTAATTCATATTGTATAGAGCTATTTTATGAAAATATAGGAAATAGCATACTTCAATCCAAAGGTGATTATGGAAGAGATCTTGTACATTTAGCTGCAATGTACGGGAAGTATGATTGTCTAACATCTTTACTCAAGAAATTTCCTGATTACGATTTAAGCACAGAAACACGCAAAGGAAATATGGCCCTACACTTAGCTCTATCGAGTAATACAGAAACAGAACTAAGAAAAAAATGTGTGAGTCTATTAGTAGACAGAAGCATGCAAGTAAATAAGAGTAATAATGAAGGAAACACCCCTTTACATTTTGCTGCCCAACTTGATTTATCGTTTTTAAGCATGATAGAAAAAAAGTTGGAAGAGAAGAAATTTGACGTTTATCAAGAGGTTTTGCGTGAGAATAGCAACGGTGACACCGTCTTTCATATGGCAGCACGTGTTGGTAATAAATCATGCCTTGAGCACCTTTTTAAAAAAGAGAGAGTGGGAGAAATATTAAGTAAGAAAAATAAGGATGGACAAACTTTACTACACTTATCTATTCTCAGTGGAAGAGTAGAATGCGTTAAGTATTTGGTAAAAAAAAGCCCAAAGGGTATTTTTTTAGAACAAAATACACAAAAAAGGTTGTTATTTGCAGCTATTTTGAGCAGCAATAAGGAATGTCTTGAATTTGTGTCAAAAGAACTTGTAGGTAAAAAGGTGGCTGCTAGCATCAAAGTGTTATATGATGAAAATGACAATACACCGTTACACATGGCTGCTCTTGCCGACGACATAGAATTCTCTCAGTATGTTATTGAAAGTATTGCCAAGTCAACTATTAGGAATACAGTACCACTTTTTAACACAAACAGTCAAGGGCTTATACCTCTACATTTAGCTGCCATGAGCCTTAATGCTGAGTTAATAGAATATTTTATGACAGATAATCATTACCCCTATAATAAGAAAATGTTAAATGTTGTATCTAAATCTGGAAGAACAGCATTACACTATCTTGTAATGAGTGATAATGATTTTGAAAAAACTATAAATGAGGATTTTAAGCAAGGTCAATTTTTGAAAAAGTTGGTTTTAGAAAAGCGTAAACAAAATGAGCACTTAAGGGAAAAAGCTATTAAAGCCTTATTCTACCTAACAATCAGCACCGGAGAGAAAACTGTAAATAAGAAGATAAATTTTGATATAAAGGATAATGCAAAAAAAACAGCTTTAGATTATGCTTTTAAACATGGTGACACAAATATCTTGAGGTTATTTTTAGATTTCTTTTATGAAATAAGGGAAAACAAAAAAAGGAAATATGATAAACTTAATATGGAAGATCAAGAAAGAAGCAAAAAGCTTCTAGACTACTATAATCTGGCCATGTCAATATCAAGTGTGATTATTTCTGTTTGCGTTAAGTATAATAATGCAGAATCTGAAAAGGAAGAAATTCCTACCTGGATTTCCATTGCATTTTCTTCGATATCATTTTTACTTATCTTATACAACTTAGTGATTGGCCTTCAAAAAGAACCTGTTAAACGTAAGATAGAAAACTATACTGAAAAAATGAACAGAATTGAAGAGGCTACAGGAAAGTTAGCTAAGACAAAAGTAGGAGATCATGATTTGGAGGAATACAACTCAATATTGGAACTATTAATAAAGAATGCAGAAGATATTTCACGATTGGAAAATGAACTTTACAAGTTTACGCATGAGACTAGATTAGAGAGTAAAGACAAACTCAATATTTCTCCTCAGAAAATGAGTAGGGGTGGTAGTGCAGTACTATGTTCGAATAAGTCTTTAGAAGGTAGAAAAAGTTCACCTGTTTTGAATGATTTAACAACAAAACTTAGTCTGTATTCAAGACGCAACAGTAGAGTACAAAATACAATGGACAAGTTAGATAATCCATCATGTGTAATTACTATAAATGAGCATCCAGAAATTAAACCAAAAGCTCCGAAAAACAAATTCAAGAATGTTGCAACTAAGCTAAAAATAGGCAATATCTTTAGTAAGAAAAAAGAAGATCTTATTGCTTCATCAAGCTTATCAGAAGGTGCTAATCACGAGAATATTACAAAAATGAATGAAGAAAACTGTGGGTTGATAAAACGATTTGGTGATACCAATGGGTATTCAATATTTTCGACTCCTTTTAATCCAAGCGGTTCAACCTCAAGAGAAGAGTGTGGTAACAATCATAGTGCAGCGCGTCATGTGAGTTATGGTAGTGCAAATAATTCTGTGAGTGATAAGGAAGTTAGTAAATCTCCATCTCTAATACTTTCTAACTTTGAGGAGGGAATTACTGTTGACTGTTTTAAATTCGAAAGATATAGACCAAGGGTATATTCAAGTCCATCTTGTGTGAGAAAAAGAGCAATTACAGCTAGATCATTGGAATATATAATACTTCCTGATCATATAGAAAGAGGAAAAGAGATGCAGATTGTAGTCACTGACTCTGATAGCATCAACTTTCAGAGGAGTGATAGTAAGCATTCTAGTAAACTGTCATTTAGTAGTAGATAAGAAAAACGTAGAACAATTGGCAAGGCTATCGTATAAGGTTATAGTAGAGAAGAAATTAGATCGCCTTGCTAAATTTCCATGAAAAAGTTTATATTTGCATATCATTAATATTTTATTACATTAATGATATGGCAAGGCAATAACTGTTAATACTTTTGAAATAAAAACTATATATGGTAAATATAATTAAATAAAAAGGAAGATTGTGGAAATCACTCCGTCAATAAAAAAGGAATTAAAGCAAAGTATACTATATACTTGTCTAGAGAAGTGCAAGAGTGCGTTTTGGTTTATTTTCTGGTTTAGCTCAGGGATTAATGCGTTAATGTTATTTTTGCCACTTTATACCTCTCAGGTACTTGATCGAGTGATATCGAGCGAGAGTGTGTCAACACTAGTTATGCTGACGATTATTACTTTATCTGCGTTTGCATGTTCTGCAATGCTTGAAACTTGTCGATATTTAGCTATGGCTAAAATTGGTGATTGGATTGATAAAACTGCAACACCAGATCTAATAGTAAGGTCAATCAGGTTAACATCAGTACAAAGCTCAACTTCAAGTGGTGAAGCAATACGAGATCTTGGAGTAATAAAAAATTTCATTACAGGAAATGGTATATTTTCACTGTTCGATACTCCATGGTCGCTAATTTACCTTGTTGTGATCTTTATGATACATACCTCTACAGGGTTTATAGCTATTGCCGGGATCATTATATTAGTTTCAATGGCAGTATGGAATGAACTTGCCACTAAGCGTATATTGCGAGAAACCAATGAAGAAACTATACGTAATATTAATGCTATAGATGTTGCAACAAGAAATGCAGAGGTGGTTGAGGCTATGGGTATGTCAGAATTTATAGTTTCTGATTGGTGTAAACGGAATGATCAAAATCGTGCAATGCAAGTCACAGCACAGAATCGTTCTAATGTAATTACTGGTATTACTAAATTTTTACGTTCAACTCTCCAAATTTCAGTAATTGGAACAGGTGCATTACTTGCAATCACAGCTCACAAAACTGCCGGTAGCATTATTGCTGCCTCGATTTTGATGGGTAGAGTATTGGCTCCATTTGATGCAGCAGTTCATACTTGGAAATTTTTAAATCAAGCCAAGATGTCATATGGCAGGCTGCAAAGACTTATCCTAACATCTCCAAAAAGAGAGCAAACTATGGCTCTACCAGAGCCTGAAGGGAAGTTGGAATTTGATGGGGTATTTTTTACTCCTTATGGGAGCAATAAGCCAACAGTAAAAGGAATCTCATTTGTAATAGAACCAGGGGATGTTGTTGGTGTTATTGGTGCAAGTGCTTCTGGTAAGTCGACCATTGCAAAACTAACCGTTGGTGTTTGGAAACCCATATCAGGTGTAGTCAGACTAGATGGTGCTGATGTATATACTTGGAATCGAGAAAACTTTGGTAATTATGTTGGTTACTTACCTCAAGATATTGAGTTATTTAACACGAGCGTTAAAGCTAATATTGCCCGCATGAGACCAGATCCAAATCCTGAAGAAATAATCAAAGCAGCAAAAATTGCAGGAATACATGAATTAATACTGAGCTTACCAAATGGGTATGATACAACAATAGGAGGACCTGGAGGAGTAATACTCTCTGGTGGCCAAAAACAGCTTCTTGGACTTGCAAGGGCTTTTTATGGTAATACTAAGCTTTTAGTGCTTGATGAACCGAATGCTAACTTAGACAGTAATGGAGAGGCGCGCTTGATTAATGCAATCAATGTTGCAAGAGAGCAAAATACTACCACTGTTATCATCACTCATAAGCTACCGTTACTATCCGTAGTTGATAAAGTGATTATCATGTCAGATGGTGTTATTTATGATATGGGACCAAAAGATGAGATTTTGAGCAGATTAGTTGCTCCATCACCAGATGCCACAGAAGATAAACGTTCTTCAGCAAGTGGTTAAGAAAGAGAGAAGCTGTCACACTTCTCTTTCTCTTATAGAGTACTATATGCACAGTTTATAAAATCTTAAGCAATTGTTATTCGAAAAATCCAATAATGATTAGCCGCGGAACCTATTTGCTAATTCTCTCACATTGACCTTAGACATTTCTGATGTAGGCTCTTGTGTATATGAGACATCAGATTTAACGCCTTTTTTGTCATGACCTTTAGTAATAGAACATACTACAGTATCAGCCTTTACATGCTTAACACTTGGATCTGATTGAAACCCATGCTTTCTTTCCATTTGTGCTTCAAGCTTACTGCTATCATGTGTAACCCTACACCTTTCTAGATTACGGTCACGTTTGCCAGGAGCTACATATCCATCTATATCACTACATAAGAACGGGCGCACTTTGAACCTGTCTGAACTAACACCATTTTCAACACTTGCAGAATTATGAGCTTTTCTATTATTGCGCATTTTATCTACAGCTTCCTTTATTTTTTCTTTTGATGGTTTTGGCAGCAGTGCTGGCTTATATGCACATGCTGGTAGTTCTGGAAATGAGTCCTCCTGAAACAGCAAATGACTTTGGTTTCTCTTACTATCTGATTCTTCAATATTCTTTATTGGTGTCTTGAAAGAGTTTTCATTTTTCTTTCTTAGATCTAACTCATTTAATCCGCTTCCAACATTATTTTTTCTTGTTGTAGTGTGAATAACACCTGGAAGTTTCACTTCATACTTAAATTTTTTACCAATGGTATCTATTGACTCATTAGATGAGGAATCTATTTGAAACCTATCGTTTGAAAATTTTGATTTTGTAGCATCAAAAGATATACTACGTTTTTCTATCTTTTTATCAGTCATATTTTACCTCTAAACCTATTAACTAACAAAAGTATAAACTAAGAGGTATTAATTTTATTATAATAATAAAGGCTCAAGAAGCATCACCGTAGGGTTTTCTATATAGTACTTAAAGGCATTTAAAAATTTTGCTCCGAGTGCTCCATCAACTGCTCTGTGGTCAACAGAGAGAGTAACTGTCATTATCTCTGCTATCTCTATTTTTTCACCTATGACAACCGGCTGTTTTTTAGATTCACCAACAGCCATAATGCAAGATTGCGGTGGATTGATTATAGCGCTGAAAGTTTTTATACCAAACATGCCTAAGTTGGAGATAGTAAATCCTCCTCCTTGAAATTCTTCAGGCTTTAGTTTTCCAGATCTTGCCCTATTTACTAAATCTTTCACTTCTTTTGATATAGATAAAACACTTTTTTCATCAGCATTTTTTACTATAGGAGTAATCAGTCCATCCTCAAGCGCTACAGCAATTGAGATATCTATATTTGAGTATCTTACTATTTTAGTATCTATCCACGATGAGTTTATATCAGGAAATTTTTTCATGCTGAAAGCCACAGCTTTTATAATTAAGTCATTAATTGTTACTTTATTGTTCTCATTTGCTGAATTAACCTCATTTTTGAGCGATATTAGCTTATCAAAGTGGCAGTCTATAGTTAAATAAAAGTGTGGAATATTTTGCTTAGATTCAACTAGGCGCTGCGCTATCACTTGGCGCATATTACTTACTTCAACTGTTGTATTTTCCTCAAATCTCTCATAGCTTTTAGTTTGATCTAAAAATTCTAATATATCAGCTTTGATGATACGACCATATGGACCTGTACCTTTTAATCGCTTTATATCAACACCTTCATTTTGAGCTATTTTTTTAGCTAAGGGGCTTACTTTTATTCTATTTTCTGTTGCTCTATCCTCTTTTTTAGATCCCAGTGTCACGCACTGGGATGACATTGAAGAGCTAGATGAAATCGAAGGGTTGGATGATACTGAAAAATCGGCTTCAACCTCCTTCTCAACCTTGGTATTGATGGCAGAAGCTAAATCAAGTGCGCTTTTATCTTCCCCTTCCTCTAACATTAGAGCTATCAGTTGATTTACAGGCAAACCACTTGTTCCTTCCGACACTAAAATTTTTGCTAAAACTCCTTCATCGACAGATTCAAACTCCATTATGGCTTTATCAGTCTCAATTTCAGCGATTACATCACCTATTTCAACTTTATCTTGTTCTTTTTTACACCACTTTACAATTTTTCCTCCAGTTTTACTCATTGTTGGGGAAAGAGCGGGCATCAATATTTCTATAGGCATTTATTCTGCATTAAAAGATCTATTTAATTTTTAATTTACTCTTTACCCTATGTCAATCTAATCGTAAATTATGATACTTATATCATCCTAGTACGTGATGCTGGAATCTTGGTTGACTACTGTTATCCTACTATTTCTATTGCTTAGTCCTAGAAAGAGTACAAATAGTAAGATCATCATGAAAATAGACGAATCTGTTATAATGGAAATAGAAAAATGTAGTGCTTACTATCCTCTCACAAACATATAGCTTAGGTACAGAAAAAATTTATATGAGGAGCTGGTTAAATTGATAAAAGATCAGAATTAATAGTAGTTTCCGAATCTTCTGTAGCAGGCTCTTCATGTGAAGCAGAGGACAGACTAACTTCTTTATCCTCTGTTCTCTGTATAGAACTACCACAAAAACTCCTTAACATCTCTTCAGCAGATGAATTTAAAATCTGTATAATAGACTTTTCACTTTGTTCTTTCAGCGATTGATCCATTCTAGAAATCAACTCGGAAAATTCACTACCTTCTTTTCTAGCTTCACTTTCTATCTTATTTTTTATGCTTTCTATATTACTTTGGTTAATTTCTTCTTTCGTTATGTTAAATGAATTAGCAATACCTTGATACTTAATCTCACAATCGCCACAGCCAACTATGCAAAGAGCAATAGAATCGGATATTTCACCTGCAGCCGAATTATGTATAGTGTAAGCTAAGCAATTGTCATGATATTTAATGCCAAGCTGTTGCTCTATCAACTAAGAAATTTCATTTTTTAAAGACATAAAGTACCTCCTTCTTACATTACTGTACCTTCTGATTAAAGTACAACAGCTGCTCCTAAATAGCAATCCATATATGGTTTACTTTAATAAAGTATTAAAGTAAGAAGCTTTTACATCCTAAAACATAACTTAGATAGGCCAATGTAAAAAAATTTTTAAATGAGAATTATTGTATATATATTACTTATTTGGTAAAATTATTTTGGCAAAATAGCATATAAAAGTTGAGGCTAATTATGAATATTAAAGAACGAAAGGATTTACAACAGGAGTTATTAGGAATTGTTTTCAATATACTCATAGAAAGTGAAGATAGCGCCATGGAAGCTATGGAAACAAGAGCAGTAGAGATAATTAAAAAACTAAAGGAACACATTAATGATGATATAGAGTATGGTGGTTAAAAAAAGCCAATTTTAGATTGGGTTATTGTTTGTGATTCTCAGAATAATGTCAGACTAAATAACAAGTCGCTATTAAAATTTGAGAAGGCAATTAAGGATATTGGAGGAAGAGCACCGCTAAATGAAATAAAAAGTACAATAAGATTATTAGTAGAACAAGCACAGCTAAATCATGTTAGAATTAGAGGTGAGAGAGAGAAGTACCACTAAACCTCTTTGAGGAAAACATAATAATGAGAGAGCGAAGAAGGGCAAGAGAACAACAAATGTGGCCAAATTTTATTAGAGAAAGAGAAGCGTCATTGAATCTCTTTGGAAACAGGGATGAAAATGTAATAATGAGAGGACAAATGAGGTCACGCTATATTAGGCGTATTAGACGTGAAAGAGAAGTACCACTTAGTTCAAAAATAGGACAATTAATCGGTGTAGTTTCATCCATAATTGTAGGTGCTTTCATTGGTATAATGGTTGGTATGGTCATTGCTGGTTTATGTATTGAGCTTTGTGTAATCACCACTGCAGAACCGATTCTTCTCATCATGGGTGCTACTGCTGTTATAGGAGCTTGTAGCAGGAACTGCTCCTGTATTAAAGCTAATAGAGATGTTTAAAGGTCAAGAACCTAATCTTTCTCCTAGTAGCGGTCTGGAAAGCTCTAATACTGAATATGCTTATTTAAATAGGCAAAGAGTTATTTAGAAAAAAATTGGAAGAATGTTCAAAAAAGTCCATTTATAAAATACATCGGCTTAACTATGATCTTACAACTTAAGCTAATTAATTAAAAATTTTTGTTTTAGCGGTTAAATAAAGCCAGATCTTATTAGAGAGAGGATCTTCTTATCTCTTCTTTACCTTCATTTTCATTTCTAACAATTTTTTTTCCACTTAATATGTCTCTTATTTCATCTCCTGTTAAAGTTTCAAACTCCAGTAGATTTTCAGCAATGAGCTCCAAGTCTTTCCTACGCTTGGTTAAAATGTCTTTTGCTTTTTCATAGCAAGAAAATACGACTTTCTTTACTTCCTCATCTATAAGTCTTAACGTATCTTCAGAAATTGTCTCAGAATCATGTGTGATTTGTTCGCGATTATGATAGATCGGACCTATTTTGTCGCTCATTCCCCATTTTGTCACCATAGAACGTGATAAATCTGATGCTAGTTTTATATCTGAAGATGCACCGCTTGTGACTTTATCATAGCCAAAAATTAGCTCTTCTGCCACACGTCCACCCATTGCAACAGTTATATCTGCTAGCATCTTTTCTCTTGTGAGGGACACTCTATCTGTTTCTGGTAGTCTCATAACTAAACCGAGTGCTCTACCACGTGGAATAATTGTTGCTTTGTGTATAGGATCAGAAGCAGGCATATTAACTGCAACTACTGCATGACCAGCTTCATGGTAAGCAGTAAGCTTTTTTTCTTCTTCTGTAATGACTAAGGACCTTCTTTCCATGCCCATCATCACTTTATCACGTGCATACTCAAAATCATCCATGGTAACAATTTTCTTATTTCTTCTTGCAGCAATAAGCGCAGACTCATTCACTAAATTTGCTAGATCAGCCCCTGAAAAACCTGGCGTTCCCCTCGCAACTGTTTTTACGTTTACATCTGGTGCTATCGATATTTTCTTTATATGCGTATTTAATATTCTCTCACGCCCATTTATATCAGGTAAAGAAATAGTAATCTGTCGATCGAAACGACCAGGTCTAAGTAGTGCTGGATCTAGGACGTCTGGACGGTTAGTTGCAGCAACTATTATCACACCTTCATTAGACTCGAAACCATCCATCTCAACCAGTAACTGGTTTAATGTTTGTTCCCTTTCGTCGTTACCGCCACCAAGACCGATGCCGCGATGCCTACCTACTGCATCTATTTCGTCTATGAAAATTATACAAGGAGCATTTTTCTTGCCTTGATCAAACATATCCCGGACACGGCTTGCACCAACACCGACAAACATTTCAACGAAATCAGATCCAGAAATACTAAAAAACGGTACATTAGCTTCACCTGCAATTGCACGAGCAAGTAGAGTTTTACCAGTTCCAGGGGAACCAATTAAAAGACATCCTTTTGGTATCTTCCCACCTAACACTTGAAATTTTTGCCTTTGTTTAAGAAAATCAACAATTTCAACCAACTCTTCTTTTGCTTCATCAATCCCAGCAACATCATCAAATGTCACTTTTTTTCCAGTAGTCATAAGCCTAGCTTTTGATTTGCCAAAGCTTATAGTTCTATTACCTCCTGCTTGCATTTGTTTAAAAAGGAAAAGTAATAAACCGATAAAGATAAGCGTCGGAACCCATTGAATAAGTAATCCACCAATTATACCTATTGCAGAGTCTCCAATTGAAAAGGAGAACTTCACTTTCCTATCATGCAAACTTTTTATTAAGTCACTATATATAACACCACTTGAGTTAAAGGCTGACCCATCCCTAAACTTCCCTTCGATGCTTTGGTTTCTTATTGTAATATTTTCTATATCATTATCTTCTAGTCTAGTTAAAAATTCTGAAAAAGGTATGGTTGTTTTACTCTTACTTATACTTCCGCTAAATTGAATATAAGCAACTGAAATAAGAACAATAATCACTAACCAGATCAATAAGCCTTCTAAAAATTTTTTCATTTATATTTCTAATTAAATACTAATCAAGCTTACCAAATTTTGCTTTATTGTGCTATTAATAATGCATTGAACTTTATCGTCATTGGTATTTTTTCCGTTATAATTTATATCAGGATAAGCAAGCACCTTTCCATCTTTTTGTACTGTAGGCAAAGAGTAGAAAACTTCAGGGCAGCAGTTGTAATCCTTCAGAAATTCAGGAACTTTTTGTGTTTTTTTTAGCGGAGCAATAGTTACTGAACACTTCTGATTGCTAAGTATTGTACAGCTAAATCTATTGTCCCATTCAATAGGGACATTTAATGTTAGGTGTACAGTAATTTCCTGTATCTTTGATGATTCTCTCATTATCAAGATGCTCCCTCCATATTTTCTTATTTTGCACCCAGAGAGTGTACAGTTAATATCACTATCTTTTTGCGATATTTTGTTAAATATTGCGATAAGGCTACGGTACCTTGGCTTATAGTGCTTGTTGACAATTGCCATTATAGAATAAAGAAGAAGCCTTAAAGCTATTTCCTCTGGCAGTTTATAAAGTTCATCTAGTTTAATTTCAATATAACCAAGATCATGAATATTAACGCAGTCATTAAGTGCAAGGCGTGTGTAGTGCATCAACGCTTTTGCAGCTCTTTTCATATGAAGGGCTGTGAGGCATATTCGCTCTGTTAAAATCTCTTGATTGTCACTTGCTTTAAGTAAGTTACGGTATAAAGTTCGTCTGTATTTTAAGTCATAATTGCTTCTATCTTCGATCCATTTTAACCGGTGAAGATTAGCGTACTTTTCTATTTCACTACGACTAAAATTTAATAACGGCCTAAATATATAAATACCATTTAAGAAAGATTTGTAATCCATTGATGATAATCCATCTACGCCACTACCTCGCTCCAATCTTAATAAGAACGTTTCTGCTTGATCATCTTTGTGATGAGCAACGAGCAAACATTTAACATTATTGTTTTTACACCACTCTTCTAGTAACTTATATCGTGCTTTTCGTGCCTGTAACTGAATATTACCTTTAATATTTTGCTTCTCCCAATTTAATATGAACGATTCCTTTGCTCCAAGTTCTTTTGCATAACTTATAACAAAATCAGCTTCTTTTTGGGACTCTGAACGTAACCCATGATTTACTGTTAATGCTATAGGAAGTGAAAGCTTGTTTTTTTTTGCCCAGTTAGTCATTAAGTGCAGTAAGACTATACTATCTACACCACCTGATACTGCGACTGCGATTTGGTTATGGAAAGCAAAGCTATTAGCTATATTTTGAAATAATAACTCTAATTTCATTATGTTTCTTGATGGCCAGATAGTCTCTACGTCATACAGCGACTTATTTGTGGTATATATAGATCCCGCTAACAAGTAGCGGAATTGCTCTCTTTTGTCATCCCAGTGCTTGACACTGGGATCCAGGTTTTAATGCAAGAAACTACTTCTTTATTCCAGAAAATGAAAATTCCACTCTACGATTTTTAGCATGCTCTTTTTCATATTTAGAATTTCTAGAATCATCTTTTACATTAACCAAAGGCTCAGTTTCACCTTTAGAAGCAGTTTTTATTCTATTTTCTAGATAAGGTGTACAGCTGACCATAAATTTTTTAGCTGCATCTGCTCTTCTAGCTCCTAGTGCAAGATTATACTCGTGAGAACCACGATTGTCAGTATGACCAGTTAAAGTGACCTTTGCGTCAGGATTATTTTGTAACACTTCCATCACGTCAAGTAATGCATCTGCACTCACTTCACTGATACTAGATTCATCATAACCAAAGAAAACTCTTTTATCACCTATCTGCTTAACAACAGCATTCATTTTATTTGTCGTATTTACTCCTTTTTTAGGGCAAGAACTTACACCAGTAAGCAGTAAACAAAAACAACACATTATAATCAGTCTACTCCACATCACTAAACCTCCATAAATTTAAAATATAGTGCGTAATTTTAATTTTAGTACTAATAATCCCTCTATACTAGAATAGAGTCAAGGGAAATAAAATACTAAATGTTTTCTTTACAATCTTATAATTAATTTTCTGATAAGATGCTCAATTCTTAGCAATGAAGTACAATAAAAGAATAAAAATACAATTTTTTATTGTACTTTAAGCAAATATACTTTTAACTTTATTATTAATCTATTACGATATTAAGCGGATGTTTCAAAGCAATGAATAAAAATGAGATCTTATAAGTTTCTAGAGGAAGTATTACATAAGGTAAGGAATATCGAAAACATACTAAAACTACTAAGCAAAAGCCAACTGGATATAGAGGATAAGATCGAGCAAATGTGTCTTCTAGAGGAAATCAGACATGAAATTATCTCTCATGATGCAATAAAGGAATCATTAGCGAATGCTCTTAAGAATAAAAAGAGTGCGAATATTCAGCAGCTAAAGTTAATAGAGGGGATACACAAAAGCAGCAGTGCTATTCCTGTTGATTTAGTAAAATCTTTGTCCAAAGCTAAGATTGAATGCCAAAACTTATGGAGGCTAACTAATTCTGAAATTAGTAACTTAGAAAAGCTGAAAGAATGCTTTACTAACCTAATTAAGCTTACTCGTGAAGCAGCTTCTATAAAATCGCAGCAATTAAAGCGCTCAAACTATGAGTCATTGCTTGCTGACTATGACTCTAATATCACAGAAAAGAACATAAAGGAAATATTTCCTAAGCTAGGTAAATTTTTTAGTGAAAATGTAGAGAAAGTAACTCAAAAGCAGAAGAAGGATAAGGTTACTAATATACAAAAAGTTACGGTTCAGAGACAGATTGAACTTGGTTCCTTATTCTTACAGCAAATGAGTGTTACACCAAATGAGATTTCCATTTCTTATTACGATCCTATCGATTATGATGAATCTGACCTTTGTTATGGTTTATTTTTACTTTTACGGCATACTGGTTATGCAATTCATCAAAAATGTTTAGCGCAAAATTCTATAAAGAGCTCAATTACAAAACATATTATGTATGAAACTCAAGGGTTATTCATGGAAAGGATCATTGGAACATCCAGAGAATTTATTGAGTTCATTCAACCACACATAAAGGAGAAACTTTCTACAAAAGGCAAAATTAATAGTAGTGTTGAAAATTTGTATTTGATTTTCAATAAAGTAAATCTTTCATCTTTTTTGAAGAATGCGGATGAATTTAGTTTATTGGCTCACATTATGCTAAGAACTAAATTAGAACAAGATCTAATAAATGGTACGTTAGAAGTTAAAGATCTACACGATAAATGGTTGGAAGGTATGAAGCATTACAAGATTTCAGTAAAAGCTAAAAATGAGCTAGACACTTATTTTCAAGATGAGTATTGGATAAGTGGTGTTATAGGCTACTTTCCTATTAAAGTCATAGCGTTAATCGCTGCTGTGCAGTTTTTTTCTTTCATTAAGAAAAATCATTACGGATTTTTAGATTCTATAGTAAAAGGAGATTTCAGTTTACTTATCGATTGGTTCTCTAAAAATGTATATAGTGCAAATTATGGCTTTTTGGAACAGCTAAAAAAGGTAACAGGTAGGGATTTAGATATTGAGTGCTACACTAGTTACTTATCTGAAAAGTATAATTTGTCTCAATAAATGGTTTTCTTGAGTTGTGTATGAGTTTTGTTCAGAATTTAATCAGAAATTTTTTTACTTTCAAAGGTTTATTTGCTAGCGATATTGCTATAGATCTTGGTACTGCAAATACTTTAGTTTATCAGAAAAGTCAGGGGATAGTGCTTGATGAACCCTCAGTTGTAGCAAGAGTAAAAGAAAAAGGAAGTTACGTTCCTTATGCTTTTGGCAAAAAAGCTAAGATGATGCTCGGAAAAACACCTGGAGAAATAGAAGCGATAAGACCCTTGAAAGACGGAGTTATTGCTGATTTTAAAAGCGCGGAAGAAATGTTAAAATATTTCATACGCAGCGCAAACACAAGATTCACTGTTAATAAGCCTAGTATTATCATATGTGTTCCATCTGGATCTACACCAGTTGAAAGGCGTGCTATACAAGATGCAGCAGAAAGTGCTGGTGCAAATGAAGTATTCTTAATTGAAGAACCAATGGCTGCAGCAATTGGGGCTGGACTTCCAGTTACCGAACCTGAAGGTTCTATGATTGTTGACATAGGAGGTGGTACAACTGAAGTTGCAATTATTTCTTTAGGTGGAATTGTTTATTCACGTTCTGCCAGAGTAGGTGGTGATATTATGGATGAGGCAATAAAGTCATACATTCGTGAAAATCATAAGTTATTGATTGGCGAAACAACTGCTGAAAAAATTAAGAAAAACGTCGGTTCAGCCAGTCTGCCAGTTGAAAACAACAAAGAGGGAATGATAATTAAAGGCAGGGATTTAGTGAGTGGTATGCCAAAAGAAATGCTTTTATCAGAATATCAAGTTGCAGAGAGCCTAATAGAGCCTGTACATCAGATAATTTCTGCTATTAGAACTGCACTGGAGAGTACTCCACCCGAACTTTCTTCTGATATAGTTGATAGAGGAATAATTTTATCTGGTGGAGGTGGGTTATTGCGCAACTTGAGTAAAGTTATTAGTGAAACAACAAAATTACCAGTTCGTGTTGCAGATGATCCACTTTGTTGTGTTGCCCTGGGTAGCGGAAAAGTACTTGAAAACATGGACTATTTTGGCCATGTTTTATTCAAGCAAGATTAAATTGTTTTTGAAGGCAGTTTATCGAATTGTTTTGATGGAATTATGTAATATAAATGAGATCCCAGTGTCACGCACCAAGTAATTTAAAGGCAACTTCCAGCAGGAAGGGGTGTCATCCCAGCGCTTGACACTGGAACTTGACTACAAATAAGTATGCTGTTTCGATGAAATTGTGTAATAGAAACTGGATTCCAGTGCTTGACACAGGTTTGTGTTTATAAATTATATGCTAAAAGAATTTGAAATTGAACCTTTATTAAAAGATAAAGCTCCGCATCAAACTAAGGCTATTGTTGCAATGTCCGGGGGAGTTGATAGCTCCGTTGCTGCAGCACTGCTGTATAACCTTGGGTACGAAGTGATAGGTGTGACTCTTCAGCTCTATGGCAGTGATGGTAATGCGAGAAAGGGTGCATGCTGCGCTGGACAGGATATTTATGATGCCAAATACGTGGCTGAAAGTGTTGGCTTTCCCCACTATATTTTAAACTACGAGGAAATATTCAAAAAGGAAGTAATAGAGGATTTTGCAAATACCTATATGCGTGGAGAAACTCCCATACCGTGCGTAAGGTGTAACCAAACAGTAAAATTTCGCGATCTATTGCAAGTTACAAAAAATCTTGGTGCGGATGTGCTCGTAACAGGACATTACGTAAGAAGATTAGAAGAAAATGGTGAGGTAAAATTGTGTAGAAGCATCGATAAAAGTAAAGATCAAAGTTATTTTTTGTTTGCAACTACTGAGGAGCAGTTAAAGCTTTTGCGATTTCCATTAGGTGGGTTCTATAAAAGTGATATAAGAAAATTAGCAAAGTATTTTGGCTTACAAATTTCTGAAAAGCCGGATAGTCAAGATATATGCTTTGTTTCCGAAAGCTATAGTAAAACAATAGCTAAATTAGCTCCACAATCTGTACAGAAAGGTAAAATAGTAGATATTCATGGAAAAGTGCTAGGTGAGCACAGCGGCATAGTAAATTTTACAGTGGGACAGAGAAGAGGCCTCTGCATCGCACACAATGAGCCTCTTTACGTGATAAAAATTAATACAGAAAATAATGAAGTTGTAGTAGGCCCGATCAATGCTCTAATGCAAAAAAAGATATTGGTCAAAGAGTTAAATTGGTTAGAACAACCAAAAGAAGGCATGGAAGTAACTGTGAAGCTTAGGTCATCACATGCAGGAAGCTTAGCGACAATATATTCAACTGACGAAAAGAACAAAGCCTGTGTAATTTTAAACGACGATTACTTTGGCATCAGTCCAGGTCAAGCCTGTGTAGCATATAAGGGCGAACAAGTTATAGGTGGAGGTTGGATATGCTCCTAACTTGGTGGTTTAATTTTTTAATGCAGAATGTAAACATACAATAAAATTTATTGCTGTTTTATCCTATATTCTTTATACTATAAAGATAATTATTATATTGTGGACTAGAGGGATGGTTAAAGAAGTTGAAGAGTTAATAAAAATTGTTGGTAAGGGCAATTTACTAGAGGCCGCATTTATTCGTTTGGGCAGTTTTCAACATGCTGACTTACATCATTGCATGGATTGCAGAAATCATATAGGTCTATCCGAATTCATTAATAAAAAAGAACAAGAGCCATTAGATAAATATTTTAACTTAAAATTTAGTCTACAAGGATTGTTTTTAATTTATGTTCAAGCTTATAGAGTTCTTGCAGAAAATGCTCAGTTCAATACTCAAGAAGTAATTGATAAAATATATGCTGCAGTTGAAAGTAAAAAAATACCTACTCTTTGTGACACTTCGAAGAAACTGCTAAGGGAAATTGTAGATCAAGTAGAATTGACAGAAGATCAAAAAAAACTAAAGCTTTTTAATATTCTAGCAAATCCGAAAGGTGAAGCTCTATTTAACAATAATGATGACTTTGAGAAACAAGTACTCAATAATGTTAAAAAGTTACTCAAAATAAGCTATGCAAATGAATTTGATAAAGAGTTTAGCTTATGTAAAGAGGTAATAAATCATTATTACTCGATTCACAGTATAAAAATAGATAAAGACATAGCATTACTATTTTCTAGTTATGGTATATTTTCTACATGTACTGGAAATGGAGATATTTTATCACTCAATCAATATATTAATGAGAAAGCTAGAGTAATCAACACACCACTATATTACAGTTACATCTTACAGTTAATAAACGTATTAAGAAAAATTGAGTTACCGTATAGAAATGGATTCACCAAGTATACACTTAATTATAGAGGTATAAGTGAATTGAACGGGACATTTACAGCTGCAAGAGAGCAAGACAGTCAAGATTCTCTATATCCTAAAAATATCAAACGTACTCTAGAGCAACTACTAAAAAACCAAAATAGTGATGCATTTGAACAATTAGTAACAAACCCTGAGAATACGTATTACTCAGTGCCACAAAGTGAATGCAGACTAAACTCTACTATCAGTAACAAAAAAAACAAAAATCATAAAAACACATTTTGTAAATTAGCTTTAGGTATGTTTATATTGTCTATTGGATTATATACTGCTGATTATTTCTTTATGGAGCAAAAGTTATTCAACTCAATAACAAATATTTTGCCACAAAATAATCTCATCAATTTCATAGTTGCTGCAGTACTTACTATCGTAATAGTATATGCTTTATTTCAACTACTAAAATCACCTCAAGAACCGCCACATTCAACGATCAATGATACAACTATTAACAGTTTTGCAAATGGTCCTATGCAATCATGAATCTCTACTTATGAATGATAAATGTAGCACTTTTAAAGTGTATGCTATATAATATCTTCTCTTGAATAACGAGGTAATCCATGGATTTAAGCAAAGTAACAATAAAACCAGATGAAATAAATGTAGTAATTGAAATAGGCGCAAATGCTGAACCCGTAAAGTATGAATTTAATAAAGAGCTCGGATTATTACAAGTTGACAGATTTTTGTCTACTTCAATGACTTATCCTTGCAATTATGGATTTGTACCAAATACATGTGCAGGTGATGGTGATCCTGTGGATGTTTTGGTGCTCACTCAATTTCCTTTAGCGTCTGGAGTTTTGATATCAGTGCGTCCAGTAGGTGCATTACTTACCAAAGACGAGAAAGGAGAGGATGAAAAAATATTAGCCGTACCTATCTCTAGTGTTGATAGCTATTATGACAATATAAACAACTATTCTGACCTACCTAAAAGCTTACTAGATAAAATAGCTCATTTCTTTTCTCATTATAAAGATTTAGAAAAGGGAAAAACGGTGACAGTTGGAGAATGGGCTGATGTAGAAGAAGCAAAAAAAATCATTGAAAAAAGTAGAAATTAGTTTGCGTTGATTTAGCCTTAAATTACAGTTATTCGGAAAAATGTTGTTGTTTTTAATGGGTAAATATTGGTATCCGTTCAGGATAGCGGCAAGGTAGTATAACCATAGAGTAAAAGTGAGTTTACAACAAATGGTGTCATCCCAGTGCTCCGACACTGGGATCCAGTTTTTCATATAATCTCATCACAAACGTTTATTTTAATTTAAGACCAATACCTAATTTAGAATCAAAATTCCTGGATTCCAGTGGGCTTTGTTGCATAGGTCAAATAAAAAGAACTGGCAGTTACTGACAAAATTCACTATAAGACAAGCATTTAACCTACTAAAGAAAAATATGCCACAAAAAATGAGAGTCAGTAACTGCCATGAATATAACAAATTTCTCCAAGAGAGGGGAAATATTTTTTATTACGTCAATGATGCCATAGAAAATTGGTACGAAAAAGGTCCAAAAATGGCTGGTGGCAACTATATTTATAGCGATAAGGTCGTGATTCTGGTTCACATAATAACTTATTTATTTAGAATAGATCTGAGACAAACAGCGGGATTTATAGCAGGGTACCTTGAGCAAGTAAGGAAAAACTTGCAAGTTATTAGCTATTCCCAGGCCTCAAGAAGGCTTAAAAAACTTAACATCAAAATTAATGATCGAAGACATGATAAAAATAATACAGAAGATATTGAGATTGCCATAGATAGTACTGATCTACAATAATATTCCAGGTCATAGCAAGGCAAATGGTACAGATAGAAAGTATCGCTGCTATGAGCAAACAAGAAAACTGCATGTAATGCTAGAGATAGGTAGCAAAAAAGTTATAGCAGCAAAATACAGTGGCGGAGTTTATTCTGACCACTATGGAGCATGTGATCTTATTGCAAGGATTGATGTTAAATATAATATAAGCACACTATATGCAGACAGGGCATATAATCGAAAGAAGTTATACAAACTGTGCGATGAGCTTGACATAAAGACAAGGATTCCTCCGCAAAATAATGCAATAGAGCATCCAAAGTTGGATTATATGGATGAGAGAAATTCTACAATCAAGCTCATAAAGTCATATGATGAAGATGGTATGAAGAGGTGGAAAAAAGAGATAAATTATGGGAAGAGATCTTATATAGAAAGTTTTTTCTCGCGACTGAAGCAAACATTTGGGTTTAGTTTTAGAAACAAATCTGAGGTTAATCGTGAGAGAGAACTGCTACTCAAGTGTTATTTGCTTAACAAATTTACTGATATAGGCATGGCTAAATTTGAGATAGCTTCATGAATTTATTCCACGTTACCTATTATCCGAAGAGTGATGCAACAAAGCCATTCCAGAATCAAGTGCTGGAGTGGAATGTTATCCAAGTAGCTGACAATGGCATGACATCACCATAAAGGAATCAGTGTCAGCTACTTGAATGACATCATTTATTCCTCTAGTCGTCTTTTCTCTTTTTCTTATTTTACTACTCTGCCGAACGGATACAATTGAATATAGTATAGTCTTCTGTTCTGACGAGAATAGTTTTATTCCATCCATCAAAAAATGCTAAATTGAGGTATGTATCACCCTTATAGGGCTTGTGAATTTCAGTTATAATAAATTCTGAGATTAGGTTATGCTCTAAAAAAAGGTGTGCTATTTGTGCCCCACCAATCACAAAGACTTGAGAACTACTTTGAATTGACAGAAATTCTTGCATGGAAGAGACAACAGTACATTTTGGACCTCTATTAAAACACTTGTTACGGGAGAAAACAATAGGTGTACGATTCTTTAGTATGCTTTGAGGCACGGTTTCAAATGTCTTTCTTCCCATCACAATAATTTGTTTGTCGGTCACTTGACAAAAATGTTTAAACTCACTTGGATAACGCCAGGGCAAATCATTATTTATTCCAATTACCCCATTAGGGTCAACAGCCATAATTCCAATAATCTTCATCCTTTTAAGACAGCTTGGGCTACAAAAAATCTCATGTGGTCGCGTACATTATGCACTCTAAGGAAATCAACCTTATTTTGCAGTACAGCAGATGTAGCAATTGTTTCTAAATCTCTATTAGAGGGAGATTCTATGGAAAAAGAGGAAATAAATGACTTTCTGGAATGGCCAACTAAAACCTTGCAGCCAAAATTTTGTAAAGTTTCTATACTGCGTAAAATCTGAATATTCTGATACATAGATTTGCCAAAACCAATACCAGGGTCAATAATTATTGAATTTTCATCAAAACCCAGGCCTAGTAGTTTGTTAATGCTCTTCTCTGCCCAATTATTTATGATATCAATTGGGTCAGTGTCATGTGGAATAATATTGTCCTTATGTGGTGGTATCGAAAGTGAATGCATAATAACGACACTACACCCACTGCTAGCAACTTCTTTTAAGGTATTACTACTCAGATCTCCCTTCTGATCATTTACCCAGGCAATATTGTAGTGCTTCAAAACGTTTAAAATAACGTCTGGCAAAAAACTATCAATGCTGACTTCAATATCACCATTTTTCATATAGTCGCTAAGATTATCAAGTACTGGTTTTAGACGTTCATACTCTTCCTCTGGCGTCTTTATTGAAGCTCCAGGCCTTGTTGATTGAGCTCCAAGATCAACTATGCTTGCACCATCTGATACCAGCTGCAATGCCTGCTTGGTTGCTCGATTCGCATCATAATAAAGACCACCATCTGAAAATGAATCAGCACCGGAACAGACAAAATCTGTTAAACCAGAAAGAAACGTCCTAATGCACATTGCAGTAATTTTTGGATATAATTTTATGAAGAAGTGCTTCTGCAGTTATAATCGAGTTCGCAATGGTGCAATAAATGCCCGTGGATCAGTATGATTTTGGAAGGGACGGTCAAACCATTGATGGAGCTTCTTAGCTACCTCGTTTAGAAGATTGTGTAATATAACCGCCCCAAGCTAAAGCACTTCTTCATTATAAGGTATATATAAGGGATTTTATATGGCAAAAGCAAAAAGTAAATTAGAAGTAGTGAATCCTAATGCAGCAGGGATTGATATTGGTTCATCTGTACATTATGCATGCGTACCAGAAGGGAGAGATAAACAACGCGTTCAAAAATTTGGGTGCTTTACAGTAGATCTTCATAACCTAGCAAAGTGGTTGAAAAAGTGTGAAGTTAGAACGATAGCCATGGAATCAACAGGAGTATATTGGATTCCTTTGTTTCAAATACTTGAATCATATGGATTCGAAGTTAAACTGGTAAATGCACGACATGTAAAAAATGTACCTGGAAGAAAATCAGACGTTCAAGATTGCCAGTGGTTACAGCAATTACATAGCTATGGGTTACTTCAAGGATCATTTAGGCCTGATAACCAAATTTGTGTACTACGTGGTTATAATAGACAACATGACAACCTGATAAAAAGTGCAGCTGTACACACTCAACGTATGCAAAAAGCATTAATTCAAATGAACATTCAATTACACAAGGTTATTAGTGATATTACAGGTGTAACTGGTATGCGAATCATTAAAGCAATAATTGCGGGTGAAAGAAACTCTAATAGATTGGCTGAATTGAGTGATAGACGAATAAAAAATGACAGATCAACCATAGCAAAAGCACTAACAGGTGACTATAGAGAAGAGCATTTGTTTACATTAAAGCAAGAATACGAAGCATATACTTTTTTTCAAGAGCAAATAAAAGAATGTGATAAAAGTATGGAAAACTATTATAAAACACTTGAAACAAGATCAAATGAAAATAAGCAATGCAGTAAAGTAAAGAGGTCTGCAGGAAACAAACCAAACTTTGCTGCACACGAAGAATTGTATCGAATAACTGGCATGGATTTCACCAAAGTTCCAGGGCTTAATACATCAAATATACAGACCATCCTCTCAGAAGTTGGTCTTAATGCTAATAAATGGCCATCAGAAAAACATTTTACTTCTTGGTTGGGATTATGTCCATTTAATAGGATTACAGGAGAAAGAGTGATTAGAAGTGGAACTCGTAAAGTAATTAACCGTGCTGCAAATGCTTTTCGACTTGCTGGTTATTCTATGTTGCACAGTAAAAGTGCATTAGGTGCGTACTGTAGAAGATTGAAAAATCGATTGGGAGCACCAAAAGCAATAACTGCTACAGCAAGAAAATTAGCATGTATTTTTTATCAAATGCTGAAATGTGGACAAGAATATGTAGAAAAAGGAATGGATTATTATGAAAAGTTATATAAGGAAAGAGTAGTAAAGAATCTGGGTAAAAAAGCCAATGAATTTGGTTATATCCTGATAAAAAAAGATGAGCTGATAGGGGAAGTTTCTTAGAAGGGGTAATATTGACGATACCCATAAGCTTTGGTGAAAGCGTAAAACTCTTTGAAAAACAGTCTTGAACATTGAAAGCAAAGGTTTTGTTAACCATTGCCATCAAGTGGAGCAAAAATGGTCTATTTACTAATTCTGGGTGAGGAATTTTAAGGTCAGGTATATCAAGCGTTAGATCATCCCATAACAAAATATCTAAATCAATAACACGAGGTGCCCATTTTTCGTAGACTTGTGGACGACCAATATCACATTCGATTTGTTTTAAGCCTTTTAGTAGCTCCTCAGGAGAAGAAGAACAACTTCCATAGACAATCATGTTGAGAAATGGCTTGTTCCAATCAGGTGGAGCACCATTTGGTAAAATAGCCTTAGTTTCTAGAATGATCGAAGACTTTAAGTCTTTTAAATAGCGCTTCTTTATTAACTCAGTAGCTCTTTGTAAATGGGAAAGGCGATTCCCTATATTTGATCCAATAGAAATATAGATCATTCTTGCAATTCATTACAGTAAGTAAAAAAAACGCCCCCATGCACACCAGGAACTGGTGGTGTGATTTTGTGAGTAGTCACCCTGACAGAAGAAATAATATGCTTCTTTCGCAGCAAAAGGTTATTAATGGCTCTGTATATCTCATGAGTTAAATGCTCGATTAATTTAAATTGCTTGCCCTGAACAAGAGATTGAATATTTTGCACTACTTCCAAATAGCAGATAGTATCTTTAAGTTGATCAGTTGTATGCCCTGAAGGAGGAGATTTAAAAGTGAAATCAACGTCAATACTCACCAATTGGGGAGAAGACTTCTCTTCTGCACTACATCCCAAATGAACCCAAAGCCGTAAATCAGATATAAGAAGATTACATGCTACCACTGAATTTAGTATCTACTTATAATTAATGACAAACATCAACATTCATCATGCCATCAAGAAAACCCCATAAGAGTTTTGCTCCTTTTTCAGCGCCTTGCATAACTTTCTCTTGTTCTTCTTCGTTTAAATCTGCAATAAGGTTTGCACATTCTTCAGAATGCCACTCATCAGCTTCCATATGAACGGTAAAAAATTTGAGAGAACGCTCATCATTTATTGAATAGTGTTTTTTCAGACCTTCAATTTTAGATTTAGAAACCTCTGGAGTTTGACGTTCATAAGCGTACAGAGCTCCAAGACCTTCTACAAAACCTGATCTTACAATATCAAAGTAACCGTCAACTAATTCTCGTGTCTCCTTAACCTGTGCATCCTCAAGAAGTTGAGATCGTGCTACTCCCAGTCCTTCAGCAAAACGCTGCCATAATTCTGGGTGATTCTCGTCGCCTTGTTCTTCCTCTATTAAATTACCAAGTAAAACTTGCCGCATTTTCAAATTTGGACACAAGGAATGTATACCGCTGATATAACGAGGAAAAGCAGCAACATGGTGATAATATTCCTTAGCGTAGGTTTGCAGAGCCTGCAGGCTTAAGCTACCTTCATTCCATGACTCGTAAAACGGGTGCTTTAATAAGTGTAAACTATCTAATTGATTATTAAGTGATTGAACAAATGTCATAAATAAATAGTAAATTGTTTTAGGCTACGTTTAGGTTTATCAAATGTCAAGAGGCATTTCTCACTACTACTTTAATTCCAATAAATATAAAGATAGATATGCTATAAGTTAATTTTTTAGTAAAATTGATTTTTTCTAAAATTTCATGTATTATTAAATCAATATAATGAAAAACGCAAAATGAAAGTAACAGAAGAAAATACAATAAAAATTAGGGAAGAGTTCGTAGAAGTTCAAAATGGAATGCGAATTCAAAAGATAGTGATGTCAAACTCGAAGAGCAGTGCAGATAGCAGAAAGAAAAAGCATATAGTTTACTTTCCAGGGCTTACATATACTTTTGAAAAAGAGCCAAATGAAGACAAAAGTGAATGGAATTGGGCAGCTGAAGCAGGTATGGATGTTCACCTTATTAATTTTCCTGCTTCTGGAAAAAGCAAAGGCCATTCTTTAAACGGTCGAAATCGAGTAAATGCAGGAATTGGAGTCATTTCAGATCTTCTAAAGCAAGGCATTCACCCAGACAATATAGTACTGTATGGAAGCTGTGCTGGAGGACCAATAGCTGCGGAGGTTTATAAAAAGTTTAAAAAAGATGACAATATTCATTTAAGATGCATTATCAATAAATCCTTTAGCTCATTCAAAAAACTTGTAGTGAAATTACTACACATATCAAAACCTAAATGGCTATTTCCTCCTATAATAAAATTCATACTCAAATGCTTTGGTTGGCACTTTAAGCCACACACAATAGTAAACGACATTACTCCATACACAATTTGTTTTAACTTAGAGAACGATGGCTTTATTAGTAAGCAGGCAAATATAGGTACTAAAATTGCTGACATAGAAAAAAGTCATAGGAAAAAAAACTACCAAAAAAAAGAAACTTTTGAAGGTTTTGAGCAATATAAAGAGTTTTTTATGGAGCATGCCAACTTAGCTAAAATAAAAAACCTTGAACCTGAAGTTGGAATAATGAAAAAATGCTGGAATAAGTTTCTATCGTTACTACCTATTAAGGCAGATGATATTCACTTTTCTTCGATTACAGAATTGTGCTCATCAAGTGAACACAAATACACTATTCCTGAGCTGATTTCACTCTTTTTAGAATTCACAGATAATTATTTTGAAAAGAAGGGCTCTCTCAATCAAGAGAAACAACCAGAGATAAAAACAGAAGCGATATGTGGAAAGAATAGTGAAAAAGAAATAGAGGAAAAGAAACAGTATTTTACCAATTTAAAGAATTATTCAATAAGTCAAAGTATATCTAAAAAGCTAACATCTCTGCAAATATTGAAATAAGTGTTTCTTTTGTGATTAAAAAAACATTGCATCTAGAGTATCTGCCATAAGTGATAATTTTGTGCTTTCATCATAGAGATTGTTTTCACTAGCTAATAATTTCTCACTAATTTGTGGATAAAGTTTAGAAACGTACTTCTCATAGCATTTATCTAGGCATTCTTGGTCTGTCCGTTTTGTTTTGTAGGAATGGCATTTCTGCTTACATTGATTATATCTAAATTCAATCCCTTTCTCTTTGTTTGATGCTTGTTGTTCCATAATACTCTTCAATTTAAATAATATTAATATTAGCATACAAATATGAACATTATGCTAATATCATTACTTTTTAGGTATACACGGCAAATTTATGCCTGGAAACAGTTTTTGGTTATTTCCTAGATTTTCTTTATAAAAACCAAAGGCGCCAGTTGGTTTTTATTAGCTAAGGTAAAGGTCAAATATCTGGAATTCTGGACATAAAATCCTCCTGTATAAATTAGAAAAAAATGCAGCGCACATATGACAGACGTGTGTATACGCTACGTTTTTTATTGAAAAGTTAATTGAAAGTCTGCAGACAAAGATAAATTTTTGAGCTCTTAAAATATCTCTAATCGCAATTATAATTAGATTGAAAATATGCGGAAGTAATTTTTATATAATGGAATTTTCAAACACTAACAACCAAGTACTTTAATAAGGCAAAAAGCTTATCTAAGAGAGTAGGCCTTGCAATTGTATCAATAGCGGTGGGATTGGTAGGACTCGAACCTACGACCAATTCGTTATGAGCGAACTGCTCTAACCGACTGAGCTACAATCCCTTTTATTAACACTTATAATACACGCAAAAGGAAATTTGTCTACTCGCTTATTTCACTATCAACCCAACTGTGTAAATCATTTATTGCGCCAATTTTGCGTGCAATTTCCTTACCATCTTGAAATATGATTAAAGTAGGTATAGATTGAACTCCATACTTACTTGGCACTTCAGTTTCTCCATCTATGTCAAACTTACAGATTTTGATCTTGTCTTTTCTATCCTTGGCTAACTGCTCGATACGTGGCATCAGACTTTTGCATGGTCCACACCATTCTGCCCAAAAATCTACCAGCACAAATCCTTTGTGGTTAGCAACTTCAGATTCGAAATTTTGATCATTTACCGCTTTAATATCATCACTCATAAAATACCTAAATTTTTATAAATATAGCGTATCAATTAACAGCTGATCAACTAAATTTTTCTGGATTCAAGTGAAGTGATTACATCTGATGATTAAAGATATCTACACTCCCCCAACCCATTGAATCTAGCTCAATACGAGTAGGAAGAAATGCAAAGCACTTTTCGGCTAATTCTTTTCTATTTTCACGTTCTAGCATTAAATCTAGCTTTTCCTTTATTCTATGAAGATATAAAACATCAGATGCAGCATAACTTTTTTGCTTGTCTGTTAAATTTTCATTTCCCCAATCAGAAGATTGTTGTTGCTTGTTTAGTTTTATATCAAGTAGTTCTAAGCACAACTCTTTTAAGCTATGACTATCTGTATAAGTGCGAACTAAACGTGAGGCTATTTTCGTGCAATAGCAAGGCAGTGCCCAGGTTTTTAAATAATAATGTATTATGCTTACATCAAATCGCGCAAAGTGAAATATTTTGGTTATATTTTTATCCTCTAATATTTTTCTCAAATTTGGAGCTGTATAATCGTTTTTGAATTGAATCAAATGAGCGTTGCCATCACCAAAAGAAAGCTGCACAAGGCATAATCTATCTCTGCTATGCAGTAGCCCCATTGCCTCTGTATCAACAGCTATAGATTTTATATCACTTGGTATTGCACTGGCTGGCAGGTCGTCTTTATATACAAATATTCTCATAAATTTAATATGTTTTATGACACATATAATAATCAAAAATGAGCTTTAAGTATACGAAAAGATCATAGAAAATTGGCTCTCATGATTTTCATGCATGTAGGGTTTACAAATTATGATACGCACCTATAATAAGAATAAGCAGAATTTAACTGCGGGAGTAGCTCAGTTGGTAGAGCGCAACCTTGCCAAGGTTGAGGTCGAGGGTTCGAACCCCTTCTCCCGCTCTTCGAGTTTTAATCACATTTAATCATAAAAAAATCAATTGATCTATCTAAGAAATTTAGCTATACTAGAAAAGTTTTTTAGAAATTTATATTTAAGGAGATTATATGAATAATAATACTAAAGGAATACCATTTGGCTTAGGTATAGCTACAACAATAGGAGCACTTACAGGTTGGGGACTCAGTTTTACAGCTTTATCACCATTGGTGATGGGTGGGATTGTTGGTTCTATAGCTCCAGCATTGATTACAGCTCTGTGTGCGGGGGAGCTACTATACAAATTTTGCAAAAAAGATAATATTGAAAAGAATGAAAAATATGCGCCTATCTATTTTGGTATTTCCGCACTTGCAAGTGCTGCAATAGGAGTTGGTCTTGCTGCAGCTGCAATGGCTATTTTCCCTGATGTAACCCTTGGAATGGGATCTGCAGCTTTAGCAGGTGCAGTAATAGAAGTAATAGCACCAGTCGCAGCTATATTTGCAACAAAGCATATTATACAACCAATAGCTCAGAAAGTGAATGAGTATATTATATCACCTATAGTTGAAAAAGTTGGAAAATGTTTTTCTTCAAAAGAGGAAGAGCAAGCTATATAATAATCAATTGACGTTAGCATTTAGTTTTCTTTATAATTTCCTTTGTGAAAGAACAAAAATGCTTATTTGTAACGATAGCTGGCTTGCCAAATGCTGGAAAGTCAACGCTAATTAACAGCATCGTAGGCAAGAAAATTGCAATTGTCACCCCTAAAGTGCAGACAACAAGGACGCAGGTAAGGGGTGTTGCTATATGCAACAATGCGCAAATTGTTTTTACTGACTCTCCAGGAGTGTTTTCAGCAGAAACAAATCTTGAAAAAGCTTTAGTCAAATCTGCATGGGGAGCAGTTAAGGATAGTGACATTACTTTGTTGCTTGTTGATGTAAACAATTACCTAAAAAATATAGAAAGAATAAAAACGATATTTGCACGACTGGAGCGCACAAAAGGCAGATGCATTTTGGTTATCAATAAAACTGATTTAGTAAAGAAATCAGAGCTCAAGATGGCACATGAGCACCTAAATTTGCTTTATAAGTTTGAAAAAATTTTTACGATATCGGCACTGAAGAATGATGGACTTTCTAATTTGATGAATTACTTATCTGAAATTGCACCGATAAGCCCTTGGTTCTATGAAGAAGATCAAGTAACCGATTCCTCAGCTGATTTTTTATCAGCAGAAATTACAAGAGAGAAGTTATTCTTGAACCTACGTGAAGAATTGCCATACTCTACAGCTGTTATAACTGAACAATTTGAGGAAAAAAAAGATAAGAGTTTAGTCATAAAACAGATCATATTTGTATTGAAAGATAATCATAAGAAAATAGTGCTAGGAAAAGACGGCAGTAGCATAAAAAAAATTAATATCGAGGCGCGTACAGAATTGGAAAAGTTATTTGAGTGTAAAGTTCATCTCTTTTTGTTCGTAAAAGTGCGACCTTGGACTGATCGCCCTGAGGAATATATAAGTAATGCTTAATTCTTTGTTGGTATTTGATATTGAAACTATACCAGATGTAAATTCCTGCAAGAATTTACTAAATATTAGTGATGATAGCAGTGTAGAAGAAAAGAGGAACGCATTAACAAAATATCATCTTGAAATAACAAACGGGCAAAACTCTTTTCTGCGTCAGCCCTTCCACCTTGTTGTAGTTATTAGTTTTTTACTTTGTAATATAACACGCCAGAGCGGTTATGAAATGTTCACACTACAAGAAATAAGATCTGGAGGCACAGTAAACTCCAATGAAAAAGAGCTAGTAAAGGGATTTTTTAACTACATATCAGAGAAAAAGCCAAGACTAGTTTCGTTCAATGGGCGCACTTTTGATATACCGGTACTGAAGTACCGTGCTATGGTTCATGGCACTCAAGCAGAATATTTTCACAAAGCTGGCGATAAGTGGAATAGTTACAATCAGAGGTACAGTAGTGATTGGCATTGTGATTTGCTTGAATCTCTCTCTGATTTTGGAGCTTCTGCAAGAATGAAGATGAACGAAGTTTGCGCAGCACTTAATCTTCCCGGTAAGATTGGAGTTGATGGTTCACAAGTTATGGATTTATACGATAGTGGAAAAATACAAGAGATTCGCGATTATTGCGAAACAGATGTGATTAACACCTATTTGATTTACTTGAAGTTCATGCATCATCAAGGAAGAATTACTACAGAAAGCTATAATAAGAGCATAGAAGAACTGCTTTTGGAATGCGAAAAAAAAGAACACCTAAAGAAATTTAAAGAAGAATGGAAAATAACTTCTGGTGAAAATTTTTATATTGAATTTAAATGAGTAGATGTTACAGAGCAATCTAATGATTGCTCTGTATAGTAGTTATAAACTCCTTGTAGTAGAAAAGACATTTTGATGTGCCCTTTGCTTAACTTCTGCTTGTTCAAGCTTAGAAAAATTTTCTAAGTTTTTATCTTGGTATTCCTTTTTTACTTTCTCGAAAAAATTTTGTCCACCAAGAATATAATTACCTAAATTAGCAGCATAATATTGAGCATTACCTAAAACTGCACAGTTAATTCGACTTAATATTCTCGAAGGGTAATAAAAGAGAGAAACGTTATTGTTCGATCGGAAATCCTCTTCATCCATTATTTTAATGGCTTCATGATAACCATCTATTTGATGAACAAAATATCCTTCAGGTACTGATATTCTCAATTGTGCACCTACATGAGCATAACCACAAATACCAGGTGATACCGCTGGTACTGGGTCTTGTCTATGTTGAGTTACTCTAATGGTTTTTTCTTGAAGAACATCATTATAAAATTCACTAGCAGTAAGATCAAAAACTCGTGGATCACCAAAAGTTGCAACATGAACATCTTCAGCTCCTTCTGTTTTATTGAGGCATAAAGCAGCTATCTTAGCAATAGCTCCTCCCATACTGTGACCTGTGAGATTAATTTTAAAATCCTTGATTTCTGATCCCTGTTTTTCAGCATGAGATTTTGAAATGCCATACAGATTAGGCCATGAATCCATAAATGAATTATAGAAACCACAATGAATTCTTCCACCTTCAGGTAAAAATTCCGAAGTAGCAAAAAGTACATTTATATCAGTAATTCCATCATTAAAACTCTGGCTCAGACGAGTACCATGGTAGGCTATTGTTATTTCTTTACCTTTTATAAAAACGTGACCAGCATCTTTTTCAAAGCTATTACCAAATGGAATAATTTCATAACCTTCGCTGATGAGTTCAGCTCTAGTTTTATACATTTTTTCAGTAGATGGAACAATTTCAAAATCTTCTACAATTTCAAATTCAGTTTTGTATACTCTTTGAGCTAGGTTGTTACATCTTTTTTTACTTAATTTACCATCATCATCGCCATAGCTTATCTTGCAGAAATTACCCATTTCTAATAATTTCTCTCTATCAAATCCTGCAATTTTTACAATACTTTCATCTATTTTATAGTCAGAAGGTAAAGAACATGGCTCATTTAGATCAGCACGATTTATAAATTCATAATCTTCAATGATCTCAAATTCATCGTCATATTCTTTCATCTCGTATTTGCCATCATCTACTGAAATAGAGTCTGGCTGTTCAGTATTACCTGGCTCTGAGCCTGTAGCAGCACCTGTAGTGCTAAACCAATTGCGTAAAAAACTAAAATCCATAAGTACCCCAATCTGTCAAAAATAAAACAATAATCTACCAACTATAATACAAATTAATATTATTGTCAACAATTTATATTAATAATTTAATCTTTTTATGCTTTTACTTTGAGTAAATTTTACTTCCATAGAATAAGTATAGAGTTATAATACACTAACAAGCAAACCTCTGTACTAAATTTTGGTTAATATAAACGTTGAGCGTATTAAGAAAGTTGCTTTTAAAGTATTGCATTTTACTTTTATTTTCGCTATAAGGTTGCTTTAAGTTGGATTTTCAACACCTTTATACTATTTATGTTATGATTTTAAAATTTTTTGGGGGCACTTCATGAAAAAATCTATTTATACTAGAACTGCTCTAGCTTCTCTATTGACTTTATGTTCTTTCAGTGGCTTTGCTGCTGACTTTTCTGACGAGAGTATGAAGGAAGTAAAAAAGCAAGAGAGTAACGAGTCAATCAAAACTTCTGGAAAGATGGAAGTGATGAAGACGTCAAATAAGAAACTAAAAGAAAAAATGGACAGGATATGTAATGCTGATCCAAGAAAAAAAGCCGAGGAGCTTAAGAAAAAAGAAGAACTAAGATTAGCAGCTGAGCAGAAGAAAAAAGAGGAGTTAAAATTAGCAGCTGAACAAAAGAAGAAAAAAGAAGAGTTAAAATTAGTAGCAAAACAAAAGAAAAAAGATGAAATTAGGCTAGCAAAAGAGAAAAAAGCAAAGTTTATAGAGGATTCAAAGGCGAAAGCTCTAAGCACTAAAAATTCTAATGTAGAAAAGTCAAAAATTAAGGGTTCTAAAACTAAGAATGCTAAAATTGAAGCTAAAGATATAAAAAAGGATGTAAAAGTTGTTAACAGCAATACAGAGGAAAAAGGTAAGGCAAGTCCTGTTGTTTCAGTTGGTGGGGTTGATATTATCAATACCAATCAAGGGGATGGTTTAAGAATAACTTTCGGTGGCGTTGTTGATTCTCAAGGTTATGGTAACCATGGGCTAAGTGGCTATAACCATTATAATATTATGCCAGGTAAATCTACAGATTATTTTAACAATACTCCAGATAGTATAAAAGGAGCAAATCCAATATTTCCTAAAGGGATAGGGAATATTGGTGATTACAGTGAAAACATGGGCATGATTTCAGATGCAATATTGCACTTAAGAGCTGAAAATAAAAATGAGGATATTGGTCTTCGTTATGGTGCCGATGTACAATTCCATGTTCCAGTTACTGAAGGTAAAGGAGCTTCACAAGGCGTAAATGCTGCAAGAGGTAGAAGTGCGCATGTATTCTTAAATTCACAATATGGTGATCTGAAACTTGGCTATCAGTTTGGTCCTGAGTCTCTGATGAGACTTGATGCAACAAGAATTGCAACTGTTGATGGAGCTGCAGATAGTGACTGGTTCAGAAAAGTAAACTTAGAAGGAAGTGCTGCAAACTTTCCATTTTACGTAACACCACGTCTTTACACTGAAAGCTTCTCGAGCGAGAGCGAAAAACTCTCCTTCCGTATGGCAGGAAAATACAACAAAGAGGTTATGACCACATTGCCATTTAGAGCTGCTTACTACTCGCCGAATTATATGGGTGCAAGATTTGGTCTTAGCTACTCACCTCGCTACGATAGTGGTTTATCCGTTGTAAAAGAAATAGCTCCAGATTTCCTCAAAGATTCAAATAATAAGGTAACAGGGGTAAAGAATGAGGAAACGTTAAGACATGTTGGACCAGATTACCAGCATATAATAAGTGCTGGTGCATCATATGAATATGACTTTAGTAAACATAATGTAAAAGTTAAAACTTCCGTAGTTGGTGAATATGGGGTTTCAAAGCAACCGAGTAAAGATAAGCATCTTTATAAGGAATTTGTAGAGTACAATGACCTGATGGGTGTTAATTTGGGTGTAAGCGCTGATTATAAGATTGATGAAGGTCAAAATATAAAATTCGCTGCTTCTTTTGCATATTTAGGCAAATCTGGTCAACCGAAGAGTATCAAGGAACTCGACCCTGCTTCAAAAGAATATAAAGAGACTACTGATATTGCTAGAAAAAATGGCTTAAAGCAATTTAATGACAAGGACACCATGTATTGGACTGCAGGTGCTGGTTATCAATATGAGAATGTTTATACAAGCTTGACATACTTTGGCAGTACAATGAATGATAAAGATATGCTTCATGATGTTGCACTTGGTGTTCAGTATGATCTATCTTCTTGCAATAAGAGCAAGTTTGTTCCTTATGCAGCCTTACATTATTTTATGACTGATGAAAAAGGTGCGCTGAAAGACCAAAAAGGTACTGATGTACCTTCTAACCAAGGAATTCTTCTACTAACTGGTGTGAAGTTTTCTTTCTAATTTGTTCTAGTAATACACACCACAACTTGAATGTGGTGTGTGTCTTGTCTGTTAGTGTTTATTTGTCGATCAAATAAACATAAGCCAGTGCGTAACAAACTCTACGGGTATTTATTCTATTCACACAATAAGTAATGTCATCCCAGTCACAGCTGTACGAAAATTGTGGCAATTTGCATAGTAAATGGTGTCATCCCAGTGCTTGACACTAGGATCCATTTTTCCATCATCATCAGAAACGTTGTATTTTAACATTACTTTTATACTCGTAAATTTAACTGGATGCCAATGTATGGGAGCTGGCATGACACCCTATGGCTACTCAGATAATGGATAAATTATCATAATCCCTTACCTATCGAACGTTTTCAAATTCAATCAATTAAGCAGTATGCAAACCAAACTAAAAAACCATTTAACTGGAGAATTACTTACCATCGCTACTTGCTGGAAATTAACACTTGTAAGTGGGGAGGTAATGGGATTCACTGACTATGATGAAGATTTAAATCTCAATAATATACTCTATAAATCTTCAAGCGGTTTTATAGCCAGCAGTATAATATTAAATAGCGATTTGAGAACTGATAATATAGAAATTGAAGGAATATTAAATAGTGCTGATATTAAAGAAAAAGATGTTTTATCAGGAAGGCATGACTTTGCAAATATTGAAATATTTCTTGTGAATTATAAAGATTTGAGTCAGGGAATTATGAATTTGCATGCAGGAACTTTTGGTAAAGTAACATTAAATAGTGGGAGGTTTATCGCTGAAATTAGAGGTCTTGCGACAAAGCTTGAGAGAAGCATAACAGAGCTATATTCTCCTGTATGCAGGGCACAATTTTGCGATGATAGATGTAAAGCTGATGCTAAAAAGTTTAGTAGAATGAGCACAATTACTAAAGTGATAGATGAAAGAAGATTTGAAGACACTAATTTAATCGAAAGCGATGGATATTATAAGCACGGAGTGGTAAAATTTTTTAGTTCAGCAACATTTGAAGTTGTAGTTAAAGAATACAAAAATAAAGTAGTTACATTATTTGCTTCTCCTCCATATCAAATTTCTACCGGAGATAAATATTCGATACTTGCAGGTTGTGATAAAGCGTTTTTAACGTGCAAAAACAAGTTTAACAATACTGTGAATTTCCGTGGCGAACCATATATACCAGTTGTTTAGCAGCATAATTTTTAATATTATGAATAAGTATGGAAAGGTGGCTGAGCGGTCTAAAGCACACGCTTGGAAAGCGTGCACATATGAAAATATGTCGGGGGTTCGAATCCCCCCTTTTCCGCACATTATTTCTAGTATAACATAGGATTTTCCGTTTTGTTCTTGAACGTAATAACCATATAGCATTAGCACTTCAGCTCCGCAATTTTTCAGAGTCATCTACGTCAATAAAAGAATAGAGTTGATGTTCATCAAGTTGCAGAGCCTTCTTGATTTTTGATGACGAAGAGTAGTTGTTATCATAGAAATACATCCAGTAGCCAGCATACCTTCCCTATTCCTAATAATCTCTTGCAATACTATACTTAGTCTGTGTCATTTCTCACGAGCATCAGCAAACTGGTATGTACTAGCTCGAGAATTAACTGTCAAACTTTTATTTTAGTATTTTTCCTCCATTTCTAAAAACCACCTCTCTATATTTCTATGCATAAACAGAATTAAATTTCCTTCATATATCGTAGTTACACTAGAATATTCTATACCTGACTTAGAAATACAATCGTGGGCGATTAAAATCAGCTCATATTGTTCTTTGCAATCTCCATCAAGTACAATGAAAATTCCAATTATAGGACCAAACGTTTCGTGATTTAACAATACAGGAATTCCACTCTTTTTATAATCTTCTAGCAAAAAAACGTTTTTACTCTCTTTAAGAACTATGTTTTTTGCTTTATCCAGTTTTCTAAAGAGCATTCTTCTTTTCCTACCTAATCCGAAATACTCTTTTTCTGTATCCTCAAACAACTTCATAACTCCATAGAACAACAACTTTGTAATATAGTTTTTTACAAAAGCTAAAACAAGTAATATATATTATACACCCCTTCTTCCTCTTCACCTTAACAATTCTTTATTGAAAATTTCAGAAAAATGTTTTATAATTATTAGTAGATTTCGGTAAAACTTATGGCAAACGCTAATTTAGCTTTCAGTAAAGAAACTTTACAGCATTTTGCTAAGCTAGTTGAGCTCACTAAGCAGCCCACTCAAGAATTAGCAGACAGGCTATTTAAAGAAGCAATAGATCGTGAAATGGAAGATTTTTTACTATCTGTAGTTGCTGATCAATATGATATTGAAAATGAAAAAAAAACTAAAAGTGAGGACGTGGATTGGAATACACTATTATCTTCCTAGACAGTGTTCTTGAAGAAGATCTTCCAAATCTTCCAAAAAAAGTACGGTCAAGAGCTATAGATGCAATAAAAGAGCGACTTACAGTTAATCCAATTGATTTTGGTGAATCGTTTTGTTACAAACTCAAAGGGTTCAGAAGACTAAGGGTTGGCGACTATCGTATCATGTATTATACAGACACCAAAAAACATGAAGTAACTATCGTTACAATAGGACATAGAGACACTATTTACGAGAAGGCTCTTAAAGTACTAAATAACTATGTTTTTCAATAAACTCTGTTTCGTTAAGTAAGGAAATTATAAATATATTATTATACAGCCCTCCTTCCTGATCCATTCTTCACCTTAGGTGGCTTTGCTCAGCTCAAAAATAACTCATTTTTTTGGCTACCCCCTATAATTTTACTACTCTACAGACTATAAAATCGATGCTAATAACGGATTAGAGATAAACGTTGCAAAGAATCGCAGTGGCTCAACCGGAAAGGTTACAGTAAGTTAATACTGGAAGGATATTAGTATGAAGCCTCAGACTCGTAAATGTCTTTTCTGTGTTTTATTGAAACAATGGTTACTTCATACTTTGCAGCATTTACATGATACGATAATCACCAGTTCTCAATCTTCTGTATCCTTTGAGTTTGTAACAAAACGATTCACCAAAATCAATTGGATTAACTGTAAGTCGCTCTTTTACTATCTCTTCAACTCTTAACTTTATTGTTTTTGGAAAAGCTCTTCTTACCAACATTTTTCAGGAATTTAATCTTATACCGCTTTAGTCCCACCTATAGTGGTAAGATTATCTACTTATTCTTGTATGGGAATTTACCAATTATTAAGACATTAAGTGTAGTAAAAATATATTCTAATAGTATGGAAAAATAAAATGACACGTAAACAAAATGTAAAAGATAAAGTTATATTTTTAGATAGTTTGCGTAACAAAACAATAGGTGAGCTTTCGATTTTTTGGACAAAAACCCAAATGTCGAAATCTTTGATTGGATAAGTAACAATACTAGTCATAGCCTAAAGCATAGAAGAGGTTACAATATTAGTAATAACATGAAACTTAGGTGCATAGGTGTAGGAATTGGTTTAGTTGCTGGTCTAGTTGCAGCATGTTGTTTAGTGCAAGAAACTTTAGCTCTTATTGGCGGTTCTGGTGTAGTGTTGATTGCATTTGCTATAGTTGGTGCGTTACTTGGAGCTGGAGCGGGCTATGTTGTAGGTAAATGCCTTGATAAAATTAAGGTTACAAATATGCAAAGAGAAATAAATTATTAAAGGTTCGTGTTGTATTCTGAATTTCTTTCAATACTTAAAGATTTACAATCAGAGCAAACTACCTGGCCACGTGGAACTGATTTCAGCTCATCAGTTGAAACTTTACTTGAGCAGAATATGCATTTTATTTTATCACTTGGGGCGAGTGAATGATCAACAGCAATTCTATCATCAAAAACAAAACACTCGCCCTCCCAACTACCACTTTTGTTGTGAGTTTTTTCAAGGTAGGAAAGAATACCGCCTTTAAGGTGATAAACATCGTTAAATCCAAGGCTTTTCATATATGCTGTAGATTTCTCACATCTGATTCCACCAGTGCAGTACATAGCCACTTTCAGGTCTTTACTCTCAGAAAATGACTCTGCCCACTGAGGAAAATCTCGAAAACGCTGAGTATGTGGATTGATTGCATTTTTAAACTTGCCTAGTTTTACTTCGTAATCATTTCGTGTGTCTATCACTAAAACATCAGGTTGAGAGATAAAATCATCCCAATAATCTGGATCAATGTACTGACCTCTAACGGAAGTATCGAGATTACTTACACCAAGATTCACAATTTCTCTTTTTAATCTCACTTTCATCTTACTAAATGGTTGATATTCTGCTGCACTCTCTTTCCATGTAAGGTCCCTTAGTCTATAATCAGAACATAGAAAATCTAATATTTTATCAATCGCGTTTCTTTCACCAGATACGGTTGCATTAATACCCTCTTCTGCAAGGAGTATAGTACCCTTTAATTCGACATTGTCGCATGCAACTTTTATTTCATCTTTCATGTCATAATAATTAGAGAGTTTTACAAAATGATAGAAAGTTGCAATGACAAAACTCATAATTAATTAGTTTATCGATTTAAAACATAATATATAAAATTATGAAGATATTCAATAGGACGGCTGTTAATTACTGGATATCTTTAGTTTTTGCATATAACATTTTAATATCAAATATAGATTCAAGTTAATGTTTCTGAGAGTATTTAAAAATATATTCTTGTTTTTAGTAAGTGTATTATTTGTCTGCCCTATACTATCGTTAATATCGATTCTATTTACAGAATCAGCAAACTCTGGATGGGTAATTAGTAGACTTTTTACTGAATATATACTCAATACGTTAATTTTGATGGTAGGAGTAGGGTTAATATCCTTTATATTTGGAGTAATTCCAGCTTGGCTTACTACATTTTTTTCGTTTCCCGGAAGTAGAATTTTTGAGATTGCCTTATTCTTTCCGATATCAATTCCTGGATATATAGTATCGTTTGTTTATGTAAATACGCTAGAGTTTTCAGGTCCGATTCAGAGCTTGTTAAGAGATACTTTTCAATTGGGCAAAGGTGACTATTGGTTTCCCGAGATCAAATCCCTAGGTGGTGGAATATTAGTAATGGGATTTAGTCTATATCCATACGTTTATATGTTGGTCCGCTCAAGTCTAAAGAGCGTTAGTAACTCAGTCACTATTGCATCAACACTTGGGTTCTCCTCATTACAGAGTCTGTTTTCTGTCATCATACCCTCCATACGTCCATCAATTATAGCTGGGTTATCCTTGGTACTAATGGAAGTAATTACAGATTTCGGCACACCACAGTTTCTTGCTATCGATACTTTCACGACAGGAATATACCGTACTTGGTTTTTATTGCATGACAAATATTCAACTACTGTTTTGGCAGTTGCAGAACTGATTTTCGTTGCAACACTAATAGTTATCGAGAAAAAACTACAAAAAAGAGAAATATCTTACTCTTCAATCAATACTAATGCAGATTATCACAATAAACGTAGTATAAACGGTTCTATATCGTTGATCTTTTCTTATCTTATGTGTTTATTGCCGATATTAATAGGCTTTATTTTACCAATGATTCCACTTATATATTGGAGCATAGAGAAAGGCTTTTTCATATACGAAGCAAGATTTTACAATATAATAACAAACAGTATTAGTTTATCATTTATTACCGCGCTAATCTCGATCAGCATTGCAATAATTATTGGATATACAGCACGTAAAAATAAGGTAATAAGCAATATAGCACGTCTCATTTCTCTTGGATATGCAATTCCAAATGCAATTATTGCGATTAGCATAATAATATTTTTAAGCAGAATATCTTCTTTCATTACTCAATATATTGTAGAAATTAGCTTGGTAGGAACTATTGGCGCATTAGTTTACTCATATTTATTTCGTTTTTTTGCTATATCTTTCAAGGCGATAGAGTCGGGACTCAAAAAAACACCAAATGAAATTGAATGGACTGCATATACTATGGGTCATGGGCCTATTTCCACGTGCCTGAATATTCATATTCCCCTTATCAAGAAAAGCATACTATCGGGATTTCTGCTCGTGTTTATGGATATGGTAAAAGAACTCACGGCAACACTAATTATCAGACCATTTAATTTTGAAACTATATCAACTAGAGTATATGAACTTGTCAGCGATGAGCGTTACAGAGAAGCTGCCCCATTTTCGTTAATGATAGTTATTATAGGTTTAACCTCTACAATAATCTTATTCACACTTGATGATAAGAATCAAAAATAAACTATTTTGCATCTGTTCAGCAGAGTAACAAAATAAGATAGACGAAAAAAGACAACTATAGAAGCAAATGGTCAGTGCTTTCGTGTTTATCAACTTAGTTGGATCTCAGTATCAGCTACTCGGATGACATTATGGAAGCTCAAATGACAAAACAAGAAGCACTGGTTTCAGATGCACTTAAACAAATACACTATCTTGATGATCAATGAGGTCTAGTGTTAACGTATGGACTATCTAAGGAAAAGGGTGGTACCATAACATCAAAGGTTTTTATGCTCTCTTCGTTCAGAAATTCATATTTACCCTGCATTATTCCTGATGGTGTATTTAAGTATGTTCCACTTGTATATTTGAATACCTCTCCAGATTTTATTACAGGTTGTTCTCCAATAACACCAAATCCGGCAATTTCATTTATTTTGCCCTTATGATCTATTATTCGCCAATAGCGACTTAATAATTGAATGGTTGATGAGCTTTTATTTTTTATCTTAACATTATACATCCATACGTAACAATTTTCATAAGGAATGGATTGCTCTTCAATGTAAATTGGCAAAACTGTAACTTCAACAGAATTAGTAATAAGTGTGTATTTCATGGTCATCGTAAAGTGTTCATGATAAAAATTTAACACACTTCAATTATACACTTTTTTCATGGATTTTCCAAGCATATTATCGTACTCTAACTAGGAAGTATTAATTTACATGATGAACAAAACAGATCCACTGGATAAAAAAGTGATAGGAATAATAGGAAGTGGGCAATTGGGTAAAATGACTGCTATCGCTGCAATAAAACTTGGGCACAAAACGCATATTTTTGCCAGTGCTAAAAACGATCCAGCTTGTTCTGTTGCTGATGACTTAACAATAGCAGACTTCTGTGATAAGAGAGCACTTGAATCTTTTGCACAGAGTGTGGATTTAGTCACTATTGAGTCTGAAAATATTCCATGTAGTGCAATTGATATTGTGTCGCAGCATACAGATTTTTATCCAGGCAAAAAGGCATTACACATTTCGCAAAATAGGCTGAGAGAGAAAGATTTTATTAGAGATTTAAGCATAAAAACTGCTGATTACAAAAGTATACAAAATTATAATCAGCTACTAGAAAGTAGTGAAACTTTTAGCTATCCAGTGAGGCTAAAAACAACAGAAATGGGTTATGATGGAAAAGGACAATATGTGATTGAAAATGATTCTGAACTGAAGCAATTTGCTTCCTTCGATTGGAATAAAGAGTACATTCTTGAAGCAAGTGTTGATTTACTGAAAGAGGTTTCAATAGTCGTTGCAAGAGATAAAAACGGTAAAGTAGCTTTTTTTCCCATAGCAGAGAATCACCACGTTGACGGAATACTTAATACTTCAATAGCACCAGCTAAAATAGATAATAAATTAGCCCAAGAGGTACAAAAAACTGCAGAGAAAATAGTAACTGCGCTTGATGTAGTAGGAATTCTAGCTATTGAATTTTTCATCACTCAAAATCATGAATTACTAGTTAATGAACTGGCCCCAAGACCCCACAATTCTTGCCACTGGAGCTTGGATGCATGCAACGTTAGTCAATTCGAGCAGCTAGTTAGGATAATATGCGGGCTATCTATGCAGGAAGTAGTATTACGCTTTCCTTGCATGACAAAAAATATAATAGGTAATGATATATATAATTCTCACAAATATTTGAGCAACGAAAAAGCTAGTTTAACCATATATGGGAAAAAAGAGGTTAGGGACAAGCGTAAAATGGGACATGTCAATATAGATTTAAGTTATTGAGCTATAAATGCTCTTTGATCAAGATCTCCAAGATCTGCACTATATTTAGTGCTGCACCTTTGCGTAGATTATCAGCTACTATCCACATATTGAGCCCATATTTTATGGTACTGTCTTGTCTGATACGCGATACATATACAGCATCCTCCTGTACAGTATCAATCTGAGTCGTATATTCACCGTCTTCACGCCTATCGTACACTAAAATTCCACTATCTTCGGCTTCACTGAGCATTTCACGAGCTTCCTTTTCAGTTATATGCTGATCAAATTCTACATTTACCGCAATAGCGTGTCCAATAAAGACAGGCACTCTTACACAAGTTGTAGTCACTTTTATATTCTCTCCTAAAATTTTTTTTGTTTCCTCTTGCATTTTCCATTCCTCTTCTGTAGAGCCATCTTCCATGAACCCTCCTATATGGGGAATGCAATTAAATGCTATTTGCTTAGGAAATATTTCAGATTTTTTAGCTTCGTTCATGAATATTTTTTTTGTCTGGTTGTAGAGTTCATCCATTGCTGCTTTACCTGCACCAGAAGTTGATTGATAAGTTGAAGCAACGATTCTCTTTATTTTTGCTTTTTGGTGCAATAAATGCAATGCCAACAACATCTGTATTGTAGTACAATTTGGGTTAGATATTATGTTGTGATTCTTATATTCCGTAATTTTATCTTTATTGATCTCTGGAATAACTAGTGGCACGCCTTCTTTCATCCTAAAACGAGAGGTATTATCTACGACAATACATCCAGCTTCAGTTGCAATCGGTACGTATCTCTCGGAAACATGAGACCCAGCACAGAAAATTGCTATATTAATTCCAACAAAATCGTAGTTCTCAAGGTCTAAGACAGTTAATTCTTCATCGCCGAAACTTACCTTTTTTCCCTCTGATTTTTTTGATGCAAATACAATAACAGAATCTATTGAAATTTTTCCTTCGTCTTGAAACTCGGCAAGCGCGCTTAATACCTCACGCCCTACTCTTCCTGTTGCTCCAATAACAGCAATTTTATATCCCATTAGATAAACCTCTGACTTTAAAGCTATATTATATTTTTACTGATAAAATTTACAATTACTTTAATATTTTTCCCTTGCAATTAACCATAATTTAGTTATAATTATAAGATACTAGTAATATTGCATGGTAGAATGGAATGAGTAAAAAACATGATGACACTAAGGTCAAACCTACAGTATCTGAATTTCAAAAGCCTAAAAAAGTCAATAGATTAGAGATTCAAAATGTTCTTTCGAAAAAAAGCAAGACAGCGATAAATTTTGATGATAAAAAGTATGGTGTGAAAATTTCTAAGATAGACCAGCATCTTTCAAACAAGAAGCAAGAATCTTTTGGATTAAGAGATTTTTTAAGTTCAATACCAATAATGGGAAGATTTTTAGTGAAAATTTTCACGCCTGAAAAAGAAGAGTATAAAAAACTGCAATCGCAAATAGGTCTTTCTAATAAAGCAAAAAATGAGATCTACATAGATAATAAACGCACAGAAGAAGTAGGTAGCAAACTTGAGAATGGTAATATTGAACAAGTAGATAAAGAGAAAAAAAATCTTGGCCCATAAATATTAACCATTTACAGTGTATCTCTCACTACTGAATTTGTTGCACAGAAGTTTTGCAGTACCAAAATAAATAAATGGGTATGCCACTTGCAGTGAACAGGCTCGAAATCAGCAGAGTACCTACAGGGGTTTCTAATATCACCCAACAACAAAAGGTTGTTGCTATGCTACCAATTAAAAGCTTATAACAACTCCTCTCCTGTATAATAACCTTTAGAAAGGCAAAACAGCACGCAAGATAAACGAACAAAAATGAAATTACAGAAAAGTCAATAATCGACGTAATCTGCTGGGCAAAATTGTTGTTTGAAGTGAGAATTAGTAAAATTGCAGTTCCAATTGAACTAACTGTTATTCCCCAAAAAGGAGAGCCATGCTTGTTCCTTTTAGCAAAGAATTTTGGCATTAGTCTATCTTCTGCAAGACCAAAAGCAACTTGTCCACTAGATAAAACCCAAGCGTTTAGACTGCCAACACAAAAAATGAATGCAACTATAGAAACAATTAAATGCCAATTACCAGAAAACATAATTTTTATCGCATCAACATATGGTGCTCTTGAACTTGCTAAATTGTTGCCATTGATCAATCCCATAATTGCAAAATTGTTGATAAAATATATAACAGCAACACAAACTGTGCCAAGCACCACAGCTTTTGGTATAGTTTTAGCTGGATTATCAACTGACCCTGCAGGTGCTGTTGCCAATTCAAGTCCAATAAAACACCATAAAGTAAGGAGTGTAGAGCGGGCAAGAATTTGCGATGTTGTAAAACTTAATATTTCTTCACTTATGATAAAATTATTTCTATCGAAAAAAAACAACGCTGCTACAGGTATTGCAAGCAATACAGCAACCTTCACAACCGTGAGCAGAAACTCAACGTGCCCTGCAGTAGCTATTCCCCTTAAATTTATTAATGTAATGATTGTAAATAACAACAGCTCTAAAAATAAACGTATACTTTTGATATCTTCATGGAAAAATGGTGTAAGATAGCCAACACCCACAACTATTAAAGCTGTTGTACTAACCCATGAGATTACCCAATATGTCCAACCAACAAAGAACGCTGCAGCAGGACCAAAAGTATGTTTCACATAAACGTGAGGACCTCCTGTTTCTGGAAACTTTGCACATAGCGTAGCAAAAACTAGCGCAAGAGACACAGCACCAGCTCCTGATATCATCCAACTTATAAGGCTATAAGCGCCATATGGAGCAAGGCTAATTGGAAGCATAAAAACCCCAGAGCCGATCTGACTACTAATGACTAAAGCAAAAACAGCCCAAAAACCTATTTTATTTGACACAATACCTCTTAATTCTATTAATGTAAGCCAGTAGTATAGCTTAAGAATTTTAGCAAATAAAAAATTTAAGTTAAGTTTTTAGTTTATGATACCAAAGTAGATAAATAAGTGTTCCGCTTAAAGGGAATAGACTTGATATTAACAATGTTTTTATAGAAGTCTCGTATATTATCCAACAGCAAAAAGATACAGCCACACCTCCAATTAAAAATTTGCAGTAGCTTTTGTCTTGTATATTAACTTTGAGAAAAGCAAGGCTACATGCTAAGTAGATAAACAAAAATGACACCACAGAGATATCAATTATTGAAGTTACTTGCTCAGCAAAACTTTTGTTTGACGTTAGGATAAGTAAAACTAACACCCCCAAAGTACTGAGTATTATTCCCCATAATGGAGCATCATGCTTATTTTTTTTGCCAAAAAATTGCGGCATTAACTTGTCTTTTGCAAGGCCTAAGGTGACCTGTCCATCAGCTAAAAACCAAGCATTTAAATTACTTACAGAAACGATAAAGGCAACAACAGAAATAATTAAATGCCAATTACCAGAAAACATAATTTTTATCGCATCAACATATGGTGCTTTTGAACTAGCTAGTTCATTACCACTTATCAATCCCATAATTGAAAGACTATTGATGAAATATATCACAGCAACACAGACTGTTCCAAGCACTATAGCTCTTGGTATTGTCTTAGCTGGATTATTGACGGATCCTGCAGGTGCTGTTGCTGATTCAAGTCCAATAAAACACCATAGAGTAAGGAGTGTAGAACGAGCAAGAGTTTGTGATATTGTAAAGTTTGATACTTCCTCGCTTACAATAAAATTATTTTTATCAAAGAAAAACAACCCTGCGATAGGTATTGCGAGAAGTGCAATAATTTTAACAATGGTCAGCAGAAGCTCAACATGCCCAGCAGTAGTTACTCCCCTTAAGTTTATTAGCATAATAGCTAAAATCAATGTTATTTCTAAAAGCAAACGTATATCTTGTATATCATTATGAAAAAGTGGGGCTAAATAACCGATACTTGCAATTGTCACAGCTGTTGAGCTTACCCACGAGCTTACCCAATATGTCCAGCCAACAAAAAAAGCTGCTGTAGAGCCAAAGGCATGTTTCACATAAATATGAGGACCACCCGTTTCTGGAAATTTTGCGCAGAGTGAAGCAAAAACTAAAGCAAGAGATATAGCACCAAATCCTGATATAACCCAGCTTATGAGGCTATAAGCGCCGTATGGTGCAAGGCTAATTGGGAGCATAAAAATTCCAGAGCCGATTTGGCTACTGATCACCAAGGCGAAAATAGCCAAAAAGCCTATTTTATTTGACACGACAATGTTTAATTTTTATCTGAATATATTAACAATATAGCTGAAGCTCGAAAATTTCAATTGATCTTTTTTGTATAAAAATTTGCATTTTTTTAATTTAAGCATATAATGACGAGTATATTAATAGGTTATTAAGAAGTGGTTTATGAATCCGAGGTTAAAAACATTTTTGGTTGTTTGTGGGTATGTTCTATTAGTTGGTGCTGCTATTGGAGCAATTTTTTTATTTGACTACTTACTTGAGATCTTTATTGATGCGCTTTATGCATTCCTTCTTGCCAAAACTTCAAGTGAGGTGTTAGCTGCTTTTGGAACACTTGCAGTTTTACTTGCCACTTGTGTTTTGTGCTACGGACTGCATAAGCTCTGTTCTATTTTTACAGAAAAGATTACAAGTAGCTATCAATCTTTCAAAAATGAAAATAGTGATGATAACATTTTTTCTGAAGTATATAATGACCCGACAATAGGGTTGAAAGATAAGATTTTATTTTTTTCTATATACTCAATATATTGTATCCAATTACCATTTTTGTATTGTTCATCGAAGATATCAGAGCTTAGCAGAACATTATCAAATAGTAGAGCGTTGGGTCTTAGAATATGTTTAGTGCTTATTAATACTATATTATTGATCCCAGTAGCACTTCTTGAGTTAATAAAGTATCCATTAATAAAGCTCTTCTCGCCTCTGGGTTTAAGTGTAAAGCAAATGAGCTTTTTGTTTAATGTAAGTGATGTAGGTACTGGCAGTCAGAGCGTCCATACTAGTAGTTTTGAGTATAGCATTCTCCAATGCGCTCAAGATTTAAAGCAGAAATTTGGGAATCAATCAAATGTACTCAATAAAGAGTTTGAAGATTACATAAATAATTCAGATGAGTTGACAGGGAATCAAAAAGAACAATTAAAACTTTATCTTAACTTTAATGGTTCCAATGGAGCAACTTATAGAGAATCAAGAACTGAATTAACGCTAACACAAACTGCAAACTTAGTTTTAGCTGCAGCCAAGAATCAAAAGTTAGATGTAGATTTACTAAAATGCATGTTACTCATGCGTTTACAAGAAGGAAGTGGTGCATGTCATCTTGGAATGTTTAATCGTATTATTTATTCGCTTAGTTGCCTTGAAGCAAGAAATAACTTTACAGTTGAGGTAAATGCTCAAGTATACGAAAGAATGCCAAGCATTACGGAAGAGTTTCTCAACCATTATGAAAGCAAAAAGATGAAGATTTTAAAGAATAATTTTAACAATTTCTACTTTGAGAATGGTATGGATCCTGAAGTAAAAGATAGTATGGGTAAGTTGATGGAAGAGGCAAAGCAATTTGTCTTTAATAAGTTGTATGTCGATTACTATAATAGATATGGCCAAGAAGTTGGAAGGGGTCCTATAAAGCAGAAATTGAAAGAACTAATTACAGATGAGGATATCAAGGAAGCAGTAAGTGCTGTAATAGATAATATAGAAATCCCTGAAAAACCATCTACTTATCTTGAAAAGATGAAAGCATTTTTTGCAGGGCATACAAGATTCTCTGCTGCTTAAAGCTCTAAGACTTGTCTAAATTTTGATTGTGAGTTAGGCGTGAAGCTAAAATTGATATTTACAATTAACTCACAGCAACCTAGGTGATGGCAATCTGGCCGCCTTCTAATTTTTCCTTATTGATTTGTAGCAGGTTCTTTGTTATGGTTATGAAAAGAAACTTCAAACCTCATTAGTATACTTTGATAGGTGAGTGTTAAATATGATAATATTGATAACAAATGATGATGGTTTTGACAGTGAAGGAATAAGACTACTTAAAGAAATTGCACACAATTTTGCATCGGAAGTATGGATAGTGGCACCAGATACTGACAGGAGTGGATCTGCAAGATCTCTTGATTACCCAGTGAAACAATCTATTAGAATAAACCAACATAGTGAAAGGGAGTTTAGTGTGTCTGGTACTCCCGCAGATTGTGTTATTATCGCGTTAAATAAAATTATGAATAAGAAACCAGACTTAATATTATCTGGAGTAAATATTGGATCAAATGTCGGAGATGATATTTGTTATTCAGGCACAATTGGTGCTGCAATGGAAGGTGCTGCAAGATCTATACCTTCTATTGCGCTGAGCCAAGTTTATCATGGTAAAATAGACTGGAACAATACAAAGATTTTTGCACCAAAGGTTATTGCCAAGCTAATGAAAGTTGGTTGGCCTAAAGATATAGTGATGAGTATAAATTTTCCTGCTACAGAAAAAGTGAAAGGGGTCGAATTTGCTGAACAAGGTGAATATAACATTGATGGTGATTTAACTTTTACTGAAAACTTGAATGGTTCTTTGAGCTTAAATTGGTCTCGAGAGCACTCAGGCAATGGTAGTATAAATAAAATAAAAGGAGGTTTTATTACTATTACACCAATAAAATTAGATTTTACAGATTATGATATATTAAATGCTATGAAAAATTCTTATGCAGAGGAATTTTCTTCTATAGCTAACACTCCTATTGCTTCTGATTAGATATTTTCTACGATTTTATCGCGAGCAATCATTTTTTCTTCACCCGTGTCCATGTTTTTAATTTTTAAAGTTTTACTGCTTAGCTCTTCATCACCAAAGATTAATACAACTTTTGCATTTGCTTGATTTGCTTTTTTCATTCGGGTTTTTAGAGTTCCACTATGTTCATAAGCTACGTATAAACCATTCCTGCGTAATTCATTTGCAAGTGTTAGAGCATGTTCTCCAGCCTCTCTACCAATTGGAATTAGGTAAATAGGTCGCTCTTCTTTCGGAGAATAATTGATTAACTCCATTATGCGTTCAATACCTCCTGCAAATCCTATCGCTGGAGTGTGTTTTCCACCTACTGAAGATACTAGATTATCGTATCTTCCACCGGCAAAAACTGCCCCTTGTGCACCTAAATCTTCTGTGACAAATTCAAATACTGTGTGACAATAATAGTCTAGACCTCGAACTAATTTGCTATCTACAGTGTAAGGTATGCCAAGAGCTTGCAGTCCATTTAACACCTGGTCAAAGAAATATGAAGATTCTTTTGTATAATAATCACTGATTTTTGGTGCGTCAGAGATTATTTCTTTATCTGTCTTATCCTTAGAGTCTAATATTCTGAGTGGATTTTTAATCAATCTATTTTGACTATCTTCTGATAGGTCATTTTGAAACTTTTTTAAATACGATATCAAAGCTTCTCTATATTTAGTTATTGTTTCACCATCGCCCAAAGAATTAATTTCTAGTTTTACATTCCTATTGATGCCAAATTCAGTTAGTAGGTGCTGAGCAAGTGATATCAATTCAATATCAACTCTTAGATCTTCTATACCAAAAACCTCAAAATTTATCTGATGAAATTGTCTTTGTCGTCCTTTTTGTGGTCTTTCATAGCGGAATGTAGGTCCTGTTGAGAATAATTTTATTGGTGTTTGCAGTTTTTTTTCAATGAGTAACCTAACAATAGCTGCAGTGAACTCAGGACGCAGAGTTATGCTCTTTCCCCCTTTATCAATAAAAGTATACATCTCTTTAGTGATAATATCTGAGCTATCACCTAAAGTCTTTGTAAAGACTTCTGTGTATTCAAATATCGGAGTTTGAACAGTTAAAAAGCCGTATAAACTTGAGATTCTATTTGCTGTTTGCTCTATGTATTTAAATTTATACCATTCATCAAACAGAAGATCTTTCGTTCCTCTAACTGTTTGATTAGTCATAGCATAGTCTCTATACCTGAAACTTCTGGTATGTGATAGCTTAGCATATTCTGCACTCCTTGTTTTAAGGTAATTGCAGCACTTGGGCACCCAGAGCAAGCTCCTTGCAGTTCAACGTAAACTATTCCGTATTTATAGCCACGGAACTTGATATCACCACCATCTTGAGCAACTGCAGGTTTAATATAACTTTCCATCAATTCTTTTATTCTATTTACAATTTCTATATCATTTTCATTAAAGAATTCTTCCTCTAGCATTTTATTATCACTTACTCCTTCTTTATCAAATGCTTTTCCACCAGAAGTAAAGTGATCCATAATTGTAGTTAAAATTTCCACCTTTACTATATCCCAATTCATTCTATCTGATTTTGTTACCGAAATAAAATCATGACCAAAAAATACTCTTACAACATGTTCTATTTGAAAAAGATTTACTGCTAGTTTGGAGTTCTTTATTTCATCTGCATTTGAAAAATCAGCTGTTTCTCCTTCGCTCAGAATTTCAAAACCAGGAAGAAATTTCAGCGTGTTTGGGTTTGGTGTTTCTTCAATCTGGATAAACATGTTATTTACCATGACAATTATAATTGTTACTATTTAATCATAAAATGATAAAAAAATATACATGTCATTCATCTTCTTCCTTTTTTTGATATTCACAATAATCACGTTTGTTTTACCTAGCGTTGTTGTATTATTTCTCTTTTTGGCAAAGAGAAATAACATAAGTTTTATGATGAACTCTATATTAAGTAAGTTTTTGAACGAATTTAACAGCAGTAAAAGTTACACCAAAAATTACACTGGTGATAATATGTCCAAAGATGAAGCATTAAAAATACTGGGGCTGAATTCCGAGGCAAGCCAAAATGAAATCAATAAGGCATACCAAAATTTAATGAAACTGGTCCATCCAGACAAGGGAGGATCGGAATATTTTGCACAAAAGTTAAACGCAGCACGTGATAGGTTGATGAAGACCTAATTTTAACCATTGTTTTCTCTGTAAATTTTGCTTGTACATATTAAGTTGCATGATATAAAGCCGGAAACATTATTCTTTAGGAGGTATTTGATGAAAAAACTTGAGAGATTGAGAAAGAATTTATTTGCGGCTATAGATGAGCTTAATATTAAGAAAGTTAAAAGATATGTTAAAAAGGCAAGATATATAAATGAAGAAAAAGAGATTATTAATGGTAAAAAAGATGGTATGGCACCTATACATCTTGCTGTTTATAAAGGTAGCTTAGAGATAGTGCGGTTTTTGCTTAAAAATAATGCTAATATTAATGCTGTTAGTGATGGATGTCTTGTTCCTTACTCGTACGTTACTACCATGAGTAGCAAAACAGAAATAAAAGAAATGATATATCATTGTACTAGTAGTACCACTTCCCAAGTAATACAAGGTTTTACAGCTTTACACTTAGCCTTTTTTTATTGTCGATTAGATATCGCGAATCTTCTGCTCAATAATAACATTATTAATGTTAATATTAGAAATGCAAATGGCAAAACGGCATTTGAGGTTATACCAGGTTATGAAAGTTTTTGCAGTGATGGCTGTGACATGAGCAAAATATACTTAGATTTATCAAAATTTCATAAAAATAATTGTACAGAACTATTACTCTCTGCTAGAATAAATACTAAGTTAGAATTAGAAGCTGTTGATACTCCAGATGCAGCAAGTAGTACAGCGAACCCTTTCTCAGCCTCCACCAGGGCAAATACTAAGATAGGATTGGAAGCTGTTGATACTCCAGATCCTGCACCAAGCAGTGCAGTAAAACCTTTTTCTTTTATTAATAGTATATTTAGTTGGGTAACCACTGCCACACTCAATGGCTTATTCAGCAGTGCTCCTACTTTACTTCCTGCACAGCAATCTGTTGATCACTTGGCTGGTAGCCCAATTGGTTCTTCACAAGTTGATTTTAATGCAACAGCTCTACTAGTTGATGTAGTGGTCAAAAAGTTCACAGGGAAAAAGTATTCAAGGCTACTGGACAATCCACCTCTGACAAGACTTTCTATTATAGAAAAAAAACTCGAGACGGCAATTAGTAGTTGTGAAAAACTTTATCAATGTCCTGAAAGTTCATTAAGCAATTTTACGATATCTAAAGGTATGCATCAAAAGTCCCTTTAAATCAGTTAAACTAAGCACTCTAATTCGAGTGCTTAGTTTACAAAACTTATCCCTTATTTCCTTTTCTAAAGCAGATTGCTTCTCATTAAGAGCAAAAAAATTTGAATAATGAAGCTCAGCATATTTTGTACAAAAGTTAACGTGGTAGGTTGCTGAAGACCTAATTTTTAATTATTGAAATTTTTCTCTGTAAATTTTGCTTGCACATATTAAGTTGCATGATATAAAGCCGGGAGCATTCTCTTTTAGGAGGTATTTGATGGAAAAACAAAAAATAATTGAGATTTTAGGAAGAAAATTAGTTTCTGCTATAAGCAGAGGTGATTTTCAGAAAGTTAAAGAATGTATTAAAGAGATAGAGTATAAACAAATAAAAAATGAAGTTTTGAATTATGAAAGATACTATATGAAACCTATACATCATGCTACTCTCTTGGGTAATTTAAAGATATTAGAGTTTTTATGTAACAGCGGTGCTGATGTTAATACTACTATTAGTAATCGATATTTGAGTACTCCCTTGCACATTGCTGCTAGACATGACAAACTAGAAATAGCAAAGTTTTTACTTGATCGTGATGCTAACATCAATGCTACAAATTATAAAGGCTTTACACCTTTGTACTTAGCATCTAATGATTGTCATTTAGATATGGTAAAACTCCTACTCTGTAGAGGTGCTGATGCTAGTATTCAAAGTCGTTACGGCAAAACAGCATTAGATGTTGTTGGAAATGCTAGAAAAGATGAATGTAGTAGTAGTGAAATTCAAAAAATAGAATCTGTATTGAGCAGTGCTACTGAAGCTGACTGTGAAGCAAAATTAACTTCTATAAAAGCAGGTATTAAGGTAGGGTTAGACGCTAACAAGGGCACAGATTCGGTAAGTAGTGCAGCGAGTATTCAATTATCCCCTACCAAAGCAATTAAGATAGAATTGGAAGTTAGTAATACCAAAAACTTGGCAAGTAGCACAGTGAACTCTTCCTCCACTCCTACCAGAGCAGATTTTAAAGAAGCTAGCAGCATCACAAGCGGCGCAGTAAAACCTTCTTCTTTTATCAATAGTATATTTAGTTGGGTAACCACTGACACACTCAGCGACTTATTCAGCAGTGCTCCTGCTTTACCTCCTGCACAGCAATCTGTTGACCACTTAGATGGTAGCCCAATTAGTTCTTCACAAGTTGATTGTAATGGAATAATTCTGCTAACTGCCGCAGCAATAAATAAGTTCACAGGAAAAAAATATTCAAGGACACTGGACAATTCACTTCTCACAATAGAAGAAATTAGAGAAAGAAAGCTTAACACTATAGAAAAAAACTTCGAGACAGCACTTAGTAAGTGTAAAAAACTTTATCAATGTCCTGAAAGTTCATTAAGCAATTTAACGATATCTAAAGGTATACATCAAAAGTCCCTTTAAATCAGTTAAAATAAGCACTCAAGCTTGAGTGCTTATTTTCGTATAATCCTCTTTAAGTTTAAGCTCTTATATGTTGGGAATAAGCTGCTACGAAATTTAAGTAAATTAAGGAAACTTATAGCGTTTTGTACAAAAACTAAATGTAGCACGGTATACACAATGAAATAAATAATCTCTTGCGTTGTGGAATTTCTTTAGCTTTACATATAAATTTTACTAGTATATGCATAAATTATGTGATATACAATCAAAAGTTTTACTCTTTAGGAGGGGTTATGGTTACAAAAACAGAAGTTGAAAAATGGAGAGACGGGCTACGTTCTGCAGTAAAGGAACATGATTTTCAAAAAGCTGAGAAGTATATTAGAGAAGGAAAGACACATACTACTAATGTTATTAACTCTAAAGATAGAAATGGTAACTCACCTTTATCGATTGCTGTTAGTAAACAAGATTTAGAAATGATGAGGTTTTTAATTGAGAATGGCGCAGATGTTAATATTGAGGACTTTTTTCGTGTGCCTCCTATATACTATGCTGTTACAAAGGGCACCACAGAAATGATAGAGCTTCTAATCGATAAAGGAGCAAGCATTAGTGGTTATTTTTCATATGCTGATAAAAAACGCACTCTTGTAGGTTGGGTTATAGACAAGAATAGTCCGGAAAAAGTGGAGGTCTTACTTAAACATGGTGCTAGCTCAAACGGCAAATTTGATCTTCTTGCTTATTCACAAAATTCATGCCTACATGCTGCTATTGAAAAAAACTACTCAAGAATAGTTGAGCTTCTTATTGAATATCGTGCTAATGTCAATGTTCAAAACGAACAGGGACAAACACCTATATATTTGGCTATTAGTTCAAAATGTCCAAAAATAATTAAGCTATTATACGATAATGGTGCTGATATTGATAATGTTAAGAATATAAGGAACGAGACACCATCAGATTATGTTAAGTTATTTTATCCAGGTAAAACGATAAAAGAAATTGCTGCAGAGGCAGAGAGTATCAATGTAAATCCAGATCCTGCACCAAGCAGTGCAGTAAGGCCTTCTTCTTTTATTAATAGTGTATTTAGTTGGATGGGAACTTCAACAACTGCTGCACTCAGTAGCTTATTTCAGAGTGCCCCTGCTTTACCTCCCGCACAGCAATCTGTTGCACATTTGACTGGAAGCCCAATTGATTTTTCGCAAGTTGATTTTAATGGAACAGCTCTGCTAGCTGACGTGGTAATCAGAAAGTTTATCGGGAGGAAATATTCAAGACCATTGGATGATTCACTTTTGACATTGGAGCAAATTAGAGAAAGAAAGGTTAGTGCTATAGAAAGGGATATTAAGATGGTAATTAGTGAGTTTGAAAAACTTGATCAATGTCCTCGAAGTTTATTAAGCAATTCAACAATATCTAAAGGTGTATGTCATCAAAAATCCCTCTAAATCAGTTAAAACAAGCACTCAAGTCTTAGTGCTTGTTTTCGTGAAATCTATTATTTAAATTAAACTTTTTATTGTGCGTTGTAGGTAAGTTGTTACAATAAAATGAGTTAAGATGAAAAAACTTTAAGTTATGGAAGATGATAGCAAGAAAGAAATAACAGAAGAAAAAGGTATATTAGGTTGGATAGAGTATAGACTGCCTATATTTTCTTTTCTAAAACATACCGCTTCTTATCAAGTACCAAAAAATTTAAATTATGCTTGGAATTTTGGTTCTTTGGCTGGTATAGCACTAATTTTGCAGATAATAACAGGTATATTTCTTGCCATGCACTACACTCCGCATGTTGATCATGCATTTAATAGTGTGGAGCGTATAATGCGTGACGTAAGTTATGGATGGCTGATACGTTATACTCATGCTGTTGGGGCGTCACTCTTCTTTATGGTGGTCTATGTTCATATCATGCGTGGATTATATTACGGATCTTATAAGAGACCGCGAGAAATGGTGTGGTTTATTGGCATATTTATATTTTTTGCAATGATGGTAACTGCCTTTATGGGGTATGTTCTTCCATGGGGACAAATGAGCTTTTGGGGTGCAACAGTTATAACTAACTTATTTTCAGCCATACCTTTAATTGGCAATAAAATAGTTATATGGTTGTGGGGTGGTTTTTCCGTTGATAACCCAACACTTAATCGTTTTTTTGCCCTTCATTATCTTCTGCCCTTCATTATTATTGCTTTAGCTATGTTGCATGTTGTTGCTCTACATAGATTTGGCTCTAATAACCCAAGTGGAATAGAAGTAAGGTCAGGTAAGGACACTATTCCTTTTTATCCTTATTATATAGCAAAGGACTGCATAACTTTTGGTTTATTTTTTATAATTTTGTTTGGATTTGTTTTTTATGCCCCTAATTATCTTGGTCATCCTGATAATTATATAGAAGCTGATCCTATGGTAACTCCAGTACACATAGTACCAGAGTGGTATTTCCTACCTTTTTATGCGATGTTGCGCTCAATTCCAAATAAGCTTATTGGTGTACTTACCATGTTTGGATCTATTTTAGTTTGGTTTCTTTTGCCTTGGCTTGATAAATCAAAGGTTAAAAGTGGTGCTTATCGCCCATTATTTAAGAAATTTTTTTGGGTTTTTGCAATAAATTTTGCATTTCTTGCTTGGCTTGGGGGGCAGGAAGTTAAAGAGCCTTATATTACTTTAAGTAGGCTCTCAACTCTTTATTATTTTTCATATTTTGTGATAGTTTTACCTTTACTTAGTAAGTATGAGAAACCAAAAAAATTACCAAAAACAATAAGCGATTCCGTTCCGGAGATGAAGTGATGCTGTTGGTTAAAGTTGCTGTATTTTGTATATTATTTCTCACTAATTCTTTGTCTGCAGAGGAGTTTAAACCTTTACCAAATAAGAAAATCGACTGGAGTTTTGATGGAATTACTGGATCTTTCGATAGAGAGTCAATTCAGCGTGGCTATAAAGTATACAAGGAAGTCTGTGCTGCTTGCCATTCAATGAATAGAATAGCGTTTCGTAATTTGCAAGATGTTGGTTTTTCTGAAGAGGATGTAAAACAAATTGCAGCCTCTTACCAAGTTAAAGATGGTCCGAATGATTTGGGTGAAATGTTTGATAGACCGGGAGTGTCTTCGGATTATTTTATTGCACCTTTTGATACAAAAGAAGCAGCTGCAGCAAGCAACAATGGAGCAATTCCACCGGACTTATCATTAATTGTCAAAGCAAGACATGATGGTGCAAATTATGTCTATTCACTACTAATTGGTTATCAAAACGGTGAACATGATGAGAACGGTTTATATTTTAATCCATATTTTTCAACAGGCAGGTTAGCTATGGCACCACCACTCTCTGAAGGAATGGTAGAATATGATGGTACAAGGCAAGCCACAGTTGAAAATATGGCATATGATGTGGTAAATTTCTTACAATGGGCAGCAGAGCCAGAACTGGAGCGCCGACATAAACTTGGGCTAAAAATAGTGACATATTTTATAACTTTGACGGTATTTTTTGTTCTCACTAACAATAGAGTTTGGAGCCAACTCTATAAAAAAGGAAAATAGAACTTCATTTACGCTCGTTTTTATACCTTACTCATAATATCATGTGTATTATGTAATGATAAATATATTATGAAAGTATAGGGATTATGGCATTTCAAATAGTTACAAATTTTCAGCCAGCTGGGGATCAACCACAAGCAATAGATAGTTTAGTTGAAGGACTAAATAACAAAAAAAGAGATCAGGTTTTACTTGGAGTAACTGGCTCTGGAAAAACTTTTACTATGGCAAATGTTATTGCAAGAACAAACAGGCCTGCGTTAATTATGGCGCATAATAAAACTTTAGCGGCACAGCTTTACGAGGAGATGAGAGGATTTTTCCCCCACAATGCTGTTGGATACTTCATTTCTTATTATGATTATTATCAGCCTGAGGCTTATTCGCCACAAACAGACACTTATATTGAAAAAGACTCTTTAATAAATGAAAGAATTGATATGCTACGCTATTCTGCTATATGCTCTCTTTTGGAGCGTAGGGACACGATTGTAGTTGCGAGTGTTTCTTGTATATACGGTCTTGGTTCGCCTGAGAGCTATCTCAGCATGACCTTGACTTTAAGTGCTGGAGATAAGATTCATGTTAATGACTTTCTGAATAATTTAGTTAATCTCCAATATAAACGTTCTGATGTCAGATTTGAGCGAGGATATTTCAGAGTGCGCGGCGATATTATTGATATATTTCCTGCCTATTATGAAAATAAAGCTTGGCGTTTATCATTGTTTGGTGATGAAATAGAGGAAATTTCTGAGATTGATGCCATGAACGGCAATATTATCAGACGCATAGATACAGTCACCATTTTTCCAAATAGCTATTACACTACATCACGTGAGACTCTTTTGCAAGCAGTTCAATTGATTAAAAAAGAACTACATGAACGCCTGGATTATTACTATTCACAGAACAAAATTGTTGAAGCAAAACGCCTTGAGCAGCGTACTAATTTTGATATTGAAATGATGATGGCAACGGGAGTGTGTAAAGGTATTGAAAATTATTCGCGTTATCTTTACGGAATGAAAGCTGGAGATCCACCGCCTACATTGTTTGAGTATTTACCTAAAGATGTAATTTTATTTGTTGATGAAAGCCATGTAACCGTTCCCCAGATAGGTGCAATGTATAGCGGTAATGAAGCACGTAAAAAGAAATTGATAGATTATGGTTTTAGGCTACCTTCTGCTTTTGATAACCGTCCATTAAAATTGGAAGAGTGGGAGGCAATACGGCCACAGACTATTTACGTTTCGGCTACTCCAGGAAAATATGAATTAGAAAAGACTAATCACGCATTTATAGAGCAAGTTATCCGCCCAACAGGACTGACAGATCCCATCTGCATCATAAAACCAACAGGGAGTCAGGTTGATGATGTGATTCATGAGGCACAAGTGACGATAAAAAAAGGGTTTTGTATTCTAATTACCACATTGACAAAAAAAATGGCTGAAAAACTAGCTGAGCATATGAGTGAGCTCAGTATGAAAGTAACTTACCTACATTCAGATATTGGTGCACTGGAAAGAATTGAAATTATATGCAAATTAAGATCTAAAGAAATAGATGTTCTTGTTGGCGTTAACTTGTTGCGGGAAGGTCTTGATATTCCCGAGTGTGGATTAGTTGCAATTTTAGATGCTGACAAAGAAGGGTTTTTACGATCAGAGACTTCGCTCATTCAAACGATAGGTCGTGCTGCACGAAATGTTGAGGGCAGAGTAATTTTATATGCAGACAAAATTACTAATTCTATGGATCGTGCACTGAAAGAAACTGAAAGGAGAAGAAAGAAACAGACAGAGCATAATACACTGCATAATATTGTACCAAAAACTATAATAAAGCCTATATCAAATACTTTACAGGAAAAAGTGGTAGTTGAGAATTTTAGTCAGGATGATCTAAATAGTCTGAAAAAGCAAATGTTGAAGCATGCTGAAAATTTAGAGTTTGAAGAGGCGGCAAAAATAAAAGGTATTATTGAAAGATTTAATAATAGGCCCGTTGCATAACTAGAAAAAAGATAAATAATTAATAGTTAAACTGACTTTGATTTACCAACAATTGAAAGAACATCATTCGAGTGGCAGAAAAATGAGCCAGTTCATGATAATTTCAAATTTTCACCTTTTATCTTATAGGTAATGATTGTTGAACTTATTTCTTTCTCGAGATTATGTACAAACTCTAACAAATTAAATCTCACAACAAATTTGTTGTTTCATAGCTTTTATATCATACTATAATTGCAATTGTTTTAACAATAATCAGAGCCTAAAAGAGGTTTATTATCAATGGACTATTTATAAAAAATCTTATGGAAAATAAAGCTTGGTTCATTTGGCTCATCAGTAACTTGATTGTTGTATTCAGCAATATGCAGATAATCTACACCTTTATAAGCGTGAATCTTGAAAAAGAACTTGAGCTCACAATCGCGCAAGTTGCACTAGCTAATTCAGCATATACTTGGACTTTTGCTATCTCACAATTTTTTAGTGGGGCAATGTTTAATGTTTTTTCCAGCAAAAAAATTTATTTTTTCTCATTGTCAATCATGCTCTTTGGTTTTTTTGTCCTTATCAAGAGTGACAATTTTGCCCATTTAATTTTATCTCAATTTTTGATCGCAATTGGAGCATCGTTTGGTTTTATTGGCGCTGCTCATGTAAGTAGCACATATTTTCCCCTTACTCAATTTGGACTGATGTTCTCACTAGTGCAGACAATTTCAAGTCTTTCTGCTTTGATGATTCAAATGTGCTTCTCTAGCTTGCTTGCCGAAGGTGCAGATTGGAAAAATCTTATTGTATGCGTAATATTATTTGGCGTATCGATATTTGTACTTATGTTTTTTTATCCGAAAGGACTTTCAAAAAAAAATTTGGGGGAATACACAATAAAGAGCTCTATAAAAACAGTAATATGTTCTGTACTAACAGTGCTAAAATTAAGAGATATCTGGATAACCTCAATAGTGGGTGCTATTACTTTTGGAACATTTTTAGCGCTTAATATGCTGTGGGCACCAAGGTTACTAAGCAACTTAGAACTCAATACAATGGAGTTAGGTGTGGCAACTGCAATATTGTGGCTTGGTCTTGCAGTTGGTGCTCCAATTGCAGATCTAATCTCAAATCTATTTAAAAATAGAAGGCACGTAATCTCTGCTTTTGCCACATTGCAAAGTATTTCAGCTATTATTTTACTGTGCGGCAATTTAACAGTTCATATTATATACTTTTGTATGTTAATGTTTGGTTTTTTTGCAGGAGGACATATGCTTAATTTTACTGTTGGTAGTGAGGTTGTTGAGCAGAAGTATATTAGCACATCATCATCCATTATCAATGGATTTATGTTTGTTATGAGTGGAATTTTAGTGTCAATTTTAGCACTTTTTTCAGATCATCAAATGGCGCTTTTCACAATATTTGCAATGTTAACATTTGCTAGTATTTTTAATTATGCTACAAAAGAAACATACTATAAAAATAAAGTAGCTGAATCTTGAGTCGATTGTTATATTATATTAACATACTGTAATAAATTATGACAACAAAAGACACAACAGTAACTAAGGCAACAATAGCTGAATGTATAAATCAGGAAATTGGATTATCGAAAGAAGACTCTATTGCAATAATAGATGATATATTGGATGAGATAAAAACGAGCTTAGCAAAGGATGGAATAGTAAAAATATCTTCATTTGGAACATTTTTGGTTAAAAACAAGAAAGAAAGACCAGGAAATATACCAAAGACATCGGAAAGGGTAGTAATTCAAGCGAGAAAATCAATTTCTTTTAGACCTTCAAAAATGATGAAGAAATTAATAAACAACCGATGAATAAGGAAAAATTATTTTACACAATTGGAGAAGTAGCTGAAGAACTACATTTGGAGCAGCATGTTTTAAGATTCTGGGAAAGTCAATTCCATCAAATTAAACCCATAAAACGGAAGGGAAGAAGACTATATGATCATAAGTGTATAGAGGCAATAAAGAAAATAAAATATATGCTATATGACAAAGGATATACAATAAAAGGAGTACAAAAGGAATTTGGTAACGATGTAAGAATTGATCATTATTCAAGAAATTTGTTGCAAGAACTTACCGATTTAAGAGACTATTTGACTGATAAAATAAATGAAGAAAGTAATAAATAGACGAAAAACACTATAAAGTTTTGTGAAAGTTGATATATCTAGAGATAAGTGTATGTGTCGTATAGCATTGTTCTTTATATTATCAGCAATACTGATAAGCTGTGGCCTGCAAAAACCTGCACCTGTACTACTTAAAGGCGAAGAATTTTATGGAAAAAGAGACCTAGAGTACACAAGGGAGTATCATTTGATTAAAGAAAATGTTGATTCTTCGCTGCGAAAAGAAAGTAGAAAAGCCTTTGTAGATAAGGTATATAACAATAATGCACAAAGCATGTGTAAATTTGTAATACCGGTTAAAGGTGCAGTTACCTCTTCTGATAAAATATGTCAAGATGGCATAAAAATTACTGCTCAAAGTGGAACAAAGGTTATTGCTTCTGCACCTGGCAAAGTAATATACGTAGGCAAAGGCCTGAGGTGGTACGGAAATTTAATTATAGTGGAACATAAAGATAATTACATGACTATGTACTCCTATTTAAAAAACATACAAGTTGAAATTGGTGATAAAGTAAAACAAGGTCAAGTAATTGGATCTGCAGGTAAATCAAGCACACAAGATAAAGATCCGCAGATGTGTTTCACAATAAGGCATAATGGTCAAGCAGTCGATCCTTTAGTACATATAAACTGTGATTGAATTTATGAAATATGATTTTAAAAACGTTGAAAAATTCTACCAAAATAAGTGGGATTTTTCTGTAAGCAAAGATAGTAAAAAGAAGAAATGTTACGTGTTGGAAATGTTTCCATATCCATCTGGTAAGATTCATATGGGGCACCTGCGTAACTATGCAATAGGAGATGTTATAGCACGTTACAAGAGAGCTCATGGATTTGAGGTTTTGCACCCAATTGGCTGGGATGCGTTTGGATTACCAGCTGAAAATGCAGCAAGGGACAATAATATTAACCCTGCAGCGTGGACAAAAGAGAATATAGACAATATGCGTGCACAGCTAAAATCTATAGGTCTTTCCTACAATTGGAATCACGAGCTTTCCACATGTGAGCCTGATTATTACAAACACGAACAGAAATTTTTTCTGGATTTTTTAAAGCATGGTCTTGCCTATCGAAAAGAGTCGTGGGTTAATTGGGATCCAGTGGACCAAACAGTGCTTGCAAATGAGCAAGTGGTTGATGGAAAAGGATGGCGATCAGGTGCAGTTGTTGAAAAACGTAAGTTATTCCAATGGTTTTTAAAGATTACTGATTTTGCTGAAGATTTGCTTCATTGTCTGCAAAGTTTAAAAAATTGGCCAGAAAAAGTCAAAACTATGCAAGAGCGCTGGATAGGAAAATCTGAAGGGGCAACTATAGATTTTGAAATAGTTGGCCTGAATAAGAAATTGAAGATTTTTACAACTTCTCCTCATACTTTATTTGGAGCTTCTTTTCTTGCAGTAGGAGCAGAGCACCCTATTGTACAAGACCTTAAGGACAAAGAAATAAGAGACTTTATTGGTAATATGAAGGCAAAGGGGGAGAATGATGAAAAAATTGGAATTTACACTGGACTGAACGTCAGGCACCCATTTCTCGACAAGGAATTACCAATTTATATAGCGAATTTTGTGTTGATGGAGTATGGAGAAGGTGCGATTTTTGGTTGCCCTGCACATGATCAGCGTGATTTTGAATTTGCACAGAAGTATGGTTTACCGATTATTCTTGTAGTTTGTGAAGAGACCACAGAGATCTTAAAAGAACCGTACTTCGGTGATGGAGTGATGTTCAATTCTGAATTCTTAAACGGACTAATGATTAATGAGGCAAAAAAAGTAATCATAAAAAAACTTGAAGAAAAAGGAATAGGTAAGAAAACAATAAACTATCGTCTACACGATTGGGGAATTTCAAGGCAACGTTATTGGGGATGTCCTATACCTATTATACATTGTAAAGATTGTGGAATTGTTCCAGTTCCAGAAAAAGACCTCCCTGTTGTTCTACCAACGGATGTAGAATTTACAAGTGGTGGTAATCCCCTGGATAAGCACCCAACCTGGAAATTTGTTGATTGTCCAAAGTGCGGAAAGCAAGCAGAGCGTGAAACTGATACATTCGACACCTTTTTTGAGTCTTCCTGGTATTTTGCTTCATTTTGCAGTGAAAATAAATCGATTAATAAAGATACTTGTAATCGTTTTATGCCTGTTGATTATTACATAGGTGGAATAGAACATGCAATTCTACATTTGCTTTACTCAAGGTTTTTCTGCCATGCTTTAACTAAATGTGGCTATTTTGACGTTAAAGAGCCTTTCTCTACTTTAATCACTCAAGGAATGGTCTGCCATATAACTTATAAAGATGAGAATGGCAAATGGCTCTTTCCCGAAGAAGCAAAAGAGTTGATTGCGAAGGGTGCTAAGATCCAAGTTGGAAAAATCGAAAAGATGAGTAAGTCAAAGAAAAATACAGTTGACCCAAACTTTATCATAGAAAAATACGGTGCTGATACTGCTCGTTTGTTTGTATTATCCGATATCCCCCCAGAAAAAGATATGGAATGGTCTGATGATGGCGTGGAAGGTTGTTTTCGCTACATAAATAAATTGTGGCGTATGGTAGTGCAACTTAGGCCCGTAAACATACACTATGATAATGAAAACATTGTAGGTAAACTCCTAGAGTACAGAAAAAAAATCCATAAACTATTGCAAGGGCTTACAGATGACTTGGAAAACTGCAGATTAAACTGTATGGTAGCAAAGTTTCGTGAAATGACAAATTTAATAGCTGAAATAGACGTAAAAACTGGAAAATCTCTTATTGATGAAGGTATATGCATACTAATCAGAGTAATTGAGCCATTCATGCCACACCTGGCTGAAAATTTATGGCAAAAAATAGGAGGCGAAGGCATGCTATATATGCAACCTTGGCCAAAAGCTGATGAATCACTACTAATTGATAATATGGTGACTGTAGCAGTGCAGATCAATGGAAAGTTACGTGCGACCATTGAAGTGGCAACTGATTTACCTCAAGAAAAATTGAAGAAAATAGCAACAGATTCTGTATCTAACAAAATCGATCAAAGCAAAATTCGCACTATATATGCTGTACCAAATAAGGTAGTAAACATAGTTATATAAAAATTTTGAGTAGCATGTCCCTAATTTCGTAGGTATACTTTTTTTGATATGAGGTTATATCTTTTTTAATATAAAGGATATATACTTGTGCATTATATATTTTTTTGTATGGGTAGTTATATGAAAATAAAAGGATTGTGTGTTTTAGCTGTGTTGCTCACTTCATCTCTAGCAGGTGCAGCTAGTAATAAAGCAGCTAGTAATAGTGCAAAAGAGCAGTACTACGCAGGTTTAAACTTTGGTGGTGGATGGGGTACTGGATTAAAAATAAAACCTGGCTTAGTTTTTGGTTATAATTATGATAAAAGCTCTAAGTTTGAACTTGAGATTCTCACTGACGTAAGTGATATGTTTGGAGGTAAGGATGCAGAAGGAAAGGACAAAGACAAGAAAATGGGAGCTAGTTTATTAGCAAATTACCGTTATTATCCTGACGTTGACATTGATCCTGTGAAACTATATGTCAGTGGAGGTTTAGGTGGATATCTCCAAGTAATACCTTTTGGCTCTGGTAAATCTGAAGGAAACTCTAATGCAGCTGAAGCTCAAGATAACACACTAGATAAAGTACTAGGTGCTATTTCCTACAAACTGAAGGTTGGTGTTGATTATGAAGTTGCTCCACAGATAGTTGGTACAGCTGCTTTAACCGTAGGTGGGCAACTGAGTGGTGTAAAAGCAATGACAGTACCGGATATGATGCTGGAAGTAGGAGTACGCTATAATTTTTAATGCTGGATAACATTGAATACATGTTTAATGTTTAGGTGTAACCACAAGCGATGCTCAAAACTTGCTGCTAGCATGTTTGAACACTTATTCCAGTCTGTTTTAAGGAAGTAATGTGTATGAATTATATGAGAACGATGAAAGTGTTCGCTGTGTTGGTTGCTTTAGCAAGTACAGCTAGTAATGGTACAAGTGAGTTAGAAGATCAGTACAAAGATCGGTATGAAGACCAGTACAAAGATCAGTATGAAGATCAACACAAAGATCATTGTGAAGATCAATACGAAGATCGATATGAAGACCAGTACGAAGATCATTACTATGTAGGTTATGTAGGTTTAAACTTTGGGACTCGATGGGGTGAAAGCTTTAAATTGAACCCTAACGTTGTCTTTGGTTATCATCATAACAAAAATTCTAAGTTTGAACTTGAGGTTCTTGCTAACATAAGTGATATAACTGATAAAGCAAAAAGAAAAGTAGGAGCTAGTTTATTGGCAAATTACCTTTACTATCCTGATCTTGAAATTGATCCTATTAAATTATATGCTAGTATAGGACTGGGTGGATATATTCGAATATTGCCATCTTTTGGTCTTGGTGAGGATACAAATGCAGTAAATTCAGCTGCAACTGTAGCCGCAGCCGCAGGTCAAAATGAAACACTAGATAAAATACTGGGTGCTATTTCCTATAAAGTAAAGTTAGGTGTTGATTGTGAAATTATTCCACAGATAGTTAGCACAGTTGCTATTGCTGCAAGCGGTCAATTAAGTGGCTTTAAACCACCGATGAAAAAACCAGATGCAATCATAGAAGTAGGTATACGTTATAATTTTTAAGCTATGAACACTTTGAATCCTTATATACAGTTGTATACTCGGTGCTATATATGTGCTATTTGCAAAGGTATTCTGTTTATGCTAACATTAAGATAAATCTTAAGCAATAAAATTAGAAGGATCAACTTCCCGCTGTAAGCAAGCAGCAACTACAGTGTTTATCATAAGAAATGCTATTGTCATCGGGCCAACTCCACCAGGCACTGGAGTAATAGCTTTGACTTTTTCTTTTACTCCCTCAAAGTCAACATCACCCACAAGCTTACTTTGATTTCCTATGTTAATGCTATTTATGCCAACATCAATCACTATTGCACCTTTTTTTATCCAATCTGGTTGAACAAAATTTGGCTTTCCAACTGCTGCAACTACTATATCCGCCTTAGAGCAATAATCAGCTAAATCCCTACTTTGTGAATGCAAGATGGTAACAGTGCAATTTTCTTGCAACAATAGGTGAAACATTGGCTTACCCACAATATTGGATCTGCCAATGATTACCGCATTTTTACCGGACAGATTATTTTCAACTGACTTAATTAAATGCAAAGAACCTTTGGGAGTACAAGGTATCAGACAATTTTTTTCACCTTTAACTAACCTGCCAACATTCTCATCATGAAAGCCATCTACATCTTTTTCAACACTTACTGTATTAATTATTCTACTTGCACTGATGTGCTTTGGTAAAGGTAACTGAACTAAAATTCCATGCACAGATGAATCTTCATTTAATGTATTAACTTTTTCAATCAATTCATCTTCTGAGATACTATCAGGCAAAACAATAGTTTCAGAACTTATGCCTATTGATTCTGCTTTTCTTTGTTTATTACGAACGTAGACCTGACTTGCTGGATTGCTACCCACAAGAATTACTTTAAGACAAGGAAAAACATTATACTCTTTCTTTAAAATATCAATTTTTTTTGATAGCTCCTCACAGAGATCATTTGCTATTTTTTTACCGTTAATAATAATTGACATTTCCTTGCCACTCCTTGAAGTCAGGTAATGCAATATCAAATAAATTCAATACTTTACCAACAGCATGATTTACAATATCATCCAAAGATTTTGGTTTAATATAAAAAGCAGGCATCGGTGGAGCAATAATTGCTCCCATCTCCGTTAGTTTTAACATATTTCGGAGATGTCCAAGATGTAGTGGAGATTCTCGCACCATAAGAACTAATTTTCTTCTTTCTTTTAGAGTTACATCTGCAGCCCTTGTTAATAGATTGGAAGTCACCCCCGATGCTATTTCAGACATTGTTTTCATAGAACATGGAGCAATAACCATACCTGAGGTTTTAAATGAGCCGCTTGCTATTTTTTCTCCTATTTTTTCTTCAGAATAGTAAAAATCTGCAAGCGATATAATATCTTCAAGTTTTTCTTTAATCTCATGAGCTATAGTTATTTTTCCAGCACTGCTGATCACTAAATGAGTTTCATGATTGGTATTTTTTAGTGCCTCTAGAATCCGTACACCGTAAATAGAACCAGATGCTCCACTTATTCCAATTACAATCCTACTATTCACCTTCGTAATTCATTCCCAATGCACGTTTGTAGGTATCAAGTAATATTTCCTGTTCCTCCCTGTCATCATCATCCATCTTTCTTAGCCTAATAATCTGTTTCATCACTTTTATATCCCAACCTTCATCTGCAGCTTTTGCATATATATCACGAATGTGATCTTGCACATCCCTCTTTTCTTGTTCAAGTTTTTCGATTCTCTCTATATAGCTCTTCAAATCTTCAGCCGTTATTTTTACTGTATCTTCCATAGAACCCAACTAATTAATTGCTACTACAGTATTATCAGTTTTTACTTGTACTTCAATCATAGTAATAATATTTTTATCTTTTTTTAAAATCTTAAAGTAAAAACCGTACATGGAAAACTCTTCATTTTCTTCAGGAATGCGCTCTATCTCGTTTACAATCATACCTGCTAGAGTTGTAGCTTCTTCATCAGGAAGATCCCAATGTAACTGTCTATTAATATCCCTAATAGTAGATTTTCCTTCTATGTGATACATATTATCGGATATCTTTTTTATAAAATTCTCTGTGATCAAATCATGTTCATCTGAAATTTCTCCAACTATTTCTTCCAGTATATCCTCAAGAGTTACGATTCCCTGTAGTGCTCCATACTCATCAATAACAAATGCAAGGTGTTTCCTGTTTTTACGGAAGTTGTGAAGTTGTACACTGAGTGGCGTACTTTCTGGTATAAACCAAGGCTTTGACATAACTTTGGCAATCTCTATTTTATTATCCTTTTCACGCAAGGCATTTATTAGATTTTTCACGTGAACCACTCCAACAATATTATCTGGTTCTTTTTGCCATAAAGGTACTCTGCTATGGCTACTGGTTAAAATCTCTCTTATTAACTCTTCTTTATTTCGATCTATATCAAGAGAAAATAAGTTTCTCCTGTGGGTCATAATTTGTGATATTTCTGTCTCAGCCAAATCAAGTATACTATTTAGCATATCTAAATCCTGTTGTAACATAGTGCCCTCACTGCGGTGAAGAGTAATCATATTACGCATTGCATCTGCTGCAGATATTACCTCCCTATTCTTATGAAGCCCACATAACTTCAGAATGATATTGACAATAAACTGAATGCCTAATGTCAATGGAGAAAGAACCTTGACAAAAAACAGCATAAAATAAGCAGAAAGTAATGTAAATTTTTCAGGATTTTGCATGGCGTAAGTTTTTGGTAAAACTTCACAAAATAGCAAAATACAAAACGTCATCATGAATGTTGAAAGAAATATGCCCTCATTCCCAAAAGAATTTATAAATATTACTGTAAATAAAGCAGAGCAAGTAATGTTAATAATTGTATTACACAGTAATATTGTTCCTATTGTTAATTCTTTTTTACCTAACAAAAGCTCTATTATCTTGGCTTTTTTGTTACCTTCTAGCTTTAGTTTATTCACTCGGGATCGGCTAATTGAGGTTAACCCTATTTCTGCTCCTGAGAACAAAAACGATAAAATCAATAAGAAAAAAATTGCTGACAATACTGAAATCAATAACCAATCCATTAAAGTATGATGTTATTGCAATATAGAAACAGAGTTGATTTTATATGTTGTAAGAAGCATTTGCAAGTCTATATATCTTTAATATAAAAAAATAAATCATGAAATATATCACACACTGCATTCACATGCATATTCTCAACAACAAGTGGAGGAGTTATTCTTATTACCCTATTATTTAAAATTTTAGTCATCATTAAGCCTTTGTCAAGAGATTGTTTAACAATTTTATCAGCCAAAGGTACTCTAAGCTCTATCCCTATCAATAAACCCTCCCCACGAACTTCTGAAACGATCTTCGGAAATTCTTCAGTCAAAGGCAACAACTTTTCTTTTAGATATTTACTGACCTTCTTAACATGGTCAAAAAAGCCTTCCTTTAGCATTACATCGAGTACTGCATTACCAACAGTCATGGCAAGTGGATTACCTCCATAAGTTGACCCATGAGTTCCTGGAGTGATTGCTTCTGCTATATAATCTTTTACTAAACATGCAGCCAGAGGAAATCCATTACCCATAGCCTTCGCACAAGTGAGCATATCAGGTTCAACTCCTATATTTTGATAGTAAAATAGAGAGCCAATCCGTCCATATCCGCATTGCACTTCATCAAAGCATAAAATTATTCCTTGAGCTTTTGTTATCTCTCTTACTTTTTTAAGATACTCTACCTCCAATGGATGTACTCCGCCTTCACTTTGTATGGGCTCTAAAAATATGGCAGCTGTTTCGCTATTGATTTTCTTTTCTAATGCTTCAATGTTATTTCTTGGAACTTTATCAAAACCAGAAAGGAGTGGAGCAAAACCTTCGCGTGATTTTTCATTTCCCCCAGCTGAAATTGCAGCAATACTGCGGCCATGAAAACCTCCTTCAATTGTAATGATGTGACTGCGCTTTTCTTGTCCATTTAAGTAGAAATAGCGGCGAATAAATTTAATTGCAGCTTCTGTTGCTTCAAGTCCACTTGAGCAGAAAAAAACTTTATCGGCAAAGGTAAGTTCTGTTAAACGCTGAGCAAGCCTTTCCTGCTGAGGAATAGTAAAAATATTAGAGCAGTGCCATAATGAATCCAGTTGCTCCTTCAGTTTATCTGTAATGTATGGATGACAATGCCCTAGAGAGGTTGTAGAAATTCCTGCAGCAAAGTCTAAATATTTTTTACCATCCTTATCGAAGAGATATACTCCTTCTCCTCTAACTATAGAAGCTTCAGATCTATTATAAGCGTTAACAACATGATCCATTTTAAATATTATCTATAGTGCATGAAAAAGCTTTCCCTTAATATTGCTTAAACTAAAAATTGAGCTAATATTATACAGTTCAACATAAAACTCAGAAATTTAATATGTAAAAAAGTAAAACTACACCAATTCACATTCAGCAAAAAAGAAAGCTATTTCTCTATGAGCGTTCTCTAGACTATCAGAACCATGCACTCTATTTTCACTAATATCATCAGCAAAATCACCCCTAATTGTACCTTTATCTGCCTGCTTTGGATCTGTAGCACCCATGATTTGTCTGTATTTACTGACTGCATTTTCACCGATTAAAACTTGAACTATCACAGACCCAGAAGTCATAAATTCCACCAAATCTCCAAAAAAAGGCCTATCCTTATGAATTTCATAAAACAGCTCTGCTTGTTTTTTTGTCAGCATCATCATTCTTTGTGCTATAATTTTTAGTCCAGATTTTTCAATGTAAGAATTTATACTGCCTGTAATATTATTTTTTACTGCATCAGGTTTTAATATTGAAAGTGTTCTCTCAATTGCCATATTATTTCCTTATATTAAGATCGTATATTTATAGATTTATTTTATTATAAACTTTGATTTGATAAAAGCAATTTTTCACTTATAGTTAAGAATAAACCATCAAGGAGGTGTTTTATGGGGTGTTGTAATAAAAAAAACAACAAACCAGTCGATCCTAATGTTAAACAATCAATTGAAACTACACTTACTGCTAAAGAATGGGTTAATCAATTCAAGTCATCAATTTTTTGTGGGACAAAAGGATTTTTAACTTTTAATTTGGCATTTTTGAGTTATTTAGAGTATAGCTTACACAATAATACAAAATTAAAAGAAGGCGCTGTTTTTGCAATAAAAAGGAATACTATTCCATTTTTCGAAATGGCTATCATAGTGCCATTTGTTTGTCTTGCATTACCATCTATGATAGGTGGGATGAACCTCATGCATTGTGCGCTTATATGAGCTATATTGATGATTGCCACGTGTTTTTTTGTGAGAACTACTTGTCAATTGCGTGAGAAATTAATGGAAAAGATCACTAACCATAGTAGAAAAGAAATAGATGAGCAATTTGAGGAAGACACTATAAAATTTCCTATTTTTAATAAAAACAGACAGCATATTGAGTATAATTCTCCTAATCAAGGACAAATAATGAATGAAAGTCCTCGCTCTCTCTTTGTTAAGGTTTTACTTTTTCCGCTTATGGTTCCTTTGAAGGCCCTACAAAGCTGCATAATGATATCTTTGGCTGCTGTTGAACTTCTTGAAGCAGTGCCAAGTTTTTGTGTTGATGTGGTTTTCGATAGAGGCTTTGCATCTACACAGAGTAACATGAAGAGATCTGCTCATCTATTGTATGCCAGTGTAAGAAATTTAGTGCCTGTAACTAAACTTGATGAGTGTGTAGCTGATTTTATAGGCAAACCTGAAAAAAGGTGCTGTCAGTGAAGAAGGCAGTAATCTTATTTAACCTAGGCGGACCTGATTCACTAAGTGCGGTCCGTCCTTTCTTATTTAATCTTTTTTACGATAAAAGAATAATAAATCTACCAAATCCTTTTCGCTTCCTTTTAGCAAAGTTTATCTCCAAAAGGCGAGAAAGTACTGCACAAGAAATATACGAGCACATTGGAGGTAAATCGCCAATCTTGGAGAATACGAAAGCACAAGCTGATGCTTTAGAACTAAAATTAAATGAAAATGGAAACCATGTATATAAGATATTCATCTGCATGCGTTATTGGCATCCATTTGCTGATGAAGTTGTTAAAAGCGTAAAGCAATTCGACCCTGACGAAATCATTCTGTTACCACTATATCCGCAATATTCAACCACCACAACTCTATCATCCATCGAGAATTGGCAAAAAAATGCCAAACTGGAATGTAACACAAAAACAATTCACCATTATTATGACAATGAAGACTTTATTGAAGCTCATGTTAATCTGACGTCTAAATATTATAAATTAGCTAGCAAAATCGGTAAGCCAAGAGTCCTATTCTCGTCCCATAGCTTACCTCTTAGTATCATTAAAAAAGGCGACCCTTACGCTTCACAGATAGAAAAAACAGTAAAATTAATAGTAAAAAAATTGAATATTGAAGATCTTGACTGGGGAATATGTTATCAGAGTAAGGTTGGCCCTGTAAAATGGTTGGAGCCTAGCACTGAAAGTGAGCTATCACGCGCAAAAGACGATAATATACCTGTAGTTTTATCACCTATATCTTTTGTTTCTGAGCATTCTGAAACACTGGTTGAACTTGATATAGAGTATAAAGCAATTATCAAAGACGGATATTACTTTCGCGTACCAACTCTCAGTACTGATCTCTTATTTATCAAGTGCTTGGCCGATTTATGTTTAGATCACTCTCAAAGTACTGATTTATAGCACTTTTCTTTTTAGATTTTTATAGTATAATATTAAAAAGTTATTATTTTATTATCTACTTATGCCAAAAGGTAAGCCAAATACATTTATAGAAAGTATACATGATGCTCACAATCATGATATTAGAAAGATGTATTGTATTGCAGTAGGTTTAACAGGCATATTGTGTAAAATTTCATTACAATTCTGTTGCGAGTTTATTGATAACAACAGATCCAATATTTGTACTATATTAGATATTTCTAAGTTCATAAAACTACCAACATCAATAATATTTGCTCTTCACTTTGGTCTCAATTTAGCTGGATATAAATCTAAAAAACTTCAGAATGGTAAAGGGGGAAATGAACCTGAAAAACCAATACAGGTTGTGGGTAGCTTAGCCTTCTTGGCAAACTGTGTAATAGGAATATTGATGCAGACAAAAATCATTCATTTCTTAGCTAGAAACAACAAGGATGTAATAAGTTATATTAGCTTAACATCAGCAGTTCTATTTCTATTTTCAGAATGCATAAACTGTTATTATACATGGAAGAAGTATCTAGATAATAAGGATTCTGAAAAGTCTGCTAAATATGGCAAAGAAGTTATTTTTAGCACATTCGCTTTGTCATTGGGCTTGTTAAGCTTCATATTAAAAAGAATGGAACTTCCAACCATACCAATAGACTTGGGTGGTGGCATAATCTATAATTTCAACTTAACTGTTACGGTTAGTTTGCTACTAAGCATAGCATATCTAGTATCAAACATCGATAAGTTTGTCAATCAACCTAATAATGGTACTGATCCTTCTACTGGACTTGATGACGCTCACCATATTCAGCATAATAGCAGCATTGTAGAAATTAATTATTAGAGATGAAAAGACTTAATTTCTACTGCCAATGCTAGCACTGCTAATTTGCTAACAATATTCCAAAGTGGCAAAGTTTTATTTTCTTGGCTGATGTCATAAAATTCACAGTCAGTGGAATTCAAGCTAGAATATACATCTTTCCTGCTATTACATCGGTATAAGTAACATGTTGGAGTATCTCCTATATAGTATATTAGCGGTTCTGCAGAACTACTTTTAAATATGTCAATAGTTGGTACACCTTCTTGTATAATAACACTATTGATTGCTATTCCTTCTTTTATCTTTTTCATTTTATGACGCTTTTTTTTATTGAGATTTAATATTTCCTTTCCACTTGTTGCTGTTATAATGCCCATTCCATATGTGCCATTGCTTGCTTTGATAAAAACGTAAGGTTGTGTTTTTATTTCATATTCCTCATATTTTTTTTGCACTAGAGATAATATTTGGTCAACTTTAGTCGCTACTGCTCTTAGTGATGAATCATCATTAAAGTCAACTCCATTACAGCTTTCTGTAAGCACAGAAATAAGCCATGGGTCCATTTTAAATTCGCCACAAAATTCGGACACTAATTTTTGATAGATTTCAAAATATTGAAATTTCTGCCTACTGTGCCAGCCATATAATGGACTTGGCACTATTTCTTGTTTTACGTTTTCTAGCGTGTCTGGAATGTGGCTCGTCATATCACGGTTCAGTATAATAACATCAGGCACAAATCCTGAAGTTGTCTTCAGCAAAGAGTTTTCTTTCACAACAGTTTCATACTGTTCTATTAAATTGTACGTTTCATTATGAAAGAGGCCAATTCTAGTTTCAAAACCTGCGAGTTGCAGTACCTTTTCTATGGCAAATACATTTTCTATATACATTTTATTTTGTGTGTAATTCTCCGGTATTATAAGGGCCTTTTTATATTGTTTTGTTTCGAAGTAGCTTTTTATCAATTTTGCTGCTATCGCTTTTGATACTTCACTTAGGTTATTAAACCCTGCAGGAAATAAATTGGCGTCTACTGGAGCAATTTTGTAGCCTGAATTCCTAAGATCTATGGAGCTATAAAATGGTAATGTAAAACCATTAAATTTTGTTTTGAACCAATTATTTATATCTTTTTCCAGATTTGGATGAATTATGTTTTGCATCTACACTTTAAATGTTATAAGAAAAGTACTATATTATAAGTTATAATCTTAATATAATATAACTAATTAAAATAACAAAAAAATGATTCATCATGACAGCAGTAAAATGTATGGTACTACTATACTGTCAATTAGAAGAGACAAAAATGTAGTAGTAATAGGTGATGGGCAAGTCTCGCTAGGCCATACCGTTATAAAATCTGGAGCAAAAAAAGTTAGGCGTCTTTCTGGTGATTCCGTAATTGCCGGTTTTGCTGGAGCAACAGCTGATGCATTTACTCTCTTCGAAAGGCTAGAATCTAAACTTGATAAGCACCCAGGACAGTTAATGAGGGCATGTGTTGAACTTGCAAAAGACTGGAGAATGGATAAATATCTAAGAAAATTAGAAGCTATGATGATCGTGGCAGACAAGTCTATTTCATTGGTCATTACAGGAACGGGTGATGTTCTTGAACCTGAAGATGGCATTGCAGCCATTGGCTCTGGAGGAAATTTTGCTTTATCTGCAGCAAAAGCTTTGATTGACGTTGAAGGAATATCAATAGAGGAGATTGCAAAAAAGGCTATGAAGATAGCTGCCGATATATGTGTTTATACAAACCATAATCTAATTATCGAAAAAATAGAGGAGTAATATGTCAAGAACTTTGTGTGCTAATTTTTCTAGTCAATCTGTAGTAGGTCAATTTGATAATAATGATGACTGTAATGAGAAAAATAGCCTCTATGAAAATGAAGGTATAGGAAGTAGTAGCATTCAAAGCTCACAAGCTTTATTAGATGATCTACCACCACAGAAGATAGTTAAAGAATTAGACAGATTTATAATCGGGCAGAATGATGCAAAGCGCGCTGTTGCTATTGCACTCAGAAATCGTTGGCGTCGAAATAAAGTCCCACTTCCACTACGTGAAGAGATTATACCTAAGAATATACTCATGATAGGCCATACGGGAGTTGGTAAAACTGAAATAGCTCGCCGTTTAGCAAAGCTTGCTGGTGCACCTTTTATAAAAGTTGAAGCAACGAAATTTACTGAAATAGGATATGTTGGACGTGATGTTGACTCGATAATACGTGATTTAGTTGACGCAGCAATAGTTTTAGTTAAGGAAAAAGCACGTAAAGCCTTAACTGAAAAAGCTTTAGGTTTGGCTGAAAAGATAATAGTCAACTCCATGGTTGGTGAAGATGCAACCGAGGAAAGCAAAAAAGTTTTCAGAGAAAGACTGAGAAATAAGGAATTTGAAGATGGAGAAGTTTCTATTAACGTCAGGGAGAGCAAGGGTATGTTACCCACTTTTGATATACCTGGCATGCCAGGTGGGCAAATTGGTGTGATGAACGTAACAGAAATCGTGGGCAAGATGTTTAATGGGAGCAAAAAAACAAAAACTATTACAGTTAAAGTGAAAGAAGCACGTGAAATATTGATTAATGAAGAAAGCGAAAGGTTAATGGATGAAGACAAGATAGTCAAAGAAGCGATTGATCTTGTTAGCAATGAAGGTATAGTGTTTTTAGATGAAATAGATAAAATTGCAGCACGTACAGAAATAAAAGGTGAAGTTAACAGAGAAGGAGTGCAGCGCGATCTGTTACCATTACTTGAGGGAACAACTGTTTCAACTAAGTATGGCCCCGTAAAAACAGACTATATATTATTTATTGCATCTGGTGCTTTTCATTTATCTAAGCCATCTGATCTTTTACCAGAATTACAGGGTAGATTGCCAATTAGAGTGGAACTTAAGGCGCTTACTCAAGAGGATCTAATAAAAATATTAAAGGAACCAGAATCTAGTTTGTTAAAACAGTATATAGCGTTAATGAAAACGGAAAATGTAACACTTGAGTTTACTGATGATGGTATAGAGACTATAGCTGAAATAGCATTTACAGTTAATAGAGAAGTGGAAAATATAGGTGCAAGAAGACTTCATACTGTCATGGAGAAGCTTTTGGATGAAATAAGTTTTATCGCTTCTGAAAAAAATAATGAAAAATTTGTTATAGATAGCAAATATGTAAGAGATAAACTAGAGTCAATTTCAAAGCAGCTTGATTTATCTAAATTTATACTTTAGAGGAAGCTTACTTTAAGTAATATAGAGCATTCAAGAGGTTTTATTTTTTCTTACTTCGTAATTCTTTAAGCTATTTTGCAATAGTAGAATTCAAGCTTAAATCAATTATTGCAATATCACAATCTATGCCTTTTGTTAACACATCAGTTAAAAGATCAGGTGGAGAAAGAACTGTTCTTTTATTACCAGCTCTCATTCCCACAACTCCAAGTTCTATAGCAAGTGGTATTTTTTTGTCACCAACCTTAAACTGCACTATTTGATCTTTGATTATATACTCACCATTATGTCTCTTTATGCTATATTGAACTGATATCTCATCGCCACATTTTACTCGTTTTCCAGTTTTGTTAATTAAGTCATTAAAAATCATCAGGTTATTTACTGAATCGGGATATTTATCTTTTACTTCAATCAGTTTGATGTAATAAGAGTTAAAACTCATTTTGTTGTCATCAGCAGCAATAGTAACTACACGCTCTCCGCCTTCTTTCATACCTATTACCCCTAAACTCACTTCTTTTAAGTAATCCTGACCTATTTTCAAATTGACATCAGTCGGAAGTAGCGTTGCTAGGTTGTTGGAGACTTTGTACATTTGTAGCAGAACTTCTTGGCCACAGAAAACTTTACTGCCACTGCCTTCAGTAATTTCATAAAAATTTATCATCTCTTCTTCTTTTTGCTGTGTTATTTCTTCTAAATATTCTGCTAACCCATGCTTTTCAATATAACGATCAAGAGCTGATTCAAGTATCGGCCTGACCAAATAACTTGCTATCATCTGTGTCAAACCACCATGTGTAGCATTTATTTCGTAAAGCTTTTCCCTTTTCTCTGGTTTATCTTTGTTTATATAAACAATCGTAATTATAAAAGCAGAAGCTAAAGCGAGAATCATTACTACAGAGATAAACATTTGTAATATAATTTTTCTAACCATCTTTTTTTACTTGATTCAATAAATCATATAAGTCATTAGTATTCCCTGAAAGCGTACTTAAATTATCTGAGGCCTGTTTAAAGAGACTATCTATATAATTTTCCATTTCATTTTTGCCAAGCACGGACATTAAATTGTTTGTTTTATCTTGCTCATAATCTTCGATATCATCCTTGGATTGAAAAATAAGCCCTAGATTTATTCCATAGTTATATAATGCTTCCCGCTCCTTGTCTGTAGCGCCTCCTATTATAGCCCCTATTTCACATGAAGCTGCAAATAGTTTTGCAGTTTTCATCAAATGAATTTCTTTTATTTTGTCAAAATCTGCACCTATATCTAAAATCTGCCCTCCCACCATTCCCTTCATTCCTATTGCTTGAGAGAGCACTTTTATGATCTCACAATTTAACAAAGATAATACCTCAAAAGCCAGGGTAAGTAATGCATCTCCGGCCAGTACTGCTGTTGCTTCACCAAATTTTTTGTGGCAGCTTGGCTGGCCTCTGCGGGTGTCACTGTTATCCATACATGGCAGATCATCGTGAATTAGGGAGTAAGCATGAATAAATTCAATTGCTGCTGCTGCTGTTATTGCTTTTTCAACCTTTATGTTGAATATCGACGAAGATGCTATAACTAAAAAAGAACGTATATGTTTTGCAGGAGCAAGAAGCACATAACGCATAGCTGATATAAGTCTATTCTCGCTATTTTCAGGTAAGAGCTTATTCACTTCTACAACAAGCAAATTTTTTGTTGTTTCGTCTAGCATTTTTAAATTTATTAACTATCGAGTGCTAAGAGATAAGAAGTTTTTAATAGTTTATATAATCATAAAAGCTATTGCAAACATCAAAATTTCTTATAACATCAGAGAATAGGTTATTTTTTAGTAAGAAATGAGCGAATTAGCAAAAAGCACTAGGGAAGATATAGAAGAAAAAGTAAAGAAGATTATACTGGAGCACATCAGTAAGGATGTAGAGGGATTTGGTAGTTCTTCAAAGCTTTCAGACCATGGCACAGATAGTTTAGATGCAGTTGAAATAATTATGGCAGCTGAAGAAGAGTTTGGTATAGAGATTCCTGATGAAGATGCGCAAAAAATGGAAACTATGGAACAGATAGTTGAATATATAGTAAACAAAGCAAACAATTGATGTTGAATGAGCAGAAGAGTAGTAGTTACCGGTGTCGGCTTAATTACTCCACTAGCAGCAGATGTTAATAACACCTGGTCAAAGCTGAAAGAAGGTAAATCTGGCATCAAAGCAATCAATACAGATAGGTTCGACTCTTCTGATCTTGCTTGTCAGGTTGCAGGGCAGGTGCCTGTGCAATCCGATAACATTGAGCATTATTTTAATCCACTAGATTATATTTTTGAAAAAGACCTAAAAAGAACAGATCGTTTTATTCACTACGGAATTGCAGCAGCTGTTCAGGCAGTAGAAGATTCACTAATTTTGGAAAATAAAAATATTAATAAAGAGCGAATAGGTGTAGCTATTGGTTCTGGTATAGGTGGTCTTCCATCAATTCAGGAAAATGTAATTACCATGCAGGAGAAGGGGCCTAGACGTGTTAGCCCATTTTTTGTTCCTGCAAGTCTAATAAATTTGATATCTGGTCATATTTCTATTAAATACGAATTTATAGGTCCAAATGACTCAGCGGTAACTGCATGTGCAACAGGTGCGCATGCGATTATAAACTCAGCAAGAGCTATAAAACTCGGTGAAGCTGACATTATGATTGCAGGCGGAGCAGAAAGTGCGTTATGCAGAGTTGGAATTGCAGGTTTTGCATCGATGAAGGCGCTATCAACTAAATTCAATGATAATCCTGAAGAGGCCTCAAGGCCATGGGACGAAGAACGCGATGGATTTGTCATGGGCGAAGGGGCAGGTATATTAGTTCTGGAAGAATATGAACATGCAAAAAAAAGGGAAGCAAAAATATATGCAGAACTCACTGGATATGGGTTAACAGGAGATGCGCACCACATCACAGCACCACATCCAGAAGGAAGAGGCGCACTTAAGGCAATGGAACTTGCTTTAAGGAGTGCACAAGTAAGCCCAAGTCAAATTGGGTATATCAATGCACATGGGACTTCAACAACACTTGGGGATAAAGTTGAAGTAATAGCAATGAAGCAGTTATTCGGTGACTATGCCTATAAAATACCTGTTTCCTCGACTAAATCTTCTATAGGACATTTACTTGGTGCCGCAGGAAGTGTTGAAGCAATATTTAGTATCCTTGCATTAAACAATGGAATTGTTCCACCAACTTTAAACCTACACAAACCTTCAGAAGGGTGTGATTTAAATTTTGTACCACTTAAAGCTCAAGAGCATAAAATTCAATATGCGCTTTCTAATTCATTTGGTTTTGGTGGTACCAACGCGTCTCTCATCTTTGGAAAGGTGTAGTTAATTATGCTATTTTGAATCGACTACGAAAATGTTATTCGAGTAGCTGAAACTAGAATCCAGTTAAATTGGTCAGCATAAAAGTAATGTTGAAATATAACATTTTGATGATGATGAAGAAATGGATCCCAGTTTCAGCTACTCGAATGACAGAAGAAGAAAAAGCAAAATTTTGCCTTTTACCGCTAACCTATTATACTTACTTGATAAGTTCTATCGCTTGATTAAATGCATAAAATATTAGTAAGAAGTAACCATAAGCCCTTGATTGGAAAAATCAAGATTAATGGTTCAAAGAATGCAGTCTTGCCAATAATGGCGTCAAGCTTGTTTAGTAATTCTTCAATAACTTTGCATAACGTACCTGATTTAATTGACGTGCATTTGATGTCTGAGCTGCTTAAGAGTCTTGGTGCAGAAGTAAATTTTATATGCAATAAAGACTATAAAGCAAATCACACTTTGGAAATTGACTGTAGCAATATCAATAACTATTTAATATCACATGAAATTGCAAGCAGACTGCGAGCATCTTTTTTAATGCTAGGTCCAATGCTCAGCAGATTTGGTAGAGTTTCAACAGTATTTCCTGGTGGATGTAATATTGGAAAACGTCCTGTTGACATTCATATTAAGGCACTTGAAGCAATGGGAGCTAAAATTGAAATTGATAGCTGTAATATAACTGCAACAACAAAGGGGAAATTGCAAGGCAAAGAAATAACATTTGAAAAAGTGAGTGTTGGTGCAACAGAAAATATAATAATGGCAGCAACACTTGCAGAGGGAGTAACAATAATAAACAATGCTGCAATCGAGCCGGAAGTTCTTGATTTAATAGAGTTTCTGAAGATTATGGGTGCCAATATTGAAGTTAATAATACAAAAATCACAATAGAAGGTGTTGAAGCATTAAATGGGTGTGAGCATAAAATAATACCAGATCGCATAGAGGCCGGTACTTATGCTTTGGCTGCTGTCATTACCGACGGCGAGCTAAAGTTGGAAGGAGTAAGTTTGTCTGATATAGAATGTATTGCAAATGAATTGAAGACTATAGGAGCCAGAGTTGAGTTACATGATGATGGTATTATTATTTCTAGAAAAAATGGCTCTATTAAATCTGCTCACGTTGCAACAAATCCATATCCCAACTTTCCCAGTGATATGCAACCACAACTAATGTCTGCAATGTGCATTGCAGATGGAATATCAATCATTGAAGAGAACATTTTTGAAAGTAGATTTGCACATGCAAATGAGCTAAGAAAATTAGGCGCTAATATCAGCATCGAAAAAAGTAAAGCTACTATAAGTGGAACAAAGAGCCTATCTGGAGCTAATCTGCATGCTAATGACTTAAGGTCAACAGCAGCTTTAATTCTCGCTTCTTTGGTAGCTAAAGGAGAAACTACAATAAATAACTCACATCATTTATGGAGAGGCTATGAAGCGATGGACGAAAAACTCAATTCGTGTGGAGCCGATATTTCCTTGAGGACATGTTATGAATAAGCGAACTACAGTAAAAGAGATAGATGAAATTCTATACGAAGAACATAAGGTGTTAGATCATGGATTTGTTCGAGTAATTGATTATATGGGCTCTGATAGCGCCATAGTTCAAGCTGCTCGCGTTTCTTATGGAAAGGGAACGAAACAGATAAATCAAGATGAGGCGCTTATAAAATATTTGATGAGAAATCATCATACAACTCCATTTGAAATGTGTGAAATTAAGTTTCACGTGAAACTTCCAATTTTTATTGCAAGACAGTGGATAAGACATAGAACTGCAAATGTGAATGAATATTCCGGAAGGTATTCGATACTTGATAATGAATTTTATATACCAGAACAGGTTGCAAAACAATCTGATAATAATAAACAAGGCAGCGGTGAAGCTTTTGACTCAAGTACTTCAAAAGAAATAATAGATTCTCTAATAAATGATTCTAATTTAGTATATTCTCATTATGAGAAATTTATTGAACAGGGCCTTGCAAGGGAAATTGCCCGAACTAATCTAACACTTAATTACTATACTCAGTTTTATTGGAAAATAGATTTACACAACCTTCTTCACTTTTTAAGACTTAGAGCTGATCAGCACGCCCAATATGAAATTAGAGTCTATGCAGAAGTTATGTTGGACATAGTGAAGAAATGGGTCCCGCTGGCCTATAATGCTTTTGTTGAATACTCGCTAAAATCAGCCTGCATTTCAAAAACTGGTCTTGAAATAATTCGCAAGCTAATAAAAGGAGAAAATGTTACGAGAGAAGAAAGTGGCATTGGTAAAAGAGAATGGAATGAGTTGATGTCTATACTTGGTAAATAGCCAAAAAGATCAAGTTATATCGTTCACAGACTTGCAGGTGTAAGCAACAATTTATTCATACCTTTATCAACTGATATATCAATTATTTTTGAATTTATTTTTTCCATTGTTTCGTAAAGCTTTTCGGCTTTCTTTAACATTAGTGTTGCATTTCTAAGCATAATATAAACTTGGCAATAATCTGCAAAATTTTCAATATACATATCATATGAATAACGGTTTACAGCAAGTTCCATTACCCTACAAATTTCCTCTAATGTAAAATTGGCAGCTCCTGTATCAGGACAAAAGCCAACCGCTCCTTTATTAGGGTCAAAAAATATGTATTTATCATTCTCTGCTTTATACACCAACATAGAATGCCCCTCATCCTCAATGACATCTTCTTCATTACAAGCATAGCAAAAATAACTAAATTCTAAGTAGCATCCTATCTCCACATCATTTAACGCACATTTGATTTGTTCTTGCTCAGTATAGATCCATAGTTCTGTTGAAGATAAATTATTATTTAATTCCTTATATATTATGTCATCATAATAAAATTGATCTCCTTCTCGCTTTTCAATGCTCTGAACATCAAGAATAGGTAAGAATTGCGATAAAAACTGCATCATTAATAACTTTTTCGTTTGTTCTTTTTTTCCATCAATATAATTCATAAAATCTTGTTCAGATATAATATTATCAGACTCGAGAAATGCAACAAAATCTTGCCTATTCTCTAATTTTACAAAAGTAATAAAGTAACTTAATGAGTGACATAGCCCTTTTTGGAATCAAAATCTAAAATTTCTTCAAATCTATCTTTTAATTGTACAATTTTAGATATACTATCTGACATAAAAGTATTCAAATTAAATTGAATAGCTTTCTCACTTTCAAATAATTTATTATATTGTTCTTCAGCTGATAAATCCGGTGCTTTGTATACATATCTACCATTTTCTCTACGTATACCTTCTATATCTTTAATTATACCTTGTTCTACATTTTTACTGATAGAAATTTGGTGCTTTCCTTTATTGGCAAATTGATTTAAAAACTCCGCAATTTTCTGTTTTGAGAGTCTTATTTCAACTTGTCCATCTTCTCTATCTTCAGTTTTACAAAACACTTTAACTCTAGGATGTTCCTTATCAGTACAGACTTTTAATACAATAGGTTGAGCAATGCGATTAACATATTTTGGCATATTATTTATTAAGATATTAACTATATATCTTAATAATGGTATAAATTACACTACTTGTCAACTAATATCTTGATAAATTAATAATATTTATTATATAAAAAAGTAAATTACATAGTAGGTGGTGTCATGCAAGTAGCTGACACTGGAATGGCTTTGTTGCATCACTCTTCGGATAATAGGTAACGTGGAATAAATTCATGAAGCTATCTCAAATTTAGCCATGCCTATATCAGTAAATTTGTTAAGCAAATAACACTTGAGTAGCAGTTCTCTCTCACGATTAACCTCAGATTTGTTTCTAAAACTAAACCCAAATGTTTGCTTCAGTCGCGAGAAAAAACTTTCTATATAAGATCTCTTCCCATAATTTATCTCTTTTTTCCACCTCTTCATACCATCTTCATCATATGACTTTATGAGCTTGATTGTAGAATTTCTCTCATCCATATAATCCAACTTTGGATGCTCTATTGCATTATTTTGCGGAGGAATCCTTGTCTTTATGTCAAGCTCATCGCACAGTTTGTATAACTTCTTTCGATTATATGCCCTGTCTGCATATAGTGTGCTTATATTATATTTAACATCAATCCTTGCAATAAGATCACATGCTCCATAGTGGTCAGAATAAACTCCGCCACTGTATTTTGCTGCTATAACTTTTTTGCTACCTATCTCTAGCATTACATGCAGTTTTCTTGTTTGCTCATAGCAGCGATACTTTCTATCTGTACCATTTGCCTTGCTATGACCTGGAATATTATTGTAGATCAGTACTATCTATGGCAATCTCAATATCTTCTGTATTATTTTTATCATGTCTTCGATCATTAATTTTGATGTTAAGTTTTTTAAGCCTTCTTGAGGCCTGGGAATAGCTAATAACTTGCAAGTTTTTCCTTACTTGCTCAAGGTACCCTGCTATAAATCCCGCTGTTTGTCTCAGATCTATTCTAAATAAATAAGTTATTATGTGAACCAGAATCACGACCTTATCGCTATAAATATAGTTGCCACCAGCCATTTTTGGACCTTTTTCGTACCAATTTTCTATGGCATCATTGACGTAATAAAAAATATTTCCCCTCTCTTGGAGAAATTTGTTATATTCATGGCAGTTACTGACTCTCATTTTTTGTGGCATATTTTTCTTTAGTAGGTTAAATGCTTGTCTTATAGTGAATTTTGTCAGTAACTGCCAGTTCTTTTTATTTGACCTATGCAACAAAGCCCACTGGAATCCAGGAATTTTTTGAGCACGAAAGTTTATGCTAAGTTTTTGTTGGTAAAAAAGGCTGGATCCCAGTGTCACGCACTGGGATGACAAGAGGAGAACTACTGGGATGACAAGGGGAGAGCTACTAAATTACATCTTCAATTTCTGTGTGTCAAGCACTGAAGAGGTCTCTCCTATTTTCTCTTGATGAATAAATCTAAGTAGAGTATAGTAAAAATGCATTTATGTAGCGATTAATGAGCAATTTAGTTTTAGTCTATATAACTTTTTCAAACTTGAAAGAGGCTCAGGCTATTTCTGAAGAATTGTTAAACGAGAAGTTAATTGTGTGTGTAAATATATTTCCTGAAGTAAATTCTCTGTATTTATGGGAAGGTAAAATTAATAGTAATTGTGAAGTAGTGGCAATTATGAAAAGTAGGAATGATCAGGCTGATAAGATTGTAGAAAAAATCGAGGCAATGCATTCTTATGGTCAACCAGCCGTTTTGATAATACCCATAGGAAAAGCGAATAAATCTTTTACTAATTGGGTTAATAATGTTATTGATATAAACAATATTGGGGTGTAGCCAAGTGGTAAGGCAGCGGTTTTTGATACCGCCACGCGAAGGTTCGAATCCTTCCACCCCAGCTTTATTGAAGTGTGCGTGAAATGATATCACTTTTTTATAAATTAAGGTTATTTAATTACATACTGGGCAGTTTGAAAGATATAGTTGTCAAGCTATTTTTTTTCACTTTGTATCTTTATACATCGAGCATTATGCTCATGTTTCTCACCAGTGGCTTTTGGTATGCTGTAGAATTTAGCTCTTTCAAAAATGCATTTTACCATTTATATCAATATTTAAAATGGTATTATGAAAATAGAGATGATTTGGGTTATGGAGTTTCTATTAGAATATTAGTAGCGTTTCTTACTCCGCATTTTCTCTACAAATTATTTTCTGGCACAGGCTGGAAGTCTTTTTTCAAGGAGAAGATAGTTCAGATACTCAGCACAAGAAGAAAAATGGGTAATAAACCAAATGGCAGTAGTTATGGTTATAGTAATAAGAACAGTTACGGTAACAATAATCTTCAAGAGGCAGAACGGAAAGTGAATATGATAAAGCAGCTATTAATCCAAGATATAGATGAAGCTATAGAAAAAAGATTAAATGATATTTTTCTTGGTGAGAGGGGTAAACCTCATTAAAAGGGCTTTATCTTTTTTAGAATTGGCTGTATTTTGTTTTTTACGTATAACCGATCGCAATCAGCCAGTATACATGTTTCAACAAAATCTTGACTGAAGTCTGATAGCCAGGAAATTGCTTTACGTTTCTCTACCAAGCTTTCTGTTTTTTTACAGTTACTTGCTGCATCAATCATTGCCTGTGATATCACTGATTGCCACAGTATGCAGTACCTTTGTATATCATCTAAAGTGCTATTTGCTTCGTGATGGTGAAAAAATTCTTTGAAATTGAAGTTATTTGACATTATGTACCTCTTTAAGTTGAAAATTAGAATTTGAAGTAGTGCGAAAGTTGTCTGCTGCAATGAGTAGCCTTTATGACAGTCAGACCGGGTTTTATGTGAGCTATAAATGTTTAAGAAATTATATCTATTCAGATCTATGTGAAACCAGTGCTTCTTTTCTTGTTATCCGAGCTGGGATCCAGGTTGACAAAAGCGCTTTACAACGTTTTGTGTACAAAAGCCAGTGTTGCATGACACTATTTGTTCTTATAGCTTTTTTGTCTATCTTATTTTGTCACTCTGCTGAACAGATAATTTTCGCCAATAAGCTTTCTACTGAATTTTTGTTATTGAGCTCACACAGATCAAAGACAAGTTTTGAGTCAAAAATACCCTTAATATTATAATAAGGGGCTGGTAAAATGTGTCTAGTAAGTTTTCTTCTCTATGCAACTGCACCTCAAGCTAATAATGGACCATCAGGCGTATTACCAATTACATTGATCTGGTTTAATATTTTATTAGTGGGGTAAAAATAATTTTTTATAAACTCCTTATATATAGCTGTTAATTTATGTATATCGTCTATTGATACGCATTCATTTACCTGATGTGCGGTTTTGTTGATCATACCAAATTCAATTACTGGACAAATATCCTTAATAAACGCAGCATCAGATGTGCCACCATTTGTACTCAGCACAGCATCAATGCCGGTAATTTTATTTATCGCATCAAGCATAATATCAGTATTTCTATCAGGAATAGAGAGAAAAACGTTTCTGCTGCTCTGCATAGACAGTTTATAATCGTTAGTCACATTGGTGCATATTGCATCAATCATCTTATATAAAACGTCTGGTGTTTGTGTATTGTTATATCGAACATTAAAACCTGCTGCTATTGAACTAGGTATTAGATTATTAGTATTATTTCCAACGTCGATAGTAGTAATTTCGCAATGTGAAGGCTGAAAGTATTTATTACCAGTATCAAAAGTGGTATCTTTTATCTTACTTAGTATCGATACCATTTTATATATTGGATTATCTGCTAGATCTGGGTAGGCAACGTGCCCTTGTTTACCATGGCAAATCAATTTAAATGTTGCAGAACCTCTTCTACCTATTTTTATGGTATCACCTAATTTCTCACTACTAGTTGGTTCGCCAACTACACAAAAATCTATCTTTTTTTGCTTGCTTTTCATCCATTCCAAAACGGCCTTTGTTCCATGTTCTTCCGTGCTTTCTTCAGCGCTGGTAATCAATGCACTGATTGAACCGCTGAATCGAAACTTACCTGCAACTGAATCTACGATAGCAGCAATAAATGCAGCTACTCCGCCTTTCATATCAGATGCTCCTCTTCCATATAGCATTCCATCTCTAACTTCTGGCTTAAATGGATCAGATATCCAATCTTTTAACTCACCTGGTGGTACAACATCAACATGTCCAGCAAAACACAAGTTTGGTACTCCATTTATATATTTCGCATAAAGATTTTTAACTTTATCACCAAACTCTAAAATCTCACATTCAAAACCACTTTTCTTGAGAATGGCTGCTATATGCTCTATTGCCCCATCGTCTTTTGGTGTTATACTTCTAAAAGAAATTAATTTCTTAGTTAGTTCTACAGGGTCAATCTTCATATCAATCTTGAAATACTAACATTACCGTATTGTAAACATTCTATGCGATATTTAAAACAAATATTACAGCACACAGAACAAGTTCTTATTAGGGAAGTAAAAGTACTTGCTGATAATATCTATGAAATATGTAGACAATACGGAAATGACATTTTTCTGATTGCAGATGAAAATACAGCAAAACTTTTAAACAAAAACATACTTAATAAAGTTTCTCATTTAATTATTCCAGCCACACCTGTCATTCCAGCGCGTGACTATGATGGATCGCAGTGTCACGCTACTTGGATGACACCAAATGGACTGAACAGTGCTGCTTCTCTCCAAGCTGTAAACCTAGTTAGAAATAAAGCAAAAGATAGTGACTTAATGGTTGCATTTGGCAGTGGCACTGTTAATGATATCTGTAAGTACGCAAGCTATTTAGAAGGCAAAGACTACATATCCTTTCCAACAGCTGCTTCCATGAATGGATATAGCTCTGCAAACGCTTCAATATTAGTTGATGGATATAAAAAATCGTTCGGAGCACATCTTCCAAAGGCAATATACATTGATACCGATATAATTGCCAACGCACCACCACGCCTCACATTAAGTGGATTTGCAGATTTCATCTGCCGTTCAACAGTACAAGCCGATTGGCTATTATCTCATCTATTACTTGGCACAGAATATAATGAATTACCCTTTAAACTTGTTCGCAATCTGGAGGAAATTTTGCTCAGAGAACACTTGGCACTTGCTAAAAAAGATAAAAGAGTAGTTTTATTACTTATGGAAGCCTTATTGATTTCAGGACTCGGAATGGTGATGTCAAAAGGCAGCTACTCTGCAAGTCAAGGAGAACATATGATAGCTCATGCAATTGAGATGGTAACACAGGATTATTCCTCCTCGTTACATGGGGAAAAAATTGCTGTGACAACGATTACCATGGCTAACTTGCAAGAGGAGATATTGTCAATACAAAACCCGATTACCAAACCGATCACTTTAGATGTAAAACATATAACTCAGTGCTTTGGTAATACCGAATTTATAAAAATTCTAAAGCAGAAGCAAATGATGCAGCAAAAAATTCAAGAGATTATTTGCAAAGAATGGAGTAATATTTCTAGTTTAATTAAGCAAAATTTACTATCTGCAAAACACCTGCAGAAAGTATTTGAAGATCTATCAATTCCGTACTTACCGGAGCATCTTAATTGGAACAAAGAGCAATACTGCAAGGTAGTCAATCTTACATTTGCAACAAGAGATAGATTCACCTTTCTTGACCTGGCTGGTTGTATAGAAAAAAGTTAGATTTTGTGTATTCGTTCGGTAGGGTAGCAAAATAAGATAGACAAAAATACAGTAACAAATGGTGTCATGCAAGTAGCTATCCAGCCTTTCTTAACAACAAAAACTTAGCATGACTTTTGTGCTCAAAAACTTCTGGATTCCAGCATCAAGTGCTGGAATGACATGGTGAAATATTATTCAAGTAGCCTCTGTCCCAGTGCCTATTCGGTGTCATTCAAGTCAACTCTTTTCTTGTCATCCCAGTGCCTAGACACTGGGATCCAGAAAACTTCACTTTAAATGAGTGCATTAGATTGTCTTTATATAGATGCCAGTGTCAGCTACTCGGATGAAATTCATTTAGTTGTCTTTTCTCATCTACCTTACCACTTTCTTGAACGGATACCATTAGCCATTCCCCTGAATAGATACAACAAATGTTGTATCTTTATCACTTCACATACATTATTCCATATACTATATGAACAACTGAAAAAAAACTTCAGTTAATTGACAATGAATCACGTTATTTTGTCAAGTGCGCTGCTATCGCCAAACCATAGCTTAGCTTGAGTGGCTGAGGAGGGATTTGAACCCCCGACCAAGAGATTATGATCCTCCTGCTCTACCACTGAGCTACTCAGCCTAATTAAAAACCTTGCTATATATGTAATCTATATGTTTCATATAATACTTCAAATCAAACAAAGACTCAAGTTTTTCAGAGTCAATAATTCCGTGCAAGGATTTATCTTGTTTCAATTCGAACAGAAAATCACTGTTATCTTGCTTTACTTTCATTGCATTATTCTGAACAATTTTATATGCCTCTTCCCTAGTTAAACCACTACTTACCAACTCAAGCAATACACGTTGTGAGAAAATTAAACCCTTTGAAGAGTTTAAGTTCTTTTCAATGTTTTCCTTATCGATCGCCAATTTATCTATCAAATCTGTTAATCGCACTAAAGCAAAATCCATTGTTATACAAGCATCAGGGGCAATGCACCTTTCCACAGACGAGTGCGATATATCTCGTTCGTGCCATAATGCAACATTTTCTAATGCAGGAAAAACATAGCTGCGTACTAAGCGTGAGAGCCCAGTCAAATTCTCACTTAAAATAGGATTACACTTATGCGGCATAGCAGAACTTCCCTTCTGCCCAGTGGAAAAATATTCAGAGATTTCGCCGACTTCAGTTTTTTGCAAATGACGAATCTCAATTGCAATATTTTCTATTGAGCTTGCAATTACTCCCAAAATTGAAAAGAACATGGCATGTCTATCACGAGGGATGACTTGAGACGATATGGTTTCAGGTATGAGTCCCATTTCTTTCGCTACATACTCTTCAACAAATGGATTAATATTTGCAAAATTACCTACTGCACCTGATATTTTACAAATTGAGATCTCTTTTTGCGCGCTAATTAATCTCTGATAATTGCGTTTAAATTCAGCATAAAATCTAGCAAATTTTAATCCAAGAGTTATTGCTTCTGCATGCATTCCATGACTGCGCCCAACACAAACAATATCTTTATAGTCCTCAGCTTTTTTTTTCAATACTATAAGTAAATTTTTTAGATTCTTGAGTAAAATATCACATGACTCTTTCAACTGCACTGCAAGGCATGTATCTAAAACATCAGAACTTGTCATTCCGTAATGGAGATAACGAATATCAACTCCCGCTTTTTCAGAAATATATGTCAAAAAAGCTATAACATCATGTTTTACAATGGATTCAATTTCGTTAATACGCTCAATATCAAATTCAATAGCACCAGAGAGCTTTTCAGCAACATCATTTGGAATAACTTTTAATTTTGCTTGAGCTTCACATGCTAATTTTTCTATTTTGAGCCATATGTTGAACTTATTTTTTTCTTCCCAAATAGAAGAGATTTCTTTGCGGCTATAGCGTGGGATCATTTTTGATTTATTCCAATAATGGTGTCATTCCAGTGCATGACACTGGAATCCAGATATAAAAGTATTTGCAAATTATTCAATGGACAACGGATTCTAGAAGCATAAAATAATGTCCATGATGAAATAAACTGGATCCCAGTGTCATGCACTGGAATGACATGAAAGGAGCACTGGGATGATACCAGCTTAGCAATGGAAGACATTTCTTTACGACTATAACAAGGGATCATCTTTGATCAGCTATCATCACCATCAGTAGTTTCTTTACTCGCATCTTGCTCTGCCTCTTGTTGCTCAGATTTCTGATTTTGCAACTTTGCTTGCCTTAATTCATGTGCATCTTTCTCAGATCTGACAACGTATATAGTAATTGGCACTATCACTTTACTATGTAATTCTATATTCACTTGATACTCGCCCAAATTTTTGATACTTATTCCACCAAAAGATAAACTATGATGACTTATATCATATCCTTCTTGTAATAAAGTTTTTGCAATTTCACGTGTGGTTACAGAGCCAAAAATCTTTCCATCCTCTGAAGCTTGCTTTATTAATATAATAAATTTATCATGCAGTGATGATGCAAGCACTTTTGCTACATTTAATTTTTTGGTATTTTCTTCTTCCAATAATAAACGCTGTTCCTCTAACTTTATTAAATTTTCCTTAGTGGCTTTCATCGCCTTTTTTTGTGGAAAAAGAAAATTACGTGCATAACCTGGCTTAACTTTGACAACTTCACCAATCTTACCTAAAGTTGTTATATTTTCCTTTAAAATTATTAACATAAATTACCTAACTTTTTTAGTACAGTAAGGAGCAAGAGCTAAAAAGCGTGCTCTTATAATTGCTAAGCGCAACTTTCTTTGTTTTCTTGCGCACACACCTGTTAACCTTCTAGGTAATATTCTACCATAGTCAGAGGTGAATTTGGACAATAAATCTATATTCTTATAGTCTATGTCCTCATCTTTAGATGCAGCAAGAGGACAGACCTTAGGACGCCTAAAGCCAGTTCTGTTATTTACAGACACGTAAGAATTATTAAAACTATTTCGTCTTTTCATCATTATGCACTTTTCTCCTCAATTTGTTTATCCATCATGTAAGATTTACCTTTAAAAAACTCATTAACCCGTACAGACAAGTGGCGAATAATATTCTCATTCAGTTTTACTCTACGCTCAAATTCATCCATAATGCTTGAAGTAAAACTTATACACACCATACAGTAATGACCACTTTTCATCTTATTTATTGGGTATGCAAAATCTAATAGACCCCAATATTCATATTTTATCAATCCTGAAGCTTCAATATTTTTCAAAAGCACTTCCAGCGTTTTATTCAATTGATTTGAGTCTACTATTTTAAAACTTTTTAAAACCTCTTGAAGGGGCTTTATTAGATGTTGTGAAATATTTTCCTTAAAAGCATTTACTACATTATAAATAAATGCACTTTTAGTGTTAGCTCCTGGAAGGTCCATAAAATTTTGTTTTATTCCCGTATCACTTAGTTCATTTTTCAATTCTTTATCGATTCTTGACTTTATTTCTTTTAAATTTGAAAAATCTTCTTCCAATTCAACCCATAAAATTTTTGTCAGAGTTTCCAAAAAATCAGAGTAAACAATCAGACTTTTTTTAATGCTTTCAGTACTTGCCTCTAGCTCTTGTTTTGTAACTGTGCTATGTTCTCTTTCTATGAGACCTTTAACCTCCTGAGAAATAACATCTGCTTTAATATTTTTCAACAAAATAGCCAATTCTTGGACCATTTCTTCTACTTCTTGCTGCAATAAGTTCGGTTGTGCTATAAAAGTAAATTCATAGAGATTCACTATATCTTCCTTTAATATCAATTAAACACTTTATTATATAAAACTTTTTTATATAAGCAAGTTATTTGTATTAATTTCTACGCCTTCAATCCAACTTAAGTGAGATATTTCATAAATAGCTTGGGGGGTGATTGAATATGTACCTGGCAACAAGATGCTGACTTTATGTTTTTCGAGAAGAAACTTTAGCATTATTTTGGTTTTGCCTCCATTTTTCAACACTGCATTCAACTCCTCAGCAACTTTTTGCGAGTCTGCACATACAGCAGTTAAAACTAATCCTTTCATTAGAGAAGTAACCTTTTCTGTAAATTCAGATATGTCCTTTCCTGATAGTCTCGTTGTGTTTTCTGAAATTTCAAGATCAATTATCACAAATGCTCCAGGTGAAAATAGATTCCTTTTTTCTTCTATTATTTCATTATTGTAGAATGCTATTTCAGAAACATTGTGGGGATCAGAAAGTGTTAGGATAACAAATCTTCCACGTTCTGAGGTTCTCATACGCACATTTAATATTACACCAGCAGTTTTTATCGTTTTACTCTCTCCGATAAACCCAATATTTAATTTTTTCAAGAGAGTTCTAAACTTTTCAAGTGGATGATTAGTTAAGTAAAATCCCAATGAAAATAACTCATGCTCTAATTTTTCCTCTTCATTAAAATCTTCCACGTTCTCAAGTTTTGGCTTCAGAATATCAAGATTACCAAATAAAGCAGCTTGATTTGACTGCCTATTTTTATTTGCAAAGTAAATCAATGTGTCTATTGACTCGTATAACTGCTTTCTATTTTTGTGCACACTATCGAATGTTCCAGATTTAATTAAACTTTCTAATGCCCTTTTATTTATTACATTCCCCAAATTTTGAATGAATTCCCATATGTCCTTATAAGAACTTGAGCGTGCATTTACTATTCCTTCTGCTATAGCAAAACCAACATTACGCAAAGCAGCAATTCCGTAGCGTATGTGCTCACCCTCTATTGAAAATTCAGCCTTAGATTTGCTGATATCAGGCGAAAGAACAGCAACTCCACTGAATTTTGCAGCATGATAAAACAAATTCAGTTTGTCTCTATCATCAATGTTGAGATTCATCAAGGCCGTAAAAAATTCTAGCGGGTAGTTAGCCTTAAGGTAAGCTGTTTGGTAAGATATAATCGCATATGCTGCAGCGTGGGATTTATTAAATCCATAACCAGCAAATTTTGCAACAAGATCAAAAATATAACTTGCCCTGTCGTAATCAACACCGTTTTTTGTTGCTCCTTGAACAAAAAGTTCACGTTGTTTATCCATCTCTTCCTTAATTTTCTTACCCATGGCACGTCTGAGTAAATCCGCCTCTGCTAAGCTATATCCAGAGAGAATACGCGCTATTTCCATTACCTGTTCTTGGTAGATTATTACTCCGAATGTTTCTTTTAACACCTCCTCAAGCAATGGATGAATGTAATCTGGCTTTTCAAGTCCATGCTTTCTTGCAACATAAGTTGGAATGTTATCCATAGGCCCTGGGCGATAAAGAGAAATTAAAGCGATGATATCTTCAATGCAGTCTGGCTTTAGTTTGATTAAAGCTTCTCTCATTCCCGAACTTTCAAGCTGAAACACTCCGATTGAATCACCTCTTGAGAGCATTTCATAGGTTCTTTGATCAATCAAAGAAACCGAGGAAATATCAAATTTTTTTTCATCACGATTAATTAAACGATATACATGATCTATTAGTGTTAGCGTACCAAGTCCAAGAAAATCAAATTTTATTAACCCAGCTTTCTCTACATATTTCATGCTGTATTGAGTGATTGGCAGAGCCGAATTTGGATCATAATAGACGGGAACAAAATTTTCTAATTTTTGATCGCATATTACAATTCCAGCAGCATGAGTTGAAACGTGACGATATATTCCTTCGAGCTTTAGTGATATATCAAGAAGCTTTGCAATTACCTCATCACTATCTCGTTCTTTCTGTAGGTTTTGATCAAGCTCTATCGCTTGCGATAAAGTTACAGGATTTACTGGATTAAATGGAACCATTTTAGATATTTTATCCACTTGAGAGTAAGGCATTTGCAATACTCTACCAACATCACGCAATACTGCCCTTGCTTGCAATTTTCCAAAAGTGATTATTTGAGCAACATAACCGTACTTTTTCTGAACATAATCAATAACCAGGTCCCTTTTCTCTTGGCAGAAATCGATATCAAAGTCAGGCATCGATACACGATCAGGATTCAAAAATCTTTCAAAGATCAGACCAAATTTTATTGGATCAAGATCTGTAATTTGTAAGCTCCAAGCAACAATCGACCCAGCACCAGAACCTCTTCCCGGTCCAACTGGAATGCCATTTGCTTTGCTCCAACGAATGAAATCAGAAACTATCAAAAAGTAGCCAGCGTAGTTCATCGAAGTTATTACGCTTAGTTCGTAATTCAGCCGATCGTAGTATTGTTTAAGGTCTATGTCCGTTTCATTTGCAATACGCAGCTTCAACCCTGAAACTGCCTGCTCCCTCAGTTCTTCATTCTCAGTTTTATTTTCTCGACAAGGAAATTTAGGCAAGATAGGCTGCCTGCTTCTTGGCATGTAAGAGCACCGCTTAGCTATCACTAAAGTGTTATAAATTGCTTCGGGGATATCGCTAAATAGCTCCTCCATTTCCGCCACAGATTTGAAATAATGTTCAGTGGTTAGCTTCTTTCTGTTATTCTCGAGAGCATAACTGCCCTCCGATATGCACGTTAATATATCATAAGCTTCATAATCAGATCTATTTGAAAAAAACACATCATTCGTTGCAACTAGTGGTATATTGCGCTGATAAGCAAAATCTATTAAAGCTTCTTCAAGCTCTAGCTCTTTATTCAGCCCATGACGCTGCAATTCAACATATAAATGACCATCAAATGCTGAGAGCAGTCTTTTTATCGTTTCTTTATCTTGCTTCAATAACAGTTGAGCCAATATGCCGTCATATCCACCAGTTAAGGCGATTAGGCCTGAACTTAAATTTAATAGCTCATCAAAATCAACGTAGGGAATATCGCTGCTATTTTTACGCTTTTTAAAAGACTCACTCACCAAAGTGACTAAATTAGTGTACCCTTGTTCATTTTTTGCAAGTAGCAGTATTGATAAATTTTGTTCTAAGTGTCGAACGATAATATTACATCCTATTATTAGCTGTATTCCCCTATTAGCTGCATATTCTGCAAATTCAAGTGAGCCAAATAAGTTACCTGAGTCAGTAACTGCAACTGCCGGCATTTTGTTCTGCAAACAAAGACCAATCAGCTCCTCAATTTTAACCGAACTCTCAAGCAGAGAATAAACGCTATGAACACGCAAGTGTATGAACATAAAAAACTTTAGATTAGCAATAAAAGGATAACATTAATTTGCTTGTAAGGATATGAAAAGGTCTAACACTGAAATAACACAAAGAGGCTATTTGAATCTAATTTACTATTCACAATCCCGGTTATTAGCTTATTTGAGTTGATTTTTCATCATAATTATGAAATAATTAAACATATTGTTTAATATTGAAGGTAGAATTATGACAGGAGAATATAAATCACTGAAAAAAGTACTGAGTACGATTGAGGTTAAGGAAGGCTTAGATAAATATAATATAATTAAGAAAATACAAGAAGAACTAAAGGAACAGAATCTATTTCTATATTTGTTGTGGGAGATAGGTAGTTTTGATGTAAATTATGTATTTTCTCTCTCCTTCTGTATTGAGTGTATGTTATTAAAGATAGCTGCTAAGAATGGTTACACAAATATAGTAAATGTTTTACTAGAAAAAGGAGCAGATGTTAATGAGAGATATCATTCGGGTAATACTGTTTTGCATTTAGCTGCTGAGAATGGTCACGTAGATATAGTAAAACTTTTACTAGAAAAAGGAGCAGATGTTAATCGGAAAAATTGGTGTGATATGACTCCTTTGTATTTAGCTGCTGAGAATGGTCACGAAAAGACAGTAGAGTTTTTACTAGCAAAAGGAGCAAATGTTAATGAGAAAGGTTACCACGATATGACTCCTTTGCATTTCGCTGCTTGTAATGGTCACGAAAAGACAGTAGAGGTTTTAATCAAAGCAGGAGCAGATGTTAACGCAGCAGATCAATATGGAGAGACCCCTTTAGATTATGCTGTAAGTCAAAACGTAGTAACAGTTCTATTAAATGAAGTAGGAGGTTCTTTTGTGAAAGCACGTAATAAGGCAATGATTGCTGGTGGAGTGAATACATTATTAGGCACTGCTATAGCAGTGGCACTTTTTACAACTGGAACAATTGCAGCTCAGTTGATACCTATCGTTATAGCAGTGGTTGCAGTTACAGCAGCAGCACTGGTAGTTGGTTGTGCTACATATGAATTGTTAAAGCCTAGTACTAAAGTTGATGGAGCAGAAAAACCAATTGTCAACTTAACAAATGAACAGCAGGGAGTTACTGTCATTTCTTCATAGTGGAACGCGTTGCGCACATCTGTACAGAGTTGAAGATGTCATGCAATTATCTGACACTGGAATCTATATAAAGGTAATCTAGTTCACTCATTTAAAGTGAAGTTTTCTGGATCCCAGTGTCTAGGCACTGGGATGACACTGAAGGGGTTACTCGAATGACAAGAATAAGGAGTACTGGGATGACAAGAAAGCACTGATTTCATATGCATCTGATAAAAAAGATGATGTCATGCAAGTAGCTGACACTGGCATCCAGTTTTTTTTGTGCAATTCCGTCAAAAAAAAGCGCTTTCGTGTTTACCAACTTAGTTGGATTCCAGTGTCAAGCACTGGAATGACACCAAAGAGGCTACTCGAATGACAAGAAAGAGGGCTACTCGGATGACAACGAAGGTGCTGGAATGAAAGGAGTGTTAGATAAAGCTACTTGTATAACTGTTGCACATCCATAAACTCCTTCTCGTCTTGAACGCTAATGGTAGCGTGAGTGTTGAAAGGTAAAGGGTCATTTATATCTCCATGGCCTACTCCTTTCATTGTAAATACTGGAAAGTTGACACTTTTTGCAAACCTTTCTTTTACAATTTCGACAAGATTATCATTATAACAGTTAACAAAGTCACCGAATATTACTGCATCTACTCCATCAAAAATATGAGCTTGTTTTAGGTGATCTAAACTGCGTTCAATTGAATATGGATAAACTCTTATGTCTTCTAAAAATAGAATTTTGTTTTTTGCGTTTATTTGCCAAGCAGTTCCTATGCTATTTTCAACCAAAGTCATATTACCACCGATGATTTTAGATTCTAATATGCCATTTTTTAGTCTAACTCCATTATTTATCATCTTTAAGTTGTCAAATCTGATAGAGTTGTGTTGGTTAAGAATTAATTCTTTTAATTTTTCAACAGAGCTTTCAGCAACAGAGTTATTTACTATCATTTCCAACATGGTACCGTGAAGAGTTTGCCAGTCATATTTAACTTGCAGATAAATATGTAAAGCAGTGATATCACTATAGCCTATAAGAATTTTTTTGTTTTGAGCAATTCTTTCTTTTTTATCATTGGGCAGCTTTTCTAGGTAAGGAATTAGCCGAGAAGCCCCTTCTCCTCCTCTGATACACCAAATTATTTTGCTATCATCAGTGAGCGCATTAACCAAATCATTCGCTCTAAACTCATCAGAGTTAGAATAAAATGGGTTGTCATTACTGTATATTTTCTCCGAAATATGGGGATTAAAACCCAAAGTTTTTACGTATTCTCTTATAGTAGGCAGATCTGATTCTTTTCCTTTCGAAGAAGGAGCAATAATATCAACTTGATTGATTGTGTGTGCAGGATTAGTGAGTAAAAGGCATAGAAAATAAAGAATAAAGGAATACATTAAAATATCTTATGAAACTCTTGCTTTAATATATCATCTAATTCGCAAAGAGAAACTTTTACTCCTAGTTTTTCCATTGATGTAACGCCGTAATCTTTTAGTCCACAAGGAATAATACCCTCATAGTGGGAAAGGTTTGGAGAGACATTAAGTGCTATGCCATGATAAGTTATCCATTTTCTCAAGCGAATGCCAAAAGCTGCTATTTTTTCTTCTACTCCGTTGTTGTTCACCCAAATGCCTATTCTATCTTCCTTAAATTCCCCAAATATATTAAAGTGTTTTAAAACATTTATGATCCAATTACTTAGGTCTCTGATATATAGTTTTATGTCACATTTGTTTCTTTTTTTAAGATTTAGCATTAAATATATAATGCGCTGCCCTGGTCCGTGATATGTATATTTACCACCCCTACCTGTTTTATATATAGGAAATAATTTTTTAATAATGTCATCATCTGTTGCACCGATTCCTGCAGTATAAAGTGGAGGGTGCTGGAGTAGCCATACTAACTCATCAGATAAATTATTGTGAATTTGTTGAATTTTTGCTTCCATGAATTTCACAGAATGGTTATAATCAGCAAATTGGTTAGATATTAGCCATTCTGTCATATTCAATTTCTTTTATTTAATTTTATAATACTTACTTGATTTTCAAGCAAGTTTAGGTTGTTAGTGAGCTTTTAAAGCGTTCCATATAAAGCTATATAAGGCTTTGTAACAAAAAAGGGAAGCTATCGCCTAATGATGAAAAATTTGACATATGTTGCTAGATATGCTAACATCATTAATAAATATTTAACATTTATATTTTTAGCTAGGGAGTAATTATGCCAAATATAAGTACAGAGTTTAAACAAAAAACTCAACTTCTTGAAAAACATTTCCATGATAGAACACTCCAGCCTATGAGCGAGTTCAAGAAAGTAGGAGAGAAAGAAGTAGTCTGCAGTTCAGGATTTCAAGCAGAGCACGAGTATAGCGACAATGAAGGTGATAAGGCAGCTTTCATGATTAAGTCTGTTCTAAATCACACGCTTACAAAAGAGGAAGAACAGTCTAAGTTAGCACAATTCAAAGAATCTTTTTACAAAGGATCAAGAAAAGCTACAAAATTGCAAAATCCTTAATTTGCCAAATTTTGTGATAAATAATAATCTTGATTTATTATGGCAGTCAGTAGAAAGCGATATATGTTATGATGACCTTAATATTGCTGATTTTATCAGGGAATATGTTGCTGGTGATTTATATAAGCTGTTTTTATATGATAGAGCTCCAATTGTTGAATTGGTAACAAATAACGATTTGCCAAAGGAAAGATTTGCTAATGGTAATGATCAATTTAAAGAGCGCATTGAGCAAGAGAAAAATCAAGGGCAACTTCATTTGAGATCAAAGTTTTTGGACAAATTTACAACATTAATGGATCTTAAAGAAAAAGGCAAAAACCACCAAGATGCAAAAGGTTTTGAGAAAATACTGGCTGCTCAAATATTACTTGTAGAAGCTGATATTGTGAACCCAGAAAATTTTGGTGTAATAGAAAAGGAGTATGAAAATGCAAAGGGTAAAAAAGTAAAAGAAAAACTCTGGGCAAAAATTGATCATGGTAGATCATTTTATTTGATCTTTAGTGGCACCAAAAGTTATTTACAAAACTTTTATACCTTTCTGACCACATTGAGAAGCTATGGCATAAAAATAGATCTAGAAAAGCTATCAAAAGAGTTAGAGGATTTTATTGACTATTATGATCAGAATAAAGAAAAATTTGAAGCTTTAATAGATAGGAAGGCAAGCACTTTAAATCATGTATTGAATCCTAACATGCAATTTAACCTTAGGTATATTGATGGATCCATATTGAATGTTAGGAATTTTAAGTACATGAAAGGAGAATTTAAAGGCCAGAAGATGAAGAAGGTAGGTTTTTCTTTTTCTCTTTCAATTCTTGATAACGATTCTCCAAGTACTAGTTTTAGTGATTACTTTAAGCAAAACTTAGAAACCCAGGTTAAAATGGCAAGAAATCTTACTGGTCCATTGAAAGATCTTGCTGGACCATGGAAAAATTTCGATAGAATTGAAAAGATTTATAGTTACGTAATCAAACCTTCATTCTGTCTATTTGTTCCAACGTTAATAGCAGCTATATTTACAAGTGGAACCTTAGGCACAGCTTTTACTGTAGCTGCAATGATTACAGGAATGTGTATGCTTGTTGGAATAGTGACAAACATTTGTCTTAATGTTTATGCAATGAGTAGCTGCAATAGCAAAATTAACGATCCAAAAGTTGAGGGGTTTCAAGGAGAGCTTCAGCTTTGATAATAGCTTTTCTGGTTTCTTTAACGATGGTATAGTTGAAGTAGTCCATGTTTGTCATCCGAGTAGCTGACACTGGGATCTAGCTTTTCATACAATCTAGTCAAAGGTGTTCGTTCTGGTATAAAACAGCTATGCTCACCAGTTAAGTGGGCTATCTACAATTAAATTCTTGGATCCCAGTGTCAAGCACTGGGATGACATCATTCTTGTAACACTAATTGATATAATTCAACTACAATTTCAATCTTTTAACAAATTCAATTTTTCAGGAGGCACATATGAATTTTAATATTTTTCAAAGAAAGAAAAGCAGTGAATACTCTGCTTTGCAACTAATGATGGAACCAAGTTGGAGTAGGCGCGATTATGCAAGTTTTGCTGAGGAAGGCTACATAAAAAATGTCATTGCCTTTCGAGCAATTAATATGATCGCAAGTGCTGCATCTTCGGTACCTTTTACTCTCTGCCAGCTTACTGACCAGGGAAAATCACAACTAAAAGCGCATCCATTACTGAAGTTACTTTATTCTCCTAATCCAATGACATCAAAATCGGAATTTATTGAAGGGATTGTGACTTATCGATTAGTTAATGGCAATTCTTATGTATTGATGATTGAGGCGCAGAACAAACCAACAGAGCTTTATCTTCTGCGCCCTGATAGAGTTGAAATTGTTCCGGGGAGAAGTAACGTTCCTTATGCCTATCGTTATACCGTAAATAACAACAGTTATGACTTTAAAGTTGATAAATTGACTGGGCGTTCAACAGTACTGCATCTTAAAACCTTTAACCCTTTGAATGATTGGTATGGACTATCACCAATTGAGGCAGCTGCATATAGTATAGATCAGCATAACCAAGCGGGAGCTTGGAATCAGGCAATGCTGCAAAATGGAGCAAGACCAAGTGGTGCAATAGTTGTAAAATCAGAAAAGGATGGAAGTGGTGGAAACTTAAGTCAAGAGCAGTACCAACGCTTAAAAGGACAGATAAATGATCATTACTCAGGTCCTGTCAATGCTGGAAGACCTATATTGCTTGAAGGGGGCCTAGAGTGGAAGGAAATGAGCTTATCACCGAGGGATATGGATTTTATTGAGTCAAAACATAGCTCAGCTCGTGATATTGCTCTAGCTTTTGGCGTTCCGCCGCAGTTGCTTGGCATACCAGGTGATAATACTTATAGCAATTTGATCGAAGCACATCTTTCCCTTTGGGAACAGACGATTTTACCAACACTAGAAAATATTATTTGTCACTTAAATTCTTGGCTAGTGCCCAAGTTTGGCAAAGATTTATGTTTGTCATATGATAAAGACGCGATAGAAATTCTAATGGAGAAAAGACAAAAGATGTGGAAATACGTGCAAAACGCAAGCTTCATGACGCTTAATGAAAAAAGAGAAGCTTTTGGCTTGCAACCGTTACCCGGTGGTGATAAATTGGGTTGATATTATTTTTTTGCATATTAAATTAACTACAATGAAATTGTGGGGTAAATTATGAATGAAAGGGAACAAAGAGAATTGGATGAACTATTAATGAATTCTTCTAAAGGAGAGAATATACAGCAGATTACGGAGTTGATAGAAGCTGGAGCAAATATTAATGCAGTAACAACTGTGCAAAAGGAGACTCCTTTACATATTGCAGTTAGGTATGGTCATAAGGAAGTAGAAGAATTGCTGCTTAATAAAGGGGCAAATGTTAATGCAATAGAAAGGCGAAAGTGGACTCCTTTACATACTGCAGTTAGGTATGGTCATAAGGAAGTAGCAGAATTGCTGCTTGATAGAGGAGCAAATGTTAATGCAGTAGATAATCTGGATATGACTCCTTTACATTTTGCACTTAAGTATGATCGGGAGGAATTAGTAAGGTTGCTGCTTGATAGAGGAGCAAATGTTAATGCAGTAGACAAGACAGGAAGGACCCCTTTATCTATTGTAGCTAGTGATATTACAAAATAGGGTATTGCGATAAACCGATGGTAGTAAGAACTATAATTGCATATGCTGTGGTACATAGTGGTATCACAACGAAACCAGAGTGTATTGTCAAAAATATTGAATTGTCCAAATTTTGGGATGATTATCAGAATGAGATGATGAACGTCAGGCTTAGTAACAGCAATATATCGTTATATCAGTTTCTGCGAGAGACTGATGAGAATAAATTAGCAGGTTATTTGTCTGATAGAGAATATGATGAAATAAGGTGTTCTGACGCATTGGAATATATATCAGAATTTCCTGAACACGTTGATACAATAGTAAGCCAATTTGATAAGGCATCGGACAGAAGGGATTTATTAGATAAAAGTAAAGCAGCTATAGAGAATTCTAATTTGCGGGTGTTACATCAAGTTTTTGACGAAATAACTTATCACTTAACAGATAAAGAGTTAAAGAACATTATAGAGGCATTTCCAAGTCAGAATTTGGATAATCCAAGTGCTGAACAACTTCAAGCAGCTGCTCAAGCTCATAATTAGAGTAATGTACACAGGCCTATGCTCATTATAAAAGGAGAAACTTTTACCGTTACCCGGTGGTGATGCGTTGAATTGATATTTATATAGTGTAGATATTTATACTAAGCTGTAAGAAATTAGAGGTATTTTATGTATCAAGAACAAGAAAATTCAGTAGGTAATTCTCGATTTATTCTTCCTCATATAGAATTGTCATCGAGACGCAAAGCAAATATTAATGCAGCAGATCGTAATGGTGAAACTCCTTTACATTACGCTGCTAAAAGAAATCGCTTAGAGCAAGTGAAATTATTGCTTAAAAAAGGAGCAGTTATTGATATAAAAAATCGTTTCGGTTATACTCCTTTATACCATGCTGTTCGTGAAGGCCACACAAGTATGGTAAAATTATTGCTTGAAAAAGGAGCAGATATTAATATATCAAGTAATTCTTGTATTACTGTTTTACATTTATCTGTTCTCAAAGACTATAGGGAGATAACACGTTTATTGCTTGGAGAGACAGAGAGTCCAAGCACAAGCTGCAGCGACGCAAACATTGAGAAGGTACAAACAATCAATCAGTTTTATCATTGGTGAGAGTGGAACATCTTTTACTAAGGTCTAACTTAAAGACAGATGGTCCCTTAAATCCTACATCTAAATGAGTTAACTATTTTTCTTGCTAACTAAGGTGTTGTAAATTTGGTCTACATCAAAACTCATCTTAGGGCACCAAATAGGGCCATCTAAGTGTGCCTCGATATAAAGAGGACTATTATGATTTGGTAGTATGAAAAAGAGTCTGAATATAGAAGTTAAGGAGAAATTAGATAAGATTAAATTAGAAGAGATAGAACCTGATGCTTGATCGGTACTAAACTGTGAACTAGTTGAACATACACCACTGTTAATACTTACTTTTCCATTAATATTTTCAAAAAGCGTACTGCCATTATATATATCAACGTAAGCAAGCTTGGAAATTTCAGGTTTATTCTTACTACTTAACAACTTAGTGATGAATGAATTAAAATCCACATTTGTAAACTCTATTTTCTGTGCTTGAAAGTTTACATTTCCTGATAAGTTACTAGCCCAATCATCAAAGCTTGTTCCTTGAGTTTTGATTTCACCACTTAAGCTTATCTTGCCATTTATGTTATTAACTCCTATAACTTCCTTGGTGTCCAAATTTGCAATAGAAAATTTTGTGTGAATTGAGCCTGCTTTTAGATAACCCTGAAAAAACATTTGTCCATGTTCTAGTATGTAACTTATCTGTTTGATAGTGATAGTGTTGTTTCTTATCACTGTATCCAAGTTAAAATCTTTTAAGACGTTTTGCCCAATTTTAAATTCTGTAGTTTTGATTTGCACGTTTGCATCAAAATCTCCTTTCTCATCTAAAAAATTAAGCTGCTTTGTTGACCATTGAATTTGATTTATTTCATTTCTTGAGTTTCTTTTTACCTCTAATAGTTTTGGTAATTTAAAGATATTTCCATTAAATTTATTACCTGTAAGGTTTACGTCTAATAAAGGCTTAGTGTATTTTTGATCCACTAATATTTTTACACTACCGGTAATGTCGAAATCTTCTCCGAATAACTTTATTTTATCTGCAAATAGCTTGTTCTCTTGTATTTTTAATGAAAAATCCAAATCTTCAATTTTTGTACCATTGAATATAGAATCTTTAACACTAGTTCTTATATTTACATCATATTTAAGATTTTTCAGCCATTGCACTTTGCTGAATAATGAATAATCATATTTATCTATATTAATGTTATGCATGCTAAATTTGCTATCGATCATATTGTGTTTTTTTGTGTGATTTACCTTAATTGATCCTTGCCAAGATTCTTTGTTATTTAGCAATCTGATATCTGAAAGAGATAATATTCTAGGTGCTAAATATAGTTTAGAACTTGCTGTAAATTGACTTTTCTCTCTTTCTTGCATCTTGATAGAAGGTAAAATATGTGAAATGAACGACTCACCCTTTATCAATATATCACCATTAAATTCAGACAAGTTGCCATTGTTTGAAACTCTTCCTGATAAGCGAGATATATTATTGGTTCCAGGAAATTGAAGAAGAGTATCAACGTTTATTTCGCCATTAGCAAATTTTAGCGTAGCATGAAATTTGTCCAATATCCTGTTTTGATATTGAATATTTGAAGCTTCCATATTAAAATCCAAGCTCAGGTTCTTTGGCACAACCTCTCTAAAAGATTCTAAAAGACCCTTCATATCTGTTGTTTTGTGTGAGCCGTTTTTTAGGTCGACTTTACTAAAACTAATATTGATATTAGTATGATCACTTTTTCTATCATTTTGTATTATACCAGTGCCTTGCATGCTTTTGGACTCAATTTTTAAATCAGTTGCCGTAAATTCGCTTTCATTGAGATTGATATTGGATGATATCTCAATATTTTCGCTGGGAATCACATAAGAAAGGAAGCTAAGATTAATGATTTTTGCCAAGTCGCTCATAGAATCAGAATTATTATTAATCGTCAATACTAAATTGCCCTTGAGCTCTTCTTGATTTCTATTACCTTTAAATAGCAAATTTGCAAAATTTGAATCAACACTAATGTGTACATTATTTTTTGTGACATTAACCTTTCCAGAAAAATCGTAATTGTTGTCACCAATCTGTACTTCACCAAAAAACTTCTTATTTTTTTTTATAGCAACTTCCTTGATGTTAATAGTATCGGCGTTAAAACTTATTTGGCTGTCCTTTATTAATATATCAACTATATTATCATTGGCTTTCGTATTTATAATATTAAGTAAATTTTCTTTGTTGCTTTTCATGCCCAAAAATGAGATTGACTTTGGTTGCAATGAAAATGAAAACAACGATAATAGCGATGGCCTTATTTCAATTTTTTTTGCACTAATTAAATCTGATAATTTTTGTTCCTTGTTTTTGTTATATTGTACATATACATTGTAAATAGTAAGTTTTGGAGTAATGAGCGAAACTTCAATTTTTCCTCCAACATGTACTTTAGCATCATACGTCTTCTCTAACTCTTTTACGATATATTCTCTGTAGCCACTCCAATCCTTAAAAGTTGCAGCAACGTGCATGAGAATTAATAGCAACGAGATTGATAATATGGCGTATAAAGAAAGTTTCATAATAGACCTCTCATTCCAGCATCCCTTCTCTTCTTGTCATCCCAGTGCTTGACACTGGGATGAAAGGAATAGGTTATGGGATGAAAGGAGTGGATATTGGAATAGTAGCTGAAATGACATATAGCAATACAAAGGGTGTAATTTATACATATTTCAAATTATTCAAATTTCCTCTAAAAATTAGGTAAAGAGTGCTAGAATAAATAATAACACTCAAAGCTATTAAAGTTACTAAATAAACAATACGAGCTAGCCCTCTATCGCAAAACAACCCTGCTGATAAGTAATTAGAGAGATAAAGAACTATTGACATAACCAATGTTGCAGTGAGAATTTTTACAATATTTAGTAATAATGCTTGGCTAATCTTATACATCTTATTTATTGTTAAATAATTAATCAATAAAATAGAATTTATCCAAGTGGAAATGGAAGTAGCAATAGCAATTCCTATATGTTGGTATTTGTTCATTAATATGAGATTTAGTATTACATTAATTCCAAGGCACGTTAATGAGAACATAGTTGGTATTTTTAGCTTTCCCCTAGCAAAGAATGTGGGTAGCAATACTTTATTTATAATAAATGCGGGTAAAGAAAGAGAAAATGCTACTAATGTAGGAACAGTTTGCTGCACTGCATAATAATCAAATCGGCCGTAAGAAAAAAGCGTAAGTAAAATTATGTCAGGAATAATGATAAAAGCAGCAGTTATTGGCATAATTAATATTAACCCTATATTAAGGGCCTTGTTCTGTATTTTGACTATATTCTCAGTATCATTTATTCGTTTTGAAATCAGAGGAAGAAGTACTGTACCAATTGCAGTGCCAATTACTCCTTGCGGTAGTTGATTTAGTCTATCGGCATAATATATATAAGAAACTGCATTTGGTATAAAACTTGCCATGATTGTGTCAATCCATACACTTATTTGTATTACACAATTGTTGATAATTGCAGGTATCACACGTTTAAAAAATAATTTTACTTCGTTACTTAATTCTAAACTAAAAGAAAAGAAAGCCTTTAATTTGTATGCACTAAATATTATTAAAAGTAGCTGCAAAATCCCTCCAATCAGGACGGCTATAGAAAGGTTATGAGCCGGTGTTTCAATGTAAGGTAAAAACAAACTGATGATTAAACAGAGGTTCAAAATGATTGGTGAAATAGCTGTTGAAGCAAAATGCTGTTTTACTTGCAACATTCCACCAATAAGTGATGCGATTGACACGAAGATTATGTAGGGCATCATAATTTTCGACAAAGTTACAGTAAAGGTAAATTTATTTTGGTCAAATCCAGGAGTGAAGATTTTGATCATGTAGGGGAAGAAGGTTTGTGTGATAAGGCAAAAAATTACTAGAATAATAAACGTAATGGATATTACACTACTTGCGAAATTAAATGCCTTTTTATTATCATATGACTCTGCAGAGTATAATGGTATGAATGAGGTAGTAAATGCCCCCTCTGCAAAAAACGATCGAAATAAATTAGCAAAGCGAAACGAGGAAAAGAATATATCTGCAAGAGAGGTTGCACCAATAACCGTAGCAATCAATACATCTCTTATTAGCCCTGAGATTCTTGAAATAGCTGTAAAAAAACTAAATGTGAAAATACTTTTAAACATATCACGGTGTCAATACGATTGAGTATAATGATAAAAGCATGAATGAAAATATTTAAAACCCTCTGCAAAAGGAGGTAGCTTAAATAATCAATTGACTGTTTGTGCTCGTATGTTAAAAATTTTATATCTTGGCGGGCGTAGCTCAGTTGGTAGAGCGTCAGTTTGTGGTACTGAATGTCGCCAGTTCAATCCTGGTCGCTCGCCCCACTCAAAATTTCCACTTTACATAAATATAAACATTAGATATTTTTGCACGGCCGTTAGCATTCCTTGTTGCTCTAGTATTTAGATGGCGGAGGGAAAGTTTGCAATTTAGAGTAAAAATGATGCCTATTAATTAGTGAGAGGGATTGTATGTATATTTGTTTGTTAGCTTATAGTATAGTGTCAGCACTAGGAGTATTAGCTTGTTGGTTAAGTTTTGACACTTCATCACCTTTAGCCATGGGTGCAATTGCTGGTTCTATGGCTCTAGTATTGATTGCGGTTTTGCACGTAGGATGTTTGCTATATAGGTTTTGCAAAAGAGATCCTATTGAGGAAGATCATGGAAAAATAGCAATTTTTTTGGGTATGGCTATACCTATAAGTACTATGATTGGGGCAGTGCTTAATGCAAGTGTGATTGCTGTTCTTCCTAATCCAGTAGTAACAGTGATTATCTTAGTAAGTGCAATAACAGGGCTAATAGCAACAATTATGGGGGTTTATGTAGCCACATCTTTAGTGCATTGTGCAGATGAAGCAGCAATTACATTTGCAGCAAGTGCAACTTCGATTACAGATTCTAAATATGTTGGAATATCTCAGGAAGAAGAAGTGGATGAGTGTATTACCTCTCCTACAGTTGAAAGATTTTCTTCTGTAAAAGAGACGATAATTTGAGCTAAGTTAGTGTGTAACACTGGAATCTGTAAAATTTGACATCAATCACTGATAGTTGGAATATTATAGAGTAGGAATTACTCAAGAAGATGCATAAGTACGACGTAGTGGTAGTAGGTGGCGGTCATGCCGGGTGTGAAGCAGCTACAGCTGCAGCACGCCTTGGTGCAAGCACGCTACTTATAACTCACAAAATTTCAACTATAGGAGAAATGTCTTGTAATCCAGCAATTGGAGGAGTTGCAAAGGGTGTTGTAGTTAGGGAAGTGGATGCCCTTGATGGAATAATGGGAAGAGCTATCGACCGAGCAAGCATACACTCGGTCGTTTTAAATGGCAGCAGAGGCGCAGCGGTATGGGGCCCACGTGCACAGGCAGACCGAAAATTATACAAAAAAGCAATACAGGAAATTATTCTAAATTATCACAACTTGAAAGTAAAAGAAGAGTCAGTTGACGATTTTCTTATCGAAAGTGATAGCAATGGAGAATCTTATATAAAAGCTGTAATAACAGACTCAGGTGAACGTATACTGACAAGCAGAGTTGTTTTGACTACAGGGACTTTTTTACGTGGTGTGATTCATATAGGAGAGCAAACAACTCCTTCTGGAAGAATGGGAGATAAACCTGCAATAGAGCTTGCAAACACGCTAAAGAAGTATGATTTTAAACTGGGCAGATTACGTACCGGAACTCCACCGAGGCTTGATCGTGGCACTATAAACTGGTCGGTATTACAAGAACAAGTGGGTGACAATCCACCTACACCATTTTCTTATCTTACAGAGAAAATTAACCAGCCTCAGGTTTCATGTTTTATTACTCATACTAATGAACATACACACAGAGTAATTCGAGAGAATCTTCACAGATCAGCTTCTTCATATTTAGATAACGTTATTGCACCAAGATACTGCCCATCAATTGAAACTAAAGTTAAAAAATTTGCAGAAAAAAATAATCACCAAATATTTCTAGAACCAGAAGGGATTGATGATAACACTATATATCCAAATGGAATTTCAAATTCATTGCCCATCGAAGTGCAGTATGAAATGATAAAGAGTATAAAAGGGCTTGAAAATGCAGAAATATTAAGACCTGGATATGCAGTTGAATACGATTATATCGATCCACGAGAGCTATTTCATACTCTCGAAACTAAGAAAGTTAAAGGACTATATTTTGCTGGTCAAATTAATGGTACCACTGGATATGAAGAAGCAGCTGGGCAGGGAATTATTGCCGGAATCAATGCAGCACTCTCTTTATCTCAAAAAAGTTTTGTTCTTCATCGTACAGACTCATATATCGGTGTAATGATAGACGACTTGGTCACTAAGGGAATTGCTGAGCCTTACAGATTATTCACCTCGCGTGCAGAATATAGACTGGCAATCAGGTCAGATAATGCAGATAGAAGATTGACACAAAAAGGTTATGACATCTCTCTTGTGTCGCATGAGAGATACTCTGTTTTGCAGGGTAAACTTAAATCCATTAAGCAACTTGAGGAGAAATTAGAGAGCCTAACAATTACTCCTGAGCAGCTCAGGTCCTATGGCATTAAAATATCTTATGATGGAATAAGAAAAACAGCATTAGATTTGCTCGGTTATCCAAATATTGACTGGAATAAATTACGAGAAATATGGCCAGAGTTAAACATGGATTCCAGTGTCAGCTACTTGCATAACACCAAAGCACCTCTTCCTGTCATCCCAGTGCTTGACACTGGGATCCAGTACTTGAATGATGATAGAATGGATGCAGTTGACACTGAAAAAAATGTAGATTCCAGCGTCATGTGGTGGAATAACACTATAACTGATAGCATAGCCAAGAATGAAATATATGAAGCAGTTGCAATTGAAGCAAAATACAAGCCTTATTTAGTAAGACAAGAAGCCGATATGAAGTTTCTACAAGAGGAAGTTAATACTCAAATTCCAACTAATTTCAACTACTCACAGATTAAAGGCTTGTCAACTGAAGTGATAGAGAAGTTGCAATCAATAAAACCAGCAACAATTGGCATTGCAAAGCAAATACAGGGCATCACTCCAGCAGCAATAGTTAGCATATTAGTGTACCTTAGGAATAAGAAAACGAAAATAGCTGCTAATTCTGCGTAAGGTATTCCATGTCAAAAATCGAAGAATTTCGCTCTTTTATGCACGAAATAAATGTTGATGCATTTATGTTGCATACTAAAGACGAGTATTTAAATGAATATTCAAAAGAGTTAGCAGAGTTATGTGGCTTCACGGGAACAAATGGGCTACTTATCGTTACAAAGAGTAATAAGTGCCCATTTTTTACAGATGGACGCTATATCACACAAGCTCGCAGTCAGCTCGATCAGGGCAGTTTTCGAGTATATAATATACAAGAAGAGGATCCACACAAATGGGTAAAAGCAAACTTAACATTGACTACCTCACTGGGTTACTATCCGCAATATTTTACTATGAAGGACATAAGAAAATATGAAGGCATTTGTAAACTAGTACCATACTTAATTAAAAAAGATAGTAGTCATAAAGCACAAACAATAGTCTCACATGTATCTGGTGAGAGTAGTAAGGATAAATGTGAAAGAGTAGCTAAAAACATAGAGGCTGAAGCAGTTCTTCTGACTGATCCAAATTCAATTTCGTGGTTATTAAATTTAAGAAATGAAAGTGCGGAATATACTCCTTGTATATTGGGTCGTGCTATATTGTATAAAAATGCCAATGTTGATTTATTTATTCAAGATAAAAAACATTCAACTATAGAAGCAAATTTTGATAACCATATAAATGTTTTTGATATTAGTGAGCTAGAAAATTCACTACATAAGTTAAATTTGGTGGTGATAGATCCAAGCACGACTCCAATGAGCATTATGAATGCAATAGATTCCTTGTATAACCATTATTTAAATGAAAAATCAGCTTCGGTGTCATTCCAGTGCTTGACCAGAAATAAAAAAGCATGGATCCCAGTGTCAAGCACTGAGATGACAATAAGTAATGAAAGAGGTCTAATAGAAAATAAGCAGATAATTGAGAAGGAGGATCCTTGTTTGATTCACAAAGCAGTAAAAAATCAAACTGAAATAACTGGAGCTATAAGTGCGCACATCAAAGATGGAGTAGCAGTTACAAATTTTCTATATTGGCTTGAAAACAATATTGACAGTGAAATTACTGAGCTTGAAGCTGAAGAAAAAGTTTTAGAATACAGAAAAGAGCAGAATTTGTTTAAGCAATCGAGTTTTCCAACAATTTCAGCATTTAACGAGAATGGAGCAATCATTCATTACCGTGCAAGCAATAAGACAAATAAAGTCATTCAAGAAGATGGGCTGTATTTAATTGACTCTGGTGGTCAGTACCTTGATGGCACAACCGATGTTACAAGAACTATAGCAATTGGTAGTCCAACCAATGAGCAACGAGCTCACTACACAATAGTATTAAAAGCTCACATTGCGATAGCAAGTGCGGTCTTTCCTTCTGGCACCACTGGTGGGGAATTGGACATATTAGCGCGTATACATTTATGGAAATTTGGAATGGATTACATGCACGGTACAGGACATGGAGTAGGAAGTTACCTTTCGGTACACGAAGGACCGCAAGCAATATCAAGAGGAAATAAAGTGGAACTCATTCCAGGCATGATACTTTCTAACGAGCCTGGTTATTATATTCCAGGAAAGTATGGAATAAGAATTGAGAATCTGATGTATATTGAAAGGCGAGAAAACGTCTTTTTAAGCTTTAAACAATTGACCTCTGTTCCTTATGATAAAAAGCTAATAGATATACAAATGCTTACTGAAGATGAAGTTAAATGGATAAATAGCTATCACCAATTTGTTTATAAAAATATAGAAAATGGCATAAAAGATAAGGAATGGTTAAAGAGAGTATGTGAACCTTTAAAATAGTTAATTTGTCATTTAATCAAGTATTAATATAGTTGTTCTTGTATTGTTTTTAATTAAAAACAATATATAATATTAGTTTCAAATAGGTGTAATTATGACAGATAAAGTGCAAGATGATGAATTTATGAAGCAGTACATGGATACTTGCAAAGAGCAAATAGAAAAATTGGCAAGCGACCCTAATTTGCTTCAACAGACCTTAAAGCCATTCATGCAAATGTCTCAGCAACTTATGGCTGGTGGTATGCTAGAAGGAAATATGCCTAGCATGATACCTGATATGGGTGGTATGGATATCAACAAGATGATTGCTCAGATGAAGGAGATGTATGATTACATAAAGAGTAATCACAAAGAGCTCATGGGAAAAGATCCTTCACAAATTCAAGAGCTTGATGATTCCAGCAGAAGATTGAGAGGCTTGGTCAAGAAATTGATAGAGAAAGTTGAAGCTAAGTAGTTTTTATTACAAGTAGTATTCAAAGAGCTATGGCAGTAGTGAGGTTGCTCTCATTCCAATTTTAAATAAAAGGCATAAGTATTAAAAGAAAAAGTCTACAAAATGCTTTCATTCCTTAATAGGGGTTAAGATGGTTTCGAAGTTTATTCAGGGGGCTAGTAAATGGTGTATAATTTTAACAATAAAGCAATACTTGATGCTTTGTTAGAATATTATGGTATAAATAGAGAAATTGAAGAAAGTGACAAATCTAATACTGTAAAAAATTTATTGAATTGTTTCACAAAAGAGAATCTTAATTATTTCACACATGTAGCTCCTTGGCTAAAAAATCTTGTACCAAAATTAGAAGGTGATACTCAAGAATTGAGACAACCTTCTACGTTACAAGCATTATCAATTGCACGAATAGTTAGAAGTCGTACTGAGCTACTTTCTAAATTATTTTCATCTGCCAAAAATGGTGATTTAGAGGCAGTGAAATACCTGGTAGAAAGAGCAGAAGTGGATGTTAATGCACAAGATATGTTTGAATTCACTTCTCTAATGTTTGCTGCTGAAAGTGGTCATTTGGATGTAGTAAAGTATCTAGTAAAAGAAGCAAAAGTAGATGTTAATGCAGGAAATGAATTTGGAAACACTCCTCTAATATTTGCTGCTGAAGATGGTCATTTGGATGTAGTAAAGTATCTAGTAAAAGAAGCGAAAGCAAATGTTAATGCAAAAAATGAATTTGGGGAAACTGCTCTAATGTTTGCTGCTAAAAATGGTCATTTGGATGTAGTAAAGTATCTAGTAAAAGAAGCAAAAGCAAATGTTAATGCAAGAAATGACTGTGAAGATACTCCTCTAATATTTGCTGCTGAAAAGGGTCATTTAGGTATAGTAAAGTGCCTGGTAGAGGCAAAAGCAGATGTTAATGCAAGAAGTAATGGTAGACGCTTTGAAGAAACAACTGCTCTAATATCAGCTATATATAAGGTTCATTTGGATGTAGTAAAGTATCTAGTAAAAGAAGGAAATACAGATGTTAATACGCAAGATAGAAAAGGAAACACTCCTCTAATGCTAGCTGCTCAGAGAGGTGATTTAGGTATAGTAAAGTGCCTGGTAGAAGCAAAAGCAGATGCTAACACAAAAAACTACTATGGAGCAACTGCTCTAACACGTACTACTCAAGATGTAAGAAAGTACTTGAAAAATCATGTACGAAAAATTAATGAAATAGAACTTCGGAAGGAGCGTGTCTGCATTAGCGTTTGTGGTGCAGTAGGTTTTATTACAGGTTTTGCGGTAGCATATAATACACAAGCAGCTATTGCAACGTGTGCAACATCAGCTGTTACTGGTTTATTATTGGGTGCAGTAGTTGGTTATTTAGCTATAAAAGTAAAAAGAGAAAAACGTGAAGATCCAGATATAGCAGTAGTTACTGCACTTAAAAATATCCTTACTATTCAATGGAGTACCTGGCCGACAGTATGCTAAGGACGAGAAGCTCGGATTTAAATAACAATAAAAAAGTATTTGAAAAGATATAGCTCTTTTGAGATACTGCTTTGTTTTTAAATAGGATTTTTATCTTTAAAATAGTATTTTACCTTTTTGGGTGATGTGGAAATTCTTGAATTTTATAGAATTTTGTTTAATATTGATGCATGAGTCAGTTTTACAAAAAAACATAAACACAAAAGAGATGATTAAACTACAAAGCCAAGAAATTTGCCCAAATGAAAATAAGAAAAATTTGATTATTTTTTTTCATGGTTGGGGCTCAAGTGGCGATAATTTCATGCATCTTGCTAAAGTTATGAGCAAGTTTTTGCCTGATTCATATTTAGTAGTTCCCAATGCTCCATTTGAAAGAGAAATAGGTGATGGTTATCAGTGGTTTAGTTTAGAGGATCGTAGTGAGGAAGCACTATATAATGGGGTGAAAAATGCTGCATCAATTGTAAATCATTTTATTGGTACAAAATTAAAGGAGCTTAATTTAAAAGATACTCAGCTTTCTTTAGTTGGATTTTCTCAAGGGGCAATGCTTGTAATGCATGTAGCTCTTACCCGGCTTCAGTCTTGTGCATCGGTTGTTGCATATTCTGGTAGGTTTCTTTCACCTTCAAAAATTGCACCGGAGATCAAATCAAAACCCAGCATATGTGTTATTCATGGTGACGCTGATGATGTGGTACCTTTTTCTTCCCTTGATTTAGCGGTTAAAGCTCTGAAAGAAAATGGAGTAAACGCTCAAGGATACCCAATTCATGGATTAGGCCATATTATTAATGAAGAAGGAATAAGGTTAGGGGTTGAGTTTATCAAGAAGAATTTTGGAAATTAATTTCCATGCACTTGTTTTGCTTTGGTTACGGATATGTAGCTAAATTTCTATCGAAAAAATTGCTAAACTTAGGCTGGAAAGTTAACGGTACATCAAGAAATAAAGATATACAACTTTTTGATTATGAAAAGGTTGATCAAGATCTGCTTAAAAGCGTAACGCATGTTTTAGTTTCTATTCCTCCAGACGGCGATGATGTTATGGAGAGATACGGTCATTGTCTGGAGAATATTAAATGGCTTGGTTATCTGTCTGCAACTAATGTTTATGGTGACCACTGTGGTAATTGGGTGAATGAGGAATCTGAAACAAAGCCTATAGAAATTAGAGGAGAAAAGCGCCTTGAGTCTGAAAAGAAGTGGCTAAGTAGCAAATTGCCTGTACATATTTTTCGTTTGGCTGGGATATATGGTCCTGGTAGAAATGCGCTAATTGACCTGCAGCTTGGCAAAGCAAGAAATGTGAAAAAAATTTTTTCTCGTGTTCATGTTGAAGATATATCGAATATTTTATTTTCTTCCATGCAAAATATAAAGCCTTATGAGATATACAATTGTGCAGATGATTTACCTGCTACGCAATCTGAAGTGGTCACGTATGCAGCCGAGCTTCTCAATATTAGCCCTCCAGAGCCAGTTGAGATTTCTTCCGTACCAAATTACGCACGGGGTTTTTATTTAGGGTCAAAAAAAGTAAGCAATACTAAAATTAAAAAAGATCTTGGTGTCTCTCTAGTTTATCCTGATTACAAGGTGGGTTTAAAGAGTTTGTATATATTAGAATAGAGAAAATAGATTGCCAGATGCAAAAATTTTTCTTGAATGTTCCTTGTTTTGATGTAGTACCACTAGGCATACTATTATATAGAGGTAAATATGTTCAGCACTCAATCGCTTCCGGTTGAAAATATTCTATTACATCAAGCCGCTTATAACGGTAACATAAATGAAGTTAGGTTATTACTTAATGTAAAAACTGATATCAATATCAAGGATAAAAAAGGATTTACAGCCTTGCATTTTGCTGTTTATTCAGGACATTTAGACGTAGTAAAGTTACTAATCAGTAAAGAAGCTAATATTCATGCAAGAACTACTAAAGGCAGTACAGTTTTACACTTTGCTGTTGTAGCTAAAAGCAAAGCTATAGTAGAGGAGTTAATTAAAGCGGGAGCTGATCCCAATATAAAAGACTGTACTGATGGTAAGACACCTTTACATATTGCTGCTCAAAATGGACTTGTAGAAGTTGTAAAGGTGTTACTTAATACTCAAGAAATTAAGATTGATGCTAAAGACAATGAATTTGGTATAACAGCTCTGTACTTAGCCTCTCAGAACGGACATACTGAAATAGTTGAACTATTAATTAGCACAAAAAATGCTGATGTTAACATAGTAGATAAAAAAAATAATGTCACACCCTTGTATCTAGCTGCTCAGAATGGGCATGCAGCAGTAGTTAAGTTGCTTCTTGATAATGGTGCTAAAGTCAATGGCTGTGATACCAGTATGAATCCTTTGTGTGTAGCTATTAATAATGGCCATGACGAGGTAGCTCAATTATTACTTAGTGTAGGAGGGGTGAATGTCAATATTGGCAATCAGCTTGGCAATACACCTCTACATATAGCAGCTATGAAAGGTAATGAAAAAATGGCAAGATTACTGCTAGAAAAAGGTGCTGATCCTAATATTAAAAACCTTTCAGGAGATACTTCCTTACAAGCTGCTGAATACGTAAGAAACATTAGCTGGCATGATAATCCTCCAAATGTACAAGGAGGATTCTTCGTGTTAGTTGGCTCGAATGGAATATATTCATTTCAGCAATTTTATGAGCAAAAAAAAATTATGGAGCTTTTGGTACAACATATAAAGGACAGCAGACCTAGCTCATCAGTAGATGAAATTGACGTATCTGTTCAGCAGAGTAGCAAAATAAGATAGATGGGAAAACTAGTTTGTGACATTGGCGTCCAGTTAAATTTACATGGATTCCAGTGTCACGCACTGGAATGACATCTTCAATGTTCTGTACAGCTGTGCATTATGCACTGGGATGACATTATGAGAACTGAGATACAAAAAAAGAAACACTGGTTTCACATGCATCTGAACAGATACTCTCAGTGATGTAAATTCAACTTTGCCCCATTTGCAACCATCAGGGTTCTTTGACTATAGACCTAACAATTCTTTTCTAATTTCTTCTTTAATTGTATCAATAATCTTTTTATCAAGTTTATTTATTAAGGAATCATCAATACCTGTGATGTCATCTGGATTTTGTATCATTTTTTCAATAGCATCATCTATTTTTTTTACTCTTTCTTTATTAATTTCATCAAATATAGGTTTAATTTTCACATAACCAGGAGCGCCCTTGCTATAACTTTTGCTGTTTTCGTTGATACAACCACCAGCACCATATGTTTTATTCACGTAGTTTTTACTACATTTTGTTACATCTTTATACCCAATCTCACCATTTTCTATATATGCTATTTTATTATCTTTACTAGAGTTTAGCTTGTCCCCTTTCTTAATTTCTTCTTTTAATTTTAAACTTTGTTCATGAATTATTGTATCTTTGTAATTCTTTCCCCCATAGGTTCTGTATGTACCTCCACCTGCAACAGTAATTAAATCTTTACAAATTGTTTCTGAAAGGTCTCTGCACATTTTTACTAAAGTAGGTCCCCCATCCTTGTTAGATTTATCATTTTCTTGTCCACCACCTCCTTCTGTTACTTTTACTTTAATATATGGATAACTAGGGTTGACTCTCAGTTTAGCTTTAATGTAATCACCTGGCATTCCTGGTCTATTTTCTGTAGACTGAGCTTTATCAGCTATATGACCAGCTTCACCACCTCCCCATGCTTCTATTTCAACGTAATCATACATTGACAGATCATCTGTATAGCCATCTCCAAGCTCATAAAGTTTTTGATCCCTGTCTTCAATAATCTGCTTCTTATGTTTCAATTGTGCTATTATTATTTCACGCAATCTCTTTTTTAAACCATCTAAATCGAATCTGCATAATTTATCAGCAAAAAAGACTTCTGTTCTATTTGCTTTAATTGGATGATCTAACTTCTTTACAACTCCATTTTCATCCTGTGAAACTCTTAAGTAAAAAGGCTTGTTGTCCTTGTTCACATGCTGTGTTGAGCGACTACACACTCCATCAAAGCAGAGGCAACCATCATCACCGTGATTACAGTTTTTTTCTTCATACTTTCCATCTGTTAACTCATATACTATTTTGCATTTGTCACAATTTTGTTTTGTATCTACCTCTTTATCCTCTTTTGCCATGCAATTATCTCTAGGCTTATTTTCTTCAGGAATAGAAATATATCCTTTCTTATTGAATATTATTTCATCTAGTGCATCTTGTGGCTTTGCTAAAACATCAACTAATTCAATAATTTCCCCTTTTTTGCAAGGAAAATAATAAGATTGATTTGATTCTTTCGAGTAAACAGTATTGTGTTTAGCATAGCTTGCTCTCATTGACTTCAGTGATATTAGCTCACTTCCTTTTTCAAGAACGAATTCCTCCGGTTCTGGCTGCCAACCAGAAAGGCATAGCATTTTGCTTTTAGGATTTTCTTTATATTTTACTTCTATTTTAGGATATCCTAAATTATCCAGTTTGCACTTATTTCCCTGAAACTCTTTACATTCTGCTTCGATATCGGGAACATACCCATATTTTTCTAGAACTTCAAATTGCGAATTATTTTTTAATATACCTTCTATTATGTTATCGATATCGCTTTTTATGTTACCGGTACCAGTTGTTTTTTCTACTATTGCCGGCTTTACTACTTTTAAGAATAGAGGGCCGACTTCTATAGAGCGACTGGTGTCAGCATTAACATTAAAAGTACAGACTCCATTATTGTGAGTTCCACGTGCCCTCTCAGTACAAACTCTCTCATCCATCTTCATTTTTACCTCTAGCGTATTTTCATTTACTACCTTTATTTCCTCAGGCTTTGGAGCAGTTGGTGATGGAAAACAACGGGCAGGAAATTGTAATTTTCTTTTTGATTCTTCTTTTTCAGTGCCATAATATTCAGCGCAGAGCTGATCTTTCTTTCTATAGGTTTTGAAATAATGGATAGTATCTTTATCTGGAATAGTATATGCCCAACTTAGAATATTCTTGTGATTTGAAACAGCAGATGGAACATATATCTCCCTTCTTTCTTTCAGCTTACCAATAATGACTCCAACTCTTGGATGGAAATAATCATTTTCTTCATTTGTTATAGGAACAATTTTAACTTGTGGTGGTGACATCGCAAGTTGTTTACAAAATGCAGGTGGGCCAGGTGCAAGTTGCACAGGGGCACACTTTACTTTTGTTTGATAGCATGTATCACAAGCTTTTTCCATCTCTTCAGGACGAAAAATATTTTCCCCAGAAAATACTCTAGAGCCCCATGAAGAAATTCCTGACATACAAGCCCCCTTTTGACTACAAGCGCATATTTTAGGGGCATTAGCAAATTTTACTTTTTCTTCATCAGTAACACCATCTGCCCATTCCCATCCAAGACCTTGGGCAATTTCTCCTCCAGCTTTTGTTTTATCTCCTTCCCAATCGATAAAAGCTGCTGCAGAAACTCCAGCTCCTGTACTCTGCGTTCCATATATCTGGCGGCAGAATGTTCCACTGGATAATATATAACAGTTGTCGTTCCCTTCGTAATCGCAGACCTTAATCTTTGGATCGAAGTAACCTTCTGGTCCCTGATTATTTACTGCTGTAACTTTAATAAATTGCAATAATTTTTCGTCAAAATCTAAATCGCTCCACTTGCCTTTAAAAAAATTCGCAATACCTTTTCCTGCTTTACTTCCTGTAGCTTCAATTTCAGTATTACTTTTTACAAATGTTGGACAATCAGCATATCCTTGATAAGAAAGACAAAATATCAAGGAGAATATCAATAAAAAATTAAGCTTTACATTTTTCATAGAACGCCGGTAACCACTTACTCACTTTTTCGCCTTTTTCCTTTATTGCTTCATACATATACTTTATAGTCTCTTTATTAGCTGAAAGTACATGTATTTCTTTCATATTCTTCAAATCTAGATTTAAAGTTACTAAACCTTTGTATTGCTTTATCAAAAATAAACCTTCCTGTGTTGGTGTTTGCAAAATGACATTCAGTTCCTCTTTCGACAGAGAAAATGCTTTCATGTATAACCTGTTTGCATTTATGTTCGGCATCAGGATTCTCGTATCGACATGCTTATCTAAATATTGAGTAAACTTGCTAGCAAATGCTAGGTTTAAGTTTTCAGTACTTAGAATTACTACAACATTTAACTTTGTCATTCTTTGCATCCAGTCGTCAAACTCTCCCTCTGTAGGAAAAATATTACTTATCTCCCATGCTTCATCCAAAACAAGTATTGCAGGTGAGCCATCACATTTTGCTTCGAAAGAGTATAAGAAATAGTAAAGTATCACGGACATACATTCTTTTTGCTTAGTGAGATTTGCAGTATTGAGGGATATAGTTTTTGTTCCCCAGTCAATGTCTGACTCATCACCATCTTGGAATAAGTAAGCAAATTCACCATCACCACACCATTTACTTATTTTACCCCCAAGAAGTAAAAGCACTTCAGAAATTTGAGAAATAGATCGCGATTCTCTTGGTATAGTAAATATAGAATCTACAATTTTTTTTGTCTTTTCTTCTACGTCTACCAAACTTGCATCTGCAACCATCCTTTTGATCAATTCAACAAGCATATTGCGATTAGAAGCACTATTTTCAATGTTCAGTGGGTTGAATTTTAGACTTTTATCTTTATATTTTGGATCAATTATGTAATATTGACCGCTTACTGCTTTAGTAAATATTATTGATTTTCCAGTATTATCCAATATAACAATCCTAGGGTTAAATTTTCTTGATTCCGAAAGTAAGAAATTGATCAGTGAGGTTCTACCTGAATTTGGAGCTCCAAGTATTGTGGTATGACCATTATTTTTCTTTCCATGAAAGTTAAAAAAGTAAGGACTGCCTTTTTTTGAAAAAAAAACTGTTACTGCTTCTTTCCATCTTCCTCCTTTTAACGTACCTGATGTAAAATCATGCAACATAGCAAAGCTGCAAGCATATTTTTCTAATATATTTTTTGGTTGTGTAACAAAAGCAAAGTTTCCAGGAAGCTGTGCCCAAAAATGATTTTCCATGTGCAGATCAGTTCTAAACATCATCAACCCGATTAACGACATTACAGAGGATAAATCGCTGATATTTTTAGCTAACCTATTCTTATCATCTGCAAAGATTGTAACAATAATTTTCTGTTGACAAAAATCCATAGCAGAAATTTTTTCAAGCTCTATTATTTCATTTATTCCTGAGTTTTGAAGTAAGGTATTGTCCTCACTGATTTGCAGTATATTAATTTGTTTTTTAAATTCTTTTACTGCTTTATTATTACTAGTAAATATTATTATTTCTGTGATGATAAGCTCAGAGTCAAGTTGCAAACACCTATCTATATTTTCTAAGGGGATTTCTCGATATTCCTTTATGCAAAAAATAGAACCAAACTTCTGTTGACCTTCAAACGATGTTTGAAATTTATTGAAACCAAAAGCTACTTTTAAATTTTTAACATGCTGCGATAGATCCCTTTCACATATTGGATAATCTTTGTGCGTTAATGTAATAATGTAATGGAGAAATTCCATCATTTGAGAATATATTTTGCCTTCACTAGACCTAAGGCCCAGTTTTTTAGCTCCAAAAGGTTCTAAATCTTTTTGAATCAGGTCAGTTATTTTTTGTAATTCTTGATGATTTTTTTGTAAAAATAACTTGTGCCTATTCTTTATCCCGCCAAAAAAAAATGCATTATTAATATGTTTGCCAAAATCACTAAGTAACACCACAATGTACAATTCATTTATATACTGTAGTTTACTATCAACTAGTTTATTAAACCACGTTGAGTGTAGCTGATCGGAAAAGTCTGCAGTTTTATTCCACTGTAAGCTCAGTTTATTGCGCTTACGGACAGTGTGAATCCAAACGGTAAAATATAAACTCTTGATATTTTTTGATATACTTTTTCTAATTTCAGTTCTAAGATCACCATAGTTATCAACTGAAGAATAGTCTTCTAATTTGATTATTTTTAATAATTCCCCCTGTTTTGTTAGTATAGTTTCTTCATCGTATTGGCAAGCATAAGGGATAAAATCTAAATTAATACTTTCTAGTAACGCTAAATTGTTCTTTTTTTCAGAATTAGAGCTAGTGGCTGGTACTTTTGGTTGCATATAATATCATGCGTATTCAATAAAAAGATAATAAAGAATCATCTATCTTACTTAATCCTTATCTTCTTTTTTGTTATTGGATTGTAACTGTATGTCCTTTGCAAAGTTGAATTTTTCTTTCAGGTAATCTGTTGCCTTTTCTGTGCTTCCAAACATCATGATCAGTACGCCAAATATTATCATGAAAAGAATTAGGCCTCTGAACACTACTGCAAGTATCACTGTAGCTATACATAAACCTATAATTGTTGAGGGACTCATATTTTCTACAGTATCTTTAACTGAAAATGAAGAAATAAGTTCTTTCAACGTTCCTGGTATATTTTTCAATTCATCACTTGCTTTGCTAGAACATGACATGAAGATAAAACTTAACAGGGCTACAATAGCAAAAACTCTACCCAATTGAATATGCATCAGCTAAATACCTTTAAGATACTCCTCAAATGTAACAATTTTTACATCAATAGGCAAGAACCGAATTCACTTGCTCACCATAAGTAACTCATATTTAACTTTTATCACCGTGTTAGCTCTTTATTATCAACAAGAGGACTCACACTAATGGATGTCAATTTACTTGACAGAATATTTGAACAAAATTCAGCAGCAGCTGCTGTAGCAAACACTGCAGCCACCACAAACAGTCCTGCTCCTACTAATCCTGATGTCATTGCTCCTGCAACAATGCACCCTATTGCTAAGAGAGCAGAACTTGTTACAAGTGCGACGTGAAGATTTTTGTTTTTACTACTATTTTTATAATTATTGGATTGCATTGTATCTTTTACCTTACTGCCTGTCACTGAGATCACACAATGAGGCCCTTCTTCAGTCTTCTTATAATGTTTAGAAGGGGATATTCTGCCGCTTGGGCCTTTGGGCCTTGTTTTGTTCGGATGTGCTAATTTTGTTTTTCCTTCATCTTCTAGTTGCAAACTATTATCTTCCTCAGCAGGGTTTAATTTTAAGTGTACACTTTCCTCAGATGAAATGCTTGTTACTGAAGTTAAGCTGTTCCTTCTGCTACTTGATGCCAAGCTAGATGAATTTATTCCACTATCTAAATCACTACTACTACTGAGTTTAGAAGTATTTGCACCGCTTGGCACTTCTACAGGACCTCTTGCTTGCAATTGTTCTGATGTAGGAGTTGTTAAAGCACCATAACAACCTGAACTTCTCAAGGGATTATATATTCCAGGGGTTCCTTTTCCACTTACACCCTTAGCTAAAGAATCCTTTTCCAGAGGATTAATACCTGAATTTTTGGGAATTTCAACTTCACCAGAAAGACTTTGTTTGTTAAATAGTTCCATAGCATTACCTTGTCTATCTTTTTGATTTTGAATAACGCTACTAGAATGATTTTTGTCACTACTTTTATTAGTAATCCTTGAAATTATTCCTAATATTTTTCCTCTTCTTGTTGGTGATCCTTGTGATTGTTCTATTTCATTCTTAAATACTGGAAGTCCGACTTCTGATCCCATTACTTCTTTTTCCAATTCTGGAAGAAATTTCTCGGTGTAATAATTATAATATTTTTCTTGTTTTCTCAATGACTTTTCTAATTCAATTAATACGTTGGGAGCAGCTCCTTTGTTGAACAACTCTATGCATTTTGCGATAGTTCCATCTCCCTTTTTTGGACTTTCATTATTATGTGTTTTTTTTGTGACCTTTTTGTATATAGCATTGTACAATTGTTGATTAATATCTTCTTTACTCTTCTGATGTTTTGCAAAACGACTTAGCATAACATTTCTCCATACATAACAAAATGTATGAATACCTCTTTAGCGTTAATTTTACATTAAAACTGGGCAGTTATGCCTTATTGCAGATAATTATAGCAATTTGCTAACTATTTTCTTTGCTGATTACTGATTTTACATTTCAACATAATTGCTTGCCTGTTGAACTAGTATATCTATTACTTCTTTTACAGGCTTTTCTCTATCAACCATGACAACACTTTGACCAGCCATTAAAGATCCTGTTTCAACATCTCCATCAATTACTGCTCTTCTTAAAGCTCCAGCCCAGAACTTTTCTATTTCAAGTTGCCCCTCTTCTTTTGAGATTTCTCCATTTTGATATTTATCGATAATGTCTCTTTGATGCTTCATAAAATCATCACTTGCTTTGTTGGCTATAGCTCTTACTGGAATTACAGGGAAATCAGCACTAATCTGCACAGAAGATACAGCATTACGCGCAGCTGATTTGATGAATACTTCTTTAAAATTTTTGTGAGCGATTGACTCATTCGTGCAGACAAATAATGTACCTATTTGACAGCCACTTGCTCCCATTTCTAGGTAGTTCACTATCATTTCGCCTCTTCCTATTCCACCTGCAACAAACACCGGTGTTTTCTCATTTTTAAAATGAGGTAATATCTCTTGTGCGAGAACAGAAGTGCTAACAGGACCGATATGTCCTCCTGCTTCCATACCTTCTATTATTAACGCATCTACTCCCATGTTTACTAACCTTTTCGCAAGGCTTAATGCTGGTGCAAAGCACATAACTTTAATGCCTGCATTCTTGATTTTTGCTATATTAGGTTTTGTTGGTAATCCGCCAGCAAGAACTACATGGCTTACTTTTGTTTCAATGCATATATCTATTAACTCACTCAAATTTGGGTGCATAGTAATTAGATTGACACCAAATGGCTTATGAGTTAATTTCTGTGTCTCTATGATTTCTTTTTTCAGTAAGTCTGGAAACATTGCACCACATGCAATTACACCAAAACCACCGGCATTTGAGATTGCTGAAACTAAATTTCTCTCTGAAACCCAGCTCATAGCACCACCCATTACTGCAAACTCACTACCGAGAAAATTCGTTCCTTTCTTCCAAAGGTTGCTCAACATATAGCCTATATCATACGTTTAAAAATGTTTTGTTTATCTATAAATGTGTGTTTTAAAGCACCAAGTATATGCAAGGTTATAAAGACTATCATAAGATATGCAAGCATCGAATGTAGCTGATTAGCTGCACTAGCTAGCTCTTTGTTTTCATTGATTAACAAAGGGATATGAACAAAATATTTGATCTCTTTACTAGAAGCAGAAGACATGACATAACCAGATAATGGCATTAGCACCATCAAAAAATACAAACCAAAGTGTATCGTTTTGCTCGCATTAATTACGAACCGAGAAAAACTTGCCGGTAATTGAGGAACATAAGTAAAGACACGAAAAAATATACGTACTATAATTAATCCAAAAACGGTGATACCACAAGCCTTATGAATAGCGTATATGCTGAATTTAATTTCACTGCTAATCGGCAAACTTTTCATGTACAGTCCAGAATAAAGCATACCAATAATAAGAGCAGACATTAACCAATGAATGATCCTTAAGCCTAAACTATATTTATTGTTTTTCATTAATTTTGATTACTCTAAAGTAGAATTTATATAGTAGAAAAACTATTTCTCAATCAAAATTATCTATACATAATTTCGCTGCCTTGATCAACATAAGTGCAATAATTGTATGTGACACATAAACATTGTCTATCAGATCATGAAGAAGTGGTGAAGTTTTTGAGAGTTTTTCTATTGTAACGATGAGTTATAGCTTGTACAAGAAGCCTATTGACTTTAAGCACATTTTACCCTATACAATTTTAATATCTTAAACTTCCAAACATGCCAGATCTAAAGACAATGATGCTAAACTTTGGCCCTCAGCACCCAGCTGCACATGGGGTGCTACGTCTTGTTTTAGAAATGGATGGTGAAGTGATCGAGAGGGCAGATCCCCACATTGGACTTTTGCATCGCGGCACTGAGAAGTTAATAGAACATAAAACGTATCTTCAAGCTCTGCCTTATTTTGACCGCCTTGATTATGTGTCACCAATGTCACAAGAGCATGCATATTCGTTATGTGTAGAAAAATTATTGCAGTGCGAAGTTCCGATTAGGGCAAAATATTTGCGTGTTCTATTTTGTGAGCTGACAAGAATACTAAATCATTTACTAAATATCTCTTCCCAAGCACTTGATGTTGGGGCGATGACTCCTCTTTTATGGCTCTTTGAAGAGAGAGAAAAAATACTCGAGTTCTATGAAAGGGCCTCAGGTGCAAGATTTCACGCAGCTTATATAAGGCCAGGTGGACTTGCAGCAGATATCCCAGAAGGTTTGATTGAAGATATTGCAAAATTTATAGAGCAATTTCCAAGGTATATAGATGATGTTGATGAGCTTCTAACAGAAAATAGGATATGGAAGCAACGCACTGTAGGAATTAGTGAAATATCAATAAAACAGGCGCTTGATTGGGGCTTTACTGGACCAATGCTCCGTGCTGCTGGACTTGCTTGGGACTTGCGAAAAAGCCAGCCATATGAGATATATGATCAGTTAGATTTTGATATACCAATCGGTCAAAATGGTGACTGTTATGACCGTTATTTAGTAAGAATGGCGGAGATTAGGCAATCTATCAGCTTGGTGAAGCAATGCATAGAGAAGATACCTGAAGGGCCAATAAAAACTGAAGATAGAAAAATTTCTCCACCGCCAAGAGCGGAAATGAAAGAATCCATGGAAGCTATGATTCATCATTTTAAGCTTTATTCAGAAGGATATCACGTGCCAGAGGGTGAGGCTTACGTAGCTGTTGAAGCGCCAAAAGGTGAGTTTGGAGTATATATAGTTTCAGATGGTACCAATAGACCTTATAGATGTCGAATAAGAGCACCTGGCTTTGCGCATTTACAGGCCTTAGATTTCATGGCAAAAGGACACATGCTTGCTGACATTGCAGCAATTATCGGTTCACTCGACATAGTCTTTGGTGAGATTGATAGGTAATTATTGTAAAATAGTAACTTAACTAATGGTTAAGACATCTTCTATCATAAATTGTATAAATTCATTGCCATTCCAGTAATTCATAGAGATTTTACCCAAAATGGCTTTAACATTACCCTGCATAATAGCAGAGCCAAGCTCAGTATTTGCACAGCTAAACGCAATAGCTTTGACCATAACATTATCGTCAGCAATAAAACATTTTATATGGTCAACTCCTATAACTTCCGGCTTTCTTATCTTTGCTCCTTGAATGATGAATCTCGGTTCAGGATTGCCAACACCAAATGGCTCTAAGCGTTGCAATTGATTCCAAAGGGATAAGTTTATTGCTTTAGCTGTTACTATGCCATCGGCTTTTATGATTTTGTCATTTGTAGAGTTTGCAAATCTTTCAGTAAAAAAATCATGTAGATCACTTATTTTATCTTCTTCAATCGAAAATCCTGCTGCCATACTGTGACCACCACCTTCAATGATTAGGTTGGTAAATTTTGCAGAAAGAACCGCAGCACCAATATCTACTCCAGAAATTGACCTACAGCTTGCTTTTCCTATTCCATTGTTTAAAGATATCACTATCGTTGGTAAGTGAAACTGCTCTTTTAGTCTTGATGCAATGATACCAATTATTCCCTGGTGCCAATTACCACTTACCATTATAAAATTTACACCTAAGTGGGCAAAATTTTCCGCTTGTGTTGTAGCTTCCAAAATAGCCTCATTTTCTAGCATTTTTCTTGCATTATTCAAATCTATTAGTTTTAGCGCGATTGAATGCGCCTTTTTTTCATCATCAGTGGAAAGCAACCTTGCACCGAGCGATGCTTCTCCAATTCTTCCTCCGGCATTTATACATGGCCCAATACTAAACCCTAATCGTGAAACACTTGGTTTTTCAAGGATTCCCAAAGCGTCAAACAAAACACGTAAGCCAACATTTTTTCTTGCTGACATAACTTTTAATCCTTGTAAAACAAAAGCCCTATTTAGGCCTGTAATCTGCATAACATCGCAAACAGTTCCAAGAGCAACCAAATCCAGTAGATCAAATAAATCTGGTTCTTTTTTGTTGGTAAAAAATCCTTGCTCACGTAGGCTTCTGTTAAGAGCAACAATTAGCAGAAATGACACTCCAACTGCTGCTAAGTTATTATAAGGAGAGCTCTCATCAAGGCGGTTGGGATTAACAACTGCTACAGCACTTGGTAATTTTTCTATACCAAGGTGATGATCGATAACTATAATATCAAGTCCAAAAATCCTTGCCTCTTCTATTGGTTGATATGCAAGCGTACCGCAATCAACAGAAATACATAAATCAATACCATTCTTTTTAAGTTGTAATAAAGCATCTGTGTTCAATCCATAGCCCTCATCAACACGATCTGGAATATAGATTATAGAGTGTGTCCCAATCGCTCTTAGGTATCTATTAATCAATGCTGATGACGTTGCACCATCAACATCGTAATCACCAAATATTGCAATATTCTCATTATTGTTTATTGCTTTTATTATGCGAGAAACAGCTTTATCCATATCAAGGAGGTGAAAGGGATCTGGTAATAGCGATCTGATTAGTGGGTGTAAGAAGTCATGTGCATTTTCTATGTTAACACCACGAGCAACTAATATTCTTGCTAATATTTCTGGCAACTCAAATCTCTGTATAAGAGTAAAAATCTCCCTTTGATCTGCTTCTTGTAACTTCCACAGTGCATTTGTTATGCTGCGTTTTTCAATATCAAGTAGCATGCTCTTTATAAATAAAACTACTTTACCAGAACTTTTAAGCTTGTTCTATAATTGTGTTAGACTTCTGTATAACCTAAAGAAGGATATAAGAGAGTGTCACTCGAAAGGAATCACATTTATTTTGACAAAGAGCATCTGTAAAATCTAATACTTCTTCTTGCATAACATGCTCTTTAATTAGTATTATATCTATATTGGCATATAAGTGTGAACATTATATTAATGTAATTACTTTTTAAGTATGCATCGCAAATTTATGCCTGGAAACAGTTTTTGGTTACTCAAACCTTTTCTACCTTTATTTCATATTCTTTAAAGTATTTTTTGCACTTTCTTTATAAAAACCATAGGTACCAATCGGTTTTTAGCTTAAGAATAAAGGTCAAGTATCTGGAATTCTGGACATAAAATCCCCCTGAAAGATTAGAAAAAAAATACAGCGCACATACTACAGTATACACTGAAGAAGATACGCTACACTTTTTATTGAGAAATTGACTGAAAAGCCTGCAGACAGAGATAGATTTTTGAGCTCTTAAAATACCTCTACTGTTAGGGTAAGGAAAGCGAGAAGGTTTGTCAAGCAATCTTTATTGGCTGTTGTACTAGAATTCAGTTTTTCGTATAATTTGCTAGAATTTGTGTGAAGAATTTTAAATATGAAAGGCCTATACATTAAAACTTACGGCTGTCAGATGAACGTTTATGACTCCATTTTAATGGAGAATATAGTTAAGCCTCTAGGATTCAACGTTGTTAGTGATGTAGAACAAGCTGATTTGGTGATATTGAATACTTGTCATATTAGAGAAAAGGCAGCAGAAAAGCTTTATTCAGAGCTTGGAAGAATTCATTCGTCAAGAAAAGAAAGGACCATAGTAGTGGCTGGATGTGTAGCGCAAGCAGAAGGGGAAGAGGTATTCAAAAGAGCTCCTTTTGTTGATATTGTTGTTGGTCCACAGAGTATCGCTGCTTTACCGGAATTGATAGTCAAAGCAAGTAGAAGTAAAGGTCATATAATAAATACTGACTTTCTTGAAGTTGCAAAGTTTGATAAATTGCCGGATGAATGTTATGGCAATAGCCAGGGGTCTTCTGCGTTTCTTGCCATACAAGAAGGTTGTGATAAATTTTGTACGTTTTGTGTGGTGCCTTACACTCGCGGGGCTGAGTATTCACGACCAGTAAATGAAATATTCCGTGAAATATTGAAGTTAGTTGCAAATGGGGCAAGGGAAATCAATTTGCTCGGTCAAAATGTTAATGCTTATCATGGAGAGTGCGAAGAAGAGGTCTGGGATTTAGGAAAATTAATTAGTCACATTGCTAAAATTGAAAACCTAGAAAGAATCCGCTACACAACTTCTCATCCAAGAGATATGCACGAATCTCTCTACTTGGTGCATGCGGAAGAGCCAAAACTCATGCCGTTTGTTCACCTACCTGTGCAGTCAGGTTCGAATAAAATATTGCATGCAATGAACAGGAAACACACTGCAGAGGAGTATTTGGAAATAATAGACAGATTTCGCAAATTGAAACCTGAAATCGAATTTTCTTCTGATTTTATTGTTGGTTTTCCTGGAGAAACTGAAAAAGATTTTGAGGAAACTATGAAGTTAGTAGAAAAAGTAAAGTACGCTCAGGCTTATAGTTTTAAATATAGCCCAAGGCCAGGAACGCCAGGGGCGGAAAGAAAAGATCAAGTACCAGAAGAGGTTAAAACAGAGCGTCTTCTTCGGTTACAGGAATTAATTAGCAAGCAACAACTTGAATTTAATCAGAGTATGATAGGAAAAACTATTCCTGTTCTATTCAGTGATAAAAAAGGTAAACACCAAAATCAAATTATTGGTAAAAGCCCATACATGCAATCAGTATGCGTTGATGATCATGACGATAAATACAAAGATAAAATAGTAAATGTAAGGATATTGGAAGCTCGGCAAAATAGTTTGTTGGGATGCGCTGCCTAATTAGAGAAAAGTGCTCCCATGGTCTCATGTAGAAGTACTTTGTGTGTTTTATAAGTTTATAAGCTATCTAGATTTAATCCTTAAAGGACTACAGCTCTCTGTTACGCAATCATATGAGACTTGATATAATAGATTCGCGGGATTTTTTTTCTTTTCCCACTGATAGCGTATTCTCTCAATCTCTCCAGAATTGTTGTATTCATAAGAAAGCGATTTCCAAATAAAGCTACTTTTACTATTATTTTTGTTAGCATCATGAAATTTATGATAAGGCCAACTTCTATTGTCTTTATTCATCTTCAACCTCAATAAATAAGTCTAATGAATTAATATGTTGTATAATGATGTCAATACCTATCTATGTTTATAGAAACAGAGTTTTTGAATTTGTAATTTTCCAGAAAGCTCTATATTCTTTGATTTTATCCAGTTAAAATGAATATGAAGTATTATCCTGATACAAGCAGCAGTCCTGATTTTTCATTGCTAGAAAAGGAAATCATAAAATTTTGGCAGGAAAATAAAATTTTTGAGCAGTCAGTCAAGAAACGTTCCAAGGGTCATTGTTTTGTATTTTATGATGGGCCTCCGTTTGCAAATGGACTTCCGCATTACGGACACTTGCTTACTGGTTTTATAAAAGATGCATTTGCAAGATATCAAACTATGCTGCAAAAAAGGGTTGAACGTAGATTTGGTTGGGATTGCCATGGCTTACCAGCTGAGATGGGTGCAGAAAAGGAACTTGGAATATCTGGTAGAACTGAGATAGAGAAGTTTGGCATTGAAAAATTCAATAATCATTGCCGTACTTCTGTGATGAAATTTTCATCAGAATGGGAGAAGTATGTAAATAGACAAGCAAGATGGGTAGATTTTCACAATGACTATAAGACTATGGATAAGTCATTCATGGAGTCGGTCATGTGGGCATTTAAGCAGCTTTATGATAAAGGTCTGGTGTATGAATCAATACGCGTTGTTCCCTATAGCTGGGCGTGCGAAACTCCACTCTCTAATTTTGAAACAAGACTAGATAATGCTTATAGAGAAAAAGCTAGCAAGGCTGTAACTGTTGCGTTTGAACTTTTAGAAAACCCAAAGCAATTTAAACAAAAATGTAAGTTGCTTGCTTGGACTACAACCCCTTGGACGTTGCCAAGCAACCTCGCACTGGCAGTAGGGGAGGATATTGAGTATTGTATGGTGTTAGTAAATGGTGAAGTTTGCATCTTTGCTGAAAGTTATTTAGAGAAATTTGTCAGCCACTGTGAACAAAGCAATATTCAATATGAAAACTGTAATATAAAACTTAAAGCAAGTGATCTTGCAGGTCTTCCTTATAGACCACTGTTTGATTACTTTAAAGATACAAAGAATGCGTTCCGTGTTTTCATTGCTGATTATGTTACAGCAGAAGATGGTACTGGTGTTGTGCACACTGCTCCTGGATTTGGTGAAGAAGATTTTTACCTTTGCCAAAGCCATGATATTCGAGCTGTTTGTCCAGTTGATAACGCTGGAAAATTTACTACTGAAGTTTCAGATTTGGCAGGAGTTCATGTTTTTGATGCCAATGATACAGTAATCAAGAAATTAAAAAGGCAGGGGAGCTGGTTTAAAACTGAGCAATATATTCACAATTATCCACACTGCTGGAGAACTGACACTCCTTTAATCTACCGCACTATGCCTTCTTGGTATGTTGCTGTGACAAAATTTAAGGGAAGAATGACAGAGCTAAATAAGAGAGTTAATTGGATGCCAAATCATATAAGAGATGGTCAATTTGGAAAATGGCTTGAAGGAGCGCACGACTGGTCTATTTCACGCAATCGATTCTGGGGTACTCCAATTCCTGTGTGGAAATCAGACGATGCAAAATATCCAAGAGTGGATGTGTATGGCTCAATAGCAGAACTAGAGCGAGACTTTAATGTTAAGATAGATGACTTGCACAGACCGTTTATCGATACTTTGACGAGACCAAATCCTGATGATCCAACAGGAAAATCAGTTATGCGTCGTGTGCCTGATGTGTTTGATTGTTGGTTTGAGTCTGGCTCGATGCCGTTCGCGCAAGTTCACTATCCGTTTGAAAATAAAGAATGGTTCGAGAAAAATTTCCCTGCGGATTTTATCACTGAATATATAGCACAAACAAGAGGATGGTTCTATACGCTTTTTGTGCTTTCCACTGCTTTATTTGACAGTGAGCCATTTAAGAACTGCATATGCCACGGTGTGGTTCTTGATGTGAAAGGGCAGAAATTATCCAAACGTCTGAATAATTATGCGGACCCAATGGAAGTGTTTGACAAATATGGTTCTGATGCGCTGCGTTTTCTTATGCTGTCTGGTTCCATTGTCTGCGGTGGTAATTTACTACTCGACAAAGAAGGAAATTTAGTGCGTGATGTTCTGAAAAACGTAATAAAACCTATTTGGAACAGTTATCACTTTTTTACTATGTATGCAAATGCAGATGGAATTAAAGCTGAGATTTGTAGGGATTATCAGAATACTATTGATTGCTACATGATTTCAAAATGTTTTGAAGCTGTGGAAGGTATGCGAGCTTCTATGAACAACTATAACTCTCAGGAAGCTTGCAAAATCTTGACAGATTTTTTTGAAGTGCTAAATAATTGGTATATTCGTCGCAGTCGCGAGCGTTTTTGGAAAAGTGACTTAGATCAAGATAAAACCGACGCTTATAATGTTCTGTACACAGTTTTTTATTACATACTACGGGCTGCAGCTCCTTTGTTGCCACTTATAACAGAGACTATATGGCAGGGGCTGAAGTATAAAGAAACATCTGTTCATTTGGCTGATTTTCCACAATTAGATAGATATAATAGTGAACTCATTGCCAATATGGATTTGGTAAGGGAAATATGTAATGCTGCACTCTCTATTAGAAACATGTTTAACATACGTATAAGGCAGCCACTTGGTAGCATGACTATTTATCATAAGTCTTCCTGCAATTTTCTTGAAGATGAATATCAAGAGATAGTAAGAGATGAGGTGAATGTAAAAGAACTAGAAATAGTAAGTGAATTGAAAGAGGTTGCATCACTAGAGTTAAAATTAAATTTTCCTGTGCTTGGAAGAAAAGTTCCAGACAAAATCAAGAAACTAGTTCAATACGTTAAGGAAGGAAAGTGGAAGCAAGTTGAGAATGAGCAAATATTTCTGGGGGATGAAACAGAGAGCTATACTATGGAAAAAGGTGAATATGAACTATTATTAAAAGCAAACAGTGAATATTCTGCTGTGTTTGATAATAACAAAGGAGTTGTTATTCTAAATACTGAATTAAATAATGAACTAATTCTAGAAGGGCTGGCAAGAGATATTGTGAGGCTTATTCAAGAAACTAGAAAACAGGCTGATTTTTATATATCAGATAGAATCAGAGTAATAATCAAAGCAGAAGATGAGAAAGTTAAAGAGGCAATAAACAGGTGGGATGAGTATATAAAAGAGCAGACCCTTGCCTTATCTTTGGACACTAATAAAGAGATCGAGGCCGATTTCTATTCTAAGGAATACCAAGGTTTGACAGTTGGTATTAAGTTAATAAAGTTGCAAAGTTAGTAATGTTTATGCTATACTTAAATTACTTTAAGTAGGGTGGTGATATGAATCAAGTTGTTGCAGATGGTCATAGAGAAGTTATTGATTTAAATAACAACAGTGATGGTTCAGGTGAAGTAAAATCTACTTCCGATGTTACTTCGGAAGAAGAAGAGGAGTTTTTTGATGCTATGGAAGATGTTTCTAATGTAGAAGAAGGGAATGATTTAGGTCTTGCTAATTCAGAAGAGGAAGAAGAGTTTTTTGATGCTGTAAGTAAGCAGGATTGGTTAATTAAACAAATAGCTGCTTTTAATGTTCCACTCAGTATATTTCATTATAAAGATTATAATTCTGAGTTTTTTACTTCCTGGTATAATATGTCAAGTGAAATATTTAAGGAAATAAACAGAGCTTGTCCAGAGAAGAAAGTATTAAATTTAGCTCTGTCAGTTTTAATGCTTCCTTATATTGCTTTTACTGCGCTGGGATTGGTCATATACAATAGATTGAGAATAAACAGTAAGACACAAGAAGGTGTAGGAGAAGATAAGACACAAAAGAGTGAGGCAAGTGTACCAAAAAGACTGGCATATGGCGTTCTTGCTGCAATAGCAATTTTTGTTAATGTGGCTGTGCTAACAGCCTTAGTTATTCCTGCAACAGTTGCTTTGGCTACTTTTTATCTTTTAAATAGAGATTTACCTCACTCTTTAGTTACTGCTCTTAAAATAACTATGGGGCAGTATTCTAATAAGCACCAAAATATAGAGGTATCTTTTCATGAAATGGAGGTTTCTGAGTCAAGCATTGCATATGATATGAAAATAAAGTTTCCACCGCAATTTAAACAATTACTTAGAGATTTATGCGATAATGAAAATAATCAGTGGTTTAGTGTAACGCGGGATTCAGAGCGCAATATCGTACTGAAATTGTCAACTAACATCAATTTAAAAAATGGTCTTAAGCCCTTACATAGTGAAATCAAGAATGTGCTTGCAACTTCGATTCAAGAATGCGCAAGAACTATGGAAGAGCTGATGAAGCTAAAAAAGAAAGATATTACACATGATAAACTGAAGGAATTATTGAGTGAATTCAGGCTGAAAGTGGTGAGTAGCATAGATTCTAAGTTGACAACTCACTTAATAGAAAATGCTTATCAAGTTGCTTTTATACAAGCAATTAAGTTTCAGCAAAATAGACGGGGAGAAGATTTTTCACTGGAGGATGAGCTAAAAAATACTTTAGTGAAACAGAAATTAGAAAGTCAAGGTAAGGAATTACCAAATGAGAAAGAGATGATAATAAAAGATCTGAGAGAAGCAGGAGCAAAAGTACCAGATATCTTAGAAGATAGTGAATTTCCTGTATTTAAAGCAGAATGGGAACGGCTTAAAGAAGAAGGGAAAATAGCTAAGAGGACAATCATTGATGTTTATAAAGAGAAGTATCATGAAGAAACAGGAACAGCCCTAAATAGTGCTAAAAAAGAGATTGAGAATTTAAGAAAGGTAGGGCATGAAAGGTATCAAAGTGTACGTCAAGAATTAGAAAAAATGTATGATGATAAAGAGGGAAATAACTCAATAAATGATTATTTAAAAAGGAAATCAGAGGATCTTTTTAAGTTCGAGTATAATGATCAAGAAGTTGAGCAAAAGCTAATAAAATCAGTAATGAAAAAAGCAAAGAGTGAGTTAGATCGATTAGTCATGCTTAGCTTAATAGATCAGTTTCAAAGTTTAGAAAAGAAGATAAAACATCCTTCTAGCAAGAAAAGTTTAAAAGAAGCTTTAGATGAAGTGAATGATTTTATAGCAAAGATGTATTTAGAAATAACGAAACGTAAAACGCAAGATTTGTTTAAAAGTCAAGCAAAGGGTATAGAGAATTCATGTAAGCTGTTAGAGGAAAAGGAGCCGGATTTAGTACAGAGGATTAATGTGCACCGAGTGAAAATTGCAGAATGCTTAGATCAACCTATATCGTTAAGAGAAGTAATAGAAGAAAGTGAGGATTTAAATAAGTACTTAGAAGATGAGCGAAAGAGAAAAGGAGAAAAGCATCCAAGTACAAAATTAATAGAGAAGCACTTGCAAAATAACCAAGAAATTCTAAAAGCATTAAAACAGTTAGAATTAGAAAAAGAAGGATTGTTGATAAATAAAAAAACAAAAAATGATTATAGAGAAGAACTAGAATCTCGTGAAAAAATAAAATTTGCAATAATAGAAGATGCTTTACTGAAAGCATTCGAGCATGAAACTTTTGATGAAGAAGCAATTAAGAAGTTATTAGAAGAAGCGGAACTTGAGTACTACTTGGCAGAAAAGTGCATAAAAACTCCTATTATTAAAATAAAAAATAATATCAAACACTTTTGTCAAGATTTATTGTCTCCTCTAGTAGATAGATTAGCAAATCTTATAATAAATAATGTACCAAAAGATAATGAGAGTGGTTTGTGGAGGATTTGGAACTCTCTCAAAGTTGGTTTTAATTATAATGTGATTGGATGGTCAGCTACTGTAAACAAAGATAATAGCACAGAAGGGAAAGCATTGAGTGTGGCACATGATACTCATAAGGAAGTAGAGACATTTCTTCAACATTTTCAATCAAGTTATGAAGAAATTGAAGTTTTTTTAGGTAATTTATTTTCTGATGATGGAACGACATTTAAAAATGATGTCTGGCCTAAAGTAGAAGAGCATTTGCATGGAATGTGGGATAGGTTTTTCAAGGATATTGGATTCAAGATAGAAAATAAATTGGATGAAGTAAACGTGACACAGCAAAATCAGGAAACGGCGATTACGGCTTAATAATGAGCTCTCAAAGTTCCTTCAGTATTTTTACACACTAAGTTGACTATCATATTTGATTCTTTTTGGATTTCCTCTTCAGTTAAAGTGTGAGTTGGAGAGCAGAAAGTAACTGAAAATGCTATAGACATCTTATTCGATTCTATATTGTTTCCATGATATACATCAAATATCAAAACTTCTGTGATGAGCTCTGAGCTTTTTTTCACCATATTGATTATACTACCTGCTTCTATATCTTTATTTACAATAAACGCAAAATCGCGTTTTACACTTTGATATTTATAATTGATAAATTTTTTTCTACTTATAGGTAAATTTTCGATATTTTCTAATATCAACTCAAAGCCTACAATTTTTTGTTTGATGTTAAAAAAATCCAATATACTCGGATGCAATTCTCCAAAATAACCAACTATTTTACTTCTAAAAGATAAGGAGCCTGATTTTCCTGGGTGATAATATTCTTTTTCTGCTCTCTTTATTGCTAAATTATCACAATTGATATTAAAAAGTTCCAAAGCTGTTATGAGGTCAGCCTTTGCGTCAAAAACATCTATTTTCCTGTCAGTGTTATAATGGTTTCGTGGTAGATTATTTCCTGACCTGATTCCGCTTAAAACATACTTAGACTGAGCTTCATCATTATAAATTGGCCCAATTTCAAAAATTGCACAATCAGGTGTACCATGGGCAGTATTATCTGCAGTAACTTTTAACAAATTTGGTATGATGCTTGGTCTCATTATGTTAAAGTCATTATTAAATGGGTTGTCGATAATAAATAATTTATTCAAGTAACCAAACTTTTCAGCTATTGATTCACTCATAAAAGACCAAGTTATCACTTCATGAAACCCTCTGCTTGTCATTAAAATGCGTAAATCATCTTGTGTCTCTTCTTCTACTGTAACGTCTTCTGCTAGTTGCTCTTCCTTTATTTTATCATAGCCGTATATTCTTACTGCCTCTTCAACTAAGTCAGCAGGTATGGTTACGTCCGGTCTCCAGCTTGGTACTTGTATATTCCAATTACCTTCGGTTTTTTTATCGATACTAAACCCTAGCTTTGTTAAAATATCGAATACCTCATTAGGTGATGCAGATACACTTCTAAGTTTGTTTGCATTCTGATAATCAAAATTTATCTTGGTATCAGCCTTATTCAAATTGCCAGCAGACACTATGCTTGACACTTCTCCGCCACATAAATCTAAAATCATCTGGGCTGCAAGATTGAGTCCATCAAGGGTAAAACTAGGGTCAACTGAACGTGCAAACCTGTAACTTGAGTCTGTGGAGATGCCTAGTTGCCTTGAAGATTTAGTGATAGAGATAGGATCAAACCAAGTAGACTCTAAAAAAATATCAGTAGTCTCAAGAGTGCATTCACTGTACTTACTACCTATAATTCCAGCAATTGCATGAACATTTTTATCATCAGAAATAACACTTATGTCTTTATTTAATGAGTATTCTTTATCATTTAAACCAATAAATTTTTCTCCATCGTTTGCTTTACGTACTGTGAGCTCTCCTTCTATTTTTTTTGCATTATATGCATGCATTGGGCGATTAAAGGATATCATGATGTAATTAGTAATATCAACTATTGCAGAAATGGAGCGCATTCCTATAGATTCCAATTTATCTTTTATCCATTTTGGGCTCTCTCTATTTTTTACATTGGTGATGTATATTCCACTAATAAAGCTCTCCCCGTCGGTAACTTTGACGTTTACTGGTGAATTTATAGAGCAGGTAAGTTGTGGAATGATTAAAGTCTTTAACGTTCCAATTCCAGTTGCTGCTAGATCACGTGCTATTCCATAAACACCTAGGCAATCTCCACGATTTGGAGTGACATTTATATCAATTACAGGATCGCAATTAAAAAATTTATCCCCTACTTTATAATCGTCAGAAAGCTCAATTATTCCTTCACTTTCATTTTGAGTCAACGCAAGTTCGAAAGCAGAGCAGAGCATCCCTTCACTTAGCACTCCTCTTATTTTTTTAGGCTTAATTGTAAAGTTGCTTTCTGGCAATGTGCTACCAAGAGGTGCAAGTACAGTCTTCATGCCTTCTTTAACATTTTTTACTCCGCAGACTATCTGCAGAACTTTACTTCCATCATTTACTTTACATAATTTTAATTTATCAGCATTTGGATGAGGTGTGACTTCTAATACTTTTGCAATAACAAACTCGGCCAATTTGGTATTGTTGACCACATCTTCTACTTCCAATCCTATGTGAGTTAGCTTATCAGTAATTTCTTCTAAACTGGCATTGGTTTCTAAGTACTCTAATAACCAAGATAATGTGAATTTCATCTATCTAACAAGAAACAAAAATTTATTGTAATGTAAAATGTGATGCTTTTAAAGTTTGTTGTAGTGGAATACCTCTACATCACGAGCAGTGATGTAGAAGCTATTGTAATTTTATATATTTTTGTGAAGAAAGCTTATCTTCTCTATATCACCTTTTAAATCTACTTCCATAGAAAATTTGAGATTCATATTGTGATTATCTTCATAGAAATTACAAATGTAACCATCAATAGTTAAGTTTCCTATCATATTATGACTTTCATCTAGTATTTCGCTTCCTATTTGATAATGGCCAGTGTATTCGTTAAAGGAACCATCTGTCAATTTGATATATCCGTTACCAAACTCCTGTTCTAAATTTAAAGGCTGATTAATAAAATCTATTCCATCCATAATAATACCTCAACTAAAAGTTAAATTATAATTAAAATAAGATGTTAAGTCAAGGTATTAAGTAACTTAATAAGATTAGTGAATTTTTAAATGGAACGCTGGCTATAATTAGCATTCTAATCACATACTTTGTTGATATATTTATGCCATAATGGTATGGATCTTCTATCTTAATTCTTGACTTTACCCTATAAAATCTATATTTTACTTACTATTATAGTTTAATTATATAAATCAAGATGGCGTTAAATCCGCTAGAACAATTTAAAGTATATACAATAATAGAACTACCAAAATTATTTGGGTATGACATAAACTTTACCAACTCATCTCTTTTTATGATGATCTCGGTGATATTAATGGTACTGTTTTTGCTCCTTGGAATAAGAAAAGGTGCAGTAATACCAGGATATTTGCAAGCTGCAGTTGAATATGTATATGATTTTGTTATTTCAATAATAGAAAGTAACACTGGAAGCAAAGGTTTGGAGCACATTCCTTTGATATTTACAGTATTTATTTTCATTTTATCGTGTAATTTAGTTGGTGTTCTTCCTTATAGTTTCACGGTCACAAGTCATGTGATAGTTACCTTCGCTTTATCAATGGTGGTTTTTACTTATATAACGATTGTTGGTTTTAAAGAAAGAGGAGTAGAATTTTTACGCATATTGCTACCAAAAGGAACTCCTTCGTGGCTTGCACCTATAATCATCATTATTAAATTATTTGCTTATTTAGTAAGACCGATTAGTTTATCAATAAGGCTTGCAGCAAATATGATTGCAGGTCATACAATCATCAAAGTGATAGCAGGATTCGTCATAAATATGAACATATTTCTTACTCCTGCACCTTTTTTGTTTATAATTGCACTAATAGGATTTGAAGTTTTTGTTGCAGTTTTACAAGCTTATATATTTACTATATTAACGTGCGTATATTTGTCAGATACAGTAAAGTGAGTGCTTGACTTACCTGTAGAACATTTTATAATATTATTAAGGAATAGTTAAAGGTAGTATATGGATTTAGTAGCTTTAAAATTTGTAGCGGTTGGTTTGATGGCGTTTGCTATGTTAGGTGCTGGTTTGGGTGTAGCTAATATTTTCTCTACTATGCTAAGTGGGATTGCGAGAAACCCTGAATCGGAAGGTCAAATGAAAACTTACGTTTATGTTGGTGCTGCTATGGTTGAGATTATGGGATTTCTTGCGTTTGTAATTGCGATGATATTAATATTGTAGTGTTTGACACATGCCGCAGCTTGATGTTTCCACTTTCTTTTCTCAAGTTTTTTGGTTTTTAATTTTTTTCTCTTCACTTTTTTTTGTAGTAAGTTGTTTGTTCTTACCAAGGTTAGATGAAATAATAAACACTAGGAGTAAGGGGATATTAGATTCTTTTAATAGTTCTGTTCACCTTTTAAGACTTACAGAAGAGCAAATTGCCAAGTATAATGCAGCTTTAAATCAAGCTAGAGTACGGGCAAAAAAAATCATAGATGATGCATTTGCTCAAGTAGAAGAAATGAGAGCGAATGTTAAGGATATATTGGAAGAGGAAGACAAGAAGATGATTAAACTTGTTGAAGAAAAGGTAGTACAATTTAAATCTAAGTATATTAGTGAATTAAAACAAATGGCTACTAGTATTGCTTTGATTTACTATACTAAGTTAACTAATTCTGAGATTGAAGAGGAATTTGTTGCTGATTTGGTATCCAAAGAATTTTAGGGTTTTTATGTCTACATTACTAGTTATAAGCCTTGCTTTTTTAGTAGGTTTTATCCTCTCGTATAAATTGCTAAGGAAGGTAATAAAAAACGCGCTTAACAATAAACGTAACAAAAGCAAGTTTTCAAGTGAAGAAACTGAAAAATTCAGAAAAGATATGTTGGAGTATTACAAAAAATCTTCTGAAAAATACAAAAAATTAGATGTAGAAGTTAACAAAATGATGAATGAAGCACTTGATAAGGCTAATAGTATTATTAAGCATAATAGACAGCAACTCGATCAAACGTTAGATGAAAATGCCCATTCTAATTTGAAGAAAGTTACTGACCAAATTGAAAAAGCTCTTGGGGATTTACAAGCTAACACAGCGAGTATAGCTGCTGATGCTGTAAAAAAAATAATGCATGAACGTAAAGATGATAAGCGTAGTAGTGAGGTTATATCTTCGTTTTCACGTGACTTGAGCAAAAAGTTGCATTAAGTTTAATGCCTGTACTTCAAACTGATAATGTAGAAAAAATTAAATTTGATTCTAGTTTATGCAAAGAACAAGAGAAACTTTTCTACTATAAGTTTAATATAATTCCTTGGCAAAATTTAAATGATACTACTTTTTTTATGGTTGAAGACATAAGCCAAGATATCAATCTTTGGGTCGAATCTCATTACGGTATTGAATATGTATTGATAAAAGTAGATAGCAAACAGATTTTAAATCTTCTTAACTCACACTTTGGTATTTCAGAATTTGCAAGTAACTACTTATATTATAAGAATCCTAATTTTTCAGCTAAAAGCATTAGGCTCAGTTCAATCTTTTTTTCCTCTTTCTTTGTTATGATTTCAACTTTAACACTGACAAAAAAATATGCATATTTTGCTTTGATGTTGATATTTATAATCGGATGTTCTAGTTCTTTATTCAAATTTGTAACTAAAATTTTTGGCTTGCGTAAAATTTCTAACCAAAAAGCAGATTATGATAAGATGAATGAACCTATATATACTATTTTATTGCCTGCTTTTAAAGAGAATGCGGTTATAAAGCAATTGATTAAGAGCATTGAAAGTTTGGATTATCCAAAATCAAAATTAGATGTAAAGCTTGTGATAGATAGCGATGACCAAGAAATGTTGGCAGCTATAGAAAAGTGCACTTTACCACAGTATTTTGAAGTAATAAAAGTGCCTCATTCTCTGCCTAGAACAAAAGCTAAGTCATGCAATTATGCTATGAGCTTTGCTAGAGGAAAGTATGTGGTAATATATGATGCAGATGACAAGCCAGATCCGTTGCAGTTAAAAAAAGCACTAATTGAATTTAATAAGGGCGACGAAAAGTTGGCTTGTGTACAGGCGAAATTAAATTACTATAACTTTGGTTGCAATTTTCTTACAAAATTCTTTTCTCTCGAGTATATGAACTGGTTTCAATATTTTTTGCCTGGATTTCAAAAAATGAACATGCCAATACCTTTGGGTGGTAGCAGTAACCATTTTTCAGTGGAAATTTTAAAGAAAGTGCTTTTTTGGGATGCTTACAATGTCACTGAAGACGCTGACCTTGGTTTGAGACTTGCGCAAATGGGATATAAAACCAGGATTATTGATTCAGAAACATTGGAAGAATCACCAACTACTGTGTTTGCTTGGATCAAACAAAGAGCACGCTGGATTAAAGGTTATATGCAAACTTATATCGTTCATTTAAAAAATATAAAATTACTTTTTAAGCACACTGGGCTTAAGGGAGTTTTGCTATTAAACCTTTTTGTTGGTTCCTCAGCTTTTATATTTTTCACGACTCCTTTTTTGTTACTTTCATTGGTGCTGACTCAAATTTTGAATGAATTATTCTTATATTATTTTATAATAGTATACGGTATTAACTTGATTTTTTTGATAATAGCTATCAGACAACAAAAAATGCCTTTTTATTTTTATATAGTATCAATATTTTTTCCCGTCTATAGTCTACTACATAGCGTTGCAGCTTTTCTAGCTTTGTGGGAATTTGTTATTCACCCTCAGCAATGGAATAAAACTCAGCATGGATTATGGAAGCAAAACCTGTAGCTATTTGGCTTTTTCTCTGCTCTCTCATGGTGATTTGCATGGTGGGAATTGGTGGATTTACCAGACTTTCAAAAGCAGGATTGTCAATCACGGAATGGAAACCAATTACCGGAACATTGCCACCGCTGAGTGAACAAGACTGGCTAAAAGAAAAATCAAAATATGAAGCTACACCTGAATATAAAGCATTTAATTATGGTATGAGTATGGAAGAGTTTCGCACCATATACTTAATAGAATATGTGCACAGGTTAATTGCAAGGCTGACAGGTTTAGTTTTTATTTTACCATTTATATACTTTACACTAAAAAAAAGAATACCTAAAAATGCAGTAATAAGGTTATCTACAGCACTATTATTTGGAATTTTACAAGCTTTTGCCGGTTGGTATATGGTTAAAAGCGGTTTGGTATCTAATCCTCATGTTAGTCACTATAAGCTCGCACTTCACTTACTGCTTGCATTGGTTATCTTTGCATTATTGTCATATCAATTTTTTGATTACCAAATCAAACCAAAACAGATAATTAAAATTAATAGCAACATTACATGTTACATATGGATAATTTTAATCCTAGTTACAATACAAATAATCTTCGGTGCATTTGTTGCAGGGCTAAATGCTGGTTTAATTTATAATACCTTTCCACTAATGGATGGACAAATTGTTCCAGAAGATTTATTTTACTTACAGCCTGCTTGGCTAAATATCTTTGAAAATAGAGTAACAGTGCAATTCATACACCGGGCATTGGCATTGCTGATATTAGTTCTGACAGCAATACTCACAATAAAAAATGCCAGTATAAAGCCATTATATGTTATGCTATTCTCTGTCATCATTCAGGTAATTCTAGGAGTAGTCACTTTGTTGCTGCATATACCAATGGCCATTGCTATAGCCCATCAAATGTTTTCATTTATCTTATTTGGATCAGGTTTATACTGCTTGCGTTATTTAAGAAATCAGATCTAATACCAAATCACCAGCATGTATATTTTTTCCTTCTTTAACAGGGATATTTTTTATCACCATTTCTGATTCAGCACATATTATATTTTCCATTTTCATTGCCTCTACAACAAATAGAGGTTGTCCTACCTCTACCTGATCTCCAGCATTGACGTGTAATTTAACCAATAAACCTGATATTGGAGATTTTACAGCATCTACTGAAATCCCTTCTGTTTTGTTGTTTAGCATTAATTTGCTTAGTTCAGCTACATGAGGTTTCAATACACAACATTTAGCTTTCATACCTGCGTGTCTTATAAAGTATTTGCTGCCTTGCCTTTCTATTTTAAGTGCTATATTGGTATCATCATTAATTGTTATATATAACAACCTGTAACTTGGTTTCCACTTACCTACCACGGAGTATTTATTGTGGTTATATACTGTTGTTAATGTGTTATCTTGATATTTTGCATTTACGGAGTACTCATTATCGTCTATTTTCACTATGAATGCTTCATCTATTGACTTACTGTAATACTTTCCCTCATTTTCTAAGTGAACATACAGTGCAATAAAAATAAATATTTTAATATATTCCTCTGTAATAAAATCACCTTGAAACCCGCTAGGGTAATGATCTGGAATGAATCTCGTGTGGAGCTTTGCTGCAATAAAATTTGGATTATGGAAGATGGATTCTAGAAATTCTATGTTGTTTATTACTTCCCCTATATAGCACTCAGACAAAGCTTTTTGCATTCTGCTGATCGCCTCTATTCTATCTTTTCCATAGGTTATAATTTTTGCAATCATTGAGTCGTAGAACATGCTGATTTCTGAACCGCTAGCTACTCCATCATCTATTCTTACATGACCATTTTCATCTGGTTTGTCGTAATATTTGATTCTTCCGCTGGAAGGAAAAAATCTCTTTGATGGATCTTCAGCGCAAATTCTGCTTTCTATTGCAGAGCCAATAAGTTTAATATCATTCTGACCAAATCTTAATTTTTCTCCGCAAGAAATTCTGATCATCTCTTCCACTATATCTATTCCAGTGACAAATTCTGTTACTGGATGCTCAACTTGTAATCTCGTATTTACCTCAAGAAAATAGAAGTTTTGGTTCTTATCTACAACAAACTCGACAGTACCTGCTGAAAAATAATCAACTTGCTTTGCCAAAGAAACACATTGAGCATACATTTTTTGTCTTACTTCTTCACTAATAAATGGGCTTGGTGTTTCTTCTATTATTTTCTGGTTATTCCTCTGTACCGAGCACTCTCTCTCCCCAAGACACACTATATTGCCGTATTTATCTGCAATAATTTGTATTTCGATGTGTCTTGGTAGTTCTATATATTTTTCTATGAAAATACTACCATCTTTAAAACTTTTCTCTGCTTCATTTGTTGCTGATGTAAATGCTAGTTCAATTTCTTTTTTGGAATATACAATTCGCATTCCTTTGCCACCACCACCTGATGCAGCTTTGAGCATAACGGGAAAACCAATCTCTTCAGCAACGATGGCTGCGTGGGCAGCATCTTCGATCTTACCCATATATCCTGGCACTACATTTACTCCAGCTTTTCTTGCCTCTTCTTTTGCTGTTATTTTATTGGCTGTAACTTCTATTGTTTCTGCACTTGGACCAATGAAATCTATGTTATGTTTTTCCAGAGCACGGGGAAAATCTGGATTTTCTGCTAAAAACCCATAGCCAGGATGAACCGCCTCGGCACCTGTTTCAACTGCTACTTCGCATATTTTTTCGATATTTAAGTAACTAAGATAAGCAGGCGAAGGGCCAATGTGCCTTGACTCATCTGCTTGCTTTACATGCACAGAATTTGCATCTGCATCTGAGTACACAGACACACAAGATATGCCCATCTTGTGCGCAGTTTTGATTATCCTGCAGGTAATCTCCCCTCTGTTCGCTACTAAAATCTTACTATACTTCTTTCTTATCATCTTATCAGTATACTTTCTTAAGTTAAGAAAGTAAATTTCTATATTACTACCTGCAAATACTTCACACTGGGGCTAAACCACTATCTAAAAGTTGCATAACATCAGGATCTGTCACTATAGTACTTTCGTTATAGAGGCCATATACTTCATTACATGCCTTAAATAACATATATGAAGATCTTCCAGAAGCTATTGTTGCTATTGAAGCCAATGCAAGAGATTGAGAAGCCGAAAATAGAAGATACAAAGATACACACCATAGTGATAGCACACACTATAGCTCCTACTATATATAAGCATATATGAAACTTCTTATTACATATAAAGCCACATTTTATATCTGCAATTTGCTTAACTTCCTTCCGCTCTGCAGGGTCCAAGAAATAAAGGGGTGATACTGCCTTCTTCCCGTCATCCTTAATATAGCTTTTATCGAGGAGTGCTTCCTTAATATATTTCTTATTATTCTTAAGTTCCTTTTCTAATCTTTTTACTTCTTCCCAATCTTTAGCTTTCTTGACTTTGTTCTCAGTATCTTCTTCTAAATACTTTATGATCTCCTGTAACGCAGATAATAGAAACCCTTTACTTGCTGCTATATGAAATGGGTTTCCATTTTCATCAATTCTATGCTTAGCTACACAAGCAACTCTTTTCTTGCAAGCTTCAATAAATTTATTTTCATCCTCTTTTGTGACAACTCCTCTTGCAATTTTAAATAAATTATCCATATATACACCTCACTGCATTCACTAATATTAAATTATACAATGCAGTTTGTTAAAAATAAATGTAAATTGATCTTTCAAATTTACTATAGTTCCACGTTGTTGCAAGTGCAAATTTTAGTTATCATCGGTTACGTTATCACAATAGACAAATATGCCAGGTATAGTCACTAGATTCGCTCCATCACCAACAGGATTTTTACATATTGGAGGAGCTCGCACAGCTTTATTTAATTGGCTCTATGCGCAGCGTCATGGTGGCCAGTTTTTACTAAGGATTGAGGATACCGACAGAAAACGTTCAACACAGGAAGCAATTGATGCAATAATAGATGGGTTAAAATGGCTTGGAATAAACTATGATGGGGAAATAATATATCAATCAAAAAAAATAGAGCAGCACATTGAGGTTGCAAATCTTTTAGTTGAAAAGGGTAGGGCGTATCATTGTTACTGCCCCGAGAATGAAGTTGCGGAGAAGAAAATAAGAGCAAGAGAAGAAGGAAAAATATATAAGCATAAGTGTACTCATTCGACATCAAATGCAGAGCCTGTTGTTCGCTTTAAAGTGCCAGACTCAGAAAATATTGTTGTTGACGATAAAATATACGGCCAAGTTACAATAAGTAGCGATCAGCTTGATGACATAGTAATCTTGCGCTCTGACAATACTCCAACATATATTTTTGCTGTAGTGGTTGATGACCATGATGCCGGAATAACCGATATTATACGTGGCTCTGATCATCTCACTAATACCTTCAAACAATTACTAATATATCAGGCTCTTGATTTTGATGTTCCACGCTTTGCACATGTACCGCTAATTCATGGAGAAGACGGGAATAAGCTATCTAAAAGGCATGGGGCTACAAGTGTTTGCGATTATGAAAAGATGGGAATATTGCCACAGGCAATGCGTAATTACTTGCTAAGACTTGGCTGGAGTCATGGCAACGATGAGATTATTAGCGATGAGCAAGCAATAGAGTGGTTTAATTTAGAAAGCATCGGTCGTTCACCTGCACGGCTCGATTTCAAAAAACTGGAGCATTTGAATAACCACTATATTAGTAATATGAGCAATGAAGATATTCTGACTCTAATGCTTAGAGAAAATACTCTAACTGACAAAAAAAAGGGCTATTTACTGCAGGGACTGACAGAGCTGAAAAAAAGAGCAAACTATCTGACCGAATTATTGGATTTAGCAAAATTTTATATTCAAGTTGATTTTAGTGAAGAAGCTGAGAGAATTGTCAAGTCTAACCTCAATATAATTAAGTTACTTGCAGCATTTTTCTCGAGTATAGGAGATGAAGATTGGAATAAGAATTTTTTATCTTCTCAGATTAAGGAATTTTCAAAATTACATAATATAAAAATGAGCGATATATACCACTCATTACGCGCCCCAATAACTGGAATAATGGATGCGCCTGGAATCATCGATATCATGGTAATTCTTGGTAAAGATGAGTGTATAAAAAGATTGCGAGCAGTTTAAATAAAAAATTACTTGACAGACTCTGGTGGCTTTATTATAGTGGAGAATGAAGGTTTTTTAGGATCCAAAATCTACCTTCACCTGCAGGTTTTTTCACCAAATAATCAAATTTCAGCAAAAAATATATAAGTTTATTTTTGCTAGCTCTTTATTCATATAGGAGGGTTTATGTCTAGAATTCCTGATACTTGACTTTTATTTTTAAGTTAAAAAAACAATTGGCGCCTATGGTTTTCACATTAAATCATTTTAAATTGTTAAAGTTAATACGGGCTTTTTTTGCCTTTTTTTATTGGTATTTTTTTCATATTTTATTATATCATTATACTGTGGTACCATATAGACTTCAGTTTCATGATAAGGGGAGCAGGCAGAGTAGCTCCGTCTCAGCTATGGAATTAAAAAATGACTATGCATAAGATCTAATGGTGTGTCTAATCTATAGATAATTTTTTGTATTGCTAAGTTAATATTTTGCATATCTGTTCAGCAAAGTGGCAAAAAAGACAAGTAAATGAGTATCATGAAAGTAGCTTACACATAGCTGTAGGAATATTCATTTTTTAAGGTAAATTACACAGCAAATATTGTCATTCAAGTAGCTGACACTGTAATTCCAGCTTCTATAATGTCATGCCAGTGCTCGACACTGGCATCGAGCAAAATTTATCACAAACAAGACAACATTTTCAATTAAAAAATCAGTGTCTGGGTGCTAAGATGACACCTTCATAAGGGAGCCAGCATCAGCTACTTTCATGACACTCATTTAGTTGTCTTTCTCGTTTACCTTATTTTGCCACTTTGCTGAACAGATATTAAAATAGCAAGCCTCAAGGTCAGAAGCCTGCTATTACTTACTGGTTACTTTACATCAATTTTCTTGATGTGTTTCTCTGACTTAGGTATGGTTACATGCAATACCCCATCTAAAAAGTTGGCAGATACCTTATCTTGCTCTACATTTGTTGGAAGTTGAATAGATCTATAGAAAGAACCATAGTACCTTTCTTTATGGTAAAACTGCTTATCTTTTGATTCATTATCACATGTTTTTTCACCCTTCACTATTAAGCTATCGCCAGATATACTAATATCTATGCTTTCTTTAGGAATACCTGGTAATTCTAATGATAGGCAATAGCTTTCCTTTGTTTCATAAAAATCACAAACTGGTAGTAGACTACTGCCTCTTTTGGAAAGCTCTGGGTTCCATCCTGTAAAAAAGCTATCAAATATGTCATCAACGGCTCTTTGTAACCCTCTTACACTAAAATTATCACGATTATTGTTTTTATTTAAATGAACTATATTACTCATGTTGTACCTCCTTTTACTAATACATGAACTACATAATCATTCCACTTATTAATTTCAATCCTAAATCTAAAATTTTTTAGATGCGAAAAATTTTCCCCGTTTACTATAACTTGATTATGAGAAAAAATCTTATTTGGATTACCACGAGTAGTTCTATAAACTAGATTAACTGTAAAAAAGGGCAAGTGTATGCAAATTTATTACTTCTCTTTCCACTTCCACAATCAAACAATTTTGAATGTTTCTTATTTGACTTGTCAACAATGAGAATTGGTATAACTGCTAGCTCCGTCTTTCAGCTATGGCATTAAACAATGACATGCATAAGATCTAATAATATGTATAATTTATAAATAATTTTTGAGGTAAATTGTGAAATTGGGCGTTAATATTGATCACGTTGCAACCCTTCGCAACGCACGTGGAGCTTCTTATCCAGATCCATTAAAAGCAGCAAAAATAGCTATTGATGCTGGAGCAGATTTTATCACCGTACACTTACGAGAAGACAGAAGGCATATCAGAGATGAGGATGTATTCAATCTAAAACAAAACATTAGCACTGAGTTAAATCTTGAAATCGCAGCTACGGAAGAAATGCTCAACATAGCAAAAGAAGTAAAACCCTATTCGATTTGTATAGTACCAGAAAAAAGAGAAGAATTAACAACCGAAGGTGGCCTGGATATCGTGAATATGCACAGTAAACTTTCTGGTATAATAGAGGAAATGAACAGCTTTGACATAAAAGTCTCACTGTTTATTGATCCAAATATTAATCAACTAAAATATCTTGAGAAGCTAGAAAGAAAGCCTGACATAATAGAAATTCACACAGGGGATTACTGTGATAATCCATCAGAAGAAAAATTGAAACTTATTACTAACTCTGCAGAATACATTAATAAGCTAGGAATAGAATGCCAGGTAGGGCATGGCATAAATTATAAACATGCTAAAAGAATAAAAGAGATACCTCACATCTCAGCTCTTAATATAGGCCATTCTTTAATCAGCGAGGCTGTATTTCATGGCTTACACAGTGTAACTAAAAAGATGAAAATGACTATATCTAAATAGCTGATGCTTTCTCTTTGTTATTTAAAGTACTTGAAAGAGCTTGACTTGCTTTAAACTTTACCCTTTTCTTTTCAGGAACGGTCATAATCTCACCATTTTGAGGATTACGGCATTGTCTTTCCTTACTTATAGCAGTAGAGAATGTCCCTATTCCATGTAAACGTATTTCACCTTTACGATTTAGATCGTTCTTGATTGTTTCCATAAAAATATCATGAAGCTTACCCAAACTAGCTTTTGTTATATCTATACCTTGACTAGAGCACTCTTTACTCAGTTGGTTTACTATATCTTCTTTACTCATAAATTACCTTAATATTGAAAAATTACATAAACAGCATATTATGCTAATGCCAATAGTCAACTAAATTCGTCATAAAAAGAGAAAATGTCATAAACCCTTGTAAGAACTTGTATAATATTTACAAAAAAATACCATTATGAAACAATTATCTCTTAGAAAACTGACATTTTTTCCGAGCTTTATGTTGACCATATTTCTTACGCTCAACAACACGTGAATCTCTAGTTAGGAATCCACCTTTACGTAATATAGAGTGTAGATCTTGACTTATACTACTTAAAGCTCTGCTTATTCCATGAGCTAAGGCACCTGCTTGGCCAGATAGTCCTCCACCTTTTACAGTTGCAAACACATCATACCTATCTAACATAGAAGTTACTATGAATGGCGCTTTAATCATTTGACACACTGATTCTCTTTTAAAATAAGAAATTAAATCATCTTTTTTATTAACACTAAATTTTCCACTTCCTGGCTTCATCCATACTCTTGCTACAGATTCTTTCCTTCGACCTGTGGCATATGAACGACCAAGTGAGTCAATCATTGCCTTTTTTGGCTGATCATTATTGTTTATTTTCACTTTTTACTCCATTATTTCTTATTTTTACGATTTAAAGAGGCAAAATCTATTTTTTCAGGTTGCTGTCCTTGATGCTTATGTTCTGAACCAGAATAAACATACAAATTTTCAAACCTTCTACGTGCCATAGGACCATCATCAAGCATTCTTTTTACTGCCATTTTTATCACACGCTCAGGGAATTTGCCATTTAAAATATTATCTGGAGTAGTTTTCTTTAAACCACCAGAATAACCTGTATGCCTATAGTAGATTTTATCTTTAAGTTTCTTTCCGGTAAAATGTACCTTTTCTGCATTAACAATGATTACATTATCACCACAGTCCATATGAGGTGTATATTCAGGTTTATGTTTTCCACGCAATAACATTGCTACAAATGCTGCAAGCCTTCCTACTACTAATCCTTCTGCATCTATAACAAGCCATTTTTTATTAATTTGTTTCTCTTTTAAGAAAAAAGTTTTCATATATCAATACATAACAGTAGGTTATGATATACTAAGTTGCTTGATAGTGTCAACAACATTAGTTATTGATTATTAAAGTAATTTATGCTAATAACTTAAACAACATGCTAGAAAGCAAAATGTTTCGATTGATTATTATATTTGTAATTGCTTTTTGTACCATAGGTTGCTATGCAATTGATTTGGAGGAAGCTATAAGCAAAGCTATCAAAAACAGCTCAAAAATAAAGTCTCGATTTTACCAATATAAGAGTGCTGAAAAACAACTAAAATCTTCTGGATTGGCTGGGTTTTTACCTGACATCAATTTACAATATAATTTCGATAGTAATTTTAATATTATTAACGGTCTACAAAACTCTGGAAAACGTCTAACATTAAGTCAAAGAATAATAGATGGTGGTGGCACTTTTGCTACATTCAGCCGATCAAATCATCTTCTCAAAGCAGCAAAAATTAGATTTCAGCAATCTAAGCAAGAAGTTGCACTCAGGGCTGTGAAAGCATATGTTAACGTTTTACAAAAGGCAGAAATATTAAAATTGGGGGAACATAAAGAACGTGTTTCTTTAGAACACTTGTCAGCTATGAAAAAACGCTTTTCTCTTGGAGAAGTTACTAATGCTGAAGTTTTGTTTGCAAAAGCAAAATTTTCATCTTCTATATCCAAAAGAGTTGATGCTGAAGGTGAATTAAAGCTCGCTAATATTGCTTACTATCATTTAATTGGTGAAGATGCTGATAATCTTCACGAGACTAATGGTAAACTACCTTCTATACCAGAATTAAATGAATGTTTACAGTTAGCAAAAACCAACAACTTGTCCCTAAAAGCAGCTATTTATAAAAAAAGAGCTGCTGGAATGGAAGTGATTGCTGAAAGTTCCAAGTGGCTTCCTTCTTTGAATCTAAGCGCAAGTAAAAATTTTGGAAAGGACAATATAAAATTAGACACGTTACTAGAAAATGTGAATGTTGTCTTTACTCTTGATATTCCGATCTTTAAAAGAGGAGTTAATGTTTTTGGTGTTAGTAGAGCTAAAATGGATGCAAAACAATCCACTTACGATTATTACGAAGCAGTAAAAAATATAGAACAAGCAGTTATAAATGCTTGGAATAACGTGCTGACAGCAAAAGCTATTATTAAAGCAAGTCAAGAAGCAGAAAAAGCGGCAGCTTTAGCATTAGGAGGAGTTGAGCAAGAAGTAAACTTGCATTTAAAGAGTACAACTGATCTTTTGGATACTGAAGATGAATTATTTAAAGCACGTTCCGATCTAATTCAGGCAAAAAGCAATTATGTAATTAGTGTTTACAATTTGCTTTTTATGATAAATAGTATAAACCTTTAAATTTAATGGTATGAGCGATAATCAATCTGTAAAAGATATACTAGAAGATATAAAAAAAGCTATATCGGGTAAAAATCCAAGCGGCGATAGAGCAGAAATAATAGATGAAGATGATGACGTATTATGCCTTGAAGAGGAGTACCCAGAAGACATCGAAGAAAAAGAAAATAGTGAAGAAGAGAATAATTGCCAAAGTGAGAAAATGAATAACCAATTTAATAGTTACAACTCAGAAGAGAAAAATTTGTATAATAATATCCAAATGAGTAGTAACAAAGTGAGCTATCAAGAACAAAGTAACGAGCATTTAGTTTTAAAAGAAAATATGGAGGAAATTAAAACATTGCTTGAAAAGATGCAAAGCGAACTACGGCATAAACAACAAAAAAGAGCTGATCTTACTGTTGAAGAATTAGTTGTATCTCTTTTAAAACCTCAGCTTTCAGAGTGGCTGAATAAGTATCTACATGCATTGGTAAAAGAAGTAGTTGAAAAAGAGCTCAAAGATATAATCAATAATAAGTAGGTTATTAGTATAAAGACCAGAGTAAAAACAGCTAGAGGTAGAAAATTATCTTCAACAAGATGGCTACATCGCCATTTGAATGATCAGTATGTGCAAAAAACCAATAAGGACGGTTATAGATCGCGCTCGGCATATAAGTTAATAGAAATAGACGATAAATTTAAACTACTCCAACAAGGGCAAAAAATTATTGATCTTGGCGCTTTTCCTGGTGGATGGTCACAAGTTGCATCTAAGAAAGGAGCGAGTGTGATTGCTGTTGACATAAAACCAATAAACGCAATTAGTGGAGTAGAGTGTATACAGTGTGATATTATCAGCGAACTTGAAATTTTAAGAGAAAAATTCAAGGATCACAAATTTGATGTAATTTTATCTGATATGGCACCAGAATCTTGCGGTTTAAAATCGTTAGATCATATCAGAATTATGCTTTTATGCGAAGCAGCGCTCAATTTTGCAAAGCATTTTTTGAATCATGATGGCAAATTTGTAGTAAAAATTTTTCAAGGAGAGTCTGATAAAGATTTCTGCAATGAGCTAAAAAAAATGTTCAAAACAGTAAGATACTTCAAACCAAAATCAAGTAGATCTGAATCTACAGAAATGTATTTAGTAAGTTTAGGCTTTATTGGTGGCAACTATTCTGTATAGCAGGTACTTACAGAAATGTTGACGAATCTTATCCTATTAAACTGAAGATTAATAACGCTCGCACAAAAGCCCCTTTTTCTTGTTTAAATATTTATGATAGTTAATTAAATTCTTGACTTTATTGCTTAGATATATAATAATTAAAGTATATTATTATTATTTTTATAGGAGAGTTTGATGTGTATTTAGAATTGTTGAAACAGATATTAAGTATAGTAAATCGTGAAAATGATTTGAATGGTAATAACATAGTTGAAAAAATAGGAAAGCAACTACAAGAAAGAGAACTATCTACTTATAAAGAATGGGAGAAGAAAAATTGTGATATAAATTATAAATTTAGTAATAATAATTATTATGGCAAAGAAGAATTAACATTATTACGTGTAGCATTTCTAGATAATCAAGAAAATGTAGTAAAAGCTCTATTAGCAGTAAAAGGTATAGATGTTAATTTGCAAGATGTATATGGAAAAGCTCCTTTACATTTGGCTATTGAAAAAGGTAACAAAAAAATAGTAGAAGCTCTATTAGATAAGGGGGCTAGTTTGAATTTGCGAGATAAAAGTGAAAGCACCCCTTTATCTCGTGCTGCTGAGAAAGGCAAAATGGAGATAGTAGAGGCTATATTAGCTAATGGGCCTAACGATATTAATTTGCCAGATACATGTGGATACACTCCTTTGTGTATTGCTGCTTATAAGAGTCATCACAAGATAGTAAGAGCTCTATTAAAAGCAGGTGCTGATCCTTTAGTAAAAGGTCGTTGTAACAAAGATCTAGCAGAAATGGTTACTGAAGACGCGATTATGAGAGGAATAGTCTGTGGTGTTGGTATATTTATTATTACATCTATTGTAGCTGCTATAGTAGTTACTTCTGCATATTTTATTGGTGTGTCATTATCAGTAGGTGCTATGGCTGGGATAGCTGTGGCTGCTGCTGTACTCACAGGACTTGTTGCTGGTGGTATTACGTATGAAGTGTATAAGCCTTGTGATGAGTTAAAGGAGGCTATTGCTGAAAAAAAACGTCAAGTCTTAGTCAGCCAGCTAAATGTAGTTAATGTACAATCAGAAGTTTCTTCAGAGTTAGGCGCAACAGTGTAGTTAAGTAGAAGGAAGAAGTCCCTTCTTCCTTTTCAAGTAGCTGACACTGGTTTCTTACCAAGAAAAACTTAGCATAACTTTTGTGCTCAAAAAAACTTCTGGATTCCAGCATCAAGTGCTGGAATGACATGGTGAAATATTATTAAAGTAGCCTCTGTCCCAGTGTCCATTTGGTGTCATTCAAGTCAGCTCTCTTCTTGTCATCCCAGTACTGGGATTCAGAAAACTGACCAGGTTGGTCACGCGCTGGCTCTCTAAAATTACTTTAGTTGTAAATATTAAGAAATTTACTAAATAAAAAAAGACAAAAGAATCCTCGTATAGCGAGTTTTAATAATGTAAATTGATAATGTGCTAACAAGCGCGATTTGGCTGAATGTAGAAAAATAAAAAAAGCCGCTATAATTTTATGTAATTTGCCAATAAATATCTGAGTTTTTTACTGAATTTTGTCGTTGAGACCGCGTGTATCAAAAACAAGGATAAATACTCTTGTTGATATGATAAGAAAAGTGGGAAAGTTTGTCAAGTAATAACACTAGAGAGCTCAAATGGAAGAAGGTAAACTCTAAAGTGTACGTTCAGTAGCACTTTCTATAAGAGAGATTGTATTATCTATCCCATAAAGCTTGATAAAAGATCCCATTCTAGGACCGGTTTTTTGTCCAAGTAATGTTTCATACAAAAACTGAAACCAATCGCGTAAGTTATTGTAATTGTGTTTTTTTCCGATGGAGAAAACCTGAGATTGAATCTCTTCAGCAGTGGCTGTAATAGGCAGGGAATGTAGGTTGTTCTTTAAATCTAGTAACGCTTCTTTCTCTTTTTCGTTTGAAGCTTTATACGCTTTTGTTGGCTTGATAAAGTCGTGATAATACCTAACTGCAAAATCCGAAAGCCTATCTAGCATTTTGTTGCTTTCTGGTGTAACGTTTGGTGCATAAGTTGATATAAAACCCCAAAGAATCTCTTTATTTTCAGCATTACAAGCTGCTGCCAGGTTTAAAAGTAACGAAAAATTTATGCCTGAAGTTTCTACGTTTGGAACTTTACCCTGGTGGATGTGCCATACAGGGCTATTTACATCCTTTTCTTCACTCTCATTGTAACGCTTAGCAAACTCTAAATATTCATCAGTTGATTTTGGTATCACATCAAAATATAAACGTTTAGCTTTTTTAGGACTCTGAAAGATGTATAACGCTAAACTCTCTGTGGGTGAATAAGTTAGCCACTCCTCAATTGAAATACCATTTCCTTTTGATTTTGATATCTTCTTTCCTTCTTTATCAAGAAATAACTCATAGCAAAACAAAAGCGGTGGCTTTTCTCCAAGTATTTTACATATTTGACTTGAAAGCACAGCAGATGGAGTCAAATCCTTTCCATGAGCTTCGTAATTAACTCCGAATGCAGCCCACCTCATCCCCCAATCAGGTTTCCATTGCAGTTTACATTTTCCTTTTGTCACTGGAACTTCTATTTTTTCCCCGTTTCGGTCTTCATACGTGATTGTTCCTTTATCTGTATTTGTTTCAACTACTGGAACTTGTAAAACTTGGGAAGTTTTTGGGCATATCGGCAAGAATGGACTGTAAGTCTGCTGCCTTTCTTCCCGAAATGATGGAAGCATTACGTCCATCACTTTATCATAATTTTTCAGCAGGAGTAAAAGTTTTTCATCGTAAACGCCAGATTTATAACACTCTGTTGCACTCCTAAATTCGTATTCAAATCCAAACAAATCAAGAAATTTACACAACAACGAATTCATGTGATGACCATAACTCTCATGAGTGCCAAATGGGTCAGGTATCATGGTTAATGGCTTGTTCAGATTCTCTCTTAGCATTTCCTGATTTGGTACATTATCTGGTATTTTTCGCAAACCATCCATATCGTCGGAAACTGCAATGATTTTGGTTTTTATACTAGGAGCTATTTTTTTTAGAGCGTTTGCAATAACTGTGGTACGAAAAACTTCCCCAAAAGTACCAATATGTGGTAAACCCGAGGGACCATAACCAGTCTCAAATATTATCTCTTTTTTATTAGGGAATTCTTGTAGTATTTTTTCTGCTTCTTGAAATGGCCAGCTTATAATCATTGAATTTAAATTAATTATCTTACCTAAAGTGCTATTCATTTCAATAGATTTTTAATTAATGATGTAGTATTAGTGTTAGAGCTCTTATTAGAAGGTTAAAGATATGTCTACTGGCAGCGTACAAACGAATCAATTATTTAAAGGTCTTACAAGACCTGCAATGCTCTTTGGTGTGAGTTATATGTTTGCAATATTAAACGTTCTAATTTGCATGCTAATTTTCATTAATACAAATGATCTTAGAGTAATTCTCCTGATGTTACCAGGTATACATGGACTTGGCTATATAGCTTCTGCAAAGGAACCGTTGTTTATTGAGTTATTTATGGTAAAGTTGGGAAAATGCTCCAAATGTTTAAATCGATTTTATCATGGAGCCAATTCTTATGACATTACTTGATGTTATGCAATGTTGAGATTTAGAGCTATTCAATCAAAGAATAAGTCTATTCTAAGTAGAGAGGTTCACGCTGCCGAATTTATACCTTATTCTTGCTATTGGAATAGTACAACCTTGATAACAAAGCAGAATTGGTTAGTTAAATTTATAAAATTAAATGGCTTTGCGTTTGAAACGGCCGATGATGAAGACTTGGTGATACAAAATAATATCAGAAATCAGATGCTAAGAAGCATTTCATCTCCAGCATTTAGTTTGTACTTTCATACCATCAGACGTAAGAAAAATATTTTTTCTGATGAATTTGCAAATCAGAGTTTACCAAATTTTTTTGCTAACCATGTAAATCTAAAATGGAGAGAAAAACACGCAACTAGGCAATCTTTTATTAATGATTTATACATTACGATTATTCGTAGGGCAGATACAAAGGGAGTAGAATTTTTATCACATCTACTGAAAAAATTTGGGCATGTAACTTCAAAACATGCTTGGGAAAGTGATATGCGTGATACCTATGAAGATTTAGAGGAAACGACAAATCGTATAGTAACAAGCCTTAGGAATTATTCGCCTAAAGTCCTTGGAGTAAAAGAAACTCCAAACGGACTGTTTTGTGAAATAATGGAGTTTCTGTTTAGAATTGTAAATTGTGGCTTTGTTACAAATACGCTTTTTCCACTAAAAACTGAAATATCAAGATACTTACCAGTTCATAGGTTATTTTTTGGCCATAAGATGATACAGGTTGTGACTCATAATGAAAGTAAATATGCTGGAATAGTTAGTATCAAAGAATATGGAAATAATACTTCTGCAGGAATGCTTGATTCTTTTTTACAACTTCCTTATGAATTTATTATCACGCAGTCTTTTCAATTTACAAATAGGCAAATGGCAATTGCGAAAATGCAGATACAGCAAAATCGTATGATACAATCTGCAGATAAAGCTATTTCTCAAATAGCAGAAATTTCTCATGCGCTTGATGATGCAATGAGTGGTAAAATTGCTTTTGGTGAACACCATTTAACTATCTTATGTATAGAAAAAAGTCCTAAATCATTGGACAATGCTTTATCATTGGTTGAATCGGAGCTTTCTAATTGTGGTGTTTATCCTGTTCGTGAGAGGGTTAATCTAGAACCAGCATTTTGGGCGCAAATTCCTGGTAATTTTGATTATATAGTAAGAAAAGGTACAATAAGTAGTCTTAATTTGGCCGGTTTTGCATCTCAACATAATTATCCTACTGGTAAAAAATTCAATAACCACTGGGGAGATGCTGTTACAGTTTTTGATACAACATCTGGCACTCCATTTTTCTTCAACTTTCATATAAGGGATGTTGGACATACTATGATAATTGGGCCAACAGGTGCTGGCAAAACTGTTTTAATGAATTTTTTATGTGCTCAAGCAATGAAATTTTCTCCAAGAATATTCTTTTTTGATAAAGATCGCGGTGCAGAAATTTTTTTAAGAGCACTTGGTGGTATCTATACTATAATAGAACCAAGAACTAAGACAAATTTTAATCCTCTGCAACTTGACGATACTCCTGATAATAAAACATTTTTGATGGAATGGATAAAATCTTTAATTTTAGTGTACAACGATAAATTCACTTCAGAAGATATTGCTAGAATTAATGATGCAATTGAGGGAAATTTTAAATTAAAAAAAGAAGACAGATTTTTGAGAAATCTTGTACCATTTTTAGGACTTGCGGGCCCTGATACTCTAGCTGGAGCAATATCTATGTGGCATGATGATGGCTCTCATGCTGCAATATTTGACAATAAAGAAGATTTGCTAGATTTTTCAAAAGCAAGAGTGTTTGGCTTTGAAATGGCTAGCTTGCTAAAAGATCCTGTTGCTCTTGGGCCGGTCTTGATTTATTTGTTTCATAGGATTAGTATATCGCTTGATGGCACTCCATCTATTATTGTTCTTGATGAAGCATGGGCGTTAATAGATAATCCAGTTTTTGCACCTAAGATAAAAGACTGGTTGAAAGTGCTGAGAAAGTTAAATGCTTTTGTGATTTTTGCTACTCAGAGTGTTGAAGATGCAAGTAAAAGTGCTATTAGTGATACGCTTGTACAGCAGACAGCAACACAAATTTTTTTGCCAAATCTGAAAGCTACTAGTGTCTATCGAGATGTTTTTATGTTAACTGAACGTGAGTATATACTGATCAAACACACAGATCCAAGTACTAGATTCTTTTTAGTAAAGCAGGGAGTTAATGCTGTAGTAGCTAGAATAGATCTGAAAGATTTGGATGATGTGGTCAACGTGTTATCTGGACGTGCAGAAAGTGTCCTATTGTTACATGATATATTGAAAGAACTCGGAGATGATCCAAAGATGTGGTTGCCTGTGTTTTATCAAAAGGTGAAAAATGTTTAAAACTAAACTGTCATTACTGTTAGTTGCGATATTTTTATTAAATATAGATTTTTTACTCTCATATCCAGTATTTGCAGATGTAGTAAGTGGTACTGAAAAGACAGAATTTGTTAGCAGGTTTAATTCTAATGGTAGTTTTAGCCGTGCCTCTGATCCTGACTGTAAGGCGTTTGAAACAGCTGCAGCAGTTGCTGGGATAGCAATTGCTATTGGTGCAATATTTACTGGTATTGTTTTGATTGTCTCTTCTGCTGGTTTATTTACTGCTCTTGTTATCGTTGGAATGATAGCTGCAATTGTTGGAGTCTGGAAGGCAGTTGGGGGACTTATTGTTTGTCAGCATAGTTTTGTTAGGCATCCAGTTGCATACGATAATGATGGGAGATATAAAAATTTTAAACTAAAAGATACAGGTTATAGTGGTGATACAGATAAAAATTATCGAACAGAAGATGAATATTTTTCTGCATTACAGAAAAGATCAGGAAAAGATGGAAAACAAACAGAGAAAGATATTTTAAACTTTACTGATTGGGATGTTGTGAATGTTGATAGGGAACACTACTACTGGCCAAAAAATGGGGTGCAATATAGTGAATACATAGAAGTATGTCATCGCAATCCTTTAACATTTGGCAACCTTTTCAAGACGAATGACTTTAATTTCAGAGGGGAAGATGGATACATAGACTTTGATATCAGAGAGAAAGATACTGGATATGAAAGTGGGTCATGGTCTCCGAAGGTTGATGGCGATCTAGAATGTAAAGTGCTTAAATCTGGACAGAGCGAAGACATATATGGATCAACGTTCAGGGCACTGAGAAAAATGGGTAGGTTATGTGTGGAATTGGCTGAAGTTAGGGCAGCTGGAACTGCTTGGCCGCAAGGAATTGATATAGGATGCACGGAATTACCGCCTGATCGGATTGCTCCTATGTGTGAACAATCTGTGATATTATTCAAAAATAAAGATGGTACAGGTGGTGAAGAAAGGAGTTTTATCAACAGGGATGACGATTATAAAACTCTTATCAGGAAAAAAGAAAAAGAAGGAAAAATTTTTGTAGGTTATGACAATAAAAGCTGTTTTAGCTCGTATGTCTCTGAAGCTTGCTACAATCAAGCGGGAAGTAAGTCATTATCTCCTATTCCTATAACTTCTATGATAGTGCAATGCATTAAGGAATCGTTAGATAATTTAGTTGCAGGTATTGACTCAAATGGTGATAAGCTAAAATATGAAGATGGAGAAAAAAAAGGACAGGAGAAGGGTAGTTTTTTATCTGTAGCACAAGGAAGGTTGAAAAATACTGTAACTGCTGTTCTAGTTTTAGCTTTAATACTGTTCTCTATAAAAGTTATGTCTGGTGGAGTGCGTAGTCCGCAAGAAATGTACATGTTGATCATTAAATTCGCTTTAGTGATTTACTTTACGACAGGTAGCACTATGTCTCATTATTACGGGGAATTAACAAAGCTTTCAAATGGTTTGTCAGAGATAGTGCTTAAAGCGTCATCTGAAAGTAAAAATATATGTAATTATGAGTCAGGTACAGATTATGAATACGATCGCGCAGGAAAGAGGGTATCTTACAGTTATCTTGCACCTTGGGATAGGCTTGATTGCAGAATTTTATTTTATTTAGGTGCCCCTTTAGATGGAATTGGTGGCAAAATTGGTACTGGAGGTGTTGCAACGTTAGCGGTTTTGCTTGGCGCTGCTCCTGTCTTGTTAGTTGCAGGTTCGGTGATTGGTATTATTTTCGCTGGTGGACAGATCTTAGTAGCTCTTGTCTGTATATTTATGGCCATTTTGATGATGATGGTTATTTTGTGGATGTGCTATGTATTTATCTTATCTTTAGTTGCGCTTAGTGTAATTATCATCTTATCGCCTTTATTCATTCCTATGGTTTTGTTTCAACATACTAAGGGATATTTTGATGGTTGGCTAAAAGAGTTAATTACCTACAGTTTATACCCAGTTATCCTTTTTGCATTTCTATCTTTTATGTTCATAGCATGTGATAAAATCTATTTTAAAAATTTAAATTTTAAACTGGACGAGTCATATAAAAATGAACAACCAGACAAGTCATATGAAAAGAAACAAGCAGAAATCTCATATAGTAAGAAAAAACAGTGGTTTAAATTGAAAGATGGGGAATGTGATAAAAATGAAACTACTCTCGCATGTATGATGCAAAATTATAGCTTTAAAAAGAGCAGCATACTTGGTCTATTCGACTTTACATACATGGAGTTTGGCAGCTCTCTAATCGGAGAATTATTAAAATTGTGTTTAGTATTATTCCTCTTTTACCACTTTTTAAACGTTCTTCCCGGCATGGCTGCTGAGCTTGCTGGTAATCACAGAGCAGCACTTGGTTCAGGTAGCACTCCTGCACAAATGGTGAATAAAGCTTTATCTGCTGCCAAAGCTGCTGCTGGAGGTGCTGGTCAAGTTGCTGCTGCGGCTGTAAATAAGGCAAGAGGGGCTATTGGAGGAGGTGGAGATGATAATAAGGGATCGGGATCTTCCTCTAGTGAATCTATAAAACCAGGTGGAGAGTGAGCGCAGGTGAGTAACAGATGTTTGAACATTTGAGCAACCAAAACTTGGTTAAGCTATGCATAAGTTTTGTGATACTCTTTTTATTATCTGGGTGCGGGTGTATTAAGCCAGAAGATTCATCAGGCTTGCGTGAGAAATTGGATATAGTGTCAACAGAGCAGAAATGGGTTGATTCTGGAGTCTATATTTCGGATAAAATAAAAGTAACAGAGATTAATATAGTACCTAATAAGGTTAATTTTTGTTCGCAATATAAAGATTTTGCAATTGAACCTGGAGTAAGAAACGTTACATTACCGTTTGCGCTTAAAGCTGGTGATGCGATAAGCTTTAGTGTTGTTGGAAGTAAAATGTGTAAAAACAATAATGGCATGGTCACCTACAAAAAAATTGACGAAAATTGCGGTGAAGGGGAAAAGGAGTATTTTTCACATGTTTTAAATCAAGAGAAGTGTCAAGGTGAAATATGTCCTAATAAATATGAAATAGGCAATGCACAATGGTTAAATGGAAAAGAGTACTGGTCTTCAGAATTAGATCAAAGTGAAAGAGAGGAAATTAGAAATGTCATCGACTCTATAAAACAGCAAGGGGAAAATGTAGACTGTAGCAAGCTTTCAGAGAGCAGTGCAAGTAAGATAGATACGCGCATTTTAAATTTACTCTGTGGACGTATATGTAAATTTTCTTTCGGCAGCGGAGAAAAAGGTTGCTTATATATTGAATACAATAGTATAGAAGGTGAGATATTCAATACTTTAAATTCTAGAGGTGAATCTGTTATTGCTGAAATTATTGATAACGTATTAAAGGAAAAACGGGTAAAAACTGACATTACACTATTACGTGTTCACATGGATAATGAGGAATTTGAACACATTCCAGGAGGCGGTATATGTATTAACTGTGATCATAAGATAGATCGTAACCATCCAAAACCAGAGTTAACTTTTAGTTTAGGTGATGGTAAGGGCAAGGGTGGTTTCAACATAAGAGTAACAAGAATCCCTAATTTAGAAAAAAGTTTATATATAAGCGTTTCTGACAAATTTCCTGAGCGTGAGCCCGATGAAACTCAGGGAGATATACTTTTAGACATTAGCAAAGTTTATAATACTCAATATATGGAAGGCTTAAAAGAAAAGCTAAAGGACAAGAGTGGCACTATATATTACGGAATAAGAGATCATGGCTGTGATTATAAGAAAAATGAGGGTCAGTTTAGCATTAACCTTACAACTAAAGAGCCACCTGTAAGAACTTTTAGTGCGATATATAATTTTTTTGATGAAAAAGTAAAAACTGCATTTTTCGGTTCTAGCTACAAAGACACTAATGCGATTCACTCTGATACTAGCCCTGTGAAGTCTCTTTATCAAAGTTTTGTAGCATCAAATAGAACAAATACCATCAGATCTACAATAGTGTCGTTATTAGTATTATATATAGTTTTATACACCCTTTATTACTTTTTTGGATTGTCTCATGCTTCTATATATGAATTTTTAATTATATGTGTAAAGATAGGAGTTATTACCCAATTGCTGAACGATAACAGTTGGAGTTTTTTTTATAACAATGCATTTTCTATTTTTGTTAATGCTCCAAAACAGTTAATAGAAATAGCAAATTTCAGAGGTACAACATCAAATGTTTTTGAATTTCTTGATTTACCGCTCAATAGGTTTTTATCAGCACACTCAGTGTTACTAATAGTATCTCTTATATTCTCCGGTCCTTTGGGTATTGTATCGTTTTGCTTGGTGATTTGGGGTTTGATAACAGTGAGCTTATCGATGTTTAACGCCTTATTTTCTTTTATCACATCTATAGCAATAGTTGCATTATTGCTTTCTTTGGCGCCTCTTTTTATTATTTGCCTTCTATTTGGATATACTAGACAGATGTTTCACAATTGGGTCAAAAATTTAGCAAGATTTGCAATTCATCCGGTAGTGCTTTTAATTTTTATATCATTAATAAGCCAGGTTATGGATTATATTGTGTATTCGGTCTTTAATTTTGAGGTCTGCCCTACATGTATACTTAATCTTAACTTAAAGATTTTTAATCCTTGTATTATTTATGGTTATGCTTCCAAACATGCACCTGACATCACAGCTATGATGGCTTTTGTGATTTTGGGACATGCTATGAAAGCTTTAGTTGAGGCATCTTCAACAATATCTGATTCGTTGTTTGGTGTTTATGTGGCAAGCGAACCAGGAAGGCAATATCAGCAAAGCTTAATGGGAACAGTAGGTTTAGATGAACAAAGTATCCAAAGAAGAGCAGGTCAGCAATCTGGTACACCAAGTCGAAGACCTCAAATACCACAATCAGCTCAAAGATCAGCACCTAAAATACCGACAAACACAGGAAATCAATGATGAGCAGAAAATCATTATTATTGATACTATGTCTTGTAATTACTGGCTGCACAATGGATTGTGTTGAACCTGGGCTGCAGAGCAGAAATACTAGTGTCAGTATAGATGTTCCAGTTCGTGAAGCTGGCGAAGGAGTTAAAATTCATTGGGTTGATTCTGGTCAAGTAATTAGCAAGGATGAAAAAATCAAATTTACTCTTGGTGGGTCAGTAAATTTTTGTCCTCTTAAAGAAGGGAAAAATCCAAAGAGAGTACTTGTGCCCGCTGTATTTTGTGCTAATGATTTAATACCAAATTACAGTAATAAGTTAATTGATAATGCTAGTCTTGATGAACGAGAAATATGTGGGAATATAGGCTTTGGAAATAATGAATTCTATAGCAATAGACGTTATGTAGATACCGGAATTAAAGCAAATCCTGGTGATAAGTTAAGCTTTAGCTTAGTTCCCAGAGAGATAACGATTAATTATGACAATCCGGAAGGGAAAGGTATCAGCTTTGATGACAATTGCTATAGAGCTGAAGAAAATGATAAAAAAGACAAAGCTACAATAAAAGACATGCTCAATGGAGGAACGTTCTTTTGTGGAGAAAGTGGTAAGAGGACTAAAGTAGAATTTCCTAAGATTAATAAAGAGAACATAGAAGAAAGAAGAGTGCTAGTTGGTAATGGCTACACTCCATATGATAATAAGGTACATTTTAATAAGGATTATATTCAAAATTCATGGATAAATGGTGCATTGTTAGATTTACGACGAACTAAAATAGGACTGGATAAATTATGTAATGGGAAAAAATGTGATTTTAATGAGATAAGCAAGTACAGCTCTTATGAGCTTAATTGTTACTATCAGAAGATATGTTATGCTAAACAAGGTATAGATTTTAATGGAAATTGTGTTTCTTCTGTAAGGTACAAAAATTATGATAAGAACAACAAATGTGATATGTATTCTCATCTTAAAGGAGTTGAAGATAAACTTAAAAAGATTGAAGAAAATAAAGATAACACTGATTTTATATCAAACATTGAAGAAGAAACTGAAGATATCTCCTGGGCCGAAGCTCTTGTTGCAAAAATTGGCGATCTTGATGATCAGAATACTGTTCAATGTTTTCCAAAAAGAAAAGAAACAAGTGATGGCCTAGTATGCTCAAAAATAAGTGATAATTTTAGGGATTTTTCCTTAAAGTTAAATCATGACTATGGGATAAATAAAAAGGTGAAACCTGGTAGTAGTGTAATGCTTGCTATAGCAAGCAATGGCAATTACTTTCTTCATAGAGGTGGATATCATGTTGAAGTAACTAGATCATGTAACTTCGATAGTGGCAAAAAATTGTATATGTACTTGGGTGATAGCCCGCCAGAAGATCCATCTGCTCGAAAGACTAATAATTTCAAAAAAGTAAAGAAATTAGATAAAATAACAGAGGATAATGTAGACTATTACATAATAGATGGAAGTCATTTAAAGGATAAAGAGTCTAAAAAGATATACTTTGGTATTAATGTAGAAAACGTAAAGAAAGATGATATTACGGACAAAGAAGGCAAATATTATGAAGATAACAAATACACAGTAAATTTATTTTTAAAAAGAAAAATAAACGATTTTATTTCATCAACTGTAAACAAGATTTTTGATTTCATAACAGACGGGGGTGAAGACGGAATTAAAATTCCATATGAAGGATATAGAAAGGGGCTTCTACAAGGAATAAGAGCTTTGCTTATTCTATACGTTACATTTACTGTTGTTGGCTATATGCTTGGAACAATACAATTAAGTAAATTCGATTTTATTATAAGAATATTCAAAATAGCATTTATAGCTTTTGCTTTTAGTGATAGAAGTTGGGAATTCTTTGGTACAACTTTGTCTGGGCTTTTTGTTGATGGTAGCATTTATTTAGTTGATAGTTTTTCTGGCTATATAGGAGAAGGAGGTAAAAAATTTGCATTCTTAGATTTAACAGCGGGAGTATTATTTACAGGAGAAACATGGCTGAAATTTTTGTCTTTAATGCTATCAGGATCTTTTGGCTTTATTGCATTTTTGGCAATACTTTATGCTACTTTTGTGTTTTTAAGATGCATTATTAGTGCTACGTTTAAGTATGTAATATCTACTGTTTTAGTGGCATTTTTATTGTCATTAGCACCTTTATTTATCGTATTTATTCTATTTCAACAAACTAAAACATTATTTGATAATTGGATAAAAACGCTGGCTCATGTTTCATTGCAACCAGTCATTTTATTTTCATCCTTGTCTCTTTTAAACCAGTTAATGTATTCAGTTCTATACAACCTCACAAATTTTTCTGCATGCTATCAATGCTTAATTAGTGTAAATTTTTTATCGTATGATCTGTGTCTTATGAAATCAATATTACCTCTTGGGTATAGTCCTGGTACTAGTGTTGATGTTGCGCTCAGTACTGGAGAAAGGGCTGGTGGGCACTTTGCAGCATTACCTATAGATCTAATCCAGGCATTTATATATCTCATCATTGCTAGTGCAATGGAAGCTTTTGTTTCTATATCAGAAACTATGGCGCAGGCGTTGTTCAGCTCTGGTTATGGAGTTGCTCAAAGTGTTAGTCATATTTCTAGGAGCGCATCACAAGCTATGCTGTCAACTGTTGGCCTTGATGATAGAACCCAAAATATGATACATAACATCAAGCAGGGAATGAGTAAAGATCGTAGCAAAATTGAAGCTAAATTGCCTGATACACCAAAGCAAGCAGATGGGAAAGCGAGTACTGGCAGAGAAATGAGCAAATCTGAAACACTAAGCCAGCCAGATAAGCAAAAGGATTCTGATAAAACAAAAGGACAAGTCAAGGAAGATTGATGAGATATATGGAGTAACTAATTAAAAAGATATTTGAAGTAAGGTTTTAGAAATTTATTCTGTATTGGAAAAAGTTTAGGTATGCAATCACGCTTAGGCAAATGTTGGTTTAGGTTATTAATTTTGGTAATCTGTGTGCTGGTTACAGGTTGTAGTAAGAATGATATGCCTTTTCCAAGATGTATATCTGCTGATTATTTTGGTCCTGAACCGGTTGCAGTTGGTGCTCATTTTTCAAGAGATCACGATGCCTTTGTTCCCGAAGATCAGGAAATTATTGACTATGATACTGGTGAAGTCAATTATGGTTTTCACTCTAATCAAGTGGTGAAGTGGAAAGATACTGGATTTGAAACCAATGGAGATAGTTTAGTAGTACGAGTAAATGGTGCATGGACATCTTGGAGTAATAGTAATAAGAAAGAATCTAAAGGTAGTTATAATTTGCAAAGCTTGGAACAGCTAAAATATGCGACTAAGTTTGAAGGTAAACAAGGCGATAATAGTTTGCCTGACTTTCGCTTAATTTGTAATGATTACAAATCTAGTACACAAAAAATTTCAAGTAATCCTAATGCAAGTTGTACTGTAAATTGCAAGTGTATTAGTGAAGATGATAACAGAGAAAAACGCGGTGTTCCATGTTGGTTTACTAACGGACATGGTGCTTATCTTTTATTTAAAAGGCCTAGCGATTCTAGTCCTAACGAAAATTTAAAATCCATGCGTAACCCTGAGTCTCCTACTGTACATCTAGGTTACAATTCCGTAGCGGAAGATGGAAGTGGGCTTTTTACTTTAGACAGAGATAACACCACATTACAGGACAGGAATTGTAATACGGTGAGGTTAGAAAAAGGATGGAAAATATATGTAAAGATATTAGATAGATATTATCTAGATAATGCAGGTGGCTACTCTTTTGAATTTTTGAGCGGAGTGCAGAAACCAAGTAACTTTGGATTTTTTGATTACGTTTATAACTATCTAAAATGTGTATTATTGATTAACGAAAATTGTAAAAAGCATTTTGATAGCAATGATCCTGCAGCTGCACAAGCGATGTTTCAAAATATAGCTGAAAAAAGTACGAGCTTTCACAATTTTGTTCTTTCCTTGCTTGTTCTATTTATAGTGATTTCATCGCTTCTTTATCTTTTTGGAATGATAAGAGAAACTAAGCATGATATGCTCATCAGAATGATGAAAATCACCCTAGTAATAGTGCTTATATCTCCTGGAAGTTTTAGATTTTTCTATGATCATTTTCTTGTTTTATTTGTTAAAGGTCTTGAACAATTGATAAGCATAATTACTAATTTTGCTCCCAACATGAACACCGGAGGTAATTCAAACGTTGCTCAAGGAAATGAAGCTAAATTGTTTAGCTTCATGGAGGATATGTTTAATAAGTTTTTTGCTTACTCTGTTTGGAAAAAGTTTGCAGCATTTTTACATTATCAAATGTGGGCAAGTCTCCTTATGATACCGGCAATTTTTATAGGGATTGTCTTATATTTCCTGCTGTGTATGTATGCTTACATAATATTCCTTTCTGGTTTTATGGGTATAGCTTTTCTTGTAGCTATAATGCCGCTATTCCTAATCTCTATTTTATTTTCACCACTGAAAAGTCTATTTGAGGGTTGGATAAAATTCTGTATTAGTTTCTGTTTGCAATCAATTATGATATTTACCCTGCTGTCATTACTTGCTGCGATGATAATGAATACCTTTTATAAACAGTTAGGCTTTACTGTGTGCTATAATAAATGGCTTGAAATAAAGTTATGTGCTCCAAAATGGGTATTTGGTGGTTTTTGTATAATTGATAAAGAATACTTTAGCTGGACTCCAGGGCAAATTTTTGTACCTTATGCTATTGGAGAGGCTTCTCCATTGAACGTAGATAAGAATATAGAAGGTATAGAAAAACTAAGCAGAATAGGTGGTACAGTAAAGTTTACTGGTGGAGCTGGATATATCCCTCTTCCACCAGATTACATTAATAAAGGTTTTCGTTATATAGATTATCCTTTCTTTAATCCAATTCCTGGAACTAAAGATAATCCAGCAGACCACTATATTGCGGAAAGTGATATGATAGTTAGTAATGGCTGTAGTGCAAAAGATCTAGTACGCTTAACAAATAGTTTATCTCATGCATCAGAGAGGGCAGACATTATATTACTGATCAACAATATAGAGAAAAGGATAGGTGATGTTAGTGAAATAATAAAACGCTACTGTCAAGATATAAATAAATGCAATAGTTATAGGGAAATAATTAATGAAATAAGATCTTTAGTGCGGAGTGCGATAAAAAAACAAGGTTGTAGAATACTGAAACTTCATGATTTATATAAGGATCCCAACAGTGAATACTGTCAGAAATGTAAAGATTGTGAGGATTGCAAAAATTATAAAGAAAATAGTGATTACCAAAGGGTGCAAGACATACAGAGAGGTTATTTAATCAACGCAGGAGAGATCTTTGTATTGTTCTTGCTTTCGTTTTTGATGTTTTCTTTGAAGGAGTTTGTACAGCAGATGGGCTCAAGCATTGCCGGTGGTGGGTTTGGTGTTTACAATATATCTAGTATGTATCAAGCATCACCTGTGACTGGTTTAATGCAGGGATTAAAACAACAGATGCAAGATAAAATTGGTGGAGGGCTAGAGTCTTTAGGTAATTGGGCTACTCATGTACCGGACAGATTAGCTGGAGGTACAGCTAATTTGCTAGATAGAATACCAGGAGTTGGGGGTGTGCTGAAATATGCTATTAATGTGCCACGTAAGCTTGTAGGTGCTACTATTGAAGCAACAAAATTTGCAACATCACCTAAAAATGATGTTGATAAGCTTGAGGAAAAAATCTACAGGGCGTTTGGAATTGATAAAGAAGATATTGCACATAGAAGAATTGATAAATATTTAGAATATTATAAAGGATATGTAGGATCACATTTGGGATATACAATAGAAGATGCTATGAAGTTTACTTGGGAACATGGTCTCGACTCTATAGGAATTAACCCTGCTACAGGAGAAAAGGATGGTTACCAGCATAATCTACTCTATAGAGCAAAAACATATAGACGGGAATTTCTTGAGAAGCTTCATGACTACACTATTGGCCGCAAGAGAGAACCAGAAGAAGATGAATCATCAAAAGAAAATAAGCCTAATCAATCAAATCGAAAATTAGGTACGGAACCAGAAACCCTAAAAAACACTACAGAAGCTATACGTGCCGGAGAAGATAGAGAGCGTCAAGATAATGAAAGGAATGAGAACATAGAGAATGATGAAGAATCGTAATTTCAAAGGGCTAAATTATTATGGTCTTCAGCAAGACGAAGATGGTAATATCAAGTTAAACGATTACAATGATGTTTTAAATGCGCGCAGAGCGAGGGTAGATTTGTTACTAGATAGCACTAAGCAAGGTGATGTTAGTCTTTCAAAGCTAAATAAAGCTCTGAATGAGAGACTTATAGATGATAAAGGGCTATCGTCAGAATTTGACAAAGAAGACAAAGAAATTGCACAGAAGGAGCTTAAGATGTTCTCTATTTTAGACGATCTTGATAATCTTGCAAACATTGAAAGTGAAGATCTATTAGAGGTTAGTTTGTTACTATCAGATCTTAGTTTTATAGAGAGAAATATTGTGTTGAATGCCGATCAGAGTTCTGATCTAATAGGGTTCAAAAGTCTATTTATAGAAAAAAAAGCATCTGGTGAGGAATATAGTGATGAAGAGTGTCACAATTTCCTCGATAGTATAGAGAAAATCAATACTTTAATTAAGTTAGAGTTAGAAAGTAGAATTGAAGGGATGGGTCATGATGAAAAAAACAACCATGATGATTTACAAGACGAGATTGGTCGTGCAATCAGTATAGAAAATAAATCAAAGAAAAGCGATTGATCTTGCGTTCCTCCACAAGCAACCTTCTTTCTATTAGACTGCTGAAGCTATGTTGACATTAAATGTGTATTATAAATAATTAGTTAACTTCGAACTTGTTTTATATGTTACGTGTTATTGCGGGTAAATATCGTGGAAGAAAAATAACTACAGGCAAGAATTTATCTGCACGGCCCACTATGAGTAGTGTCCGAGAAGCAATATTTAGTATACTTTCTTCAAGAAAACCTATTTATAACCTAAATGTACTTGATTTGTTCTGCGGAAGTGGCTCTTTTTCATTTGAAGCACTTTCTCGAGGTGCTAAACATGCATTCATGGTAGATTCAGATTATTACAATTTGCAACTGCCTAAAAAAACAGCAGAAGATCTTGGAATTACGAACGATATCACGTTAATTTGTTGCAATGCTAACGGATTACCAAGACCTATTTCAAAGTGCGATATAGTTTTTATGGACCCACCTTATAATATCAATCTGGTTAACTCAACTTTAGACGAGTTAGCTCACTCAGGCTGGTTAAATGATAATGCGTTAATAATTCTAGAAATGAGGAAAAATGAAGGTTTTGAGTGCAATAAAAACTTCAATATAGTTGTGGAGCGTACCTACGGTATTGCAAAAATAATTTTTCTTTCTTCACTCACTTGAATTTCTTTTGTAAACATCTATAGCTAAGCTAAGTAAGATTTTTCCGAGGACTGAAAGAAAAAATCAATTCGTTTTGGTGGGAATAGGGTGTGTAACAGCAAATCAATACGAGTTGATATACTAGAAGAAGCAGTATGGAAAGAAATGAAGATGGTACTCAAAGAACCAGAGGCAATGACAAAGGTTAGACTTTTAAAATATGAAAATAAGCAGGCAAAGGATGAGATTGAAAAAAGCGCAGATAAAATAGAACAAGGTATAGAAAGATTAGCTTATGTATATGCAAGGGGTCATATAACGAAGGAAAAGTATGACTTAGAAGTTGAGAGCATGGAAAAGGAGTTAAAGGAATCAGAGATCAAAGGGAAGAAGCTATCGATGAAAAGAGGCTACAGAGAGAATTAGATTTTATCACAAACAGTGTAGAAAGTTTTTCCTCTGAGAGAGCTTAATCAGGCAGATTGGGAAACTAAACTTGAGATAATAAGAAAATTAGTTCAACGCATTGAAATTGATGATGATAACGTGCATGTAGTGTTTCGGTTGAAAGAACTCGCTCTCGAAAGGCAAAAAAATGTTCAACATTCTATCGGGATGCCAGTGTCACGCACTGGCATGACATCCTCTTGCTTCTATAGGTGTCTTTATCTCGTCTACTTTATTTTGCCACACAGATACAATGGTTTCACATGTACTTGGTAGGCTATCTATTTTGAAAAAGAAGGACTACCAACACCTTCACTTTTTGCATCACTAAACTTACTTGCTACTTTATCAATAGTCCAAACTAGTGGTGTAATAACAAGCGCAGCAGCCCAAATGACAGTACTAACAGCATAACTCAAAACTGCGTTAACAAATGTAGCTAATGTATCACTGTGATTCCGTGCCTTATTTGATAACATAGATGAATAATCTATCAATGATCTTGTATTGCACTTAAGATCATAACTATCTGTTACTTTCGCTAACCCTTTTGCCGTCCAGTATGACAAATACGCCAATGCTAGATATAAAGGTTGCAGAATTACACTAGCTAACGCAAAAGTAATAATCCAAATCATAGGAGGATTTTTTTTGTAACTACCAAGAGCTACATTCTTCACTGGCCCAATAACACTATTAATATAATGAACGGATTTATAGAAATTATTTTGTGGAACTTCGTTACCTCGAACGCTTTTGGTAGGAACATCTCCGAATTTAACATATTTCTTAAAATTACTATATGAACTTGACATATTACCCCTATAAAATAAAAACATAATTATCTTACTAATATCGCTTGTTTTAGAATAAATGCAATCACTACCTAACTAAATTATCTGTTGCGCAAAAGCACATATTACTATACCATCGAAAATAAAGAGGTCAGCATGAGTTTTACTTTACCTGAGTTGCCGTATGATAAAACAGCTTTAGAGCCTTATATATCTGTAAAGACATTAGATTTTCATTATGATAAGCACCATAAGGGATATTTAAATAAACTCAACGAACTGGTTGAAAACACAGATTATCAACATATGGAAATTGAGGAATTAGTAACGAAAGTTCATGGAAATAATAATACAGTTCCTATTTTTAACAATGCAGCACAAGTTTGGAATCACACTTTTTATTGGAATTCAATGAAAAAGAATGGTGGTGGTAAGCCTCAAGATGATGTTCTTCTAGCAAAAAAAATTCAAGATGATATTGGTGGCTTTGACAAATTTTGTGAAGAATTTTCACATTATGGAGTAAGCCAATTTGGTAGTGGATGGGTGTGGTTAGTGCTTGAAAAAGGAAAACTCAAAATCACTAAAACTCCAAATGCGGATCTACCGCTAATTTATGGCCAGGTGCCACTACTTACTATGGATGTATGGGAGCATGCATACTATTTGGATTGCCAAAATCGCAGAATTGACTACATAAAAGTTTTTCTTGATCATTTGATCAATTGGGATTTTGTAGAAGAGAATTTAAAGAAGAATATATAAGATGAATATACCACAAGTAACAAAACTAGATAATGGTCTGCGCATAATAACTGAGCGAGTGCATGAAGTTGATTCCGTAGCTTTAAATATACGAGTTGGTGTTGGCAGTAGAGCTGAAAGTGCAAGTCAAAATGGAATATCTCATTTCCTAGAGCACATGGCTTTCAAAGGAACAAAGACAAGAACTGCATTTGAAATTGCGAAAGCTTTTGATGATATAGGTGGAGTTTTCAATGCCTGCACCGGTAGAGAAAGCACCAGTTATTACGCAAAGGTTCTTAGAAAAGATATAAAAACTGGCATTGATATATTAATAGATATATTAATGAATTCTACATTTCCAGAGGATGAATTGGAACGCGAAAAGGGTGTTGTAATACAAGAGATTTTTCAAACTAATGATTCACCGAGCGATATCATTTTTGATAAGTATTTTGAAGCAGCTTATAAAGATCAACCATTTGGTAGGTCAATCTTGGGTACGCAAGATACTGTCAAATCTTTTACTCGAGCTAATCTAGATAACTACATAAATGAGCATTACTTTAGCGAGAACATTATATTTGCTGTTGCAGGAAATGTTGAACATGAGGAAGTTGTTCAATTAATTAAAGACTTTCTCTCAAAGATTCATTCAAAAGAGCTGAAAAAAAGCGAGAATGCAAGTTATACCGGTGGTGAGTATTTAGAACATCGTAAATTAGATCAAGTACATTTATTAATTGGTCTACCTAGTGTTTCTCGTGATGATAATAGATATCACACATTCAAAGTTCTTGATGCCATACTGGGAAGTGGCATGTCATCACGCCTGTTTCAGGAAGTAAGAGAAAAGCAGGGGCTTGCTTATTCCATTTACTCATTCAACTCTAGCTATGCTGATACAGGAATGCTTTCGATTTTTGCTGGTACAGATAGCAATAATCTAGATAAGCTTTTGAAAGCCATAACGACAGAGTTGAAGAAATTGTCTACAGATGATTTAAAGGAAGAAGAAGTAAATAGAGTAAAAGAACGAGTAAAATCTCAAATTTTAATGTCACGCGAAAGTGTTAGCTCGCGTGCTGAAACGTTAGGACACTACTACGGTAACTATAATAAATACATCAGTAAAAACGAATTAATAGAAAAAATTAGTGCTGTTACTATTTACGATATAAAAAAAGCAGCAGAAGAATTGCTATCTCAGCATGAAAGAATTACTTTAGCTGCGATTGGAGAAATTAATTCATTGCCAAGTTACGATAAAGTGGTTTCTATGCTCAGTGTACTTTAGTTATGTTGCTTATGCTCACTAAAAAGTTCAATGAATGGTTGCAAAATCCTTTCTATAAAAAGTTTGCTTTCTGGTTCATCGCGTATACCACTAATCATTTTATTGAAAGTTTTTTCGCTGTTTTGTAAAAATAAATAGCTTTCTACTAAGAGTGTAAAGGCTGAAACGCAAAACGCTATTTGATGTTTTTCTTTATTTTTAACCATAAATGCCTCACAAAATTATATTTCTAGTATACCCGTATATATACGGTACTGTCAAGTTTTTAAAGAAGATTAAAAAATGCAACGCACATGTACAAAATATGAACTAGGTATATAATTCACAATGCAGCGGTATTTCACTAATCCAATTGTTTTTTTCCTGGTCTAGCCTATCATTCAATATTGCTTGTCTTATTGATTCCATCAACTTATTCATGAAGAAAACATTGTGAATGGTAACGAGTGTGTAAGCCAGCAATTCCTTCGCTTTTAGTAAATGGTGTATATAGGCTCTTGAATGTTTTCTGCAAGTAAAGCACAAACAGTCATTTTCAATTGGGTTATCATCTAGTTCGAATCGTTGATTTCGCAAATTAATATGCTCTTTACACTTTGAAGAAATAGAATCTCTGTTTTTTACTTTAACAAGTGCGCCACCATGTCTTGCGAGGCGAGTTGGATGCACACAATCAAATGTGTCAACACCAAGCTCTACTCCACGAAAAATGTCCACAATTCCACCAATACCAAGCAAATGAGTAGGCCTCTCTTTTTTTAAACGTTCCATAGTAAAGGAAACTACGTCATACATCTGCTCTTTACTCTGACCAAGCGATCCACCTATTGCTTGACCAAAAAATGGCAAATTGTTGATAAAGTCACAACTTTCCCCACGTAAATCTTGATACACTCCGCCTTGGCTAATTCCATACAGCGCCTGTTTGCCATCATTATTTTTTTCAAACTCATTTAAAGAACGTTCAGCCCATCTATGGCTCATGAGCATTGATTTTCTTGTGTATTCTTTACTGACATGGAATGGAGTACATTCATCTAAAACTAGGATTAAATCTGCACCTAATTTTTGTTGAATTTGTATAGACTTTTCAGGAGTTAGACAATAAGTTTTACCATTTATGTAAGAACGAAAAATTGCCCCATCTTCGTTAATTTTGATCAGAGTTTTTTGCTTCTGTCTTATTCCCTTTATTTCTTCCGAAACTGACCCGTGCCCTAAACTAAATATCTGGTATCCACCAGAATCAGTGAGCATTGGTCCACTCCATCCCATCATCTTGTGCAAGCCACCAAGTTTTGCCACAGTATCCTCTCCAGGTTGAAGCATTAGGTGATAAGTGTTGGAAAGTATTATCTGAGTACCTGCTTCTCTGATTCTTTCGATATCTGCAGCTTTAATGGCAGCTTTGGTTGCACAAAATATAAATGCTGGTGTTTCTATGTTTCCATTTGGAGTTTTAATTGTACCAACTCTTGCAGAACCTGATTGCTTGGTTATCCTAAACGAAAACTTTTCCATCTATTTGCTTGAAAGCTCTGCTATGATATTTTCCACTTTTTCAGGAGTGAGGTTTTCATAAAAGTCATTATTGATCTGCACCACAGGGGCATTAACGCATGCACCAAGACATTCAACTTCCTTTAAAGTAAATAGATTATCTTTAGTAGTTTCACCGATATTGATTCCTAGTTTCTTTTTAAAGGTATTTAACACTTCTTCACTATTGCACAACCAGCAAGGAGTTGTTCTACAAATTTGTATGAGATATTTACCTACTGGTTTTAAATTATACATGGTGTAAAAATTTGCCACTTCATATACACGAATATGTGGAATATGAAGCATGTCAGCAACGCAGCGCATGGCAGATTCAGGAACCCATCCGCATTGTTCTTGAACCAGGTATAGTAAAGGCATGACGGCACTACCTTCTCTACCTTTAGGATACATCTCTATAGACTTTTTCGCTTTTCTGAGGTTGTCTGATGTAAAACTAAACTGTTCTTCTTTCTCTTTCATCTAATAAGGTTCGTGTAAATCTCAACAAATTATACTTGAAGAGTTAACAATTGCAATTGTTGGTTTTTTGAGCTCTACAATATTATATTTGTAGAGTGGGTGCATTCAATTTGTGAATTCTTTACTGCTACTCATTTTCCATATTTCGCTTTGCAGATTATAAAGGTATTAATTTCTTAACTTTAGTTAAAATTTTCATTGACATTAACACATAGGAGTAATCATAATGATATTTTATTAAAATTTTAAATAAAATTATGTCTATATTAAGTAGATTATTTGGAGTTAATACAACTATACTAAAAGTTAAAGAAGCGATAGGTTTTAACCCAAAAAACGTAGGGTTGATTGAAGGAAATGGAGTTACTTATGGACTCAGCTATCAAGATAACGGCAATGGAAGCAGTAGAGTAAAGTTACTTATTAGCTCACTATATCAATCAAAAACATACGAGTGTGATACAGGTGTCAACGTAGCAAATGAATTTAAGGGCCAATTATCTCCCACACTAATAGAAAATTCAGCTGAAGTAGATAAAGTTGGAGTTATCTTTCCTACAGAAGAAATTAACCAAGAAGGAAAAAAATACATAAAAAGTTTAATATTTAACACTTATAAAATTCAACATTCAACTAATGCACCCTCAGTTGAGCATTCAGGAAAAGTAAAATTACAAAAAAACATTAATAACCATAATGATGCAAATAAAGGCAATAGCTACTTTCAACCAAAAGCAGTAAAAGTTAGTACTGGTAATGTCATTGTAATCGCTCATAACTTAAAGGATCAAGCTTTAGTTTCTTGGTATTTACAATCAGACACGAATGGAAAGTTCAGAGCTTTACCTGGAGCAAAACACACCATAGAAAGAAAATTATTCAAGTTTAATAATCCAGGGCAATTAGTATTGGATGAAAATACGATGCTTTATACGTAGATAAAGACTACTAAAAACCAAGAAGTAAGAACAAATATCTTTAAATTCGACTTGATTGACGTGGCTCAGAAGCTGAAAGATAGAAAAGAAGATGAATGTTTGCTTAAGAAAGAATGCCAATTAAATATAGCACCATCTACTATCTATAATCCAGGAAAAATAAACTTTTTACAGTATGTAAGACGAACTGAAGGTGATGATTTAGTTGCTTTTCTTGCGAAAAAACAATCTTCTAATACGCAAGAATTGCATTTAGCAAGGCTTGCTAAGAGAGTACCAAAATCAAATTTTACTGTTTGTGAATGTGAAGATCCTATAGAACAATTGTATGTTAAAGACAATGGCCAAGGAGGTTTTATCGTCACTGCGGTAAGTGGAGAGAGTATTATAACTTTTAATAGAGAGAGCTCTGGAAAATCTTCTGAAGCAACGATAATATCGACAAGCAGTATCAAAGCTCTCAGTGATTTTGTTAATATCATTAACGGCCAATTGATGCCTAGTATTATTTCCAGCAGTACTGTATCTCCTATAACTGTTACAGAGACGGTTGTGACTTCTAAGAAAACGACGACTGCTGCAATTACTAGCACAACAGAAACCGACACTGTAAAGACTACCAAGTTAACAACAGAAGCATCAACTATCATTGTACCAACTTCCACAATGAGTAAATCTTCAACAGAGTCAACAATTCAAACAAGTACAGTAACAGTGGGGCCAACAACAGTAGCAAAAACAACTACTACTCCACAAGCGACCACAGTTGCTACAACGTCAACTAGTGCACCGATAGTAACTTCAGAAACTGAGACAAGTACTGTAAAATCTACAGCAGCGACTGTTGAGTCAACTTTTACAGCAAGCAGTACTACGATGAGTAAGCCTTTAACAGAATTAACAACTAAAATAAGTACGGCATCAGAATCAACAACAGTAGCTGAAACTATTACAACCTCACAATCGACTATGATCACTATAATGCCAACTAATGTGCCAACAACAAACTCAGAGGCAACTATACAAACAGTGTCCACTATATCAAATACTGGAACAAAGGTAACAACTCCTTTGTTCACTACAACTTTACTTCCTCAAACTACTCCTTCACCACAGCCCACTCAGCTTGCTATAGAGTCTAATAGGGCAGGAATGATAGGTGGGTCTTTGGTTGGAGCGATAATAAGTATTGCTGGAATTATAGGATTCATAGCATACAAATATGTTAAGGGTCGTAATTCTGCCCCTGTGTTAGAACTAACTAATTTCAATGATAGAAGGCGATCATCTTCAAGTGGCAATAGCGATGAAGAAATTTTTATCGCTAATAACAGAATGAGACATATATCTATGCGAACTATGGATCAATCTGAAACAGTGCTAAACAGTATATCGGTGGAGAGTAGTAGTCGGTCAAGAAGTAGCTCATCGTCTTCAAGCGGTGGACCAGGATCTTGACTGACTGAGCTAGAGTCTAAAAGTGAAAAAAGCTTATCTTGGGATAGCGATGATGTACCGGAATATCACCTTTAGCTATTTGTCTGAATGTTTTTAGTATGTAGACTGTTAGGAAATTTTCTTTTGCTTTTGTGATTTTAATGTTAAAGTATAATTTCTAGGTGAAATAAGTAGCTGCTGTTGTGTGATAAACACAGCAGAGGAAAGTCCGAGCTCCAAGAAAAGGTAGTGACGGGTAACGCCCGCCGGAGGTAACTCCAGTTATAGGGCTACAGAAAATTACCGCCTAAATATTATTAGGCAAGGGTGAAAAGGTGTGGTAAGAGCACACCATAACAATGGCAACATTGGTAGTCAAGTAACCAACACTAGGAGCAAGATTAAATAGAAGTAGATTTTATGTTTTTCTCATATCTACTCGGGTAAATCGCATGAAGTAAATGGTAACATTTACTCCAGATAAATAGCTACATAAACAGAACTCGGCTTATATTTCACCTAGGCAATGCATGAATGTCAGCCATACTATGTAAATGTATCAAACATTTCACATACCCTGTACGCTCAATTTGACCACCTATATTCATTTTACTTCTTGGCTTATCTCTTTTCTTATTTCCTTTTGAACTTAACAAAGCTTGAATTTTAACCGAGCTTTTCCTTTAACTCGTCATTCTCTATCTCTAAAGCCTTACTTTCTTACCTATAACTTTTTAGCTCCGCTTCCAACTTTTCTATCTTTTGTTGTAAATCTTTGTAAAGTTCTAAAAGACTGACCACGTTACCTCACTTTTAGGATTAGTTTTTATCTTACTAAATCTACCTTTTTGCTTCTTCAATCAACAAGTAAATAAAGCATTTCATGCGCTGTCCTTCACTTGTTCTGCTTGATAGTCACTACTGCTTTCGCTTATATTAGCACTAGAGTATTCTTCATCGTCAACATACTCTTTTAGAACATATCCTCTACCCCAAACGGTTTCTATGTGGCTTATTCCATCATTTGCACTTTCAAGTTTTTTACGTAATTTACACATAAAAACATCAACTATTTTGTTGTCTGAAGGTTCGTCCAAGCCATTGTAAAGATGGTTTAAAAACATTTCTTTTGTCAACACTGCTCCTTTACGCAATGCCAGCAATTCTATCATGGAATACTCTTTGTTAGTAAGGTGAACTGTTTTGCCTTTTACCTCAACAATCCTGTGATCAAAATTGATATTCATATTACCAATTTTTATCACTGATTCGGGATGACCTTTAGTACGTCGGACTATGGCCTTAATTCGAGCTAATAATTCGCTCTTGTGAAATGGCTTGGTTAAGTAATCGTCGGCACCATACCCGAGTCCTTTAGCTTTATGGTTGGCAGCGGAGATACACGAAAGTATTAAAACAGGAACTTTGATTTTTGCACTTCTTAATCTTAACAGTATATCATATCCATCAATATCACCAGGCAGGTGTATATCTAGAATAACTAGATCGTAATAGTCTCCACCCGAGGAAACCATATTATTGTTATAATCTTGTGCAGAAGTAACAACGTCGCAAAAATGTCCATCAGAAGTTAAGGCATTAACTACAGTCCTTGCACTTACTTGATCATCTTCAATTAATAATATACGCATATTTTACACCCCATAAATAATTTATAATTTTAGTAATATATATAACCAAGGAAAGTAACAAATCAAATTTTTATTAATGAATAATAGAAATTACACTTATTAATTAATAGTTAATGTGTCGTTCCAAAATTATACAAATAGATCTAAAATACAATAGATATACTATAATAATACTATTTTTAGTAAATATTGAATAGAAGCTATTTTTATTAAAAGAATACTTAGGTTAATAGATATTTAAACTATTTTATACTTTTATGTTATATTTTTAATTTACTTATTCTACAGTTTTAAATTATAAGTAATACTTTCAGGAATATTGAGTGGTAATATCAGTTTTAGGTGCTGGCGCATGGGGTACAGCAATTGCGATTTCATTAAGTAGTAAGAAAAATGTAATTTTGTGGACTCGCAATAAGGCCATGTTTGAATCAATTAAAGAGAAAAGAGAAAGTGACAAGCTACCTGATTGTCCAATTTCTGATAATGTATCAGTAAAATTAGCTATTGAAGATGCAGTGAATGCTTCAGTAATAATTTTAGCTGTTCCCACTCAGTCTCTAAGGGAGATATGTCATCAATTGAATGATTGTAACCTAAAAAAAAATGTAGCAATAATTTTGGCTTGTAAGGGAATAGAAAAATCTACATTAAAATTACCTAGTGAAGTAGTCAATGAAGTTTTACCTAATAATCCTCTTGCTGTTTTTTCTGGTCCTAGCTTTGCTATAGAAGTTGCAAGAAAATTACCATATTCGATGGTTCTTGCATGTCAAAATGAAGTATTAGGTTTAAAATTAATATCAGAGCTACAGCAAGAAAATATTAAATTGTACCTTAGTAGCGATGTTATAGGAATACAGGTTTGTGCAGCGTTAAAGAATGTTTTTGCTATAGCATGTGGGGTTGTTCTAGGTAGGTTTGGGTTTAATGCTCATGCAGCATTAATTACGAAAAGTATGAGTGAAATTAAGGCTTTATACTCAGCAAAAGTTGGTGACGGCAATGTAGATATAAATACACTACTTGGACCAGCATGCTTAGGCGATTTGGTTGTGACATGCACATCATTAAATTCAAGAAATCTATCTTTTGGATCTAAAGTAGCTAATAGTAATGGTTCTAGTGCTCAGCAGATTTTATCAGAAGGTAAGTCGGTAATTGAAGGTTTTAACACTGCTAAGTCTGCATTTGATTTAGCAGAAAAGCTAAAGATAAAAATGCCCATATGTGAAGCGATCTATAGATTGCTATATGAAAATACTTCTATAGAAGATACTATTTCTGTTCTTGTAAATTAGTTTTATATTTCGGTATATTGTGAAATTTTTATATAAATTAATATCAACATGGTGGCTATCTGGCACGGTAAAACACATGCCAGGTACTATAGGCAGCTTGGCTGCTTACCCAATTGTTCCTATATTACTCAATGACAGAATTTTAGGTACAGCAATTATTTTTTTTTTATTCTTAGTTGGATTATGGTCTACAGGCAATTATATACAACATTACAAAGCTCCGCATGATCCAAAAGAGGTAGTAATTGATGAAGTAGTTGGTCAATTGCTGACAGTACTTCTAGTTTCAATATTATTAGAACAAGAAATGAATAGCTCTGTATTGTTGGTGTGCTTTTTCTCCTTTAGGTTTTTTGATATAATAAAAGTGTGGCCTATAAATTTGATTGATAAAAATACAAAAGGTCCTTTAGGTATTATGCTAGATGATGTTGTAGCTGCAATTTTAGCCTTTGTTTTTATAGGAGCCTTTTATTGTTTATTGTTGATTTATGCAGAATAAAAAAATTTGTTATTCACGCTTAATTATTCAGAACCTAAAGGATTATATACTTTATGCAACGAATTTGTCCAAGTGGGAAATACATGACGAATTTGATAATGTTATATTTACAGTAAATGGTACCAGAGAATCGTTATTTAATTTTGTGTTTTGTGAAGATCAATGTACTGAGCTTTCCATATGCAGAACTCTAGATTATCTCAAAGCACGAAATATAGAAGCAACATGGATAATAAGTCCACGTATAAAAATAGGGGGTATTTTAGAAAAATGCGAAATAAAACACGTTAGCACACCAAAAAAAGTTTTACTCAATATAAAAGATTATTTTTTGCCTGATGATGCTGTTCCAAATTTGAAGTTCAATGTTGTAAATAGTAGTGAGCTCTTAGAGCAATTAGATTTACACACTTCTAAAATTTTTTATCACAGAATTAGTATTGTTAGCACATTTTTTCGCCAATTATCGAATTATGATGATAAGAGCTCAAGGTTAAGATTTTTTCTTGTAATGCTAAATAACGAAATTGTTGGAACATGCGGTCTTTATATTCAAGACAGCATAGCTGGTTTTTATAGCGATGGAGTTTTACCAATTTACAGAGGTCGTGGAATAGGAACTCAAATGGTTCTAGAAAGAATAAAGATAGCTAGGCAATTTGAATGCAAATACATAGTAGCACATTGCATGAAACCTTCTGTAAACCTTTATAAGAGATTAGGCTTTAGGGTATTGGGCAATCTTCACTTATATACCTCTTCAGTACAATCTCTTTGCTGAGAGGTTACAAATTTTTATATTTGTTTTAGAATACTATGTTTTTTTTGTATGAAATAGTTTTACTACTAATTCTAGTATTCTTCTTTTTCTCATATTCTAAATTAAAAATTAGTAATAAAATTAAGGACTTACAACATCAAAATGTTATCATAAATAATTTAATAGATACTGTGAATGATGGATTTTATATTTGGGACGCAAAAAAACGTATAGAAAAATTTTCTCCCAATTTACTAATTTTGCTTAATACTGTTTTTTATTCATTTAATGAGTTTGTAAATTTTTTTGAGCAATCAGAAAGCTTAATTAAAAGTTTTGCTGAGGCAAAGGAAATAAATAAATCTTTTACTCTAGATTTAAAGTCAAAAGACAGTGAGGTTTATTGCACATGTTATGGTAAAAGCATAATAGATTATTCTAATAATGTGATTGGTGTGTTGTTATGGATAAGGAATATCTCCGATTATAAGATAAAAGCTAATGAACTTGAGTTAGAAAATAGTAAGCTTATGCGAGAATTGGAGAACTATAAAAAAATTTTTGACTCTTTACCATTTCCAATACTGAAGTACAATAAGAATAAAAAAGTAAGGTTTTATAACTTATTTTATGATAAATATATAGGCAGCTCTAAAAAATTTACTGTTGCAAGTGGCTCCTATAACGTAAAACCAGGAGAGTGTGTAATAACTTACAAGAATGAACCTAAGGTTTTTAATTTTGTTGAAGTTCCAATGCAAAATTCTAATAGCATAGTAATGTATGGAAAAGATATTAGTGATGAAAAAAAATTACATACTGAGCTAAGCAATTGTTTAGCTGCACAAGAAAGTTTGCTTGAGAAGCTATCGATTGCTGTAGCGATATATAGTAAGAATCAAAAGCTAAAATTTTATAATAATGCTTTTATAAAAACTTTTCAGTTTGATCCAAAATTTTTGGAGTCTTATCCAACTTATCACGAGATTATGCTTCACCTATTTGAATCTAAAAAGCTTTTAGGAAAAAAGGATTTTCAAACTATTAATAATCAAAGACATGAATTGTTTAAAAGATTACTGGAATCATATGGTGAAACAATACATTTCATGAATGGAAGAACGTTTAGAGTATTAACAATACCCTATGCTTCAGAGGGTCTACTATTTTCTTACGAAGAGTGCCAGAAATAACACTCAAATTCCTTCTCTCTCTACCATGAGCTGTTTTACTTTTGCTATCGCTTTTGCTGGGTTAAGACCTTTCGGACAGGTTTTTGTACAATTCATTATTGTATGACAGCGATACAACTTAAATGGGTCGTTTAAAGAAGCAAGTCTTTCTTCTTTCTTATTATCACGACTGTCAGCAATCCATCTATAAGCTTGCAGTAATACCGCTGGCCCTAAAAATTTATCACCATTCCACCAATAGCTTGGGCAACCAGTCGAACAGCAAGCACATAGTATACAATCAGACAGACCATCCAATTTTTTTCTATCTTCAGGAGATTGAAAGTATTCTTTATTTTGTAAGGCAGATTTATCTGTTTGTAACCAAGGTTTAATCGATTTGTATTGCTCATAAAATTGGCTTAGATCTGGAACTAGATCCTTTACTATATACATATGAGGTAGTGGATATATTTTTACTTCACCTTTTATATCATGTATAGATTTAGTGCATGCAAGAGTGTTGGTACCATCAATATTCATTGCACAAGATCCGCATATTCCTTCTCTGCAAGAGCGTCTAAAAGTTAAGGTTGAATCTATTTCATCCTTTATTTTTATTAATACATCAAGTACCATAGGGCCACAATTATCCATATCGATAAAAAATGTGTCTATTCTTGGATTTTTATCATCATCAGCAGACCAACGATAAATTTGAAATCTTCTAATATTTTTTGCTCCAGTAGGAGTAGGATAAACCTTGCCCTTTTTATTAACTTTAGAATTTTTTGGTAAAGAAAACTGAACCATATTGCTTACCTTTACAGCTAAAACCCCTTTTTTGTAAATAACATATTTTGGTATTATCTACCATACTTTTCCTTTTCAAATTCAAGCAAAGCTAAAATCTTGCTCTCTAAACTTTTCATTATAATTTCTTCATCTTCTTTTTGATGATCATAGCCAAGTAAATGCAGCAATCCATGAACTAACATGTGTGCAGTGTGAGTGAGGATAGATATACAGTACTCATGAGACTCTCTTTCTATTGTATCTACTGCAATTGCTATGTCTCCTAGATCACATTCACTAGATAACTGTTCGCATGGAAATGATAGTACATTAGTTGGCTTATCTATTTCTCTAAACTTGAGATTAAGTTGATGTAGCAAGTTATCATCAGCGAGAGCTATTGATATATTTGGTTTATAATGATCTATTTTTAATTCTTTTAGAGAAGCGTTAATAATATTTAATACAAAACTCTGTGGGTCCTTCGTAATACTATGCCACCTCTTATCAAGAATATTTACTTCTAACATGAATAAAGCACCAGAAAGGACATTATCCCATCACTTGACATTGGAACCCAAAAAAGAAGAATTATAGAACATCGTATCATACACACAACTATACGAATATTGTACACTAGAAGTATGTCATCCCAGTGCTCCAACATTGGGATCCAGGAATTCTGATTAGACATTAGGTGAGTGAATATAAAAGCTATATTAAAACACAACATTTTTAATGTGGTTGCATTACAGCTGGATTCCAGTGTCAAGCACTGCTTTGTGTTTGATGAAAAATCGGCTACTTCGAAACAAACACTCATACAGCTGTATGTTGTGTGCTGAGGTAATATTGTTTGGCAACAGGTATTACACATCACTCATCCTTATTATTTCATTCCACTCAGTCTCTAAAACTGGAGAAACTGATAAACGTGATTGTTTTAATATAACCATATTTTTCAAAAGTGGGTTTTGTTTTATACTGTTTAACGTCACTTGGTTACTTAAAGGTTTCAAAAGTTTTACATTCACTAGTCCAAATTTGGAATTATAAACATGATAATACTCCTTTAATACTTCAACTATTCCAAGTATAACTCTCTCTTTACCTGTATGATAAAAAAATGCAAGATCACCTAATTTCATAGCTCTCATGTAATTTTGAGCTTGATAATTGCATACACCATTCCACTGCGTCACCTGCTCCTTTCTCATTTTTTGCCACGAGTATTCACTTGGCTCTGACTTGAGTAGCCAAAATTGCATTATTTTTTTCTTCTTAAATAAGCTGGTATATCATAAACATTGCTGCCCCACTTAACTCTTTCGTTTGTTTGCTCAGTTGAAGCATATTCTTTTGTTTCTAATATTGGAATTTGATTATAAGGCCATTTAAAATTTTTTTCCTCTGCTGGGATCTTGTTTTGATTAACAGATGAATTGTCGTTACAGCTATCAATGCCAGTTGCAAGAACAGAAACTCTAACTCTTCCCTCCATCGCCTGATCAAAAGTGGCACCAAATATTATATTTGCATTTTCATCCACTTCTTCACGCACTCTATTGGCTGCAGCATCAACTTCAAATAGAGTCATATCTCCACCACCAGTAATATTAATCAATATTCCTTGTGCACCTTTCATTGATACATTATCAAGTAATGGATTAGATATCGCAGCCTCTGCAGCACTAATTGCCCTATCTTCTCCTTCTGCCTCTCCAGTACCAATCATTGCTTTACCCATCTCACTCATGACTGTTTCTATATCAGCAAAATCAAGATTAATCAGTCCTGGCATGATCATCAAATCAGTTACTCCTCTTATGCCAATATGCAGAACATTATCGGCGAGTTGAAATGCGTCAGCAAATGTAGTTTTCTCGTTAGCAATTCTAAATAAATTTTGATTGGGAATGACAATAAGTGTATCTACGTATTTTTGCAACTCTTCAAGTCCAAGCTCTGCAATGCGCATACGCCGCACACCTTCAAAACCGAACGGCTTAGTTACGACTCCAACAGTCAGTATCTTTTTTTCTTTTGCTCCTTTATCTTTAACTACCGCTCTTGCTTCTCTGGCTGCTTTTGCAATTACCGGTGCAGCACCTGTTCCAGTACCACCACCCATCCCTGCTGTGATAAAGAGCATATGGCTATCTTTTATATGCTCCATAATTTCGTCAATTGATTCTTCTGCTGCACCTTTACCAACATCAGGCAAAGCACCAGCACCAAGGCCCTTAGTTAAGTTAATACCAAGCTGAATTTTTTTATCACATAATGACTTCTCTAACGCTTGAGCATCGGTATTTGCTACAACAAAATTTACTCCTTGTAAATTGGATTGAATCATGTTGTTCACAGCATTTCCACCAGCACCACCCACTCCCACAACGGTAATCCTTGGGTGCAATATGGGTAATTCTGGTAAACTAAGGTCAATTGACATTTAAATTACTCAAATATTAGTGAATTCACTTGATAACAAGTTACTGCTTTTTTAACAATATGCAAACATTTTTCATTTTGATATATGCAAATAGTGAACAAGATTTACTTATTCTTAACATTATTAACCAGTAGATATAATGATTAAGATGCAAAAAAAAACTGTAAAAAGGGACAGAAGCCTATCCCTTTTTATTGGAAGTTGCTACTAATTAAACAGTAGATGTTGATTGCTGGACCCAAGTATTTTTTGAATTTCACCTACTTTTATCTCGCTGCTTGGTTCTTGATTCTCAACTAATTCACTTACTTTTTCAGCTTGAGCTGCCTTATTACTGTTTTTATATGCATACACAGGTGCAGTTATTAAAGCTGCTACTGCAGCAAAAACTACCAAACTAGCAACAAGTGGATGAGCAACTGCAAATGCAGACATTGTAGTAATAGCAGGACTAACAAGTGTTGCAGCTTTTGTTCCAACTGTACCAACAAAAGTTGCATAAGCTGGACTTAAGAAATAAGCAGCCGTAAGCGAAGCTACTGTTGCAATTGCTACAAAAGTGGCAGCTGTTTTATACGGATGTTTTGTTACAAAACCATAACCCTGATTATAAACTTCTTTAACTTTATCTTTGATTGTTTTTACTGTCGGCATAACTGTACTCCTAAAATATTAAAATTTCACTAATGGTAGTATATGGCAAAAAAAAGTTTTCTGTCAAGCAGATTAATTTATTTATACATTCTTATTCTGTAATTCAGCGCTTCTGCAATGTGTGCTTTCTTTACCTCTTCACTTTTTACAAGATCTGCAATGGTTCTTGCGACTCTTAATACGCGTGTGTAGCCTCGATTGGAAATGTAATTTTCTTTCAGTACGTATTTTAGCAATTCTAACCCTTCCTGATCTGGTTCAGTGAATTTATTTAATGCTTCACCACTGACTTCTGCATTGCAACGAATATTAAATTTACTATAACGCTCAGTTTGAATTTTTCTCGCTGCTATCACCCTTCCTCTTATAACCTCGGTACTTTCTCCCTCCACAGAGATTTCAGGAGAAAGTATTCTAACGTTTGGCATTTCAATGCATATGTCTATTCTATCAAGCAAAGGTCCTGATATTTTATTTCTATAATCTGTGCCGCATTTTGGAGCTTTGTTGCACGATCTACTTGCATCACCTAAGTAACCGCACCTGCAGGGATTCATTGCAGCTATAAGTTGAAAATTAGCTGGATAAGTAATGTGAGCATTTGCACGTGCAATAGTAACTTTTCTATCTTCAAGTGGTTGGCATAGAGAATCAAGCACAAGCCTTGGAAATTCAGGTAGCTCATCAAGAAATAACACACCATTGTGAGCCATGGTGATTTCCCCAGGCTTTGCATTTTTCCCTCCTCCTATCATCGCTGACATCGAGCATGAGTGATGAGGTTCACGAAAGGGACGAGTTACTTTAAATGTTTCGTTACCGGCTTTTGTTATGCTAGAGATGATATTAACATCAATCATCTCTTGTTCAGTCAAATCGGGTAATAGCCCTATAAATCGCTTAGCAAGCATTGACTTTCCAGTACCAGGAGGTCCAACAAGAAGCATATTGTGTCCACCTGCTGCTGCAATTTCAGCTGCTCTTTTTGCAACAACTTGACCTTTAATATCCTTTATATCTGGAACTGAATTTTTTTCTTTGGGTGCAGCGCTATAGTTAAAAGTTACCGGCTGAATTAACTGCTCACCCTTAAAATGTCTGATAATATCCGTTAATTTCTCTATAGCCAGAATAGAAACATTCTTTACCCATAAAGCTTCTACTCCATTTCCCCTTGGGCAAATTACTCCTTTATTTACCTGTTTTGCACTGATTGCTGTTGGAAGTACTCCTGAGATTGGTATGACTCTGCTGTCTAGTGCAAGCTCACCCATAATGATATAAGACTGAACTTTTTCAACTGGTATCACATTCATTACAACAAGTAATCCAACAGCAATAGCTAAGTCATAATGACTACCTTCTTTAAGCAAATCCGCAGGGGAAAGATTAACCGTAATCCTTTTTGGAGGTAACAGAAGATTGATTGAATTTAACGCTGCTCTGATACGCTCTCTGGATTCTGCAACAGTTTTATCCGGCAAGCCAACAATATTGACTGCTAGTACAACATTGCATAATTCTATTATGGCTATTTTGATCAAAATTTGCAAGACTTTTTATGCGAAATACTATATACAAGTGATTGTGATTGATTTCAATTTGATGAATTAACATTCTAATAATATTTTGCTTAGTCTGCCAATCCACTTGATCAAGCTTTGATTCAACACTTGAGGAAAAGTTTTTCAAGCTATCTGTAACAAGGCTCAATTCTTGTTGTAGTTTTTTTTGATCAAGCGTTCTTTCTTTCTCTTCTTCAATTTTTTTCAAATGCTGTTTCATTGTTGTGATTCTTGGTTCAAATTCTTCTTGGCTTATAAACCCTTTAGCATAGCTATCAATAAATTTTTTGATACTTAATCTTAACTTACTTTCTTGCTTTTCACGTGTTTGATTATGTAAAGGTTTTTTGTTCTCTGATAATCTACGTTGATATTCATTTGCAATCCTATCTGGCTCTTTCAAGATACTCTTGACTTCTTCCCATATAACTCCATCTAATATATCAGTGCGTATTGATTTATTATCGCAGATTTTATTGCCATTGAATTTGCTAGAGTTTGTACCAGAGCAACGATAGTAATAATATGTCGACTTTTTATGAACGTGGTTTGTACCACAATAAGTATATTGACAACGTTGACATACCATTAAACCTTGCAATAAATATGTTTCTCTTCTTTGTCGTACTCTTGCTCTTTGCCTATTTTCAGTTAGTTGTGCCTGCACTGAATCAAATAAATGCTCATTGATTATTTTTGGTACTGGAATATAAGTCCAATTCTCTTTATCACTATTAAAGCGACCACTTTTAAGTTTACCACAAGTTCCTTTTTTTGATTTTTTTACTTGTGGTTTTGAGCATGTCCTAGTTTTACCATAAGCTGCTTGTCCTATATAAGCAGGATTTTTTAACATGTTCCAAATAGTGCTCCTTTTCCAATACCTTTTTCCTGTTCGTGTTATTACCGGTATCTTATTCAGTTCATGTACAACTTCTCCTATACTTGCTCTTTCTTGGCCAACCCGACTAAATATTTTACGCACTATATTTGCCTCTTCTTCATCAACCTCAAATTGAGCACTTCCTTCACCTACATGTTTTGCTATGTAGCGATAACCGTAAGGCGCCCTACCCATCACACTTATACACCCAGCTTTGGCCGCATGAAGTTTACCTCTACGGTTTCGTTCCATAATCTTTGCACGTTCATACTCTGCTATTGCTCCCTGAATCTGTAGAAATAAATGGGAATCCGGATTATCATCAAACTTATGATTCAAAAATACTATTTCAGATCCAGCCTTTTTAAACTCTTCGAGTAAGATCATTTGATATGAAAATTTACGTGATAGCCGATCAGGTGAATGAATATATATCTTATCAATCTTACCTTCTGCTACTCTATCACGTAAATTTTCTAAGCCAGGACGTTCTAAATTTGATCCACTATAACCATTATCGACAAACTTATGCTCATCTAATAACTCATGTCCATCACTACCAATGCGACGCTCCAATTCTACAATCTGACTCTCTATCGTATTCTCCTGTGCCTGTTGTCTTGATGAAACTCTTGCATACAAGCTTACGGTTGTCATTTTCTTCTACCTCCTTTGTTTTACATTTCAATAATTGTTCATAAGCATCTGCTAGATATGTATCTGCCAATCGATTAGGCTTATAACCCCAATAAATAGCCAACTCTCCTTTTTGCATGTTTTTCTTCCTGTGAATTTTTTTATAGGTTAGGAGACTTCTATTAAACTAAACCAATGCACACCTTATGTCTCGTTTAAGAAAGCTATCTAGTTCACACAAATTCTCCCTAATAAATATACAAGATTTGAAGAAATTATGTCCAAAAAATCTTTGCCTAAATCATCATATTATGTATAACATGGCTTATTTAATATGTTATGGAGATTTATCCAAGTCATAAATTCTGGGAGAGCGACTTAGAAGTTCCTGTTAACCTTTTATTAGATCGTTTTCAGGATTCTAATATACGTCAGTCTTGGTTAGATTCCCTTTCTGGTAAACAACTGAGCATTATTTTTCAGCATTGCTTTAAAAATCATTTAAATGGACAACTTTTTCAAGACGGAGACTACGATGATAGATCCACTCAACAAAAACGTAAGATACTTGCCAGTTACTCTGACTCTCTTTTTAACTATTATCTCATTAGCTACTTTGATCGTACGAAACTTGAAGCTACAGTCAGTGAAGTAGCAAGATTTGCCCTCACTCAAGAGTTAATGAGATCGTACCTGATAAAAAATAATACTAAGTATGATAAAAGATCCTTGTTATTTTTACTGTTTCACATAAATTGTGAACTTCTAAAATCTGTCTATCACTTTGATAAAGTACAAAAGAGAGGTTTCGTATCATTTGCTCTACAGAAATCACCAAGACAAATAAACACTTCATTCAAGGAATTTATGTCACAAGAAGCTGTAGAGCAGATACTGAAGTTTGAAAACCAATTGCAGGGTTTTTTCCATCATCAAGATCGGATATATATGTTTGTACGTCGAGGAAGTGACATGGATTTACTGCTTAATTCAAACAAAGTTGTTCATGGCCATAAACCTGAGTGGATGATTTTAGATTTTTCGATTGATGGTACAAAGGTTAATCTCTGTGCTAAAAATACCAATAAAGCTGTGGAAATAGCAAATAGTATTGTAAGTGGTTATTTTAACTGCGAATGTACTTTTGTAAATATACAGGATAAGAACTTTCTACTACAAGTGCATAAATTCCTTCAAGCATGTATAGAGGGTTCTGACCCTAATATTTGTATATTTGAGTTAAATTTTAAGTCAGATTATTTTAAAAATAGTAATACATATCTTACTTTGAGTGTAAAGCCGTACGATCCTATTGCACCAGAGTTACATATTTTAAAGCCGTCTATTGGCAACATACTACAATCTATTCAATCAGCTAAAGTAATGTTCCAAAACAAAAAGGTAACATTTTCTTTCAAATCAAGTGGGGAAATTTATTATTCAGAGCATCCGCTCAATAAAAAAGAAAGAGAGGACCTGAAGAAACATATGGAACAATCTTATGGTCTTAAAATCCTTTCACGAGCAAATTGCTGATCTTTTAAGTTCAAATAGTTCTTGGGTTAATCCAAGTCAAAATCACATTAAAGCAGCAAGATACTTATTTGATCTTGGATTGATAAAAATGCAAGAAAGGTACTATATTGTTTGCTCTCGTGAAGAAGATCATCTTGATTGGCCAAATGTAATTGATCCAAGTTGTAGCAATGAGATTTTTATCGATCCAGACTTTGATGAAGCATGTGATGACGCTATTTGTGAAAACTGTTCTCGTCATATTTTGCCTAATACTTATAAAAAACAGAGATTTCATCTCTTATCCATATACTTAAATATAGAGAAAATCATAGACTGGTTTGAAACAAAGTTGAATGATTCAAGACTTATGTGGGGAAAAATGGAAAAAGGAGTTTATTATACTTGTGATCAAGGTCATATTGTAAATCTAATAATCCTTGATTTTTGTACTGATGCGATATTTTTAACCATAGATAAACTGAGAGTCCATCCGACAGTTCTCATTACTCTAAAAAAAGATATACCTAATCTATTATTGAGCCTATATGTAGTGCGAATGGTAGAACTGTTTTGCCAGTATAAGACTGTAACTGAGATATTCCAAGAGGCAGCTAAAAAAGGAGTACCAGAGGTAGTAGAAAATACTTCTTTGCAAGTTTTACCAGCTTCATATATTTCGCTTAAACGTGTTGAACCAATTGTGCCAATAAAGCTTTTGGAGTTACAGGTAGTTAAAGGTATGGTATATGTTAATAGCGTTGAAGTTATAAATAAAAAAGCTGCATCATGCCTTAATATTTTTCGAATATTGTTCAAGCAATTTTTACATGACTGTGAGAAAGAGTTACCACCTGAAAAACATACACTTCTCAATATTAATCAGTTAGAAAAACTCTTGGGACTTAGTTTAGAAGCAGATTTAGAACATCAAATCAGAAAACCATTAAACAAGATGCAAAAAACGATCAAAGCTACATTGGCTGAGAAATTAGGATTAAGTATTGAACGTGATGATGTAATACAAACCCTTGGTTGGCAAAGATCATCACATGGTTATCGTATTAACCCTTTTACTTTGACTATAAAAAAATAGAGTTTTTTGTTATCAAAAATAGTTTTTTTCAGCTCCATGAATAAATTTTCCCACTCCACGTGCAAATGGTCCTGTTTTAATATCGAGCCATTTATCCTCTTTTGAACCATTAGCCATTCCTTTAACTATTTGCTTTGCCTGTAAAAGCTCTTGCACTATACGCTCTAATCTATCTCTTCCCATACTATGAAAAACTTCAGGCAGTCTATGTCGTTGTTTATGTATTCCTGCACTTCCTGTGTGAGTAAATGGATGTCCTGAAATAGCAGCTCGCGCAATTGAATCAATAAGATATATTTTAAGATCTTTATCGCTAATATTTTGAGCTTTTAATTGTTCAGTGATGTCTTCCAATAGCCCTGTTTCTTCATTTCTTAGGTAAGTGCGTATGGTACGATCAGCCAGGCCATTTGCTTTAACAACAGCTCCATAAAATAGTGCATTTTGTCTTGGGATTTTTCCAATTGACCTAAAAATCATTGGTTTAGTCATATCTTCAACAGGCCAAAAAGTAAAAGAACACCTGACTCCATTTACGAGAGCAGAAGTGCCTCGAATAGCATCTCGTGCTTGCTCTACTGTTGATATAGGCTTTTCTCCCTTCAGCTTTCTCATATGATGTGCAGTAATTATTGAAGCTCCAGTGCTACATGCTAAATCAGATAATAAACACATGAGATAATCCCCTACTGCTGGATCAGCATTTAAATCTGCATGAATGAAAGAAGCAAGGGGATCAAATATAATGAGCTTTAAATCCTTTATCCTGCTCAGCTGCTTCATTACCGACTCAAATTCTGGAGAGATTTCTACAACTTTACCGCGAACGTTCTTAAGTATGGTAAGAGATCCTCCGATGTTTGGTAATGGTACAATAAATAGCCTACCTTTATATTTCAATCTCTCGCATTTTGGATCAAGTCGTTCTAAGAGACGATGTATTTCATTTGTATCATCCTCCGCAGAAAATACCACCACAGATCCATGTTCAGTAACAAGTGGACCAAATCCGCATACCTGATCTATGCTACCTGCAACCTTGAGGGCTAGGTCAAGAAGTAGCATACCTTTGCCTGTATCTCCCATTGCAGCCAAAATGGAGGTTACACCCAAAGGAAATAATCCTTCAACCAAGAATCTTTGCTTTGGTACTGGGCCTACAAAACGCTCTACGCTCCAGCTAAAAATATCAAGTGGTGGTTTAATAATTATTTTTCTTGAGTTTTTTTCGATAAATTCTTCAATATTTATTCCCTCTAACACACAATCAGCAGCATCCCAACTCTTTGGTTTATTCGGTGGAATCTTAAGCGTAGCAAGTGATGCAACACCAAGTTCTAAAAGTCTCTTTTCAGCATTTTTGGTATATTTATTACCTGCTTCATCGTTGTCTGGCCAAATAATAATATGCTTGCCCTTAAGCGGAGTCCAATCTGTTTTATCAATAGGCGCATTTGCTCCAAACATTGCTGTTGTTGCAGTTATTCCTTTCTCTATAAGTGCTTCTGCGCATTTTTCTCCTTCAACCAGAACAACCTTATCAGATTTTAAAATACCTGGAATGTTGTAGAGTGGCCTTATTTCTGGCTCTTTGAATCTTTGTTTTTTAACATCAAATGGTTTAAACTGTTTTTTCTCTAAAGGAGGATCATAACGGTAGACTATTACAATCAATTGGTTATTTTCATCGTAGTAGTTCCAACTACAAGTTAAGTATTGTTCTAAATTTCTCTGTTCTTTGAAGTTGGTTTTTCCAAGCCATTCACTTATTGAGAGCATTACTTCAGGAAACTCTATTCTCGCATTCTTCCCGTGTACCGTTGCCCAAAGATCAATAATGTCACCACCTTCTCCAGTTGCAAAATCTTTCCATAATCCGGCTCTTTCGCCTGTTAACTCTATTACAGTACTTTTGCCCTTGTTACCCTGTACATCACCTACATAAAACTTATCACCACGAAATGTCCCTCTTGGTAAAAGATGAAAAAGACAAGATCTGATGTTTTGCAAAAGCTGAGTTTTTAGCTCTAGCATAGTGTCGGTTTTTGTGGATAAATTAAGCCGTAGCTATAACTTTAGAGTTCTGCCAACGCCCATTTACTCTGCTAATGAATTTTGCTGGTATTGATTTACCGTTTCTTAGCTCATATACTACTTGCAAGACATTTGCACGTTTATTTGGTTGAAACATTACCATACCAGATGTATAAAAACTTCTTAAAGCATTAGCACCAATTAAAGCTTGAAAAGGACTTTTTGCGAGTGTAGCTGTGGATACTTTTCTGGTATGACGTGTAATAATGATTCCAGCCATAGGATTAATTACAGAACGTAGTTTTTCTACTCTGCTTTGCAGGCCAGAAAACATATTTTCATAGTCAAGAGAATCCAAAACGATAAGATCTATCGTTTTAAATTTTTCTCCTATTATATCTTTTATTCTCTCTATACCTTCATCATTTAAAGTTAATCTCATCTTTGTAGTAACAATCAAGTTTTCCTCTGCTAGATTTGGCAGCCTTTGATTAGTTATGATTTGTTGTATGCGTTCTCTGATGTAATTGTACTCCATCTCATTTTGCAGATAGATTATTTTTAGTGGCCTTGCTGACTTCATCTTAAGAAACGACACTCCTGCTGCAAGATGTGCAAGCAAAGAGAGAAGAAAATAACTTTTGCCAACCTTTGGCGTACCACCAATGACTAAAAGACCACCTGGAGTGAGAATTCGTGGAGCTATTATATCTTCTGGTATTGGTGATTGATCACTTAAGTACTGCTTTACAGAAAATATTTTTTCTTCTCTTTTCCGCCCTTTTTTTTCTCCACTCTTTGATTTTTTATTGAGCCACTTTCTAGCAGAATATATATCACCCTTAATTAAAATCCAAAGATCAATAATATCACCACCAGTTCCTTCAGTAAAATTACGCCAATCACCAGCTTCCTTACCTACTATTTTAACTGTAATTGTATTTCCATTTAAGTCTCCAATATAAGTTTTTTCTCGGTAAAACTCACCATTTGGAAGTAGGTAAGAAACACACTCCTTGATATTATCAATCAATAACATCTTTAACTCTTTTTGCTTTTTAGACATAAAATTCCCATACATATTTTTCATACGTGTAAAGTTGAGATTAGCTAGCTCACAAACAGTTTCAAAAGATTTTGAATTCAGCCAATTAATTGCTTCTTCTCTTAGCTTTGGGTTTTTTCCTACTGCGTCCTGAATACCTCTAGTAACGACAGCAGACCAAAGCTTTTCCTCGTCGTACTTCAAAATGGTACTCTGTCAATTTCATAATTTTTGCGGTATTCTGGAGTAACTACCGAGGCAATTTTGTTCTTCTCTCCATATTCATCAGTTATAACACCTACCTTTACTGTAAACTCTAAGCCATTTAATTCTGCAATTGAATTTAGCTTACGAGCAAGGATTGCACTTTCTGAGTTATCATGTGGATGAATGTCACGTGCTGATTCCAAGATACTGCGAAGCATAGAGCGACCCATTTCTCCCCAAGTATCTTCTGCTTTACTACTTTTAATACCAATTATTTGGTAAATCTTATGCTTTTCATATAGACCTTCAATAACGGTAAATTCTGTATTTAAATAAATGCTACCGGTAGTGGGGCTTTTAGTAAACCAATGCTCATAACCTCCAGGCTTGATTGTCATTTTTACCTTTACTATTGTACCTTTAGGTATTAGTCTACTTTGCGGTTTTACAGTGTTAAAATCAGTTAATAGGTTTTGTAACATATATCACTCTCCATGTTTAAATTTTAAAACTTGCTTTTAATCTTTGTAAGCAGCTTACCTAAGTGTGGTTCTTCAACCATACTCAGACGTCCACTACGATCCTTAGCTGGGTATCCCCAAGGGTTTAAAGTGTGGCAAACAAAAGAGCGCTTCTCCGTTCCATCATCTTTCTTGATTCCAACCATACTGATTACTTCGTCAACTATTCCAGGAATTTCACTAGCAGTTTTAGCCCCTTCGCATTGAGGTAGCCAAGTTGGACGATTGCAGTCATCGAGATATTGACCTAAAGTGCCAACTATAGTGATGTCCTTATCTCTAATATGCTGAAACTGGTTGAGCCAAGCCATCATTTCCTGAGCAAGTAATCCATATGCAGCTCTCATGTCCTGTTTTCCCGATCTCTCAGAAAAAGCCTCAGGTTGCATTTTTGCCCATAATAGACATAAACGTGAAGCAACGGTTATACTATCTACAAAGATGCATCGGTATTTAGAAAACTCAGGGAAAAGATCTTTGTACTTACCAGATACATGTTCATGGTGTCTTTGGCTATATGCTTGATCATACTTCAGCGCAGGATTAGGCCCCCCTATAAGACAAGCAATATCTCTAGCTTCATTCCAAGTGCGAAGACTAATTGAATCTCCTTGCCAATCTTGAACAGCAAGAAGCCCTGCTTCAAAATCAAGGCAAAGTGTTGGTTCATCTACGGTCTTTAGGAGACTTGTTTTACCAATACCATAAGGACCAAAGATGACCATTTTTACAGTTGATATTGTTTGCAATCTTTCATTATTATTCAAAATTTTAAGAACCATTATTTATCCATGCTACGATGTATATATATACAAGAAAGGCAAAAATTTTGTTCAATTTTTCTTTTTGCCTTCGTAGTAAATAGGAGAAAGTTTGGCACGTATCTTCTTGATAATATTGTTTAAAGTGGTTCTTGAAACGTTGTTCATTTTGGCAACTTCATGTAAGTTAAAAAATTTAAGTTGCTCACATATATTTTGCCATTCCTTTGGTAAAACCGAGATCATATAGTCTACATCAATGCGTTTTGTTATTTCACCCTCAAGTAGCTCTGTTACATCGATACTAATATAGTTATTGATATCGCGTTTTGCACATCGCTGTTTCTTTAACAGGTTAATAGCTTTATTTTCAGTTAATCTTGCTACAAAGGTGTTAAAGCTACTTTTATCTTCATCATACTGATCAAGGCATGGCCAAATTTCACAGAAGAGTTCTTGCTCAAGGTCTTCGTTATTCTCATCAATAAAGCACTTAGCAAGTTTTAGTCTATAGGCTTGGTATTTTACGTTTTTAACAATTATAGCTATATTTTTTAATTTCATGGTTTTCCCTAAAACAAATTAATGCTTTAAGGATGGAAGTTATTAATGCCCTTATGTAGGACAGGAGCAAAAATAAATAATATTGATGCAATTTTTAATCTATTGATATTCTATTGTTTTTTTTTGAGAATAATACTGATGCAATTTAAAATAATACAGTTCAGGTTTTTGGAACCTATTTTGAATGGATTTCAATATTTTTAAGAATGGGTAGCTCAGGCTTCCTAAAGTTATATTAAAAACATATAAGAATTTCATATTTTGAAATTCAATATCACCTAAAGAGCTAAAAATGTGGATTTCGCTATTAAAAGAATAGCTTAAATTTTTAAGAGGAAAATAGTTGAAAAGTATGCTCTCTATAACCTTAAGTTCCGTTCCTAATTACTGGCTTCCTAAATCAGGAATTAGGAAGCAGGAATCTAGAATTAGCCTGTATGGCGGGTTTTCACCATGCGTTCCTAAAACCGTTCCTAGGAACGGCATATCTGAAGTCCGCCAATATGGAGGATTCTAGCTTCCTGAAACCCTTATATATAATATATATATATAATACATATATAAAAATATACACATATATAAAAACATATAAAATATAAGAGTAGAATAATAAAAACCTCTAAAAGTAGAGAAACCCGTTTGAAAGGTCTTCAAATTCAAGAATTATAAAAAAAAATTCCTAAAAATTTGAAGATTTTTTGGACGAAAATTTTTCAAATCTTGTATATATATGTACACAACAATTGAAAGGCTTGGTAAACAAACTGGCTGTAAAAGAGTTTTTATGTTAGTTGTTAAATTTCGAAAATTAAAGATTTTTTGGACGTAATTTTTTCAAATCTTGTATATATATGTACTCGGCAATTGAAAGGAAATGCTCACCCTAGATCTTGGCAAACAAACCGGCTGGACTATTTTAAATGATGGAATAGTGCAAAGTGGAAGTAAGAGTTTTCATGTTAGCAGGTTTAGTGGTGGTGGAATGCAGTTTTTAAATTTTCGTAATTGGTTTAATTCACTTAAGTATAAATTTCCAGGCATTGAAGTTGTATACTTTGAAGAAGTGAGAAGACACTTGGGAACTGATGCTGCACATATCTATGGAGGGTTTTTAGCACACCTTTCTGCTTGGTGTGAAGAAAGTAATATTCCCTATCAAGGTGTTTCGGTTAAGACTATTAAACGTTTTATAACTGGCAAGGGCAATGCAAGTAAAGCTGATGTAATTGAAGCAGTGCAGGAAAAGGGTTTTTGTCCAACAGATGATAATGAAGCAGATTCTTTAGCATTAATGTTCTATGTTATGAATTTTAGTAAAGATTTTAATACGTTGGAAATATCATAAAAAGTGAGTCCTTTTGGCCAAGCTGGAGGGTTTGGTGGTCCTGACCTCGTGCCTTCTTTAGCGTTAGACATATTTCAAATGTTAACTACTTACGAAATTATAGCTGAGCAGTGCTAAAATAAGGAGAAAAAAAAGGTGAGAATTACGCAAGCAGAATGGGCAAGGGAAAAAGGGTTTTCGAGGCAATATGTCTGTTCTTTAGTAAAAAAAGGAATAGTTGAGCTGGAAGATGGACTTATTGACCGAGAACAAGCAAATGAAGCGGTAGCAGCAATAAGAGATCCAAGTCAACCACTTAGGAGAAAAGAGCGCGGAGAAACACTTTCAACGATATTGCTAAAAACGCGAATAAAAAATGAAACCGAACGTGGTAAACTTTTGGAAGCTAAAGTGAAAGCTGAAATAGGCAAATTTGTGTCAATTGAAGAGGTAAAAACTGAAGCATTTAACGTAGCAAGAGTTGTCCGTAATAATTTGCTTAATATTTCAAATAGAGTTTCAGCATTGCTTGCATCACTGAGTGACACTGAAAAGATTCATATGGTGCTAACTGAAGAGATTACAAACTCATTACAAGAATTATCTAATACTAAATTTCAAATATAAGAAAGATTTTGAATATAAAATGGCTGATAACTTAAGTTTAGAGTTAATAAAGTGTCTCATTAATCAACCTGGATTAGATGTAAATGTTAGAGGATTAAACGGAAAAACCCCACTACATTGCGCTATAGAGTTTGATGAATTAAGTATGGTGGATTTGTTACTCACGAAGAAGAACATTAATCCTTTTGTGGAAGATAATGAAGGTAAAACATCTCTTGATTACGCCAAAGAAGAGAAAAAAGCAGAAATATTGAAAGCGTTAATTAGTAACAAATACGGGTCAGAACAAGATAGTTTACTTCATTTAGCTGCAATGATAGGTGAAGTTAATGTAGTCAGATATTTGATAGGAAAAGGTATTGACGTTAATGTACGAAATGCTCTGCATCATACGCCATTACATCTAGCAGCAGGAATAGGACATGCAGAAGTTGTAAAGATTTTGATAAGAGAAGGAAAAGCTGAAATAGATGTCTTTGATGCGCGAAATCAGACACCAATGCACTATGCAGTTAATAATAAAAAGTTAGAGATAGTAAAGTTACTGCTGAAACTTGGAGCAGATGTAAATAGTGCACGTATGGGACAAAACTCAATGAAATTGTCGCCTGTTCATATAGCTGTAAGTAATACTAATTACGATGAAAGAGACTTATGTCTTGATATTCTCAAATGCTTAATAAGGGAGCCTAATGCTCAAGTCAATTTACAAGATTACGAAAATAAAACGCCACTACATTACGCTGAAAGACTTAAAACAATAGAGGTTTTACTAACACGAGAAGATATAGACCCTCTGGTAAAAGACGATAGCGGCAAGACACCATTTGATTACGCTAAACCTGAGATAAAGAAGGCTTTGATGAGTAATAAATACGGTTCTGAAAAGAATAGTCTACTCCATTTAGCTGCACAAAGAGGAGAAATTGAGATTGTAGAGTCTATCTTAAAAGAAGAAATTGATATTGATATTTCAAATAATAAAGGTCTATCACCGATTTACCTTGCTGCAGAAAAAAGGCATTTACATGTAGTAAAGTTATTGCTGACAAAAGGAGCAAATTATACACCTGTTCTGCACTTAGCAATCAAGTCAAATAATTTAGAGTTGCTAAAAACTTTATTTAAAGAAAAGAGCATCAAATTACCAGACGAGATAGGCAAGTCTGTACCAGTTTATTATAGGTGTATAGAACATAGAGATGCAAAAGTAAGAAAATACAACAATGTGATCTGTGTTTTTACCTCAGTAAGTGCAGTAGCAATAGCGGTATGTATAGGGTTAACAGCAACAACAATAAGCAGTGCAATCATTTTTGCAACAATAACAGGGATATTTGCGCTTATTATAGCACTAATGATAAGTGAGATGAGCAAAAGATATATAGAAAACGAATTTCAGAAAAAGATGTTTATGGAATTGGAGGAGTGTGGAGGAATAAACTCTACTGTTAACAATATTGAGATAGAACCAATTATGAGTAGATGCAGACAATGATATACGCTAGAGCTTTTTCTGAAGGTTTAAGACCAGATCCAGAGCTTAAAGTATCAGAGTGGGCGAATGAGTATCGAGTTTTAGCGCCAACTGCAGCATCAGAGCCAGGTAAATGGAGAACAGAAAGAACTCCTTATTTAAAAGAAATAATGGATTCACTATCTCCATCTTCGTCAGCGGAGAAAGTAGTATTCATGAAAGGAGCGCAGATTGGGGGAACAGAAGCTGGCAACAATTGGATTGGCTATATCATCGATCAAACACCAGGACCAATGCTAGTAGTACAGCCAACAGTCGAAATGGGAAAACGTTGGTCGAAGGGAAGATTTGCACCGTTGATAGAGAGTACACCATGTTTAAAGAGTAAAGTAAAAGACCCAAGATCAAGAGACTCAGGCAATACTGTACAAAGTAAGGAGTTTCCAGGTGGAATAGTAGTAATAACTGGAGCGAATAGCAGTGTAGGACTTAGATCCATGCCAGTAAAATATCTCTTTCTTGATGAAATAGATGCCTATCCAGGAGATTCAGGAGGAGAAGGTGATCCAGTACTGCTCAGTATTGCTCGAACTAATACATTTGCACGTCGAAAGATTTTTTTAGTATCAACACCAACGATTCATGGAATAAGCAGAATTGAGAAGGAGTTTGAAGCAACAGATAAGAGATATTTTTTGTACCATGTCCGCATTGTAATTACTATCAAGTTCTAAAATGGTCACAAATAAAATGGGAAAATAACGACTCAAGAACAGCACATTATGTCTGCACTGAATGTAGCGGCAAAATAGAAAATCATCAAAAGACAGAGATGCTAGAACGTGGAGAATGGAGAGCTACAGAGGCAAAAGAAGGTGAGAAAAAAGGATTTCATCTTTCAAGTCTTTATAGTCCAGTTGGCTGGTATAGTTGGCAACAAGCAGTAGAGGACTTTCTCCATGCAAAGGAAAGTGAACAATTACTGAAAGTTTGGATAAATACCACGCTTGGAGAAACCTGGGTAGATAAAGGAGAAGTACCGGACTGGAAGCAATTATTTAACAGGAGAGAATTTTTTCAGATTGGCACAGTACCAAAAGGCGAAGTAGTTCTCACAGCAGGAGTAGATGTTCAAAAAGATCGCTTGGAAGTAGAAGTTGTAGCCTGGGGAAAAGGCAGAGAAAATTGGTCAATAGACTACCGAGTATTTGAAGGAGATACAGGAAGTGGAGAAGTATGGAAAAAGCTTTCAGAGCTGTTAAATCATCATTTTATCGGTGAAAATGGGCTTGAATATATGATAAGTATGATGGCAGTAGATGCTGGATATGCAACGCAAGAAGTATACAATTGGATAAGAGGTCATCAAGGCTGTGGAAGAGTAATGGCAGTCAAAGGTGTAAATAAAGCTCTAGTACCACTTAGCAGTCCAAGCAGAGTAGATATAACAGTTGGTGGGCAAAAGCTGAAAAGAGGAATAAAGCTCTGGCCAGTAGGAGTATCAATATTAAAGTCAGAACTTTTTCAATTACTTAATGTTTTAAAAGAAGAAGAGAAAGTGCCAGCAGGGTATTGTCATTTTCCCGAGTATGCACCTGAGTATTTTAAGCAGCTAACGGCAGAGCAGTTAGTCAGCAAGGTAGTAAAGGGATACACCAAACAGGAGTGGCAAAAGGTAAGAGAAAGAAATGAAGTGCTAGATTGCCGAATTTATGCGAGAGCTGCATCTATTGCGCTTGGAATTGATAGGTGGCAAGAAAATAAATGGAATAGTTTAAGTGAAAAACCAGAAAGTAAAAAATCAAAGAAAATAGTGAAAAGTAAGTGGATCAGCACCGGAACAGACAAAATCTGTTAAACCAGAAAGAAACGTCCTAATGCACATTGCAGTAATTTTTGGATATAATTTTATGAAGAAGTGCTTCTGCAGTTATAATCGAGTTCGCAATGGTGCAATAAATGCCCGTGGATCAGTATGATTTTGGAAGGGACGGTCAAACCATTGATGGAGCTTCTTAGCTACCTCGTTTAGAAGATTGTGTAATATAACCGCCCCAAGCTAAAGCACTTCTTCATTATAAGGTATATATAAGGGATTTTATATGGCAAAAGCAAAAAGTAAATTAGAAGTAGTGAATCCTAATGCAGCAGGGATTGATATTGGTTCATCTGTACATTATGCATGCGTACCAGAAGGGAGAGATAAACAACGCGTTCAAAAATTTGGGTGCTTTACAGTAGATCTTCATAACCTAGCAAAGTGGTTGAAAAAGTGTGAAGTTAGAACGATAGCCATGGAATCAACAGGAGTATATTGGATTCCTTTGTTTCAAATACTTGAATCATATGGATTCGAAGTTAAACTGGTAAATGCACGACATGTAAAAAATGTACCTGGAAGAAAATCAGACGTTCAAGATTGCCAGTGGTTACAGCAATTACATAGCTATGGGTTACTTCAAGGATCATTTAGGCCTGATAACCAAATTTGTGTACTACGTGGTTATAATAGACAACATGACAACCTGATAAAAAGTGCAGCTGTACACACTCAACGTATGCAAAAAGCATTAATTCAAATGAACATTCAATTACACAAGGTTATTAGTGATATTACAGGTGTAACTGGTATGCGAATCATTAAAGCAATAATTGCGGGTGAAAGAAACTCTAATAGATTGGCTGAATTGAGTGATAGACGAATAAAAAATGACAGATCAACCATAGCAAAAGCACTAACAGGTGACTATAGAGAAGAGCATTTGTTTACATTAAAGCAAGAATACGAAGCATATACTTTTTTTCAAGAGCAAATAAAAGAATGTGATAAAAGTATGGAAAACTATTATAAAACACTTGAAACAAGATCAAATGAAAATAAGCAATGCAGTAAAGTAAAGAGGTCTGCAGGAAACAAACCAAACTTTGCTGCACACGAAGAATTGTATCGAATAACTGGCATGGATTTCACCAAAGTTCCAGGGCTTAATACATCAAATATACAGACCATCCTCTCAGAAGTTGGTCTTAATGCTAATAAATGGCCATCAGAAAAACATTTTACTTCTTGGTTGGGATTATGTCCATTTAATAGGATTACAGGAGAAAGAGTGATTAGAAGTGGAACTCGTAAAGTAATTAACCGTGCTGCAAATGCTTTTCGACTTGCTGGTTATTCTATGTTGCACAGTAAAAGTGCATTAGGTGCGTACTGTAGAAGATTGAAAAATCGATTGGGAGCACCAAAAGCAATAACTGCTACAGCAAGAAAATTAGCATGTATTTTTTATCAAATGCTGAAATGTGGACAAGAATATGTAGAAAAAGGAATGGATTATTATGAAAAGTTATATAAGGAAAGAGTAGTAAAGAATCTGGGTAAAAAAGCCAATGAATTTGGTTATATCCTGATAAAAAAAGATGAGCTGATAGGGGAAGTTTCTTAGAAGGCGTGAAAAAAATTTGAGAAAGGCTTTTAAAATAAGCAACAGCGAAATTATCAAAAACAAAATTGTGATATTGGTTGATGATGTAGTAACAACTGGTGCAACTGCAAGGTCTTGCTCTCAGGAAATTTTAAACTCTGGTGCAAGAGAAGTGAGAGTGCTATCGCTTGCAAGAACTGTATGAAAATCAGCTTTAAGGTATAATTTTCATTTTTGAAAACTGTTTAGTTTCTTAGTACTAACTTCTGTATCATTTCTCTTAAAAAAATTCTAGTTATAGTGTATACTGAGCCTATAATTATAGCCCTTTTTCTAATAGTTCGAATAGCTGGATATTCTTTCTGGCTCAATTTTTTATAGCAAACCAATGGTTTGATTAAAATCAGGAGAATATGGAGGCAGATATATAACTTCAGCACCGATACTTTTAACAAATTCACTTATTTTCTATAAAAAGTTGCATTATCCAAAATCACCCAGCAATAAAGCTTGAACTAGCTATTAAAAACGTCTGTATCGCAATAGCCTTCAAAAATCATAGGCGCCATAATTTTTCCCTTATTCAAAGCTGCAATCATATTTTTGAATACTCACTGCATTCAGAAAAAAATAGGTACATGCTAGTGTAATAGCAGTGGATATAATAATTGGAACAAGTAAAAAAGCCTCTATTAGTTTTCTTATAGAGCTGGCTGGTTTAATGCTGTTATTATTCAATGATGCAAAATAATTTTCACTAAGGTTGGCCATCCATTTTGCGCCAGATAAGACCCTCTCACTATTTTTTTTAGATAAGTTGACTTGTATTTGCTTTCCCATGTTTATAATTATGCTAATAATAAACATGATAAGATCAATATAAATTTTTTACTTCCGTGTTTTTTCTATTGTTGTTTATAATGACTATAGTTACATCACATATTTCTTTCAATTAAATGGATCAGCACCGGAACAGACAAAATCTGTTAAACCAGAAAGAAACGTCCTAATGCACATTGCAGTAATTTTTGGATATAATTTTATGAAGAAGTGCTTCTGCAGTTATAATCGAGTTCGCAATGGTGCAATAAATGCCCGTGGATCAGTATGATTTTGGAAGGGACGGTCAAACCATTGATGGAGCTTTTTAGCTACCTCGTTTAGAAGATTGTGTAATATAACCGCCCCAAGCTAAAGCACTTCTTCATTATAAGGTATATATAAGGGATTTTATATGGCAAAAGCAAAAAGTAAATTAGAAGTAGTGAATCCTAATGCAGCAGGGATTGATATTGGTTCATCTGTACATTATGCATGCGTACCAGAAGGGAGAGATAAACAACGCGTTCAAAAATTTGGGTGCTTTACAGTAGATCTTCATAACCTAGCAAAGTGGTTGAAAAAGTGTGAAGTTAGAACGATAGCCATGGAATCAACAGGAGTATATTGGATTCCTTTGTTTCAAATACTTGAATCATATGGATTCGAAGTTAAACTGGTAAATGCACGACATGTAAAAAATGTACCTGGAAGAAAATCAGACGTTCAAGATTGCCAGTGGTTACAGCAATTACATAGCTATGGGTTACTTCAAGGATCATTTAGGCCTGATAACCAAATTTGTGTACTACGTGGTTATAATAGACAACATGACAACCTGATAAAAAGTGCAGCTGTACACACTCAACGTATGCAAAAAGCATTAATTCAAATGAACATTCAATTACACAAGGTTATTAGTGATATTACAGGTGTAACTGGTATGCGAATCATTAAAGCAATAATTGCGGGTGAAAGAAACTCTAATAGATTGGCTGAATTGAGTGATAGACGAATAAAAAATGACAGATCAACCATAGCAAAAGCACTAACAGGTGACTATAGAGAAGAGCATTTGTTTACATTAAAGCAAGAATACGAAGCATATACTTTTTTTCAAGAGCAAATAAAAGAATGTGATAAAAGTATGGAAAACTATTATAAAACACTTGAAACAAGATCAAATGAAAATAAGCAATGCAGTAAAGTAAAGAGGTCTGCAGGAAACAAACCAAACTTTGCTGCACACGAAGAATTGTATCGAATAACTGGCATGGATTTCACCAAAGTTCCAGGGCTTAATACATCAAATATACAGACCATCCTCTCAGAAGTTGGTCTTAATGCTAATAAATGGCCATCAGAAAAACATTTTACTTCTTGGTTGGGATTATGTCCATTTAATAGGATTACAGGAGAAAGAGTGATTAGAAGTGGAACTCGTAAAGTAATTAACCGTGCTGCAAATGCTTTTCGACTTGCTGGTTATTCTATGTTGCACAGTAAAAGTGCATTAGGTGCGTACTGTAGAAGATTGAAAAATCGATTGGGAGCACCAAAAGCAATAACTGCTACAGCAAGAAAATTAGCATGTATTTTTTATCAAATGCTGAAATGTGGACAAGAATATGTAGAAAAAGGAATGGATTATTATGAAAAGTTATATAAGGAAAGAGTAGTAAAGAATCTGGGTAAAAAAGCCAATGAATTTGGTTATATCCTGATAAAAAAAGATGAGCTGATAGGGGAAGTTTCTTAGAAGCACCGGAACAGACAAAATCTGTTAAACCAGAAAGAAACGTCCTAATGCACATTGCAGTAATTTTTGGATATAATTTTATGAAGAAGTGCTTCTGCAGTTATAATCGAGTTCGCAATGGTGCAATAAATGCCCGTGGATCAGTATGATTTTGGAAGGGACGGTCAAACCATTGATGGAGCTTCTTAGCTACCTCGTTTAGAAGATTGTGTAATATAACCGCCCCAAGCTAAAGCACTTCTTCATTATAAGGTATATATAAGGGATTTTATATGGCAAAAGCAAAAAGTAAATTAGAAGTAGTGAATCCTAATGCAGCAGGGATTGATATTGGTTCATCTGTACATTATGCATGCGTACCAGAAGGGAGAGATAAACAACGCGTTCAAAAATTTGGGTGCTTTACAGTAGATCTTCATAACCTAGCAAAGTGGTTGAAAAAGTGTGAAGTTAGAACGATAGCCATGGAATCAACAGGAGTATATTGGATTCCTTTGTTTCAAATACTTGAATCATATGGATTCGAAGTTAAACTGGTAAATGCACGACATGTAAAAAATGTACCTGGAAGAAAATCAGACGTTCAAGATTGCCAGTGGTTACAGCAATTACATAGCTATGGGTTACTTCAAGGATCATTTAGGCCTGATAACCAAATTTGTGTACTACGTGGTTATAATAGACAACATGACAACCTGATAAAAAGTGCAGCTGTACACACTCAACGTATGCAAAAAGCATTAATTCAAATGAACATTCAATTACACAAGGTTATTAGTGATATTACAGGTGTAACTGGTATGCGAATCATTAAAGCAATAATTGCGGGTGAAAGAAACTCTAATAGATTGGCTGAATTGAGTGATAGACGAATAAAAAATGACAGATCAACCATAGCAAAAGCACTAACAGGTGACTATAGAGAAGAGCATTTGTTTACATTAAAGCAAGAATACGAAGCATATACTTTTTTTCAAGAGCAAATAAAAGAATGTGATAAAAGTATGGAAAACTATTATAAAACACTTGAAACAAGATCAAATGAAAATAAGCAATGCAGTAAAGTAAAGAGGTCTGCAGGAAACAAACCAAACTTTGCTGCACACGAAGAATTGTATCGAATAACTGGCATGGATTTCACCAAAGTTCCAGGGCTTAATACATCAAATATACAGACCATCCTCTCAGAAGTTGGTCTTAATGCTAATAAATGGCCATCAGAAAAACATTTTACTTCTTGGTTGGGATTATGTCCATTTAATAGGATTACAGGAGAAAGAGTGATTAGAAGTGGAACTCGTAAAGTAATTAACCGTGCTGCAAATGCTTTTCGACTTGCTGGTTATTCTATGTTGCACAGTAAAAGTGCATTAGGTGCGTACTGTAGAAGATTGAAAAATCGATTGGGAGCACCAAAAGCAATAACTGCTACAGCAAGAAAATTAGCATGTATTTTTTATCAAATGCTGAAATGTGGACAAGAATATGTAGAAAAAGGAATGGATTATTATGAAAAGTTATATAAGGAAAGAGTAGTAAAGAATCTGGGTAAAAAAGCCAATGAATTTGGTTATATCCTGATAAAAAAAGATGAGCTGATAGGGGAAGTTTCTTAGAAGGCGTGAAAAAAATTTGAGAAAGGCTTTTAAAATAAGCAACAGCGAAATTATCAAAAACAAAATTGTGATATTGGTTGATGATGTAGTAACAACTGGTGCAACTGCAAGGTCTTGCTCTCAGGAAATTTTAAACTCTGGTGCAAGAGAAGTGAGAGTGCTATCGCTTGCAAGAACTGTATGAAAATCAGCTTTAAGGTATAATTTTCATTTTTGAAAACTGTTTAGTTTCTTAGTACTAACTTCTGTATCATTTCTCTTAAAAAAATTCTAGTTATAGTGTATACTGAGCCTATAATTATAGCCCTTTTTCTAATAGTTCGAATAGCTGGATATTCTTTCTGGCTCAATTTTTTATAGCAAACCAATGGTTTGATTAAAATCAGGAGAATATGGAGGCAGATATATAACTTCAGCACCGATACTTTTAACAAATTCACTTATTTTCTATAAAAAGTTGCATTATCCAAAATCACCCAGCAATAAAGCTTGAACTAGCTATTAAAAACGTCTGTATCGCAATAGCCTTCAAAAATCATAGGCGCCATAATTTTTCCCTTATTCAAAGCTGCAATCATATTTTTGAATACTCACTGCATTCAGAAAAAAATAGGTACATGCTAGTGTAATAGCAGTGGATATAATAATTGGAACAAGTAAAAAAGCCTCTATTAGTTTTCTTATAGAGCTGGCTGGTTTAATGCTGTTATTATTCAATGATGCAAAATAATTTTCACTAAGGTTGGCCATCCATTTTGCGCCAGATAAGACCCTCTCACTATTTTTTTTAGATAAGTTGACTTGTATTTGCTTTCCCATGTTTATAATTATGCTAATAATAAACATGATAAGATCAATATAAATTTTTTACTTCCGTGTTTTTTCTATTGTTGTTTATAATGACTATAGTTACATCACATATTTCTTTCAATTAAATGGATCAGCACCGGAACAGACAAAATCTGTTAAACCAGAAAGAAACGTCCTAATGCACATTGCAGTAATTTTTGGATATAATTTTATGAAGAAGTGCTTCTGCAGTTATAATCGAGTTCGCAATGGTGCAATAAATGCCCGTGGATCAGTATGATTTTGGAAGGGACGGTCAAACCATTGATGGAGCTTTTTAGCTACCTCGTTTAGAAGATTGTGTAATATAACCGCCCCAAGCTAAAGCACTTCTTCATTATAAGGTATATATAAGGGATTTTATATGGCAAAAGCAAAAAGTAAATTAGAAGTAGTGAATCCTAATGCAGCAGGGATTGATATTGGTTCATCTGTACATTATGCATGCGTACCAGAAGGGAGAGATAAACAACGCGTTCAAAAATTTGGGTGCTTTACAGTAGATCTTCATAACCTAGCAAAGTGGTTGAAAAAGTGTGAAGTTAGAACGATAGCCATGGAATCAACAGGAGTATATTGGATTCCTTTGTTTCAAATACTTGAATCATATGGATTCGAAGTTAAACTGGTAAATGCACGACATGTAAAAAATGTACCTGGAAGAAAATCAGACGTTCAAGATTGCCAGTGGTTACAGCAATTACATAGCTATGGGTTACTTCAAGGATCATTTAGGCCTGATAACCAAATTTGTGTACTACGTGGTTATAATAGACAACATGACAACCTGATAAAAAGTGCAGCTGTACACACTCAACGTATGCAAAAAGCATTAATTCAAATGAACATTCAATTACACAAGGTTATTAGTGATATTACAGGTGTAACTGGTATGCGAATCATTAAAGCAATAATTGCGGGTGAAAGAAACTCTAATAGATTGGCTGAATTGAGTGATAGACGAATAAAAAATGACAGATCAACCATAGCAAAAGCACTAACAGGTGACTATAGAGAAGAGCATTTGTTTACATTAAAGCAAGAATACGAAGCATATACTTTTTTTCAAGAGCAAATAAAAGAATGTGATAAAAGTATGGAAAACTATTATAAAACACTTGAAACAAGATCAAATGAAAATAAGCAATGCAGTAAAGTAAAGAGGTCTGCAGGAAACAAACCAAACTTTGCTGCACACGAAGAATTGTATCGAATAACTGGCATGGATTTCACCAAAGTTCCAGGGCTTAATACATCAAATATACAGACCATCCTCTCAGAAGTTGGTCTTAATGCTAATAAATGGCCATCAGAAAAACATTTTACTTCTTGGTTGGGATTATGTCCATTTAATAGGATTACAGGAGAAAGAGTGATTAGAAGTGGAACTCGTAAAGTAATTAACCGTGCTGCAAATGCTTTTCGACTTGCTGGTTATTCTATGTTGCACAGTAAAAGTGCATTAGGTGCGTACTGTAGAAGATTGAAAAATCGATTGGGAGCACCAAAAGCAATAACTGCTACAGCAAGAAAATTAGCATGTATTTTTTATCAAATGCTGAAATGTGGACAAGAATATGTAGAAAAAGGAATGGATTATTATGAAAAGTTATATAAGGAAAGAGTAGTAAAGAATCTGGGTAAAAAAGCCAATGAATTTGGTTATATCCTGATAAAAAAAGATGAGCTGATAGGGGAAGTTTCTTAGAAGGCGTGAAAAAAATTTGAGAAAGGCTTTTAAAATAAGCAACAGCGAAATTATCAAAAACAAAATTGTGATATTGGTTGATGATGTAGTAACAACTGGTGCAACTGCAAGGTCTTGCTCTCAGGAAATTTTAAACTCTGGTGCAAGAGAAGTGAGAGTGCTATCGCTTGCAAGAACTGTATGAAAATCAGCTTTAAGGTATAATTTTCATTTTTGAAAACTGTTTAGTTTCTTAGTACTAACTTCTGTATCATTTCTCTTAAAAAAATTCTAGTTATAGTGTATACTGAGCCTATAATTATAGCCCTTTTTCTAATAGTTCGAATAGCTGGATATTCTTTCTGGCTCAATTTTTTATAGCAAACCAATGGTTTGATTAAAATCAGGAGAATATGGAGGCAGATATATAACTTCAGCACCGATACTTTTAACAAATTCACTTATTTTCTATAAAAAGTTGCATTATCCAAAATCACCCAGCAATAAAGCTTGAACTAGCTATTAAAAACGTCTGTATCGCAATAGCCTTCAAAAATCATAGGCGCCATAATTTTTCCCTTATTCAAAGCTGCAATCATATTTTTGAATACTCACTGCATTCAGAAAAAAATAGGTACATGCTAGTGTAATAGCAGTGGATATAATAATTGGAACAAGTAAAAAAGCCTCTATTAGTTTTCTTATAGAGCTGGCTGGTTTAATGCTGTTATTATTCAATGATGCAAAATAATTTTCACTAAGGTTGGCCATCCATTTTGCGCCAGATAAGACCCTCTCACTATTTTTTTTAGATAAGTTGACTTGTATTTGCTTTCCCATGTTTATAATTATGCTAATAATAAACATGATAAGATCAATATAAATTTTTTACTTCCGTGTTTTTTCTATTGTTGTTTATAATGACTATAGTTACATCACATATTTCTTTCAATTAAATGGATCAGCACCGGAACAGACAAAATCTGTTAAACCAGAAAGAAACGTCCTAATGCACATTGCAGTAATTTTTGGATATAATTTTATGAAGAAGTGCTTCTGCAGTTATAATCGAGTTCGCAATGGTGCAATAAATGCCCGTGGATCAGTATGATTTTGGAAGGGACGGTCAAACCATTGATGGAGCTTTTTAGCTACCTCGTTTAGAAGATTGTGTAATATAACCGCCCCAAGCTAAAGCACTTCTTCATTATAAGGTATATATAAGGGATTTTATATGGCAAAAGCAAAAAGTAAATTAGAAGTAGTGAATCCTAATGCAGCAGGGATTGATATTGGTTCATCTGTACATTATGCATGCGTACCAGAAGGGAGAGATAAACAACGCGTTCAAAAATTTGGGTGCTTTACAGTAGATCTTCATAACCTAGCAAAGTGGTTGAAAAAGTGTGAAGTTAGAACGATAGCCATGGAATCAACAGGAGTATATTGGATTCCTTTGTTTCAAATACTTGAATCATATGGATTCGAAGTTAAACTGGTAAATGCACGACATGTAAAAAATGTACCTGGAAGAAAATCAGACGTTCAAGATTGCCAGTGGTTACAGCAATTACATAGCTATGGGTTACTTCAAGGATCATTTAGGCCTGATAACCAAATTTGTGTACTACGTGGTTATAATAGACAACATGACAACCTGATAAAAAGTGCAGCTGTACACACTCAACGTATGCAAAAAGCATTAATTCAAATGAACATTCAATTACACAAGGTTATTAGTGATATTACAGGTGTAACTGGTATGCGAATCATTAAAGCAATAATTGCGGGTGAAAGAAACTCTAATAGATTGGCTGAATTGAGTGATAGACGAATAAAAAATGACAGATCAACCATAGCAAAAGCACTAACAGGTGACTATAGAGAAGAGCATTTGTTTACATTAAAGCAAGAATACGAAGCATATACTTTTTTTCAAGAGCAAATAAAAGAATGTGATAAAAGTATGGAAAACTATTATAAAACACTTGAAACAAGATCAAATGAAAATAAGCAATGCAGTAAAGTAAAGAGGTCTGCAGGAAACAAACCAAACTTTGCTGCACACGAAGAATTGTATCGAATAACTGGCATGGATTTCACCAAAGTTCCAGGGCTTAATACATCAAATATACAGACCATCCTCTCAGAAGTTGGTCTTAATGCTAATAAATGGCCATCAGAAAAACATTTTACTTCTTGGTTGGGATTATGTCCATTTAATAGGATTACAGGAGAAAGAGTGATTAGAAGTGGAACTCGTAAAGTAATTAACCGTGCTGCAAATGCTTTTCGACTTGCTGGTTATTCTATGTTGCACAGTAAAAGTGCATTAGGTGCGTACTGTAGAAGATTGAAAAATCGATTGGGAGCACCAAAAGCAATAACTGCTACAGCAAGAAAATTAGCATGTATTTTTTATCAAATGCTGAAATGTGGACAAGAATATGTAGAAAAAGGAATGGATTATTATGAAAAGTTATATAAGGAAAGAGTAGTAAAGAATCTGGGTAAAAAAGCCAATGAATTTGGTTATATCCTGATAAAAAAAGATGAGCTGATAGGGGAAGTTTCTTAGAAGCACCGGAACAGACAAAATCTGTTAAACCAGAAAGAAACGTCCTAATGCACATTGCAGTAATTTTTGGATATAATTTTATGAAGAAGTGCTTCTGCAGTTATAATCGAGTTCGCAATGGTGCAATAAATGCCCGTGGATCAGTATGATTTTGGAAGGGACGGTCAAACCATTGATGGAGCTTCTTAGCTACCTCGTTTAGAAGATTGTGTAATATAACCGCCCCAAGCTAAAGCACTTCTTCATTATAAGGTATATATAAGGGATTTTATATGGCAAAAGCAAAAAGTAAATTAGAAGTAGTGAATCCTAATGCAGCAGGGATTGATATTGGTTCATCTGTACATTATGCATGCGTACCAGAAGGGAGAGATAAACAACGCGTTCAAAAATTTGGGTGCTTTACAGTAGATCTTCATAACCTAGCAAAGTGGTTGAAAAAGTGTGAAGTTAGAACGATAGCCATGGAATCAACAGGAGTATATTGGATTCCTTTGTTTCAAATACTTGAATCATATGGATTCGAAGTTAAACTGGTAAATGCACGACATGTAAAAAATGTACCTGGAAGAAAATCAGACGTTCAAGATTGCCAGTGGTTACAGCAATTACATAGCTATGGGTTACTTCAAGGATCATTTAGGCCTGATAACCAAATTTGTGTACTACGTGGTTATAATAGACAACATGACAACCTGATAAAAAGTGCAGCTGTACACACTCAACGTATGCAAAAAGCATTAATTCAAATGAACATTCAATTACACAAGGTTATTAGTGATATTACAGGTGTAACTGGTATGCGAATCATTAAAGCAATAATTGCGGGTGAAAGAAACTCTAATAGATTGGCTGAATTGAGTGATAGACGAATAAAAAATGACAGATCAACCATAGCAAAAGCACTAACAGGTGACTATAGAGAAGAGCATTTGTTTACATTAAAGCAAGAATACGAAGCATATACTTTTTTTCAAGAGCAAATAAAAGAATGTGATAAAAGTATGGAAAACTATTATAAAACACTTGAAACAAGATCAAATGAAAATAAGCAATGCAGTAAAGTAAAGAGGTCTGCAGGAAACAAACCAAACTTTGCTGCACACGAAGAATTGTATCGAATAACTGGCATGGATTTCACCAAAGTTCCAGGGCTTAATACATCAAATATACAGACCATCCTCTCAGAAGTTGGTCTTAATGCTAATAAATGGCCATCAGAAAAACATTTTACTTCTTGGTTGGGATTATGTCCATTTAATAGGATTACAGGAGAAAGAGTGATTAGAAGTGGAACTCGTAAAGTAATTAACCGTGCTGCAAATGCTTTTCGACTTGCTGGTTATTCTATGTTGCACAGTAAAAGTGCATTAGGTGCGTACTGTAGAAGATTGAAAAATCGATTGGGAGCACCAAAAGCAATAACTGCTACAGCAAGAAAATTAGCATGTATTTTTTATCAAATGCTGAAATGTGGACAAGAATATGTAGAAAAAGGAATGGATTATTATGAAAAGTTATATAAGGAAAGAGTAGTAAAGAATCTGGGTAAAAAAGCCAATGAATTTGGTTATATCCTGATAAAAAAAGATGAGCTGATAGGGGAAGTTTCTTAGAAGCAAGTAGTAAATGTATAACGAAGAGTATTTAGTTCAAATTGAAGAAGCGATAAAGAAGCTGCAAAACGGAGAGCGAGTGGTATCAATTGCATATGGTGACCATGTGGTGAGATATGCAGAAGTAGATATAAATGATTTACTAAGCTTAAGACAACGTATTAAGGCTGAACTAAAGATTGTTGGAATGAAGCCGAAGAGGAAAATTATTTTTGCTACTAACAAGGGAGTTTTGTAATGTTACTAAAATCATTCAAACAACTATTTAGCAAGCCAAAAATCAAAAGCTCAGCCTGGGATGCATCTGGCTCAGGAAGAAGGGTAATGTATTGGCAAGGAGAAACGGGAAGCATAAATAATTTACTCTCTCAAAGCCTTGAGCACTTGCGTAGCCGCTCTCGTGATATGGTAAGAAAAAATCCATATGCAGCAAATATCATTGATACAATAGTAAGTAACTCGATTGGAACAGGAATAAAACCGCAATCAAAAGCTAAAGATCCAGAGTTTCGGAAAAGAGTGCAAGAGTTATGGCTGAGATGGACAGATGAAGCAGACAGTAGTGGAGTAAATGATTTTTATGGACTGCAAGCACTGGTTTGTAGGAGCATGATAGAAGGCGGGGAATGTTTCATACGGTTAAGAACAAGAAAACCTGGAGATGGTCTGTGTGTACCGTTGCAATTACAAGTGCTTGAATCTGAACACTTAGATAATAAAACAAATCAAACTTTAGCAAATGGTAATGTAATAAGAAACGGGATTGAGTTCAATAGACTTGGGCAAAGGGAAGCATACTACCTATTTAAAGAACACCCTGGTGAAAGTACGTTTGGAGAATCAGTAAGAGTACCAGCAAACGATGTTTTACATATCTATAGACCACTAAGACCTGGGCAAATTAGGGGAGAGCCATGGCTTTCTAATATACTGCTAAAGCTCTATGAGCTTGATCAATACGATGATGCAGAGCTAGTGAGAAAAAAGACAGCGGCGATGTTTGCAGGATTTATTACGAGACTCGATCCAGAAGCAAATATTTTAGGAGAAGGTGAAAGTAATGAGCAAGGAGTAGCACTATCTGGTTTAGAGCCTGGAACAATGCAGCTTTTAGACCCAGGAGAAGATATAAAATTTTCAGAACCATCGGATGTTGGAGGAAGTTATGAAGCATTCATGAGACAGCAGCTGAGAGCAATAGCAATAGGTACAGGAATAACATATGAGCAACTAACTGGGGATCTAAGTGGCGTTAATTATTCATCAATCAGAGCAGGATTAATAGAGTTTCGTAGGAGATGTACAATGTTACAGCATAACATAATGGTATTTCAGTTTTGCCGTCCTGTATGGGATAGATGGTTAGAGTTAGCACTACTTTCTGGAGAACTAGACATAGGTGAAGAATGGACAAAGGGAAAAGAAGGAGCAAAAAAAGAAGTAAAATGGATACCACAGGGATTTGATTGGGTCGATCCGCTAAAAGATCAGCAAGCACAGCAAATGGCAGTAAGAAATGGATTTAAGAGTCGATCAGAAGTAGTATCAGAAATGGGTTACGATGTAGAAGAAATTGAGCAGGAAATTGCTGAAGATCAAAGACGTGCAAGTGAACTGGGCTTAAGTTTTGATTCTGACGTTACGGCCAATCAAGAGGTGATATGAAACAACAATGGCTAAACAGATGTGTAATGGTAGAACCAAGGAGTTTTGAATTACTGTCACTACAAACAGGAAAGCAGCCTATCTTTAAAAATATAAAACATGCAGTAAGAAATAGTGAAAGAGGAATAATACCGATACATGGAATCTTGACAAAAAAGTCAGAAACTTTTGATGATATTTTTGGAATGACTTCCTATAATCAAATAGAAGCACAAATTACACAAGCAATAGAAGATAGTGATATAGAAACAATCCTGTTGGATATAGACAGTCCTGGAGGAGAGGTCAATGGAGTGTTTGACCTTGCTGATTTTATTTACAGTGCAAGGGGAAAAAAGAGGATAATAGCGATAGCAAATGATGATGCATATTCTGCAGCGTACGCTATAGCTTCTAGCGCTGAAAAGGTATTTGTGAGTAGAACTTCAGGAGTAGGAAGCATAGGAGTAATAGCAAGTCATATAGATCAAAGTGGGTTTGATGAAAAACAGGGAATAAAATATACGACAGTATTTGCAGGAAGTAGAAAAAATGATTTAAATCCACATGAGCCAATAACTTCTGAGAGTTTAGAAAACCTAAAAAGCGAAGTGAATCGTTTATATGGAATGCTGGTTGAGCTAATAGCACGCAATAGAAACCTTTCTGTAGAGGCAATCAAATCAACAGAAGCAGGGCTATATTTTGGCGAGAAAGCAGTAGAAATAGGTCTTGCAGATGGAATTACAATTCTTTCAGAGTTTAAATATATTAATAAAAACAGGAGTATTACTATGAACGAACAAACTATAACTGACCTAAAAGAAGAAACTAATAATTTAACTAAGTATTGTATTGAAGTTCTTGAATTAATACGTTTATGTAATATATCAAAGATGCCAGAGAAAATAGGAGAATTTATTGAGCAGAGTGTAAGTGTTGAGCAAGCAAGGGAAGTTTTAATGGAATTACTTGCAGAAAGAACAAAGAAGACAGAGATAATAAGTACAATACCACAGAATTCAGGAGAAGAGTTGATGATGCAGGTAGCGAAAAGTCGTAGGCATTTAAAATATATAACAAAAGGAGAAAAGCAAAATGAGTAGTATAACAGAACAAAATAACCTTGGTGATCTTCTAAAATATGAAGCATCAAATTTATATTCACGAGATCAAATAACTGTTGCCAAAGGACAGAATCTCAAGCTTGGTGCAGTAGTTGCTAAAAAGACTGAAGATGGTTTTATTAGGGTCTTAAATCTAACAGCAACCGATGGCACACAAACGGCAATAGGAGTAATTTCAAGTGATGTAAACGCAAAGGAAAATGCTAAAGGAGTAATTATTGCTCGCGGTGCAATGCTAGCAGATCATGCAGTTGTATGGCCAGCAAATATCACTGAAGAGCAGAAAAATGCAGCAATAAAGCAACTTGAAACACAAGGGATCATTATCCGTAAAGCAGTCTAAAGCTATATTAAACAATAAAAAACACAAAGGGGGAAAAGAAAAAATGCAAAATCCATTTACAAATACAGCATTTAGTATGACGGCACTAACTAATGCGATGAATATATTGCCGATAAATTATGGACGGGTTGAAAATTTAAATTTATTTCCAAGTAGGTCAGTAAGATTTAGACATATTACCATAGAAGAGCAAAATGGAGTATTAAGTTTACTACCAACGCAAGTACCCGGAGCACCAGCAACAGTAGGAAAAAGAGGAAAAAGAAAGGTAAGAACATTTACGATTCCACATATTCCGCATGATGATGTAGTGTTACCAGAAGAAGTACAGGGAATAAGAGCATTTGGATCAGAAAGTGAACTTAAAGCGCTGGCAGATGTAATAACTGACCATTTGCAGCTAATGAGAAATAAACATGCAATAACGTTGGAGCATTTGCGTATGGGAGCGCTGAAAGGAATAATTCTGGACGCAGATGGCAGTGAATTGTTAAATCTGTACAACGAATTTGAAATAACACCAAAAGTAGTAAATTTTGCACTGGGAGCAGCGATAACTGATGTAAAACGTAAGTGTCTGGAAGTATTGAGGCACATAGAAGATAATCTAAGTGGTGAATATATGACAGGAATTCATGCTTTAGTAAGCCCTGAGTTTTTTGATGCACTTACTTCTCATGCTAAAGTGAAAGAAGCATATGAGAGATGGCAAGAAGGAGCAGCGCTAAGAAATGATATGAGGTCAGGATTTACGTTCTGTGGAATAACGTTTGAGGAATATAGAGGACAAGCAACTGATCCTGAAGGAACCGTGAGAAGATTTATAGAAAGGGATACGGGGCACTGTTTTCCAGTAGGAACAGCAAGCACATTTACAACATATTTTGCACCAGCAGATTTTAATGAAACAGTGAATACTCTTGGACAGCCACTCTATGCAAAACAAGAGCCAAGAAGATTTGATAGAGGGACTGATTTGCATACGCAGTCAAACCCTCTGCCAATGTGCCACCGTCCAGCAATACTAGTCAAGATCGTTGCAACATAGGTAGAGCAAATATAAAGCGGTGTGAGGCAGAAGAATGCTTTACCTCTTCTTAGCATATAAATGTTAGTATATAGCGGAGAAATGTGCAAGAGAATATTAAGAGATTATTTAAAGATTGTTTTGCTCATTTAGGAAAAGTAGCTTTGTATGAATCAAAGGATAAGTCATATATGGTACAAGTACTAAAGCAACAGCCAGATAAATTATACGAGATTGGTGAAGGACAATTTGTGGGAGAGATGCTTTTTCTTGAGGTAAGCGTTTTTGATGTACTCAGGCCAATGGTGGGAGATATTTTTGTTATTGATGGTTGTAAATATAAAGTATATTCTCCGCCACTGCGAGGTAATTCAGGAATAGTTTGGAATATAAACTGTACAGTACTTGGAGAGAAAGATGTTTAAAATTGAAGTTAATGAAAACATTGAGAGAATTACTCACGACATTGATGCTAACAAAGCTAAAGTAGAGTTGGCAGCGGTAAGAGCGCTAAACAAAACGGCACTATGGTTAAAATCTCAGGCTGTCCGAGAAATCAGTGAAGAAAAGCAAATTAGGCTGAAAGTAATTAGAAAAAGACTAAGAATCATCAAGTCAAGAAAAAGCACTTTGAAAGTTTTAATTAGAGCATATCTGTATGATATAAATATAAAACAAGCAAAAATAAGAACAGCATTTAATGATGAATTTATGGCAACAATGCCAAGAGGCTATCGTGGTATTTTTAAACGTGTAGGAAGAACAGCACTACCGATACAGGAGGTTAAACTACCACTTGAACCTGAGGCTTCAAGGATAATAGAAAATCTTGTTAATTATGAAGTTGAAAGGATATTTGAAAAATATTTTACACATGAGTTATTTTATGACGGCATTTTGGACTAATTTACATGAGGCAATTTGTAATACGCTAAAGGCAGAGATACCAGCAATTCAAACTTGTGAGGTTTATCCAGCAATCAGGAAAGAATTGATAGCACCAGCAGTATTTATAGAACTTAGTGGCTTTGAAAAAGGACATGATCCAGGAACAGAAGAATTAGCGCTGAGAGCAAAATTTGAAGCACGAATTGTGATTGATAGCACAATAGAAAATGCACCTATTATTGTCAGAGCATTGGCGGCAGAAGTAGCAAGAGTGGTAAATAAAAACACTTGGAAAGTGGAGAAAATTTCACCAGGAGAATTTATCTCAGGAGGAGGAGATGATTTTAGGCCAGAGCTCGATGCATATTTAGTGTGGATGGTAGAGTGGGTGCATGAAGTACATCTTGGTGATTCAGTATGGGCAGAGAGTAGTATTCCGCCGAGTACTGTTTACATTGGGTTTACGCCTGATATTGGAGTTGCTAATAAGCATAAATATGTAAAGGTTGGCAAAAATGATGAATAGTTTTGAAGATGCGAACTTACTAATAAAACTTAATAACTTGATTAGAGTTGGCACAGTCGAAGAAGTAGGCTGTGGAACGGCTAAGGTACGTGTAAAAATGATAGGTAATATATTAACAGACTGGTTGCCATGGGTAACAGCAAGAGCTGGAGAAGACAGAAGTTGGTCTGCACCAAGTATTGGAGAACAGGTGATAGTACTTTCGCCATCTGGTGAAATTGCCAAAGGGATTGTCTTACCTGCAATTTATTATAAAAAATATCCTATTCCAGAAGGAAGTAAGGAAGAAGTAAGCGGTTTTGTTTTTAAAGATGGAACAGTTATTTACTATGACCGAAATGGTCATAAGTTTACAATTTCTGTCAAAGAAGAAGGAGCTCTTGTTTTTGCAGTGAAAGAAACGCAAATGGAAGTAACTAGTAAGGAAGTTATTTTAAAAACGGGAAAATCAAGTTCAAATATAACTGATGAAAAGATTGTCTTACAGGTTGGGAACTCAAGTCTAGAGATTACTGAGAGTGGCATTAAGTTAAATGCGAAAAAAATAGATTTAAACTAGCCGGAGAAAAATGTTAGAGCTAATAATGATAAGGGTATTATGATTGGTGATATTGAGTATACCTCTCAAACATCAGAATTAAGTGGATATGAATCAGGATGTGAAGATGAGTCAAGAAGAGAGGAGGAAACAAGAGGTTCATTGTTAGGGCAAAAACGACTTTCAGAATCAGACAAAGATTTAAGTTTGGCAAAACAGGGAAAAGTTGTTCGTTTTGGTGATATGTGTAACCAACATGGAGATTATTTACAAAGCCCTGGCATAGGAGGAAGCAGTAATGTGTTTGTAAATGGTAGGCCTGTGCATCGTCAAGGAGATGAATGGTCACAACATGCATCAACAGACCCTTATAAACCACCACATACTAGTCAATCCCTTCTTGAGGGGTCAGATTCAGTGTTTGTAAATGGCAAAGCCATTGCTCGTACTGGTGACCTAATTTCCTGTGGAGCAGTGGCAGAACAAGGAAGCAATGATGTCTTTGCAGGGTAAGTGATATGCGTGGTATGAATTCTGAAACTGGTAAAACAATAAGTGGTATAGAGCATTTAAAACAATCAATAGTTGATATTTTAACTACGCCAATTGGCACTCGTGTTATGCGCCGAGATTACGGATCAAGGTTATTTGAGCTGATAGATCATCCAATTGTACCTGGTTTTGCACAAGAACTTTATGCAGCAGTTGCAGAAGCATTAGAAAAGTGGGAGCGTCGATTTAAGCTTAAACGTGTACAAATAACAGAAATAAAAGAAGGTAAAGTAACTCTCATTTTAGAGGGAATCTATCTGCCAAATGGAAAGCTGATCCGCCTTGATGGTATTATAGTATAAGGTAGTAGGATGAAAACACCAAATATTGTCGAAACATTAAAATTTGAGGAAATCTTTTCGCGAATGAAAGAAGAGTTAGTGCGTCGGAATGCAAGTTTTTCTGCACTAACTGAGAGTGATCCAGCAATAAAGATACTGGAAGTAGCAGCCTGGCGTGAACTTTTGCTTAGGCAAAGGATTAATGATGCAGCACAGGCAAATTTACTTGCTTTTGCAAGAGGTAATGACCTTGATCACTTGGCTGAATTTTATGGTGTGCTGAGAAAGGAGTCAGAGAATGATGAATCCTTAAGGAAGCGGGTAAAAGCCAAAATTGTTGGTTGGTCAACAGCAGGGAGTAAAGAGCATTATCGCTATCATGCATTATCTGCTGACACGAGAGTAAAAGATGCGCAAGTGGTATCACCTATACCAGGAAGTGTACAGATTTCAATACTTTCCACAGAAAATGATGGAGTACCTTCAGAAGAATTGCTAGAGATCGTCAGAAATCACGTTATTCGTGATGATATTCGTGTATTAACAGATACGCTTACAGTTATTGGCTGTGGTATTATTCCCATTACTATTCATGCTAAAGTGCATATTTACCCTACTGCATCAAAAGATGTTATCGAAGCTGTAAAGGAACAATTTATCAAAGATCTTGAATCTGCTAAAGGTTTAGGGTGGAATGTTACCAGATCATGGATTATTGCCCACCTCTTTATAGAAGGTATGCAGAATATAGAGCTTACAGAGCCGATAGAAGACATCGTCGTGCAAGATAATGAATGCGTTACTTTAAATAATTTAAGTGTTAGGTAAAAATTGGTGATACTTCCTCCAAATGCTTCAAAGCAAGAGCAAATACTTACAGACATAATTAATTATTCTCTTGATGCAAATTCTCTACGGGGATTTAAATTTAACCCACAGACTGAAATGTTGCCGTGGCTAGTAGCGGAATACGGCTTGGGAGAAATTTTATCCTGGGGTAAGAAAGCTACTAAGAGTGCATTAAAAGAATGGGTCTTAGCTAAACAAAACGGAATAAGATTTCAACGTTTGCGCGGTACACCACAGTCACTGAAGATGGCGCTGAAATGGGCAAACATTGATAATATTACCATTCAAGAAGAACCACCAGGAGAGCATTTTGCTGAATTTCAAATTGGCATCTCTGATGTTCCTAATGACTTTTTTGTCGATAGTGTAATTGCTCTGGCAAAACTTTCTGCACCGGCAAGATCTCGATTAATGCGAATATTCAATGACTATTACAATGCTCAGCGGTTTATGTTAGATGAAAGTATTTTTGGAGATCTTCTTTCAGACTACTCAGGTGTAAAAATAGCAAAAGAAGGACCAGTATTATCGTTTGGAAGAAAAAACTCATTTGAGCTGAAAATAGGAAATCCAAGATTTAAATTTGGCACTTTTAGATCACATTATGATAGAAGTTACAGTAATGATTTATATAGGTTAGATGTTGCAACATTAGGAGAGACAGAGCCTCACACGAAGAATTACAACGGTACATATGAAAGAAATCATGAGTGGTACAACTTAGAAGCACTATATCCTCTACCACAGAGTTTATTGCCAGAAATTAAGTTTGCTAAAGCATTGATAGTATTGTCAGATAGTTGGAATTTAGGGGATATCAATGCTTGTTTTGCATCAACTACTTATGAAGAAATAGAGCATACATTTCACTTAAGTGAAGATAAACTTTCTGAGCAGATTTGGAATTTTCAACGTACACCAATTTTAGAGCGATTTAGTATAACTTATTACTATGAAGCGAAGAATTTTACTGATCAAAAAATAATAGAGTCTAATTTAGTGGAATATCACGTTGATTGTAAAAATGATTCAGATTCAAAACAGAAAGATCCCATTCATGAGCTAGAAAATTACGTAGCAGCATTCTATCCAGGTATGGTTACTTGGCATGAACATCGCCACTTAAATCGCCCTTGGAAAGATTTTGATCCTATTATTGCAAAAAAATTGGACGTTTTCTCTACGGATCTTGTATATACATAATATCAACTGCACAATCAACTATGTCAGTACTCACACAATCAGGCAGAGCAGCTATTGCTGCGAGCATAAAAGAGCAACCGATACATCTTGCTTGGGGATCTGGAGATTCTACCTGGGAAAGCAGCTACAAAGTTGAAAAAACTTTTGCAGCAGGCGGCAAGATAAGTTTAGATCACCACACTATTAAAGATGTAAAAGTTTATACAGGGCAAACAATTTATCAGTCAAGCATAGATTATATAGTTGATAGTAGCTCAGGCACTATTGAGCGTGTAGAAAATGGTGCAATTATAGCAGATAGCGTAATCACTATAGAGTACACTCAAGACACACCACCGGAACTAATTACTTCTGCAACATTAATTAAGGAAGTTGGACGTCGTGTTGTTGATGAGATACTCTTTTGTACTGGTGATGATGATGGAGAGCTTCTAACTCCCACAGGTAGGTTTAAACTCTCTAATGTACCAACTAATAATCTCTATCTTAAATTTACTTTCGATTTCACGGACGCAGCAAATCAAGTAATAAGGGAGCTCGGGGTTATGGTTGGTACAAAGGTAAAGGAAAAAGTGTCATCTGGGCAGAGATATTTTGAGCCAAAAGACGTGGAAAATCCTGGAATTTTGTTAGTTTTAGAACACACCGTGCCACTTATCAGAACATCTGCAACTCGGGAAACTTTTTCATTTGTTGTAACTTTTTGAAATAAAATGACCTTAAATAGTTATTATAACCGCTTTAATCCTGACAAAGAATACGAAAAAAGTTTGTTTCTTGCTGGAAGAGGTCTACAGTCAGCAGAATTAAACGAGACTCAGGAGTATGCTCTCTCTAAGCTTAAAGGTATAGGCGATGCAATATTTCGTGATGGTGATGTTATAACAGGAAGCAATTGTATTATAGATAGAGAAACTGGTAAAGTTACACTTGAAGGAGGAAAAATCTATCTTCGTGGAGCAGTTAGAAAAGTAGAAGCAAAAGAGTTTGTTATTCCACTGAGTACCACAGTGCGTATAGGTGTTTATTATCTAGAATCTACGATTACAGAACTTGAGGACGAAAATCTTCGTGATCCTGCAGTTGGTACAAGAAACTATCAGGAAGTAGGAGCTGCAAGGCTTAAAGTTTCCATCATTTGGGGATACCAAGTAGAAAGTGTTACTGTTAACTCTACAAATGGCGAATTTTACCCAATTTACAACATTGAAAATGGAGTATTAATAGAACACTCACCGCCACCACAAGCAAATATAGTAACTACAGCTCTTGCTCGTTATGACAAAGAGGCAAATGGTTCCTACGTTGTAAATGGCCTTGAAGTGATGTTCCTCCACAAAGAAGAAAAGGGAGAAGAAGGGGTAAAAAAAGGTAAAAAAGAAATATTTGTGATTAATGAGGGCAAAGCTCATGTTGATGGCTATGAGATTGAGTTACCTCACAGTATTCGTGTTTCTTTTGATGAAGATCCGGATATAAAATCAGTTGAATCAGAACCACATACTTTTCAGCCAAATAGCCAAAGAGTAATGGAACTGAAGGTTAATGATTTTCCAATAAGTGAAATTAAAAAAGTAGATATAACTGTTCAGAAAACCATTACTGTTACTCATGGTTCATACTCTGGAGCTATTGATCCGATACCTGACTCTGCAGTACTTGAGATTATTCAAGTTAAACAAGGCAATGTTATTTATGAAAATAGTATAGATTACAAATTAAACGCAGGAAACGTTGATTGGTCATTACCAGGTAAAGAACCAGCTCCTGGAAGTAGTTATCAAATAACTTACCGCTGTCGCACTCATGTAAGCCCTGAAGATATAAGTGAGCAGGGGTGTAAAGTAAAAGGAGCAGTTGATAACAGCTTGGTTTTGATAGATTATACCTGGAAAATGCCCCGCTTTGATTTAATTACTATCGATAGCAAAGGGGTGGTAAGGAGAATAAAAGGAATTTCCCATTCTTGGCGACCACCGATGCCTAAAGCGCCCTCTGGACAACTTTTGCTCTGCTACATTCATCAGACGTGGAAAAACGGAGAAAAAGAAGGGGTAAAAATAGTGAATAATGCTATTCATGCTGTACCGATGAATGAGCTTGAAGCAATGAAAAAAGGAATAAATGATCTTTATGCGCTGGTTGCAGAGGAACGTCTACGCAATGATGCAAATTCAAGAGAACCTACCACCAAAAAAGGAGTATTTGTTGATTCATTCTTTGATGATGATATGCGCGATCAAGGAATTTTGCAGTCTGCAGCAATAGTAAATAAGGAACTAATTTTACCAATAGATGTAACGATTGCTGATATTGATGGAGGAGAAAAAACTTATTTGTTGCCATATGAACTTGAACCGGTACTGGAGCAGCTTTTACAGACCAAAGGAGAAAAGATCAATCCATATCAAGCTTTTGATCCAGTACCGGCACAAATTACTCTAAATAAAAACATTGACCACTGGACAGAGGTTATCACTAATTGGAAAAGTCCAGTAACTAGAGTATTTAATGTTAAAGAAACAACAGAATTGCTGTCAAGTACTTCATACGAAGCTGAATTTATGAGAGAAGCAGTACAAGATTTTGAAATTGAAGGTTTTGAGCTAGGTGAAAGGCTTAAAGAAGTAAAATTTGACGGCATCATTATCCAACCTATGTAAAAATAAAAAGAAAAAAAGTGGAAAATCAAGGACAAATAAGTGGAAAAATAAAAATCCCAGCAAATATTCCAGCAGGTACTAAATTAGTACAGTTCTTCGGTGATAAAGGCAGTTATGGAGAAGCAACTTATACTGGTAAAAAAACTATTACCATAGAAGAAAGAAGAAGAGTTATCGCAGCAAGAAGAGTTGATCCTTTAGCGCAAACATTTACTCTAAATGAAAGTAGGCACATAGGAGGCGTGGAACTATGGTTTGTAAATAAAGGCAAAAAACGTGTTGTTGTGCAGATTAGAGAAACAGCAGTGGGAGTGCCCTCGCAAACTGTCATTGCTGAAAGCTATATTGAGCCAAAAGATATAAAGATAGATGGCACAGCAACACGTATAGAGTGGTCACCAGTGTTTTGCCATGCAGGAGAGGAGTATGCAATAGTACTACTTACTGATGATGCAGATACTGCAGTAAAAATAGCAGAACTTGGCAAATATGATGCAGTAAATAGCCGTTGGGTAACAAGCCAGCCATATCAAGTAGGAGTATTACTTTCATCAAGCAATGCAAGCACCTGGACTCCACATCAAAATTTAGATTTAACGTTTCGGCTTTTGGCTGCAAAATTTAGCGAAAATTCTCACGTTATTGATCTGGGAAAAGTTACAGCAACCAATACTTCAGATTTAATTGTTTTGACGAACGTCGAAAAAGTAGCATTTGATACCAATGTGGAATTTATCTTAACAGATGAAGAGGGAAAAGAGAACTTTTTGTCTGATAATTTGCCACTTGCACTGCGTGAAAGACTATCTGGAGAGCTAACAGTAAAGGCAAGCCTAAAAGGAGGGCGAGAAAAAAGTCCAGTGCTATATCCTGGGTTACAGCTAGTTATGGGTAATATAGGGGAAAAAGGAGATTATGTTATAAGAAGTATTACAGCAGGAGCTAATACTAAAATCACCATAACGTACGATGCGCTGATACCTGGCACTGCAGATGTTAAAGCTTATGTACAAAAAAGCAACAGTGATTGGCAATTAGTAAATTTAACATCAGGAAAACCAATTGGAGAAAATTGGGTAGAGAGAACTCATGTGCTGACAAATTTTAATGCTAATGAGACAAGGATAAAATTAGTTTTAAGTGGAACGGTTATTTATCGTCCTAAAGTCAAAAATCTCAGAGTAATAGTAACATAAAATTTAAATGACTTTTGATCAAACCAAACGAGGATATCCTTTGCCGCATCCAGAGAACATAGCTGTAGAAGATGTAGTACGTATTCGCAGAGCCATAGAAAAGATAGATGAAGATATGAGTGAAAGAGAAGATGAACTTAAAAATAATTTTGAACGATTTAGATTTGAAACTTTTTTGAATTTTTGGGAATGAAAGAAGCAATAGAAGCATTACAGCAAAGGATAAAGGATTTAGCAGCAAATAGCACGGCTGATCAACTGGCATATCTTGCAAAATCGCTGGAATTGATAGCAGATAAAAAAGCTATTGCTGACATTGTACAAATAACTGAAGTAAAAGAGATAATTGATGCACTACAGAGAAGGCTTAAAGATTTAGCAGGAAGTAGTACACCAGATCAACTAGCATATCTTGCTAAAGCACTGGAATCAATAATCGACAAAAGTGCGGTTTCTGAAATTGTACAGATGACAGATGGTAAGTTAAAAGAACTCTTGAGCGCTGCAAGGACGCACTTAAGTGACATAAATAGCAATAAGGAAAATTCAATATCTGCAATAACTGAAGCGAAAACAGATTCTGTCAATGAAATTAACAAGCTTAGGGATAATTCCTTAAATACTTTAAAAGCATCATCAGATTCGCATATATCGCTACTTGATACGAGAAAGAATGCCAATATTGCAGCAATAAATAGCATTAGTAATAGTCATAAAGATGGTCTTAAAGGTTTAGTAGAAGATTTTCGTGCTGTTAATAATGTACCATCTGGCTCATCAATTATTAGGGAAATAGAAACTCGTGATAACCAATTAAAAACATCCCTGATAAATGAGGTAAAAACTCGGGATGAACAGTTAAAAGTGTCTCTTATAAATGAAATAAGAAAGCGCAACATGGTTGAACCAGGGTCATTACCTTTCTTATTTGGTGTACTTGGCAGAAAAAATAATTATTTTGGCCACGGAACTTTTACGACAGAGCTTGGAAAGTGGAGTAGTGATATAACAAAAACTGACTATATGTTACAACTACTAGCAGGTAGCCATACGTACAATACAGATTACGTTAGTTTTTATCGGCCAAGACAACTAAGTTTTATAGAGGGAAGTAAAGGAACATTTATTTACGGAGAGTTATGCACAAAAAGTTTTTCGGGTAGTTATGATGAGATATACTATTACCCGTATGCTGCACTTGGAGTAGTATTTGTAAAAAATACAACCAATGTGAACATAAATAAGACAATGGAATTTGTTGGATCATCGTATTCGAGTACGGAGTATGGGGGAGCAGGATTATTTGTGGGAACTCCTGATAACACTAATTCTAATAAATCAAGTATTTCAAAAATAGTATGGAAAAATGTTTACCAATACATGAGTTCTGATAGCAAGTTAGCCGGATCTGGTAATGTGGAGATTCCAGCAGGAAAAACAGTTGCAATATTACTTTACACATCATCTTATCTGTATTCCAGAACACAAGTTAGTCAAGGTATGCTTGCATCAAATTATGTACACAACTATGGTCAATTTATTCAGTGGGGGATTTATAACATACGTAGCAATGTTCTAACTACAGGACTTGAAGTAGATGTGGAGAGAACGCTAAAAGCTTGGCAATGTCCAGGATTATCTAACACGTATGAGATTTGGAGGTAACAAACAATGTCTATCTACATTAGATTTGAAAATGATAAACAAGTAGAAACAACAACACTTGAAAGCAAGCCAACTGAAAATGATTGGTATGAAGCACCAGAAGATTTTGATTGGCAAAAAAGCTATTGTTTAACAGAAGGAGGCAAAATTGCTCAGCGGAATCAAGAAGATATTGAATTGGAGTTACTACAAAATGCGAAGTTTTCTGCACTTTCTAATCTTCATGCTTATTATGATAACTATACTCACCAATACGCAGGATATTCTCATCAGAAGTCTAAGTCGTACGAAATACAAGCAAAAGCCGCAGAGAACATTTTAGCAGCACCAGAATCTATAGACAAAAAAGATGCAGAAATTATAGAGCCATTAGCAAAAGTCCGAGGAATTTCAGTAGTAGAAATGGCAAGAATAATTCAGGAAAAAGCAAAAAGAGCGAAAAAAGCAATAATCAAGTGCGAAGAATTGGTGGATATAGCTGAAAGGGAAATCGGTGAAGCTAAAAGTAAGGAAGAGCTGCAAACTTTGCTAGATGATTGTAAACAAAAAATGCAAGAAAGTTGAAAAGGGGAAAAAGAAATGACAGAACAGTTTCTACATGGAGTAAATGTTATCGAGGTTACCTCAGGAGCGAGGACAGTACGAACAGCTAAATCATCGGTAATTGGAGTAATTGGTACTGCACCTGATGCTGACGGGCAAAAGTTTCCACTAAATAAACCAATATTAATAGCAGGAAGCTTAAAAGAAGCAGCAAAACTTGGTCAATCTGGGACTTTGCCTTCAGCTATTAATGCAATTTTTTCCCAAATTGGTGCAACAGTAGTAGTTATTCGAGTTGAGGAGAAAGTAGAAGAGACGCTCAGCAATGTCATTGGTGGAGTTAACGAAGAAACTGGAGAATATCAGGGAATTCAAGCGTTCTTAAGCAGTGAAAGCATAGTTCATGTTGCGCCAAGAATACTAATTGCACCTCAGTTTACTCATCAATTATCTGGAGATGCTGGAAATCCAGTGGTTAGCGCTTTAATTCCTATAGCAGAAAAGCTAAGAGCAATAATAGTAGCAGATGGACCAAATACCAATGATGAAGAAGCAATAAAATGGAGAAAAAGTGTAGGCAGCTCAAGAGTTTATGTTGTTGATCCGTGGGTTAAGGTTTTTATTGAAGGAAAAGAAGAAATTCTCCCTCCAAGTTCATTTGTAGCTGGTTTAATAGCTAAGATAGATAGCGAGCAAGGCTTCTGGCACTCACCTTCAAATAAAGAGATAAATGGTATTGTTGGAACAAGCAGGCCTATTGATTTTACGCTCGGTAATATAAATTGTAGAGCAAACCACTTGAATGAAAATGAAGTAACAACGATAATTCATCAAAATGGCTATAGGCTTTGGGGAAATAGAACATGTTCAAATGACTCAAAATGGGCTTTTTTGTCAGTGAGAAGGACTGCAGATTTAATCAACGATAGTCTACTTCGAGCTCATTTATGGGCAGTTGATCGCAATATTACCAAAACTTATATAGATGATGTGATTGAGGGGGTAAATTCTTATCTTGCAAATTTAAAAGCGCAAGGGGCGATTATTAGCGGAAAATGTTATGCAACTCCAGAGCTCAATACACCAACAAATATTGCAAGCGGAAAAGTGTCTTTTGATTTTGAGTTCACGCCACCATATCCAGCTGAACAGATTACTTTCAGGTCACACCTTGTGAGTGGCGCAATATTGTAAAAGGAGAAAGAGAGATGTTACCAAAGATCCTAAAGAATTTTAACGTATTTGTTGATGGTCGTGGCTATGCAGGAAAAATAGATGAAGTAACCTTGCCAAAACTTACCATAAAAACAGAAGAATACAGAGCTGGTGGTATGGATATTCCAATAAATATTGATATGGGCATGGAAAAGCTTGAAGCAGATTTCACTTTTTCTGAATATGACTCTGAGCTCTTTAGACTTTTCGGATTGATAAACAATAATGCTGTTTCTCTTACTTTAAGAGGAGGTTTGCAGGGAAGTAGTGATGCCGAATCAGTAGTAATTAACTTAAGAGGGCTCTTTAAGGAACTTGATTTTGGTAACTGGAAGGCTGCTGAAAAAGCAACACTAAAATGTATAATTGCTGCCAACTATTATAAGCTTACCATTGATGGCAGAGAATTGATTGAAATTGACGCTGAGAATATGATTCGCAAGATCGATGGTGTTGATCAAATGACTTCTATGCGCACAGCTTTAGGAATTTAACTAAAAGGGTAAAACAATGCAAAAAATTAAATTAACTGAACCAATAAAAATCGATGGAATTTTAGTTTCAGAGCTAACTCTACGCCGTCCAAAAGTTCGAGATCGTTTAGCTGTTGAACGTATGGGTAATAGCGATGCAGAGAAAGAAGTAGCACTGATTGCAAATCTTGCAAGTATTTCAAGAGAAGCAGTAGAAGAATTTGATTTAGCAGACTACAATAAGATTCAAGAAACGTTACAAGGTTTTTTGTCTCAGCAGAAGAATTGAGGTTGAGCATATTATCACTTAGCTCAATGGTTGGTGGTGGAATCAATCAGTGGCTTGATATGGATATTGAAGAATTTATTACTTGGTTTGAAAGTAGCGGAAAATTATACAAATGAAGGCAATTTCTATAGTAATTGGAGCAACACTGCAAAGCAGTTTTAATAGTACGATAGCAGGTAGCACGAAGCAACTTTCTCGTATTGGTAGTACGATAAAACAACTTGAATCATCAAGTAAATCAGTATTCAAGTTTAAACAATTAAGCCACGATGCTCTGCTTGCTAGGCGTTCTTGGAATGAACTGGAAATAAAAACAAAATCTCTGGCTAAACAGATAAAAAATGTAGAAGCACCAAGTAAGAGCCTGCAAAATGAATTTACAAGATCCAAAGCTGCAGCACTGAAAGCTAAAACGGCTTATTTACAAAAAAGAAGTGCTCTCCACCTACTACGCACTGAGTTCAGTAAAAGTGGTAGAGATATAAAATCTCTTATTGGAGATCAAGTTAAACTTGGCTCTTCTATTGAAAAGCTTAAAAATAACTATACAGCTTTAAATTCCGTAATGCAAAAACGTAAAGGAGTTTTAGCGCAAAGAGCAAATTTCAAAGCTCAAATGATGGATGCTGTGGCACTTGGCCTCACCCTTGCAGCACCACTTAAGGCTGCAATTAGTTTTGAGAGTGCCATGGCTGATGTAAAGAAAGTTGTAAAGTTTGAAGATACAGATGTAAATGGCTTGACAAAACTTGGTGAAACATTAAAGGGGATGTCACGAGCAATTCCGCTATCTGCAGCAGAACTTGCGCAAATTACTGCAAGTGGTGGGCAGCTTGGTATTGAAGCTAAGGATCTTACGGTTTTCACAGACACTGTGGCCAAGATGGCAACTGCATTTGATATGTCAGCAGAAGAGGCAGGAGATGCTATTGCTAAGCTCTCTAATATTTACCAAATTAAAATTGGTGAAATGAAAAGCGTTGGTGATGCGATAAATCATATCTCTGATAACACTGCCGCAAAAGCTAAGGACATTGTTCCTGCACTAAACAGAATTGGTGGTACGGCAAGGCAATTTGGCTTAACTGTAGCGGAAGCAGGAGCTCTGGCAAGTAGCTTCATTAGTCTTGGCAAAACTCCTGAAAAAGCAGGTACGGCAATCAATGCAATGCTTAGCAAGCTGCAAACAGCAAGTAAACAGGGTGGAAACTTTCAAAAAGCTTTTCAGCAGCTAAAAATAAATGCTAAGGAATTTGAGAAAGCAATTGGCAAGAATGCACAAGGCACATTAGTTAAGTTTTTAGAAACAATTGCAAAACTAGATAAGCAAGAACGTTCTAGCGTTCTCTTTGATCTCTTTGGCCTTGAATATCAAGATGATATAGCACTACTTATTGGTAGTCTTGATGAATACAAAAAATCTTTACGATTAATAAACGGGGAATATAAGGGCTCAATGCAAAGGGAGTTTGAAAATAGAGCAAATACTACAGCAAACAACCTTCAGTTACTTAAAAACTCAATAGCAGAAGTAGGAATGAATCTTGGTTCTGTACTATTACCACCTTTAAATTTTACTGTTAATCTTCTGAGGTCAGCAACTACACAAGTAGCACTTTGTGCCAAGGAATATCCAGTACTGACTACAGTGATCATAAGTACGATTGCAACATTGATTAGTATTAAAATAGCAGCCATATCTCTTGGATATGCTTGGACTTTTGTAAAAGGTTCCTTATTTGCTCTTTTATCTACTTGGAAAATGTTTGGATCTGTTGTTACTTTGGTAAAAATAGGTCTTTCTGCAGTTTTTCCAGCAATAATTGCTGGATTTAAAGCATTGACAATTGCCGTAATGAGCAACCCTATGGGGCTGATTATTGGTGGTCTTGCTGTTGCTGCAACTTTGATAATTACCAAATGGCAAGTGGTAAAGAACTTTTTTGTTACTATCTGGGAATCGGTAAAAATTGTATGGAAATCTTTTTCTGATTGGGTAGGAAAGTTTTGGAATAATATTACTCAGCCTTTTAAAACAATCAATAATCTATGGAGCAAAAAAAATGAGGCTAAACTAGAAGTTAGATCTGTAAGTAATACTATAAGCGACGCCCTTAAGCACCCAATTGCAGCGCACAATAAGACTATAGAGAATAAAACACACAATAATCACTTTAATGTTAATATTCACCCAAGCTCTGGACAAGACGTACGTAGTATTGCTGATGAAGTAATGGAGCGAATTAGAGAGCAATTTAGTGGCGCACTTTATGATATAAATTAAATTATGCTGTCTCTTGGTCCATATAGATTTTCATTAACTGAGCGAGGTTTCACACGCAGGAATGAATATCGCTGGCCTGCACTTGAGCGTATTGGAGAAAAGCCATTACTTCAAAGTATTGGTCCTGGAGAGGACGTTATTGAGCTTGCGGGAGTAATCTATTCAGGAGGACTGGGACAAATAAATAATATGCGAAATTTATCGAAACCTCTTTTACTCATTGATGGCCAAGGTAACATTTTAGGCCATTTTGTTATTGTGAAAATAGAAGAAACGCAGAGATATTTTTTTCCAAATGGTGAAGCAAGAAAGATTGAGTTTCACTTAAGTTTGAAGCACTATGATAACGTGTTGTCAGACGGATCACTAAATAATCCAGTTGATGATATACAACTTGATAATGATATATTACAAAACTAAGGAAAATGATATGTTAGATTTAATCTGCTGGAACTACTATGGATTCAGCTCAGGAGCAGTTGAGATTGTGTTAAGAGCTAATCCTGGGCTTTCAGAGTACGAACTTCTTCCTGCAGGATTAATCATTAAACTTCCTGTTATTCAAAAAGAGACACAAAAGCAAGTAGTAAAACTATGGGATTAAAATGACACCAGACTTTAGTATTTCAGTAGAGGGAATTTTAATCACTGAGTTGATAAAAAGTCGGTTAGTATCAATGCATATTACTGATGAAGCTGGAGTAATAAGTGATACTGCTGTAATTCATCTTGATGACCGTGATTCATTATTTGAAATTCCTAGAACTGGGGCAAAGCTAAATATTTTACTTGGGTATAAAGAAACTGGCATTGTGCCGATGGGAGATTACATAGTGAATGAAATTACGCTACAAGGCCCGCCACAAGGACTAAAAATCAAGAGTCATGCAGCGGATCTAAAAGAGTCATTAAAGGAACAAGTGTTTAATGAGTGGCATCAAATCACCTTAAATGATTTGGTAAAAAAGATTGCAGACAAACATGGCTATCAAGCTAAGGTTGCTGCAGAGTTTGCAAATATCATGATATCACATATTGATCAGACTGCAGAGAGCGATATGCATTTTTTAACCAGGCTTGCTCAAATTTATGGAGCAATAGCAAAACCTGCTGGAGGGTATTTACTGTTTGTTTCAAAAGGAAAAGCAAAGTCAGTTACCGGAAAAACTTTAAGCACTATTACTTTAACACCTAGAGATATTACAAATTGGAAAGTAAAATTTAATGAGCGTAATCAATATGGCTCGGTTATTGCTTACTGGTATGATTATGAAAAAGCAGAGACAATAACGGAAAAAGTAGGTGATCAAGAACCAAGCTATATTTTGCGAGATATTTATGCAAGTAGTGATTTGGCACAAAGTGCAGCATCTGCGAAGTTGAATCAGCTGATGAGTAATGCAGCAACACTCAATGTCACAATGCCAGGAAATCCTGAATTATTTGCTGAAGCAAAGATTAATCTTTCTGGATTTCGCAAAGGAGTTTATGGTAAATGGATAATAAATAGGGCTGAGCATGTAATTGATAACCTTGGCTATCGTACTATATTAACAGTAGTTATGGGAAAATAAATTGATAATTTCCTCATAAATATCTTTTTTTTCTTTATTATTGTTTAATTCCTCTACAGCAAGATCTAAAGGAGTTTTTTTATCTTTGTTTTTAGCAAGAGGATTTGCTCCATTTTTCAGTAGAAATTTAACAATTTCCAAGCGTCCTTCCTGTGCAGCATAGTGCAAAGCTGTCCAGCCAAAAGCATCAGTAGTGTTTACATTAATGCCTTCTTCAATTAGAAATTTTACAACTTCCAAACAGCCTCCGCTTGTAGCATAGTGTAATGATGTTGCACCAAAATGATGAGTAGCATTGATATCTACTACATTTTTTATTAAGGATCTTACAGTATCTAAATTACATTTTTCAGCTGCAGTAGATAATGTTTCCAGATCATTGCCACTTGCCTTACTTTTTATTGGCACATCTTTTGATAATTGGTCTGTACTAAAGTGCTGATACAGAACAATAACGCATATCATCGGTATTATTGAACTTGTTAACAATTTCCAAAAAAGGCTAGATTTCATGTTGATTATATTATTTACATCGCTTGTTTAGTGCAACTAATTAACTTTATTTTAGAAAAGATTTTTTGGACGTATTTTTGATGAATCTTGTATATGTATATATACAACTTTTCCTTTAAAAAAGATGACAAACACAGGAAAGATTCCTATGGCAGTAATTGCTACTATGGTGATACAAACAATAGCATTGATCTGGTGGCTAGCTAAGCTCGACTTAAGAGTGCATATGCATGATAAATTTATAGAGCAAAATCAAAGGACTACAGAAATCATCTATCGCCTTGAAGAAAGAGTTAAAAATCTTGCTGAAGAAGTTAATGAACTTGAGCAGAAACACAAATAAAAAAGTGGCAAAGTATATTTTATCCGTTGATGGAGGTGGAATTAGAGGAATCATTCCTGCCATTATTCTAGCAGAAATTGAATCTAGAACAAGAAAGCCAATTTCCCAGATTTTTGACTTAATGGCAGGAACCTCAACCGGTGGGATTATTGTTGCTGGACTTTGTAAAAGCAATAAACCTCAATACTCTGCCAATGATTTAGTTGGACTTTACCAAGAGTATGGAGCTTATATCTTTCAATCATCATTTTGGAGAAAATCAATTGCTTCTTGGCTGAGTGGTTCTCAGTACTTGTATAGAAATATGGAATTTATTCTCAACAAATACTTTGGTGAAAGTACTATGGCCGATGTTGCAAGTAATCTACTGCTCACCAGATACCGTCTTTATTGTCAACAAATTATTTAGCTAAAAAGAATAAAAAATAACAAAAAGTTTTAATTTAGGCTGATACCTTCTATAAACTAGTGTAACTATTTATAAGTACTTTCAGTTTGTGTGGCGTACTTATAAATAGTTACACTAATTTTTTACTGTGCCTTCTTAGTTTTATGAGAATTGTTTTACAAAGTTACTAAGCAACTCTGTTAAAGTCAATGTGAGAGGCAGTGCATCAGTTATACGTTCAGCGAATCTGTCTCTTATAAAACAAGCAGCAATTGTAACCAGGTAATAAAGATACTCAAGAACATCTAAAGTTTAGTACAAATGACAAAATATATTCTCTCAATTGATGGTGGTGGAATAAGAGGAATTATTCCAGCAATGATATTATCCGGAATAGAGCAAAAAACGGGTAAACCTATTTCTCAAATTTTTGATTTATTGGTGGGTACTTCAACTGGTGGTACTATTGTAGCAGGATTATGTAAAAAAGATAGCAAAGGAAAGCTACAATATTCAGCTGATGACTTGGTTAATCTTTATCAGGAGTACGGACCTTATATTTTTAAGTCTTCATTTCTAAGAAGATCAATATTTTCTTGGATTAACGGTGCACAATACCCCAGTAAAAATATTGAACATGTACTTCATAAATATTTTGGCGATGATATCCTTAAAAACACTTTAAGTAATGTGTTGATTACGAGTTACGATATTCACAATAATTGCCCATTTTTCTTCAAAAGCTGGAAAGAGGATAGAAATTTTATTAAATTAAGGGATGTATTAAGAGCAGCAACTGCAGCACCTACTTACTTTGCACCTAAATATTTAAAAATCAACCAAAAGGAAATGGTATTAATAGATGGAGGAGTTTTTGCCAATAATCCAGCAGCATGTAGCTATGCAAGCAGCAGAAAGCTATTTCCTAACGATGATGTAGTACTTCTGTCCATCGGCACTGGCAGATCGTCTCATTCCATTAAATACCTCAGATCGAAAAGACTTGGCAAAATATCCTGGATTAAGCCATTGATAAACGTAATGTTTGCCTCTGGACTAGATTGTGTAAATTATCAGCTAGACCAGATTATTAACAATAGCTATATCAGAATTCAATCGCAGCTAAAAGTAGCATCAACGGAGATGGACAATACAACATACGAAAATATCAAGTGTTTAAAAAAAGAAGCACAAATGATGATTGAATGTAATCAAAAAGCAATAGATAAATTCTGTACAGTAGTATCATAAACTTTAACCTTTTAATCTAGAACTCGCATTTTTGGACGTTTCCTTTTAAGCTTCAGTAAACCTCCTAACTCTATAGTTCTTGATATGATCTGGATTAAAAGCCTTCCTTGAACTTAAAACACCAAAAACTATATGGAGTAATTTACGCATTGCAGCTCCCACAATGGCCATATTATGCTTGCCTTTCTCTTTTAACTTCTCACAAAAAGTCATAATGATAGGATTGTGATTTTTAGCTACTATAGCAGGAAAGTACGTTGCCTTACGTAATATGCGTGAACCGGTTTTACTTAATCTGGGCTTGGCATGTACAGATGAGCCTGATGTTATATTTTGTGGTATAGTTCCAGCATATGCTGCCAATTGCCTGGCATTTATAAAAGTTTTTATATCAGGAATTTCAGCTAAAATAGCTATTGCTGATTCTTCTCCTATGCCTGGAATAGTCAATAGAAGTTGAAAATTTTCCAACAATTCTTTGTGTTGATTTAATAGTTCACGTACGGAGTTTTTTATTGTTTCTGTTGATTGTTCTATGTTCATTGCAAGGCTTTCCCAAGCATTTACAACTTCTTCAGGAAGTCTCTCTTTTTTTTCTAAATGATTATTTGCTAGTGTTAACTCATCTTTTAATGCATCTGAGCAACGATAAAGATGTTTTAATTTTTTCTTTTCAGGAGAAGGTGGTGTCCAACGAGAAGGTTCCTGTCTTTGACAATAATCTGCAATAATCTCTGCATCATACTGGTCATTCTTTTGTCGTTTCAGCTTACTCCTTGCATAAGATTTTATGCAATAAGGATTTACAACACTAACGAAATATCCGGCATTGTGGAGAAATTCAGCCAAAGCTTCACTATAGCAACCAGTAGCTTCCATACAGGCTTTTACCTCTTCTATGTTATGTTTTTGTAGAAAGTTTGCCAGGCCTTGAAATCGAGAATCATCGTTTTTAAATTTCCTTTTTCTAGTTTCACGTTTTCCTTTTTTACTTATAAACGAAAGAAAAACGTCAAAGCGTTCTTTTGAAACATCTATACCAAGAAAGTTGTTGATCATATATAACTCCATACGTTACTATTTTAAAATGAAAAGTAAGGCTTACCTTGTGAATACAGAATTAGAACCATTGAGGTCTTTCTACGATACCGTCCAGCCTATACTTTTGAGAAGGGGACTCTTATCTGGTCAACAGATTTTATATCTAAGTTATGACTCAGAGTTCTTCCCTTCTCCACCTAATGCTTAAGCTTAAAACACTAGATGCTTTTTACAAGATACAAGTTATGACATTCACAATAGTTGTGAATTTTTCTTCAAAAGTTGGAAAGAAAAAAACATTAAGTTGAAAGATGCACTCAGAGCTACAACAGCTGCTCCAACGTACTTCACACCAAAACGTCTGAAAATTAGCCAAACAGAGAGAGTGTTGATAGATGGCGGAGTGTTTGCTAATAATCCAGCAGCTTGTGCATATGCAAGTGGCAAGAGATTATTTCCAAATGATGAGATTATACTGCTATCAATAGGCACTGGTGGAACAGATAGAAGTATAAAGTATGCTAACTCAAGGAAATTTGGCAAAATAGGGTGGATCAAGCCACTACTGAATGTGATGTTCGCTTCTGGATTGGATTGCGTTGATTATCAACTAGAACAAGTAATAGATGATAAATACATAAGAATACAATCGCAATTGAAAGTAGCATCGACTGAGATGGACAATATTACACTCAAAAATATCAAATTTCTTCAGCAAGAGGCAAGTAAAATGATAGAGGATAACCAGAAAGTGATAGACAAATTCTGCAAGCAAAATCGAAAACTATAACTGAGCTAGAAAAACAAAATAAGCGAGTTTCTAGTATCTACTTTAATAAATTTACTAAAATATTTTTTTAATATTATATATTGAATACAGAAGCACAAGAATTTCATCCAGTAATGCAGATAATTAATTATGTAATCACCTTTGTTGGTATTTTAATATATTGTGTAGAAATCAGTAAACTAATGTTGCTTTTAATTCAGGTTAAGTTTTGGAAGCATGATTTTCAAGTTCCTCAATAGATAAATCTGTTATTTTAGAAATAGCATTAACAGAAACGTCCAACATAAGTAGATTATTTGCAACCTTTATTGACTCTGCTTTGTAAATCAGGAATGTTGCACCAAATGTTGACATTAAACTTTATGATATGAGGTATCTTTGATGTTTTTACGCTACTAAATTCATGATATCCATCTCTTGGCGATTTAAGCCTATTTTTAGAGTATTTATAAAAAGACGATAAGACCCCTTCTACATCTAAAGCCTAAAATGCAATTCTCAGATGATCTCTGACAGACGTTTTTTTCATCAACACATTCAAAACAATAAAAAGATTGAATATTTCTTCACAATTGTGTATAATTATTAATGCTTTGGTGCCGTAACGATTATACTTTAAAAAGAATGTTGGCTACTGAGAAGAATGAAGACATCTTCATCAGAAAAAAAAGGGGCAAAAACAGAGAAAATTGATGTAACTACTTAAGGCAGGTGTCTCTATTGCAGCTGAGACAGCTGATCACTCATGATCAAATAAAAAAGTTATAAGCACACAGATTGGATCACAGTATCTTTTTTAAGAAGAAGATTTATCTTGCTTAAAAACTTGTAGATACTATATTTTACATAAATTCTTCATGCGAGGCCTTTATGTTTACTAATAGAATATCTAATAATCTGGATCAGCTACAATTTTTTGTAGAGTTTTTAAACGAAAATTATGAAACTCAGAAACATCTTAGTCTTACACCACTACATTTAGCAGCAGGAAATGGTCAGTTGGATTTAGTCAACACTTTATTAGGAGGGGGTTTAGATATTAACTCAGAGATTAAGTACGATGGCTTTACGCCACTGTATTTTGCAATTGCAAAAAATCACTTAGAGATGGTTAACTTTCTTATTGCTCATGGAGCAGATGTAAACCATAGGGCCATTCTAGGCTTTACACCTTTAAGTTTTGCATCCCAGCAAGGATATTTAGATATAGTCAACACCTTGATTGCAAATGGAGCAGATCTTAGTACTAAAACAGATAAACTTAATACACCTTTACACCTAGCAGCAGAGAATGGTCATCTAGATATAGTAAATGTTTTTATTGAAAAGGGATTAGATGTTAATGCTGTAAATAATGATCGAGCAAGACCTTTGCATTCTGCAGTACAAAATGGTAACCTCGAAGTAGTTAAAGCTCTTATTTCACAAGGGTCTAATATTAACGCTGGATCTTCAGGCATAGGTAATCGTAAAGTTGATGCAAACATTACACCCTTACATCTGGGAACACAAACTGGTAGGTTAGATATAGTTAAAGTTCTGCTTGAAGCGGGAGCAAACGTTAATGCAAAAACAGATGATAAGATTACACCTCTACATTTAGCGTCTCAAAATGGCTTTTTAGAGTTAGTAGACATTTTACTAAAAGCAAAATCTAATGTTAATGCTAAGGATTATGAGAATCTTACACCTCTACATTTAGCAGCAGAACGTAATCACTTTGGAGTAGTTAAGTCTCTTCTTCTCGTAAGGGGAATTGATGTTAATGCTAAGGACCACGATAATTCCACAGCTTTACATATAGGATCTCAGAATGGTCACTTAGAAGTAGTGAAGCTACTAATAGAGAAAAAAGCCAATGTTCATGCTAAAAAAAACGAAGGTTTTACACCTTTGCATCTAGCAATTCAGCAAAGTCATTTCGAGGTGAGTGATTTTTTAATTAAAAATGGAGCAAACATTAACACCGTGGATGATCAGAATTGGACTCCTTTACATAATGCAGCATATAATGGTTTTTCTTTAAAAATAGTAGAGAGCTTAATTGCAAAAGGAGCAAATATAAATGCAAAGATGGATGATGGTAGAAGAGCTCTACATTTGGCAGCAGAACATAATCGCTTGGAAATAATGAATTTCTTGATTGAAAATGGAGCAGATATTAATGCTCTAGATAACAGAAGTTGGACTCCTCTACATTGTGCAGCATATGATGGTAATTTAGAAGTTGCTAAATCTTTGCTTGATAAAGGAGCAGACATTAATGCTAAAACAGTTAAAAGTACTACACCTCTACACTTTGCAGTAGACCATGATCATTTAGAGGTGGTTGAATTGCTCTTAGAAAAGGAAGCAGATATTAATGCTTTAGATCACACAAATTGGACTCCTTTACATTTTGCAGCAGAAAAAGGTTATGATCAGATAGCAACCGTTCTATTGAAACATGGTGCTGATGTAAATGTAAAAGAAAATCAAAATAAAGGCACAGCCCTACATCTTGCAGCTCAATATGGTCATCCTAAGGTAGTTAAAACTCTTATTATAAATGGAGCGGATGTTAATGCAAAAATGGATAAAAATGCTACGCCTTTACACTTAGGGGCACAAATTGGTAATTTAGATATAGTTAGGTCTCTACTTATGAGCGGAGCATACTTTAATGCTAGAGCTGAAGGAGGTAGATATGTTTTACCATTACACTTTGCGGAAAGAAGAGGAAACCCAGAAGTAATAAAATTACTAAAATTGGTTGAGAAGTTATTTAAGGCTATAGAAGATAATAATTATTTAGGAATTGAGAGTTCCATTAGAGATGGAGCAATCATTGATTCGAAGAACGTGGATGGAAGAACGCCATTACATTATGCTGTTAATAATGGGCACATAAAAGTTGTAAATATCTTGCTAGCAAATGGAGCTGATGCTACTCAAGTTACTAACAAGGGTAATACACCATTACACACTGCTGCTTCCAAAGGTCATAAAGAAATTATTGAAGCTTTGTTACAACGTGTAAGCCACAATAAATTGAGTGATTTTATTAATGCTAAAACAATAGTTAAAGGCACTACATCGTTGCATGTTGCTACTGAAAATAGCTTTTTCGAAGCTGTAAAATCTTTGTTGAAACATGGTGCAATTTATAACATCAAGAATAAAGAAGGTAAAACACCACTTGATCTTTCTCGAGACCAGAATATTACTAACCTATTGAAATTAGTAGAAGAGCTATTTGAAAATGCAAAAAATGGTAATGTTGAAATTATCAGTAAGCTGAGAGCAATAAAACCCGATGAGCGCGTAGCTGTAACAAATGCTCGTGATGATCAAGGCAAGTCATTAGTCCAGGTTGCAGTAATCAATAAACACTCAAACCTTGCAAGTAGATTATTAGAAATATTAAAAAGTCCAGATCAGAGTTTACAAGATGTCAGCGTAGAAAATCGAGTAAAGAGTTTAAAGTTATAGCTCTCTTAAATGAAACTCTAATGAGGGTGCCAAGATCTAGAAAATATACAAAAATTTTGTTACAAAATAGTGAAATTTAGGAGGATTTTAAAAATATGCTAAATAATAATATTAACAAAGAATTAGAAAAAGCAGTCTATGAACGAAACTTAGAAAAAGTTAAAGCTCTTTTGTCTGCAGGTGCTAATGCTAACCTTAGAGTAGAAAGGAATAGAGATACGTTACTTCATACTACTAGTAGTGTAGAAATTACTAAAGAGCTTTTGTTAGGTGGTGCCGAAGTCAATTCAAGAAACATGTATAGTGAAACTCCACTACATTCTGCTATAACACTGGGGAAGGAATTAGAATTAGTTAGAGAACTTCTGAAACATGGTGCTGATGTAAATGCAACAAACCGTAAAGGCAATACTGCACTGAACCATGCTGTAAAAAAAAGTGGTAAAAATCTGGAAGTAGTTAAAGAACTATTAGAATATGGAGCTGATATTAATATAAGAAATCGTGAACGACGGCTTTATGATAATTGTTCCACATCTTTAGATAACGCTGTAAGTGATCTAGCATGCGCTAAATTGTTGATTAAATTTACTTTAGTAAGGAACTTCAATAAGGATTACGGAAAAATTATTGACTTATCTCCTTATAAAGGATGCAGTAATTACAGTAAATTATCAAGTTATCTAGATGACTGTGTTTGTGAAATTCTTCAAATGAAAACAGATGAAATAAAAGATAGCCTTCCACTATATGAATTTGTTACAAATAACTTCAACATACATGTACTATATAATAATCAATTATCTGTAAGACTAGCAAAAATTGATTATTCCATACGCTATCCTATATATAATGATATCATATTAGATAAGGTAAAACCTTTTTTAGAAAGAGCAGATTTGTTAAATAAGTTAAGTAAGATACAATTTTATACTAAATTAGATGTGGCAGATCAAGATGCCAAAGAAAAGAAAATTATTCTGGATCATGATTCTACATATAATATAACTGAATATCTATCTAATGATAACTTGTTAAACTTTATAGTAGCGTTTGATGATTCCAATAAACGTACTTTTCAATCTTTAAGTTCCTTAAATAATCTCGTAGAGCCTGGTACAAGACTTTATGAAACTTCTATAAGTAATGATACCAAACGTGCAAGATTAGAATAAATACATTTTTTGTCAGTACTAGAGTTTTTTATGAACAACAATTAGTCGTATGGTTCCAGAGAGGTGATACATAAGAGATTGCTATAATGCCAAAACACTAAACTTAGTGCTTTTTTATGTAAGTTGATCATCATTTCTCTTTGTTGTTTTCAAACGGGTTATTATTAGTAGGTGTTACTAAAAATTTAAACAACCAACACATTTCCCACACCCAAAATCAAATGTTGTGAAGGCTTTTCGTCCTGAAATTGCAGGATTAGTAGATATTCTCTCAAAAATATTTTATTAACAAAAGATGCTATTTTAATTTTTGCCATATTAAGTAAACTTTGCTATTCTAATACTGGTGTAAATATATCTCAGAGAGGGTTTATGCATGTACCTAAACAACAAACCAGTTTTTATCAAGAAGATAAACAGTTTTTATCACGTTCTTACACATCAAAAGAGGAGTTTATTAGAGAATATAAAAAGCTCTACCGCAGAAAAGCAAAAGCTGAAGAACTTTATCTCCTGGTTTTAACTGAACTCGAAGAGGCAATATCAGATGGTAATGTCGACAGCTTAAAAAAATTAAGCAATTTTATTGATTACATAAGTGATGCAGAAGATCAAGTAACTTTGAGAGACTATTATGATAATGCTAACAATCCTGTTAAGAGTACTAACTTAGTTATCTTAGCTTGTAAACACAATAAGGTAAAGATTTTAGAATACCTACTTGGCAATAATAGTAAAATTCTCAGTAATTTATCTGTTGGCATCAGAGAAACTACTATATTACCAGATGATGAGGATGAAACATGCCATAATGCGTTTTATTATGCTATACGTTCAGGTAATGTTGAACTTCTTGATACACTCATTAATAAATGGCCAGGTAATTATTTTGCTGTTCATTTCAGGGAATTAGATGAAATTCTTTCACGAGCTTATGAGGAATTAAAGCTAAAGAACGTATTATTATCAGAAGAGATAGAAATTTTTGTTGAAAATAAATTGATAAACCTCCGTTTTTTCTCTAGTGCTTCTGGACAAGATCAGAATGTGAAGAGTTATCTTAATAACATAAGAGAGCGGATTGAGTTAGTACTTCAAAATATTAGCCTGTTAAAGGCAGAGTATTCAAACACAGAAAAAGTAGATGAAAAGTTTTTATTCATAGCAAAATTTATTGCACAAAATATTCATATATTAAAGCGGCAGTTGAAATCAACCTACGATAGACTACCTTGGGAAGAAATGGAATTTTGTTTGATCAGTTTTGTTTCTTCTCACATAAAACGACAGGAAATGAATCTATTCTATAATGCCACATTGAATAAAAGTAAAATACTAGACCACTTGGAAAATTTTGCAAAGAAACTTAAAGAAGAAAAAGATATTATAGAAGGTGTGGACATTGGTAAATTTGCTGATCTCCCGAAGTTAAAACGTGAGAGGGTTGTTGCAGAGATCGTTAGCAATTATCCTCAATTTGGAGAGTTGTATAGCGATTATCAACAAATTAGGGATATTCATTCTTTAGAGAAAATAAGTGATTATATAAAGTTGGCATTATCAGCTAATCCTAAAGAAAGGGAAGGACAGTTAATTATTACAAGGGTTTTACAGGTTATTGGTGAATATTTAAAAAACACTCTAGAATCTCCCAAGTTATCTAGCACTACAAGCGAGCTTCTTCTACTATCATTACCAAAGAACACAAGAGAAGTCATTATAGATTTACGTAATTCACTGTCACATGCTTACTCGCTCTCTAAAAGAACAGAGATTGAGGAAAATACAGATGTTAACTTTTTTATTGGTGTTCAAAATGATACTAAAAGAATCGATAATGTAATTACTGATATTCTTTACAATAACAAGATTAAAATAGTCATAATGTTGCTAAAGAAAATTACCAGTAGTGAAAACTTAGACGAGATAAAAGAAGTTGCTGGAATATTTAGTAACGTTGAATTAGATGAAATGATTACAGAGAGTTTTAAAGTGATGGAACATGATAAGCTTGAAAAACTCATAAAAGAATTAAGCAATAATATAACTGAAAAGACGAATTATGAAAAGGAGCTGTTTAATAAAATTGATAACATAATCAATTTTGCAAAAACTAAATCAAAAAATATCAGAACTGATTATGTTACGGCGTTTATATCATTAAAGAGCTTAGATGTTGGTTTGAATGACAATAAGATTGACCATAATGGTATTAGAGGAATAAAATTCTTTGTTAATAAAACACTAGAGAATATTCCTTCCCAAATAGAGTCTCACAATCTTAAAGAAATAGCCGAACTATCAATGAAAATTTCTCATAGTGTTAGGTCAAGAATACAGGATGACAACCTTGATAAAGTAAATAGATTAACTTGTGAGATTTTTTACATTGCTGAACTTGGAACAGGTGACCTTAAATGGATTGAGGAATTAAGAAACAAGTTGAATGAGAAAGGTTCGTTTATTCCTATACATAAACAAAGGAAGGCTTACAACATAACAGAAGAAAAATACAATAACCAGCTTGAACTGAAGTTATCTGAACTGAAAAGTATTTTGAGGAATAACGCATTAAGTGGCAAGTTAACTGAAAAGCTTCCTTTCTACAAGAGGAATAAAAAGTTGCAAGCAGTAGTAGAAATGCTTGTTCTGGATATAATGTCAATTTTAGGTAGATCAGAGAAGCATCTAGAAAACAATCTACTTTTTTTAGATGATAACACTCCTTTATTAACTGGAAAATATTTGCGTAATCATTTAGCACACGATAATACCTTAGTTGATGTATTGTTATCTGATCCCTCAATAGCAGTTATCTTGAACGCTAAAAAACTTATTTCAGAAAATGTAATAAAAAGTAAGAAGAAAATTGGCAAGTCGGTAAAAGATGATCCTTCCAAGCTGAAAGATAAATACGATCAAAACCTTATCACTATTACTAATCAGGAAAAAATGTTTGCTGCGTTGGAAGAAGGAAATCTTGAAGACTTAAAGAGTTATCTCAAAAAAGGAGCAGACATCAATGCTAGAAGTATTAACTCATGGACTACATTACATTTTGCTGCTAAGGGACCTAGTCTTGAAATTATAAAATTTGTTCTTAATCAAAACTTAGACGTTAATGTTAAAGATATTAATGGTCAAAGCCCACTACATATTGCTGCTGCATATGGAAGGAAAAATATTGTGGAATTTTTTATAGGAAAAACAGGTGTATATGTTGATGATCTAGATAATAGTGGCAAAACATCACTACATATTGCAGCTAAAAATGGTCACAAAGATGCTGTTGAAATTCTACTAAAAAATAATGCTAATACTAATACCAAAGATATAGCTGGTTTTTCACCTTTACACTATGCAATAAAAAACAATCATATTGATGTTGCTAAGATTATGCTGGAAAAAGAAGCGAATGTTGACATCAACGAAACTATGGGTGGCTTTACTTCACTACATATAGCTGCAGAAAGTGGTTATCTAGGGCTAGTTAATTTTTTACTGAAAAATGAGGCAAATGTTAATGCAAGAAACGATAAGGAGGGAATACCATTACATACAGCAGCACTAAATGGCCACCTAGAAGTAGTGAATGCTTTAATTCTCAAAGGAGCCGATGTTAACTCCAGAGTTATAGATGGTTGTACACCATTACACTATGCAATAGAAAACGGTCATGAAAAGATAGCTAATATTTTATTGAAGCATGGAGCTAATGTTAATGTTGTTGACAAAACCTATAATAACACACCTTTGCACTACGCAGCAAAAGATGGACATGAGAAAATTGTTAAGGCTTTACTGACAAATAAGGCAAATGCTAGTATTGCCACTGTGGAAGGTATAACCCCACTACATTTTGCAGTTCAGAGTGGCCACTTGAAGATAGTTGTTGCTCTTCTCGAGCATGGGGTTAACATTCGCGCTAAAGATAAAAATAATGCTACGCCATTACACTATGCAGCAGAGAGTGGTCATAAGGCAGTTGCTGAGCTTTTAATAAAAAATGGAGTAGAAATCAATGATAAAGCCAATAATAATCTAACACCATTACATGTAGCTGCTCTGAAAGGTCACAAAGATATTATTGAACTCCTAATAAGAAATAAAGCTGAAGTTAGAGCTCAAGACATTAAGGGTAGTACACCGTTACATGCAGCTGCGATGAATGGTAGCAAAGATATTATTGATCTTCTAATAAAAAATAAAGCTGAAGTTGATGCTAGAACTAATGATGGCATAACGCCATTGCATGTAGCTGCTCTAAGTGGACATAAAGACGCTATTGCTTTTCTAATCAAAAGTAAAGCTGAAGTCAATACTAGTGCTAATTATGGTCTTACACCTTTACATGCAGCTATTGTGGGAGGTCACAAAGATATTGTGAATCTTTTAATAAAAAATAAAGCTAAAGTTAACACAGAAGGTATTGCAGGTAGTACACCATTACATGTAGCTGTGGAAGGAGGTCATAAGGAAATCGTTGGAATTTTGGTAGCAAATAGAGCCAGTGTTAATGTTAAGAGTAACAACCTAACACCATTGCTTTCTGCTATTAAGCATAATCATAAGGAGATCGTTGAAGTTCTTGTAGAAAATGGAGCTAGTGTTAATGCAGAAGGTGGTGAACCTTTATCATTAGCAGTACTCGCTGGTTATAGGGATATTGTAGAGATTTTGCTAAAAAACAAGGCCCATATTGATATAAAAGGTCCTGAAGATGCTACAATATTACATTTGGCTGCTAAAAGAGGACATAAGGGGATAGTAAATGCTCTGATAGAAAGGGGAGCCAATGTTGATGCTATGACTATTAATAGTATAACACCATTATATCTTGCGGCACAAGAAGGCCATGAAGAAGTTGCTGAAGTTTTGATAGCAAACAAGGCTAATGTTAACTTTGTAAATGTTGAAGGTACTCCACTACATATAGCTGCAGGACACGGCCATGTTAATGTTGTTGAAGTCCTATTAAGTAATCGAGCAAAAGTTAATGTTAAGGATAATAAGAGCAGAACACCTTTAGAATTAGCAGTTGCACATGGTCATTTGCAAGTGGTTAAAATGTTACTGCAGTATAAAAAAGTAGATATGAATGCTAAAGGCAATGATGATTGGACTATACTGCACATTGCTTCACAGGAAAGTAACTTGGAAATGGTAAAATGTCTAGTAGATGAAGGGTCTAATATTAATGCTAAAAATGCCTCTGGATCAAAGCCTATACACATTGCAGCTAGAGAAGGTTATAAAGATACCGTAGAGTTTTTCCTTAGCAAGGGGTTGAGTATTAATGAGCTTGGTACAGCTAACCAGACATTACTACACTATGCTGCAATGAAAGGTCGGTTAGAAGTTGTAAAGTATTTGATAGCACAAGGTGCTGACGTTAATGCTAAAGATACTAATGGCTTAACTCCTATGCATATTGCTGCTAATTTTGGTTATAAAGACGTTATTGAAGTTTTATTAAAAAATGGTGCAGTTTATAACGCTGTTGACAAGCTTTGTAGAAGACCATTAGAAATGACTAACGATAAAGACGTTATCAATCTATTAGCATCAACTGAGAAATTATTTGAGGCTGTAAAACGTAATAGCTCTTCAGAGGTTGAGAATTACATTAAAGCAGGAGCGTTTGTTAATGCCAAAAATGCTGATAGTGTAACACCATTATATTATGCTGCATGGAAGGGCTATGATGGAGTTGTCAATATTCTATTACAAAATAAAGCTAATCCTAATGTGGTTGGTAACAAGGGGTTTACTCCTCTGCATTATGCTGCTAAGTTCTCTCACTTAAAAGTTGTAAAGGCCCTATTGTCTAATGGTGCAGTATACAATGCTGTCTCTGACAGTGGGAAAACACCATCAGATTTTACTGTGGATAAAAGTATAACTAGCTTATTTAAACTAGTCAGTGAATCATTTAAAAAGGTTAAAGATGGTAATGCTCAAGTTATTAATGACCTAAATAAGATAAAGGATATTGATACAGTAAAAGCAGTGATGAGTGCTCGTAATAGAGAGAACAAAACGTTAGTAGTTGCTGCAGTACATAGTAACTTTTCAAAAGTCGAGCAGTTGAAGCAGATATTGCAAAGTGACGTATCCGCTCAGATTGATACAGCTTTAGTGCTCTTGAATCAAGGCAATTACCAAAAAGCCTTAAGTATTTTCAGAAGCGCATTTGAAAGAAGAAAAGAAATACTAGGACCAGACAATCCTGGTACTTTAGATATTCAGACATATATAGCCAAAGTGCTATATAAGCAAGGAATTTACCAAGAAGCTTTAAATATGCTTGAAGAGATTTTTCAGAAACAAAAAGAAATGCTGGGTTTAAACGATAAGGATACTTTAAGTACAAGAAGTACAATCGCTTTAGTGCTGCATAGACAGGGGAAAGATGAAGAAGCTTTTAATATTTATCAAGAAGTCTATCAGAGACAAAAGGAAATACTAGGGTCAAATCATTCAGATACCTTAAATACTCAGTTTCACATGGCATTAGTATTAGATAAACAGGGAAAATATGAAGAAGCGTTAAATATCAATAGGGCAGTTTTTGAAAAGAGGAAAGAAACACTAGGTACACATGATCTAGCCACTGTGAGTGCCAAAAATAATATAGCAATGGTACTAGCTAACCAAGGTAAATACGAAGAGTCTTTAAAAATCTATAAAGAGGTTTTTGAAAAGAAGAAAATAATTTTAGGTATTAATCATGCTGATACCTTGAGAACGTTACATAACATTGCTGGGGTACTCTTCAATCAAAATAAATATCATGAAGCCTTGAAAGCTTTTCAAGAGGTTTTAAATATCCAGAAAAAAGCTTTACAACAAAATCACCCAGAAACCTTGAATATTCAATACAACATAGCAAATGTACTTTTTGCTCAAGGGAAATGGATCAGCGCACTTAAAGTCTACAGAGAAAGTTTTGATCAAAGAAAAGCTGTTTTTGGACCAAGTCATCCGAGTGTTTTAGATATTTTAAAAAAGATAGAGATGATTAATTTTAGATTTAAGCTTGAGGGTAGCGAAGCATCAGAGGTTCTCCAGCATCTGCAGAAAGATATCAACATTGCTGCTAGTAAAGGTGATATACGAACTGTTCAGCGTCTGTTAAAAGATGGAGCTGATGCCAACGATAAAGATATTGATGGAAGAACACCGTTGCATTACGCTGTTAGCAATGGACACATAGATATTGTAAACATCTTACTAACAAATGGAGCTAATGTTAGTCAAGTTACTAATAAAGGTAATACACCATTACACACTGCTACTTCCAAATGTTACAAAGAAATTGTTGAGGTTCTGTTACAACATATCAGTCGTGATAAATTAAATGACTTTGTTAATGCTAAAACTACTTCTAGTGGTACTACATCACTTCATGTTGCAGCTAAAGGTGGCTCCTTGGAAGTTGTAAAATCTTTATTAAAACATGGTGCAATTTATAACATTGAGAACAAAGAAGGTAAAATACCTATTGATCTTTCTAAGGACCAAAAAGTTACTAACCTACTGAAATTAATTGAAGAATTGTTTGGAGATGCAAAAAAAGGTAATGTTGAAATTATCAGCAAGCTTAAAGCAGTAAAACCTGATGAGTTTATAGCTGTAACAAATGCTCGTAATAATCAAGGGAATACATTATTGCAAGTTGCTATAGCCAATAAACATAAGAATATTGCAACTAAATTGTTAAAAATGCTGAAGGAGCCAGATCAAAATTTACAAGACGTCAATATAGAAAGTGGAGTTAAAAGTTTGAAACTTTGAATAATACTATTGAAATATTTATATATAACCTAAGTTAATATTATACTTAAATCAGTTACAATATCTGAGTTTCAGCAAGCCATAGAGTCAAATTAAGGAAAGTAGATATAGAAAAAAGTACAAATTTTTGGTACATGGGCTACTTTATACTCCACATCACAGCTACAAGTTTACCATTTTATTCTATTAGACATATTTATTGCGTTAAAGGAGAGTATATGTAAACACCTGGATTTATTACAGAAACTAAAACACTGCAAGATAGTAAAAATATTATGTTTAAACTAGTTTGACTTATATTATATACTGTGGATAATATATCATCTATTTATGATTATATTAATATAAGGAAAATGTTATAATCTGGAGGGTAAGTAGTTATGCTAGGCAATGATAATACAAGCTACAGTTTAATTTCTGCAGTTCGTGAAGGAAGACTAGAAAGAGCAAGGGAGTTAATTAATTCTTTTGGACTATCTTATTCACAAGCATGGTCAGAAGGATATGTTTTACTTCGTGATGCTATTGAGAATAAACATACAGCGGTTACTAAACTACTTTTAACAAACGGTTCTAAAGTTAACAGCAAAAACAAAAGACCTTCTAATACTCCACTTCATTTTGCTGCTATAAATGGTGACATAGAAATTGTTAAGATGCTTCTAGACAGAGGTGCTAACATTGATGCTAAAAATCAGTATGGCAGAACTCCGCTTCACAATGCGATTGAAAATAAGAAAATGGAAATTACCGAACTACTTTTAAATCGTGGAGCTAACATTAACGTCAGAAGCAATGATGGTATAACTCCTCTTCATATTGCAGCTGAGAGAGAGTATTTACAGATTGTTGAGCATCTTTTAAAATATGGAGCTTATGTTAATTGTGTGTGTACTTCAACATGGAAAAAAGGTTATGCACCACTGCACTTTGCTGTTGAAAAAGGTAGTAAAGAAGTTATCACGTTGCTTTTAAGTAGAGGTGCTAATGTTGATGTTAAAGGGGAAGATAGTATAACCCCTCTTCATATTGCTGCTAAGAAAGGATATATGCATATTGCCGAAGATCTTCTAAACCATGGTGCTTGTATTCATTCTTTCATATTGAAGGAAGGATATACGCCACTACATTTTGCTTCTGAACTAGGCAATGAAGAAGCTGTGAAATTATTCTTGAATAAAGGTGCTGATATTAATGCTAGCACAAATAGTAATTTAACGCCACTTCATATTGCTACCAAAACAGGACGTAAAACAGTTGTAAAGCTGCTCTTACAACATGGAGCTAAAGTTGATAATCAGGACAAAGATGGTAAAACCACACTACACCTCGCTGTTGAAAAAGGATATTTAATGATTGTTGAGGATGTTTTAAAGTATTGTCCTGATATTAATCATCAAAGTAACAGAAGCTCTCTTAAAATCGCAGTGCACGGCTATGGAGAAGAGTATAAAAAGATTGTTGAGGCTCTTCTAGAATATGGTCTTATTGTTAATCTCGAAGATGCAAATAATCCTAAGTTATTACATGCTGCTGTTGAAAAAGGATATTTGAAAATTGTTGAAGACCTATTGAAGTATGGTGCTGATGTTAATACGTTACACAATTCAACATCTAAAGAAGGTTTTACACCTTTACATAGTGCAGCCAAAAACAAACAGGAAGAAGTAGCTAAATTATTGATAAGCTATGGAGCTGATATAAATGCTCAAGACAAAACTGGAAAAACTCCAATATTTTATGCTACTGAGAATGCCGATTTAAAAATTACCAAGCTACTTTTAACTAATAGAGCTAATGTAAAAGATAATCCTGAGCTATTGAATATTGCTGTTAAGAAGGAATGCATAGAAATCGTTGAAGCTCTTTTGCAACACGATACTGATATTAACGCTAGTGATAAATATGGAAGAACAGCATTGCATTTTACTGCTTTAAGTGAGAGTGAAGGTTTTTTTGGATTTCTTACTAATGAAGATCCTGATATTAATATTAAGGGAGAAATTGCTAAACTGCTTCTAAGTAAGGGAGCTAATATAAATGCTCAAACCAAAAATGGTATTACGACGCTTCATGCTGCTGCTCAGAAAGGATATACGAAAGTTGTTGAAGCTCTTTTAGAATATAATGCAGATGTTAATTCTACAGTTAAAAGTGATATAACACCTCTCCATCTTTCTGCTCAACAAGGAAATGAAGTAATTAGCAAAATGCTCTTGAACAAAGGAGCTAACGCAAACGCTAAGCAAAAAGATGGAATAACTGCGCTTCATATTGCAACTCAAAAAGGCCATAAAGAGGTTGTAAAAGTATTGCTAGAATGCGGTGCTAAAGTTGGTTCTAAAATTAAAAGTGACATAACACCACTGCACCTGGCTGCTCAAAAAGGTTACCAGGAAATTATTGAGACTGTCTTGAAATTTGGTGCTGATATTAACTCTAGAGATGAGTATGGCAGAACAGCACTTCACATTGCTTCTAAAGAAGGACATGAAGAAGTTGTTACAACTCTTTTGGAATATGGCTCTGATATTAATATTACGAGTAGAAATAATCATACACCACTTGATTCTGCTATGGCTGGTATAAGGTCATTCTATAGTCAACTCAACAACTATGACTCTGATGATGATGGTTATTACGATCCTGATCGTGGTGTCTGTTCGTGTGAAGTAACTGCTGAAGCTCTTAAACGCCACATAGTTAAAATGAAAACCGCAAATTTATATGTAAGTGAAAAAAATTTACTATCAATGAGTATCAGTGGTGAAATAAGTGGCTTTCAGGATGAATGTGAGGAAGAAATAGCAAGGATGAAGAGTGAGAAGATTAATAATCCTAACATTTCATTTTATGATATCTTGGCAAAAGGTACAAGCTCATTAGCAATATATATGAGGAATGAAAATATAGTGCAGGTTTTAAAATCAGACGACTATAAAACAAAATTTCCAATATATGCTAGTATGATCGAAAGTCATTTCAGAAAGGGTATGGAAAGAAAAGAGTTACTTGAACAAGGCAATAAAATTTTCCATTTTCTCTTTAACAATTTTCCTGAGTTACCATATGACTGTACTGAAAAAATATTTAGCTACCTGAGTAACGAAGACTTAAGAATTTTGATAGATGCTTGTAACCCTCTTAGCATCAGTAATCCTAATACTAATATTAACAATGTAGTGATTACCTCAAGTACATCTCAAGTACAGTACGTTTAAGTTAAGGAAAAATAGCAGAACAAGCTACTTTCAACATTAAGTAATGGCTTTAGTAATTTAAAGATTATTTTAAAGGTTTTATGGAAATATTCAAAAAAGTATACGTGTCAAGTTAAGGAAAAATGAGCAAATTTAGTGCACTAAAAGTTGGGGAATATTAAATAAATCATTGGAGGTAAGTTTGGAAAGTAAAATACTTATCAAATGAAGATGAAGAAAATAATCGCAGAAATGGGAGGAATGCAATAACTCTACGTACTACAATTAATCTAGTTTATAGCATTACCCATGGTAATCCAAATAAGATTTTTTTCTCATAATCAAGTCATAGTAAATTGGAACAACTTTTCACATCTAACAAAAGCTCTGACTTTAGATTTAGGATTGAAATTAGTAAGTAGAATGATTACGTAATGCATATATTAGTGAAAGGAGGTACAACATGAGTAATATAGTTCATTTAAATAAAAACAATAAATGTGATAACTTTAGTGTAAGAGGACTACAAAGAGCCGTTGATAACATATTTGATAGCTTCTTTACAGGATGGGACTCAGAGCTTTCCAGAAGAGGTAGTAGTCTATTACCAGCTTGCGATTTTTATGAACAAAAGAAAGCTATTGTCTCTCACTAGAGCTACCAGGTATTTCCAAAGAAAGCATAGACGTTAGTATATCTAGCGACAGCTTAATAGTGAAGGGTGAAAAGACGTGTAATAACGAGTCAAAAGATAAGCAGTTTTACCATCGAGAAAGATACTATGGATCTTTCTATAGGTCTATTCAGCTTCCAGTAAATGTAGAGCAAGATAAAGTGTCTGCTAATTTTTCAGATGGAATATTGCACGTAACCATACCTAAGTCGGAGAAACATATCAAGAGAATTGATGTAAAGTAACCAGTAAGTAATAGCAGGCTTCTAGTTTGAGGCTTGCTACTTTAAATTATTATAGATGGAATGTAATAAAGTTCAATTATCTTTTCTAGATCTAAATTTTTGTCTTAGCGTATTTATTATACAGATAGTGTAAAGCCTTTGTTAAGCTTACATATTGTCAATAATCTATTAATAACTCTTATGGTATAATTGACTTTGAAGAAAGAGGGAGTATGAGTGAGGCAAATCCAATAGTTACATTGAAGGCTAAAATTAAAGAATTTGGTTTTAGTGAATTAAAGGCTGGTGAGAGCAATAAATCAGCAAACTCTGGTGAAACAATGTATTTCGATTTTCCAAGAATGAACTTTGTTATTAATGGAAAAATTATAGATACAGTTTTAACCTCTGCATTAATTGAAGGAGCTCAATATCGCAAAAGCAACCTTTTTAATAGTTATGATATATACAGTAGTGAAACCGCAAGAGAAAAACAAAGAGAAATAGATACAGATTATGGTAGAGCTTTTGTTGATTCAGTCCTCAAGGATCTTGAAAAGGAACTTGCACATAATGCGTTATGTGAATTATGGAAAAGTCACTGCAAAAATTCTGAAATTCCTGATTATCAGAAAACCACCTCATATGGGAAAGATTTTGAGAGATTTTACAATGCTGGAAGAGAGCATCTGCATCTATTACTAAAAGTAGGAGATGAGAATAAGAACTATCGCCCATTTGTAAAAGAAGTCTTTAAGGAAATGTTCCAATACGCAGAAGCAAGTGTTCCGAATGACCCTATTTTAGAAGAAATAATCACTAATTGTAACCAAGCGGGGTATGAATTTGCTGTAAGCATCCCTATTCTTGAAAGTTCACTCTTGGAATATGGATTAAAAGGGGAATATAGCAAGAATAAAACAATGTGTATTGATTGTGCTGATCCAATCAGTACAAAAGTAAAATCTGATATGTTAGTGTTCGTAACGAAGTTTGATAACCCAGGAGAAAAAATATTCGATCTATCGACTTCACTTGAATTTGTACTTGAGTCTCAAGATGGTAAAGATGGTGTAACCTATAAAGATGGCAAATTATTACTTACTATTCCTAAGGAACTAAAAAATTATAAAGGGGAAAGTAGAAACTTGTTTGATGTTATTAAAGAATATTTTCAAAAATTCTGCGAAAAATTAGGATTTAAATTCGAGATAAAAACACAAAAAATAGAGCATGATTTGGACGATTCGCTGAAAGTAAATAGTCATCTTGAAAGCCTAAGACCACCTATTTGTAGTAATAATTATGCTCTTGGTCATTAAGTACTTTAAACCATAAGCTCAAGTTAGAGAGAATGGCACAAATGTTATTAAACAATAAAAGTTATAGTTGTATCTGGTTACTTAAGTTAGCTATAGAATGCCTTTTGTGTATATTAAAAGGGTATTTATTTTGTTATTTAAGTTTCCTCTTTTGGAACATAGAAACATCCTAGGAATAATCCTACTGAATTCTATGATATTATTTTTTGTAACATTGTTATATACTTCATAAGAAAGCTTATATCTCTCACCGCCATCTTTAAAGAAGACATCATTATCTTTAATTGTTTCAACCAAAATTTCCTTTCCTTTATTTTTTTTGCACTTTCAACTTTTTTACTGCATCTTGTGTTCTGCTTTGATCTAGATCAAAATCAATGTTGGTACAAATAACAAAATCTTTCAGTTCACCATTGATAAAGTCTTGATTGTATTTAATCTTTAAGTAGGAAATGAAATACTTTGCCAAATTAAATTCACCATCTTTATTTTTTGTGAGTAAATCGCTTATTCTAATTTTATTATCCTCCTTATTTTGCTTGTGTTTTGCTTGCAAAAAACGATATATTTTTTTTGATTTTGAATTATTACATATAAAAACCAAATCATCAAATTTTTCAGCATTATTCTACTCTGTAGCCAAACGAAAAGAGTAGCTTTTATCTAGTCCACGCTTTAAAAATAACATTAACAATTTTAGCTGGTAAATGTTGCCATGAAGAGTATTATTTAATCCAGAAGCAAGGTATGTTCTTGATTCATCCTCTTCGATTTTTGTTCCTTCAGGCTCTTCTTTTTTCATGAAGGAAATTCGTAACCGTTCACGGATTGTGAGAATGAATAAAGAACTAAGCAGTGACAGCTAGTAGATTCTGTAGCTTTTGAAAGGGGTTTTGGCCATTTAGACGTGATGTCAAAAATATTGACAACATTCTTTCCACGAATCTTTCCCCACGTTCTGACCAGGTGAAAAAGCTGTTTTTACGATAAATTACGTACCGTCTAATTTGCCGTTCTGCAAGGTTGTTGGTTGTTTCTATCACTTCAGGTTTTCTTAAAAACTTCCACATCATATCCTCAGACCGTAACATCTTAGCGGCCATTCTTGAAGCTTGAGTGCTATTTACAACCCTCGTCATTTTACGCAAAAAATGTTTTACCCTTTTCCGAATTTTTCGCATCAGTCGATAAAATCTCAAATTATCTATCGAATTGTGTTTTTTTGCCTTGTCTACTACAAACACCTTATTGCTGAGCGATTTTAGTGCTTGGCCAATTTTGCTCACTTCAACATTTTTACTATGGGCAAATCTCTCAAAATCTCTTGCCAAATGTGTCCAACATATCTGTCTATTTTCACGATTGAAGTAATTGTATACAGCGTATCTATTGCTCACAACTATGCCATCATATTCTGGCAGTAAACTCTTCAACACCTTCTTACCACGAGACTCGCTTACCTTCAGAAGTGTCAACGCTTTGTTCGTTATTACCCAACTCCAGCCTCTCTTTCCTTGATTTCTGTGTCCTGTTTCGTCTATATGCAAATATTCGCTTCCTTGTAACTCTTCCTTCATTTTCTCATATTCAGATGCACACTTCTTCGATGCCCTGCGTTCAGTATTTGAGACTAAACCAAGGCTTATATTTAGATTAAAAATACTGCCTAAAATTTGCTGTACCTCTCTTTTTGAGTTAATAAAAAAGCCGCTAAGGCTGCTTATAATTGTTTTAGCATTAGATCCTAGAAGATCTCTTGCAACACCTTCGGGTAAATTTGCTGTAATTCTTTTATTACATACTCTACAATGTCCTCTTTGCAATCTGTACTCAGTTACAGTTGGCTTAATTTCTGGCAATTCTGCCTTCTGATGAATAATTTCATCTTCTAAAGTAACCTTACCTCCACACATACAAATCGTATCAATTGTGCAGCTCACTACCTCGTCTGCAGCCATTAATTCACGCTTATGCCCCTTATGTCCTGGCTGACCTCCTGGTTTTTTATCACTTTTCTTTTTTGCTTTCTTACGATATATATCTCGTGATGGTGGCAGCGATGAATTTTGCGAATTTAAGCCCAATTTGTCTTGTAATTCAACTATTTTTGCTTTCAAGCTGTCATTTTCTCTGATCAGCGCTTTTATTTCTTCCTTGAGATTAGCGTTTTCTGCTACAATCTTTTCTTGCAGCACTTTTGTTATTTACCCATTCCATATTTAGCTTCCTATTTCTTTACACTTTTATATTTATAGCTCTTCTCATAATAATCCAAACAAGTTAAGATATGGATTTATGGTAGTGGGGTTTGTATGCCAGCAGCGTATAGTTACGACTTAAGGAAAAAAGCAATGGAAGCATTGGATGAAGGAGAAAGTAGAGCAAATGTTGCCGAGAGATTTAAAATTGGAAAAACGACTCTATATGAGTGGCAGAAAAGACGTAAGGAAATGGGAGATTTTCAGTCAAAAAAGCCTGGAAGCGTAGCATAAAATTACTGACTGGAATGTTTTTACCAAATTTGCAAAAAACCATGGTGGCAAAACTCAGTCAGAGATGGCTAAACTCTGGGGCAATATCAGTAGACAAACGATTCACCGTGCACTTAAAAATATTGGATTTACAAGAAAAAAAGACCTACGGATATAAAGAAAGAAATGAAGAGAAGCGAGCTCACTTTTCAAAGGTTATAGCAACAAAACGTCATGAAAATCTTGTATATATTGACGAATCTGGAATAGATAATACAGAAGACTACCCATACGGATACTGCAGAAAAGGAGAGAGGTTTCATTCACTAAAATCAGGTAAAAAAGCTCAGCGCGTCAGTATGATTGCAGCTCTAAATAAAGAGAAAATCATTGCTCCATTGACCTTTGAAGGATATTGCAATAAGGATGTTTTCGAGGCTTGGTTTGAGCAGTTTTTAACTCCAATTTTAAGGTCTGGCCAAACTGTAATTCTTGATAACGCTACTTTTCATAAATCTAAAAAAATAGATGATCTTGCTAAAGGAGTTGGTGCTGAAATTCTTTATCTTCCTCCATATTCTCCAGACTTTAACAAAATTGAGCATCAGTGGTTTGCTATAAAGAACAGAGCTAGAAAAAATATCCCTATTTTTAAGTCTTTCCGTCATGCTGTTGATTCTGCTTTTTTGTTCTGACTATTATGAGAAGAGCTATACTTTGTAAATCACCTTATCTCTGTGAGCGATTACGGAAATTCTTGGCTTTTTAGAAGAACCAATTTCTGGCTTGTTTTCTCCAGTATTTGCCCTTTTTAGAAGTGAAGCTCTGCCTAATTCTTGAATAATACCTTCGTTATTAAGACTTTTAGCAATATCTAGTGGCATTTTACCTTTACTATTCTTGATTTGTATTGCTCCATTTTTGACAAGCAGCTTAACTACTTTAGGTTCCTGTTTGCGAACAGCCGCATGTAACGGTGTATTTAACTCATAATTAGCGTCCTGAAAATTAATGTTCGCTCCTTTCTTCAAAAGATCTTCAATGTCGTTTGATTTTTATTTTTCTGAGGTGCTACTCTTAACAATTTTTATCAACTCCTCATTAAGATTGGCTTGACTCATAATATCATTATAGTCAGAAGAATGAGAGCTCCTATGTTTAAAAATATAGCTTACCTCTTGATTTTTAGCTAATTCATATGGCTCTTTACCCTCATTATTTTTGATATCACTTCTTGCTTGTTTATCTAGAAGTAGCGATACAAGTTTTTTGTTATTTCTGGAAACAGCAATATGCAAAGGTGTATCACCTTTATTGTTTTTAGCGTTAACATCTGCCTTCCATTCTTGCAGTAATTTTCTAACTATTTCTTTTTTATCCCTTTCAACAGCATAGTGTAAAGGTGTATTATCTTTATTATTTTTATCAATGATGTTAAGCTTTACTCCTGCTTTTAAAAGATCTTGTACTTTCTGCAGGTTGCCATTTCTTATAGCAGAAAATAGCTCTGTATTTTTCTCTCTTTCACCATCACTATCAAACCTACGATAACGTTTAAGTTCAGAAGATTTATAAGCTTGTCCTATACGTTGTACTTTCTCTAATATTTTGGAAGCTTCTGAATTATTTTTTTCTTTTTCTAAGTAATCTATTGAACGCTCCACTTTGAGCATAAATTCCACTGCCTATTTTATATAGAAACCTATATTAGATTTGATTATATGCTAATGAATAACATTAGCAATGCAAGTAGTTTTTATGCATACCTCTTTAGGTTTTACAGAATAGGCAGTTAGAGTAGAAAAACAAGTTCCAAAATAATATAAGACCTGCTGTAAAGTAAATCAGATTTTTTTTGAAAATAACTACCGTAAAAAACAGCAGCTTTCCTTTTGCAACAGGTCTATAGAAGTTGTAATTATAACAAGTAACAAATTTAACTCTATTTTTAGAGAATCTATTTGGATTCACTCTATTTCTAGGTGTCTTTCAAACTGTGTAACTAACTGCTTTACGTTTACATGTGTAATTAAGAGAGCTTTCACAAGGCTCATGATCAAACTGCTACTTTGCAGGATTTTCTAGAGATCTTTTATTTCTCATAAAGGATGACTGAGCTTGGGAAGCAACTTTTAATGGATTTTTCTTTATACCAACATCTGATTGTGCTGCTATAATGGCACTACTTTTAGCGGGTTGCATACCTACACATTCTCTTGCTTGGTTTTGCTCAAAATTTTCCACTGTTGCTTTTACTTTACTTTTCATCTTGCGATTAACCACTATAACAGGCACCTCCACTTTTGGCACTACTTGTCTATAATCTTGATTCTCAGCTCTTAATGGTACTATCGATTTACTTTTAACTGATTTTTTAAGAACCGCTCCCACTATTTTTGGTTTTGCGCTTATTTTTTGATTGTTATAGCCTAGATTTTTAGACTGTGATGATAACGTAAGTATATCTTTTATCGCTTGTGATTCTTGTTTAACTTCTTGAACGGTAAAGGATGTTTTCTTTTGTATTTCTTATAATTCCAATAGAATTTTTGTATTTGTTCGAACATAGAAAATATTTTGCATGGAGTTTTTTCTATCTTTGGTGATTTTAGTGTTGCTATTTAATTCTAACTTTTGCATAGTACTCTCAATATTTTTATATAGGAGGTACAATGCCAAAAAAGATGGAGCGTCATGCTGCAGTGCTTAGTAAGTTAAAGAGTGTTATTCAACATACAGATTCCAAGGTCATGGCTGAAAGGCGTTCAGCTATTGAAAGATGGGTAAAAACTTACATTAGGCAGGTAGAATATCTTAAAGATGATAAGCTACAATTCTTATACAACATATTTCGCGATGAAAGTTGTTGGTCAGGTACGAGATTGAACAATACAATCTTAGGACAGAGGTTTACTGAAGAAAAAATAGGCGAAATAAAGAACCCTCTTCCTATATATGATATGGCATGTCGATACTGCGTGATAGATAAAATTCCTTTGCTCTTTCAGAAGCAGTTTGAATCTTACAAAAGTAGCTTCTCTTCTGAAGAGATAGATGATGATGGTAAGCCTGCAACTAGCAATAACAAATATGTAAAGAGTGAGTTGTTGGGTTATATGAAGAGTCAAGACCCTGTATTTAGCTTTTGGGTTGATAAAAAATCTGGAGAATTTAAGAAGCATGTCAGCGCAACAGAAGGATTTAAGAAAGCTATAGAACTTAAGTGGAGCGAAGGAGTAGAATATTTTTATAGCCTTCTAAATGAAAAAGAAAGAGAAAGGAAAATTACTGATGCAGTTACTATATTATCCTCTGTTCAATGTGACCATAATGGTGCTGTTACTTTAGACTTTTGTCTTAGTAAAATGAGCGATCAAGCAAAAAACAAGCTGTTTAAAGATTCTGAGCTATCAAAAAAAGATAAAGGAGTGTACTCTCTCTTTAGCGCGTTGATACATCAAGGTTTTTTTGATACGATGCAAGCTATACTTCCGATGTTTAAAGATAAAATACTGGAGGATAAGATACTTTCACCTAGGAGTTATACTCTTCTTCTCTCCTCACTTTCGGACATGATGCTCGAAAATTCTGAGTCAACTATTCAAGCTAGGGAAGCTATAATGAACCTTATAAAGTGTGGTAATTTCAATAATCATGAGGGGCGTGAGGAAAAAGCTGCGGTATTTTTTTCTAATGGAAGGGTTCCGATTAAGCGTGCGCTTGCAGGATTGATTGTCGATTGGCAACTTGGTTGTACAAAAAAGGAAGAGGTGTTAAAGGTACTACAGTTTGCCAAAGAGTTTTGTGCAGTTGAAAGTTTTATGTATTTTAAAAAATCTGTTGTTGATAACCTAAAAATGGTTGGTAGGGATGGTATGAGAAAAAATATAGACTATGGTAAATTAGCAGAAAAGTTGCTTGCTGAATTAGATACGGTATCCGTGCCTAACGGAAGAGGTGATTTTGGTGGAGCTGGTGACCCACAGTCTACACTAGGAAGCACTGAAGTTAGTAGTTTTTCTGGTCGCAATAAGTAGGAGTATTTTATGCATGGGTTAGTTAGAAGTTTAATAAATGGAAATTGTGGAGAATTCACGGAAAAGTTTGAATATTTCTTGGATTCATGTCCATCTTTTCTGCATTCAGTTGGCAAAGATCACTTTTTTCCTGCGTTCTTTTTTGGCATGTTTGCTACTGCACATGATTCTGGTGTTGCAAACAATGATGAAAGAATCTTCTTTCGTTTTGATAATGATCCAGGTAGTCCTGGAAGGGGAAATCTAAAGGTTGCAATTCTAACAACTGATGGAAATAACAGAAGAGTTGTAAGGTGCTATACTATTGCTGACAGAGAGAATAGCTACGGTTCTAGGTTTAGCCAGCAGGAAAGGGAGCAGCTGGAAGGTATCCTGCGAGATGAAGAGCTTGAATGGCAAGAGTATAAAACATTTATATGGGCGGATAATCAAGGTGAAGATGAAGAAGAGGAAGCAGTAAGATGTAGGATATTTCAGGCAGGACAAGGGCCGTTTACTGGAAATCATGCATCTTATTTAACTCGTAGACATAGTTTTCAAGAGATTACCAGAACACCTGGGCTGCAAAATAATTATTTACCGGATTTGATGAATCAGCTAGAAAGTGATGATGCAGATGATGTACACGACACTACTGAGGAAGTGTTTCAGCATATTATTGGTGTCTACGATAGATATAGTCAGGCATTGGACTTCTATGGTAGAGAGTCTGACTATCATGGTTTTGTTTCCGGTGTTTTGATGCATTTTAGATATCGCAATGTAGCCAATATTTACCTTGAGCTGTTTGTAGGTGGTGGATATGCAGATATTACTTCTATTGTACGTGGTACACAGAGGTTAATTAATTCTGTTCCCTGTGTAACTGAACTTAAGGCAGGCAGAAGAGCAGATAGGAATGCTGGCCGTGCATTAGAGCAGGCTGGAAATTATGTTAATGGATGTCCCGTTTCATCCATATCTATTCCAACATTATCACCAAGAGCTGTCTGCGCTGGAGTGAATTTCGATTTTGGTAACCCAGGACGTTTACAGCTTGGTGTGAGGGCTTTTTTAGCAAAAGGTTCTTCTTTAATGGAAAGATTATTTGAACCTGTAGAGGATGAGGAGATTGGAGAAAATGTTAGGGATTATCTACTCCATCCAGCCTTTGGTGTACCTGCTGTACCAGGTATTAGGAATAGGGGTGGTGTTAACGCTAGAGATAGAAGAATATTTCTCTATACAAGTGGATTTGCTTTCGCAAGTATTGCATTTGCAAAAGGAACTGTGCCAATAGAAGGAAATCGTGCAATAGTAGATAAGCACTTGTTTCACTATGACGGTAATGCAAAAATGTTAGATGAGCAAAGATACAATACACAAGTAAATATTGGAGATCGTGCTTTGACTATGGTTTTGCATGTATCACGAGGTAGAGACCAGAAGGAGGAGGTGATCGTATTTCATGTTCGCCACGTATTGGCTAATCAACTTTTTCCGGACAATGGATTGGATCTATCGCGTTGGCCGAATGCTATGGTACATGAAGTGGTGTGTAATTTGACCATAAATAGAAGGACAAGAGGAGTAAATGATAATCTTGGTTTAACTGTTAATGTAGAAACATTTGACTCGCCTGCTGACTACCTGCTTGATAGAGGTAATCAGCCTTTTCAAGGTGAGCTTTTACGAATAGGTGGCGTTAGTAATGTGCATCGCGCTGCAAATGTAATGATGAATACTGGCTGGGAAAATGAAGATCCAGACAGTCATGAACGGTTTTACCAAGCAATTTCCAACGTGCTAAATCCACCCCAGCCAAATAATGCAGGACTCCAATCATTAGCATGGGTAGTGAACAGAGATAATGCTAGAGAAGCTGGGTTTCATGCTGCATTGCATGGATTATTTTACACTTGCGATAATCCTGCTAGGGTAGTTAGTGAATTTCAGGTTGGAGGAGGAGGAAAGTTAGACTTAGTATTGTCACGAGCTATAGGAAGGATGGGAGGTACTCATCCAATTGGAACAGAGCTAAAGTTTGCTGCCACTGAAGCAGACGTACAAAATAGAGAAGAAGAAGCAGATGAACAGGTGGAGGGTTATCTGCAGAGTAGAGGGTTTGATCGCATTACTGATGGAGATAAAATGGTTTTCTCGTATGCCGTATTTAATGATCAAGCACCAGCACAAAATGTCCCAAATACCCTTATAGCAGTTAGTAATGTTCTACGCATAAAAGATAACTTAGGAATTGACACTGTGGACGACTTTCCTTATAGATAAAAGGGATTATTGAGAGTTTAATTGCCTGTCATAAATAGCAGACGCCGTCTTGTCAGTCAACAAAAAAATTATAAAAATTGTCTCATTGCCTAGGCTGTATTGTAAAACTAAAAAATACTTCCAACTCACATCCTGTATAGCGGATACAGATTATAGTTATGTTGATAAGTAAATTTCTGCTGTCTTGTATATATAAAACTAATTTACTTATCAACATACCAATTACATTCAATGAATTTGTGTAAGATGCCATTTTACATAAGATAGAATGGAAGCATTTTTTGATTTTAAAGTACTAAACCTTCAGTTAACCTCCTGGCCCTGTAGTTTTTGATATGGTCAGGATCAAAAGCCTTTTTTGATCTTAAAATACCAAAAACAATATGAAGTAACTTACGCATTGCAGACCCAACTATGGCCATATTATGCTTACCCTTTTCCTTTAATCTCTGGCAAAAGCTCATAATAATAGGATTGTGATTCTTAGCTACTATGGCAGGAAAGAAAAGTGCCTTACGTAATGGTTGTGAACCGGATTTACTTAATCTGGGTTTGGCATATACAGATGAACCTGATGTTATATTTCTCGGTATAACTCCTGCATATGCTGCCAATTGTCTGGCATTTCTAAAAACTTCTATGTCAGGAACCTCAGCTAAAATAGCTACTGCTGATTCCCCTCCTATTCCTGGAATAGTCAGTAGAAGTTGAAAATTTTCCAACAACTCTTTGTGTTGCTTTAATAGTTCACGTACGGAGTTTTTTATTGTTTCTATTTTTTGAGCTATATTCATTGCAAGGTCTTCCCAAGCATTTGCAACTTCTTTGGGCAGTCTCTCTTTTTTTTCTAAGTGGTTATTTACTAATATCAATTCATCTTTTAACGCAACCGAGCAACGATAAAGATGTTTTAATTTTTTCAGTTCAGGAGAAGGTGGTGTCCAACGAGTAGGTTCCTGTCTTTGGCAACAATCAGCAATAATTTCTGCATCAGTCTGATCATTTTTTTGCCGTGTAAGCTTACTTCTTGCGTAGGATTTTATGCAATAAGGATTTACAACACTAACAAAATGTCCAGTATTGTGTAGAAATTCAGCCAAAGCTTCACTATAACAACCGGTAGCTTCCATGCAGGCTTTTACTTGTTCTACATTATGTTTTTGTAGAAAGCTCAGTAAACCTTGAAACCCATGATCATCGTTCTTAAAGCTCCTTTTCCTAGTTTCACGTTTTCCTTTTTTACTTATAAATGAGAGAAAAACATCAAAGCGATCTTTTGATACATCTATGCCAAGAAAGTTGTTGATCATATATAACCCCATACGTTACCATTAAAAATGAAAAGTAAGGCTAACCTTGTTAATACAGAATTAGAACCATTTAGGTCTTTCTAAGACGCCGTCCAGCCTATACTTTTGAGAGGGAGCTCTTATCTGCAAAACAGATTTTATATCTAAGGTTTATATCAGAGTTCCTCCCTTCTCCAACTAATGCTTAAGCTTAAAACATTAGATGCTTTTTTCAAGATACAAGGTTTATAGTTAGAATTGGTTGATAGTGTTATATTGACTACTTCATTTTGTAACCAGATCGGCTTTATTGAGTAGTGGATTACAGATGGGCAGGCAAAAAAATCCGTGTAGTAAGTTCAAAATCAATGTCGGAGAATTTTATAGAAGTGTCAAGTTGAAGTTGATGTGGAAGGAAAGAGACTATAAATTCTGCTATGTTGATTGCTTAACACTCTGAATCAAGGTTGCAAGTTTACTATCCTATCAGGCATCTTTATTAGGTTAAAAGAAAGTTTATGTAAACACCTGAACTTACTACAAAAACTCAAAAATTGCAAAATAATAAAAATATTATATTAAAATCAGCTTGACTCATATTATATATTGTACATAATATATCAAGCTAGGAGGAAAATATGGTTATTGCTGAAGCTATCAACGGGCAAAGTAAACAAGCGAGCAAAAAGCTAGAAGAGAAATTAAGTCCTGGACAAGAGTGGTCAGAAACAGACAAACTATTGGATGAAGAGTACGAGTTAATTAAAAAATATTTATGGGTTCCATCTGAATTAAATGGAGGTAGATCTCTAGTTGATGGTCAATGTTCATTTGAGGAGCTGGTGTGTATATGGCTTGCTCATACAACAAATTTGAACGAGAATCAAAAAAAGTTAAATAAAGAATTACTAAAAACTCTTAAGGGTATAGGTTCTTATCTTCATGAGTACGATACTAAAAAACTTGAAAATTTTTTAAAAAATAACAAGGACGATCAAGATTTAAAAGTTGTTCTTAACCTTAAAAGGGGAGAGTCAGGATTAACGTTATTGCATGCTGCTTCAAGACTCAATGATGATCAGAGCGGTCCTACTTTAGTCAATTTACTTCTACAAGCAGGGGCTGATCCTAATATAGAAAGCAATGAAGGGAAAACACCTTTACATTATGCTGCTGATAGTAACTATAGGTATCTCACTATAAATCTACTCTTGGAGGGAAAAGCTGATCCTAACATACGGGACAATAAACGAAAAACCCCATTACAAACTGCTATTGATAATAATAACTGCCACATTTTAGAATGCTTCTTAACTGACAATCAGAAAAAGTTGAGTAAAGAGCTGTATGATATACTTTTAGGTATACTCTCGCCTGAAGATTATAAAAAACCTCATGTTATAGGTGAAGTTTTTAATCGTCAGGCTATTGAAAATTTAGGCAAGTTTCTGGATAAACATAAGAATAGTCAGGATCTCAAAATGATTTTCATTGTTCAGGATAGAGTAGGTATGTCAAAAGTACTTAGTTATGCTAGAGCTACTTGCAAAGAAGCAGTGGATTTACTTCTAAAGGCAGGAGCAACTGATCCTAAAAAAGATGCAAATATGTGCAATAAGAAGAAAAAGTGTTTGCTTCCACCTAGGACTTTATGGAGTATCCCAAACCAACAGATAGTGCTAGGTGGATTTTTAAATGACATATCTCAAGTTGAAAGTATGGATCAACTGGAAAAAGTTGTAGATAGAGCTATAGATTTCGGAGTAATGTTAAATTTCGCTAAAAAATCTTCTCAAGGTGAAAAGTACAACTTTACAGATTATGTAATAAAAGAAATTAGTAGATTAGAAAAGAATCCTAAAGTTGCAAGTGATATAGTATGTAAGTTGGTATCGTGGGGAGCAGCGTGCTATACTAAAAACAGTATAGATGTAATTGGCGAACTGGAATTAGAATTTAAAGATCACAAAGCTAATATGATAAAAGCTCATGAAAAGTATGTTAATTGTACTCAGAAATTCCTGAAAATCGCAAAAAATGCGACCAACGGCAAGTTAAATCGTGCAAAAATGGATAACGCTACTTTTTACTTAGAATATTCAGAGGACAGTACAATAGATGTTGCACAAATTACAGATGGAACAAGGGATTTAGGGCTAACCCATGGAGATGTAAAGTGTGGAAGAAATATAGTAAAGATCGGTAATAGTGAAGTAGAGATTATCACAAAAGATGGTGTAAGGAATTACACAGATCTTACAGAAGGTGGTGATATAGTATTAACTTTCTATACCATTCAGGGGGAACTAGAGGTCAGGTTATATCCTGATACACAAAATAAAGATCTAATAAGAGTAGAGGTGAACGATCAAGATTTACTGGAGGAATTAAAAAATTGTAACGAAAAAATAGGTAAGAATTGCTTACTAGGGGGGTTACCAATTGATCAAGCCATAGAACGAGGTTTCTTTACTAGATCAGGAAAACTTTGTCAATATTCCGAAACAGTTAGTTCAGCTGCTCAAACTGTAAATGAAAAGCAACAACTATTACAGGATTTACGCTATATTGAGTCTAATATTGTAAAAAAGGAGAAGAATTTTGACATAAAAACTCACCTGGTAGAAATCTTTAAAACTTTATCTAGATTCTGTGAAGAAAAAGGGGATATTTCTAAAACAGACTTAGCTAAAGCAGCAGAAAAGGAAAGTAAAAAATTGGGGTTAGAAGGTAAATATAACTGGAGTAAGATTTTTGGTTTAGAGAAAGGAGTTATTGAAAAAGCAGAAAAACAAGGTGATAAAGAACAAAAATCAAACATACCTGATAATTTCTATTTAGGACAAGCAATTGAAGATGGAAACTGTTTTTTTGATTCGTTTAGACAAGAACTAGAACAACAATTAGGGATAAAAGCTACTGTTGAGCAATTGCGACAATATTGTAAAGAGTTTGCACGAAATAACCCACCAGAATGGTTCATAAATGCTATTACTAACAGTCATGATAATAATGGCGTGGTGCGTAGGGAAACTCCAGATTTTTATGCAAAAAATATTCTAAATAACAATAGATGGGGTGATCCTGAGGTTGAAGGTAGAATACTTTGCGGAAAGTATGGTGTAAAATTGCATGTTGTAGAGAGTAATCCATTACATGCTACTGATGAACAACAAGATCCATCCTTGCATCAACTAATAGATAGTTTAGGATCAAGAAGTACAGGTGAGTATAATAGGATAGATTATGATGACAATAATGTCTTACATATAGTAAATAAGGGACATGATCATTTTGAACCACTGTTTAATAGTAATAAAATCTTGGCAAAATGCTATTCAAGCTTACCAAGGTGTAGTATGGACGAGTTAAAGATAGAATCTCACCAACATAAGTCACTACTTGTAAGTGGATCATAGCTCCGTATATGACTTGTTACACAGCAATGATGGAGGAAGTTTATTTAGATGGTTAAAAAAGAATTTACTTAGCACTTATGAATTTTCAAGTACGCTTTCAGGTTCAAAGGAAGCTGTAGATTAGTCCACATGTACTACTTTCTCGAGTTGTATGCTGGGATTTAGAGTATTGTACGTTGCATTTTTCGATTTCTATAGAATTTTTCCCCAGATCTATTATTAAAATGTGCAGCTAAAATTCGATACATTTTCTGCCATTGTCGTATCTAGCATGCTAAAATCTTCGTCATTTATATTGATATTTTTGCATAATTGAGTGTCAGCTTTTATAAAATTGATTTGCTTTTTTACATCAATCTTGACTTCCTCAACATCTTTTGGAATGGCCCTTCGTATCAGCTCCTTCTGGCACGTACTCTTTCTGTTACTTTTGTAAATTAAGACGCCATTCCTTACAATTTTTCCATCTGCTCACTCCACAACACCGGTATTTCTCTCAAATCAACTAATTTCAAATTTCTTGGCTGCCTCCCATTTACTATATCTTCTTTAATCTTTGGTGCTAAATAATTTCACCTTTTCTTTCCCTATTAAGAACTTCACAAACTCAAGATTTTCATGGTTATAACTGACAGCATGGTGCACAGCCATCTTCTCGACGTACATAATTAACATTAGCCCCTTTATCAAGTTGAGCTTCTACTCCACTGCGGTCTTTTCTCTTGACAGCATCAAGAAGTAATTCATTTCTTAGTAAACTTTCAACTTCTTCATGTCCTCCATCATTTGCAAGTTCCAATGGTGATCTATTATTGGAATTTTTAATATCAATTCTTGCTCCTTTTTCTATGAGAAACTCTACAGCTGATAAATGTCCTTCCTTGGCAGCATAGTAGACTGATCTGTGGTTTTAGAATTAATAAATGATTCTTGTTGTTGCTTTTATATTAGAAGCTTTACAATCCCTAGATATCCTTTATTGGTAGCATAATGCAAAGGAGTCCAATTGTTTTTACCTTTTGTACCAACTTCTACTCCCTTATTAAGAGAAAATTTTACAATATCGATATTTCAAAAATCAGCTGCAATATGAATAGGCTTGTTTTCGTCATTAGTTTTAGCGTTAAAACTTACACCTTTATTATTTACTAAAAATTTTGTTACTTCTAAGCTATCAAACTTAGCTGGATGGTGCACAGCCACCTTGACCAAAAAATCATCCCCCTATCGCGTTCTTATCATTATGCCTTATACGCTGTATTACACCTTCAGATATAGTCATTGCTAACCTCCAACATCCTTGCTAATAAACCCTCGCTAAAACTGCCGAAAAGACTTTATAAGTTAATATTCTAAATCTCAATATTTTATGGTGCAGGTTTTTATTTTTAAAACATTATACTTTGTGTAGGGTATAACTACACGCATCAAAGTGAAAGAAAAGCAAAATGATGAAGAAAATGAAAGTTTAAGTTTTCTTCAACGACTCAAGGAGAGAATTTATGCTTTAAAGCCTGTATTAGCAAGAGCCTTAATCACTAAATGAACAATGTCACGCAGAGTTTCATCCTCAATTTTTCTATATTCCCTCACTAGCCTTGATATTTCTTCGCTGCCTACATCGCTATGGAAGGCCTTATCATGTAAGTCTTCAGAGGCTTTGGTAAAAAAATACGACATATCAACCGATAGTACTTCTGCTAATTTATATAACCTATCAACTACAAGCCTAATCTCTCCGCTTTCATATCCTTGTACATGCTGAAATGAAATTTCAAGCTTTTTTCCTAAGTCTCTTTGACTAAAACCACACATTAGCCTTCTTTTCCTTATTCTTTCCCCTATTTGTTTATCGATAGGATGTTGTATAGTCATTTTACGTATCAGGTAATATTAACTATGTATTATCACTTTGAGAAAAAGATTTTACCAATATATAAACTGCACTACGTAACCTTTTGCTCTTAATTTCGTTATATCCTTTGACTAACTTTAGTATTTCTTCATCATAAGCTTCATGTGAGTCAGTGTGCATATCAGTAAAAAAGTTAGCAACATCTATCGATAGTGCTTTTGCTAAATCATATAATCTACTGGCCAAAACACAATTTGAACCATTTTCGTACTTTTGTATCTGTCTATACGAAACACCTATTCTCTTTCCCAATTCGGTCTGTGTCAAAGCACGATCTAACCTAAGTTGTTTTATTTTTTTACCTAATTGCACTTTTCACCTCTTATTCAAATTTACAACAAATTTTATGAAGTGGAAAAAAAGCTAGCAAAGTAATTGCTTTAATAATTTCTGCCTCTCGCTAATTAAATCGTTTGGCCTTACGTATTTTTTCTCAATTTCCCTCATCTCTTTTTCTCGTTCTGCAATGCTATTTCGTATTACTTCAGCCGAGTATCTGCTTTTGCCACTTGCAAACTCTGATCTTAATCTTCTAACCTTGTATTCGAGCTCAGCAAATCTTTCGTGTTGCTCAAGAAGTTCTATCATATGACTAATTTCAAAGTTTAGCTTTTTTTCCTCAACATCTCTTACAATAAAAGAAAGTAGAAGCTTATCTATTTGGTAATCAATATTTGGTTGAGCAGCAAATAGATCAATTATGGCTTTTACGTCAGTAGGATTTGTAACTAGTAAGTTAAAATTACTACATAAAAAACTATAGAACTTTATCGTCTTCTCAAGATAATTTTTCATATCTTGTGATAATTGCAATTCTTTGTGAATTACTGACAGCAATATTTTCAATTCTTCCAAGTATTTCGTGTCAAAATTACTTACTTCTGTAGGTGAAAGGATCATTAGCAGCTTTTTTACAAGCTCAACATCATTTAACTTTACTGCATTATAAAGAGCTTTTTCTTTATCTTCTTTTAAATCATAAAGCTCTGATGAGTTATCTATGCTGAATAGATATTCAGTATTTCCTTGAGGAGAGTAGATTAAAATGTCCACTTCTCTTAGCGGGTGATCATCATTAAACTTTTCTAGTAACTGCTTATCGGTAGTTTCCTCTATTGCTACAACTGCTTTGCTTACCTCTTTCAACTTTGCAATATCATCTCTTGAGTTTTCAAGTATATCTTTAGCCTTGTCTAGCAGCTGCTCATATAGAACTATTTTTTCTTCATCATCAAGTAGCTGACAATGCTTTTTCAGCTTTTCAGTAGAGTAAGATAGGATATCCATTTTTTTCAATTTTACGATTACGATACCCCATTTTTGTTGAAACTGAAATAATTTTTATAGGATGTGTTTTTCTAGTGTAGATGCCCGCAAAACTTGTTATTATAATATATAGTAAATCAATAAGTCGTATAATATTAACAATTAAATAATATTTATCACGATATGATCGAATAGTAATGAAATTAAGTGAGGGTTACAATGAAAAAAATAAATGGTAAAAAATTGTCTAGTAAAATGTTAAAAGCGGTAGAGCGAATAGCAAAAGAAGGGTTATTACCTAATTTTATAAAAGCTGCTCCAACAGCAAATAAAAAGATTAGTAAATTACCTGTCTTAACATATCCTGAGGAGCTCAATCCATTTCGATCAGCTTTATGCAAGATAAGGCTAAGTGAATATGAAAATGTGAAATTAAATGAATTCTTGGAAAAAGCTATTGCAGCTGAAAATCTAGACAAATTAAGTAAAATCGTCGATGAAGCTTTGGATTTAGGAATAAGAGTAAACGCTCGCAACGAAGATGGCTTTAGCTTCACTAACGTTACAATGTTTAAGATGTATCGTGATGAATTCAAAGAAAATAAACAAGAAGATATAATCAGAAAGTTAGCCTTACATGGAGCAGATTTTAATGTACAAGTTGATAAGAAAATAGCTGAAATGTATCAAAAAGTGCAAAAAGAAATTGAGCCACAAATATATAGTAGGCTCAAGAAACTTAGGGAAGTTGGAGAAGACGCTACTATAGAAGGAACTGTTGAAGATGTAGAAATCGATAATAAGACCTTCTATATTGAATTTTCACATAGCTGCATAGTTGATGTTGCCAAAGTTGTAGAAGGTGCAAAAAATTTGGGCTTAAGTAAAGGAGACTTAAACCTTGGCGGTAGTATCATAAAAATAGGTGATGGTGAAGTTGAGGTCAAAACTGGGAAAGACGGTAAAAGAAATTACGTAGATATATCCGATAACAGCGCTTTTACAGTAACACTTTGCACTAGCCTAGGAGAGCTAAATTTAATGGTATATCATGACACAGAAGACTATCATCAAGTACAAGTTGAGGTAGAAGATGAAGAAATGTGGAACGAGTTGCAAGAAATAGGAGAAATCGTAGGAAAGGGTTGTTTATTTGGTGGAATGTCTGTTAAAGAAGTAGTGGAAAAAGGCAGCTTTACTAGATGTGGAAGGTGGGGCGACCAAAATTCTAAAAGTAGTGAGACCTTTTCTTGGGTGAGCAAATTAAAAGATACCAAAACGACATCTGTAGGACGTTCTTGATTGGTGGCTATGTTTTTACATAGCCATAATTATTGCAAAGTAAAGTAGTTCTTGAAATTTAATCAAAATTACCATAAAAAATTTACCTTAACTAGCATTGCTTGTAGAAGTGGATTGAAGATATATTCAGGCAATATTATTTATTGGCAAGCGCTTTTATCACTGAATGCACAATATCACGCAACGTTTCATCCTTAATTTTCCTGTATTCCCTCACTAGCCTTGATATTTCTTCACTACCCACATCGCTACAAAAGGCCTTATCGTGTAAGTCTTCAGAAGCTTTGGTAAAAAAATATGACATATCAACGGACAAAGCTTCTGCCAAATTATACAATCTATCAATTACAAGCCTTACCTCTCCAGTTTCATATCCTTGTATATGCTGAAATGAAATTCCGAGCTTTTTTCCTAAGTCTCTTTGGCTAAAACCGCATATTAACCTTCTCTTCCTTATTCTTTCACCTATTTGTTTATCAATAGGATGTTGTTCATCTTGTACAATCATTTATTAATATATTAACTGAGGTATTGAAGCAATACTAACTCTCATTGTAACTTTGAGAAAAAGATTTTACCAATATATAAACTACGCTACGTAACCTTTTGCTTTTAATTTCATTATATCCTTTGACTAATTTTAGTATTTCTTCATCATAAGTTTCATGTGAGTCGACATGCACATCAGTAAAAAAATCAGCCACATTAATCGATAGTGCTTTTGCTAAGTCGTATAGCCTACTGGCCAAAATTTGGTTTGAACTATTTTCGTACCTTTGTATTTGTCTATACGAAACGCCTATTTTCTTTCCCAACTCAGTTTGTGTTAAACCACAGTATAATCTAAGTTCTTTTATTTTTTTGCCTAATTCCACCTTTCATTACTAATTTTAGCTGCTCAAGCTTATATTGAATTTTTTAATTTATGAAGTAGAAAAAAAAGAAGGAAAGTTGGAGAACTTTCCTTCCGGTCTACAGATTACAATAAACCACTATCATAAAAACTAAAGTGGCTCTTCTGTGTTACGATTATGTGATCTATTAATTTCATTCCTACATTTTCGCAGGTTGCAGCTAATGTAAGTGTGTTATCCTCATCCTCCTTTGATGGTTCTGTATCTCCACTTGGATGATTATGTGAAATTGCAATAGATGATGCATCGATCAGTAATCCCTGTTTGATTATTTCTCTCACATATAGAGGTACTCTGTCTATAGTTCCACAGTCTTGAATATACTCGTATATCAAATGACCACTTCGATCTAAGTATATTACTCGCAAGCTTTCCTTTCGTGACTGCCCTATTGCTGTTTTAAAGTATTTTAGTAGCTCTTCTCTGTTATCAAGAATCGACAGCTTTTTTAACTTACCTTTCAGTATCCTATCGAAAATCTCTTTCAGACAAAAGATACTTGCTATTGCTCCATCATTCATTCCTGTAACATTTTTTAGCTCATGAAAGTCAGCGTTAATTACCCTTCCTAAACTACTAAAGAGCTCTATTAGCTTTTTGGCCACTTCTCTTCCTTCTTCACATTCAGATAGAGTACGTTCCAGTAGCTCATGGTCAAGTAAAGACCTGCCTCTACTTGATAAAATGCGAGTTTCCAATTTTTCTTTTCTCTCACTATTATTCATAAAAACCTCCAAGGTCAACATTATATACAAATTCAACGCCAGCTTTCTGACGCAGTAGTTCTCGAGGAATAACCCTTTTGAACTCTAAATTTGCAATGTTGTCCTTGTTGCTTTAAAAGCTGGAATACCATTTGCCATGTGAATTTGTGCATTAACATTTACTGTGCTGGTTCCCTGAAGTGCAACGGTATTTATATTTGCAATCATACTATATTATATAAAGTTATTAATATAATATATTGATAAAGTAACGAAGTAAACAGTAGCTGTTAAAAGTGGTTTAATTTAGCAAAAAAGTGTAGTACTCTATCACTTTGCTGATTATATATGTTTATAAGAATAATCGCTTTTCTTTTGCTATATTCAAGCGCAGTTTTCTGTAGTGATTGTAACTTTAACTTACCATATCGTGGGCTCAGTTGTGATTTGGATCTATCATATAGAAATTTAAGTAATATAAAGAAATTATTGAATAACAAAGATAAGTTCGTTGCACTTACGTTTGATGATGGACCGTCTTATAATAGAGCAGGAGATATTATTAATATTCTAGAGAGCAATGAAACAAAAGCGACATTTTTTGTGCTTGGTGAGCGTATAAATAAAAAAACATCTGAAATAGTAAACAAAATCCATAAAGCAGGTCATGAATTAGGTAATCATTCTTGGTCGCATAGGAAGTTGACATCACTTTCAAGTGAGGAGCAATTGCAAGAACTGGAAAAGACAAATGTGGCAATTAAAAATGCAACAGAACAGAATGTAAAATGGTTTCGTCCACCATATGGATGTCACAATGATAATTTGATCGAAAATACTAATCGATTAAATATGTGTTCCATACTATGGACAGTTGATTCTCTGGACTGGCAAGGCGATAAATCAGAGATTCTGGTTGAAAGAGTTTTAAGCAATGTACATAATGGAGCGATTATATTGTTCCATGATCACGATAACAAATCAAATACAGTTGAAGCTTTACCTCAGATTATTAAAATACTAAAAAAATGGGGTTATGAGCTTGTTACCTTAAGTGATTGGGAAAAGAGGATTTGTGATGTGGTGAAAGCTAGAAATATGCCAATAAAAGGAGAAGGAGTGCATTCTAAAGGAATTCTATGTGGACAAAAAACAAGGTCTTCAACCGCAGGGCATTCATATTAGGTGGTATTCAGCTTACTATTTCTGCTATTTTTAGTTATAGGTTGTATACTTTACAAGTACGAGATAGACAAAAATATGAAGTGCTATCCAATAATAATAGGACAAAAGTTGTTACTATTGTGCCTAAACGAGGCAGGATTTTGGATAGGAATAGCGTTGAACTCGCAGTAAACAAAATTTCGTATATTGTTTTATTTGATGGGCAAAAAACCTTTACTAGGGAAGTTGATTTGCAGATGTTATCAGAAATTAAACCTGATACAACAAAATCATCAGATACAAAAATAACTGCTCTTTATAAACGTTATTACCCGTTTGGTTCGATATGTTCTCATATAATCGGATATACAAAAAAACAGCAAGACATAAATGAAGCAGGGGTTAGTGGAATTGAATATACATATGATCATGTATTAAAAGGCAAGACCGGAAAATCTGAGCAGGAAATAAATTCTAAGAAGCGTATCATGAGAGAGTTATCTAGCATACCGCAGCAAGATGGACAAGATATACAGCTAACAATTGATGTTGATTTACAGAAGAAAATTGCAGAGATATTTAAAGACCACCAAGGTTCCACAGTGGTAATTGATGTAAATAACGGAGAAATTTTAGCATTATATAATTCACCTTCTTACGATAATAATCTTTTCACTAGCAGATTATCAAATGAAACTTGGAAAAATTTAAACAATCCTTCATTACCGCTTGTAAACCGTGCATTATCATATCAAATTCCACCTGGTTCAATATTTAAAATAATAGATGCGCTTGCGGGTTTAAAAGATGGAATAATAACACCAGAAGAAAAGTTCTCGTGTAGGGGATATATGAAAATAGGTGAACGAAAATTTCGTTGCCTAAAAAGCAAAGTCCATGGATATGTATCTTTAAACGAGGCAATGGCCTTCTCATGCAACACTTACTTTTATAATATAGGAAAAAAAATAAATGTAGATTCTCTACTAGAAATGGCTAGCAAATTTGGTATAGGAAGTGGACCATTAATTGGAATGTTTAAGGAAGAAGCTCCGGGATTGTTGCCTGATGTGGATTGGCGTGCACGCAAGCTATATTCAGAGTGGTATTTAGGTGATACCATTAACTTAGTTATAGGACAAGGGTATTTACTTACAACGCCATTACAGCTTGCGGTTCTTGCAGCGAGGGTTGCAACAGGAAAGGAGGTAATTCCCCACATTGAGATGAGTAAACCAGGGCAAGACTTTCTTGATATTGATGTGAATCATGAGCATCTTAGTGTAGTTCGAAAAGCTATGTTTGACGTGGTGAATTCTAACTATAGAAAAGGACTAGGCAGTATACAAATTGCTGGCAAAACCGGTACACCAGAGATAAACTCTAAAGGTGAAAGTCATAAATTGTTTATCGCTTATGGCCCCTACCATGATCCGCGCTATGCAATCTCAGTGTTTATAGAACATGGCAAAACTCCACGCCAAGATGTTGCAATTGCTAGTGAGATATTGCAATATATGCTTGAAAAATGAACTTATGAAATTGCCATATATGTTACTTGTAATTTATGTATTCAAATCAGAGCTTTGAGGTTAAAAAAAAAGAAACGAAAATTGCATAAACCTTTTCAATTTAGTGCTTTAATGTTTCTAACGCAGAGAAGGTACTATCTTTATTTTCTATGGAGGAAGGTAGACTATTTTGACTATCACCATCAATTGAAGTAATAGGGCGAGTTAAAGCAATTTTTATAACTTCATCAATATTCTTAACAAAAATTACGTTGATCCCTTCTTTAATATTTGCGGGAATCTCCTGCATATCTTTCTCATTTTCACTTGGTATAATCACAGTTTTGATTGATCCTCTTAGCGCAGCAAGCAATTTTTCTCTCAAGCCCCCGATAGCCAAAACTCTACCGCGCAATGTTACTTCGCCTGTCATAGCAACACTTTTGTTAACTGATATATTTGTCATGAGAGAAACAATAGACGTACATACTGCACTGCCAGCAGAGGGACCATCTTTTGGCACAGCACCTTCAGGTACATGCAAATGTATATCATTATTTTGAAATTTTTCGGGCTTTATACCGAAAAATAAACAATTTGATCGCACATAACTATACGCAGCTTTTATAGACTCTTGCATAACTTCTCCAAGCTTTCCTGTATATTTTATCTCCCCTTTACCAGGAATTAGGACTGACTCTATCATCAAAATATCACCACCTGTTTCAGTATAGGCAAGACCAGTTACTATCCCTACCAAACTCTCATTTTCTGCAATGCCAAAGGTATACTTACGTACCCCTAGATAATCTTGTAAATTACCAATCTCTACAGATATTTTCTTATTTTTATCAGTTAATATTGCTTTAACTGCTTTTCTCATGAGTTTTGCAAGTTCCCTTTCCATGCTTCGCACGCCGCTTTCACGTGTATATAAACGTATCAACTCGTATAATGCTTCATTGGTTATTTCCCACTCCTTCTGATGCAAACCATGCTCTTTTTTTAATTTTGGAATAAGGTGATGTGTAGCAATACTGATCTTCTCGTCTTCGTTATACCCAGATAATTGTATAATTTCCATCCTATCACGCAAAGGATGCGGTAAATTTAAGCTATTTGCTGTGGCTACAAACATTACACTTGAAAGATCAAACTCAACTTCCAAGTAATGATCTGTAAAATGTTTATTGTGCTCAGTATCCAAAACCTCAAGTAATGCAGATGCAGGATCACCACGCGAATCAGAACCCATCTTATCTATTTCATCAAGAAGGAAAAGCGGGTTGCATGAATTAGCTTTTTTCATGTGTTGAATGATTTTACCAGGCATTGAGCCAATATAAGTTTTCCTGTGTCCTCGTATTTCAGACTCATCACGTATACCACCAAGAGATATGCGAACAAAATCTCTTCCTACTGCTTTTGCCATAGACTTAGCTAAAGAAGTTTTACCAACACCAGGTGGTCCAACTAAGCAAAGTATAGGACCCTTTATCTCTTTTACTCTCTTTAATACTGCTAAAAATTCTATTATTCTATCTTTTACTTTCTCTATGCCATAATGATTTTCATCTAAGATTTTTTTAGCCGCATTTAAGTTAATTTTTGCATCTTTGTACTTTCTCCATGGTAAATCAAGCAACCAATGCAAGTAACTAGATATAACTGTTGCTTCAGGAGAAATGGGATTCATTTTCTTATATCTCTTTAAGTTAGTTATGGCTTTCTCTTTTGCTTCTTCAGAAAGCTTTGTTTCATTTATCTTTTTTTCAAATTCATTGAGTATATTCCCTTCATCTCCATTTTCAAACTCACCTAATTCTTTCTGTATAGCTTTTAATTGCTCATTAAGGTAGTAAACTCTTTGAGTACTTTCAACCTGTGATTTAATTGTCTTATACAAGCGGTTTTGTGCACTCAAAATACTTATTTCTCTCTCAATAAGAGCAAAAACTTTTTTTAAACGCTCTTTTGGGTTATAAACTTCAAGTATGTTTTGCTTATCTGATACCTTTATATTTAAGTGCGAAGCTATCATATCTACAATTTGATTAACCTCTTTAACTTGATCAATGGGGTCAATAATAATCTCGGGCCGACTTTTCTTGCTTAGTTTACACCAATTGTCGAATGCATCTATAACAGAACGCCTTAAAGCTTCTAAATCAATATTGTCTTCATTTTCTCCATACTCATAATGACCATCCAACGCTACTCTGGCCTCTAACAAAGTGTGAGAGCTAATATATTCTATAACTCTTCCCCTTCTTACCCCATGAATCATGACTTTTACTGCATTGTCAGGCAGTTTTATTAATGGTTGTATAATATTTGCTAACACGCCTACTTCATAAAGATTCTCTGGCTCTGGATTATCAATAGAACCATCTTTTTGTGCTATGAGAAAAATCTCGTTTTGGTGACTACTGCTACTTATTGCATACTCTAGTGCATGAACAGATTTTTCTCTACCTACGAATAAAGGCAACATTATATTTGGAAAAATTACTACATCTCTTAGAGGTAATACTGGTAATACAGTAGAATTAAAGTTTACAGCATGTCCAATATTCATAATATATGCCTCAAATTAATCATTAACCGTTATAACACTACCCTTATTATTATGATTAATCGTCGCTTTGCCTAATTCTACCATTTTCTTAGTAACCGTTATAGTGCTACCTTCAAAACCTCCGTTGCCGGATATATACATAACATCAAGCAAAAGTGACTCTAAGATAGCACGTAACATCCTTGCACCTGTTTTATAGCTTATAGCTTTTTTAGCAATAGCTGATATTGCTTCATCTGAAAACTCAAGGTTTACTTTACTAAATGCAAGCAATGCTTTATATTGTTTTACTAGCGCATTTCTTGGCTCTGTCAACACATGTATTAAATCCTCGTGATCAAGCTCATCTAGAACGGCAGTTATTGGAACCCGTCCTACAAATTCGGGTATCAAACCGAATTTGATTAAGTCCTCAGGTTGAGCATCGCGTAAAGCATTTTTTTTCTTTTGTGCTTTAGACTGACTTATATCCGCTCCAAAGCCAACTGATGTTCCCTTTTTTCTTGCCTCAATAATTTTATTTAGGCCTTCAAAAGCTCCTCCACAAATAAATAGTATGTTACTAGTGTCTACTTGTATAAACTCTTGTTGCGGGTGTTTTCGCCCTCCTTGTGGAGGAACATAAGCAACCGTACCTTCCATGATTTTTAGTAGAGCTTGTTGGACCCCTTCACCTGAAACATCACGGGTTATTGAAGCGCTTTCAGACTTTCTTGTGATCTTGTCTATTTCATCGATAAACACTATACCATGCTGTGCCTTTGCAACATCATAATTTGCAGCTTGTAATAGACGTGACAACACGCTTTCTACATCATCACCTACATAACCTGCCTCAGTCAAAGTTGTCGCATCGGCCATAGCAAATGGCACATCTGAAACTTTAGCAAGTGTTTTTGCTAGCAAAGTCTTACCAGAACCAGTAGGGCCAATAAGCATTATATTTGACTTCTCAATTTCAATATCACTTATAGAATGAAGTTGCACCATGGATTGACAATGGTTATACATAGCCACAGATAAAACGTGTTGCGCATGTTCCTGACCTACAACATGCTTACTAAGAAAATTTTTTATATCTTCAGGTTTCTTTAGTAATAGCTTCATATCAGATATATGATCTGAATTAAAAGCTCTCTCTTTCTTTTGACTTATTGCTTTATGGGATAACTCTATGCATTCATTACAAATGAACACCTTTAAACCATCTGAAGAGTTAGTAATCAATTTATCTACTTCGTTTTGTGCCTTGTTACAAAAAGAACAGTAGTGTAAATCATTATTGTTATCCATTAAACTACCTTTTGTTTAACTTTAATATTTTCAATCTTCATATCTTTACGCTCAGCTATTACTCTGTCAATTAAGCCAGTTTTCATTGCTTCTTCAGGATCCATGAATTTATCTCTTTCCATCATTTCTTCAATTTTCTTTAGTGAATTTCCAGTATGTTTTTCATAAATTTGATTTAATTTTTTCTTAACTCGCAAAATTTCATTAGCATGTATTTCTATATCAGTTGCTTGCCCATGATAACCACCAGATGGCTGATGTATCATAATTCTTGAATGAGGTAGCGAGTAACGTTTACCCTCTGCACCAGCTGTAAGCAACAAAGAACCCATAGATGCAGCTTGACCTATACACAAAGTTGAAACGTCTGGATTTATATACTGCATTGTATCGTAGATCGACAAACCAGCAGTTACAACACCACCTGGTGAGTTAATATACATACAAATGTCTTTATCGGGATTTTCCGATTCTAAAAATAAAAGCTGTGCTACTATTACGCTGGCCATGTTGTCTTCAATAGGGCCAGTTACGAAAATTATTCTTTCTTTTACTAGCCTTGAATATATGTCATAAGCCCGCTCACCGCGACTAGTTTGTTCAACTACAATTGGTATAAGAGTCATACCTTTTCCTATCAAATATTATCAAATAATTCCTTTAATTCTTTCACAGAAACAATCTGTTCTTCTTTACTAGCTTTTTCTATCATATAATCTATCACTTTATACTCAAGCGTTTGCCCTCTAACTAATTCCTGAAATTGTCCGTCTGATTTAAAATGTTTAAATACTCTGTCAAATGATACATCTTTACTGACATATTGATTTACAATAACATTCATAATATCACTTTGAGTTAATGATATTTCATGTTCTTTACTGAACTCCATAAATAGCATTGCAAGCTTTACGCGTCTTTCAGCTTCTTTACAAGAATCATCTTTAGCATTCAACTCTCTTTCCACTCTCTGCTGTTCCTGTTTTACTACTTCTATAGGCAAATCAAAACTATAACTAGCATCCAAACAATCAAATAGCTCTTTCTTAATTAAGAGATCTCCCATTTCTTTACACTGATTATCAATTACTTCTTTTACATGATTTATTAGCGAAGAATGATCTTCAAAACCAATTCTCCTAGCTATTTCATTATCACTTTGCAAATCTTTGGCAATCTGAATATCATTAACTCGAACAGAAAAAGCAGCCTCCTGCCCCGCAAGGGAAATTACCTGATAATCTTCAGGAAATCTCAACTTAAAGCTTTTTGTTTCCCCTTTTTTCATGCCAATTAATTGATCTTCAAAACCATTTATAAATGTTCCAGATCCTAAATTAACAGTAAAATTTTTGCCACTTCCACCTTGAAAGAGCTTATTTCTAATTCGCCCTTCAAAGTCAATTATCAGTTTATCCTCGTTTTTTGCTTGATAAGAAGCATCATTAACAGAGACAAGGTTAGGAAATTTTGTTTTTATAGAATCAATAAATTCTTTTATGTCTCCTTCTTTGATTTTTGCCTTAACTTTCTTCAAATTTATTTTATCAAGATCTATTACTGGCACTTTTGGCATCGATTCAAAAGATAATTTGTACAGAAAGTCGCCTTTTTCATCCTTTTTATCCAGGTTTGGTAATGACATAATATCAACCTTAGGATGGATGTGAGACTTAACTTCGATTTTTTTCATTAAATCACTTGAGCAATAGTCAATCGTATCTTTTATCACATATTCCAAAGCTTCGTTTTTATAATTTGTAACAACAAGATCGTAAGGCATCTTTCCAGATCTAAATCCAGGCAGTTTTGCATCCTTCGCTATTTCTTGTAATCTAGAGTTTATCTTTTGTTCTATATAATCACTACTAACTGTGATTTCATACTCATACTTTAGTTTATCTACACTAAGTTCCTTATAGGTATATATATTACTTAATGTATCTGCTTCGACTGCATTTTGAGTTATATTACTAGACATTACAACCTGTTATCAATATTTTATTTATGTTTTAATAAAGCCATTTTACCAGAATTTAAGTTAAATACAATCCTTAAGAACAGGTTCTTATACAAACAAAAGTGTACTTAGTAATTATAAATTTTCTCTTAAAACCTGAGTTACATGACTTTAAGTGCGGATAGAGGGACTTGAACCCCCACGAGCAAGCTCACCAGGACCTAAACCTGGCGCGTCTACCAATTTCGCCATATCCGCAAGAACCCTTCATTAACTTATAGATAACCACTTCTATCATCTTATGCAATTTAAAGATTAGATTTTAATACTACAGACTGAACTTATAATACTGGTTAACTCCACTATGAATCTAAGCCTGAATTACTTTAACTAACATTATTAAGATAAGTACTGTCTTAGAAATATTCAAGGCTTATTCAATTTATAGTATTTACACAATAAAAAAAGCTTATTAATATTCTTTAATTAAAGCTCTAAACTCTGGAGATTAATAATGAGATTAATAGCAAGCTTCTTACTCGCAATTTTTCTGATTACACAGAGTGGCTGTACGACTCTTGTGAGTGGTATAGTGGTAACAGCAACTGCAGCGGCTACAGCAATAACAATGCAAGATAAATCCTTGGGAAACATTATTGATGATACAACTATAGTAATAAGAATCAATAAGGGACTCTTAAAACACGGACTATTCTCATCTATAAAAGTTAAAGTGAGTGAAGGAAGAGTATTACTCATTGGAAATGTTGATAATCATGAAAAGCAACTCACGGCAGAGAAAATAGCTTGGCAGCAAAAAGAGATTAAAGAAGTGATAAATGAAATAAGAGTTACACCAATTAAAATGTCTTCTATGCTAGATGTTACTGTGGATGGTATGATAACAGCAGAGATAAGCACGAGGCTTCTGGGAAAAAGAAATATTAAATCAATTAATTATAGCGTTAATACAGTTGATAGAGTCGTTTATTTGATGGGTATAGCTCAAAATAAGGCGGAATTAAAAGCTGTAATAGCAATTGCAAGAAAAGTAAAAGGAGTAAAGCAAGTTGTAAGCTATGTGAGATATAGACATAGCAAATTGCGTCATTGATGAAAATTTACTTGAGTGTCAGTATCATGTAGCTAAGCCATAAAACTCCTTTAGAAATTTCGTCAGTTCACTCTTATGGTATGTATAACAATGTTACAAAAAATAATATCATAGAATTCAATAGAATAATTCCTAGAAAATCTCTACATACTAAAAAAAGTAAAATGCTATTTAAATAAGCTTAAGAATAAATAGCAAACATCTATATCTTGTGCGATATGGCGTTTTATTCCTGAGATTTTTTTACCAGAGTCATAGCCTTTTTCTTCATCAGTGTCTGCGTTCTTTACACTCTGAGCGTCAATTATGCAAAAGCTGGTTTTTTCTTTCCTTTTACTTTTTCACTCCATTTTTGAAATAATCATAACAATTGCGCCGTCTTGGAAACTCTTTTGGTAGCATCCTCCATTGATAACCACTTTTTAGGGTGTACAATACTCCGCAAAATATATCATACAAATCAAGTTTTCTTGGTTTTGTTTTTTCCACAAGACTCCAGATCTGGTGAAATAATCTCAAACTTCTCTCGACTTATGTCACTTGGGTATACACTCCTCATATATCCTAATTTATACACTCTATTTCTTACTTTATGCCTTTCTTGAGATTATGAACAGGTTCTTAGAAAGCTAGCGTTCTACTAGTCATGTTCTTTATCTTGCTTTACAACAATGCATCTTTTCATTCCAGCCAAGTCGTATACGTATTCCTGAAAAGCCAGTCCATATAAGGGTATTATTTTGTCAATATTGCTTTGATCTTCGCCTATTTCCAGTATCGCAAACCCATCTTTTTTAAGGCACTTTTTCAATATTGGAAAAATACTCAGGTAACAGCTCAATCCATCGATACCACCATCAAGAGCAATTCTTGGCTCTTTTTGTACTTCAGCTTGCAGATCTTTTAACTTACTTCTTTTGATATATGGAGGATTGCTTATTATGAGATCAAATAAATCTCTACATTCTGTCCACGAATTTGGAAATATTTTAGCTCTGTTGAGAAGATTATGTTTCTTTGTGTTCTGGCAGGTAATTTTGTATGCTTCCAGGCTTTTTTCAAAACCAACTCCAATAGCATATTCATACTCACTAAGTATGGAGATCAACAAACAGCCTGTGCCTGTGCCAAAATCTGCAATTTTTATTTTTTGCTTCTTATTTTGGTAATATTTTAACACTGTTGAAATTACTGTTTCACTATCTGGTCTTGGATCTAGAACATGTTGGTTAACTATAAAATTTTTACTCCAGAATTCACGATTACCTATTATTTGCGATATTGGATATCTTTCTGCTCTTTTTTTTGTTAATTTCCAGAATAGAAGTTCTTTGTTTCTTGGTACCTGATTGGTGTGATTCATGATTGTGAATGATCTTTCTACTCCAAGTACGTACTGCATGATGATTTCACAATCCAAATGTGGTGATTCAATTCTATGTGATGATAGTAGCTTTGACCCTTCTTTAATTAAAGCGCTGATTGTTTTCATTATTCTAAAAACGTGTTCCTTGTATACAAGAACAGCAAAATTGAGTATAGAATTTTGAACTTAGGGTAGCTGCATTAAATCTAAGTGTCAAGAGTAGGATTGTAAAAATCATCTGGCTTTACTGGTAATTCGGTTAGTATTTTTGCATTAATGTTAGAAGCTCTTGGCTCTATTATAAGGATTATTTTCTGCATATTCTTTGATAGCTATCACAGTATATTACTTGTTCCATATCTATATTAATTCGACCACAGCAAGTGATAATTTCTTAATATTAAAACCAATATGCGCTTTAGCATATAATTATCGGTAGCTTTCAAAGCAATTAGGCTGAGATTATTAGAGTAGTAATGTTTATTTTTATATTGACTATTGAGGTTTATTATTTTATAACTAAGACTTAGTTATTTTCAGAGTTTTAAATTTACAGTATATGCCTACGATAAATCAATTAATATGTAAAGGTAGATCAGGGTTAACTCGCAAGAAGAAGGTGCCAGCTTTGGGAAAATGCAATCCTCAAAGAAGGGGTGTTTGCACTAAGGTATATACTACAACTCCTAGAAAGCCTAATTCAGCACTACGTAAGGTAGCTAGAGTAAAGATTAGTGGATACGGTGAAGTGACGGCTTATATACCTGGCGAAGGTCATAATTTACAAGAGCATTCCGTTGTTTTAATACGTGGTGGGCGAGTTAAGGATTTGCCGGGTGTACGTTATCACATAATAAGAGGTGCTCTTGATCTGCGTGGTGTGCAAAATCGAAAGAAAGCTCGTTCAAAATATGGTGTAAAGAAATCTGGTTAAAATTTATGGCACGTCGTAATAAAGCAAAAAAAAGAACAAGCCCTGACTCTCGTTATGGTAGTGTCTTGCTTATGCGTTTTATTAATATAATTATGAAATGTGGTAAAAAATCTATTGCAGAAAAGATTGCTTATAGTGCTTTGTCCTTAGCTGAAAAGAAAATAGGCAAAGATGCCTTATCAATTTTTGAAACAGCAGTAGAAAATGTTACCCCTTCTATAGAAGTACGCTCTCGGCGTATTGGTGGTGCAACTTATCAAGTCCCTGTTGAAATTCGTCAAGATAGAGCAATTTCTTTGGCATTAAGGTGGATTGCTAGAGCAACTTCTGCTGCTCGAAAAAAGAGCGGTAGAACTACTATTTATTGTTTGCAGTCTGAAATATTAGATGCTTATAATAAATGTGGTGGTGCATTTAAGATGTGTGAAGAAAAGTATAAAATGGCTGAAGCTAATAAGGCATTTTCTCATCTTCGTTTTTAATATTAGCTGATTGATTGTGGTATGGAAGTTTTAATATCTAGGTATAGAAATATAGGAATAATGGCTCATATAGATGCTGGCAAGACCACCACAACAGAGCGTATTTTATTTTATACTGGTAAACAAAATAGGATTGGTGAAGTGCACGATGGTGCGGCTTCTATGGATTGGATGGAGCAAGAGAAGGAGCGTGGCATTACAATTACCTCTGCTGCAACAACATGTTTTTGGAATGATCATAGGATTAATATAATAGATACTCCTGGTCATGTTGATTTCACTATTGAGGTTGAGAGATCTTTGAGGGTTTTGGATGGTGCAGTTGCTGTATTTGATGGAGTTGCTGGAGTTGAGCCTCAGTCTGAGACAGTTTGGCGTCAAGCTGATAAATATACCGTTCCTCGTATCTGCTTTGTTAATAAAATGGATAGAATCGGGGCAAATTTTTATCGATGTGTCGATATGATAAAAACAAAGCTTGGCGCATCACCTTTAGTTATTCAGTTGCCAATAGGAAGTGAGAAAGATTTTAAAGGCATAATCGATCTTATTTCTATGAAAGCTATTATATGGCAAGAAGAAACATTAGGCGCTAAATTTTCTTATGAAGATATTCCTTCCGATTTGCTTGATAAGGCTCAAGAGTATCGAAATCTTTTATTAGATGCTGCAGCTGAAATGGATGATGAGGCGATAAATACTTACTTTGAATCTAACGATCTGCCAATTGATTTATTGAAAAAGTGTGTGAGAAATGGGACCATTAAAAGAAAATTTGTCCCTGTATTATGTGGGTCAGCTTTTAAAAACAAAGGCGTGCAATCACTTTTAGATGGTGTGGTTGATTTTTTACCCTCTCCTATTGATATTGATGTAATTATTGGAACTGATCCTAAAGATTCAGAAAAGAAAATTGAGATCAAACCTTCAGAAAAAGAGAAATTCGTTGCTCTTGCGTTTAAAGTGATGACGGATAAATTTGTAGGTAGCTTGACGTTTATTCGTATTTATTCTGGTAAGTTAAAATCTAAATCTGCTGTGTTAAATGCTGGAAAGAATGAGACTGAAGGAATTGGTAGAATGTTGCTTATGCATGCAAATAACAGAGAAGATATAAACGAAGCTAAAGTTGGCGATATAGTTGCCTTAGTTGGATTAAAGAAAACAATTACTGGTGATACTTTATGTTCATCTGATTTTCCTATACTATTAGAGCGTATGGAATTTCCTGATCCTGTTATTGAAACTGCTATAGAACCGAAAACTACCTCAGATCAGGAAAAATTAGGTGTTGCTTTGAATAGATTGGTTGCAGAAGATCCTTCTTTAAGGATGTCAGTAAATGCGGAGAGTGGGCAGACTATATTGAAAGGTATGGGTGAGCTGCATCTTGAGATTATTATTGATAGAATGAAGCGCGAGTTTAATGTTGAAGCTAACGTTGGTGCGCCTCAAGTTGCATATCGTGAAACTATCACTAAATCTGTTGAAATTGATTATACTCATAAAAAACAATCAGGTGGTGCTGGTCAGTTTGCTAAAGTTAAAATAAAATTCGAACCTCTTGAGCCTGGTTTTGGCTTTCAGTTTGAAAGTAAAATTGTAGGCGGTGCTATTCCAAAAGAGTATATACCTGGAGTGCAAAATGGCTTAGAGTTGATAAAAGAAGGTGGTATAATTTCTGGCTTTCCATTGATTGATTTTAAGGCTACTCTTCTTGATGGTGCTTTTCATGATGTTGATTCTAGTCCTTTGGCTTTTGAACTTGCTGCTAAAGGTGCTTTTAAGGAAATGGCAAATAAAGCTGGTCCAAAAATGCTAGAACCTATAATGAAAGTGGAAATCATTACTCCTGAAGAATATATGGGTGATGTTATGGGTGATATAAATAGTAGAAGAGGCAGTGTTGTTGATATGCTGGATTTAGGTAATAATAGCAAAATAATTACTGCTTCGGTTCCTCTTGCCAATATGTTTGGTTATATAAATGTTTTGCGTTCTATATCTCAGGGAAGAGCTCAGTATAGTATGCATTTTTCTTGTTATGAACAAGTGCCACAATATGTGGTTGATGAGTTAAAGTTAAAGTATAATTAAAGGTTAGTAATTATGACAGCGATAGTAGAAGCATTTGGAAAGCCGCATGTAAACGTGGGAACGATAGGACATGTGGATCATGGGAAGACAACGTTAACAGCGGCGATAACAAAGCATTATGGTAATTTTGTAGCATATGATCAAATAGATAAAGCGCCAGAAGAGAGAAAGAGAGGTATAACAATAGCAACAGCGCATGTTGAATATCAAACAGAAAAGAGACACTATGCACACGTTGATTGCCCTGGACATGCTGATTATGTAAAGAATATGATAGTAGGTGCAGCACAGATGGATGCAGCGATATTGGTAGTGTCAGGGGTTGATGGGCCGATGCCACAAACGAGAGAGCATATATTGCTGGCAAAACAGGTGGGTGTTGGATATATCGTGGTATATATAAATAAAGCTGATGTTGCTGATGCTGATATGATAGATTTGGTAGAAATGGAAGTGAGAGAGTTGCTGAGTAAGTATGGATTTCCAGGTGATGAAGTGCCTATGATAGTTGGGTCTGCGTTAAAAGCATTAGAGGATGATAGTAGTGAGTATGGAAAGAAATCAATAGATAAATTGATGGAGAAGTTAGATGAGTATGTGGCAGTACCTCCAAGGCCTATAGATTTGCCGTTTTTGTTGCCAATAGAAGATGTATTTTCAATATCGGGCCGAGGGACGGTAGTAACAGGAAGAATAGAGAAGGGGGAGATAAAGACAGGGGACGAGATAGAGATAATAGGTCTCAAAGGGACGCAAAAGACGATATGTACTGGTGTTGAGATGTTTAAGAAGTTGCTAGATAAGGGAAGTGCAGGACTCAATGTAGGAATACTACTAAGAGGAACAAAGAGAGAAGAAGTGGAGAGAGGGCAAGTATTGGCAAAACCAGGGACAATAACCCCGCATAAGAAATTTAATGCGGAGGTGTATATATTGAAGAAAGAAGAAGGAGGAAGGCATACACCATTTTTTGGAAATTATCAGCCACAGTTTTATTTAAGGACAACGGATGTAACTGGGAGCATAAAATTGCTAGATGGAAAGGAGATGGTAATGCCAGGGGACAATGTAAGTATAGAAGTGGAGTTGCAAGTACCAATAGCAATGGATAAAGGATTGCGTTTTGCGATAAGAGAAGGTGGTAGAACTGTTGGTTCTGGGGTTGTTTCGGAAATTTTAGAGTAAACTTTGAATTATAGGAGTGTAGCTCAATTGGTAGAGCGCTGGTCTCCAAAACCAGAGGTTGTAGGTTCAATTCCTATCGCTCCTGCATTAATATTATGGTAGAAATGTTAAAAAACCTGTATGTTTTTTTTTGCGATATGAAGCAAGAAATAAGGAGAATTGCTTGGATAAAAAAACAGCAAGTATTGTCATCTTTGTTTATTGTAATAATTGTTATATTATGCTTTTCGATTTTCTTTTACTTCGTAGATTTTATGTCTCTTTACATAATTAAGACTTTATTTGGAATTATTTATGGAATATAAGTATAAATGGTATATCATTAAAGTCGATTACGGGTATGAGAAGGATATATGCGAGTTGGCAATCAATACTGTTTACTTTAAGGAGGTGTTTATTCCTTATCAGACAGTATGTGATGTAAAATCTGATATAAAAGAGTTATGTGAAGTATATATATGTATGCATCTGTGTGATGAAAGCAAAAATATTTTGAATCAAATGACTGGGTTTTGTGGTGATGAGTCTGGTCATTTTGAGATGATTTCAGATGATGAAGTAATTTTAAAACGTAAGGAATTTAATAGGTATAAGTGGTACATTTTAAGAGTTGCCTCTAATTATGAAGAGAAAGTGCGCCAATATATATTAGAAAATTCTATGAGATTGAATATTAATAATTATTTTAATAGGGTTTTTATTCCTTGTGAAGAATTAAGTGAGATGGATTTAAAATCTAAAAAAAATGCTAAACGAAGGAAGTCCTTTCCTGGTTATGTCTTTTTATACATGAATTTATGCGATGAGGTATTAAATTTTATTAATAATATACCAAAATCTCTTAAGGTTTATGGATTTTTGAAAAATGGTAATGTTCCAAAGGTGATTGAGGATAATGAGATTCGCTCAATGTGTAGTGCGCTTTACAATGCTCAAGAAACGAAAAAGTTGAGTTATGGTTATGAGAAAGGTGAAAAAGTAAAAATTAATGATGGTCTTTTTCAAAATTTTACTGGTAAGGTAGATATGGTAAATGACGAGAAAAAAATTATTAATGTTGAAGTATCAATCTTAGGTAAGCCAACAATAATAGAGCTTGATTTGGCTCAAGTAGAGAAAATAGAGGATTAATTATGAGTAATATAGTTGCTAAGATTAACTTACTTATGGAAGCTGGGAAAGCAGTTCCAGGACCGAAAATTGCTTCAGTACTTGGCCCGCGTGGTATACCTGTTCCTAAATTTTGTGAAGCTTTTAATAAAGCTACTAGCGCTGCTAACGCTAGTCATAAAGTAGGTGATTTAGTAACAGTGAGAATTTCCATAAAGGATGATCGCTCTCATGATTTTACTGTCAGCGGTCCACCTGTGGCTTATTTGCTTAAGCAGGAAGCTAAATTAAGTAAAGGTTCTGGTAATTCTGGTAAAGAATTAGTGGCTAAATTATCTATGTCTGCTATCATTAAAGTGGCAAAGTGTAAGATGGTTGATATGAAAGTGGATAATGAAGATTCAGCAGTGAAGATGGTTATAGGCACTGCAAAATCTATGGGTATAGAAGTTGTGGAAGGTTAGGTAAATGAGTACATATAATGATAATTCTAAGCAGTGTTTGGAGAAGATTGTTGAGTCTGCTTCAGCAAAATTTAATGAATCAGTTGATATCGCAGTCAATTTAGGTGTAGATTCACGTAAATCTGAAGAGCAGGTGCGTGGTACAGTAGTTTTGCCTAAAGGTATCGGGAAGAATATTAAAGTAGCTGTTTTTGCTCAAGATAAACATTTATTAGAAGCTGAAAAAGCTGGTGCTGATATTACAGGAGGAGAAGATTTGGTTGAAGAGATAAAAAAAGGTAGAAAGTTGAATGTTGATTGGTGCATCACTACTCCTGATTTCATGGCAAAAATCACTTCTATTGCAAAAATATTGGGTGCTAAAGGGCTGATGCCTAACCCTAAATTTGGTACTGTGACTTCTAACATTGCGGAAGCTACTAAAACCATTAAGTCTGGTCAAATAAAATTCAGGACGGATAAAAATGGTGTTATTCATGGTAAATTAGGAAGTATTAAATTTGATATTGATGATTTGCTGGAAAATTTAAAAGCCTTTCTTAAAGTAATTAGAGACAATAAACCTGCTTCTGTGAAAGGAGTTTACTTTAAAAGCGTTTTTTTAAATTCAACTATGGGTAAAGCTCATAAAATAAACAAAGTAGAAGATATAATTTAAGGGAGCGAAATTGTGAAGCGTAAAGATAAGGATGAGTTTATACAAAACATAATGAATGTGTTTGTAAATAATGATTTCTTAATATTGGTAAATTTCAAGTCTATGAATGTTAGCAATTCATTAATTCTTAGGAATAGTCTAAAATCTGTAATGGGTGGGATGTTAGTAGTTAAAAATACTCTAGCTTGCTTGGCTTTGGAAAGGACTGGTAAATTTTCTTATTTATCAGGTAAATTTTCTGGTTCTGTTGCTATTATATACTCTAGCGCTATAGTAGAAGCTGCAAAGTTAATAGTTGATTTTATTAATGCTAACAAAGAAAAAATGTCTGTGATTTGTGCGGCTCATATAAATGAATTATTAACAGTGGAAGATGTTAATAAATTGGCTAAGCTTCCCTCTCTGGATGAATTACGTGTTAAAATTATGCGTTTAATATCTTATGATATTCCTGCTCGGTTAGCATTGTCTATTAATTCATCTTCTATGAGGCTTATGAGAGTTTTGGATTACTATAGTTCTAAAAAATAAATTTGTTGTTAAATAAGGTGGTCAGTATGAATAATGTAACAAGTGATTTGGTTGATAAAATATTATCTTTAAATCTATTAGAAGCTTCTGAACTTGTAAAAGTTCTAGAAGAAAAAATAGGGTTGCCTAGTGGTTCTTTTCTTGGTGGAGCTGTTGGTGCTGGGGTGCCTATTAGTGATAATGCTAATGCTCCTGTTGCTCAAGAAAAAGCTGAATATAAAGTTGTAATCAAAGAGATTGATGCAAGCAAAAAAATAGGAGTGATTAAAGCTATTAGAGAAGTTAATTCTACATTGAATTTAAAAGAAGCGAAAGAATTAGTTGAGTCTTTACCCAAAGATTTGACTGCTAATGTTTCTAAAGACGAAGCAGAAAAAATAAAGCAAAAACTTATTGAAGCAGGAGCAACTAAAGTTGAGCTTGAATAAAATGTTAGTATATTAATTTTATGTTGATATAGCTCTTTTAATTAGTGAAGGTATTTTAATGGTTGATTCTTCTTATATGTGTGCTTCTAGTGCTTTTGTTCCTAGAGTTTCTTATTCCAGGTCGATTGATTTAAAAGATTCTTTGTTGGATTTGGTTAAAGTCCAAAAGGGGTCATATAATTCCTTTACTCCTAATGATGAGAGTAATGAAAGACTTGAAGCTATCTTTCATACAATTTTTCCAATATCTGATCCTTTGCATAGGGCTACTATCGAATTTTTGAATTGTAGGGTAGATGATCTTAAGTATAGTGAATCTGAATGTATAAAACGTGGTATAACTTTTTCTGCTCAGGTTATTGCTTCTATACGTCTTGTTATTATGCAGGATGGTGTTTCTCTTGAAAAATATCAAGAGATTAAAGAAGATGATGATCATTCTAAGCTTGCAACTGTTATAAAATCTGCTGAAGAGCAGGAGGTTCGCTTTTGTGAACTGCCTATGATGACTGATAAAGGTACTTTCATCATCAATGGCGTAGAGAAAGTTATCGTTTCACAAATGCATAGATCTCCTGGAGTGTTTTTTGATAGTGATAAGGGAAAAACTTACAATTCTGGCAAATTAATCTATTCTGCTAGAGTTATTCCTTATAGAGGTTCTTGGCTTGATATTGAGTTTGATGTTAAAGATCATTTGTATTTTCGTATTGATAGAAAGAGAAAGTTGCCAATATCAGTTTTATTAAAGGCTTTGGGCTTATCAAACAATGACATACTTAATAAATTTTATGAAAAAATAGAGTATATAAAACATAAAAGTGGCTGGAGAGTACCTTTTTCCCCTGATAAATTCAAGGGAGTGAGGCTTCCTTTTGATTTAAAGAATGTTGAAGGCAATGTGTTACTTAAAGCTAATGTTCGTATTACTTCAAAATTAGCTAAAAATCTATATGATAACGGATTGAAAGAGTATCTAATTCCTTATGATTCTATATGTGGTTTATTTCTTGCAGAAGATTTAATAGATAGTGCTAGTTCTACAAAAGTCTTATCTGCTGGTGAATCTATAAAATTAGAGGATATAAAAAAGCTTGAATTATTATCTATAGATAAAATATCAGTGTTGAACATAGATAATGTTTCTGTTGGACCTTACATATTAAACACACTTTTCTTAGATGAAAACATGTCTTATGAGAACGCTCTATATGAAATATATAAGGTTTTGCGTCCTGGTGAAGTTCCTGTTTTAAAGATAGTAGAGGAGTTTTTTCGTAATCTTTTCTTCAGTTCGGAATATTATGATTTGTCTAACATTGGTAGATTAAAACTTAACTCTTGCCTTGGGTTAAATTATGAGGAAAATTTAACTACTTTAACACATGAAGACATTATTGAAATTATAAGAAAAATAGTATTGTTACGTGATGGTCAAGGATCTGTAGATGATATTGATCATTTAGCAAATAGAAGAGTCCGTTCAGTTGGAGAGTTTATAGAAAATCAATTTAGAACTGGATTATTAAAATTGGGACGGGCAGTAGTTGATTCTATGTCTACTTCTAGTTTAGATAAAGTCTCTCCATCTGATTTTATAAATCCAAAAGTGTTAACCAATGTCTTAAGAGATTTTTTCAACTCTTCCCAATTATCTCAATTTATGGATCAGACTAATCCATTATCTGAAATAACACATAAAAGAAGGTTGTCAGCGTTAGGTCCTGGTGGTTTAACAAGAGAGAGGGCGGGATTTGAAGTGCGTGATGTTCATCCAACTCATTACGGAAGAATTTGCCCTATTGAAACTCCTGAGGGGCAGAATATAGGCTTAATTAACAGCTTAGCTATATACGCTCGTATTAATAAATATGGGTTCATTGAAAGTCCTTATAGGAAAGTAGTTAATAAGGTTGTTACTGATCAAATTGAGTATCTGTCTGCTATAGATGAAGGTTTATATTATATAGCCGATACCAGCGCAAAGCTTGATGAGAACAACTGCTTTGTTGATGATATGTTATACTGTAGGTATGCTGGTACCTTTGTAATGGTAAATAGTAGTCAAGTAAGTTACATTGATTTATCTCCTAAGCAGGTAATATCGGTTGCTGCTTCTTTAATTCCATTTTTAGAAAATGATGATGCTAATAGAGCGTTAATGGGTTCAAATATGCAGCGTCAAGCTGTACCTTTATTGAAGCCTACTGCTCCTTTGGTTGCTACTGGCATGGAATCTTTCGTAGCTTCTGGCTCTGGTGCTGTAGTTTTAGCAAAACGTGGTGGCATAGTTGACAGCTCAGATAGTAACTCTATAGTTATACGTGCTTTTGACAAAGGAGGAATTAACTACTTGGATGTAGATATTTATCATCTAAGAAAATTTCAGCGTTCTAACCATAATACTTGTATTAACCAGAAACCACTGGTGCATGTAGGTGATTGTGTTAAGGAAGGTGATGTGATAGCTGATGGTCCTGCTATTAATAACGGTGAATTGGCACTTGGCCAAAACTTGCTAGTCGCTTTTATGTCTTGGCAAGGTTATAATTTTGAAGACTCAATCATTATTTCTAGTGAAGTTGTTAAAAAAGATCTATTTACTTCTATTCATATAGAAGAATTTGAATGTGTTGTACATGACACTCCTTTAGGGTCGGAAAAAATAACTCGTGCCATACCCGGTGTTAATGAAGAAAATCTTTATCACTTGGATGATAGTGGTATAGTAAAGGTTGGTACAAGAGTTGGTCCAGGTTATATTTTGGTGGGGAAAGTTACACCTAAGCATTCTCTTTCATTGCCTCCTGAGACAAAATTGTTAATGACAATTTTTGGTGAAAAGTCATTTGATTGTGTGGATTCCTCTTTATATACATCTCCAGATATTGAAGGGATAGTAATTGATGTGCAGGTCTTTACACGCAGAGGGGAAGAAGAAAACGAAAGGGCATTTCTTATTAAACAAAAAGAGGCAAACGACTTTGAGAAAGAACGAGACCATATAATCAATGTTATTAATCAATATTTCTATGATGAATTAAGAAAAATTCTTATTAATTCTGGCTCTCAAGATCGAGAAAGTATTAATTTTATTGAACGTGAGGGATGGTGGGATATAGGATTGAAAAACCAATCTATTTCTAAGCAAGTTGAGAGCTTAAAAAAAGATTTTGATGAAAAAGTATCACATGCGATAGCAAACTTTAAGCGAAAAGTAGAAAAATTGCATGAAGGCTATGATCTGCCTCAAGGTGTGTCGATGTCAGTAAAAGTTTTTATTGCTGTAAAACATAGTTTGCAGCCAGGGGATAAAATGGCTGGTAGACATGGAAATAAAGGTGTGATTTCTCGAGTTGTTCCAGTAGAAGATATGCCTTATTTAGAAGATGGTACTCCTATTGATATTATTCTTAACCCTCTTGGCGTTCCTTCGCGAATGAATGTAGGTCAAATATTGGAAACGCATGTAGGTTGGGCTTGTAAAAAATTAGGAGAAAAAGTAGGCAATATTCTTGATGAGATCAATAAAATCAAACGTGCTTTTTGTGAGGCAATTAGATCTCTCAGTGATGATGATTTTGAAAAATTTGCAGCATTATATCTTGATAATAAAAAATTTGAGGATATTAATGATGATGAAATAACGGCTTCTATTTTAGATACGCCTAATAAGGATGAATTAAATAATGAATTGACTACATTAGTAGAGAATTATTTCAACTCTTGTAAAGATGCACACAGTAGTTTACGTCACTTCCTGATTGAGGTTTATAGTTGTGGCAGTAATTTATCTATTTGTAATAACATTCGCGATATTAATGATAATCACCTCATTGAATTTGCGTATAAGTTGCGTGATGGCATTCCTGTTACTGCACCTGTATTTGAAGGTCCAAAAGATGAACAAATAGTAAAGCTATTTGAACTTGCTGGATTGGATAACTCTGGGCAAGTTGTATTATATGATGGTTGCTCGGGTGAGAAGTTTGATCGCAAAGTTACAGTTGGTTACATGTACATGCTTAAGTTGCATCACTTAGTAGATGGTAAAATTCATGCGCGTTCAGTAGGACCTTATAGTTTGGTTACTCAACAACCTCTTGGAGGAAAGTCTCATTTTGGTGGTCAGCGTTTTGGTGAAATGGAATGTTGGGCATTGCAAGCCTATGGTGCTGCTTACACTTTGCAGGAAATGTTAACTGTGAAGTCTGATGATATTAATGGCAGGGTTAAGATTTATGAATCGGTAATAAAAGGTGACAGTAACTTTGAATGTGGAATTCCTGAATCCTTTAATGTCATGATAAAAGAGTTGCGTTCCTTGTGTTTTAATGTGGATTTGAAGCAAAATGACATAGTAATTGAAGATATATCTCACACTAATATCGCACAATCTTTTAATGAGGTTAGCATTTCCATTGCTAGCCCTGAAAGTATTAAACGTATGTCTTATGGAGAGATAACAGATGTTTCAACTGCAAACTACCGTACATTCAAAGTTGAGAAAGGTGGATTATTTTGTCCTAAAATTTTTGGTCCTGTCAATGATGATGAATGTTTATGTGGAAAGTACAAAAAAAGAAGACATAGGGGCCGTATATGCGAAAAATGTGGAGTAGAAGTTACATCTTCTAAAGTAAGAAGAGAAAGAATGGGTCATATAGAGCTTGCATCTCCTGTTGCTCATATATGGTTTTTGAAGTCACTTCCTTCAAGAATTGGAGCATTATTAGATATGTCTCTTAGAGATATCGAAAGTATTTTGTATAGTGATAATTATGTTGTAATAGATCCTCTTGTTTCCTCTTTTGAAAAAGGTGAAATTATTAGTGAGAAAGCTTATAATGAAGCTAAAGATAGCTATGGGGTCGATAGCTTTATAGCTATGCAAGGTGTTGAAGCTATAAGAGAATTGCTAATACGCCTTGATTTACATGAAATTAGGAAGAATTTAAGACAGGAGTTAGAGTCTGTTGCTTCTGAAATGAGAAGAAAGAAAATTATAAAGAGATTACGTATTGTTGAAAATTTTATCAAGTCTGGAAACAGACCTGAGTGGATGATACTTACAGCTATACCTATTTTACCACCTGACTTGCGTCCCTTGGTATCCCTTGAAAGTGGTCGACCTGCAGTTTCTGATTTAAATCATCATTATAGAACTATTATTAATAGAAATAATAGATTGAGAAAATTGTTAAGTTTAAATCCTCCTGAGATTATGATTCGTAATGAGAAAAGAATGTTACAAGAGGCAGTTGATTCTCTTTTTGATAATAGTCGTCGTAATGCTCTGGTAAATAAAGCTGGCGCTACTGGATATAAAAAGTCTATTAGCGATATGCTGAAAGGAAAGCAAGGTCGTTTCCGTCAGAATCTTTTAGGAAAAAGGGTAGATTACTCTGGACGTTCTGTAATAGTTGTTGGTCCAACTTTGAAACTAAATCAGTGTGGATTACCGAAAAGAATGGCTCTTGAGTTATTCAAACCTTTTGTTTACTCAAGGCTTAAAATATATGGAATGGCTCCAACTATTAAATTTGCTAGTAAGTTAATAAGAGCAGAAAAGCCAGAAGTCTGGGATATGCTTGAAGAAGTAATAAAAGAGCATCCTGTTTTGCTAAATAGAGCGCCTACGCTACATAGGCTTGGTATTCAGGCTTTTGAGCCAGTCCTTATTGAAGGTAAAGCAATACAGCTTCATCCACTTGTTTGTACAGCATTTAACGCTGACTTTGATGGTGATCAAATGGCGGTACATGTGCCAATTTCATTGGAAGCTCAACTTGAAGCTAGAGTGTTGATGATGTCAATTAATAACGTTTTAAGTCCTTCTAATGGAAGACCGATTATAGTTCCTAGTAAAGATATAGTGCTTGGTATATACTACCTAACTTTACAGCAACTTAAGGAGGATGATTTACCACTTTTCTGTGCCTTTTGTGAAGTTGAGCATTCCTTAAACAACGGTACTCTACATATTCATTCTCATATAAAGTACAAAATGGAATACATCAATAGCGATGGAAACATTCAGTATAAAACTATTTTTACAACTCCTGGACGTTTAATATTATGGCAGATTTTTCCTAAACATAAGAATCTAAGCTTCGATTTAATAAATCAGGTATTAACAGTTAAGGAAATAACTAGCATTGTTGATTTAGTATATCGTAGCTGCGGTCAAAGTGCTACAGTGGTATTTTCTGATAAATTGATGACACTTGGCTTTGAGTATGCTACATTTTCCGGTACTTCTTTTAGTCGTTGCGATATGGTCATACCTGAAACTAAAGCTACACACGTTGATTATACAAGGGGTGAAATTAAGAAATTTTCTGCACAGTATCAAGACGGACTAATCACTAAAAGTGAGAGGTATAATAAAGTTATAGATGAGTGGTCTAAGTGCACAGATATAATAGCGAATGATATGTTAAAAGCGATATCTCTGTATGATGAAAATAGTAAGTACAATTCAATATATATGATGGTTAGCTCCGGTGCAAGAGGTTCTACTTCCCAGATGAAGCAGTTAGCAGGAATGCGAGGGTTAATGACCAAACCTTCTGGTGAAATTATAGAAACACCTATAATTTCTAATTTTCGCGAAGGATTAAATGTATTTGAATACTTTAATTCTACTCACGGTGCGCGTAAAGGTTTAGCTGATACTGCACTTAAAACTGCAAACTCTGGATACTTAACTCGTCGCTTGGTTGATGTATCTCAAAATTGCATAGTTACAAAACATGACTGTAAAACGAAAAATGGCCTTATTGTAAGAGCTATAGTTGAAGGTAGTACTATAGTTGCATCTCTAGAGAGTGTTGTACTGGGTAGGACAGCTGCAAATGATATATATAACCCAGTAACCAAAGAGTTATTATTAAAAGCAGGAGAACTAATTGATGAAGATAAAGTAAAGCAAATCAACATTGCAGGTCTTGATGCTATAAAAATTAGATCGCCTTTAACTTGTGAAATAAGTCCTGGTGTGTGTTCTTTGTGTTATGGAAGAGACCTTGCAACTGGTAAAATTGTTTCAATAGGTGAAGCAGTTGGTGTTATCGCTGCTCAATCTGTTGGAGAGCCAGGTACTCAGTTAACGATGCGTACTTTCCATATAGGTGGGGTAATGACTAGAGGTGTTGAATCCTCAAATATTATATCTTCTATTAATGCTAGAATAAAACTAAACAATAGTAATATAATTATAGATAAAAACGGAAATAAAATTGTGATAAGCCGTTCCTGTGAAGTCGTTTTAATTGATAGCCTTGGTAGTGAAAAATTGAAGCACAGTGTGCCTTATGGTGCTAAACTTTATGTAAATGAGGGTGAGTTAGTAAAAATTGGTGATAAAGTTGCGGAATGGGATCCGTATACACTACCTATTATTACGGAAAAGAGTGGTACAATATCTTACCAGGATTTAAAAGATGGAATTTCAATCACTGAAGTGATGGATGAATCTACAGGAATATCAAATAGAGTAGTAAAAGATTGGAAATTGCACTCTGGTGTAGCTAATTTACGTCCTCGTATTGCACTGCTTGATGATAATGAAAAAGTAATAACACTTTCAAGTGGTGTGGAAGCATGTTACTTTATACCAGTTGGTGCAGTGCTTAATGTACAGGATGGCCAAAAGGTTCATGCAGGTGATGTTATCACAAGAACGCCGAGAGAGTCAGTTAGAACTCGTGATATTACTGGTGGCTTGCCTAAGGTTATAGAATTATTTGAAGCACGTCGTCCTAAAGAGCATGCTATCGTTAGTGAAATAGATGGCTATGTAACGTTCTCTGAAAAAGACCGTAGAGGAAAACGCAGTATAGTAATTAAACCTTTAGATGAGCAAGCTTCTCCAGTTGAGTATTTAGTATCAAGAAGTAAGCATGTAATAGTCAATGAAGGTGATTTTGTGCGTAAAGGTGATTTATTGATGGATGGCGATCCTGATCTTCATGATATTCTACGTGTGCTTGGGTTAGAAGCGTTAGCACACTATATGATTTCTGAAATACAGCAAGTTTATAGATTGCAAGGTGTGCGCATAGATAACAAGCATTTAGAAGTGATCTTAAAGCAAATGCTACAAAAAGTAGAAATTACCGATCCTGGTGATACTATGTACTTAATTGGAGAAAATATCGACAGGCTGGAAATTGATAGAGAAAATGATGCTATGAATAACTCTGGAAAACGACCTGCTCATTATCTTCCTATTCTGCAGGGAATTACTAGAGCAAGCCTTGAAACTAATTCCTTTATTTCTGCTGCCTCTTTCCAAGAAACAACAAAAGTACTTACGGAAGCAGCATTTTGTGGAAAGAGTGATCCTTTGAGTGGGTTAAAAGAAAATGTTATAGTAGGAAGATTAATTCCTGCTGGTACGGGTTTGGTTATGAATAAGGTGAAAGCACTTTCGCTTTGTGAAAATATAGATAAATATGAAAAATATTTTGATATTGAGACTTATGACGAAAAATTGCTGAGTGATAATAGTTATCAATTACATTCTGATGAAGAAGAGAGTGTGGTGGTATCGCACTATGATCAGTCAAGTTGAATATAGCTAATGAGGTAGTATGTTTAATCTGTTTTTAACTAAAAAAATCAATTATATTTTCTTTCACCTCTGTGCTGTCTATTATGTTATTTACTCTTACACGAAATTCAGATGAGTTTTGAAGCCCGCTACTGTACCATCCTATATGTTTGCGGGCCATCTTTATTCCTGTATCGCTTCCATAGTACTCAAGAATACTGTCATAATGCTTGAGTATTATGCTTAATCTCTCTGAGGCTGTTGGCTCAGAAACTTTATTTCCACTCAAAAAGTTTATTGCTTGATTAATCAGCCAAGGTTTGCCGTAAGCACCACGACCTATCATTACTCCATCTGCTCCAGATTCTTTAAGTGCACTTTGAACATCATTCAAACTCTTAATATCTCCATTTACTATAACTGGAATTTTTACCTGCTCTTTAACATTTCTAACGAATTTCCAATCTGCTTGACCATTATAAAGCTGTGCCCTTGTCCTTCCATGTACAGTAATCATCTTTGCTCCCAAATCTTCTGCAATTTTTGCCAAGCGCGGAGCATTACGATTTTCGTCATTCCATCCAGTACGCATTTTTACTGTAACTGGCACACTCACTGCCTTGACTACAGCTTCTATTATCTCAGCAGCCTTTTTTTCATCACGCATAAGTGCTGACCCTGCGTAACCGTTTACAACTTTTTTAACTGGACAACCAAAATTTATATCTATGATTTTTGCACCCATGCCCTCATTTAACTTTGCAGCTTCCGCCATAACATCAGGCTCACAACCAGCAAGTTGTACAGCGGTTAGTTCATCGACTTTTGCTTTTTGCATGCTCTGGCGAGTTTGCATGATCATAGCTCTGCTTGCAATCATTTCTGAGACTAGCAAACTTGCACCAAGTTTCTTTACAATACTCCTAAATGGATAGTCAGTCACTCTAGACATTGGCGCTAAAATAACTGGAGAATCAATAGTTAGATTTCCTACTTGGAGAGACACAGGCTTTCTAGTTGCTAAAAAATGCATTTTTGACACTGTTATAAGCTGTTATTATAACATCTTGCACAAATGAACTTGTGGCAGGTTGTGTTTCCTCTTTCTTACTATCTTCAAGACTAAGCTGCTGTAGAGCATCATGTAAAATTCCACCTTCAGCAATAGCTTCTTTCCACTCTTCGTCCTCCATAAGTGCTTTTGTAAACTCTCTTCTTTTCTTTTGCAATTGTTCTGAACTAGGTTTGTATTTTGATAACTCTCTGTCAATTTCATCAAATGATTTATCCTCGTTGAACATTTGCGTAATCCTATGAGCATTTTCTAAAGCAAACACTCCACAATTACAGCCATCTTTTTGCTGCTTAGTTGGTGAGCTTCTTATGTTGTCATCATTTCCTATCTCCAACGTTTCCTGCAATATACTCACTATATAATTGCCATCAATTTGCTTACTAACTAATTTGTTTTTGTGTTTTCTTGCGCAATTTAATGTTTCTTGAACATCATCTTTTTTTTCCTTAAGGATGACATTGTCTGGATTATTTTCTTTTTCCCTTATCAAATCTCCGATTTCATTGTCTAAAGGCTCCACACATTCCGCAGTAATCTCATTAGCAAGACTTATATTATCTTTTATTGTTCCATCAATCTTATTTGGTAATTGAGTGCCAAATGAGTCACAATAGTAAGCTCTAAATTGTTTATTTGTTGATTCATATGTACCGACTAATGTTACCCAATGATAATTTCCTATATTAACAACTGCAGTAAATGTTTTTTTTGAGTTTTCCCGCTTTACTTCATTTTTGTACTCTTTTAACCTTTCATTTAATGAGTTTACATCTCCAGGAATAGAGAAAAATACATTATTCGTGGAGGATTCTGAATATCCATATTTCACTCTTGCAATATGCGCAATATCATGCTGCCGCAACAAGTAATCATATTTTTTGAGATTTGTCTGATGCATAAGAGTTTGTAAATCTCCATGAAACTCTTTGCCACCCAAACCACTATCTCCTGAAGCATTAGAATTTCTACGATTATTGTTACTTGAGGCAGGTTCACTTCCTGGTGCAATACCACTATCTGTAGATGGAGAATAGGAATTTCTACGTACCCTCTTATCCGAATCATTTGTTTGTCTTGATATAGTATCTAGTCTACTATCCAGTGATTTACTTCTTGTGAATTTTTGCTCTTTTGGACTCTTTTCTTCCTTTACAGTTCCTTTTTCATCAACATAACCTTTTACCAAGTAAAATAAAGGTTCAATAACCATCTTGTATGTCGCTGCAAGCACTATTCCCATTAAGATCCAAGCTATAGGGTTGGAGATGAGCATAGCAAGTGGTAAGGTTAAGAGGAAAGATCCCATTATCAATCCCAAACAGCCAATGGTAAATGTAGTCGCCAAATATATACAAAAAGCGTAGACAGCAAATCTTCCACTAGCCTTAAGTTTAGTGAAGTGAGTACTCTCTTTAGATTTATTGTATCTTTCTATGATGGCTAACATATTATATTTCAAGTTTATCAATTCTAGCAAATTATGAAGGTAAAATCAATATTAGCATTTATATGTAAAAATATTGAGCATTCAAAGCTTTTGAAGTAGAGTAATGATGTTAGTAATAGCACAACATATGCATGATATAGAACATATACGCAAAAACCCTAAAGGATTTGAAAAAGCAATAAAAAGCAGAGGGGTGAAAGAATTTACTACAGAAGAAATATTAGAGATAGACCATAAAAAAAGATTACTGACTACTAAATTGCAAGCTTTAAATAAGCAACGAAACGAGGTCACGGAAGAAATAAAGAGGCTTAAAATGAACAAAAGCCCATGTGAAGAACAAGTAAAGTTATCAAAAAGCATCACAAGTGAGATAGAGACAATCAGCCTCAAGGAGCAAACAGAAAAAAATAAGTTAGTGGATATTTTATCTAACTTACCAAATATTTCTGCACAAAATGTACCAATAGGTGAAGATGAGAGCTCCAACGTAGAAATCAGAAAATATGGAGAAAAAAGGCAATTTAGTTTTATGCCAAAATTTCATTATGAACTCGGAGAAAGGTTAGGCTTGATGGATTTTGAGCAAGCAGCAAAAATTTCTGGATCAAGGTTTACAATATTAAAAGGACAGTTAGCTAAGCTTGGACGAGCATTAATAAATTTTATGCTGGAAACACATGTTAATGAATTTGCCTATACTGAGGTTTATCACCCAGCCTTGGTGAAAAACGAGGCGATGTATAACGTTGGTCAGCTACCAAAATTTTCTGATGACTCATATTTAACTACCGATAAATTAAGATTAATTCCCACAAGTGAAGTAGTTTTAACAAATTTAGTTGCTGACAAAATAATAGAAGAAAAAGAACTGCCTATTCGTTTTACTGCATATTCAGAATGTTTTCGTAAAGAAGCTGGCAGTGCAGGACGAGATACAAGAGGTATGATAAGGCAACACCAATTTGGTAAAGTGGAATTAGTAAGCATCACAACTGAAGACCAGTCAAATGATGAGCTTGAACGCATGACAAATGCTGCTGAGGAAATATTAAAAAAATTAGAACTACCGTATAGAATAATGCTGCTTTGTAGTGGTGATATGGGCTTTGCTGCACAAAAGACTTATGATATAGAGGTATGGTTACCTGAGCAAAATAAGTACAGAGAAATATCAAGCTGCTCAAATTGCGGTACGTTCCAGGCAAGAAGAATGAACACTAAATACTTCTTAGAAACTGACAGAAAAACAAAAAAATACGTTCACACTTTAAACGGCTCAGCTTTAGCCATAGGAAGAACAATTGTTGCCATAATGGAGAACTATCAAAATTCCGATGGGTCAGTTACAATACCAAACGTGTTGCAAAGATACATGAGTAATGATACTGTTATAAGCAAACAATAATTTTGACATATAGAAAAGCGAGGAAATAAAGATGAAGGTTTTGGTTATAGGTTCTGGTGGGCGTGAGCATGCTTTACTTTGGGCTTTAAAGAAGTCTCCTACCTTGACTAAGTTATATGTTACTCCTGGTCGCCCGGCCATGGAGAATTTTGGAGTTCTTGTGAATATAGATATTCAAGATTCAGTGGATGTTACACAATTTTGCAAGAAAAAAAATATAGAGCTAGTGATTATTGGTCCAGAGCAGCCGATAATTAATGGCCTTGCTGATGATTTAACTGCGGAGGGGATAAACGTTTTTGCTCCAAGTCAAGCAGCTGCAAAACTTGAGGCATCAAAGTCTTTTACGAAGGAACTATGTAAACAATATGGTATACCGACCGCCAAGTATGAACGTTTTATTGATGAAAGGTTAGCTAAAAATTTTGTCCGTAGTAATAAAATAAAATTTCCGCTTGTAATTAAAGCAAATGGAATTGCAGCAGGGAAAGGCGTCATAATATGCCACACAGAAAATGAAGCTTTTTCAGCAATAGATTCAATGCTAGTGGAGAAAAATCTTGGTGAGTCAGGTGAAGAAATAATCATAGAAGAGTTTTTAATTGGAGAGGAAGTAAGTTTTTTTGCTCTTATTGATGGGTTGAAGGTAGTAACCCTTGGGTGTGCAAAAGATTACAAGAGAGTTGGTGAAAATAACGAGGGACAAAATACTGGAGGCATGGGGTCATACTCATCACCTTCGATTATAAGTAAGGAGATGGAGCAAAAAATTGTTCAAAAAATAATATATCCTACAATTCAAGCACTGACTAACATGGGAACATCCTATAAAGGCGTACTCTTTGCTGGTTTAATGATTTGCAAAGATAGTCCAAAGCTTCTTGAGTATAATGTTAGGTTTGGGGATCCGGAAATACAATCTATTTTACCTAGACTTGATCCAAATTGTGATTTGTTAAAGTTGATGTTGTCAGTTGCAGAAGGCAAGTTAAATACAAAAATGGTGGAGTTTAATCACAAAACTACAGTTTGTGTAGTTGTTGCAAGTAAAGGCTATCCTGGTGATTATCAAAAAGGAGAGGTAATTAAAGGATTGGATAAAATTGAAAACATTCCTGGTGTGCTAGTTTTTCATGCTGGTACTAAGTTGGATGAAAGTGGTAATTGGATTTCCGATGGCGGAAGAGTGCTAAATATAGTAGGAGAAGGAAACACTGTGGAAGAAGCTAAAAGTAAAGTGTACTCAGCGTTAAATTTTCTAGAATGGTCAGATGGGTTCTTCAGGTATGATATTGGTAGTTAATTTAGCTCATGCAGAAACAAAAAAAGTCACTTTGTAAGCAGTAAACTAAAGAAAAACATGATATCTGTTCAGATTCATGTGAAACCAGTGCTTCTTTTCTTGTCATGAAAGTAGCTGACACTGGGATCCAGGTTGATGAAAGCACACTAGCATAGAAAGTGGTTACAACGTTTTCGATGAGATTATATGGAAAACTGGATTCCAGTGTCAAGCACTGGAATGACACCCTCTATTATGCAAATTACCTGCTAATTGCAATGTTCGTACAGATGTGGGTCACGCGCTAGAATAACACCCTTGGTGGTAACAACTAAAGAAAAATATCAACTAGGTTTATAGTATACCACTACTGTTTTTGCAATTTTGTCATAAAATGTTTGTTTGTGCTGGTCGAATATTGTAAACATTAAAACTGAGGTTAGTACAATAAAAAAACATCCAGAAACATAATCAGGCAGAGGATAAGATAGCAAATTACAAATAGTCCACATGCCGTCCTTAAAAAAATATCTTCTTATTGCTTGTTTTAGAGTAACATTTTTAAATGTGTTTGAATCTTTTATATATATTCCGCACAGTAATTTCCCTGGAGTGCCATCAAATCTTATTGTCATTAGCATATTAAAAATTATATATATTGGTAGTATCACCATAAAAACTGTCATGCGGATAACTATCTTGTAAGTATTGTCTGCATCGTTGTATGATGTAGATGAATGATGTAGAGAATATAGAAAAAATAATATAATAAAGGCTATTATTACCCATAAAACACAATCAATTACAGATGCGAAGTCTCGCCTAAACATCCCTGCATAACTTATTTTAGTATCCATACACTTTCCATATTTTGCAATGCTATAACCAGTATAAAAGTTCATTATTAAATAACCGTAAATATGCTATTTTAGCAACATTGACCCACTTTATTATTTGAATTAACATTAAATCATTTACAGTTAAGGAAGTTATGTCAACATCAGTCACAGTTGCGTATGGTGATGGTATCGGACCAGAAATTATGGAAGCGGTGCTGTCGATATTGCGTGAAGCGAAAGCAAAGATCTCAATAGATATTATTGAAATAGGGGAGCGTGTTTATAGTAAGGAATGGTCTCATGGAATTTCTCCGAGTGGTTGGGAATCTATCGAAAGGACAAAGATATTACTCAAATCTCCAACAACAACCCCTCAAGGTAAAGGGCACAAAAGCTTAAACGTTGCACTCAGAAAGAACTTAGGGCTGTATGCAAACATTAGACCATGCATTTCGTATCACCCTGTTATAGAAAATAAATTCGATAAATTTGATGTTGTTGTAATACGTGAAAATGAAGAGGACGTTTATACGGGAATAGAGCATAGGCTCACTGGTGACTCGTACCAATGCACTAAAATTATTACTAGATCTGGTTCAGAAAAAATATGCAGGTACGCTTTTGAATATGCGAAAAAACATAACAGAAAAAAAGTAACTTGCCTGACTAAAGACAACATAATGAAAATGACTGACGGCGCTTTTCATGCAGCGTTTGATCGTATTGCAAAAGAATACCCAAATATAAAGATAGAACATTATATAGTTGATATTGGAATGGCAAAAGTTGCTACAGAGCCCGAGAATTTCGATGTTATAGTAACTGAAAATCTATATGGCGACATATTATCAGACATAGTGGCACAAACCTCAGGTTCTGTAGGGCTTGCAGGAAGTAGCAATATAGGTAATGAATATGCAATGTTTGAAGCAGTGCACGGTTCTGCTCCTGATATTGCAGGAAAAAACATGGCTAATCCTTCTGGTCTTTTAAATGCCGCAGTACATGTGTTGGTCTATATTGGTCAAGTGAGTACTGCAAAACTAATCTATGATGCATGGCTGAAGACTTTGGAGGATGGAATACACACTGCCGATTTATATAAGAAGAAAAGGAGTAAGCAGAAAGTTGGTACCAAAGAATTTGCAAAAGCTGTTATAGATAATCTAGGGAAAAAACCCACAACGTTATCTGAGCTTATAATTAGCAGTGATTCGGATAGTAAAATAAATAAAGTACAAGACAATTACGAACAAGATTACAAAGTTAAAAAGCTAGTGGGTAGTGATATAACGCTTGCCTGGGATAAATCCAACAATTTTGATCAAATAGTTAGGTTATTTGAATCGAGTAATCTGAAAATGATAGCAATATACTCAAAAGGACTTGCAATTTGGCCAGGAGGATCAAAGTCTTCAAGTGACCAAATAACCTGCAGGTTCATTGCAAATAATGAAATTACAAATAGTGATGTGAATAACTTGCTAGTCAAATTTGAGGAACATAATTTTGATGTGGTGAGAATGGATAAGTTGTATTTGTATGATGGGAAAGGGGGTTTCTTCTCTTAGTGGTTGCTTGATATTTTTATGCTTTTGTGAAACATTAAATATATTATACTAATAGTATCGTGTATTTATGTGAGGTGTAGTAATGAGTCAACATTTTAAGTTAACTGGTCAGGAGTTTTATGATAATAATGATCTGTTTAACGTACTAGAGATAAAAGCTGAACAAATTGTAGGTAAGGATTATCAAGCTCTTAGCAAGTTTCTGGAAAAACAATATAATAAATTGATACTTGTAAACCATCCTGACAAAGGTGGAGACAAAAATAGATTTGATCAGATTTATAAAGCTTATCAAGATCTAAAAAAGTACATTGAACCTTTGGAGTCAGGAAATCCTTGTGTTAAAGTCAGTGTTGTTGCTGAAAGTAATGGACGTTTAACGGCAAGAGAGTTTCACTATAGGAGAAAGTTGTTTAACGAGCTAAAAATCAGTGAGGAAGAAGCTGTAGGTAAAGATTTTGATGGGTTGATTGCTATACTAAAAAGAAATGATTGTTCGTTTGGAGAAGACCTAAAAAGCTATAATGAACTTCAAGCTCAAATAGAGAGGATTTTGCTAAATCCAAATTTAGATAATTCTCAGAAGAGTGTACAAAGTGCAAAGTTAATGCAAGAGTTATATCAATATATAGCAAAGCCAAGCATACAATTATTCAATTATATTACTCCTCTAAAAGAAAAGAGAAGCCTAATTGAAGAAGATAAAAAGACATTAGCATTGAAATTTATAGAGCGCAAAAATGCTCTAATGTTAGTACCAAAAATAAGTTTTCTGCCTTTAGCTATATTAACTACAATTACTATAGGTTGCTATTTTTCATGGTGGATCATAGCACTTAATATCATTATTAATAACGCCTCTCGTTTATTAGTAGGTCATTATATGAAAAAGTATGCCAATTCAGAAATTTCTATTGATGAATTCATAAGTAAGATGAGCTATATCGAGCTAAGCAGTAAATTTCTTATCAACTATCCTTTAGCTGCTTTTTCTGTTTATTTAGTTACAATAAATTTCATTGCTAATGGATTAACTGTTGGTGGAGCTGTACTTGGTTCACTATTGTTATTGGCAGTATTAATTGAAATGTTAGCTCCTGTTTTCTCAAAAGGCTGTGAAATATATGCTGAAAAGCACGCAAAAGATTTATTAGAGGAAGATCCAAGAGATAGAGTACAAAAGGAAACTAATCTGTTAGGACGGTATGATCCACGAAGGCTATTAATGCCGATAATTATGCCTCTTGTTAGAAAGTGTTTTGCAGAAGTGGCAAGCGAATTTGCTGAAAGGAATTTTGATGAGGTAAAAACTGATATGTCTGATGTTAATACTGAAGGACTATCTAATCCTCAAGCAATTGAATTTGCACAGCAAACAGTATAGTATAAGCTTTTAGCTCTATGCATGGACTCAAAAAAAGTAGAATTAATATTTGAAAAATTTCAACAGTCAAATCCTGCGCCAAAAATAGAGCTAAATTATACCAATCATTTTACGTTATTAGTTGCAATAGTTCTGTCAGCGCGGACGACCGATATAAGTGTTAATAAAATTACAAAGGAGCTATTTAGTATCGCTGATACGCCAGAAAAAATGTTGAATCTTGGGCAAAGTGAGCTGAGAAAATACATAAGCAGTATCAACTATGTTTTTTAAAAAATTTTTTATTGTGTAATTTTGCAACTTGATCCAATCATGTAGGTAATAAAAATCCATTCGTCATAGGAATAGAATTTTATGTCAAACAGCTATTGCCTGCTTAAGCCAATGAATATGTGAATAAGTACTTTAAGTTTGTGTGGACGTACTTATTCACAATATTCATTGTCAGTTGCTACTGTGTGAAGCAATTGCTGCTTTAAGTCTTGCATTAGCAATTACTATAATTTTACGCATAAGAGCTGTTATAGCCACCATCTTCTTCTTACCACTTTCAACAAGCTTAGAATAAAAGGCACCAAGTACAGATTTTGACTTTGTAACAGCTATGGCTGATATGAAGAGCTTTGAACGAACATTACTTCTACCGCCCATAATCCTTCGGTAACCAACAGCTTTACCACTTTCCTTAGGATGAGGTGCTACTCCGGCAAGACTTGCTACTTCTTTTCTACTTAAGTAGCCAAGCTCTGGCATTAAACACAAAAAATCTTGTGATAACTTTTTGCCTATTCCAGGAACTGTTTTAAGGATTTTTTGACGTTGTTGTAGCTCATGGCTTTCATCAATAATTTTTTGTATAGTGTCATTGAGTTCGTTTATTTGATTATTGAAAAATTCAATGGTCTTCTGGCAACTTTCCTTTATATGGTCATTTTCAGGAGCTTCCAGTCTACACTTTTCCTGAGTTCTCATTTGCGTAATGTCATCACGACGTTGACACAGTGCAGCTAGAGTTGATTGTTCTTTTGAAGTAGGTACAAATAGAGAGAGAGTTTTATGGCGTTCACATCCGTATTGAGCAAGAGCCATCGCATCTGATTTATCAGACTTTGCTAAAGTTTCGTGAGACAAGATAAAACTTTTTACTTTTCGAGTATTTGCTTGATGTACTGCAATATTCTTGCCAACAAGAAAATGTGATAAACCAAGCTCATATTTGCCTGTATTTTCTAAAGTTACCAAAGAATTAGGTAGAATATCTGAAAACTTTTTAAACAACAGTTGCCAACCATCAGCATTATTGTCGAACTTGATAATGTTATTTTGGTTGTAAACTGCAGCAACATTTTTAAATTTTCCGATGTCAATGCCAATAAAATTTTGATAAGATGTAACCATAATAAATCTCGATAGTTTTAGTTAATTTAAGATTGTAAACGGGCGTATATATATTTCCCAAACAACTATTCAAACGTATCGAGAGATAGGGCTAGTGTACCTTGATACAAACGGTTGTAATACCAATTGGTTTTCGGTCGCACACGCCCGTGATAACTCTATTCCTATAGTGAGTAGAGTTATCTTCCCTCTTACTTCATTTATATCATGTTTTTAACTTACAATTGGTTTATATAATTCCAAAGCAAAAAATATAATCGGGCTCAGCAAAATATTGATTGAGAGGTACAATAGCAAAGTGCCTACTAATTTCGATGATTTGGTATCTTTACCAGGGGTTGGGAGAAAGAGCGCTAATGTGTTCTTAAATTCAGGGCTTGGTATTCCAACATTGGCAATTGATACTCATGTTTTTAGAGTAAGCAATAGAGTTGGGCTTGTGAAAGAAAAAGATATATTTAAAACAGAGCAATCTCTTTTGAATGTGGTTCCAAAAAAATACCTGCTTTATGCTCATCATTGGCTAGTTTTACACGGTAGATACATTTGCAAGGCACAAAAACCTTTGTGTGAAACATGCATAATTCATGATTTATGTGAGTTTGAATGCAAGAGGTTAGTATCTCTTCTTTTTTAATTCAAGTAGCTCACAGAGGTGAAAAAGATTACTTTACACATTTTTCCATTTTCCTTATCATAAGACTGAAGGTATTTTATTATCTTCAATCTGTGCAGATTAAACGACAAAAGTATTATACAGTTGGCGTCTTATTTTTAATTTTTTGCACTACGTGCACCTTATGTCTTCACAATATTTCTAGGTTTTTACCTAACATAAGCTGAAACGAGCTTATAAAACGTTTAAGACAGTATAGAACGCCAATTTTCAGGATTAGAGAGTAACAACTAGCTAACGTGAGAGATCTTTTGCCTGGTTGGAAAAATGTAGGCGACTTTGGAAAAATTGCGAGCGTAAACTTAATACTAGCCTACAAATTTGCTTTTACTTCTTTCCTCCTCAAAAGATTATGAACAGGTTCTAAGAGATAAGAAATATAAACCAAAAAGCCATTGGATGACAAAGTTAATGCTTTTTTAGTTTTAATGGTTTATATTTTATTTCTATAACAGTAAAGGAATATTAAAATGGGAGATGTTTTTTCGATGTCAATGGAATCTTCTAAAGACAATAAAGATAGAAATGAACAATTTCTCATGCAAGTAGCCGCTTGGTTGGTTGATAACACTAGCTTAACTTTTGATCAAATAGCACAATGTTGCAAGTTATCCCTTGAAAAAGTACAAGACATAGCTGATGAGGAAATAGAAGTTGAAAAGTATGACCCTATTATTTCTGAAATAATTACTGAAAAAGAAATCGATAATTGCAAAAAAAATCCAAATCGTGTACCAAATTTGATTATAAAAAATATGAAAAAAAGTGCAAAGACGATTAGCTTTCTTGCCTTTGCTTCCACAGCAAGGCGTAGAGATAAACCTAATGCGATTTATTATTTGGTAAAAAAATTTCCTATCTTGAACAATAATGTGATAGCTAAGCTAGTTGGTACAACAAATTACACAGTTGAGCAGGTAAGAAATAGATCTCATCATAACATACTCAATATCAAACCTCAAGATCCTGTACTACTTGGTTTATGTAGCCAGGAAAATTTAGAAGCGGAAGTAGAAAAAGCGAAAGTAGAAGAAGAGAAGAAACAAAGATTAAAAAATATAAATAATAGCTATTGATGATTCTCAAATTCTTGTACTTTGTTAATATTAAATTGACTTGACTTGTTAGTTTTTATCAGTATAATATGAGTAAAGTATCTAGTTTAATAATAATTAAGTCTAAATACGCACTAAAAACTAGCTCAGCCTAATTTATTGTTTTATACTCACATTTTAGGTTAGTAAGCATCAATTAAAATTTTTGGAGGATTATGACAACAATCAATGAAGATGTCTTAGCAAAAGGAGAGGTTGTAGGTCAACCTGAAAAAAGCGAACAAATTCATAATGCTGACGCAGTAAAACAAATTACCAGTGAAGGTGCTGAAAAAAACAAGAAAACGTTGGACCTGAGCGAATTGAAAGAGAAAACAGCAGAAGAATTGTTAGAGCTAGCTGAAGAAAGAAAAATTTCAACTAGTGGTAAAGGCAATGGCAGGATGCTAAAACAGGAAATGATATTCAGTTTAATGAAGAAAATGAGTGAAGAAGGAGGCATAACCACAGGAAGTGGAGTAGTGGAAATATTGCCTGATGGTTTTGGTTTCTTACGTTCATCAAGTGCAAATTATGCTCCAAGTACCGATGATGTTTATATTTCCAATGGCCAAATAAAGAAGTTTAATTTACGTACAGGAGATATGGCATGTGGAGAAATAAGGCCACCTGGTGATAAGGAAAGATATTTTACTTTAACTAAGGTTCACAGTATAAACTCTACTGAAATCAGTGAATTAAGAAAGTACGTACATTTTGATAATTTGCTTCCACTTTATCCTGAAAAAAGCCTCATCCTTGAAAACAACAGTAGCGGAGATAATAAAAAAGATATAAACATGCGTGCTGTAGATATAGTTACACCTCTTGGAAAAGGACAAAGAGCATTGATAGTTGCTCCACCTCGTACAGGAAAAACGATATTGCTTCAGCAAATGGCTCACTCTATAGCTACAAATCATCCTGAAATAGAACTAATAGTATTACTTATAGATGAAAGACCCGAAGAGGTGACAGATATGATACGCTCTGTAAAGGGTGAAGTGGTAAGCTCTACATTTGATGAGCCTGCCTACCGTCATGTCCAACTTGCTGAAATAGTAATAGAAAAAGCTAAAAGAATGGTTGAACACAAAAAAGATGTAGTGATTTTGCTTGATTCTATAACTCGCCTTGCACGTGCTTATAATGCAGTTATTCCTTCGTCTGGAAAGGTTCTAACCGGTGGTGTAGATTCAAATGCGCTGCAAAGACCAAAACGCTTTTTTGGAGCAGCTCGTAATATTGAAAATGGTGGTTCTTTGACAATCATCGCTACAGCCCTTATAGAAACTGGTTCAAAAATGGATGATGTTATTTTTGAAGAGTTTAAAGGCACAGGTAATGCTGAAATTATACTAGATAGAAAACTTGCTGATAAACGTATATTCCCTGCTATTGATATTACCAAATCCGGAACAAGGAAGGAAGAGCTATTAGTTGATAAGGCCATACTAAATAAAATATGGGTATTGCGTAGGATACTTAACCCTATGGGATCTGTTGAAGCAATGGAGTTTTTACGTGACAAATTACTTTTAACAAAGAGCAATGCTGACTTTTTTAACTCCATGAATCACTAAAAGTAAGCCAATTCTAATAGAGCAAAAAAGCAAAGCTCTCTTATAGCTAAAATAATTTGGATTCATCAAAATATATTAAGCTGGCAATCTGCCTTAAGTTGCTATTCCAACTTATAGCACTGATTTTGATCAAAAATTTTATGTAGTCAGTTTATTTACAATCGATTTTCCAGTGTCAGCCACTTAGATGACATCTTTTTGACTCTTAATATTAATATGTTTATACAATTGTGTACCAGTGTTGAAATGACACACTCAAAAGGGGATTGTATTTACTCTGAATCAGATGATAAATTAGATGCTTGGTAAGCGTAATTTGGAGCTTCCTGTGTAATGATTATATCATGAGCATGACTTTCTCTTAACCCTGATGAAGTAATAGTGACAAATTTGCAGTTTTTTTTCATCTCTTCTATATTACGGTTGCCAGTGTAACCCATTGCAGCTTGCAACCCACCAATTAACTGACAGATCACTCCTGAAGCTGGACCTTTAAAAGGAACTCTTGCTTCTACTCCTTGTGGGACTAAATCGAGTTTTGAATCTTGAAAATAACGGCTAGCTGACCCTCGTTTCATTGCACTAATAGATCCCATTCCTCGATATTCCTTATATGCTCTACCCTTATACATGATAATCTCACCTGGGCTTTCCTCAGTACCAGCAAAGATTGAACCTATCATCACAGTATCAGCACCAGCTGCAATAGCTTTTGCAACATCTCCCGAATATTTTATTCCACCATCAGCAATTAGTCTGACGTTTTTTGTTTTACAAACCTCTGCAATATTCTTGATCGCAGAGAATTGTGGCATACCAACGCCTGTAACTATTCTGGTAGTACAAATTGATCCTGGCCCTATTCCAACTTTCACTGTATCAACACCAGCATCAATCAACGCTTCAGCAGCCTCTGTTGTTGTGATATTTCCGCCGATTAATTGAGTATTCGGATACATCTTTTTTATTTCCTTAATAGTACTGATAACGTTCTGGGAATGACCGTGAGCGGTATCTACAATAACCACATCAACTTCTTCTTCGATCAAAGCTTCACATCTTTCTATACCGTCTTTTTTACCAGTACCAATTGCAGCGGCAACTCTGAGTCGACCTTTACTGTCTTTACATGAATTTGGATATCTATTGTATTTTTCGATGTCTTTAACTGTGATTAGACCTATGCAACAAGAATTTTCATCAACAACCAAAAGCTTCTCTATTCTATTTGCATGCAACAATTTCATTGCTGAGGCGCTGTTTACTGCCTGCTCTCGAACTGTTACTAACTTATCTTTTGTCATTACCTCGGAAACTTTTATATTCATGTTCTGGTCTTCAATAAACCTCACATCTCGATTAGTTAAAATTCCCACTAACTTGCGTTGATCAACTACAGGAATGCCGGAATAATTATACTCTCTCATTAATGAAACTGCTTCTGCAACTGTTTTATCTGGGGAAATTGTAATTGGGTTATACACGATCCAGCTTTCATATTTTTTCACCCTTCTTACTTCTAACACTTGTTCATCTATTGATAAATTCTTATGTATGCAACCTATTCCACCATGTTGGGCAATAGCTATTGCAAAGCCTGATTCAGTGACAGTGTCCATTGCAGAGGATATGAGAGGGATATTTAGTTCTATATTATTTGTTAGATAAGTTCTTGTGTCTGCATCACGAGGCAATACATCAGAATAGGCCGGTAAGAGAAGTACATCGTCAAACGAATAACAAGCTTCCATTTTTTTCATATGCTTTATTTAAAGCTTATACGCCAATTAATGAAATTGCAATAGAGCTTTTGCAAAATTAGCCTGGATCCAGCTATTTTTAGATCAAAATAGGATAGAAGAGGTATGTAGCTCCTAATATATTTATCGCAAAATTACATTATTTGCTAGCAAACAGAACTGCTCAATAGTTAAGCTTTCTGGACGTTCGTCTCCACTCAGTTTAGCATTCTCAAGAGTAGTTGAGACATCACTAGTTATACTTTGCAAGCTATTTCTCAGCATCTTTCTTCTTTGAGCGAACACAGCACGTGTTAGCTTTGTTAAGGTTTCTAAATTTACTGCAAATCTTGGAGTGGGTAAAGGTTTTACTGTAATTACTGAAGAATATACTTTTGGTCTTGGAAAAAATTCCTTAGGTTCAATATCAAATTCCTTTTTTATGTCGCATAGTAACTGGCTTAGCACTGATAGGGAACCATAATCTTTAGAATTAGGTTCTGCTGTAATACGCTCTGCTACCTCCTTTTGGAACATTAACGTCAAATTCGTAAAAAATTTTATATTATTTAACCACTTTAAAAATAACGCTACTGAGATATTGTAAGGCAAGTTAGTAATGACTTTGACTGGACATTCTACCAGCTCTTTTTCTACAACATTAAGTGCATCTGCTTCTATAATTCTATATTTTCCCTGATGCTCATTTAGCAATTGTTCGTGATGTTTCACTAAACTACTATCTTTTTCTATAGAAAGTAGAAACTTTGGATTATACGCCAATATTTCTCTTGTTAACGCACCATACCCAGGACCAATTTCAATAACATTAAAATCTTTCAGGCTACCAGCTAAAGCAACTATTCTTTTTGTTATCTCATTCGATAAAATAAAATTTTGTCCTAGACTCTTTTTTGGCTTCAGTGAAAATTTTTTCATATGATCTTAGTATGCAGTATTTTAAAAATTAGTTGACGAAAATTCATCAATAATTGTATATTGTCAGTGTATTTAATGCCGGCTTAGCTCAATTGGTAGAGCAACTGACTTGTAATCAGTAGGTTGTCAGTTCAAGTCCGACAGCCGGCACTCTTATCCATACAAGTAAAGTTGATGTCCTTTTTAATAGTAGCAAATTGGAAAATGAATGGAACACGTTCTTCATTTGTTAACTTTATAGGCAAACTTAACAACAAGAGCAACGAAATTACCTCTAAATTAGTAATTTGCCCTCCTTTTACATCATTTCCAAGCAGTATAGAGTTGAACAATAATATTAAAATAGGAGGACAGAATTGTCATCATAAAGAGTTCGGTTCTTACACAGGTGAAATTAGTGCAGGAATGTTGAAGGAACTAGGATGTAGTTACGTAATACTTGGACATTCTGAAAGGGCTCATGAAAAAGATAGTGAAATAAAACTTAAATCGAAAACAGCAATAGAATCAGGATTACACCCAATCATCTGTGTAGGTGAAAACTCAGAAGATTATAAAAATAAAAAAACAAAAGAAGTAATAGAATATCAATGCAAAAACCGTTTGCCAACACAAGGTGAATATACCATAGCATACGAACCGATATGGGCAATAGGAACAGGAAATGTGCCAAATAATGACGCAATTGCTGAGGTGATAGAGATAATAAAATTGTGTACTGGTAAAAAACACATTATATATGGTGGCTCAGTCAGCTCAGAAAATATAGGAAACTTGCTCAGTATTCCAAATCTATTAGGAGTTTTAATTGGTAGTGCAAGCTTAGATTTTGATCACTTTTATCAAATTATACAACAAGTCGAGAAAAAACTTTCTCTTAATTAATTCTAAAGGATAAATACTCTTATTGTCATGGTAAGGGAGTTGGCAAAATGTGTCAAGGAGTTTTCTATTGGCTAAGGTTGTGACAATAAAGTTAAGCACTGCCAAAAACTATGGAAGAAGTCATTATAATTTGTATTATATCTTTATAAAATGGTTCGCATAAGTTATCTAGAAGTGCAACTAAACAAATACAAAAATCAAAGTGTTGCGGTTTTCGGCCTTGGTAAAACTGGTTTGTCCGTTATTAATGCTCTAACAAAAAGCAGTGCAAAAATATATGCATGGGATGATAATAAAGAGCAAATAGCAAATGCAAAAAAGATATATAAAGAGTGTAACTATACTCATCCCAATGAGTATAATTGGCATGAGATAAGCACACTAATTTTGAGCCCTGGAGTGCCAATACCAACGCATTGGGTAGTAAAACTTGCAAGAAGCTTTGACTGCAAAATAAAATCAGACATTGAGCTATTTCTCGAAACTAAAACTACAAGCCAGAAGGTTGTAGGCATCACCGGAACAAATGGCAAATCAACCACCACGTCACTAATAGGGCACATATTAAAATCCACAGGGAAAAAAGTAGCTATTGGCGGGAATTTAGGTGTGCCTATTTTGGATTTAGAAAGAGATGCAGAAATTTATGTAATTGAATTCTCCTCTTTTCAATTGGAGCTAATAAATAAAATTAATGTAGACATTTCTGTATTGCTCAACATCACACCAGACCACATAGATAGACATGGAAGTATGAATAACTACATAGCAACTAAATTAAAACTGATAAACAGTAGCAAGATTGCCGTGATAGGATGTGATAACAAAATTACCGCTGATGTATTCAATAAATTCACTGGGAACAAAATTCCAATTTCAGTAACATATTCCCTGGTGTCATTCCAGCGCATGACCAGAAAAGAAAAACCATTGCCAACTACTCAGATGATAGAGGGTAGTGCAAGAGATCTAATATCATTGGCAGATAACAATTTGCTTGATTATAGTGAACAGATTACTGGTATAGATCGAAATTATCTGGATCCCAGTGTCAGCTACTTGGATGACAAAAGGAGTGCTGAGATTCAGGAGATCTCGATAAAATTAGAGAATCACAACTTATCAATGAGTGATATGAAAGTAAACCTAGTATCCAATGTAGAAAATATAGTAGCTGCACACGCTGTGTGCAAGTTACTTGGAGTAGATAGCAGCACTATTGTCAATGAAATCAAATCCTTTCCAGGGCTAAGACACAGAAATGAATTTCTTGGCAAAATACATAATGTACTTTTTATCAACGATAGCAAAGCAACCAATGCAGAATCGACCGAAAAGGCAATTTTATCTTATAAAAACATATATTGGATTGTTGGCGGAAAAAGCAAAAAAGGCGGAATAGAATCATTAAGCAAGCATTTCACCAAGATTAGAAAAGCTTTTCTTATTGGAGAATCAACTGAAGTTTTTGCAAACATTATGGAGAACAAAATAGATTATATGAAGTGCTATAATCTAGAAAACGCATTTAAACTGGCTTTTGAAGAGGCCATAAATAGCAAAGAAGAAGTAGCGATATTACTTTCTCCTGCATGTTCTTCTTTTGATCAGTGGAAAAATTTTGAAGAGCGCGGTGAAGCATTTTGCAGAATGTTTGAAAATCTCAGGTACAATTATATGTGATGTTTAGTATAGTATTGTATGGAACAAAAGTTAATAGTAGATGAGCTGATTAAGGTTATTCCATTTGAAGGAATAAGTGATGCAACCTTATTGAAAGTGTGCACGAACCTTAACCTAGCCAATAGTTTTTGTAAATTTCAAAATGGAATATATAGTGCTTTGGAGTACATAGCAGAGGACTTAAATAGCTCAATAGAAACTGAACTTTGGAATTCCAATTTAGAAGATATGAAGGTAAGAGAGCGGATAAAGTTAGCTGTCCAAATACGCCTTTCAAACTATGCTAAGTTACAAAATTACAGAGAGTTTTTAAAAAATGTTTTATCATTCTCTATATTACCCCAAAATACATATTTTTCTAGTAAACTCTTGTACAGAACTGTTAGCGCGATTTGGTATGGCATTCATGATCAATCAACAGATTTTAACTACTATACAAAAAGAGCAATATTAGCTGGAGTGTACTTAAGTACGATACTTTTTTTTATCAATGATTATTCAGAAGATTTTGCAGATACCCTGTCGTTTCTTGACAAACGTATCAACAATGTCATGACATTTCAAAAGTTTAAAACCCGTTTGAATAGAATGGTAAGAAACTTCTTATAGCCTCTTTATTTATACGAGTTACTCGTATTTATACCTAAAGCTGCCTTGATTTTTATGTTAAGATAATTGAACATCCACTAACAGTGAGCTTAACAAAGAACTTGATTGAAAGCAATACATTAGAAAGTAGTTTTGCTGGAAACTTGAAGTAGACAGAGTTGATACACATAAAGCTGATTCATGTACAAAAGTATCTGTTCAGATACACGACTAATGCTGTGTGATCCATAGAGGTTATTACAATAAGAATGTAAGATCAAATAGAAATTTGGATTTGCAGTAGTTTATAGACCTTATTACAATTGCAAAGGATAAATTAGTTAATCTAGGGTTAAACTACGTCTGAGTTGGATAAAACTATACAAAATGACTACTTTTAGCAGCAAACATTAGAGCAGTTTTTCCAAGAGCAGTTTTTTCATAGTCAAAATGAGGTAGACTAAGAGTACTAACTACATAATTAACACCTGCGTTTGCTATTTCTACTAAGTATTTTACTACATCCAAGTGACCTGCTTGAGCAGCATCAAGTAAAAAGAGTGGAGCAACTATCTCCATGAGGCTTCTTTTGCCTTTTTTTGCTTGCTTAATATTTATAGCTAAAGCTTCAGGGTGTCATTTCAGTGCGTGACGCAGAGATGTACGGAGATTGAAGATCAGTGCTTGACACTGGAATCCAGAAATTTTTTGAGAACAAAAGTTATGCTAAGTTTTTGTTGGTAAGAAAGGCTGGTGTCTGGGCACTGGGATGAAAGTAGTGTGAAATGGGGCTACTTGGGGATGACAAAAAAGAATGTACTGGGATGACAAGAAATAGGGCAAATGTATAAAAATAAATATTTCTATATTCAGGAAATTGTGGACTTTAATATATCGGAATTTAGTAACTTCAATAAATTGTGATATATCTTTTACAGATTCATTCAAACTTAATTAAGTGGGAGTATTGTTAATGCGAAAAGGGTTTAATTAAAATGGTATGGCGTGTGAGGAAGACATACATCAATTGGTAGAAAGTGGATTTGATATTAACTCAAAAGATGTAAGCGGAGTCACTCTCTTGCATAAGTTTACAAAAGAAGGCGATTTAGTTGGAGTAAAATCATTATTAGAGCACGAAGCTGACTTTAATGTTGTGGACAACGAAAATAGAAATCCACTGCATTATGCTATTATGCATGGACACAAAAAAATTGCTAAACTTCTTGTTAATCAACTGACAATTAATTCTAGAGATAAAAATGGATTTACTCCACTTCACCTTGCTACACTACAAGATGACACAGAATTAATGGATTTTTTAATAACAAAAGGCGCAAAAATTAATGAAAAAGATGCTGAGAAAGGCTATACTCCTCTTCACATAGCTTCATTATACGGTTCTAAAAAGAGCGTCCAGATTTTAATTGATAGCGGAGCAAATCTTGAATGTGAAGATAACAACTTTCGTACTCCTTTATTTTTGACCATTTATCAATGTACTACACATTATGAAAGTAGAGCAGAGATTATAGAATATCTGATAAAGAAAGGTGCAAACATAGAAGCAAAAGATGCAGAAAATAATACTACGCTTTTTCTAGCAGCATATAACAACAAAATGCAACTGGTAAAGCTTATTGTAAAGCAAGCAAAAGCTAAGTTAAAAGAGTTTATTTGCACAAAAAATAAACATGGTTTTGATGCACTGGATTGCGCTATTAAGAATAATAATAGGCAAATGGTAACATTTCTTGTTTCAAAGGGAATAGAAGCAGATGACCAAGATTGTAGCGGTAACACCAGGTTACATAAAGCTAGCTATAATGGTGATACTAAAGCAGTTAAGTTCTTATTGGAGCTTAAGGTAAACGTTAATGCCGTCACTAGATGCAACAGAACTCCTCTGCTACTTGCAGCTAAAAAAGGCCATGTAGAAATTGTAAGAATGTTGTTAGCAGTAAAAGCCAATATGAATATTTGTGATCAACAAGGTTTTACACCTCTGCATCTTACTATTCAAAAGGATTATTTTGATATAGCTCAGCTATTAATAGAAAAAGGGGCAATTAATTGTAGTAATGATTATACTGCAATAGATATGTTTATTGACAAGGCTCATAGCAAAAAAAATATTGAAGAAAATTACAAAAAATTTTGTAGGTTTTTGATGCTTTACTTGAAAGAGCTACATAGTAAACACAAAGCCTTTTGTGTACTTTCAATCCTAGCTCTAAGCTTAACAATTATAGGTTTACCATTTATTTTCAAGCCTATTATTAAATATAGAGAAAGAAGTAAAATATATAAAAAAATTAGGGCTATGCTGATTTATATTTAAGTATAACAGGAGAACTAAGCTAATATATGACAATTATCTGCTCGATAAAAATGGAATTAAATGTATCCGTTTAGCAGAGTGGCAAAATAAAATAGACAAAACCATAAAAATAAATGGTGTCATGCAATTTGAGCTTCGGCATAGATCCCACATAAATTTTTTGGTACATATTTTTTCAACATTAATTTCGTATTCCATTCAAAGAATATTAATATTGGCATATAAGTATGAATATTATGCTAATATAATTACTTTTTAGGTATACATGGCAAATTTATGCCTGGAAACAGTTTTTAGTTATTTCCTAGACTTTCTTTATAAAAATCACAGGCGCCTGTTATTAGCTAAAGTAAAGGTCAAGTATCTGGAATTCTGGACATAAAATCCTCCTGTATAAAAAGATTAGAAAAAAATGCAGCGCACATATGACAGACGTGTGTATACGCTGAAAAAGATACGCTACGTTTTTTATTGAAAAGTTAACTGAAAGTCTGCAGACAAAGATAGATTTTGAGCTCTTAAAATATCTCTAATTGTCATTATAATCAGATTCAAAATATGCGGAAGTAATTTTTTTGACAATAGATTTCTTGCATAACCAAGTGTTATTCCAGCTGGGATCCAGCTAAGTTGGTAAACACTTTACAACGTTTTTTGCGCGAAAAGGCTGGATGCCAGTGTCAGCTACTTGCATGACATCGTCTTGGATGAAAATCAGTACGTGATGCACCAAAAATTGTGCATCAAAAGGGTGTCATTTGAGTAACTTTTTTGTTGTCATGCCAGTGTCAGCTACTTGCATGACACCTATTTGTTCCTATGATAGTCTTATCTGTCTATCTTATTTTGCTACTCTGCTGAACAGATACGTTTCTTTTACCTTTTTTATTCTGTAAATTTTTTAGTATTTGTATGTTTAACATAAGAACTACACAAGACTACAAATGGTGAATCAGCATTACCTTAAAGAGAGTACCCATATTTTCAGTTAACCTTAAAAATTCACTGAAGATCTTATTCTTCTGTTCATTACTTGCATTTTTCATTAAAGCTTGCGCTCTTTCCTTTATACCAAACAAATATAAAAATTCTCTTTGAGTTAAAATCTCACAATTTAAGTATTTTAATGAATCTTTTAACGCTTGAAAGTTTACAAGTGCAGTAATATCACTGTTACCAATATTTTCAAGAAAATTAGCATACTGATGCTGCCTTATCGATTGCAAAGTGCTCTTGTATGAAGGATATAAATAACCATAATCTATAATCAGGGCAGCTCCTCCGTTATTGACTATCTTATTCTCAAGTTTCTTTAATATTTCGATTCCGGCTAGGCATACTTCCACTACTGCACCATTGAAACCCCCTGTCATTCCAGTCTGGAGTCCAGTTTTTGGTCTGGTTAAGCACTGGAGTGACAATGAAAGACTGCCATCATCTTGTTTTATTACTCTATTTTCATACCACTGCCCATCACGATAAACAAACTGATCAATTGGAAGAGCATCAAAGAACTCATTTGAAAAAAAAATAGTTGGCTGATTTGGTAAGTTGTCGACATCTGTGTGCCAATTAATATCTAATCCCTTTAATTTTTCCTTTTGTATTTTCTGTAAAATAGGGCTTATCTCAACTAGATGAATGTCCATTGAGCTAAAAAAACAGCTATATTTTTTGGTGACTCTTATTACATCATGAATGAGTGTTCCTTTACCTGGCCCAAGTTCAGCTAGAGAAAATTTTGATGGCTTTCCTAATTTTTCCCATGTATCCATTATCCAAACTGCAGTTGTTTCACCAAACAGCTGACTAATTTCAGGTGCAGTAATGAAATCACCATCTTTGCCAAGTGGTAATTTATTCATGTAATAGCCGTACTCTTTATGATATAGAGCAGCATTCATAAAATTACTGATGGATATTGATCCTTGGCTTTTATCAATTAATTCGTGTATATAAGTAAGCATATTATTAATAAATGTTTAACTATAGCGTGCCATACTATAAAATAGTGGAGTATTTATATATATAATATAAGTTTAAAGGCGATAGTGCTTTGGTTATGAATAGTCAAGATACGGATTATGTTACCCTTATACCTCAAGATGATGGTGTTGAATATAAATTTGAAGAAATTGTCAATTTTGTAGAAAATAAGGTTGTAGGTGCTGATGGATTAACTTTAGCGGAGGTATTTCAAGCATTAGTTAAAATGCTGAATGGTGACCTAGAGTTAGTAAAAAAAGTGTTAGCATATGCTAATATTATGGTAAAGTATGGAATGAGGTTAGCAAAAGAGTCACAATTGAGCAGAGCTGATATTCGCAGAGCTTTAGAAGGGGAAGAAAGTGTTTTCAATAGGCAAGATTTTATCAAAAAACCACCTCTTGTACCTTCTATAAAATCGGTTAAAAAGAAAAGCAGAGGTCTTTAAATGGTTGAGTCTATAAAAAAATTTACTGTACAGTGTGATTTCAAAGGGCAAAGTTCACCTTTTGCAATATACATAGGAGATCCAAAGAGTGATACTCATCCAATTCACTATCAAGATTCCTGGCTTGCAAAGGAGCGTGGAGGAAACATACCTAATAGAGTCAAAGAAAGTCTGCAAAAATTATATAAGTTATCTAAAGAAAATGGAATCTCTTTCTCAGAATTATGTGCATATGCTATTACTGTAGTTAGTAATAATGATAAAAAAAATGACTGCAAGTAGTTAGGTTCTCAATATTTCATTTATAAAAGTTTTTGATCTCGTCTTCTCGTCCACTTTTTTTACTATAACTGCACAATAGGTTGAAATGTTATTTTTAGGTGGAGTAGATCCTGGTACAACTACAGAGTAAGGTGGTACTTCACCATAAAATACCTTGCTTGTTTCTCTGTCAATAATTTTTGTTGATGCTCCAATAAACACACCCATGCCAAGGACTGATCCTTCTCTTATTATAACACCTTCGGCTACCTCACTACGCGCTCCAATGAAGCAATTATCTTCTATAATGACTGGAGAAGCTTGAATGGGCTCAAGAACTCCGCCTATTCCCACTCCACCGGAAATATGGCAATTTTTCCCTATTTGTGCACAACTACCAACTGTTGACCAAGTGTCTATCATTGTGCCAGAATCAATGTATGCACCAACGTTGATAAAGCTTGGCATTAGAACAACATTTTTACCTATGTAAGCAGATTGGCGGACAAAACACCCAGGAACTGCTCTAATTTTTGAATGGTAAAATTTTTCTTCATTCCATTCACTAAACTTACTACCGATTTTGTCAAACCAGCAATTGGTGTTGTCTATTATTTTGCTTTCCTCAGTGAGGAAATGTAATAATATTGACTGCTTTATCCACTTATGTACTATCCATTCTCCACTTGATAGCTTTTCTGCTACTCTAATTTTACCACTGTCAAGTAACTCAATTACCTCTTTGATTATTAATCTTGCTTCGTGTTTTAGATTATAGTCGTTAAGTTTTTCTTTATCTTTCCAAATATTTTCTATCTCATCTTGTAATTTTTTAGTTGCAAATTTTTCATTTATTATATACATATTGATATCAAATTTATATTATTTTATACGTAAGCACTATGAAAATACAATGTCATAATTGTACTAAAACTTACTTAGTATCTCGTGGGCAAATAGGTGAATCTGGAAGAAAAGTGAAATGTACAAACTGCAATCACATGTGGCATGAGTATCTAAAAGAAATGTCAAGTGAATTGTGCCCTGCTGGTATACAAGAAAAAAAAGCTAACTGGAGGCAAAGTTTAACTCTAGCTTTTGCAACAGTTGCAGGGTTATGCGTTATAATTGTTGGTGGTATCTTTCCAGGAGAGGTAAGTAAGATATATAAAGCAGTTAGTGCATGTAAAGATTCAATAAGCCATAAATTAGGATACAAAAAAGTGCAAACGGAAAATTCAAGTGCGAGAGAACTTGTTGTAAATGAGTTTTATCAAGATTACCTTTTTCTATCTAATTTTAGATCTAATTAAATAGGCATAAGTCATCAATGTTATGCAAATAACTACACTTATTCCTTTATGATAGTGTCATTCCAATTTCAGCTACTTTCATGACGCCCTATGATTGTTATTACATCGTTTACTATAGATTTGTTTCAGAAGCTTACATCCAGAAAACTTGTATAGATTTTTTCTACTTCTGTGATATTATAAGCCTGTGATGATAAAATAAGTGGATATGTATAAGTCAGCGTATGAAATCATAGAGCATGAGTATGATGTGGTGATAGTAGGTGCAGGTGGAGCAGGGCTTAGAGCAACACTTGGAATGGCTGCAACTAATTTTTCAGTTGCCTGCATTTCTAAAATTTTCCCTACACGAAGTCATACAGTTGCAGCGCAAGGAGGAATTAGTGCAGCTTTGAGTAATATTGCTGAAGATGACTGGCGCTGGCATGCATATGATACAATAAAAGGTTCAGACTGGCTTGGCGATCAAGATGCAATAGAGTATATGTGTAAAAATGCTGCCAAAGCTGTGATTGAACTTGAAAATTTTGGTGTACCCTTTTCTCGTACGGAAGATGGAAAAATATATCAGCGTGCCTTTGGTGGAATGACAACTCACTTTGGTAAAGGAAAATCGGCTCAGCGTACTTGTGCAGCAGCAGATAAAACTGGGCATGCAATTCTTCATACTCTATATCAGCAATGTCTTAAATTTAACGCTGAATTTTTTGTCGAATATTTTGTAATCGATTTGATTATGGACAAAGGTACATGCTGTGGGGTGATAGCTTGGTCGCTGTGTGATGGTACGTTGCATAGATTTCATGCACATTCTGTGGTAATAGCAACAGGTGGTTATGGACGTGTTTATTTTTCTGCAACAAGTGCACACACCTGCACAGGTGATGGTAATGGCATGGTGGTAAGAGCTGGGTTGCCACTTGAAGATATGGAGTTTGTGCAATTTCATCCAACAGGAATATATGGCTCAGGGTGCTTGATGACGGAAGGATGCCGCGGTGAAGGTGGGTACCTCGTTAATTCTCAGGGTGAGAAGTTTATGGAACGTTATGCGCCAAAGGCAAAAGATTTGGCTTCTCGTGATGTAGTAAGTCGAGCAATGACAATTGAAATTAGAGAGGGAAGGGGAGTTGGGCCAAAGAAAGATCACATGTACTTGAATATAGCTCATCTTGATCCGGAAGTAATAAAGCTCAGATTGCCAGGTATTAGTGAAACAGCAAAGACCTTTGCAGGAGTTGATGTTACTAAAGATCCGATACCTGTTATTCCAACTGTTCACTATAACATGGGAGGTATTCCAACCAACTATCATGGGGAAGTGATCACGTTGCAAAAAGGTAAAGAAGAAGTGGTAGAAGGATTATTTGCAATAGGAGAAGCAGCATGTGTTTCTGTACATGGTGCAAATCGACTAGGTTCCAACTCGCTTCTTGATCTTGTGGTTTTTGGTAGAGCTGCCGCGCTTAGGGCAAAAGAAAAATTGAAACCTGATACACCACATAAAAAATTGCATTCAGACTGCACAGACTTGATAGTAGATAGATTTAATAAAATGCGATTTGCTTCTGGAGAGTTCAAAGTAGCAAAAATACGAAGTGAAATGCAGCACACTATGCAGAAATATGCATCGGTATTCCGTGTTGCTGAAGTTTTAGAGGAAGGTAAAAAAGCTATAAAAGAAGTAGCAAAAATGATGCCTAACATTGCAGTTGAAGATCGCAGTATGATATGGAATAGTGATTTGGTTGAAGCGCTGGAGCTTGCCAATATGATTCCACAAGCAGTTATTACCATGGAATGCGCAGCTAATCGCGAGGAAAGCAGGGGTGCTCATGCTCGTGAAGATTTCCCTGAACGTGATGATAAAAACTGGATGAAGCATACTATAGCATGGCTTAAAGAAAAGAAAAACCAAGTCAGTGTAGAGATTGACTATAAAAAAGTTGCTGAAAAAACTTTGAGCGATGAGATTGATTTCATCGCCCCGGAAAAGAGAATTTATTAGTCAATTCATCTAGTTTATTTATAAATCGTAGTATTGATATATCGCTCATTTTAGTAGCTGGGCTCTCTGTATGTTCTGACTGCTCTTGTGCTGCTGAGTTGTTAGCTAAATTTTGTTGTTCAGTAACATTTTCAGGTTGTGTTGCAGTTTGGAGATTATCTTTACTGGTTTGCTGATCATTGGTTAATTCTTTAACATGTTTCCTAATGCCGCTAAGTCCCAAAGTGAATATCAGACAGACCACTCCTGTTATAGCTATGATGGGTAACGCTGCTCCAATTGCAATTTGTCCTTGAAAGCAAGAAAGTGTTACCATTGTAATAATAGTAGTTGCTACTGTGATTGCTAACAATACACTAGCTCTCCTACCCGGATCAATGCATTTCCATACAGCAGATGCTCCTTTTTTTACACCAGAACCTAGCTTTTTAATGCCTGATTGACATTTTTTCGAAGCAGTTCCACAGTGGTATTTTTCCTCAAGCTTCTCTTTTAGTTCTTTAGCTTTCTCCTGTGCTTTCTGTGGAGTACTTGAACAATCTTTTAGATCTCGTAAAGTTAAATAGTACTTTTTAGTATGGAGTTCTGGATCTTCTAACCATAAAGAATCAGGGTTAGCACCGTTTTGTAATAATGCTGCACAAAACTTTGTTGTATTATCATAATTAGTGGCTAAATCAAAAATTGTTTCTTGCAATAGGTATTCGATACTTTTTTTTTCTGCTTTTTTCTTTAGTGCTAATTCTAGAGGTGTATTGCCTTGCCTGTTAGTTGCTTTTATAGCTTCATCTAATTTATCTTCAGATATTTTTCTTTCTTTTACTAAGGCTGATATTAATTTCAAGCATGTAACTTTTTGCTTCCCTGTCAGCAAGGCAATATGGTGTAAAGCATTATTGCCATTTGCATCTTTAAGGTTAATATCTGCTCCTTTTTTCAATAATTCCTTAAAAGATTTTTTATCTTTATCTTTAATTGCTAAATGTAGTTGATAATTATCATTACTATCTGGAGTATTTATGGTATGTGGTATAATTTCTTTAATTTTTGTTCTTATTTCTGATTTTAACTCAGGTTTCTTTACTGACTTTGCTAATTTTTCTAAGAAATCACAATAGTATGTCTTTTGCTCTTCTTTTAAGTATTGTAATTCTTTTGTAGATAATCCTAAATTGTCAGAGCTGGCTCCATACTCTAGCAATTTTGTAAGAAACTTAAGTGTTTTATCGTTATCTTGGATTGTGTGAGAATCATGTTTCCCTTTTATTATCTTGTTAATTAGTGCTACCTGAAAAGGAGTCTTTCCTTCTTGATTTTCACTATCAACAAGTTGTGCTAGATCTTCCTTGGTGACCGTTTTTATTAGGGTACCTAGAAACTTGCATTTCTGTTCCTTTTCGAGCGATGCAATAAGATGTAAAATATTATTTCCTTTTTCATCTTTTATGCTGTTAACATTTGTGCAATCTTTTAGATATTTTCTAAATTTCCTGCTATTTCCATTTTTGATTGCTTTTAGTAATTGAACATCATTATCAGAATCTGATATTCCGTTTACTTCATTTTCAAAATTGCTACAGTAACCACTTTCTGACTCATTGTCCTTGCGATTTTTATTAGAGTGACTTTTAGTGACTTCAGAAATTGCTTGCCTTACTTGGTTTTTTGTTTCATCTGATATTTTTTTTAATTGTTCGATTACTTCACCTAGCACTGGAAGGAAACATTGGACATAATATCTGTGATATTTTCCCTGTTCTCTAAGAGATTCTTCTAATTTAGTTAATACTTCAGGACTAGCGCCTTCCTTAAATAACCTTTTACATTCCTTGAGTGTTCCATCTCGACTTCTTGGTTTTTCATGCTTATGTTTTTCTTTTTTTACCTTTCTCTCTATAATATTATACAATTGCTTGTCTTTTTTATCTTGCTCTTGTTTTTCATTTTTGTTTATATATTTATCTAGTTTGTTTGCATTAGTAACTAATACACTTAGATCTATACTCATATTAAAACCTCAATATTAAAAGCTATTTGGCGTTAACGAATTGGATTAAACTTTTAAATTGAGCTAGATGTTATCGAAATATAGGTGAAAAGGCAGAAAACTAGTTTCTGTTAGAAAATCTATTGTCATATTCAAATCCCCACTTTAGCACTTGTCTACTATTTTAACTATTTTATCTTAAAAAATAATAAATGTGGCTAAACTGTGAAGCATGAGTGCTACTGAAAGAGGTAAACCAATGTTTTTATAGATCTTTCAAACTTGGTTTTTCTTCTAATTTTTTAAGCATTCCTTTACTTAGTATTGATTTTATCTCTTCTACGCTTTTATCAAGATCATCATTAATTATTACGTAATCATATTTATTACTTTTACTTATCTCTTTTTGCGCTTCGGCTAATCTCCGCTCTATTTCAATTTCATCATCACTATTACGCCTTTGTAGACGCAGTCTAAGCTCTTCCATTGAGGGAGGTAGTATAAAAACACTTACAACTTTTTCTCTTAAGATTTCAAATAAATGAAATGCTCCTTGCCAATCTATATTCAGTAAAACACTTATGCCACTACTCAGGTTTTGTTCTATAAAATCTTTTGGTATACCGTAAAAATTTTCAAAAACTTTAGCATATTCAAGCATTTGACCAGCCTTACATAGTTCATGAAACTTTTCTTCAGTAACGAAAAAATAGTCTTTTCCATTTACTTCACCGGGACGAGGTTTGCGTGTAGTCATAGAAACAGACATAACTAAATCGGTTGATTGCTCAAGTAATTTTTCTGATATAGTAGTTTTTCCAGCTCCAGAAGGAGAGGATAGAATCAGTAGTATGCCCTTATTTTTTACGGTCATTTTTCTTTATTTAACAAGTACATTATAGAGCTTTTTTAAGACTTTGTATTTTTTGAATCAAAGTTTAAAAGACTAGAGCCCTCTAAATTAGAATTTGATAAATTGGTATCAATAAGAGAGGAATTATCAAAGACAGTATAACGTAAATCGGCTTTTTCAAGATTTGCCTTATTCAAATTAACGTTTACAAACTTTGCTCTACTTAATATTGAATTAGAAAAATTAGCATTTTCTAAATTCATGTCTTTAAACTCAAAGTAAGAATAATTTACATCAAATTTTTCACCCTGCGATATTTTCTCTTGCAGATCTTTAATTGAAGTTATAGCACTCTCTAGACCTGTAATTTTGCTCTGTCCCTGATTGTCAATCAAAATTGAATTATCAAATTTGCAATCTGTTAAATGAATATCAGCAATTGAACTTTTATATATGCTTGAAGAGAGAAAAGACATATCACTTATTGTCGAATCACTCAAATTGCTAAGAAAAAAACTAGTCTTTCTAAAGGTATTATCATAAAACACGGAGGATTTGAAATCACTTTCAATAAAATTTGAATTAGTGACTTTTAAGTTAGACCAGCTCGAATTATCAGCTAATAATTTGAAGAATATTGAATTTTTTATCTCACTGAAGTCAATACTATGGTGGGAAAGAGTACTATTATAAATTTGAGAGTCTTGAATTTTTGTCTTATACATTGAAGTTGTGCAAAGATCTGAATCTTCTATTTTTGCAGAGGTAAACAATGAATGGTCAAAGAACGAACCATTCATGTCAGAATTCACAACTTTAGTATTATGAAACTTTCCGTGACAAATGTTAGCATCATAGGCGTTAACTTTATACAATTCACTAAAACTAAAATCAATATTAGATAAGTCAGCATCCTGAAGGTCTGATTCAAAAACATATGCATGTTTTATCTTGGAACCATTTAGTATAGATTTAATGAAGTTTGAATTATCCCCTTTCACATAGGAAATTTGTGAATTGCTTAAATTGGCTTTTTCAAAGTTACTATCAACTATAATAGAAGCATTAAAATAGGCGTTCGAAAGATTGCTACCTGTAAAATCCAATTTTTTTATTTTAGCACCGTATATATTAGCGTTTTTTAGTGAAGAGAATTGTATCTTGAGCTTGTGTGCATCCACTCCAAAGAAACTTGCATTGTCGAAATTATTCTTCTGCATAACAGTGTCGTTTATTTCACTATCACTAAAATTTATGTAGCTAGCATTTGAGTTTGATAAATCGGATAAATTCATTTTTACATTCAAAAATTTGGTATGCAAACCAATTATATTACGCATACTTACTTTGTTGAGATTAGAATTGACAAAATCAGCATAACTGATATTAGATTGATCAAATATGATATCTGTTAGATTTGTAGAAGCAAATTTTGAAAAACTTAAATTTGTGCCTTGTATTTTAACACCATGTAAATTAGCATTGGAAAAATTAGCACCACGTAAATCAACATCGATAAAAGACACATCTGATAAATCGGTGTTAGAAAAATCAGCACCAATTAAACTTACTCCCTCAAAAATAGATTTATTTAAATATAATTGACTAAAATTAGCCCCATTCAAATTAGAGCCAAAACCTTTCTTAAAATCTTGTGGTATTCCTGCTTTATTACAATGTACTAAAAATTTAGCGAAATCTTTTTTATTGTAAGATACGTATTTTACATCGTGCAGAGCGCTTAAAAAATCATTGATTGGATTTTTTTCATCATCTATTTCATTTCCATAGCATAAATGACCAACTAGAAAAGTTAATATCAAAAGTCTAATTATCTTTTGCATCGCAGGTACTTTCTTTTGTTTTTATAGCAAAGTTATACATCTCTGAGTCTTCTTCATTGTTTATTTCTTTATCCTCTAAAAGGTATGGCATCATTTCGGCAATTGCGTTTATTATGTTGATCTGCTTCCTTTCGATTGCTATTTCAATAGGGGACTTAAAATTATTATCAACTACTCTAGGATCAGCACCTTGTAATAAGAGAAAGCGAACTGTGTCTATTTCACCTTGTTTCACTGCATAAATTAGAGGAGTATCACCCAATTTATTTCTAAATCTTAGTATTTCTTGAATTGTTAATCCAATTTTTTCTAGCTTATTTATTACTCCTCTTAGACAAATTAAGTTGCCCTTCTTTATGCAGTAAAAAAATTGCTTACTGTAATCATCAGTAAATATAGTTTTAGGAAGGTGCTCATTTAGGCTATCATATTGTCTTTTATATATAGACTTGCTTTTATGGTTCCATTCTTTTTTTATTTCTTTGTTTAGCTTTGTCCATTTTTCGCTTTCTTCATTTTCTTTGTTCACAGGTGTTATATTGTCAGGCTGTTCTTCTTTCTTTTTCTCTGTTAATTGGCTTGTTGAAAGTTCGGTGTCTTTTTTGCTAATCTCCTCTTCAGGCTGTAGGTTTGTTTGATTATTGTGACTGATTTTCTTCTCTTCAGGTTCTTCTTTTTTTTCTTCTGATAAAGGACTTGTTAGAGCTTTGGTATCTTTTATATTATTCCCCTCTTCAGGCTGTAGGTTTGTTTGTATATTTTCATTACTTGAAGGTACTTCTTCATTGATTACATTTTGGGTTGTGCTTTCTTTTGGCTCGCTGGAAGGTATTTCGACTACATTTGTTGAGTCTGTGCTTTCTTTTAGTTCGCTCAGAAGCGGAGAAGTTTTTTCAGCATCAGTATTGCTTTTCGATACGTCTTCTTGATTTATATTTTCTTCAGACTGCTCTACAGCAAACAAGTTGGATGATAAAAATATAGCAACTAATAGTATCAAATATAAAGTGTTCTTCATAGATATTGCAGTCATAAGCTTAATTAGAATGATACTATAATCAAATGATTAATCTACAGTAAAAAATGCCTTAAGGTTTTATTTATAAAAAACATTTGTATTACCTTTTCTATACGAGTAGAATTTTGCAAAGACTGAATATCAAAGTTTTTCCCATTTATTTAGATTTTACCTTAAATTGTCATTGGAGTAGCTGACACTGTTTTTTTCTCGATTCCAGCGTCACGCGCTGGAATGACTACCTTCATAATGTTATTCCATTTCTCTTGTCATCCCAGTACTTGATACTGGGATCCAGAGGACTGACCAGATAATAAGAACTGGTCACGCGCTGGAATGATAAAGGAGGAAGTGCTGGTTTGAAATTAAATTTTCTGGACTTTAGTGTCACGCATTGACCCTATAGTTTTCTTTTCTCGTCTACCTGATTCTATCACTCTCCTGAACGGATATAAATTACTTGACACATTTGGTAGTTTGATTATTATTAGTGAAAATGAGGGTATTTTAGAGCTCGAAATTCACCTTATTCAAGTCTGCAGACTTTTCAACTAATCTCTCAATAAAAAAATATAGCACAGTCTACTTCAGTACATACTTAATTTCTGTCATGAGGTGTGTTATATTTTTCTAAATCGTTTTTTATAGGAGGATCATTATGTCTAAAATTCCTTAAAATTAATTAAAGTTAAACATTAATTAAATAGTGCAGTACTGCCTTACGAGTTGCTAATCCAAACTTTACTTGCTGTAAAATAACACAATCTGCTACATCATTGCTAATCTCAATACCTCTGTTTATTGGTCCTGGGTGCATAACAATTGCATCGGGTTTTGCATGCGATAGTTTTTGTTCATCAAGTCCATACAAATGAAAATATTCTTTTTCTGAAGAATTATTATTCATGCGCTCTTTCTGCAACCTCAAGAGCATAATTACATCAGCATCCTTTATACCTTCAGTTAATGAATAGTGAAGTGAATCTACTTCAGAAAAATGCTTACAAATCAAAGCTGGTGGTGCAACTAAGCTTATTTTTGCTCCAAACATTTTTAGCAATCTTATATTTGATCTTGCAACTCTACCGTGCAAAATATCTCCACATATCACAATTTTGAGGTTTTTTATTTGCTTTTTATGACTGATAATTACGAGATAATCTGCAAGAGCTTGAGTTGGGTGTTCACTGCTTCCATCGCCTGCGTTGATTAGCGAGCAGTTGACATGCTTTGCCAATGTATTAATAATACCACTACTTTTATGCCTGATTATCATATAGTCAGGATTCATTGCATTTAGTGTTTTTATCATATCTTTTAGATCTTCCCCTTTGTTAATAGAAGAAGATTTTATTGGTAAAGTTATAACATTTGCTCCAAGGCTTTTTGCTGCTATTTCAAAAGATGCGAGCGTACGTGTTGAATCTTCAAAGAATAGGTTTATGACTATTTTATTTTTCAGAACATGACTATTTTCAACTTTTTCTTCAAGGTATTGGTTGGCTAATTTAGTTATATTTTCTACATCACCGATTGTGAGGTCTGAGATATTTAATAAATTCCTTCTCTTGTCCATAGCTCCTTTTTTGAGCTTATTCTACTTTCTTAATTTCAATTACACAACTGTAAAGTAAAGTAGAAGGAAGCTATAAAATTTTATTTCCACTTACATTCATCTGCTATCATAACAGCCTCAAAGAGATGCTTCTCAAGCTCACTTATAGGCAGAGTACTTTGTAGGTAATTTCTCCAAGATTTTAACACATCAGAAGTTTCAATACCTTCAACAATAGGATATTCTTGATTTTTTTTAGCATATAGCTCTTGAGCCTGTTTGCTTACAAAAAACTCCAATAAAGCTATGGCATTTTCTCTGTGTTTTGCGTTTTTTGTTACTGCTGCACCACTAAGATTCACCATTACACCATCATTAGGAAAGAAAGCTCCTAACTTTTCTGTGGTATTCTTTTTATTTTCTGATGAAAGGATTCTTGCAAAGTAGTAGCTATTTACTATTGCAATATCTCCTTCACCAGCGGCTACAGCATAAATTTGATCTGTGTCACCACCGCTTGGTTTTCTTGCCATGTTGCTTACAATTCCACTCACCCATTCTTTTGTTTTTTCAAAACCATTTTTTGCAATCATAAAAGCGATCAATGATCGGTTATATGGACTTGTGGAAGAGCGTACTAATATTTTCCCTTTCCATTTTTCATTCGCTAAATCTTCATAGGTACTTAATTCCTTAGGATCTACTGATTCTTTATTGTAAACCAATATTCTAGCTCTTTTTGTGAGACCAAACCAATAATCTTCATTATCTCTAAATTTTGCAGGTATGGCATTTTTTAGAGTCTCTGAATCCACTTGAGATAAGAGCCCTCTTTTTTTGGCTAAAATCAAATTCACTGCATCTGCAGTTAAAAACAAATCAGCTTCACCACCATTTTCCATACGTGAAAGCAATTGGGAATAATCGTCAATGATATAACGTACCTTGATGCCAGTGGTTTTTGTAAAATCATCAAACAAACTATGTACTAATTCTTCTTTACGAGATGAATAAACGTTTACTACTTGTGAATCATCAATTCCGCTATTTTTATATAAAAAATTAACGACTATCAATAAAGCCGCTACTAAAGATATAAATATTAAACCTTTTTTCATAAACAAAACCCTTCCTTGTCATCATCTCAAGCTATCAAAATAGCAAGGTCTTAGCAAGTGTAAATCTTCAAAACGTTGCAGTTACAGTACTGGAATAGCGATAAAAAGAAGTACGAGCCAGATTTAATTAATAATATAAGTAATATCTGGATGGCCACATCGTTCAGCAACTACTTGTAACAATTTTGAACTAATCTTTTCTTGACTGCTTTTTACAGTTTTAATAGCTGTTTCATTAGGATTTTCACTATTAGCATCTTTTGTATCTAATAACAAGTAATCTTTAAAATCAGTTTTGCTCCAATGATGAATTGTGCAAGCTAAAGTGAAAAGCAGTAGAGTGCCTGAAATTGCAACGATTGGCCAGTAAATAGTAGGATTTGTGTATGAACTTACTATGTTGCTCAAACCACCTGTTGAATAAAGTGCTAAAGGGAAGGTTATGTTTCCAGTAATAAGAACTGTTCCTAAGATAGGAAGCCATATTCTATCATTGATTAATGAATTTACTTTACTCTTGTAATAGATTGGCTGGCCTGTAAGTTCTACGATCTTCGGATCACTTTTTGCTTCTTCTGGAAGAGAATGAAATGTAAAGTAAACGCGATTACATACTGTAATTGCTATTGAATGGTGGAGAGACATACTCCATTATTTTAGCACGAAGTAACAAATTCAATGAATTGGTTCTTCAAAGATAATTTAAACTTTTACAGTAGGAGCAGTCTCATGAAGTATTATAGCGGATTAGATGTCTCACTCAAAGAAACTTTTATTAGTATCGTTGATGAGAAAGGAAAAATTGTTAAAGAAGAAGTTGTTGCAAGCAAAAGTGACGCAATAGCTAAGTACCTGCTTGACCAAAGCAAAGGATACGAATCCATAGGAATAGAAAGTGGACAACTATCAATATCAATGTGCAAAGAGCTGAGAAATTTTGGATTACCAGTAACTTGTGTGGATGCAAGGCATATGGCAGCAGCATTATCTGCAAGAATCAATAAGAATGATAAAAATGATGCAAGAGGTATAGCACAGATGATGAGAGCTGGGCTATTTAAAGAGGTATTAGTAAAATCAGACGAAGCTTGCCAGATTAAAGTGGTGCTTGGGAGCAGAAGACAATTAATATGTAGCAGAAAGAAAATTGAGGGAACAATAAGAGGGTTATTGAAAATACACGGGATAAAAGTTGATCAGCGTTCCAGATCTGCAAGTTTCGCTTTAAAAGTGCAGGAAATAATTAATGAGCTAGATGAAATTAGCAAGAATTCAATTGAAGCATTAGTACATAGCTTAGAAACAATAGAAGAATCAATAGGAAAGCTTGATAAAATACTTTCAGAGCAAGGCAAAAAAGACGAGGATTGTAAATTATTAACTACTGTACCAGGAGTTGGTATTATAGTAGCAATGACATATAAAGCTGCAATAGATGATCCGTATAGGTTTGAAACATCTTATACAGTTGGAGCCTATATGGGGTTGAGCCCAAGACAATACGCTTCTGGAGAGATTGATAGGCATGGAAGTATATCAAAAATGGGACCAGTAGAATGTAGGAATATGCTGTACGAAGCTGCACAAGTCTTACTAGTAAAATGTAAAAGGACATTTAAATTGAGGAGTTGGGGATTAAGGATTGCAAAAAAGAAGGGTATGAAAAAAGCAATTGTTGCTGTAGCACGTAAGTTGTCTGTAATCATGCATAAAATGTTGGTTAACAAAACAGAATTTTGTTACTAATAAATGCAAAAAAGTAGATAATTTTATGTAAAGTAAAGATAGCAATGCCGATGGAAGGGATAAGCAAGAGCTCCGGTTGAAGCATAGACTTCGTAGTTTACATGTTGCCGTCCACTTCCGCCTAACAAGTATAGTGCGGCTTGGCTAAAATATAAACTAGCCATATCAGACCGCGGAGAGAACCATGGAAGCGTGCTATTTTAACTTATATAAAATCATTAAGGCTATGGGGGAAAAAATGATACCTTAGTTTTTATAAGCTTAATGAATATGTGGATAAATACTTTAAATGTGTGTAGGCGTATTTATCCACATATTCATTGGCTACACTAATTTAAAAGGGGTTAATTAGAAATTTAGTACTAGTTTTTAGTTGCCGATAAGGCACTCTTTGATTGAACAAAACAACATGATAGTAAATAAAAGGTTGTATTAGAGCTGAATTTTACATCAGAAAATATTTTTCATGATACAAAAAAAATTATTATTGACTTGTATGCAATTAGAGAACCGTTGCTATATTTTAATACCAAAGACTTGATGCATTTCTTGTCTTTTGAAAGTGTATTTGATATCTCATCTAAAACTTCTTGAGTATCTCTTTTTGTGATCTTGTGCTCCTTAGTACGGACTGCTTGCATAAGTTCCCACATAATTCCCAAGGCTAAACAAGACGCTAATACTCCGCCAAATATAGTTACAGGATTTATGCTGCCGATGAATCCAATGAATTCTCTTTGCTTCACAGCTAAAACGATTGACGTAATACAACATGCCGTAACAAGACCTACGAAAGGCATTGTAACTTTCTTCTTTTGCATCGTATACTTTACTTTCTGTAAAAATCTGTTTGTCTTTTTATTATCTTCAAGCAAGGAGTTTTCAGAGTCATCTGTTTTATATGATGGTGGAGGAGTTGTATGTGCCTTCATTAATTTTTCTAAAGTTTCTGATGTTTTTTGACTATTCCAAGGTTCGCTATATACTGTTTTTTGAGAAGGTGATCTGCTTAGAGTTGGATGTTGACTATCTATTTGATTATCACGACTCTTTTTTGGAGATTTTGTATTTGGATCTATGGATGCATAAATAGGTTCTATATTTGCACCATTCGATTCTTCTTGCCTTTCTTCATAAGAACTTGATTCGCTAGCCGAACTTGTTTGTAACGCTGTGTTTCTAGGTGCTGGTGTTGGTGAAGTTGCTGCACTATTTTCACTCACCGTTGTATGAGAAACCAGTGTGACGTTATCTTTATTTCCTGATCCAGGCATATTCGCTCCAAAATTAATTACAATGTTATGTTGATTACGCTATAGTTATTAAGATATAGTGAATACTAATTTAAGAATAAATATTAGTATAAGAACTGCTGATCAAAGATCCTTTCATTCAAAGGGCAATCTTTGTCAAAAAGTAGAGTGACTGTATTTTCGTGATCTTTCTGTATTTTTACCTGCGATATGTCGTGAAATTCCTTGTAATCTGATACTACAAGTGCTGGACGATTTTTCACATCATTGATATCAATTTGCACTATTGTATCATTTGAGATTAGCGCTCCATTCCAACGCCTTGGGTAGTAGCTATTAATGGAAGTCAGTGCAAGTAAATTTGAATTAAGTGGTAAGATTGGCCCACCGGCAGAGAAGTTATATGCAGTGCTACCTGTTGGGGTAGACAATATAATTCCATCTCCTCTGAATTTTTCTACTTTTAGCTTATCATTAATGGTAATATTCATCTCCACTATTTGATTTGCATTTCTAAAGACATACACTTCATTTACTGCGATGTAATGGTGTTTTTTGCCACTTATGTCTGTGGCTTCCATTTTTAGTAAAGTTAGCTGAGTAGGAACTGCATGTTCTATATGATCAATTAGATCTTTAAAACATTTATTCATTAAAAACCCGACATTACCGGTATTTATTCCATACACATGTATATCTTTATTTCCTATGACGTGGTTGTGTAGGGTGCGTAGCATAAAACCATCGCCACCAACAACTATCAGCAGATCAACTTCATGCTTACCTGCTTCTGCTATATTGATAAAATTGAGTTTCTGTAGTAGTTTAGATACTTCCTGAGACTTGGGTAGCGAAGAAGCAATATAGCCTACATTTTTATATTTATACATGTAAATAAAGAGGGGAGGAACTAAAAAAGACTCCCGTATTTATCATTAAACTTAGCTATTTTACTATCCTTCTCCCCTGAACCGCTTGTCAAACTTCCAGTCCATGCAGGATGAGTAAGAGGATCTCTATCAAGCTTTATTTTTTGACCTTCTTTTCCATAAGTGGAATAAGTTTCAAACTCTTGACCATCTGTCATAACTATAGTAACTTTGTGATAATCGATTTCTGCCATTGTTCTTACAAATTTCTTACCAGCTAAGATTTTAGTGAATCTGGTTCATTTGGTCAATCATTATTGTGAAATATTGACAAAAAATAAATAAAGTAGTATTCTCAATGAAGAATGAAAAATTTTTTATGATTTTTGCTTTTCCTGGTCAGGGCTCCCAATTTGTAGGAATGGGAAAGAGCTTATATGATGAATTTTCAGTTGCAAGGAACGTATTTGATGAAGTAGATGACAGATTGGGTAGAAAGCTGTCTCATTTGATTTTCAATGGCCCTATTGAGAAATTAACCATCACGGAAAACGCTCAGCCAGCTATAATGGCAGTGTCAATTGCAACGCTACGTGTTATGAAGCACGTATTTGGTGAATCTCTTTACAGCGTTCAGTATGTTTGTGGGCATTCAGTTGGCGAGTTTACAGCGCTGTGTGCTGCAGGGGCATTGACGCTTGAGTCTGCAGTCAAATTGCTAAAAGTTCGTAGCGAAGCAATGCATGAAGCTTCACTAAAATGCAAAGGTGGAATGTTTGCTCTACTTGGAGCAGAAATAAGTGAAGTAGAAGGTATATTAAAATCAGCTCAAATTGATTGTGAAATTGCAAACGATAATGGTGGTGGGCAGGTAGTGGTGAGTGGTACTGCAGAGGCTCTTGAGGTCTTACCTGATTTATTCAAAAACTCAAGTGTCAAGAAAATGATAAAATTACAAGTTAGTGGGCCTTTTCACTCATCTTTTATGAAACCTGCTGATGAAAAACTTCTGGAATTTTTAAAAAGCATCAACATAACTCGCCCTTCGATTCCTTTTGTATCAAACGTTACAGTTAAGGAAGAAAGTGATCCAGAGATCATAAGAGCTTTGCTCGCTAAGCAAGTTGTAAGTAGAGTAAGATGGAGAGAGATGGTTTTATATATGACAAGCCATGGCACTAATAAGTTTGTTGAAGTTGGCCCTAACAAAGTTTTATCTAATCTAGTTAAAAGAATTGACCAATCTATCAGTGTGAAAAATATAGATAGTATTGGTGATATTAATAGCTTCTTTGATGAATCATTAGTACTAACAGCGAAAAATTTAAAAGTTGGGTTAAGTTAAAGCATATCTATTTAATATCATTCAAGTAGCTAACACTAGTTCCTTTATGATGGTGTCATCCCAGTGCTTGACACTGGGATCCAGATTGGGCATTAAGTTGGTAAACACTTTACAACGTTTTTTGTATAAAAGGACTGGATGCCAGTGTCAAGCACTGGGATGACACCGAATAGACTACTTGAATAATACCGAAAGAGCTACTGGAACGACAAGGTGCTACTGAATGACACCTCTGGGCACTGCCATCATAAAGTTGCTACTTTTTAGATGAACAAAGATGGTCAGCGCGTGACTCTGGAATCCAGGAGTCAAGAAGAATGGGATCCCAGCACTGGGATGACACTGAAGGGGCTACTGAAATAACACCGGTACTACTTTGAGTGACACCCTTACGATGTTTCAAACTACAACAGCTGTGCATAGAGAGTAATGCGAAAAATTATACAATCAACGAACTACCTGTCATTTCATTTGGCTTTTTGAGCCCAAGTAGCTGTAAAATAGTGGGGGCAATATCAGATAATTTTCCATCTCTTAGTTTTAGATTGTTACAAGATATAATGAATGGAACTTTGTTTAGAGTGTGTGCTGTATGAGGTGTGTTATTTTCTTCATCGAACATACATTCTACATTGCCATGGTCTGCTGTAATAATGAGTGCGGTGTTACCAACTTCTTCAGCAGCACTTAGCACTTTTGCAAGGCAATCGTCTACAGCGAGTACTGCTTTCTCAGCTGTTTTTATATTACCTGTGTGTCCCACCATATCAGGATTAGCATAGTTTGCAACTATCAGCGCAAATTCTTGAGAATGAATTTTTTTTACAAGTTCTTCTGTGAGCTCAAAGGCTGACATTTTAGGCTGCAAATCATAAGTTTTAACTTTTGGTGAAGGAATTAGTATTCTTTCTTCACCAGAAAAAGGTTCTTCTCTTCCACAATTAAAAAAGAAAGTCACATGAGCATATTTCTCAGTTTCTGCAATGCGCAGTTGCCGTAATTTATTGTCTTCTATTATCTGTCCCAAAGTGTTGGCAAAAGATTCAGGAGGAAAGAGATAAGGGATTTTTAAGTCCGCTTTATATTGCATCATACTTAAAATTGAAGAGAATTTTGCCACTTCAGTATAGCCTGCTTTACCAAGACAAATACTTGCCAATTGTATCATTCGATCAGCACGAAAGTTAGCCAATAGCAATCCATCTTCTGGTTTTATACCTTGATAATCGCCTATTACTGCGGGCCTGATAAATTCATCGGTTATATTATTTTGATAATTTTCATCAATAAGCGATACTGCATCATCATAACGAGGCGCCTTTGCAAATGCGATGGCTTCATAAGCTTCAATTGTTCTTTCCCACCTACTATCACGGTCCATAGCATAATAACGTCCAGAGACAGTGGCAATTTTTATATCATTGTCTTTTATACTCTCTGTAAATTCTTGAATGCATCTTTTCCCTGAATTTGGAAATGTGTCTCTGCCATCTAAAAATGCGTGTATTACAACTTTAATTCCGCGCTGTGATATTTTGTTTGCTAAAGATGAAATGTGCTTTTGATGCGAATGAACACCGCCATCTGATATCAATCCCATTATATGGCATATGCCATTCTTACTTTTTAGATCATTAATAAAATTCTGTAGATTTGCATTATTTTCTATCGTTTCGATTTCTTGATTAATACGCTGAAGGCTTTGCATTACCACTCTACCACTGCCAATATTCATATGGCCAACTTCTGAATTGCCTATTTGACCATCTGGTAATCCAACATCAGTGCCACAGGCAGATAGACTGCATTTTGGATAATTAGAGCTAATATATTGCCAGCAAGGGAGATTTGCATTGCTAATAGCGTTGTATTTACTATTTTCTATTCCATTACCCCAGCCATCTAATATACATAAAACGACTGATTTAAAGTTCATATAAAAGTTATCATCGAGAACCTCCGATGATACCAAAAACAAACTCTTCTCACAACTTTTGTGTTAAAATAAGAGATATAAAAAGCTGCTTGGAGGCAATGGTATATGAAGTTTTTCATAAAATATTTTATTAAAGTGATTGACAGTTGCTGAAGTGTTTACTAAAACACTTGCATAGCTTTAATAGTGAGGTCAAATGAGTTATAGCCAATATATAAAGGATAATACTTTAGCAACATCAGGCGCTATAATTAATGTTGATAGATTAGTAAACTTTTTAAAAAGCAATACAAAGATTACAAGACTTATTTTACGATGTTCAAAAATTAATTATGAGGTTATAAAAGAATTAGCTCAGCTTTCTCATCTTACTTCACTTGATCTAAGTTGCAGTTATGTTGGTACAGAAGGTGCAAAGATTTTAGCAAGCGGGAATCTTATAAATCTTACTTCGCTTGATTTAGGAGGAAACGAAATTGGTGATGAAGGTGTAGAGGCTTTAGCAAGTGGAAATCTTACAAGTCTTACTGAGCTTAAATTATATGATAATAAAATTGGCGATAGGGGGGCAAAAGCTTTAGCGAGTGGAAATCTTACAAATCTTACGTTGCTTAGTTTAGGATGGAATGAAATCAGTGAAAAAGGTGCAGAGGCTTTAGCGAGTGGGAATCTTATAAATCTTATTACACTTAAAGTATATGATAACAGCATTAATTACAGAGGTTCACAGACTTTGGCGAGTGGAAATTTGGTGCATCTTACTTCAATTATTTTTAATTATTGTTATATTGATAGCACGTTCCCTAAAAATGTCCTGCCTTCACTGCAAAGTAGGTGTAATAGAAGAAAAATAGGGGAAGAATCAGGTAGTAAGCTAAGTGAGGTACAGGCATCTTTGCATTTTGAAAGTAAAGGTTTTAAAGCTATATAACTCCACAGTTTTGTCTGTTTAAGAGACAGAGAAAAGTTAGTGAATTCTGGGCTAAAAATGAAATGTACAGATTGTATAAAACAATGCTCCCCGGGCCGGATTCGAACCAGCGACCAATTGGTTAACAGCCAACTGCTCTACCACTGAGCTACCGAGGAATAAACTGTTTTTAATTTATCATATTGAACGTAGATTGTAAATGATTTTTATGTAGACTTTAAACCTAGATATCATTCCAGAGCATGGAGCTGTAATCCAGTTCTTATTACCTGATATGCTCATTTGACAGTTAAGTCTTCTCTACCCTTATTTGCATAATACCTTGACGATTCCGTTCACGGTTAAAAGATACCGAGGTAGTAGGGTGTATTAGTTTTTGCAAGCTGTTATTTTGCTATGGATTGCTGTAATGGCATCATCTATTTTATTGTTATCACAGCCTGTTTGGGCAAGTTCGGCATTTCCACCGCAATCCCTTCTGGTTACAGTAGATACTAGCTCTTTTGCATTGATCTTATTAGTTAAATCTTTACTTACTTTGACAATCAAAACTGTTTTATCTTTTTCTGTTACCATGAAAGCTATTACAGTTTTCGGTTTTTGTTGCTGTAGAGCAAATTCCCTTATTATACTTCCTGGAACGTTATTGAAAGTGTGGCTTACGAAATTTATTCCATTTATTTCGGTACTTTTTACAGTTTCTACACTGATAAGCTTTTTATAAAGATTTTTTATTTTGACTTCAAATTCTTTGCGCTCCTGGCTTAAAATACTGAGTCGACTTATTATTTCATTTACTGGTGCTTTTACGCATTCTGCAACTTTTTTTAAGCTAATTTCGTTATTGCGTACATAATTAATTGCTTCTTGACCGGTTAAAGCTTCAATTCTTCTTACTCGAGATGCAACGGAACATTCTGCTGCTATCTTAAACAAACCAATTTCTCCGGTACGCTCCACGTGTGTACCACCACATAATTCTTTTGAATCTCCAATTTTTACAACCCTAACATTATCACCATATTTTTCACCAAATAAGGCCATCGCTCCTTCGTCTATTGCCTCATCCATACCTTGAACTTTTGTGGACGTAGAAAGATTTTCTCTGATTAGAGAGTTTACTATATCTTCTACTGAAGACAGCTGATCCTGAGTGACTGGCTTATTGTGACTAAAGTCAAATCTTAGTCTATTTGGTGCGACTAGAGAACCTTTTTGAGTAACGTGATCACCTAAGATTTTTCTGAGTGCAAAGTGTAGAAGATGTGTAGCTGAATGATTTCTTCTTAAGTCTTGTCTTCTTTTTTTGTTAATACTAGCTGTAACTGTGTTACCTTTACAAATTGAGCCGACGCACCTGTGCAAATACAAGTCATTAATCTTGTTGGTATTTTCGACTGTTACCATACTTCCATCAGACTGTATAAGATTTCCAATATCTCCCACTTGTCCACCTGACTCTCCATAAAAAGGTGTTTTATCAAGTATAATAGTTATCTTTTCTCCTTTTTTTGCAGAATCAATTACTTCATTTTTAGAGGAAATTATTGCGAGTACTGTTGCATCTTTTACTTCATCACGTTCATAACCAACAAATTCCGTTTTGCCAAACTGATCGATTAAATTAAACCATACTTGTTCAACAGACTTTTCACCAGATCCAGTCCAATTAGCACGTGCTCTTTCTTTTTGCTCTTTCATTGCATTATCAAAACCTTTTTGGTCAAAATTTATTTTTCTTTCTTTCAAAATATCAAGTGTGATATCCAAAGGAAATCCATAAGTGTCATATAGTTTGAATGCTGATTCTCCAGATAGAGTGTCACCTGATTTTAAATCTGCAGTGAATTTGTCCAAGAGATTAATGCCTTTCATTAAAGTGTCTTTAAAGTTTTCTTCCTCTGATTTTAACGTTGTTTCTATTAAGCTTTTAGCTCTGATTAGCTCTGGATAAGCATCTCCCATATAAGCCAAACTTGTGCCATCTATGAGTGCAGGAAAAACAAGGTTCAATAGAGAATCATTATATCCAAGTAGGTGGATATAACGTACTGCTCTCCTGATCAATCTGCGTAGTACATAATTTCTTCCTTCATTTCCAGGAAGCACTCCTTCTGCGATGAGAAATGCAGCTGCACGAAGGTGATCTGCGATAATCTTATGAGCTACTTTATTTTCCGTATTTCCACAGTACTCTTGCGATTTACTTACCAGAGCAGAAAATAAGTCAATATCATAGTTATCATGAACGTTCTGCATAACAGCTGCTATTCTTTCAAGGCCCATTCCGGTATCGATGCATTTTTTTGGTAATTTTTGTAAATTACCTTCTTCATCTTTATTAAATTCCATGAACACCAGGTTCCAAATTTCAACAATTCTGTCGTCTTCATGCAAATCCTGATTTGCATGATCGTAAAAGATTTCAGAACATGGGCCACATGGACCAGTATTGCCCATGCTCCAAAAGTTATCATCTGTTGTAATTCTTATGATTTTATCATCTGAAAAGCCACTTATCTTACGCCAAATTTCATATGCTTCATCATCAGTGTGGTAAACAGTTATGGATAGTCTGTTTTTATCAAGAGACAATTCTTCAGTAATAAATTTCCACGCAAATTCTATCGCAGTTTCTTTAAAGTAATCACCAAAGCTAAAATTTCCGAGCATTTCAAAAAATGTGTGATGCCGAGATGTATAGCCAACATTTTCAAGATCATTGTGTTTACCACCTGCTCTGAGACACTTTTGACTTGAGACGGCACGTTTCATTTCAGTTTTTTGCGTGCCGGTAAAGATGTTTTTGAACTGTACCATACCAGCATTTGTAAACATGAGTGTTGGATCGTTCTCTGGAATCAAAGGAGAAGAAGGAACTTGCTCATGATTATTATTTACAAAAAATTTTATAAATCTTTCTCTAATTTCGTTTAGCTTCATCGTTTTTACTGAGGTTATCTATGCATAATAAGTTGTAACAGAAGTAAAATCAATTTATCAATCTAAATATTAATATATACATTACTTAGTATAATAAAAGTAACTTTTACATAAAAATTTTAATAAAAAGATATAGGTTTAAATATTTTATCCACTAACATAGAGAAGTATTTATTAATTCAAATAATACTTTTATTAATTAATTTAAGGAGTGTGAAATGCCAAAAAAATTCCAAAACACTAAGAATAGCATGCGAAAGAGAGAAACAAAAAATAAGCAGGAGATGGATGGTCCAACAATTAGAATTGTATCTGACTTGGAAAGTATAAAACAAAACAGAAGGGTAGAATTTTTAATTAAAGGAGAGAATTTAACAGTAAAAGACCTCTCTATATCTTCTAGAGCAGCTGAGATAGGCTTGGTTACAGGAATAGTAAATTCAATAGACATTCCTCAAGCAATTCGTGAATCGACAATAGATAGAATTATTTTAGGTCTTAAGAGTGGAGAAATAGAAAAAGGTAAAGAATATAATTATAGAGAATTTAAGAAAATATATCTACAAAACCTTGTAGATGAATTGGGTAAGGATAGTTCAAAAAAGCTAAAAGAAAGAACTGATGAAAATAGCCAATTGAGAGGATCTACTACTGAAGAAATTGATTATCAGATGAAGGAAGGTGTAACTATCGAATCAGCTTCTTTAACAAAACAAGAATTCGATTTTGCATCAAGCAAAGTAACTACTAAAGAGATTAATGACGTAATAAATGAAATAGAAGAATCAAACGCTAGTTATGGAATGACACCTGAAGGTATAAGTAGTGTTTCCCGTTTTGATAGTAATTCACAAGAAGTATTAGATCATTCTATATTTAATAGCACAGATGTGGAAGGGCCTAAATTACCCGAAATAAATGGAGGACAGTATATAGGAATAGCAGGGATTGCTGGTGGTATATTGGGTGGAGTGCTAGCAGTAGCTTTTGCAGGATTAGGATACTTTGTATGGCATAGAAAAAATAGGGAAGGTAGCTACGATGTTGAAAAAGCTATGAAAAACCTTCCTGAACAAACTCAACTTGAGCATTCCGGATCTACATCAGAAATAGAATCTTTGCTCAGCAATGCTACATCGGTAGCACATCTATCTTCTCAGATTAGTGTTGAGTAAAATTCCAGAGTTTGATGGCACAACAGTGCCATCAACTTAGCGCTTACAGCACTTATATGCTCTGGAACCAAAGGAGAAGAAATTTTCCTGTCTTACACAAAATTTATAATTCTTTCTCTAATTTTATATCATTTTTACTAAGGTATAATAAATTGCAATGAGAAATTCAGATATTAATATATGTATTATTTAGTATAATAAAAATATAAAAATCTTAGTGAAAAGATGTGGACTTAAATAATTTATCTTTTATACATAAGGAAATATTGGTCAGCTTGGGGGTCATATATGTCAAGAAGATTTAAAAATACTGTAGGAAAAAAAAGATCAATCAATAAGGAAAAAAGAAATAGATGGATTAGTATTGAATCAGAATTGCGAGATGTAGAACAAAACAGAACAATATATTTTCTATTGGGAGGAGGTGATTTAAAACTTAAGTATGTATGTATGCTTGACGATACATCTTATCGTATTCTTGTTGCTGAAGGAGAAATAGTGCATGCAGAAAATCCAAAAGTGATGATTGATGATATTGTTTCTGATCTCAAGAGTGGAAAAATACGAAGTTATAAAAGATATAATGCCAAAGAGTTTTATGAAAAGTATCTCAAAGAGTTTTTGAGTAATGAGAATTTGCAAAAGCTGGAAGCTGTTGATATTGAAAGTACAACAACAGAACTACCAAACTTAAAACAAGTAATGGAAGAAATGAAAAAATCAAACGCTAGTAATGGAATTACAATTCAAAATATAGGAAATGTTAAAAATACGACAAATATTTTGGGTAATCCTATGATTCATGATAGGAACTTGAGAAGATTTAAATTATTGGAAACATCTCGATCAAATAAGGAAAATATGGGAGTGTTAACAGTAGATATGTTAGCAATGGAAGTAGTCTTGTTAGCAGCTATCGCAGCAGCTGTACCATTTAAATGTTGGTTTTATAATAGAAAAAATAAAAGCCATAGTAGTTCTAAGGAAGAAACTTCATCTAGTAATTTATTAAGTGCAATAACCTTAGAAAGTAGAGGTAATAGTATTATTTAGTCACAATATTGCAAAAATAGAATTTTTTTATTATTTTTTTACAGTTTCCTCATTTAATAATTTTTATGCTCTAATTATTATACTTAATTTATCATTACCTGTTGTGTAAACAGGATGAGAATTTTCAATAATCTACATCCTTTAGTAAGAAAAAATCAATACATTCACGATAAATTTACCTCATATCTGTGTTTTATATGTGGAATTTCGAATGGAAAATTATGCAGGCAAAGAAAGAAGAATAGTGAATATAGTTACTCAACATTGGAGTGATATAAAAGGATCAGATAGAGAATGGCCAGAAAGACATGAAATAGACACTGCAGAAATCATGGAGTCATGGCAGCATTGTTTTATCATTGAAGTTAAAGATCGAGGTTATATTTGTGAAAATGCAGGAGAAAAAGCTATTGAATTCTATGGTTTTGAAAAAAAGATGTACATCGATGATAAGTATGCAATTGATGCACCATTTTTGCGGTTATATAAAATAGATGCAGTTATTGATAAACTTGAGACTGTAATAGAGAGTAAATGCTCAATTAACGAAGAGGAAGAAAGTGAAAGTGTTAAAATAAGGCAAGTATTGCTACCAATTGGGAATGAAGAAGGTATAACACATATACTGGGTGTGATTACATTCAAGCTGCTTTAAAATACAATTTTAATTTGATTCTTTAATAAAATTATCTATACTCATACTTAATTACTAATAAAGAACTAAATAGTGGTGTTTGTAAATTTGTTTAGAATATGACGAAAATAAAATTAAAAACCAAATCTTCTGTCAAAAAGCGCTTTCACCTTACAGCTAAGGGTAAAGTCATCTCTACTCAGTCAGGTAAGAGACATGGCATGGTAAAGAGAAGTAAATCTAATATTCGTAATCAACGCGGTACAACGATTCTCAATAAATCTGACTCGCGTATAGTTAAACTTTATATGCCTTATGGTATTTAATAAAATGGAGGTAAGATAAAAATGGCTCGGATAAAGCGTGGAGTCGCTACTCATGCTCGTCATAAAAAGGTATTAAAATTAGCAAAGGGTTATAGAGGACGGGCAAAGAATTGTTATAGAATTGCATTACAAAGGGTTGAAAAAGCACTACAGTATGCTTATAGAGACAGAAGAAATCGCAAGCGTGATTTTCGTGGTTTGTGGATAATACGTATTAATGCAGCGGCAAGAGAACATGGACTTACTTATGGTAGGTTTATGTATGGTCTTAAACTTGTTGGAGTTGATTTGAATAGAAAAATTCTTGCTGAGATGGCTGTTAATCATAAGGATGATTTTGCTAAATTAATAGAAACTGTAAATATTAAGTTAGCAGAAAATTCCTAAAGCAAACACACCTGAAAACATGAGAATTATTTTCATGGGGTCACCGGGGTTTGCTGTTGGTGCGTTAAACTTACTATTGAAATTACAGAGTGAAATAGTAGCAGTATATACTAAAGCTCCAAAGCCTTCTGGACGTGGGCAGAGGTTAACAAAATCGCCAGTACACATCGTTGCTGAAAAAAGTGACATAGAGGTATGTACTCCTACCTCTTTAAAATCTTCGATAGAGCAAGAAAAGTTTGGAAATTTTAAGCCAGACGTTGCAGTTGTTGCTGCGTATGGATTGATACTTCCAAAAGAAATTTTAAATATTCCCAAATATGGTTGTATTAATATTCATCCATCATTGCTGCCTAGGTGGCGCGGTGCAGCTCCGATACAGCACACAATTTTAGCCGGAGATCAAGAAACCGGAGTTAGCATTATGCAGCTAGATGAAGGATTAGATTCTGGCCCTATTTTAAAACAGAAAAAATTTCTTATTGAAAAAAGCGATAATTATAAGACGTTGTATGATAAATTGTCTGAATTAGGTAGTGATTTACTGCTGAAAGTACTAAACGAAATTGAAAAGCAAGTTCCCTTAAAACAGAGCGATAACGATGCGTGCTATGCTGACAAAGTAAAAGACTATAAAATTTACGCAAGTGACGCCTGTGAAATTGCTTATAGAAAGGTTAAAGCATTTTATCCAAAAGCATTCATTAAGGTAGAGAATAAACGTATCAAGATACTTGATGCTGAATTTGAAGCCTTCACTTCAGGACAAGGTGAGATCATTAATGATAATATGCATATAAGTTTAAAAGGTGGTACTTTAATTCCTAAAGTTGTACAAATGGAAGGAAGAAATCCTTGCGATATTAAAGATTTTGTTCGTGGCTTAAAATCAAGTTTAACAAAAAAATTTATAGAATAGACTACTTTGAAGGGAGGGTGAGAAGAGCTAAAGCAACTTCTACAATTTGGTATTCCGCTGCTTGTTAGCGGAATCTACAACAAGATACCGCGTTTTGGTGTACGAACATTGCAATTTGCAGGTAATTTGAGTAGTAGATGGTGTCATTCCAGTGCTTGACAATGGAATCCAGTTTCTATTGTACAGCCACCTGGTGCGTTCATTTAAAGTGAAGTTTTCTGGATCCCAGTGTCTGGGCACTGGGATGACATCTTTTTTGGTCTCTTGTATCACAATGTTCGTACAGTTGTGGATAACGTGGCGGTATGACGTAGTAGCTATATATAGACAAATTTTCTTTTCTTAGATATAATCTTAAGAAACCTTCCATATGAAAATTAAAAGAGCTTTAATATCAGTATACGATAAGACAAATATAATTGAACTTGCATCGTTTTTGATGCAGCAACAAATAGAAATTCTCTCAACAGGGAATACTTATAAAGTGCTATCAGATGCGGGAATAAAAACGCAAGAAGTTTCAGATTACACACAATTTCCAGAAATACTAGATGGCAGAGTGAAAACTTTACATCCTAAAATTCATGGAGGAATACTCTGTGATCGAAAAAGGCACGAAAAGGAAATGCAGAATCTAGAAATTAAGCCGATAGATCTGCTTATAACTAACTTATATCCATTTTGGAAAACGGTTAATAGCAACTCAAGTGAGAAGCAAATCATAGAACAAATAGATATAGGTGGAGTAGCATTAATTAGAGCTACAGCAAAAAACTTTCATTTCACTTCAGTGATTTCTAGCATTCAAGATTACGAAACACTGAAAGCTGAGATGATCAAAAATAACAATCAGACAACATTAGAATATAGAAAACATCTAGCAACTAAAGCATTTGCTCTGACTGCACAGTATGATTCTAATATTTACAATTGGTTTTTATCACAGGGTAAAAGCAATGAGTTACCAGAGTTTTTTACTTTATATGGATGTAAAGCACAAGGACTCAGGTATGGTGAAAATCCTCATCAAAAAGCTGCATTTTATAGCAATCAATTTAGCAAGTATCCACTGGAGAAAATACATGGAAAAGAGTTGAGCTATAATAATATAGTCGACATAGAGTCTTCACTTAACATAATTTCTGAGTTTCAAGAACCTGCAGCAGTGATAATAAAGCACAATAATCCATGTGGCGCTGCTGTTAGTGATAGTGCTTTAAAAGCATATGAAAAAGCTCTATCATGTGATGAAATAAGCAGTTTTGGTGGAATAGTTGCTTTCAATCGGGAGATAGATTTAAAGCTAGCAGAGAAATTAAACGAGATATTTTTGGAAGTGGTGATAGCACCATCGGTAAACAATGAGGCACTAAAAATTTTACAAAAAAAGAAAAATTTAAGAGTGATTATTCATCAATCTCTTCAGCAAAATGCAAAATATCAAATCAAAAATGTTGTTGGCGGGTTCTTAGTGCAAGAAAATAATAACCATACAGTAAAAGTAGAAGAAATAAACCGAGTGACAGAATGCACTACAACAAAAAAAGAGAAGGAAGATCTTATTTTTGCTTGGAAAATATGTAAACATGTAAAATCCAATGCAATAGTGATAGCAAAAGACGGTTGTGCTATTGGCATCGGTGCAGGACAAACAAGCAGAATAGATAGTGTGAATATTGCAGTAAAAAAAGCAGGTGAAAAATGTAAAGGCGCAGCGCTTGCTTCAGATGCATTTTTTCCATTTCCAGATAGTATAGTAGAGAGTGCAAAGCATGGAATTACAGCTATAATTCAGCCAGGTGGCTCATTGAAAGATCAAGACGTGATAGCAGCTGCAAATGAGAATAAAATTGCCATGTTTTTCACTGATGTTCGTAACTTTCTCCATTAAGCTTTGTATCCTGTCAAAATTATACCCACACAGGGCTTTGTTGCATAGCAGCTTATAGGTTTGAAAATTGTAGTAAATTGATGTAGTTACTTTAAACTCAACTATACCTATCTGTAATTGTAAGCTGTACTCTTGAGCTCCTGATGCGATTATAGCAAATCCTAAAATGCCTTGCTGTTTTTCCTTATAGACATTCAGCTTACCTTGTATATTAGTCTATCTGGATGATATTTTACTTTTTCTAGAATATAATAATTCCCTAGAAATTACCCTACTCAATTCTATTGTACCTTGTTTAACATTGAAACATGAGTCTGGAATCTAGAAATTTTTTAAGAACAAAAGTTATTCTAAGTTTTTGTTGGTAAGAAAGACTGGATTCCAGTGGGCTTTGTTGCATAGCTCAGATAAAAAGAACTGGAAGTTACTGACGAAATTCACTATAAAACAGGCATTTAACCTACGAAAGAAAAATATGCCAACTAAAATGAAGGTCAGTAACTGCCATGGATATAACAGATTTCTACAAGAAAGAGGAAATATTTTTCATTTTATTAATGAGGCAATAGAAAGTTGGTACGAAAATAGCCCCAAAATGCGAGGTGGAAATTATATTTATAGTAATAAAGTTGTGATTTTAGTGCATATGTCGCTAGTCTCTTTAGAATTGGCTTAAGACAAACGGTAGGGTTTATAAAAGGATATTTGCAGCAAGTAGTTAGCAGTCATTAGCTATTCGCAGGCTTCAAGAAGGTTTCAATATTAAGATCAATGATTGCAGAGTTGATAAAAACAATATGGAAGATATTGAAATTGCCATAGACAGTACAAGTATCAGATAATACCCCTGGTCACAGTAAGGAAAATAGCGAAGTATCGCAGTTATAAACAGGTAAGAAAGCTACACGTAATATTGAGTATAAATAGTAAAAAAGCTATAGCTGCACAATATAGCAATGGTGCCTACTCCGACCATTATAGTGCTTGTGACTTGCTCAGCTTTCAGCATGCTATAAAAGCATTATATGCAGACAGAGCCTATCAAGCTTTATAAATTGTGCAAAAAATATGATATAAAGACAAAAATTTTACCGAAAAATCGTGCAGCGGAGCATACAAAATTGGATTATATGGCTGAAAGGAATGTTGCCATTAGATTATGTGGTAAAGACGGTGTGAAAGAGTGGAAGGAGGAAGCGGTTTATGGAAAAAGGTCATATATTGAAGGATTTTTTTCAAGATTAAAGCAAATATTTGGGTTTAGTTTTAGAAATAGATCTGAAGTAAATCGAGAAAAAGAGTTGCTAATAAAATGTTACTTACTCAATAAATTTACTGATATTGGCATGGCTAAATTTGAGGTAGTTTCATGAATTTTTTATGCTTTACCCACTATCCGATAAGCGATGCAACAAAGCTATCCCAGTGTCAGCTACTCGGTTGACACCATCATAGAGATCAGCTACTTGGATAATAAAAGTAAGAAATATCGAAGTGTTGTGCTAGACTTTATACCTCTTGCATTCAAACTCACATAAATCATGAATTATGCATGTTTCACACAAAGGTTTTTGTGCCTTGCAAATGTATCTACCGTGTAAAACTAGCCAATGATGAGCATAAAGCAGGTATTTTTTTGGAACCACATTCAAAAGAGATTGCTCTGTTTTAAATATATCTTTTTCTTTCACAAGCCCAACTCTATTGCTTACTCTAAAAACATGAGTATCAATTGCCAATGTTGGAATACCAAGCCCTGAATTTAAGAACACATTAGCGCTCTTTCTCCCAACCCCTGGTAAAGATACCAAATCATCGAAATTAGTAGGCACTTTGCTATTGTACCTCTCAATCAATATTTTGCTGAGCCCGATTATATTTTTTGCTTTGGAATTATATAAACCAATACTGCTTATGCATTTTCTCAGCTCACTTTGCCCAAGATTCAACATTTTTTCTGGCGTATCAGCGATACTAAATAGCTCCTTTGTAATTTTATTAACACTTATATCGGTCGTCCGCGCTGACAGAACTATTGCAACTAATAACGTAAAATGATTGGTATAATTTAGCTCTATTTTTGGCGCAGGATTTGACTGTTGAAATTTTTCAAATATTAATTCTACTTTTTTTGAGTCCATGCATAGAGCTAAAAGCTTATACTATACTGTTTGCTGTGCAAATTCAATTGCTTGAGGATTAGATAGTCCTTCAGTATTAACATCAGACATATCAGTTTTTACCTCATCAAAATTCCTTTCAGCAAATTCGCTTGCCACTTCTGCAAAACACTTTCTAACAAGAGGCATAATTATCGGCATTAATAGCCTTCGTGGATCATACCGTCCTAACAGATTAGTTTCCTTTTGTACTCTATCTCTTGGATCTTCCTCAAGTAAATCTTTCATGTGTTTTTCAGTGTATATTTCACAACCTTTTGAAAATGTAGGACTAAATATCTCAGTAGCTAGCAGTGCTAACAATGACAAAGTACCAAATATTGTCACATCAACATAAAGACTATTAGAAATAAACCCTTTATCATCAAAGAACCTGTTCATAATCTTTTGAGGAGGAAAGAAGTAAAAGCAAATTTGTAGGCTAGTATTAAGTTTACGCTCGCAATTTTTCCAAAGTCGCCTACATTTTTCCAACCAGGCAAAAGAAGATCTCTCAACAACCCATCTTTTTGGCAATACAGCAAAGGTGTGTAATTCGCTTCACCTCAACAGTTGCACCAATAGTTACTTTTATCTGTGTTGCAAAATTTTCTCCAGTGTAGCCTGCATCAACCAGTATGTTTTTAACTTCAGAGAGACTTTCTTTAGCATTTTTAACCATTGTCAAAGCACTGCTACGATCAGTTATTTCTGCCGTTGTTATATGAATTGCGTGTGTCAAACCTTGTGTATCAACTGCGATATGACGCTTTATTACTGAAATTTTCTTGCCAGCATCATAACCTTTTTCTTCAGCAGTATCGGTATTTTTTACACTTTGGGCATCAATGATGCAGAAGCTTGTTTTGGTATTCCGACCACTGTTCTCTCCAACCAATTTTTTTAAGACAATTTCTAGAACACTTTCTCTATCTTCATTCGTTTTTTTACTCCATTTCTTAAAGTAATCGTAACAATTTCGCCATCTTGGAAACTCTTTTGGAAGCATTCGCCATTGACAGCCACTTTTTAGTACATAAAGCACACCACAAAATAACTCATATAAACCTAATCTTCTTGGCTTTGTTTTCTTTCGCACACTTTCTAAAATTAGTCTAATCTTTTCGAATTTTTCACAACTTATGTCACTTGGATATGTATTCCTCATACTTTACCTCATGTCAACTATACCTCATCTTACCATATTCAGAGATCACTTACAGGCTCTTAGGTTAATATAAGCTTCCATTCAATTTAATACACTACAATATTACATATATTAGCTAATTTGTTAATAGATTTACAAAGATTAAATTATTGCTATTCTAAATTTAAGTGTTAGTTAACTGAGTTTACAATGAGTATTAGAAATTTTTTTACCAAGGCAATCGTTCTCCTTTTAGTTTGCTTATTAATCTTTATGGGGATTGGCAATTTTTTATCAAATGATGATGAAAGGAAAGAATTAGCTAAAGTAGGAAAGGAAGTTATAACATCAGATGAATATAAATTACTATATCAAAATTATGAAAAGCAAATTTCTGGATCTGATGTAAGTAAAGAACAAGTAAAAAAGCTGAAATATGATTTACTTAACGCACTTATAGAGCAAAAACTATTGTTTAACCTAATTAGCGAACTTGGATTAAAAGTTGGAGAAGAATCTATCAAAAGCCATATAAAAAATACCAAGTACTTTCAGGACGATAAAGGAGAATTTGACCATAATAAATTCCATCAAACTCTAAATAGCCTGCATATAACAGAAAAGGAATATATAGAAAAACTAGAGAAAATCCTGCCTGCAATGATGTTCATGACTTCGTTATTTAAAGATAATTATCCGGTAACTTTTGGTGAGGGTGTTGATGAGCAGATATACAAAAATCGCTACCAAACTAGAGTAGTTGATATTGTTAAAATAACTGAGGATGCAATTACAGACGTTCCTGAACCAGATGATCAAGCCTTACTTGATTTGTATGAAAGAAATAAGTCCAATTTTTATTACCCTGAGTATCGAACTGCGCAATACATTTCTCTGGATCAAAAATATTTTGAAGATCAAATCAGAATTTCAGATGAAGAGGTTGATAGTATAATAGAACATCAGGAACTTAAAAATCAAAGAGACATATTCAATGTGATATTTCCTACCAAAGAAAAAGCTGAAATAGCAAGAAGAGCACTTGAAGAAAGTAAAGCAAGCTTTGAACAAATAATAGAAGAGTTTAATAAAGTGAAACTCGATGAAACCAGAGTAAATAATATAACTAAGGATTTCTTACCTGAAAATATGAGAGAAAAGGTATTTGCTCTCAAAACAGGTGAAGTAAGTGAAGTTTTAACAAGCAATTTTGGATGGCACGTAATAAAGGTAGAAAGCATACATCAAATCTCTGATGAAGACTTGGTTGATTTAAAAAAAGACATAAGGTCAGTTTTAACCAATCAAAAGTCTTTTGAAAAAGTCAATGATTTCATAAATCAAGTGAATTATAAGATATACAATGGTGCAACGATTGAAGAAATCTCCAATAATTACAATTTACCTATACAAACCATTGGTCCAGTAGATGCTAGTGGAAAAGACCAAAGTGGTAATGAAGTAGGAAATTCCAGTGATTTCATTTCTTTCATTTTTTCACGCGAGAAAGATCAGAAGAATTATTTTAAGGGTGTTGGAGATACTGTTGTTAGTGTAAAAATCAGTGATATCGTTCCTCCTAAATTACAAAATTTTGAAGAAAGTAGGGAATCAGCCATAAAGCTTTGGCGTAGTGAATTTATAAAAGAAAGAATGTTTAAAATGGGACAAGAAGTAGCAGTTCAACTAAGAGAAAAGACAGATTTGGAAGAAATGCAAGGTATAAAATTGGTTAAAGGCCAGCAAATACAACGCAATGAACAAAACTACCCTTTTTCTTTCATAGAAGAGATTTTCAATATGAAAACAACTAATTCGGTAACAGATCCTATTCAATACAATAATGAAATTATAATAGGCGTTCTAAAACAAATGCATTCATCAAATGGTAAATTAAACATGCTTGACACCGGAAAACGTGTGATGATATCGCTAAAGGAACAGTTAATTAGCTATCTAAAATCAAAGTATAGAGTAGAAGTTAATCATGCTATGATTGATGATATATAAAAAAGTTTATTATCTTCCTTTTATGAGTGATTGGAGGGGGCTATATTGTATTTTTAGGTAAAAGAGGTACAATTAGTTTGACTTGAGCTGTTTATTGTATTTAAATTGTAATTAATATATGAATAAAGGTTGACATGGCAGTTAAAATAAGGTTAGCAAGGTTTGGGGCAAAGAAACGTCCTTTTTATAGGATAGTTGTAGCCGACTCACGAGCACCAAGAGATGGGCGCTTTATTGAGAGAATAGGACAATATGATCCAATGTTGCCAAAAGACAATAAAAATCGTGTTGTGGTAAAAGCTGATAGATTAAAACATTGGCTAAGTGTAGGAGCGCAAGCAACTGAAAGGGTAATGTGGTTCATTAAAAAAGGCATAGTAGATTTAGAAACAGAATCGAAAAAAATAGAAAAGAAAAAAGTTGAGAAAGTACAAGGGCAAGAAGCATAAGTCCTCTTAAATGCTAAACACTGATTTAACAAAAAGTAGTAAATTAGATGATATTTTATCTTCTGATTTATTGGCTATGAATGACTTTATCTTCAAAAATGTCAATGATGAAGGTACTAAGCTTGCTACCGATATTACATCTCATCTTATTAATTCAGGAGGAAAAAAGATAAGGCCTAAGCTCATTTTTATTATGTGTAAAATGCTGAATTACTCTGGAGAGAGTAGGGTCAACATTGCTGCATCGGTAGAATTTATACACAACGCTACTTTACTTCATGATGATGTGCTTGATGAAAGTAAGGCACGCCATGGAGTTGCAACAGCAAATAAAATTTGGGGAAATAAATCAAGCATTTTAGTTGGTGATCTATTATTGACCTTAGCATTTAGATGGCTTATAGAATGTGGGAATTTAAGTGTTCTCTCTATTTTATCTAAGGCATCTAATTTGCTTGTCAAGGGTGAGATAAAGCAGATGACAACGCGTTTTGACCCTAACACAATTAGGAAAAATTATTTTAATATCATTGGAGAAAAGACAGCATCTTTATTTTCTGCATGCTGCGAGGCTGCATCAGTAGTATCTGGAGCCACAAGTGACGAAACAGAGAGGCTAAGGAATTTCGGGTTTAATTTTGGTATGGCATTCCAAATAATTGATGACGTGCTAGATTATACTGCTAATCAAGGCACTTTAGGAAAGCAACTTGGAAAAGATTTCTTTGAAGGTAAAGTTACTTTACCTTCTATTATAGCATATGAAAAAGGCAGCCCATCAGAACAAAAATTCTGGGAGAAATCTTTTTCTTCAGCTAGACACAATTTTGACCAAGCATTACAATATATTAATCATCATAATGCCATTCATGTTTCTATAGAAGAAGCTAAACACTATATTAATATGGCGCAAAGTAATATTGATACTTTTTCTGATTCTCTTTATAAAACTGCTTTGATTGACTTTTTAAATGCAAGCATAGAAAGACAAGGATAGCTAACGCTTGATATTTTTAGATTGATTGTTATATATTTATTAAGTTTGTAAGGGTGAATGATATGTCAGATAGTAATAAAGAGAAAAAAAAGAAATTTGCAGATATGGTCAGTAAACGAAAAGGGGATGATCAAGAAGATCAGCAAACAGGTGATTTAAGTGAAGAGCTTAATATATTAAAAGAACGTGCAGTTCAGCTTGAAGATCATTTACGTCGCGCTGTTGCGGATAATGAAAACGTTAAACGTATAATGCAAAAGCAAATTAGCGATGCAAGTGATTATGCAGTCACAAAATTTGCACGTGATATGATCGACTCTTGTGACAATTTAAAAAAAGCAATGGAAAACTTGAAAGATGATGATCCTATTCATGAAGGAATAAAAGTGGCGCACCAAAAGATTGTGAGTGATCTAAAAAAACATGGAATAGAAGAAATAGATCCAATAGGTAACTCTTTTGACAGCAATTTACATCAAGCTGTTGTGGAAAGAGAAGATAATGAAAAAGAGCCTGGCACTATTGTAGAAGTACTACAAACTGGTTATACAATTAAAAATAGGTTGCTTCGTCCTGCAATGGTTATTCTTTCTAAAAAATCTGCTGATTGCGAAAGTAACTAATAAAACACTCAAGGTATGGAAGAAGTTATCTTCTCAGGTATTCAGCCAAGTGGAGTATTACATTTGGGCAATTATCTTGGTGCAATTAAGCAGTGGATAGGGTTGCAGGATAAATATAAATCTCTTTTTTGTGTTGTTGATCTGCATGCAATCACAGCAAATAAGCTTCCCGCAAATGAATTAAAAAATAATATTTTTAAAGCAGCAGCAACTTATATTGCATGTGGAATAGATCCGGAAAAGTCGATTATTTTCAATCAATCCGCAGTTAGTGGTCATGCAGAATTGGGCTGGCTGCTAGGGTGCTATACACCAATTGGTTGGCTTAATCGTATGACTCAATTTAAAGATAAGGCTGGAAGCGATAGACAAAAAGCTTCTCTTGGGTTATATAGCTACCCAGTACTTATGGCTGCGGATATATTGCTGTATCAAACTAAATATGTTCCTGTTGGCGATGATCAAAAACAGCATTTAGAACTTGCACGTGATATTGCATCAGCTTTTAACAATCATTATAAATGTAGTCATTTCATCATACCTGAAATCTTAACTTTGGATTGTACATCAAGGATAATGAGCTTAAGAGATGGAGCAAGCAAGATGAGCAAATCTGATTCTTCAGAATACTCATGCATTAACCTTGACGATACAAATGACTTGATTGTCAAGAAAATAGAAAAAGCAAAAACAGATTCAATTCCAGGCTTTGATTTTGCTACTTTAAAGTGCCGTCCAGAAGTAAACAATTTGGTAAACATTTATTCAGTGCTTAGTGATTTAAATGTGGAAAAAGTGTGTGAAGAAGTGAATAAACATGATATGAAACACTTTAAAAAAGAGTTAGCTGGCTTAATCATCAGTGTTATATCACCCATACGTGAGAAGTTGAACGGTCTTTTGAAGGATCAGCTCCATTTACATAAAATATTAAAAGAAGGTACAGAAAAAGCAGCAGAGATTGCAAATAACAATATAAAAAAGATCAAGGATATTATAGGGTTTGTTCAATAGGTTACAACTATTTCTTCCCATGGCTTTCAAATCGTGCAGCTATTTTCTTTACACTAACATGAGTGAGAAGAGGTTTTTTACTAACCGGAAGTTTAGAATCGGACTTTGCTGTTATGGGGTTCATTTTAGATCTTTTATTTCCTACCGGAAATGAGTGAGATTGGGAGGCAGTTTTTTGCGATGGTGCAGGATCTTTCTTCATACCGATATCTGCTTGTGTTGCAGGGGTGGCTTTGCTCTTAGCAACTTGGTTTTGCTCAAATTTTCCTACTATTGACTTTACTCTACCGTCCTTCTTGCTATTTACTTTTTCTTTTATAATAACTGCTTTTACTTCTGATGCTGCTTTATCAGCAGATTTTTTGAGGATTGGTTTACTTTCAGCTGATTTTTGCGAAGTCACTTCTACTATTATTGGTTTCGTGCTCACTTGTTGATCAACAATATCTAGCCTTTTAGGATTTGACAGTATTTCAGATTTATCTTCTTTAGTTTCTTGCCTAATTTCTTGATTGGTAGCGTTTAGCGCTAGTGGCTCTGGAGCCTGTCTCTTTTTATATCCTCTTCTTGTTCCTACATTTTTCTTAGGTTTCGTTTTGTGAGTTGGCTCCTTTTTAGCTAACTTTGAGTCTTCCGAATCTTTTGTTGAAGATTTACTACTTTTCTCTTGATAATTTGATATTTCCTCATGTCCAGACTCTTCACTTAATGAACTTTCATAGCCTGAATCTTCAGGAGATACGTTCTCTATTTCTGGTTTAAAGTGTACCTTTTTTGAGGCAGTAGGAGGTGGCGGAGGTGCTGTTGTTGGCCGTTTTATTCTCTTCATAACTAATTTTCCTACCGGCTGTTTTCCTTCTTGCAGCTTAGGAGTATCTTCCTTCTGCTTTGATGTCGTTTTATTTTCCGTGCTTACTTCGTATGATTTATGTTCTTTATTGCCTTTTCCACTCTGTTTCGAATCTAAAATTTCTTTAAGTCCTTTCTTGAATAGATTAATTGTACTTAAAATATTTGTGTATTCGGCTGCTTTTTCTATAGTGAAACCTGATAATTCATCACCAACAAAATTTTTTATGTCATTATCATTAGTTGGAATATCTTTTCCCAAGACTCTATCTAATATCCCTTTTAATGTTCCAATAAAACCGAGTGGCTTTGTGATCAAAGGTTCTACATAATTATTCAAGTCGCTATATATAACAAATTTGGCTACATCTTTTGCGTTGTTTGTAAAATTCTTCAGAGCTTGAGATAAATCTTTCAGTGTTTCATCATATTGTTCATTAATTTTTTTTGTATCCTTCAGCTTTATGACTCTTATCAAAGAATTGAGATTTTTATCATAACTGTCACTTTTAAATAGATCACTCATACCAATTACTGTTTATCGTTTACTTAAATATAAATTCAAAGTCTTAAGATCGAGTAAATGTTATATGACTTATCCTCTGACTCATAAACGCTTGCGTTCCTTAATGTGCAAAAAAATTTCAATAATCTTCAATCAGCAATAGTATAGAAATCCAAAAAACAAGTAGCTAACACTGGAACCTAGGAATTATGATTTGGCACAAGTTGATGAGTATAGTTGTTTTATGTTGAAATACAGCATTTATGGAAAGATTAGATGTCAGTCTAGAATGACACCCTTTCTGGAAAACCCGGATTACAGTGTTTGTATAACTTAATAATTAGAAACTAAAGGAGTTCTTTTTTAAAAAACTTAAGTTATACTCATAAGTATTTGATACTTTTGTAGTGATTATGTCCAGTTTTAAAAATAACTCCTGTTTTTATGGCGATAATGTCGAATTTGTGGAAGAAATTTATAGCCGTTACTTGCAAGGCGATAAATCAATTGGAGAAGATTGGTACAGAATTTTTTCGAGCAATTTAGAAGTTAATAAAGCAGAACCCTGCAGAGCACAGAATGAAGCTAAGGTAGATGCTGATGATTTAGCAAATTTTTTCAGATTTTATGGTCACTTTTTTGCAGACTTAAATCCATTATCACCGAATGTAAATAAGGAAATAGATTATCAAAAATACTTGAATCTTTCTCCTACAAGTGACACTAGAATCTACAGAGATATTTACTGCAAGAATATCGGTTTTGAATTTATGCATATTTCCTCTTATGAGGAAAGAGTTTGGCTGCAGGAGAAAATTGAAAATCAGGTCTATACGCTAAGCCCTCAGGATAAAAAAGAAATACTAAGGCACTTGATTGAATCTGAGATGTTCGAGCAATTTCTCCATATGAAATTTCCTGGATATAAGCGTTTTTCTATCGAAGGTGGGGAGTCAGCCATTGTTGCAATTGAAAGAGTTATTAGTGATTCTGCAGCTTTTGGTATTGAAGAAATAGTTCTTGGTATGGCCCACCGAGGACGGCTCAATGTTCTAACCAAAGTGATGGGAAAAGATTATGCGGCAATGCTGTCTGAATTTCAAGGCAACCTTGCATATCCAAGTGGTCTTGAGGTGTCTGGTGATGTCAAATATCACCTTGGTTACTCTTCTGATCGAGCACTTGCTGGTGGTAAAAAAATACACTTAAGTTTATGTCCTAACCCATCTCACCTTGAGGCGGTAAATCCGGTTCTAGCTGGAAGAGTAAGGGCAAAACAAAATACGAGATCTGTGCTTGGAATATCAATTCATGGTGATGCAGCTTTTATCGGGCAGGGAGTGGTTGCTGAAACCCTGACTTTGAGCAACATTGAAGGTTATAAAGTTGGTGGTATCGTGCATATTGTCATCAATAACCAAGTTGGTTTTACTGCGAATCCTCGTTGTGCACGCTCTTCTTTTTATTGTACTGATGTAGCAAAATCAATAGAAGCTCCAATATTTCATGTTAATGGAGATAATCCAGAAGCCGTGAGTTTTGCCGCGAGTTTGGCAATGGAGTATGTGCAGAAATTTAAAAAGGATGTGGTGATTGACATAATATGCTACCGCAAATATGGCCATAATGAAGGTGATGAACCAAATTTTACTCAGCCACTTATGTATAAAGCAATGTCAAGGCATAAAACTCCGGGAACAATTTACGAAGAGAAGCTGGCTGCAGAGAAAGTCCTAATTAGTGATGAAGTAAGTAAATTGCGCAGCGAATTTAGGGTAAGGTTGGATAAAAGTCTTGCTGAGTCAGTGACTTACACTCCAAAAAAAGCTGATTGGTTTGATGGAGTGTGGTCGAAATTGAGAAGAGCAAAGTTGAACGATTTGAGTGAATATTATACGGAATCTGGTGTTTCACCAGATGAGCTAAAAAAATTAGGTGTACATATAAATAGCAATATTCCAAGTAGTTTTAATCTCAATAATAAAGTGAGGAAAATACTTGATGGCAGAATAGAAAGTATAAATTCCGGTAGCAATATAGACTGGGCCACTGGTGAAAGTCTTGCATTTGCGTCATTGCTTAAAGAAGAAATAGGAGTGCGCTTGTCAGGACAAGATTCTGGTCGTGGTACCTTCTCGCACCGTCATTCAAGGCTTGTTGATCAAGTAACGGAAGAAGATTTTATTCCACTAAACAACATAAGTGAGAAGCAAGCTCGCTTTGAAGTTATAGATAGCGCACTATCTGAGTATGCTGTGATGGGTTTTGAATATGGATATAGCCTTGACTCTCCATATTCACTGGTGCTCTGGGAAGGGCAATTTGGTGATTTTGCAAATGGTGCGCAAATCATGATCGACCAGTTTATTGCATCAGCAGAAACAAAGTGGTTGCGATCAAGTGGTCTAGTTTTACTTTTGCCTCATGGTTATGAAGGGCAGGGGCCTGAGCATAGTTCTGCTCGTATAGAGAGGTTTTTGCAACTCTGTGCAGAGGATAATATGCAGGTGGTTAATTGCTCTACTCCTGCGAATTATTTTCATGTTTTACGCCGACAAATTAATCGAGATTTTCGTAAGCCTTTAGTGGTGTTTACACCTAAATCACTATTGCGTCATAAAAGCGCAGTTTCTAACCTTTCTGACTTTGAAGGAAAATTTCTTACGGTAATTCGAGAGTGTAGAACAGGTTTAGTTGCAAGTGATAAAATACGTAAAGTTGTAATATGTAGTGGTAAAGTTTATTACGACATAATTGAAATGCTTGAAGCACAAAAAATAAACGATATAGCAGTAGTGCGTTTAGAACAATTTTATCCATTCCCGGCTGATAAACTAAACAATGAACTCGAAAAATATAAGAACGCTGAAATTATATGGTGTCAAGAGGAACCAAAAAATATGGGAGGATGGTTTTTTGTTAATCCGTTAATAGAAGAGGTTCTATCTAATCTAGACACTCAAGCAAAAAGGCCTAAGTGTGTTGCAAGACCCGCTGCTGCATCTCCTGCATGCGGTTATGCTAATGTCCATGCTCAACAACAAGCAGAAATTTTGAAGCAAGTTGTGCAGGGTATCTAGCACAATCTTGCAGATATTGAAGCGAAAGCTAGCAAGCGAACATTGTTCTTAATATTTGGCACTGCAGCCGGGTGCGATAGAAAATATATCACAACAATCAAACTGCTTGTATACTCATACAAATATAAAAAGACTTTACTTTTTTAATAAAAGCTTAATATTTATTAACATTTTCATTTATTTTTCTTAATATAGTTAATATTAATATTAACTATATTAAGATATATATGAATACAGAAGTATTTGAGAGGTTAATAGGGCAAACTAGGCTACGCAGCAATAGTAAGGCTGAAATCATACAATTAAATAGAAGCGAGAAGGCTTTTATAGATGAGGATAAAAAGTCTATCGAATTGGCTAAGGCTATTTTTGCAGAAAATAATATGTTTCGTTTTCGCAAACCAGGTTCTGCTACAGATTACATTTTGCACAAACTAATAAATGATAAAAAGCTTCTAGAGGAAATGAAAGATAGAGGTACAAGTATAATACGTCTTTTTTCTTTGCTATCAATGTATCGTAATCTTCCCGATTGCTATGTTGTGAGAAAAGAAGGGTGTATTACTGAGTTTGGAATACTTACTGATGTTAACGAATGTTTAGAATCAGTACCTTTAGAAGACTTTATACTTATTGAGTCTGCTTCGTACCTAGAGTACATTTTGTTTGAGAATGATGATATTAGAAATAGGTTAGCTGAAGATAAAACAAAATTAGATATTTTCGTAAATGGAATTTTAGCAATAAGTAGCTCGGATTTAGTATTATCTTGTATCAACACAATCGAGGCTTTTAATGAGGAAGCTAGAAATTTTGTCAATCACATACAGAAAACCAATAGGATGGACTACCTCTTTAAGGAAAATGGTACAACACTTGTAAAGTTAGTTCTAAAAGAATTATTAAAACTTTCTATTTTACAAGAAAGAGAAAACACTACATTAGAATTTCCTCAAATTTCGAGTGTGGAACATTGTAATGGGCGATAGACTTTAAAATGTGCAAGGCTCATTTAAATATGAGCCTCAGTATCGCTTAACTTTTATGGAGCATACTTTAACTTTATTTCACTTCCACCAAGGGAATATTGTTCCAGCTATTGCTGCCATAGTTATCAATAGAAGCGTTTAGGTAATCTGTATCAAATCGTACTGGCACATCAAATTCGAAGCTTGCGGTGATTATTGTGCCTTTTGCTGGTGGTTTCATAAATGCTATTTCTCCAGTTGAATAATTCACTGAATATTTTTCTGTCTTTTCACCATCTAGGTAAATTTTTATTGTATCATGCACTGGCTTTTTAATAGTTCGTGTATGCTTGTCTTTTCCACTTATGTAAGTTTTCATCAGTTGAAAGATCGTTTTTTTATCGTCTCCTATGCCAATTTCTTGATTGATAACTGTAAAGTCTGACCAATCCTTAAAACGAAACCCTATTGCTTTACCTTTTCGTGCCTGAAAAAATGTTATGAGTTCTGTTAGCTGCTCGTTTGACCTGACTCCATAAGCTATGTTATACCTGGCACGTGCACGAGACCAATTAATATTGCGCTGCTCACAACCATTATGAGTTGTTACAACGTCAGTGGAAAATTCAGGTCCTCCAGTGGAACCATAAGATATATTTTCTGGAAATCTAATTTCTGTAAATGACATATGCCCTCCTGTAAAAATAAAATTGAGTTGATATAGATGAAGTAGGAAAGATCTTAAATTTTTGAAGCTGCTTTATCAATCAGGCTATAAATTTTAAATCCCGTTTCTTCTAAAAAAGTAAAGGTGTTGTTTTCTCCTACCTTACCTTTCAGTTCGTTAATGTCTTGATGACTCTGCGTTAACTGATATACACAAACACATGCAATGGCTAAAGCAACTCCAGCAAGACATGCTAAAGGAATTGGTTGGGTAAAAATAGCAACTGTAGCAAATGCTGTGAATGCTATAGCTGTTATTACAGCAGCTATGCTATAAATAGCTTCTCTTCTGTAACTATTGATTAATTTCTTTTCTATTGCCTCTTGTTGTGTTTCTTGCCCTTGTTGATGAGAAATAGTAATTACTGTATCTGTATGAATTGGCTCACTAGCGCTGGTATCAATTCTCTCTTTTTGTGTTTTTTGTTCTTTATGATCTTGCGCAATTGCTGCTTTGCTAGTTCTGATATTATATTGTTCTTCTTGCTCTGATTGATCAGAAGCAGGAACTTCTGTCACTTCACCAAAGATTTCTTCATTAGAAACTGGTTGACTTTCTGTTATATCTTCAGAAATTTCACTTAGGAGTGGCACAAAATGCCTCATGTAATTCACTACTCCTACAGTTTTTTTGCTACTATCTATCTCTAGTTGATTGAGATTTATATCTTGTATAAAAACTTCTGGATCATCATCATGTGCTGTAATTTTAGTTACTGTAATTTTTTGACTATCTTCCTCTATTGAATAAACACGGAGCTCCACTTTGTACTTGTCGCATATCATTCTGCCTTCAATGTTTGAATGACCCCATATAGGTGAAGAATCAGTTTCTGTAACCGTATTTTCAATGTCTTTTAAGTATTTACGAAAAGTCTTCTCTTCATCTATCATATTTATTTTAGTTTTTGGGTTTTGTATAGGACCATACGGACCTTCTAGTGCAACAAAGTAGTCACCAATAGCAGCGTCTTTTATTATTGCTTTATAGGTCCAACTATCTTGTTCACCATGTTGCTTAGCATAATCTGCACAATCTTTTCTTAATGATTTTGCGGTAAAATGATGACCGAGTCTTAACTAGTTCAATCCTTGAGCCACAGAGTCAAAAAAGCAATCTCCTGTCTTTATAGCAGCTCCTATTTTTAGCTTTTCAGGATGAGCGCTCTTTAGATTATGCAATAAATCACTTGATTTTTTATTTTCTTTGATTTGTTGAAAAAGAGCAATTGGCTCTCTTACATAGTTAGAATCTCTCATGTTATAACTCCAAAATAATGATTGTATTTTAATAGATTAATCAGCCTAGGAAGGCTAATTACTTAAGGTCATGCTATGTTGCAAGCAGACATCAACTATTCTTCTTGAACTAATATGTAGCATATACATATTGTTACTTAGTATATTTTAACTATACTTAAACTCTCTTGTGCTGTCAAGCAGGGAATTTATTAATCTTTTAACTCATCCACTTTTTTGCGTAGCACATTTAAATCAGTTGCTCCTACAAAAAGACTATCTCCAATTATCAAAAAAGGTGTACCGCCTACTCCTAAATTCCTTACTAAAAGTTTGCTGTTGTTTATCATTTGCTCAATTTTGTCTGCATTATTTTTCATAGAATTATTAAAGTCGTTCTCGTTAACCCCTATATTTTTCACTATACCTAATATAGTTTTATCTGAAAATTCTCCTCTGTGATCTAGTGCAGCATAGTGAAAATCTAAGTACTTTTCTTTATCGATAAAATAAGTTGCTAAAGCACCTTTTGCTGCCTTTAAAGAATTGTTACCAAGTATTGGAGCATCTCTAAAGATATACTTAATTTTGCCATCATTGATCAATTGTTTTACATCGTTCTTTATAGCTTTGCAATATCCACAAGAATAGTCAAAAAAACCTACAGCTATGACATTGCTATTTTCATTTCCTGAGTAAGGATAAGTGGAGTCGAATATTTCATTTTTATGCTGAGAAATTTTATTTTTGGTTGCATTAGCATAACTATTTTTAGCTGACTCTTCCTGGAGAGTTTTTATGATCTTATCAAAATTTTTACTTATGTAGTCATCTAATCTCTCACTTATATGATCATCGTTTAAGACTTGACTGCGATGTGAAAGCCAATTGTTTATTACTGGTAAACTTGCTACTGCAAATATAAAAATCAATAAAAGTGGTATCTTAGACATATACTTACCTAAGGGAAATAATAAGACATATTATAGTAAAAAAATGTTCAATGTTAAAACATTTACATTAAGAAGCGCAAACTTTACACAGTAGAAAACTTGGCGATGTGCAAAATTGAGCATTTAAGAGATTTTAGATATTCCTTACCGCTGCGTATAACAATTGTAACCGCGGCGGTAAAAAAGTTGATTATTTTATAACCGCCGCATATAATGATGACAAACACGGCGGTAAATTATACGGAACCAATAATTGGTAGAGAGAAAGAAATAGCCATTCTAGAAAATAAGCTTCTTTCCCAATCTGCTGAGTTTATTCCTGTTTACACTGTGAACAAAATTGCATGGATTTAATGGTTCAATAAGTGTAGGGACATAATGAAATTTTTAAAAACTCTCTTTAACTTAGCATTACTAGTATTTTTCATGTCTACTATAGCTGAAGCAAGGTGGAGCAAGTACGAAGATGCTTCTGTTGAGGTTAAGTTTTCTAATGTTAACATTAATGTTAATAGAGATGGTACCTACGAAACGGAAGTAGAACTTCAAGCAAAAATACTCAAAGAATCTGGACGTGATAGATTCTCTCTATACAGTCTTGTTTACAATGATGATGGTGCAGATTTTACTGTTTTAGAGGCTAAAGCAGCTTATAATGGAGAGGAATATATAGTTACTGAAGATATGATGGAGGATAAGCCACTGGCTAGTCCTGGCAAAGGCTTTGATCAGCTAAGGCAAGTAACCATACCATTTCCCAAAATAGAAATTGGCACAGAAGTATATTTAAGATATAAAAAAGTTAACAAAAAGGTTCCTGTTGATAATTTTTATGGCTTGAGCTTCTCTTATTATGGAGATTATTTACAAGCAGAAAATACTAAAATCAACTCTGAATTGCCTCTAGAGATTAAAGTGAATGATCCAAGAAAAGTATTAGAGATTGCTGAGGAAAAAAAGGATAGTGTACATTATATAAACATTACCTTAAAGAAAGCAATTTATGAAAACACAATAAATGAACCACATAATGGAATATTGAATATTAAACATAACACTTGGGTATCACTGTCGAGCCTATCTAAATGGGAGGATTTGGCTAAAAAATTAGCCCCTGGATATCATAGCATCATTAACCAGCCACTTCCTGCAACTTTTAAAGCTATAGCAGAATCTGCTACCAGTGAGAGTACTGATGAAGATAAGATCAATGCTGTTACTTCTTTATTGAATGAAAAAGTTCAGTACATGGGAGACTGGAGTACAGTATCAGGAAAATATTTCCCGAGAGATTTAGAGAAAATTGCTGATTCTCAAATTGGGGATTGCAAAGACTTTTCTGCTAGCACGGCTGCTATTTTACAAGAACTTGGTTACAAAGTTCAACCTATTTTAGTTATGAGAGGAACTACTAATACTTCTAATCCTGAAGCGTTACCCAATATGGGTAATTTTAATCATGTGATGCTTAGAGTAATGAATGAAGATGGAAAAATATACTGGATTGATCCAACTAATACCATCAGTATGGCGCAGGGTATTTTTCCAGACATTGCTGATAGGAACGCTCTAGTACTGGATTCTGAGGAAGCTAGTTACATAAAAATTCCTGCTGTACAAGGTGAAAATTCAAAAGTGATATCCCATAGTGAATTAACTATAGAAGATAACGTTGTAAATGAATATGGCCAGCTTACCGTGCAAGGGGAAGCAGCCTTAGGCTTAACAGGTGTTGGATTATATTATTCAGATGAGCAATTAAGAGATTCTGTTTTTCGTATGATTAGTGGAGTATATCTTGATGAAGAAGAAAAGAAGTTCTTAGAATTGCCTGACCTTACCTTGCGTAATGTAGAGGATCTTACAATAAAATATGAGTTCCAGCAAAAAAATAAGATTTTCAAGACAAATCTAGGGCCGGCTTTGAATTTAGGAGATAATTGGCTTAATGATGTTGTCAATACAGCTTCTGACCAAGTGTCAGACCTTTTTATTGGTGTTCCTAAAACTAAGGAAAGCCATATGATAATAAAAGATATCAAAATTAAAAACTGTGAAAATTTGAATTTTGAAATAGATTCTCCTTGGTTATATGTAAATAGGTTCTGTAAATATAAAAATGATGGAACCGAATTTAGCAATTTAATAACCATAAAGAAAAGCTTTATTACCAATGAAGAATTAAAGACTGCTGAATATAAAAACTTAAAAAGCGAATTGGAGAATAATTTTTCTAGAGCCTCTATAATAATAAGTGAATGAGTTGTGCTGGGAAAAGCACTTCTTAAAAGGCTTAAAATTTTTAAAATATGTACAATAACTTACGCGACTTCATCAGAGCATTAGAAGAAAAAAAAGATCTAATTAGAATTAAAAAAGAAGTTTCAACTATTCTTGAAATGACAGAAATTCATCGTAGGGTTTTGTCAAACAAGGGACCAGCTATCATCTTTGAAAATGTTGTCACAGAAAATGGCAAAAATTCAATTCCCGTTTTAGTGAATTTATTTGGTACTATTGAGAGAATTGCATTCGGACTTGGTATAAATTCTGATGAATTAAGGGATCTGGGTAAACTTCTAGCATTTTTGCGATCACCTGAGCCGCCAAAAACCTTCAAAGATGCTGTGAAAATGTTTCCTCTACTAAAAGTTGTATTGTCGATGCGGAGCAAAGTTGTGAGCAAAGCCCCATGTCAAGAGGTGGTGCTAACTGGGGATAAGGTGGATCTTAGTTTGCTACCTATTCAGACATGCTGGCCAAACGAGCCTGCACCGCTTATCACTTGGCCACTTGTGGTAACAAAAGGACCAACAGCAGACAAGCAAGATAATTTCAATCTTGGAATATATCGTATGCAGGTTGTGAATAAAAAAACGACTCTCATGCGCTGGCTTGCACATCGTGGTGGTGCAGGTCACCATAAACGGTGGAAGGAGAGGGGACAAAATATGAAGTTTCCTGCGGCTGCTGTGATTGGTAGCGATCCTGCAACGATTATTGCTGCGGTAACTCCGGTGCCGGAGACTTTATCAGAATACCAATTTGCCGGGCTGCTGCGAAAAAAAACACTTGAGCTTGTAAATTGTAAAACTATTCCTCTTCAGGTTCCAGCTCATGCAGAAATTGTTTTGGAAGGATATGTAAGTTTGGATAATTACCAAGATGAAGGGCCATATGGAGACCATACCGGTTACTATAATGCTGTTGAACAGTTTCCTGAGTTTAACATCACTGCAATTACAATGCGCAAAGATCCAATTTATCTCAGCACTTTTACTGGCAAACCACCTGATGAACCATCAATTCTTGGTGAAGCACTCAACGAAATCTTTGTGCCGATTCTCATCAATCAGTTTCCGGAAATAGTAGATTTTTATCTGCCCCCAGAAGGTTGTTCATATAGAATAGCGGTAGTGTCGATAAAAAAGGCTTATCCAGGGCATGCAAAAAGAATTGTTATGGGCACACTATCTTTTCTCAAACAGTTCTTATACACGAAATTTATTATAGTTGTTGATTATGATATAAATATACGTGATTGGAAGGAAGTAATGTGGGCAGTTTCAACAAGAATGGACCCTGTACGTGATACAATCATGATAGAGAATGCTCCAATTGATTATTTAGACTTCGCTTCTCCTGAAAGTGGTCTCGGAGGTAAAATAGGGTTTGATGCAACAAACAAACTTCCACCTGAAACCAAACGAGAATGGGGAAGAAAAATTGAAATGAGCGAGGAAATAATAAAGAAAGTTACAGAGAAGTGGAAGGAATATGGGTTGACAGATGATTAAACTATGATGTAGACTACCGCCGTGTATTTAGGTGTGGTTTGTGAGGCTTTTATATCTTTTATTTTTGTCGGCATGTTTTTCTCTGTATTACTATGTGGGTCCTACATTCTCGCCTTGCCCAAAAGCAACAGTTTGCTTCTCACCTGAACAAGACTGTGCTGTACCGATAATCAGCGAGATAGACCAATCTAAAGAATCTATCTTAGTTCAAGAATATACATTTACTCTTGGAACAGTTGCAAAATCTTTGATTAACGCCAAAGAGCGTGGTGTTGATGTTAAAGTCGTCTTAGATAAATCACAACTCCATTCAAAATATAGTGTCATAAGCGAATTGTTTTCAAATGGAATACCGATTTGGATCGATAATAAGCCAAAAATTGCTCATAATAAGGTAATAATTGTTGATAATCAAAAAGTCATCACAGGATCGTTTAACCTCAGTAAGACAGCTGAAAAGGGAAACGCTGAAAATTTATTAATTATTGAAAATTATCCTGAATTAGTCCAGCAGTATGTGAAGAACTGGGAAATACGAATGTCACAATCCTATCAATATGCTCCCTAGATACTTGATATCAAAAAAAGTCTTTTTATTGATAGATGTAATTTCTTGTGATATAATAAATTAAAAGGTTTTAAGGGGTAGGTAATGGATTACATAAATGATGCTGCTGATAGTTACGCTGCCATTCATGATTTTTTTCAAAATAATGGTGTTGGAGATTACAAAGTTCAATGCAATTATGGTGGTGTACCGTATGCTACTGACGAATATGTACATTCTGGAGACAAATTTTGGAGCAATAATTTTATAGACTCACATTTTGGAAAGGAAATAAAAATGTATCCTCAAAGTGAGCTTTTAGCTAAAGAGTATGCTGGGAATACACTACCGGTTTCAATATCACTAAACGAGGATCTAATAAAAATAAAAGAATGTCAGAAAAAAACTAAATTTGTAGAACTAGAAGGGGAATCAGGTGATATAGTATATGATAAGCAAAAACATATAAAGTGCTACACGACAAAGTTATCATATGACGATGTTTCTGTTCATAATAAAAACAAATTTTCAATACTGAATATTAGATATGACATGCCAAATGATTCGAGATACAGTTTAAACATAGCCTTCACAAAGGTTAATGATAATCAACCAGGGTTTTGGCAAAAATTTAAAAATATGTTTTAATAAAGTAGCTTCTCAATCAGGAATATTCTGGTGGAAAATGAATATCTACTTAGTAATGAATTTGGTCAGTAGCTACTAAGTTTTTCTTATAGCTATACAACGAAGGTTTGCTGGTCTTACATTTATTCTCTGCAAGACAAAAAATTCACATAATTGTACATAGTATGGAATAAATAAACTTCCACTATATTTTTCGATTAAACTCACCTTTTCTCTATTGAACAGATTTCGTATTAAATCTTAAGTTCAACGCACCTAAATATATAAGCATTCCCAGCAAAATCATAGGTATAGAAAGAAATTGTCCCATAGTTAAATTGAACCATAAATAGCCAATTTGATAGTCTGGCTCGCGGAAAAATTCAACCACAAAACGTGCTATTCCATACCACATAACTGCAATACCAGTTGTTGCACCGTAATACAGTTTCACTCTAGTCAAGAAAAACAGTGAATTTGCAACTACAAAAAGTAGCGCTCCTTCAAAAAATGCCTCATAAAGTTGGCTTGGATGGCGCAATAAATTATCACCATTTTCTGGAAATACCATACCCCACGGCATATTTGTAACCCTGCCAAATAACTCTCCATTTATAAAATTACCTATGCGGCCTAGAAGTAAACCTATCGGAACTCCACAAGAAATTAGATCCAGTGTGTAAAATATAGGAATGTTATGTCTTCTACAGGAGATTATTACTGCAAGCAAAACTCCTATAGCACCGCCATGAAATGACATACCTCCTTCCCAGGTCTTTAGTATTTCGATAGGATTGCTTATATAGAGAACTGGATCATATATCAATACGTACCCAAGCCTACCTCCAAGGATAATGCCTATAATAACGGCTGTTAATAACGAATCGTAAAAATTCTTAGTAAATATTTTTTGATTGTCTAGCTTATGTAAATACCAATATGCAAAAACTATACCCAAAACATATGCTAAAGAGTACCAATATATAGAAACAGGACCGATGCTAAAAATAACTGGACTTAAAGACATATTTTACTACAAATTATTCTTAGACAATCTACTTTTCTCACGTTCCCACTCTCTCTGCTTTATGGTTGCTCTCTTATCATAGAGTTTTTTTCCTTTCACAATGGCAATTTTAGTTTTTGCCAACCCTTTATCATTAAAATAGATAGAAAGTGGCACAACAGTTATTCCAGAGGTTTTAATTTGACCAATTAGCTTATTTATCTCTTTTTTATGCAAAAGCAATTTTCGTTCTCTTTTTGGCTTGTGATTCTTTTGGTTTGCAGCTTTATACTCTGCGATATGCATATTGTTTAGCCATATTTCACCTTTTTTTTCAGTAACGTAAGCATCAGAAATGTTTGCTTTTCTTTCCCTTAGTGATTTCACTTCACTACTTAAGAGGATCATACCTGCTTCAAATTCTTCTAAGATAAAGTATTCAAACCTTGCTTTTCTATTTTCTGCAATAACTTCCATATCTAAAGATATCTTTAAGCTTCAATATATTACAGAACTTTTGGTTTAATTCATAACAAAACAATTATCTCAGTAAATGCAAGTTTGGTTAAAAAAGCTCCAATCTTCCTGCAAGTGTAATTTGTTCCACTCTTCCTACTGCCATTTCAGCCCTAGGACTAGCATTACCTGACAAAGAACTTATCACATCTTTGCAGCCCCATTCAATAGCAAAGTGTAAAGGAGCATATCTATTATTGTTCTGTTTACTAACATATGCCCCACTTTCAATTAAAATATCTCTTATACTTTCATGATCGCTAGCAAAATGCAAAGGAGTGCGTCCACAACTATCCCACACATTAACACATGCTCCATGTTCAATCAGAGTTCTTACTATGTTTTCATTATCACTTTCAGCAGCAAAATGCAAGGGAGTGCTTCTATAATTATCCCACGCATCGACATATGCTCCGTGTTCAATTAGAGCTATTACTATGTTCTCATAGCCACTCTTAGTAGCAAAATGTAGAGGAGTGTGTCCATCATTGTTCTGCGCGTTAACATCTGCTCCACATGCAATTAGAGCTCTTACTACACTTTCATTCCCACCTTCGGTAGCAAGATGTAAAGGTGTACATACATCATTGTCCCACGCATTAACATTTGCTCCACTTTCAATTAAAATATCTAATATGCCTTTGTGGTTCCATTCAGCAGCAAAATGTAAAGGAGTGCATCCATCGCTGTCCCATGCATCAACATATGCTCCATATTCAATTAGAGCTATTACTATGTTCTCATAGCCACTCTTAGCAGCAAAATGCAACAATGTAGTTTCTACAGGATCTAGATCACTATGTGTAGTGAATATATGATTGATATTAAATCCACTATCTTTCCACCTCCGTAAATCAATTCTTTCTAATTTTATTTTTATTCGTTCAACTATGTTGTTCTTGCTTAAACCTGAAGTATCATTTATTTCTTCAAGCATTTTTAGAAAATCATCAAGCGTCATAATCTCCACTACTTATTAAAATAACTTGGTTATTATGTTCTTTGACACAAAAATCAAGAACTTTTTATTTTCCTAAAAAATCATTTAAGTTATACTCCAAATCATGAAAGTCAGGCAAAATATTAAGTTTTTTTCTCTATCATTTGTGATTTTGTCTTCTCTATGGATTACATTGTCTGGTTATTTTGAGCCTTTTTTTATTCTCTGTGGAGTATTTTCTTCTGTGTTCACATTGATTATCTTTAAAAGGTTAATTGATGCTGAAAGTGCCCTTAGTCAAATTCTAAATGATAGTGGTAGGCTGTCACTTTATCAGCTTATAAGTTATATACCTTGGCTAATTTACCAAATTATTTTTTCAAGTATTTATGTAACAAAAAAGGTGCTACGATTCAAATCTACAGTTGAGCCAATTGTTATTGTAAGAGAATGCATAGGACATAATGATAAGACCATTGCATTATTTGCTAACTCGGTTACGATTACTCCTGGAACTTTAACTATCAATGTTGAAAAGAAGCAGAAAACATATTTATCTACCATATGTTTGATAGATAAAGATCTTGAAAGTGGCATTTCTGAAATAGAAGGTAAAGTCTTAAAAATGCTACACCTAGTTAAGTAATTGCTTTAAATAAGTTAACAGCGTCTCTGTATTCTCTTCTTAAGCTCTCAAGCATTTCTTTTGGAAGGCTATCAATAACAGTAGAACATAAATAATTGTACAAATCTTCTAGCCTTGATATGTTATTTTTCTTCTTGCTGTTGAATTTGTACGGAAAAATGCCCTCCATAATTTCAATATCAACAACCTTATTTAAAAATGCATTTTCACTTGTTATGCTTATTCTTGTAAGTATAGTATTAATTTCAGGTTCATTACTCGTATAAATATCTGATAATTCTGCCATTTTAATGACGTATAAAGTTACTACTTTTGATAAACAATTATCAGAATATTCACAATTTTTTATTACCTCCCACTGAGTAACCTGAGACTTGCTTGTTTTTGCATTGCTTGGTAATTTATTCATTGAATTTTCTCCATTTAATTCAGTGTAGTAAATTATACTAATACTTTGTTAAATAAATAATAACGCAGCCATAAAAATATGCATTTATTTACCATAAATTGTATAATATTCCTAAAATTAAATGTTAAAGTTACTTCAAACTGAATGATTTCTTTAATTCCATATTATCCAGCAGTGTAAAATATTGCTACACAATAGTATTTATTCTAAAATAAACTTTCCTTTTGAGCTATTTTATTAATATCCATTCTTACGTCTGCACTAAAATGAAAAAGATAAAACTCGGAATACTAATTTCAGGTAGAGGATCAAACATGCAGGCTTTAATAGAAGCATGTCAAGATCAGAATTTCCCTGCTGAAACTGTGTGTGTTATCACAAATAATAGTGAAGCTGGAGGCCTTAAAATAGCAAAGCAAGCAGGAGTTTCAGCGTTTGTTGTTGAAGATAAGCCACTTGATACTGATAAAATTCATGAAATACTTGTTCAACATAAGGTTGATTTAATTTGCCTTGCAGGGTTTATGAGAATTATAAAGGCCAATTTCCTGAATAAATGGCATAACAAAGTTATAAATATTCATCCCTCTTTACTTCCGTCATTTAAGGGCCTAAATGCTCAGGAGCAAGCTCTGAAAGCGGGTGTAAAAATTACAGGATGTACTGTGCATTATGTTACTCCTGAAATTGATGCTGGAGCCATAATCGCTCAAGCTACTGTTCCAGTGTTACCAAATGATGATGTTCACAGTCTCTCAGAGCGCATTCTAGCTGAAGAGCATAAGTGTTATGTAAAAGCAGTAAGATCAATAGCAGAAGGTATTAACTATTGACCTTGAGCGTTTCTTCCAACTTCAACAAAAAATAAATTTTCAGGATTCAGTAAAGAACTTGCCAGCTTGTTTACTTTTTCCAATTGAACATCATTAATGATATTTGCATAATTATTTATATGGTTAATATCACGATCATCTATCTGCATACTATCCAGTAACGTTGCTATATTCGCATTATTGGATAGAAAAGAGAAGATAAGGTTATTTACTAAACTGGTTTTTGCATCCTTGAATAATTGTTCGTCAATTCCTTCCTCTTTTATTCTGCTAAATGTATCTTTTACTGCTGATATAGCTTTGCTAGCAGTGGAACTATCAGTACTCATAAATCCAGATATAATATTTCCATGCTTATTAGGAACATTACGTGCACTAACACCATAAGTAATACCTAGATTTTGTCTCAACTCTTTCATCAGTATTGAGTTTAGACTCATACTACCAAGCGCATTAATCAAAACACTAGCATTATAGTAATTAGGGTCTTCATATGCTATGCCTTTTTGAGCAAAAAGTATTACACTCTGTGGTATATCCATAAAAACGCTCTTACTTTCTGCAGGCCCAAATTCATTTTTTACAGATACCTTCCTAACTTTCGATCTTTTTGATGGTAACTTAGATAAATATTTATCGAGCAGCGTACTAACTTCTTCTTTTGTTGCACAACCAACAATACTAATAACGATATTATCCTTAGTAAAACTACGCTTTATGTATGTTAAAACATCGTCTCTAGTAATGCTCATTATAGTGTCTAGAGTTCCATATGGATCTCTTGAGTAAGGATGTTTTTTGAACAACAACGTATCCAACTCTTTTGCAGCAATAAAATAAGGATCTTTTTCAAAATTATTAAAGTTTACTTTGGCTTTTTCAAAAACTCTATTCAATCCTTCAGGATCAACTTTAGGACGCATTATAGCATCACTTAGTAGTGAAATTGCATCCTCTAGATTCTCAGATAAAGTGTTTAATGAAACCCTAAATGCTTCTAAACCAGCAGTAAAATTTAAACTAATTCCTTTATCCTCAAGCTTTTTTACAAAATCTTTGGCATCATTTTTTCCTGCTCCTTCTTGAATTACAAGAGAAGTAAACCAAGCAAGCCCCTGCTTTTCTGCACTTTCATACACGTAACCTGCATCTTTGAATGATATATTGAGTGAAACTTTTGGTAGATCACGGTTTTCAATAAACAAAAACTTAAGCCCTTTATTAGTAGTAACCTCCTCTATATTTAGGTAGCTGCTCGCCTGCAAATTAAAGACCAGACAGAAAAAAAGTAGAAATACAAGCTTACTTATTCTCATCATCATTACCTCCTTTTGGTAACAAACGGCCGACTAATTTATTAGTAGAAAAAATAGTACGAATTTTGTGATTTACATCTTTCAGATTGACATCATTAATTTTGCTATGTGAAATGTCTATTTCATCAAGTGGGATACCTAGTGCTAGACGTGGTATATAAAACATTGCTACACTAGTTAAATCAGATAGATTATCAAACTGTGCTGCTTTGTATTTAGACTTTGTGCTTTGCAACTCTTCACTTGTTATTTCTTCAGAGGTAAAGTGATTAATAGAATTTTCTAACTCTCTTGCAACAGCATCCAAATTCACCCCGCTTTTTGGAGTTACCCGAATCTCAATGTAACCATTACTAAAAGCTAAGCTATTATAATAAGCAAACACTTCTACTGCTACATTCTTATCTAGAACTAAATCTTTATATAGCTTACTAGACTTGCCATGCCCCAAAACATCAACTGCCAAATCAACAGGAAAAGTTTCACTTATTTGCTCAAATAAAGGAACACTATAGCGAAAGTATAAAACTGGCTCTTTTACTTCAGTGCTTTCTAAAATTACCGATATATCTGCATTATGTATTGAATCTTGGTTCGGATAATGCTTAACTAAAGGCTCAGCTTTAATTGCACCATATTTTTCCTTTGCTAATCCTGCTACTTCTTCAAATTCTACATCACCAACAACGAGCAGTATAGCATTACCTGGATGATAATAGTTATCATGAAACCTTGTTATGTCATCTTGATTGTAAGTTTTAATATCGCTCTCCCAACCAATAACAGACCTACCATAGCCATTACGATAAAATGCACTGTTCATTTCCTCCCATAGTAAAGCTTCAGGATTATTATCAAATCTCATCTTTCTTTCTTCTAATACGATATTTTTTTCTCTATCTATTTTGTCTTGAGTAACATCAAAATTGCCCATTCTATCTGCTTCAATTTCCATTGCTAGTGGTAAATCTTTTTTGAGAACTAATTCGTAGTAGCAGGTGTATTCTTTAGTGGTAAAAGCATTAAATTGGGCCCCAATGCTGCCCAAAGTGGATTCTATGTCTTTAAATTTTCCTGTAGTTTCAAACATTAAGTGTTCAAAGTAGTGAGCCAAGCCTGTTTTGCCAATTGGGTCATCCATTCCCCCAACTTTATATATTATTGCATGAAAAACAGCTGGAATTCGGTGATTAGGTACTACATAAACATCCAATCCGTTACTGAGCTTAGCATGCTTTATGATTTCAGCTTCCAAAGAAATCGGACAAATGAAAAAAAACACAGATAGTATAAAAAAACTAAAGAATTTGCGAAGCATTATTTCATTCCTCATTTTGCTTAGAGATAGACCTATCATATATATACCACTTATATAACAATGTACACATTCCACAAACTATAGATAGATCTGCTAAATTAAAGGCTGGCCAATACCAATCATTGATATGAAAATATATGAAGTCATATACAGCTCCCCAATAGATTCTATCAATTACATTTCCGATCGCTCCACCAATCATCAGAGAAAAACTAAGGTAAATTGACTTATCATTAGATTTATATATCAAGTATGCAAGTATACCAATTATTAATATTGAACATGCTGAAAAAAAGAAGCTGCCATGCGGCAGAGTACTACACATTCCAAAGCTAATTCCTGAATTCCAAACTTCAACTAATTTCATAAAACTAGTAATCTCGATTGACTCCCCCTCATCAATCAAAGAGTTTATATACAATTTACTTGTTTGATCGAATGATGCTATAATCAATATAATAACTAAACATATCCTTTTCATAAATTTATCTTTAACTGGTAAGCCTTCATTATATCACGATCTATCTGTTTTGTTAACTCGTTAATACTATGGAATTTTTTTTCTGCCCTAATAAATTTTAAAAGTTGTATGTCAACCTTAAAATTGTATACATTTTCGTTGAAGTCAAATATATGCATTTCTACTATAGGTTTTTTTAAGTCCTTAAATGTAGGTCTCATACCAATGTTGACTACTCCATATAGCCAACTTGAACTATTTTCAGAAAATGCAACTTTGGCGTAATATGTACCAAGCTTAGGTTTTATCATGTAATCTTCTATCGGAATGTTTATGGTTGGAAACCCTATTTCTCTACCTCTACATGCACCTTTTGTTACAATACCAGAAACTTGATAAGACCTACCAAGTAATTTATTAGCAATTTCTATTTCGCCTTTTTGTAAACACTCCCTGATTGAGGAAGAAGAGCAAATTTTTCTATCGATTATCAATGGCTCTAATTTAGTTAAAGAATATTCATACATCTGAGAATATTTTTCTAGAGTTAATATGTTACCCAATCGTTTGTGACCAAAAGTACAACTTTCTCCAACAGTTATATGTTTAGCACCATACTTCTTTACCAAAATCTTACCAATAAAGTCATCGCAGCTAACCTCAGAAAAACCTCTACTAAAATTAATAATATACAAGTAATCTATACCATAGCTGCTGATTAGTTCCTTTTTTTGTTCTTGGTCTATCAACCTAAAATTGTTCCTACTAAATAAAACAGTTGATGGGTGAGGCTCAAAAGTTAAAACTGCAGAGGGTAATCCTCTTTCTTGTGCTACCTTCTTTAGATTGGAAATTGCAAACTTATGTCCTAAATGAACGCCATCGAAATTTCCGAAAGTTAGTGCCACATTATCTTTTATCCCTTGCTCACAGTTGTAAATAATTTTCATACAATTTGATATTTTATATATATTTTTTATATATAATAGTTGTATTTTATAAACTATGGAGATAAATCATGAAAAACACTAAAGGAAAAGTTGTAATATATGTGAAGAAGTACTGCCCATTCTGCAAGAAAGCAAAAGAGTTATTGGATGAAAAAGGTGTGAAATACGAAGAAATTGATGTACTTAGAAACTCGGATTTGTTTGACGGTATAAAATCAAAATATAACGTCAGGACAGTTCCACAAATTTTTATTACTGATGAAAATGGTGATTATGTACATCATATTGCTGGATGTGACAAATTGATGGATCTTGAAAAAGAAGGAAAGTTGGATAATATGTTAAATAACAATGAAGATAGCATTAATGCAACAGCTTACACAAGCGGCAGTGATGAACACGAGGGATGTAATATAATACATAATGAAGATTTTATGTGATTTTTTTGTCTTACTGTTGCTGGCATACCCACTTTAAACAATTTTTAATGAATTAAAAATACAATTCATCTAGTGAGTTTTTTTAGTGGGAAAAAATGATAAAAAATATTATAATTGTTAGCAAAAACTTAATTAGTATTGAATTAATTAACAAACAAGATTTAGAGAGTTTCATCAAGATTTTCACAGTGCTTGATAAGCATATAGCAGCTAAAACTCTTTTTACAGAAGAAGTGACAATAGAGTATAAACAACACAATTGCATAGAAGTTGTTGAATTGATAAAAGATACAGGTTTTACATATCATGATGTTGAGAATGTGTTAAATCACCTAAGTAATCATGGAATGAAAGTACCAAGTAGCGTTATAGCAAGCACCCTTTCTTCTTCATACAATCACGCACTTGAGTCTAAGGATGTAGCATTTGCCTGTTCTAAAGGGTTGCCACAATTTTACATCAGGGTAAATAAGAATACCTTTATAATGACTCCTATAAGTGAAGAGAATCTGGAATTGAATTCGCAAAATAGCAAAATGCTTATAGAGTCATTAAAGAGCGAAAAAAGCACTTATGATTGCATAGTGGAAGAAAATATCATCAAAGTTATAGTGCATTCTGAAATACATCAGGCTATAAACTCGATTATAAAATCACTGATAAAGTCTTGCCTTTTAGCAAGAGATGAAGAAGAAAAATTCAAAGAGAAATTGAGACAACTTGCTTTTAAAGATCAAGCTTTCGTTGAGTATTCTAGCATCAAAACCATTCATAGATATCCGAATAACCATCCTCTGAGAAAGCATGAAAGTGTTATTAAAGATATAGAAAATATTTTATGTGATTTCATAATAAATGAGAACAGCGGGTTTGCTATAGAGCGGTTAAATAGACTGGGCTCAGAAGTCTCTCCAAATACTCCAAGAATCATCACTAAAACTATAGATAAGCTTGTTAAGTTTCACTAAAATGTTGTTGGAATGGTTTTAGCCAATGTCTACATATATCTGATTTTTACTGATTGAGTGGAGCAATTGAGCTGCTCTCTGTCATCCCAGCGTTTAACACTGGGATGATTTCGTTGTATGGTATCTTGTATAGTGTTTTACAAATTCACATAGCTATTTCAAATTTACCTATATCAATGTCAGTAAATTTATTGAGAAAATATCACTTAGTTCTTTAAATTTATGTTTTTGGATATATATTAATCATTTATTTTCAAAGCCTCAATAAAAGCATTTTGTGGGATGTTTATGTTTCCCACAGAATGCAATCTTTTCTTACCTTTCTTCTGCTTTTCAAGCAGCTTCATCCTTCGTGTGACGTCTCCACCATAGAGCTTGGCTGTTACATCTTTTCTATACGGGTTAATCGTTTCTCTAGCAATAATTTTTCCGCCTACTGCCGCTTGAATCGCGATTTTATATTGCTGGCGTGGTATCAAGTCTTTCAAACGTGCACATATTTCGCGGCCTCTTTTTTCTGCCCTGCTTTTATGAACAATGCAGGCTAACGCATCCACAGGTTCTCCATTAACTAAAAAACTTAATTTATCTATCTGACTTTCCTGATAATCGGATATTTCCCAATCTAAACTTGCATATCCCTTGGAAATTGATTTTAGTCTATCGTAAAAATCAAAAACAACCTCAGACAGCGGTAATTTATACTTCAGTAGTGCTGTTGTCGTATTACCAACATAAGATAAATCCTGCTGTTCTCCTCTCCTCTCTTCACACAGAGATAGAATCTCTCCTAAATATTGATCAGGTACCATTATAGTTGCAGTGATCCACGGTTCTTCCACTATTTCAATTTTTGTAGGGTCTGGCATATCGCTTGGGTTATGGATATTTAAAACTTTACCATTTTGTATTGCAACTTTATATATAACACTCGGTGCAGTTGCTGTTAGATCTAAATCAAATTCTCTTTCGAGTCTTTCTTGAATGACTTCAAGATGTAGCATTCCTAAGAAACCGCAACGAAATCCATAACCTAGGGCATTTGACGTTTCAGCATCAAATGTAAAACTAGCATCATTTAAATGTAATTTTTCTAGTGCTTCCCTTAAATATTTAAAATCATCTGTGTTATTGGGAAAAATACTGCAAAATACTACAGGATGTACTTCTTTAAAGCCAGGTAATGCCTTGCTGCACGGCCTTTTCTCTTCAGTAATAGTGTCTCCTACTTTGCAGTCTGCTACTTCTTTCATTGAAGCAGTTATAAAACCAACTTCACCTGCTGAAAGTTCACCAGTCATAACTTTTTTAGGAGTGAAAATACCGATATTATCGACCTGATATGTAGCATTATTAGACATCATAACGATTCTCATGCCTTTTTTTAGTACTCCATTTTTAACTCGCACTAAAATTACTACTCCTAGGTAAGGATCATACCAACTATCAACTAAAATTGCTTGCAGTGGAGCATTTGTATCACCTTGAGGAGCGGGAAGTTTTGTCACTATAGCTTCAAGTACATCCTTTATCCCAAGACCAGTTTTTGCCGATATCAAAATTGACTCACTTGCATCAATACCAATTACTTCTTCAATCTGAAGCTTTACCTTTTCTGGATCTGCAGCAGGAAGGTCAACTTTATTGAGCACAACTATTATCTCATGATTATTGTCAATTGCCTTGTACACATTTGCCAGAGTCTGAGCTTCAACTCCTTGGCTGCTGTCCACCACCAAAAGTGAGCCTTCACATGCAGCTAAGCTTCGGCTGACTTCATATGAAAAGTCAACATGACCTGGTGTGTCCATGAGGTTGAGGCAATATTTATTACCATTATTTGCAGTGTAATTGAGTCTTACCGTTTGTGCTTTGATTGTGATTCCGCGTTCACGCTCTATATCCATTGAGTCAAGTACCTGATTGGTCATTTCCCTTGTCTCAAGACCGTTACATTCTTCTATCAAACGATCAGCAAGAGTTGACTTCCCATGATCTATATGTGCTATTATTGCAAAATTTCTTATATTGTTCATAGATCTACTTATTTAAGTAGATCTATTTTACATTTTAAGTATTACAAGAGCAATTATTTATATCTCTTTTTGCTAAAAACATTAAGCTGAAGTCCTTGCCAATGGCCGGCAATGCTCATTAGCTGATGCTTGCTTCACTGTGCTACTTGGATCTTCTTGCTGTCTACACGTTTTTACTGCATCAGCAAGGCTTAGGTAACCAAGGACAGGAACTTTAATTTTTACATCTTTATTTTTTTCTAAATCTTTATCATCTGGTTTATTACTTACTATTTTAATACTGCCATCGCTAGCACTTAATGTGATGCTACATTCCCTTTCACCTACATACCAGTTAAACTTTATTCCATATTGAGCTGCAGTACCTAAATTATAGTATCTAACCCCCTCATGTATGTAGCCACTGATAGGTTCTTTTTGATCTCCACTTGAAAGAAGAAAACCGGCAATATTGTTTTCTTTACAAAATTCACTATTTAAAAATTCGCTTACCCTAATATCTGTGTTTTTATTGTCGTCTTTTAGCTTGATTGTTGCATAAAGAGAATTTTGATCCTTACGCTTTTCAATTGACACCGCATCAATGGTGCCATTATTTTATGTACTTGCCAAACTCCTCTTTAGCTTTCTCTTCTAACTCTTTTTGCCTTGCTGCACTTTGTTGTTGTTGCGTTTTTTCTAGCGCTTCTTCCATTTTTTTCTTAAGTGATTCGATATCACAAATTAACACAGATTCATCAATGTTGGGGATCGCTGATTCTTGGCCCACTCCTGTCTTCAATCCTTTAATTATGTTTACTATCTTTAAGATAGACTCTAAGTTTTGATAATATACATCAATTTTTTTACTATTTAGGCTACCCTTATTTTTATCCCAGTCATCACTGATGTGAGAAAACATTGAATCAAGCCCTTTGTAAATTGTTCCCAATTCACTTGATTCCTCTAGGCTTATTCCATCACATTTAATACTACTAACACAATCATTGAATGACTTTATTTCTTCAGGATCTATAAAGAGACTGTGCAGTTCCTTACGCTCTACTCTATCTTGTATTTTTTGTTTTATTGCTTTTAATATCTTACTATTCATATATTTTACCTCATAAAGCTATTCAATATTATATACATAAAGATTAGGAAATGTTAAAACTTTCTACATTCTTGCATACTTCCTATTATTCTTTTAACATAGACGATACTTTTTTTGAATGAGAAGTCGCTTTATTAATCATATAATTCTCATGATTGTTATCTATTTTAGGCAGCTCATACAGATAATTCACCATTATTCCGGCTGACTGACTAATGCCTTTTTCAGAAGTATCAGCCATCCAGTTGATTTGTTTTATTGATGCACCATTGCTTAAATGAAAGTGTGCTACTGGATCATAAGCACCCCCACCACTGCTTTTAACCTTTAGCAAATAATGTGCACAAAGTTTCAGTAGGGACTGTTTTTCGCATTCAATGTTAGTTTTTATGCTTTCTAAAATTTCTGTACCTGATTGTTTTATATTAAGCTTACCTAATAAAGCTACGTCTTGATTTTTTAGCCATTTTGTAAATCCAGGAACTGGAGAAAGAGTTGCATACACTTTTACGCTTTTAAATTCTTGCGATAGTTTTTCTACGACTCTCTTTATTAAAAAGTTACCGAGGCTAATTCCAGATAAACCAGTTTGAGTGTTTGATATTGAATAGAATATAGCAGTACTTGCACTGCTTGGGTCACTTGAAGGAACTGACTCGTCCAAAACGTGTTGAATACTATCTGCAATCTCATTCATCAGTGCAACCTCTACAAAAATTAAAGGTTCATTTGGTATTTTGTAATGAAAGAAAGCAAAACAGAGACGATCAGAATCTAGTCTGTTTTTTAAGTCATCCCAAGAGGAAATTTTATGTACAGCTTCATATTTTATAAGTTTTTCCAACAATGATGCAGGTGAATCCCAAGTGATTTGATGAAGATCAAGTAGATCAACATCAACCAAAGTACAAAGTATACTTTTTAATTCGTTTTCTAGTGGACTTAGACTTTTATATTGATTCTTCAGCTTGAGTACATCAGAACGCATATCAACAATAAACTTAAGGCCCTCCGGTAAGGAGATAAACTGCTTCAATATTTTAGAGCGTGGTGATTCAAGGACTTTTATTAAGTCTTGTTCAAACTTATAGCTCGACTCAGAATCTTGATTTTTCTTATATACTTTTATTTCTTCATCTATTTTCGTTTTATCCGGATTGAACTTTTCTGCCAGGGTTTGTAAAAATTTTATTTGACCTGCCTCTGATAAACTCAAGTACAAATTACCAAGAGATACGGTGTTCTTACGTGCTGAGACTTCACCCCCCTTTGGGTTTAAGCATTCGTTCATCTTCAAGACTAAACTATCGACATCGCGACTACTACTTAAATCAGGGCTAATATTGCCAACCCATGACCTTACAGCATCTGCTACTTCACCTAATATTTTAAAAAAGCCCTTTGGTGCTTTCTTATCTTCAACTTTTACTATATCAGTTTTTGCTAATGACTCTTTTATCATATTTCCTTTTATCGTGTATCTATCTTAATTTAAAGAAAAATCTTAGTCTACAAAGAAGGCATATATTTTCATGGTACAACTATTTTACAATCTATTTAAAATTTTCGTAAAGAGAGTTAGATTTTTAATTTCATTATTTCTCTTACAAAAGTACTTTTATTATAAAAATGCTCTTTTTTCTCTCCCCCTTTTCCGGGTAAGGCTGATTTTTTAATTACCTAGTCGAAGTTACTTAATTTTTACACATCTATTGTAAAGTACAAAGGCTGACTTTGGAATGAAAATGCTAGCTGATGCTTGGACTTTATTGATACTTACGCTACTTGAAACTATACTTGGTATAGACAATTTAATCTTTATTTCTCTAGCAATAGATAAGGTGCCAAATCTGCTGAGAGAAAGAGCCCGCCTGATAGGTTTTGGCTTGGCGCTATTGATGCGTTTTGTAATATTATTTTTTATATCACATATATTATCAATGGAAAAGCCTATATTTTACTCTGTATCACTAGATATTTCAGTAAAAGATTTGCTTATGATTGCAGGAGGGTTATTTCTTATTGTTAAAAGTTCTATGGAGTTATGGAGCGAAATTTTTGTACATAAGGAGAACAAAACAAAGGCAAACGTTAAATCACAATTTTTTTTAGTTGTGCTACAAATTATATTAATAGATTTAGTTTTTTCTGTTGATTCAATATTAACTGCTATAGCATTAACTCATAATATGATAATCATTGCTATAGCATTTACATTTTCCATATTAGCAATGCTATTTTCATCAAGTTATACCGCTAAGTTAATAAAATCCAGCCCAAGCTTAAAAGTAATTGCCATTCTATTTATGTTACTCATCGGTATATATTTAATACTTGAAGGACTTCACATAGAGCTACCAAAAGCATATTTGTATTCTTCATTTATGTTTGCAATGCTTGTGGAAGCTATAAGCAAAATAAAGAAAATGCGGCCTTGAAATTATTTTGCACAAAGCAAAAGTCTAATTTTTATTCCGGTGTGTGACGAATATCTGTACGAACATTTCGATGTCATCCGAGTAGCTGACACTGGGATCCATTATTCTTTTTTTCTGGATTCCAGCGTCACGCGCTGGAATGACATTAAATAGTTTTCCTTAAAATTTGAGCTATGCAAGCAGCCTCTTTGGTGTGATTCGAGTAGCTGAAACTGGAATGAAATTATTGCTACTCCCACTCAATAGTTGCTGGTGGCTTGGAAGTTAAATCATACACAACTCGATTTACTCCAGAAACTTTGTTAACAATTATACTACTGATGTCTTGCAAAAACCTCCAAAATACTAACGAATGTTGATCTTTATTTTCAAATGGAAATGCATCAGCTGTCATGCCATCAGATGAAGTCACAGCCCTTAAAGCGCAAACATATCCGTATGTACGATTATCTCCCATAACTCCCACAGTTTTTACTGGTAACAGTACAGCAAAAGCCTGCCATATTTTATCATACAGATCATAATTTTTCATTGTGTTGATATATATTTCATCTACTTCTTGCAATATTCGTACCTTTTCTTCATCAACCTCACCTATGATCCTCACTGCAAGTCCAGGTCCAGGAAATGGATGTTGCAATATTATCTCATCTGAAAGCCCAATTTCTTTGCCAAGCAGCCTTACTTCATCTTTAAAGAGATAGCGTAAAGGTTCTACTAGTTTCAGATTCATTTTTTCTGGCAACCCACCAACATTGTGATGAGATTTAATTGTACTAGTGTTTCCTGAAGCGTGCCCTGATTCAACTACATCAGAGTAAATGGTGCCTTGCATTAAAAAATCCACATCACCTATTTTTTTTGCCTCTTCTTCAAATACTTCGATAAAAGTATTGCCGATAATTTTTCGCTTTTCTTCCGGATCAGTTATTCCCCTTAACCTACTTAAAAACAAGTTTGATTTATCAACGTAATTTATTGGAATTTCTTTTAACATAGCAGTGGTCTGGCTCTTACGCAATAACCCAGTATCGATAAAAATACAGTTTAATTGTTTTCCTATAGCTTTGTGTGTAAGAACTGCTGCAACACTTGAATCAACTCCCCCACTTACTGCAGCAATTACTTTTTTCTCCCCTACTAAGTTTTGAATTTTTTCCTTCTGTTTTTCAATGAATGACTTCATTGTCCAATCTCTCTCACAATTTGCAATATCTAAGAAATTAGAGAGAAGTTTACTACCATTTGTCGTAGGCTTAACTTCAGGATGGAACTGAGTACAGTAAATCTTCCGCTGTTCGTTGGCAATTATTGCGATTGTTTGATTTATTATACCTGAGGCAATAGCAGTAAATCCTTGCGGTATAGTTTCGACACTGTCTGCATGGTTCATTAGCACATCGATTTCGGAATTAACGTCCCAAGTATCCTTTATAATTGGGGATTCTTTTAGTATCTTGATTTTAGTTTTGCCAAATTCCTGATTGAATTCTTTTCTTACCTTTGCCCCGAAATAATGACAAATGAGTTGCTGTCCATAACATATTCCAAGTATAGGAGTGTTTATTGTTTCGTTAAGTTTTATAATTTTATGTGCTACTTCACTTACTTCAGAGCAATTGTCATTTACAGATTGCGGTCCTCCAGAAAAAATAAATCCATTGAATTTTGATACTGTTTTGAAATCGATATTGCTTGGAAATATTTCACAGTAAACGCCCATTTCCCTGATTTGTCTTGCAATAAGCTGTGTAAACTGTGAACCAAAATCAATAACGGCAATTGCTGACAATGTGCTCCTCCATATTATTTAAAGCAATATTTGATAATAAAGAAAACAATAAAGTAAGTAAACTAAGACCTGTTTAAAAACTTTAATAAATGACTAAAGTAACTTAAATTTACTGCAAAAGCTTTATGATTAAGCTGTCTTAATTATCATTCCGATACTCTCTTCTTATCATAATAGCAACCCCAACATCTTTCCTTAAGTTGATGCCATTGCCTGAACGGATACGTTTAATATATATATAAATTCCTATCTTTTGTATCTAATAAACCAAGTGTTGGTACGATTGTTGCTTTCAGGAAGATGACGGTTTCTACTGTCTTAGCCAGTTTTTTTGACTTTTGATGCAATAAGTTTTGGTTATCTTTTCTATGCTCTATAAGCCCACCAATTACCATAACTTCGCCGCTCTTAATTTTTAACGTAGAGTGCATTTCTCTGGTTTCAATAATTGGAATGTCACTATTTAACTTCATTTTATTCTGTTGTGCGACATATTCTATATTTGGGTCTTTAGTGTAATCGTTAATTCTTGATAAGGTTGGGTGTATATCCATGAATATTTCATTAGTATCAATGTTAATGCTTGGGTGGATTATTAACACCACACCTATTGGAGTGCTATTCATCTTGGTAATTAATGCATGATTAGAATTTTTGGTATTTTTCTGTATATCGGAAGTAAAATAGATATGGTTTTTAGTAAATGAAATCATTGCTTGCTGATTATTTATAGCATGTACTCTAGGGCTTGAAATTACGGTTGAAGTGCCAAATTTGCCTAAATTTTTTACTAAATCTCCTAAATCACTAACACTAGAGTTAATTGCTAGGTCAATAATAGAGTTACCTTGATTTGTTATAGATTTGGTTTCATTATGCAAATCATTTAAGTTGATACCAGAAAGGTATTTATCGTCTAATAAAACTTCAACTATTTTGGCCTCGATCATTACTTGAGAAGACGCCAATTTCTTAACTTTATTAATATATTCTTCAACAGCTTTGTGAATATCTTTTCTAGCATTTAGAATAATGACACCAGCTTCTCTGTTGGATGAAAGAAACTCACCATCATCTACTCCGTTAACATCCATTATTGCATTTAAGCCTTTTTCTAATGAATTCCATAAATCACTACTATATTGAGATTTCATATAGTTTCTATCACCATCACTGTCGGTAATATTGTTACCAATGATAAAACTCCTTTGCGCAGAGTGTTGAATATTGATGAAGTCTACGTAATAATTTTGTGCATATGGCAAATCTTGTTCAATTCTAATTACACCATTATTCATTGAGTAACGCAATTTGGCGCTGTTGGCTATATTCTGAATTACTTCGTTTACGTTCTTATCTTTTAGTTTTAAAGTAATATTACCTGATATTTTGGGGTCTATGTCTAAGTTAATGTCAGAAAGTTTTCCTATCTCAATCGGTAAATCCTTTACTGGTACTTTTTCATCAACATTAATCGAAAGAAACTGATTACTGGTTGTAAGATCGGGAAACTCTACCGTTAAAGGTATCATTTCTGGTATTGCTGGTTCGTTATTCTTCAAAGGAGTATTATATTGTTGCAACGAATAATCGTGCTTATAATTGTCTATATTAACAGAATGTTGCTTATTAGGTAGATGTGTACAAGAAATAATGAAAAGGAGTATTAAACATTTTAAAATAGCCATGAGGGCAGCATACAAATCTATACTAATAGTTTTCTATAAAAATGTTAAAAATGTATTTAATTGTATCCGTTCAGGGGAGTGGTTTAAGAAATGATAGATAGGAGATTATGAAAAGGGTTTAGCCGCATGGAAGTGGGATGAAAAGAAGCACTGGTTTCACATGCGTCTGAACAGACACCATTTTACAGCATTTTAAATTTGTCCTGTGCAATGTTTGTACAGTTGCGATAAAAATTACTTGACAAATTTTGACAGCTTTGTTATTTTGATAGTGAAGATATTCTAGAGCTCGAAATCTATCTTCGTCTGCAGACTTTTCAACTTCATTAATTTATAATCTCTAGTTAAAGTATATTGTACTTATGTATAGATAACTTCTATCATAGCTATATACATTTTTCTGAGTTTTTTTGTATTACTTAGGAGGGTCATCATGTTTAAAATCATGGATTACGCATATCATTGACATAAATGCCTTAAAAGGACAGATGGTACCTACGTCCTCTTTATATAGATTATGTATTTGTTCAGATACGACTAAATTGTGTCTAGTGTAGAAAAAATTAGACAAATTCAGCGTTATATAGAACCAAATTCAACGGAAGTAGAATTATCCTCATTTCCATAATAGTAAGGATTTGCCTCTTGCGTATTATTAACAGCAGTTTTTAATAGTACTTCCTTATCACTATTCCATGCAACTTTCTCCATAATTGGAATATAATCCTTACACTTTTGATTATCTCCACAATCCTTGATTTTACCATCATCATTTAGATAACGCTTCAATGCATCATAGTATACTTTAGTGTTATTACCCTCTTTATCTACCATTTGTCCTAAGGTATTAACAAGTATCAATGGTGCAACTTGTTTTGCTTTTACAACACTTGTTTCACTGGACTCTCTAAAGAGATTAGGGCATGATCCTCTAGAAAAAAAGCTCTTGTTGAATTCTGGATTACTACGGTAAACGTTCGGGTAACAGAAACTCTTAATCTCTTCTTCTCGACACGCTAACTCTATTTGATCATCCACACATTTTTCACATTCTATATTACCAAGCCAGGATATTGAATTAAGATCCTCTGTAAAGGCAAATTTAAAATTTACTGCACCATAATTACCATTTGCTCCCTCTTCTATATATTTTGCAATCTTAGGATTACTGTACATCTCAGGATATAATTCCTTTAGTAAATCAGATGCACTAAAACCTTGACAACCTATCTTATTATCAACTTTATAAAAATGAGAATACGGCCCACAATTTTCATACTTGGAACAATCTGAGGTTACTTTTCGAGATGTAATTTCTCCATTTTCATTTTCTCCTTCATCGTTAACAGGTTCGCCCGTACCACTTCCTTTTTTACATTCTTCAGCTATTTTTTTATACCACTCAGTCTCTGCTTTTGCTCGCTTAACCTCCTCTTCACATTTCGTAAGCTTCTTTTCTACTAGTTCAAAATCCTCTTTTACTACGGAACTATTTGTAAATTCCTTCTCAGTCGTAGTTTCACCCTCAGTGATCTCATCTATATCCTCTTCACCATAAAAAAGTTTGTTGTTATATAAATAACTATTATTAATTTGGTTACTATAGGTGTTTTTTGACATCGGCACCTCCTCTACAGTCAAAATTGAAATTGTATTAAAATAAAAAAACTACAAATTTAATGTGAGTAAAAGAAACCACATTTCAAGAAACTTCATGGTAACTTAGGAGCTATTATAAGCTAAAGTAATTAAAAATTTAATAACTTGCATTATAAATATAGCATATCTATCAATAAAAATTTTCTTTCAATTTCTAACGTATCTTTGCTAATTTTGCATACAGTTCACCTTAGAGAGTCATGATTCTTCTACTTTCATGTGATTAATCACTATAATCTTGAAGTGTGGTTTGTACGTAATTAGTTCTGGAACTTGCTAATGGATGATTGCTCTACATTTTAATCTCTGTCGCTGTTCACAACATTACACTCTGGAACTGCATACCTAATATCGCATACTGATTTCTCTCTTTATCTTCTGCAAATTAATTAAATGAAGGGCATTAAGTATCCACACTACTAAAAAGAATGTTGCACAAAATATAAACATTGCAATGAGTGGCAGCAGTAAAGAACCTTCTATTGCTACTCCACCTTTTCTAAAAATACTTGCTGGCTGATGAAGAGTAGACCATAAATTCACAGAAAATTTTACTATGGGAATATTTATAGCACTAAAAATGGCAAATACTGCTGATGATTTCTCTGCTCTTGCTTGATTATCAAAAGCGCTCCACAATGAAAGATAACCAACATACAGAAAAAACAAAATCAGCATTGAAGTAAGCCTTGCATCCCATACCCACCAAGTACCCCATGTTCCTTTTCCCCAGATGCTACCTGTGATTAAACATATTGCCGAAAAGACTGTCCCTGCAGGAGCAGCAGCATGTGCCAAAACACTAGCAACGCTATTGTTCCACACCAATGAAATGAAACTGAGTGATGCAATGAGTCCGTATATTCCAAGAGCAAGCCATGCAGAAGGCACATGAAGATACATAATTCGTACGATTTCTCCTTGTTTATAATCTCCTGGGGAGAAGAATAATGCCAAGAACATTCCAATTAAAAAACATGCGAAACAAATAACCCCAAGCCAAGGTAGAGCTTTTTTAGTAAAAGAAGTGAAATTTGTAGGCTTTAATAAAAACATTCGTTTTGAGAATAATTGTGTTAAGAATTTATCAATTAGTTTGAGTTTTATCAACAAGATAGTTTTTCTATATTTACGTAGTATAATAAATTAGCACAATTTCAGTACCAGATTGCTTGCTATTATTTTTAGTATAACGTTGATGATCCTTAAAAAGCTTAACCTACACTTAGTGTCAGATTCAAGTGGTGAAACTGTTATATCAGTTGCAAAATCAGCTCTGAAACACTTTCGTTCTGTAGAAACGATCGAATATGTTTGGTCTTTCGTAAAAGGAGAAGAGCAGATTGACAAAATTTTAGAGGAAATTAATAGAAAAAGTGATGAGCATAATTTTGTTATATGCACTATTACTAATGATGAGCTAAGAAAATATCTAAAAAATAATTGTATAAAGCTAAAAATTCCCTACAGAGCGATATTATCACACATTATTAGGGAAATCTCATCCTATCTTGAAATTGAAAAAGACGAAAAACTTGACTTACATGCTGAGATAAATAACGAATATTTTCAGCGCATTGAGGCAATAAACTATACCATTAATCATGATGATGGACAAAATATTCAAGATATTGATAAAGCCGATATAATTTTGGTTGGAGTTTCACGCACATCAAAATCTCCCACCAGTATGTATTTAGCTTACCGAGGCTATAAAGTTGCAAATGTTCCTTTTGTTAGCGAGATACCCTTTTACGTCGACTTAGCAAAATTAAAAAATAAACTGACTATAGGAGTAACAATAGACGTAAGAAGGCTAATAGAAATACGCAAAAATAGACTGACTTCAATTAATAATGAAGGTAATAATATATATGCTGACCCTAGAAAAGTAGAAAAGGAAATTAAAGAAGCAGAGGAGTTCTTTAAGCAAAATAACTGGCCAATTATTGATGTCACGCAAAGGTCAATCGAAGAAGTATCAGCAACAATTATACAGTATTTTAATAAAATGTGAAAAATTTATCAATTGACTAACTCTCTGTCAGTGATCATAATGTAAGGTAATTCTATTCTTACTGTAGATATGAAAGTTAAAGGGTCACTAAAATCTCATCGTAACAGAGATAAAAATTGTAAAGTTGTGAAAAGGGGTGGTAAGGTTTATATTATAAATAAGGTAAAGCCAAGATGTAAAGCGCGTCAAGGTTCTTAGCTTTTTGTTTTCCTTTTTATGTCATATGTTTTTCATATGGAAGCATGGTTAGAAAGAAACAAAAATTGTTGTATTTAACCATAGCACTGCCCATTTCTTCTCTTACATTATATTTTGGTATTAACATGATTACAGGCAGACGTGGCTTGTTAACATTAATTAACTTAAAAAAAAGAAATTAATTACGTGCGTCAACAAGTCCATGAATTTTAGTTCCACCCTAAGCCCTCTTGAGCTTGAGAATTTTTTCTATATATAGGCTCAGCATGAATGACATCTGATCATCAATTATGCAAATCTGGATCTTGTTGTGCATACTTAAGTCATTTTGCCAAAATTCCCTTTTTGCATCACCTTTTAAACCTCTTGTGTATACTTCTGTAATTGTGGTAAATTTTTGATCATTGGCAGCCACTTCTCCACACTGCTTCCATACATATTCTCAACTTCTTCTCGCTTTTACTGTGTATTCCTTTTGTGCTCTTTAAAACGGTACCTTCTATATATATATTTATTGTCATTAGGCTAAGTTACTGCTTTTTTTCCATTTTTATACTTCCTGCCCTTGATTAATTTGACCTGCTAACATTTTGTTTACAGGGCCTGCTATTAACTCTGCACAATTTATTCTTATGGTAAAAACTTCTTCTTCACTCTTATTTTTCCTTAACTTGACGCATATGGTTTGTTAAATACTCCCGTCTGTCAAGGAATTTCTACTCATGAAGGTTATGGCTTGGAAGATTACTGAAATTTTGAAAAATGTAGTCTACTTCTATATTCAAATATATCAAGCAGTAATTCAAAATTAGCTATTGTACCTTTTGCACTATTATATGCAAGGTTGAGCAATTCTCTGTCCTCATATAAATCAGCAAATTTAAACTCCATGCACCCTGATTGTTTTGTGCCTAGAATATCTCCGCTACCCCTCAGCATCATATCCTTTTCAGCAATATAAAATCCATCTTGTGACTCACACATAATCTTTAACTTTGAATACGAACTTTTACTGAGATTGTCATATAACAGTACACAAAAAGACGGTTTATTTCCTCGTCCTACTCTACCTCTTAACTGATGTAATTGCGATAACCCGAACTGCTCTGCATTCTCTATAATCATAATAGTTGCATCTGGTACATCTATACCAACTTCTATCACAGTGGTTGCAACAAGCAGAGAAAACTCATTCCTCTTGAAGGAAAACATCACTTGATCTTTCTGCTCTTGAGTTAGTTTTCCGTGTATTATTCCAACTCTATCAAAAAATGTCTTTTGTAGTTCCTGAAAGCGCATTTCTGCTGCGGCAATATTGAGTTCTTCGTTTTCTTCTATATATGGACAAATCCAATATGCTTTTTCGCCTCTATTTATAGCATCTTTCAGTCTTTGAATAATATCTGATACTTTTTTAACGTTCATAATAACGGTTTTTATTGGCAATCTAGATTTTGGTTTTTCTCTTAAAATAGAACATTCAACATCACCATACATAGCTTGCTGCAAGGTTCTTGGAATGGGAGTTGCAGTAACAAAAAGTATATCGGTATTTTCTCCTTTTCCTACCAACCGATTCCTCTGTATCACTCCAAATCGCTGTTGTTCGTCTATGACTGCGAGTCCTAAATTTTTAAATGTAACGTTGGCTTGAAATAATGCATGAGTACCAATTACTATATTTAGAATACCATTTGCAAGTTCGTTCATGATAGTCTTTCTTTCCTTGCGCGCAGTTTTACCAGTAAGCAGAGCAACTTTTATATCAGTACAAGATAGAGCTTCTTCGATCCAATTATAATGTTGCTCAGCCAAGATAGTAGTTGGTGCCATTAGAGCTGCTTGCATGTTATTTTCTACCACATTCAGCATCGCAAAGAGTGCAACTACAGTTTTGCCACTCCCAACGTCACCTTGCAGCAGACTTACCATGCGGTATCTGGATTTTTGTCTTTCTGAGATTTCATCTATCGCTCGAATTTGATCATTTGTTAATTGGAACGGTAATTCATTTAAGACCTGCTCTTTGTATTTACTCAATATTATAAATTCTTTTCCCTCTTTTTTTACATGATTTTCCCTTGCAAGCTTTAGTGCCAACTGGTACGCAAATAGCTCATCATAAGCAAGTCTTTCTCTGCAAACTTCTGCTTCTGCGAGTGAGCTCGGTCTGTGCAATCTTATGATGCTTTCTTTCCAATTCAGCCATTTCTTTTGCTTGATTAATGTTTCATCTATCCACTCTGGCAAATCAGGCAAATCTTTTAGATTAGAACTTATTATGTTTCTAATGCTCTTGTTAGTAATACCGCGACATAATTGGTAAACTGGCTCTATGCAGGCTATTTCTTTAAATAGATTGATATCAGACAACATGTAATCTGGGTGAGTAATTTGCCAATGTTCGGCAAACTTTTCAAGTTTACCACTGATTACTATATCTGTTCCAACTGGAAATAATTTATACAAATATTTAACTGAGTAATTAAAAAAAACTATAAATAAATACTGACTTTCACTTTCAACGATTATTTTATATGGCCTACCTCTAACAGTGGGGCGCTGGTGCTCATACACTTTTGCCACAAAAGTTGTAAATTCTCCCACTTGAGCATCAGGTAGTGATTTACTTCTATCCACATAGCTGAGCGGCCTATAAAACAGCAAGTTCATTACTCTTTCTCCACCGCAAAGTTTAGGCAATATTGCGGAATAAAACCTTGGTATATTCTCAATTTTACTATTTAGAAAAGTCAGCACACTTGACTGCTCATCAACATTCATACTGTATAAAACCGTTTATTCATAATAGAGCCTTACTAAAATCCTGTCACCCTATTATGACTGTCTATGTTAAGTATATTATTGACATATTAACTATTTTTATGTATTATTATACTATCAGCAATTCATATCAAAGTATTAACAATGAACAACTCTATACAGGAAAAAAAGGGAAATCCAGTAGTTACGCTAAAGGCTCAAGCGGAAAAGTTTGATTTTAGCAGGTTAAGGGCTGATAAAACCAATGAGTCAGCAAACACTGGTGAGCAGATGTATGAAGATTTTCGAAGAATGAGATTTGTTATTAACAGCAAAAATCTAGACGAAAGTTTAATTGGTGCATTGATAGACGGAGCTAAGCAATACAATTTTGATGAAGTTTGGGATAGGTATTATAAAAATCAAGGGATACCTGGCAATAAAAAAACCGACCAATATTAAAGAGGAGTTTGAAAAGTTTTATAATCTAGGTAAAGGGTACGCTCATCTATTACCAAAAGAAGGAGATGAAAATAAAAGTTATCGTGCGTTTGGAAAAGAAGTTTTCAAGGCAATGTTCAAATATGCTGAAGCTCAAGTTCCAAGCGATTCTATCTTAAAAGAACTAGTTACTAACTGTAACCAAGCTGCTTATGTAGGTGCATTATATAATGAGGATAGTCCTCTTTTTCATGTAACTAAAATACATGAATTAACTTTCAGCTCCAGTCATACAACATATATTAATTGCAGTAATTCAGAACGTGTAGAAGTCACAGTTAAAGAGCTAATCTCTGCCACCGTACTTGTAAAGCCAAATGAAGAATTATGTAAATTGAACAGCTCACTAGAATTCGCACTTGAATCTCAAGATGGGAAAGATGATGTGATATATAAAGATGGCAAATTGTCACTTACTGTGCCCCGAAAATTGAGAGACTACAAAATTGATGGCAGAAGTTTATTTGATACCATTAAAGAATATTTCTACAAATTCTGCGAGAAGTTAGGATTCAAGTTTGAAGTAGAAATAGAACACAATTTTGAAGAAGAAGATTCTTTATATGAAGGTGAGGAGTATAACTTTGAGGGAGCACGTCTTGTGTTTCAAGAACAACCTCAAAACTATATAGAAGATCCAGATGTGGATCCTCTTAATAAAAAACGTGAAACTTCACCTTGATAATAATTAAAATATCTCAAGTTCTGTTAGCTTATTTGCATAGTCAGTTGTACTAGACGCAACTTAATCTGACAGAAAAACTAATATCACTCTCTATAAACAAAATATACTTAGCCAAGATAGAATAAAGACAAAATTTGAAGAAAAGCTAGGAAAAGAGAGAATTGAAGAGATACTCCAAGCTAAGCCTGAAAAAGATATAATGTGTGCAATACTTTATTCTAAACCTGAAAAGTCGTATTTTTTTGAGCAAAACATTGCTCAGCTTGCTTTTATCCGTGAATTAAGAGATATGGCTCAATCATATGATGTTAACTTTATTGAAAATGGTGGTGAGTATCTCGCCCAGGGAGAAAAGATCGATAATCAAAGGGTTGGCCACAATGATGTTTCTTGGTGTAAAGATCTTTATATTTAAAAAGAAGAAAGTGAGATTGATGGTATTTTTGCACTAGTTATACATTTATCCACCAAAAAATAGTCATTTTGCTTGGATATTTGATATAATTTAGATCTATTAAAGCAAAAGCATGAATGAAGTGATAACGTTTGGTTGTCGTCTAAACTTTTACGAGAGCGAGTTAATCAAAGAAGCATTAAAAAAAGCAAAGAGAGAAAATGTTGTTGTAGTGCATAGCTGTGCAGTGACAAACGAAGCAGAACGCCAAGTGAAGCAAAAAATACGTAAGATCTATAAAAACGACCCAAGTAAAGAAATTATCGTAGTTGGCTGCGCTGTTCAATTAGATCCTAAATCATATAGTGATATTCCTGGTGTAAGTAAAGTGCTAGGTAATCAAGACAAGCTAAGAGCTGAAAATTATCTACTAAATAATGATGAAATCTTAGTCAGTGATAACCAAGTAGAACCTATTTTCATTAATGGATTTGAAGATAAATCAAGGGCATTTATTGAAATTCAAAATGGTTGTAATCATAGTTGTACATTTTGCTCAATTACTGAGGCAAGAGGAAATAATCGATCTGTGCCAGTAAACAATATTATAGGGCAAATTAAGATTTTTATAGAAAATGGGTATCAAGAAGTGGTGTTTACAGGTGTTGATATTACTGACTTTGGTACAGATTTGTTTGGTAAGCAATCACTCAGTTCAATGATTAGAAGAGTTTTAAAGGATATACCACAGTTAAAGAGACTAAGACTTTCCTCTATTGATGTTGCTGAAGTTGATGATGAACTAATGGATTTAATAGCTAATGAGTCAAGACTTATGCCTCACTTACACTTGAGTCTACAGTCTGGTAATAATTTAATACTAAAGAGAATGAAACGTCGTCACAACAGAGAACAAGTGATAGAATTTTGTCATAAAATGAAGAGCTTAAGACCTAATATAGCATTTGGCGCTGATATTATTGCTGGATTTCCAACAGAAACTGATGAAATGTTTCAGGATACAGTTGATTTACTGAAAAAAATAAATGTAGTTTATCTACATGCTTTTCCATATTCAGAGCGGAAAAACACACCTGCTGCACGGATGCCACAAATACCAGAGAATGTACGTAAAGAACGAGTAAAGCATCTAAGAGAAATAAATAAAGAAATGATGAGCAGTTTTTATCAATCTTTGCTCGGCACTGAGCAAAGCGTTTTGGTTGAGCAGAATAATATTGGTAGAACAGAAAATTTTGCATTAACAAAACTTACATCAAGAGTTCAAGCTAAAAGTATTGTGAAAGCTCATGTTAAAGGAATAGAAAATAATTGTTTAATTGGAAATATTATTTCTTAATTTTTGTACATTAAAGGAATATATGATATAGTAGTTATACTATAAGTGATAATTCATTTATGATAATTAGAGTATCTATTGCTTTATTTTTTATCTTCATTCCGTGTGTCTATTTTTTTATTACTTATATCAGTAACAATACACACATTGAGCAAGTACAACCGTTAAAATTAGAAACAGATAATAATGAAAGTGTAATACGTTCTGAAGAGGTTGCTGAAAAAGAAATACCAATAAAATATCAAGAACTTAAAAGTAGTTCACCTTCTGTTTTCCAAGTAGCTAATCAGAAAAATATGTGGCCAAGTATTGCAGATCAAGCTGAGCCTACAAAGGAAAAATCAAAAAAACTTGATTTCTATGTTAGTGCTAACGGTGGTAAGATATGCCATGATAATTCAGAAACATTTGTAAAGGGTATAAAGGCAATAGGAGAAAGGTTTATTAATTTAATCAATACAGCTAATCCTAATCTTTCTTTGCAAGAAAAAGTAGTATCATTGTTTATCAAAGCGGGATTAGTGGATGAAATTCAGAGTATAGAGAAATTTAACGGCAAAATTGATTTCCAGTGGCTTAGGAGCGTATCTTTAGGTTACTATGCTGGGGAAAATGGCCGAGTTGATTTTGAAGCTATGTATTCTACAGCCAATATTGAAGATAGTAATTCTCCTCCGGTATTTGAGAAATCAGCAAGGGTGTTTGCATTTTTATTAAACTTCTATTATAACTCCAGCATTCGAGATACACAATTTGCTCCGTATATTGGTCTTGGTATAGGGCCAACAGTTTTTAGATTAAAAAAGATTAATGGATCACTAGAAAATTCAATGCCACTGAATGTTCCTTGGTTTGCTTATCAAATAAAGCTTGGTGTTGACTACTCAATAATCCCAGAAGTTAAAACCTTTTTCGGCTATCGTTACTTTAGTATCCCAATACCTATTGCAGATGATATATCCACTCATAATATTGAAGTTGGTTTGATGTTTAATTTTTAGTAATAATATCTGTTCAAGGGCATCTGAAGCAAAAGTGGTCAGTGCTTCTTTTCTTGCCATTAGACTTCTTGGATAACTTAAGAAACAAGTAGTAGAAGCAATATTAGGGAAGGTATAAATTTTGAGCAGGTAAGTAAACTTGATGAAGAGAAGCTTCGAAGACTAAGAGGAGTAAAAAGAAAAACATTGGAAAAATAATAGAAATTTTAATAGAGGAAGAGGCCAAGAAAAAGGCAAGAGGAGGAAAACCAAATAAACAATGCATGTTTGTTAATAGCACTAGAATATTTGCGTAAATACCGTACATATTTCCATATAGCGCAAAGCTATGGAATAAGTGAAAGTATTGCTAACGGCTGAATAGAAGATGCATTGATAAAACATTCAGATTTCAGGAAGATAAAGAGCTATTAAAGTCAAATGTAGAATACGAGATTTTAGTGATATAGCTAACCGAAGTAAGATCTGCTCGAGCACTGAAAGACAAAATCAATAGCCGAATTAATATTGGGCCAAAAGGTTTGTAGAGCCTTTCTTATGGAGTGCTTGATCAGAACTTCTCAATTGGATTTAAATCTGGCGAGTATGGAGACAAGAACAAAATTTTACACTCAATATTTTCTATCAAATTTTTCGTCCTTGCAGATTTATAAAAACTCGCATTGTCGAGAACAATAGTCTGTCCAGGTTTAAATACAGGGACAAGTACATTTTCTACATAAGCATCAAAAATCTCGCTGTTGCAGTAGCCATCAATTATCCATGGTGCTTTAACTTTTCCTTCATTCAGTGCTCCAATCATGCTTACCTTCTTTCTTTTGAACCCTAGGCAAATAACCTCTTGCCTCTTTGAGACCACCCATATTCATAAAATTCATTGTCCTCTATTCCAGACTCATCTATGTATATCAAGTTTTCTTTATTTATTTCTTCTACTTTTTTTATGAACTCTTTGCGTTTCTCTTTATCTCTTTCTCGATAAAGAAAAGTTTTTTTTATATGTATAGTTTACTTTGCTAAGGTAGTTATATACTGTGCTTCTACACATATTACCAAATTCTTCAATTATCTTTTCAATTCTAATATCCTGATTTCCATTCAGAAATTTGATAAATCTATCCATATCTTTAATCTTATGGCCATATCCTTTGTGATAGCCTGAAGATGGTTTCTGTTTCTTTTTTCCTTTTCCTCCACAAATATATTGGTTTTATGCTCACTAAATTGGTAAGCATGTTACAAAGTTTTTGACGACGAAAAGACTGGATAGCTACTTGCATGACAACCATTTAGTTGTCTTTTCTCGTCTATCTTATTTTGTCACTCTGCTGAACAGATACTAAAGTACTAGCTTTTGTGGGTTGATGCACAATTCTATCAGAAGTTTTGTGACTATAATTGCAGAAAACATCGAGCATAAAACTCCTATCGATAAAGTGACAGAAAACCCTCTAATTGCTCCGCTACCAATAATGAACATTATTCCTGCAGCAATCAGTGTAGTGAGATTTGAATCAAGAATTGTTTTTATTGCATTTTTAAACCCTTCTTCAATGGCACGAGCTGTTCTTTTTCCTGCTCTTATTTCTTCGCGGATGCGTTCAAATATTAAAACATTTGCATCCACCGACATGCCAACAGTTAGTGCAATTCCAGCAATTCCAGGGAGAGTAAGAGTTGCTTCAAGTAAGGTAAGAATGAGTAGTATAGAGATTACATTAAAAACGAGTGCAACAGACGCTAACAAGCCTAATTTGCCGTAAGTAATGATTATAGATAAACCAACGGCTATGATAGAAATTATTGCTGCAATTTCTCCTGCTTTTATTGACTCTTCTCCAAGGCTTGGACCAATGTTTTTTTCTTCAATTATTTTAAGTGGTGCAGGTAGTGCACCTGATTTTAAAAGTATTGCAAGTTCACTCGCTTGTTTTTCAGTGAAATTACCGCTAATTTCTCCCTCTCCATTTAGAATAGGTTCACGTATTGTTGGTACAGTTAAGACTGTGTTATCTAAAACAATTGCAAAAGGCTTTCCTACATTTTCTTTAGTAATTTTTGCAAATTTTTTGCTTGCTATGCTGTCGAATTTGAAATGTACTGTTGGTTTACCTAAATTGCCAAATCTAACTGATGCGTTAACTAATGAATCACCGCCTATTTCAGTTTTGCGGAATATCGGGTAGGAATTACCCAAAGAATCCTTGAGCATAATCGTAGTGTCATGATCGATATCTTGCATTTTAGCTACATTGGTGTTTGCCAAATGGAAGGCCAGCTTGGCTGTTTTGCCAAGCAGAGATTTTATCTGCTGAGTGTCTTCTACTCCAGGAACTTGGACTAATATCTTATTTTGTCCTTGTTTTTGCACACTTACTTCCTTAGTACCAAGCTTATCTAAGCGTCTTTGAACATTAACTATTGACTCTGAAACTACTTCATTGATTAATGAATTCTTATAATGCGGTTTATATGAAATGAAAATTGCAGTATTTTTTCTACTCAATTCTAAATTTGGGTTTATTTTATGTATTAACGTTGAAACTTTTTTGTAATCATCAATATTATTTAAAGTTACAACCACTTGTTTATCGTTTTTTGCGCTAAATTCAATCTTTTGTGTTAACAGACCTTCTTTTATTTCATCGGTTAGCATGCTTAGTTTCTCTTTGAAGTAAAAATCTAAGTCTACGTTCAGGAGTATAGATGATCCACCTTTCAGGTCGAGCCCTAGATTTATCCTCTTTTTTGAGGTGAGAAACTTATTATCAAAGAAGTTTGGCAGTATTATATATAAAGATAACAAAGAAATTAGCAATACTGAAAGAGATTTAACTGTGAGCTTGTTTAGCATAAATTTAAACTATACTTAGGTACAGTGTAAACTGGATGGTTGCTAATCACAAGCACCTAAATGAAAAGGTCCGTGAAAGATAAAAAACAAGCCTAGAACCAATATCTCTATAATTGATTTTGTTCTTCTAGAACATCATTTATTGAAGCAGTATAAACACATGTATTAGGTTCAGAGTTGGCTCTCAGATTCTCTGTTTGTTTTGTCTAATTTTGTCAATTGCAAGGTAAGTGCATAAACCAAGTGTTAAGAAAATAACTATGCTAAGTGGTATGTGATTAGCAAGAAATTTATTATAACTTAAATCTTTCCAACCGAGAGGACTAGATAGAGAGGGGTGAGAGGAAAATCTGGGAATTGCTACTACTGCACTTAATGCTGTTAGAATAATAGCGACAGTGGCACCTACAAGAGGTAAAATATTCTTTTTATTAAATCTGCCATTAGAATCTTTTAAAATATCAAACATACATACTCGTCGATTACTAAATGTTCGTGATACTATGCACTAATTATAAAGTATTCAATAACTAAACTGGAGATAATAAAAAATGGACATAGAATATAGACATATAATATGAAGGATATATGCTAGTTAAAATAGGTACGAGAGGAAGCGACCTTGCGATCATCCAAGCTTTGGAAGCAAAACAAAGATTATTAGAGTCTTTTCCTAATCTATCCGTTGAGATCATTAAAATCAAAACTTCTGGTGATAAATATGCTAATGTAACCCTTGCTGAAATAGGAGGTAAAGGACTGTTCCTCAGGGAGATTGAGGCTGAATTACTCAAAAATAATATAGATATGGCGGTTCATTCGCTAAAAGATGTACCTGCGTTTTTCTCGAAGGACTTAACAATTCCTTGTGTTTTAGAGAGGCTAAGTCCATGTGATGTATTTATTTCTCATAAATATAAGAGCCTAAAAACTTTGCCACAGCAGGCTACAATTGCAACTTCTTCAATAAGAAGAAAAGTTCAGCTGTTAAATCTCAGGCCAGACTTAAATGTAGTGTCACTGCGTGGAAATGTGACAACTAGACTGCAAAATCAGAATTTTGATGGAATGATTTTAGCTGAAGCAGGGCTGATAAGATTAAAAAAATATCACTTAATTACAGAGGTATTGCCACCAAAAGTCATGTTAAGCGCAGTAGGGCAGGGGGCAATTTGCATTCAATGCCGAAAGAATGATATAAAAGTTATCGATCTTTTAGAGAAAATTAATAATAATATGTCTTTTATAAGGGCAAAATCAGAGCGCAGTTTCATGAAGACAGTAAATGGTTCATGCTTTACACCGCTTGCAGCTTTAGCAGAATATGTGAGTGAAAACATGCTACATCTTTATTGTATGTTAGCGGGCGAGAGAGTTATATACTTTACTGAACGCACTTCGTTTGTAGAAGATGCAGAAAAAATGGGTATGGATGCAGGATTAGAGTTAAAATCAAAATGCTTATAAGCTTACCTAAAGTATGTGGAATCTACCGTTATAATGTTTCAATGTCTAAAATGACTTGGTTAAATGTTGGTGGCCAAGCTGATGTACTATTTAAACCACGTGACGTTGAAGATCTAATGTGCTTGATAAAAGATACTGAGTTACCAATTAGCATTATCGGTGCAACATCTAACATAATAGTGCAAGATAGTGGCATTCGAGGAATAACGGTGAAATTAGGCAAGGAATTTGCATATATAAAATGTAAAGATAATAACTCCATTGTTGCAGGTGGTGCTGCATTGCTTAGTAACCTTGCATACTTTGCCGGGGAACAGCAAATTAGTGGGCTTGAGTTTCTTGCTGGAATTCCAGGAACAGTTGGCGGTGGGATAGAGATGAATGCAGGTGCATATGGTAGTGATATTGCGAGTGTTGTAAAGTTTATAAGGGCAGTGAATCTAGAAGATGGAAATTTATATGAATTTTCCAGTGAAGAAATGGGATATTTTTATCGTGGACATAGTCTAAAAGGCAGGTGGATTTTTATTGAAGCTGAATTTAAAGGAGTAAGTTCAGAGTATGAGCTTATATTGCAAAGATTGAAAGAAGTTATTGATAAAAAAAATAAAAGTCAACCAGTAAGAGGAAAAACTGCTGGTTGTATGTTCAAAAATCCAATAGGCTGCAAGGCATGGAAACTGATTGATGAGTCTGGCTGCCGAGGATTAAGTAACGGTAGAGCTAAAATTTCTAAGAAACATTGTAATTTTCTGCTCAATTACAATAACGCAACTGCATTCGACTTAGAAAACCTTGGCAACAGAGTAAAAGATGCAGTAAAAGATAAATTTAACATTGAACTTGAGTGGGAGATAAGAGTGTTAGGTAGATAGCTGCTGCTGATTATCTTAACCTAATTCCAAAAATTATTGTATAATATCATTTTGAGGTTTTATTTTCAATGCGCAAACTTGCAATGTTCTTTTCTATACTATTTGCAGTTGTCGCTTACTATTTAGATAATGAAGTGATATTTGAAGTAGCAAATCTATTTAGTGATATATTCATCAGTTTGTTGAAATTAATCAGTTTACCTTTGGTTTTTCTATCTATCGTGTCCACAATTTCAGGGTTTAAAGACTCAATTGAAATTAAAGTATTACTTAAGAAGACGCTGTTTTATACGCTGCTTACAACCATTATAGCTGCATTTGTTGCGCTATCTTTCTATTTATTTATAGATCCAGTAAGAAAAAATTTCATAAGTAACACAATAGAAAGTGTGAGTGACAGCAACCACAATTACTTTTCATACTTAAAATCACTCATTCCATCAAATTTTGTGCAAGTTTTTCTTGAAAATAACGTTATTGGCAGCATATTGATTGCTTTTTTGATGGGTGGAGCTATTATTTCGCTCTCAAAAGAAAAACAAGATATATTACACCAAATATTTTCTGCACTATTTGATACACTTCTTAGAATTGCTCAAGGGTTATTAAAGTTTATTCCTCTTGCTGTATGGTCTTTTATCACATGTTTTTTATACGAGTTAAAAGGTGGCAGCGAATTCCATAGTCTTTTTTGGTATTTTGCTTGCATAATGTCTGCAAATTTCGTGCAAGCATTTGTGATTTTGCCACTACTCATGTGGCATAAAGGTATATCACCAATTCAAACGATGAAAGGTGTTATGCCAGCACTTACACTTGCATTTTTTTCTAAATCATCTAGTGCAACGCTGCCTACAACTATAGAATGTGTGCAAAATCAGCTAAAGGTACCAAAGAAATTGTCATCTTTTATTCTACCAATATGCACAACAGTCAATATGAATGCGTGTGCTGCATTTATTTTAATCACAGTGATGTTTGTTGCAGAGATGAATGGGCACACATTTTCCTTAAGTGAGATGTTCATATGGATTTTTTTAGCTACAGGAGCTGCAATTGGTAACGCTGGAGTGCCGATGGGGTGCTATTTTATGGCAACTAGTTATTTGGTATCAATGAATGTTCCTTTGTACATTATGGGATTGATTGTGCCTATTTATACAATCATTGATATGTTTGAAACTGCAATAAATGTGTGGTCTGATATCTGTATAACACAGATAATTAATAAAGAATTTAAAACTCAAGAATGATATTAGATAATACAATAATAAAAGAATTTGAAGAGGCTGGTGCGATTTTGCACGGACATTTTGTACTCTCATCAGGGCTGCACAGCAACACTTACATACAATGCGCTAAAATTTTTGAAAATCCAAGCAGAGCAATGAACGTTTGTGAGCTATTGGCGAATAAAATAAGAAAAGAGCTTATTGAACCCATAGATTTAATACTATCTCCTGCAATTGGTGGAATAATCGTGGGTTATGAGATTGGTAGACAGCTTGGAATCCGAACAATATTTTGCGAACGTGTTAATGGTAAATTTGAATTACGCCGTGGATTTGAGATTAAACAAGGTGAGAAGATATTACTAATTGAAGATGTGATTACCACAGGTAAATCTTCACTTGAAGCAGTAAAATGTGCAGAAGAGAAGGGAGGTAAAGTTGTTGCTGGAGCTTCTTTGATCAAGAGAAATAGTGAAACAAAACTACCTTTTCCTATCATATCTTTGATTGAACTAAATATCAAAAACTATAGCGAGGAAGAACTGCCAAGTGAATTAAAACAATTACCCATAATGAAACCTGGGAGTAGAGAATATTTAACAAAATAATTCTATATATGGCTAAAGTGATTCAGTAACTTTTACGTGTTATATGTTGATCTTTTTGCATCAAAGTTAGATATTACAGTTTATTTTCCTGTATTCGTTCAACAGAATGGCAAAATAAGATAGACAAATAAAGATATAAAGTAAAAACAATAATAGTTGTCATTCCGGTTTGTGACACTTGCTTTATGTAGTTTCATTGCAAACGTTGTTTTTATTATAATACCTCCTATGATTAGTTTGCTTGTGAGCACCAGTGTCTAGGCACTGGAATGAAAAGAAAAGGCTAATTGAATGACAGGAAAGGAAGTACTAAAAACAAATAGGTGTCATTCCAGCGCGTGACGCTGTAATCCAGAAAGGAACAATGGATCCCAGTGTCTGAGCACTGGGATGAAACCTTTTTGCTTCAATATTTTGCACAGTAGCCATGCAACTTAACAGATATTTTTCTCTTCATTTATCCTCAGGTTTTTATGGGTTAAAAAAAACATAAAAACCTTATATAAAACCCCTGTTGTGATTAAAAATACACTAAATCTTGGTTTTCACATATTTCATCTTGTGCAGCAAAAGACAATAATTTTGCGCTCTCAAGGAAACTTTTTGCACTAGCTTCTAAGATATTAGATTTTATTTCTGTAAGTTCACATTTAATCTGATCTATTTTCCCATTCAAATTTTTATGTGCATCTTCGATTAATTTATTCATTTCATCTTCTAAAAGTATTCTTATTTCTTTGCTTTGTGAAGTGACAATATCGGCTATTTTGTCTGTGATTTCAGGTTTTATAAGGCTTTCAATTTTTTCTTCAGTGTATTTTTTTACTGCTTCTTCTACCTGAGTTTTTATTTCTGGCTTTAGCAGATCTGCAACTTCCGGTCCTACTTTTTTCACTGCTTTTTTAGCATTTGCTTCTACTGACTTTACTGTCTTATCAATTGAAGTCGATATTTTTTTTTCTATTTGATTAGCTTTTTCGGTAGCTATTTTGTTAGCTTTCTCTTCAGCTAAAGTTAGCATTTTTCCTTCTATTTTTTTACTTCATCTTGAGCTGCTTTTCTAGCTTCTAGTTTTAAATCGTTACCCATTTTAGATATTACTTGATTCGCAGCTTCTTTTGCTGTTTTGCTTATACCAAGAATTTTATCAAACATTCCTGCACGATACACTTGAGAGCCGAAGTTTGATTCGTCAGCCAAATTTTTGTAATTGTATTCTTTCATAATGTACTCCTTAATTTAAAGACTATACTAACATTAATATACAAGTACAAAAATTATATTAATATTAGTATAGTTTTTCAGGGCAGTAGTATAAATTTATAGTACCTTTTGAAAAAATTCATGACTTGACGACAAAGAGCATTATATTGGTATCATGACTGACTTGGAAAAGATGAGAGAAAAACTGCAAAATCAAATTAATTATCATAATATCTTATATTATCAAAAAAGTAAGCCAGAGATAAGTGATGCTGAATATGATGAACTGAAGAAAAAGTTAGCTGCAATAGAGCCAGAAGCTTATGCAACACAAGATAGTGTTGGTGCTCCGCCTGATGAGAGATTTTCTAAGGTGGAACATCAAGAACCTATGCTTTCTCTCGAGAATGCTTATGATGAGCAAGGTGTAGAAAAATTTTTGTCTAAAAAAAAGAGATTTTTAATTGCAGATGAAATAGAAATACTATGTGAGCCAAAAATTGATGGATTGTCATTTTCTGCAATTTATGAAGATGGGAAATTTGTTAAAGCTGCAACTCGAGGTGACGGTTTTGTAGGAGAGGATGTTACTCACAATGTTGCAACAATAAAAGACTTTCCTAAGTTTTTACAAGATGTGCAAGGAAGACTAGAAGTAAGGGGTGAAATATATATCAGTAACAGCGACTTTTTAAAGTTAAATGAAAATAATGAATTCGCTAATCCTCGAAATGCAGCTGCTGGTTCTTTAAAGCAATTGAATGCGAACATTACAGCAAAAAGGCCTCTTAGATATTTTGCTTATTCTTTAATTGGTGGAATAGAGAAAAGTCAAAGTGAGATACTAGAAAAGCTTGAGAAATTTGGTTTTTGCGTAAATGAGCATCGTTCCTTAACAAGTAGTTTGAATGGAATGCTAAAGTTCTATAACGAGATCTATGATTGTCGTTATAACTTGGATTATGATATCGATGGGATAGTCTATAAAGTGAATGATTTGGTGCTACAAAGTCGTCTGGGAAGTACACACAAAGCTCCACGCTCAGCACTTGCATATAAGTTTTCTGCGATTTATGCGAAGACAAAGTTAAATAAAATATTTATACAGGTGGGTAGAACGGGGGTTTTAACTCCAGTTGCAGATTTAGTACCAGTCAATATTGGTGGAGTATTAGTTAGCAGAGCAAGTCTACATAACCAAGATGAGATAAAACGTAAAGATATAAGAGAGGGAGATGTTGTAACAATTAAAAGGGCTGGGGATGTAATTCCTCAAATTGTCAAAGTAGATGAAGGTTCTCGTCATACAAATATGCCTGAATTTGTTTTTCCTGACATATGTCCTGAATGTGGCAGTAAAGTGCAGATTGAAGGAGTAGCAGTAAGATGTCCTGAAGAATTTAATTGCAAGGCTCAAATAGTAGAAAAACTAAAACATTTTGTGTCAAAAGATGCATTTGACATTGTTGGCCTTGGTGAAAAACAAATAAAGTTTTTTTATGATCTTAGCCTAATAAGACAAATTCCAGACATTTTTATTTTAGAGGAAAGATTAAAAGAGTTTTCCTTAAAAGAGCATCATGGTTGGGGCGAGAAGTCAATAGCTAATCTATTAAGTGCTATACAAAACAGAAGAGTAATCACTCTAGATAGGTTCATATTTTCTTTGGGTATCAGATTTATCGGCCAAGTTGCAGCAGAATTGCTCGCAAATTATTATGTATCTTATGATAACTGGTATAATTCGATGTCATCAAATGATGTTGAGTTGGTAGGTATAGATGGTATAGGAGAAAAAGTAGCTGAATCTTTAAAATCGTTTTTTTCTCAGGAACGTAACATTAAAATGTTAAATGACCTTACTGCATATCTGCAAATTCTTCCCGTGAGCTCCAACTCTAGCAATTCTTTTTTGAATAACAAAATTATAGTGTTTACTGGTAAGCTACGTGCTATGAGCAGAGGGGAGGCAAAAGTAAGAGCTAAAGTTTTAGGGGCAAAGATCAGTTCAAGCCTTTCTACTAAAACTGACTATTTAATTGCAGGAGAAGATCCAGGTTCAAAATATAAAAAAGCAATGGAATTGGGTGTGGAAATTTTAGATGAAGAACAGTGGAACAAATTGTGCTAAACACAACTTAATCTGACGGGAATGAATTAACTGATAGAAGAATTGAAAACTAATATCAGACTCTTATTTAATACAATTGAACACTCCCTGCTCTTTATAAACATTTATGCAACAAAGCCAGTTAAATAGCTAAGCACCCCTCTAATATATGATTTCTCTGTATTAAACAAGATTTAATCTGACACTTTAAAAAAGTAAGTTATAAAATAATAAAAGAAAGGAGTGTTAGAAATGAATACAATACAAACAAAAATATTAAAACCAAAACTAGGTTTATTAGAGCTAGCAAAACAGCTCGGGAATGTATCTCAAGCGTGCAAGGTAATGGGATATTCAAGAGATACGTTTTATAGATTCAAGGAGTTATACGAAAATGGAGGAGAAGAGGCGTTACATGAAATCAGCAAGAAAAAAACCGCTGTTTGCAAACAGAGTTTCCGAAGATATAGAAAGAGCAGTAGTAAATATTGCAACAGAATTTCCAGCATATGGACAGCAAAGAGCTGCAAATGAGCTGAGAAAAGAGGTATCCGAAGGTGGTTGTATAGCTAAGAAACGACATTGAAACGTTCAAAAAAAGACTTAAAGCCCTTGAAGCAAAGGTTGCACAAGATGGCATAATTTTAACTGAAGAGCAACTTGCAGCTTTAGAGAAAGTGAAAGAACAAAGATGGTGAAATTGAAACACTGGTTATTTGGGTTCTCAAGACACTTATTATGTAGGCAATATCAAAGGTATAGGAAGGATCTACCAGCAAACTTTCATTGATACCTATTCAAGGGTTGCTATGGCAAACAGACAAAACTGCAATCACTGCTGCAGATCTTCTTAATATACCATTCTTTGATGGACAAAATGTGCCATTATCACGCATTTTGACTGATAGGGACTGTGGCAAACCAGAGAATCATGCTTATCAGCTTTATTTGGGAATTGAAAACATTGATCATTCAAGAACTAAGGCCAATTCTCCACAAACTAATGGAATATGCGAGAGGTTTCATAAAACTATGCAAGATGAGTGTTACAATATTATCTTTAGAAAGAAAATCTACAGCTCTTTGAAAGATTTGCAGATTGATGTTGATCATTGGCTGCGTTCTTACAATGAGACAAGGCCTCATTCAGGCAAATATTGCTATGCCTATGCAAACTTTTCTTGATAGCAAACAAATTGCTTTTCAGAAAAATATTAGTAACATTAAACAAAAGACTGATATTAGTTTTCAATTCTTCTGTAAGTTAATTCTCACCTGTCAGATTAAGTTGTGTCTAGTACAATTTATATTAACTCCCTCTAGGAAAGCTAGATGGATTTTCCATTGTACAATCTGACTGTCTAATAGTCTTACCTAACTCTTTAAAAGCACTACTATTTCTTTCGAAATACCCATTTTCTATAGCTGTCAAAACACTTTTCCCACCTAACAGACAACTCTGCCCTAAACTTGATTTATTCTCTAACTTGTTAAATCTTACTTCATCGACAAGCCTCACTTCTATTTTATTACTATCTTTCTCACTAGGACATAGATGAATACTGATCTCTCCTACTTCAGTGGTAAAAGACATTTCAATGATATCTCCCGAGAACTCTGTATAATTTCTCCTTCCTCCTATATTTTCAACTCTAATTATACTGTTTCCAACTTGAAGTATACCAATGTTTAGATTTAAATCTTTAGCTTTTTGATTATTTAATATCCTTGCAACTTCAACAATACTATTTTGTGGATAATCTATGCAAAAATATCCATTATCTATTTCTAGTTCAAAGTCATATTCATCAATTTGCTCACTTTTATTCATAATACTTTCAAGTGCTAATTCCTTAAGCTTTGAAAGGTTTTCGGATCGTTTACTCAAAGTGTCTAAATCTGAACAAATTATGTTCACAAAATCTTCATGCTCTTCGTCGCTCGATCTATTTAAAGATGCACCTTCTGATATTACCTGAAATATTTTTCTCTTGTGTAAGAACTCATGAATTCGAGTAGTGTCAGCAGATAAATATAGCTTTTGAAATGTGTCAGCTATACGATCTATCAAGGACATACCAGATTTATATGGAAAAGTGAACATTATTCCTTGTTCCAGTGCTGCGCTTATAACTTTATCAAGTTCTTTTTCGCACTCCTCATAATCTTCTTCGCTACCAGAGTAACCTAAAATGTCTAGATAATCATGAATCTTATTTATTTTTTGCCAAATACTTTCATACTTTTCTTCTTCTCTTGTATTCAGCTTTACCTTTGTTAGAGAAAAAGAGTCTTTTTGACGGATTAAAAGAAAAGTATCTTTTCCTTTTTCTTTACGGGTTATCTCGTCAGTATAGAATAGTTGACTGTAACGCCTACCAAAACTTTCATCATAATCAGGGCAAGGGCTAACATTGTCTTCATCTTCACTATCCGTTCCATTCCATACTTCAATCGGGAAATCGGTATTTTCAAGGTTTTTATCTTCACTTGTTAGACAATTTTCTGTTTTTCCATATAGCCGAGTTGATTTATGATCATCGCTACTTTCATTATCAGCTTCATTCCATACTCCAATCTCGTAGTCAGTATCTTCAGAGTCTTTATCTTCACTTGTTTTATCATATTGATTATTTTCTCCTTCTCTACATAGCCAGGTTGGTTCTTGATCATCATTATCTTTAATACACCTGGTTTCTACTTCAGGTATAGACTGAGTTCTCGCTATTTCTTTTCTTACGTTTTCTTTGTTTATTTCATCTGCAAGAGACACTTCATTACTAATATAGAAATTTTTCTGTTTTAAACTCTCGTTTTCCTTCTGCAGACTACTGAATTCTGCAAATAGCTCTTTATACTCTGATAAATAAATACACAATTGATCTCTTATATCATTAAGTTCCTTCTTTTTTTCTAGTATCTGATTTTCATAATTACCTTTCAAATCCTCTATACTGTTTATCAGCACTGTACTTTCTTTTCTTACTCTGTTTAACTCAGCTTCAGTCAAATCCAGTTTTTGCTGTAACTCTTCATTTATTTTGTCTGTTAACTGAATTTCATTCTTTGCCTCTTTTAATTGGTTATTTAAGTTCTTAATTACATCACTTTTGTTCTGAGTTTCTAATAATAATATTTCTACTTTCTGTTTTAGCTGTTCGATGTCTTGATCATTTTCAGTTAAACTTCTTGTACTTTTTTGTAATTTAACTTCAAGCTTTTTAATTTTCCCTTCTAGGGTTTGCATTTCTCTGGTAAGTTCACTTACTTCTTCGTAATACTCTTCTACTCTTTTCTTATAGTGTTTTTGTAACTCTACATTTTTTTTAAGATCAAAATTTTCCTGTTGTAGATTTTCTATTTTGCTTTCTAAACTATCTATTACTTGATTTTCTTCACTGCTAATCTCAAATACCTCTTCAGGAAAATGTGCAAATTTACAAGATGAAATGCCTTCAAGGACGTTACTACCAAATAAATTATATTGTACTATCTGCTTCGAACTAAACATACCTATACCCCCTACTAAAATAAACAAGTAATATATTGTATGCGCTATATATCATAAATACAATCGGTTTGAATATAATCTATTTACTAATTCGTATTGTGAATTTTTATAGAATAGATTTAGGTGTAAAATATTATGATACCATTAAAGTAGATGGATAAAGCACAGTCTTTTTGAGAGGATAAATTTAATGAAAAGACCATACTAATTAGTGTTATAAGGAATTGAATTATTTACTCTTTCCAAAAAACATAAAAAGATCGTATATTTGTGAGAACAATTTAAGCAAAAGCTGCGTTATGAAAATAGAAGCTTGAAATTTTTGCAACAAAGCCAAGTAAATTGGTTCGTATGTAAATATGGCTGAAGTAGGCTAATATAGCTGCTTTTATGATATAGCAGAATTACTATAAAGAAAAGTTCGTACGGTACATTTGGTAGACCAATTGATTCCAAGAAAAACACTTCTCACCGTCCTTGGTTTTGGTTGCTGAAAGTGACTATACTTTTTATTTCTTAATTAAGATACACCGTTAAATTAATAATGATTCACTCAAAATAGCCTAAGTAAAATACTATAATATGCATCAAAATTATTGATAATTATCAATCTGTTTGTTATAGTATAGGGTTGAGGTTGAAATGGAAAATTCAAAAAAGAAAACTATTTCGGAAAAATTAGAAGGGGTACAATATTTAAAGCAGCCAGACTTGCAAAGTAACGCTCTCCTCTTCAAACGCTCAGATAATAATCCAGAGTTGCCAGAGAATTTTAAGGTAGGAAAAGCAGTGGGTGGCGGAGATTGTTTCTTCGACTCAGTTGCACAAGGACTAAGACAATTGAAACCTGAAATAGTCTTTACTGTTAAACCTTTGAGAGAAATTTGTAAGAAATTCGCAGAAAGTCAACTAGAAGATGATTACTCATGGCTTAAAGAGGCTTTAAAAGGTGAAAATCAACAAATTAATGAATATATTACACGTATTGAATTTACTGTCGGTGATGTTGAACAAAAGCCTGAGCCAAATGCCTTGGGTATGGTTTCACCAATATGGGGTAGAGGTGATATTGAAGGGAGAATAATTTGTAAAGTATATGGTGTACAGTTACATATTCTTGAAAAACATATTGTTGAAGAAAGAGAAGTATGGCTAGATCAGTTAATAAGCAGTGAAACTTCTAAGTCTATAGATAATATAAATTATAATGAGCAGAATACCGTACACATAATCAATGCAGGTAATGCACATTTTAATCCGATAATAAATCATAAAAACTTACAAGCTTCAGTTGAACAATCATCGACTCAACGAAAAAGAACTAAAATTGATTCTGAAGAAGATAGAATGGAAGATACAAGTTCTAAAAAGCTAAAAACTTCTTCTCAAGCAGTAGAGATTGTTGGCCTTGATCAGGCAAAAAAAGTGCTAGATGATGTGGAAATTGAAATTACCTCAGTTGCAGGTAATATGTCCGTACAAGCAATGGCGAGATTACAAAATAAACCTACATATCAAAAGTGGGAACAGAAAGGTTTTGATATTAATAATTATCAAGGGATAGAGGAATACTCTCCAAGTAAAGCAGATGATATACCGACTACCAGTATTGAGGAAAAGCAGCAAAGTGCTACCAAATCGAATAAACCATTACAAGATCACATTCCTGATAATAGGAAGGAGTTCCTTCTAAGTGTTTTAAAATCAGCTGAAATTAATGGTATAAAACATTTTAATACTCACCATGGAAAAATCAGTCGTATTGGTCAACATAAATTAACTATGACATTACTAGGTATCGCTCTTGAGCTTGATGCTAAGGAAGTCATTAGCTGTATTCATAAATTAGCTAAAAACAAGGGTGAACTAGAAAAGGTTCTCAACTCTACCAGCCATACTCTAGAACTTCAAAATGGTAAAATACTTCATCATACACCAATTAGTTGGGCGATCCGAAGAGGCAATGTGTCCCAAATCTCCACTATTTAGGATTAGCTAGGGCACGTGGCTTGAATAAATTAGCCTGCAATTCTTTATTTATTGCTATTAAACTTTGCAATATAGTAGCAGTGTCTTACATAATAAAAAACTTTGTTGTTCCAAACATAATAGATGAAAACACGAATACTCCTCTGCATATGGCAGCTGTTTGTGGCAATACTAGGATAGTAGAAGTTTTAATAGAAAATGATGCTTATGTGAATGCAGGAGATGCAATTGGAAATGCCCCATTACATGTTGCAACTGAAAATAACAATGTAGAGATAGTAGATGCTTTATTAAATAGAGGTGCTGATGTAAATGTAAAAAATTATCATGGATATACTCCTTTACATATTGCTGTTGCAAAGAACAATATAGTGGTGATAGATGCTTTATTAAATAGAGGTGCTGATATAAATGTAAAAAATTGTGAGGGATATACTCCTTTACATATTTCTGTTGCAAAGAACAATATAGTGGTGGTAGATGCTCTATTAAATAGAGGTGCTGATACAAATATAAGAAATGATAAATGGTATACTCCTTTACAACTTTCTATTCTAAAGGGCTATAAAGGAATATTATCATGTCTATTAGAGAGGATAAAACCAGATATTAATGAAAGGTTAAAAATTGGTTCTAATTGTGATACTACTCTTTTGTTGTTTGCTGCTCAAAATTGCCATGAAGGAGTAGTAGAACTTTTAATAGAAGAAGGTGCTGATACAGATGTAAGTTTCTACTCTGAGGTTACTTTCTTAGAATATTGTGTTTCCGAAAGAGTGGAAATGGTAGAAACCTTAATAGCACTTGAAACTAGATTAGATTACTTTGAGAACAGAGAAGAGTTGTATAATCTCATACAAAGTAGGTTATCTCACGATCTTGCGCAACAAATGTTAGAATATCGTAGTAGGTGTATAGATGAACTAGAAAGAATGAAAGAAAAAAGATTAACAAAAGTTGTACATTGTATGATATTCTGAAAAGTAAGGAAGCTAATAAATTAGCATCTTACGTACGAGACAGAAATATGAGAGAAAAGTTAGAAAAAGCTAAAAGTGAATTTCCCATCTTTGCTGAACGAATAGAAAGTCAATATCAAAAAGGGAAAGGAAGACTTGATTTACTAGAACAAGGTTCGAGTAATTTACACAAGGTATTTCCACCAAAAGCTTTTCTTTATAATATTCTGAATAACGTTCTGACAAGTAAGGAGTCCAATAAATTAGCATCTTCTCTACGAGAGAAAGATATGGAAAGCAAGTTAGAAGAAGCTAAAAGTGAATTTCCTATCCTTGCTTACCTAATAGAGAGTAAAAATAAATCAGTGATAGAAATACTGGATTTGTTGGAACAAGTTTCTGGTAATTTACCAGTGTTAGTTCCAGAGGAAGTTTCTCTACAAGTCTTTGAACTTCTAGACAACGTAGATATAAAAAGGTTTAATGAAGCAGTCAATGGTATTGAAAAGTGGATAGGGACATCATTTTCAATGCATAGAGGTAAGCAAAGTAGTGAGTGTTTTTCTGCCTCCAATATTAAAGAACCTAATACCGAGGTGAGAGAGGTAAATATTGAAAGTAAAAACAAGACAGTAATAGGTGAACGAACTTGAGATACAAACTAATATTCATGAGAAATAGCAGAAAATTAACATCGTTTCTGGAGGATTTATCTTTCAATCTAAGAATGTGTAATAGACACAACTTAATCTAACAAGTAAGTTATAAGAACCTCTATTAATCACACGTATATTTATTACAATTTTAGACAAAGAAGATAATAATAATCCTAATATACTTAATCTACGTGTAAGAAACTAGCAAGAAACCCAAAATGCTCCAATAGAAACACCAAATGCTTCAAATGACCTCTTTTGAACTAAAATAAAGCCAAGTAATACTAAAGAAGAAAAATTCATCATACTCCAAAACCATAAGCATAGTAGTAAATTTTTTAGAAACTATCTTGAGATATTAACTTAATGACCCCAGTTATGGATTAGAAAATAGATAAAAGTAGAATTAATAAAGAAGGAAATAGGGTAAACTCGAGTATTTTAGCAATAATTAAGAGGTTACCCATGAAAAAAGATATTACAGAACTTTACTGTTTCATAGAAGATTTTTGTCGCATTGCTGATGAAAAAATTTCAGGAAAGCTCCTATCAAGTGGGAAAAACCCAACAAGAATACCTAAAATTATAGCTTTTCTTATAATAGTCCGAATGAGATAAGATATGTGTTGATGGCTATAGCAGGCCAGTAGCATATTACGATCTGTTCGGATTATTGTAAAAAGAGCTATAAATGATTTATTTGGCTGGGTAAAAAGCTCTGTAAGTGGATTGTTAAGTTCTAAACCTGAGAGCACTCCAAGTCCAATCTCACAAGTAAATGCAAAAATGGATGTAAATGGTACGATAATGTTACTTGACATGCTCATTAGAAAAGTTACAGGTCAAAAGTATGTTTCTACAGTAGATCAGTCTATATCTCCACTAGAAGCACAGGGATATGCACGCAATATTACAAAGAGATTTGAGAAAGTAGTAGAGCAAGCTGGATTAAAAAGTGGTGTATCAATGCACCGGTTAAATATTGATTATATGGGAATGCAAAAAGAGATTACTAGAAAAGTCATGAGTGGTAAATTTAATGAGATTTCAGGGATTTTAAGCTCATATGTAGAGAAAGCGTTCCCTGGTAGAGGAGCTGGCAAGTTAAGTCCGAAAAAGTTTGACAAGTTTATGTTGTAATACTCAGACATAGTTCAATATCTTGTAGAGGAAAAAAAGGCTACTATTGATGTAAAGGACGTTGATTGTAATACTCCCCTGGATTTAGCTGATAGAAGCGGCCACAAAAATATTGTTGAGTATCTTAATTTTCAAAAAAAGAAGCATTCTGAAACTTCAAGAGCAATAAAGACCGGTTTCTCTGTAGGTGTAATAGCCACGTTGACAGTAACCATTGGATGTATTGTTACTCATATAAGTTTATCAATATTAGTTATTGCTGCATTGATAGTTGGAGCCATTGCTAGTGGCATTACATATGCAATATTAAAGCCTAGTACTAAGCTAAATGAATATGAAATAGGGAGACAAAATTTACCAGAACCAGTTACACCTTAAGAGTAAGTGTTACATAGCTCTTGTTTTTTATGTCAAGTATATAATAATAAAATATGGAGTTTTAAAATGAGGAGAGTTATGAGTTTTGATAAGTTGGAAGAAATACTAGCTTCTATTGATACTGACGTTGGTTTAAGTGAGAGTAATGTGTTCAGAAAAGTAGAAGAGAAGCTAAAACAAATAGATACGATCGTGATCCATTATATTATGCTATCTTGCATAGAAATACACGAATGGTAGAGGTCCTGATAAAGAATGGGGCAAGTGTTAGGAAGAAATATAATGATGGAAGTACTCCTTTGCATTATGCTATCTTGGGTAACAAAACAAAAATAGTAGAGCACCTAATAAATAATGGGGCTGATGTTAATGCAGTAGATGAAAAAGGTAGGACTCCATTATACTTGGCTGGCCGAAATACAAAAATGATCTCGATTCTTATGAAGAATGGAGCATGTCCCTTACTGGAAAATAGAAATGTTGAATTTTTGAAGTATTTAATTGCACTCATTAAAGATGGTGATATAGATAATTTGGAGAAGAGAGAAGCGAAACAGAAAGAAGAGCAAGTAGATGATGAATATGAATCACTTAAATACTCATTGCTGCTTAGTGATAACAGCTCTTTGATCTCTATTATAAAAAGGGAAGAATTCAATAATTTAATATCTGAGTGGTCTTCAGGTGCACCTGACTTATTAAAAGAGGGCCAAAAAAATTTGAATAAGGCGTTGTTAAGTCTCCTAAAAGACTTTCCATTTTGTAACATTACAAGGTTTGAGAATTTTTTACAAGACAACAAAAGTAATGATGATCTAAAGATTGTTCTCAATCTTCAAAGAGGAAAGTCCAAGTTGACAATACTGCATGTAATACAAAGTATGGAGCGTTTGGCAGTAGAAAAAGATATGGCCTGGGCAGTTGGAGCATTTATAACTTTACTTTTAAAGGCTGGAGCTGATCCTAACATAGTTGACAGTGAAGGACAAACACCTTTGCACTATGCTGCTTATTATAATACTTTAAATATACCTTTACTTCTGAACAAAGGAGCACGTAATCAACCTGATAAACAAGGAAAAACTCCTCTAGATATTGTAATTATTAACAAAAAACCTTTTGAAGTGAATATTTTAGAACAAATCTTTTTAACTCAGGAGCAAATGAGAGCAAAAAGCCATTTAGAAGATATTTGCGGTCATAGCCTTGACACTAATCAACTAAGAGAGTTTTTAAATCAGCACAGAGGAAATGAAGGTCTTAAAGAGATTTTAAATCTTCGTGATTGCAAAGGAAAGTCTCGTATTTTTCAAAAGATTAGAGATGCTTGTTATGGTGATAAAATTCGTTTTAAAGAAGCAGAAAGGTTACTGTTAGAAGCAGGAGCAATTGATTACAAAGGATGGAAGGACAAAGAACATTTACCTAAAGCTTCCACTTTATGGGACATTTTAATATTAAACCAACGGGAGGAATTGAAAACTTTTTTAGATATGGCCAATGCAGCCGAAAACATGAACGAGTTAGAGCAAGTTGTAAAAAGAGCTATAGAAGCAGGAGTAATGCTGAACTTTGCTGTGTCAGGAAGTTTATATGACAAGAAATATGAGAGTAAATATGGCTTTGCAGATTGTATAATAAGAAAAATTAGTGAATTAAAAAAGAACTCTAGAATTGCAAGTGATGTAGAGGTTGCTAGTCGTATAGTATGTAACTTAGTATCAAAAGGAGTAGTACTACATACTATAAGCAGCATCCTTGTCATTGATGAACTAGAAGAGTTTAAAAGCCACAAAGCTAATATGGTAAAAGCCTATAAAAGTTATGCAAAGCGTAGTTTGAAATTTATGGAAATTGTTAAAAGTGCAACTACTGGCAAGGTGAAAAATGTAAAAGTGGATAACTCTATTCTCTATTTGGAATATTCAGAAAGTAGTGTAGTTGAGGTTGCGAAAATCATAAATGAAGCAAATTTAACTCATGGAAGTATAGAATCTAGAAGAGATGTAATAGCAATCGGTGAAAGTGAGGTAGAAATTATAACGGAAGATGGGATAAGAAATTATACTAACCTTACGGGCAATATAGTACTGACTTTCTATACTAGTTTGGGAAAGATAGACGTTAAACTGTATCCTGACGTACAAGATAAAAGCAAAATTATAGTAGAAGCGAGTAATAAAGAGGAAGTATTGGAAAAATTCAAAGGTTATGAAGAAGAATTAGGTGAGAGTTGCTTACTTGGTGGAGATAGGGTCTACGATGCTATTGAGCAAGGATATTTTGAAAGATCTGGTGGATATTTAATACGTCCTGAAGTAATAAGCGAGTCTAACAACAAATGGACAGAACGTGAAGAGTTAAGAAGGACTTCTGATCCTAGGAGAGAAGTTTCTAGGTAGATTGATTTGCTAAAAAAGTTGAAGATTATTATTTAAATATAAACTACTATAATTTATAGGTTAAGGAGTTCGTACCAATGTCTTCTAAGAATACTCTTTTATGTTGTTTTTAAGCTGGCTACAAAATGAGGATATGGAACATACAATTGGCTGGGCTGCCTTTTACACTCCAGGTCTACTATTAAAATATGCAGCTAAAATTGGATCATTTTCTACCATTATTGCATCTAACATACTAAAATCTTCATCACTTATATTGATATTTTCACATAATTGATTCTGTAACATTGACTTACTTTTCTATATCAATTTCAGCATCTTTTGTGTGGCTCTTTGTAGTAGCTCCTTTTGCAATAACCTTTTTTAATTTTCTGGCACATACTTTTTTCGATGTTTTTTCATATTGTTGTTTTTATAAACGTTACGATGCTGAGCCGTAAAATTTCTTCAATTGCTCACCCCAAAGCATCGGTATTTCCCTTAATTCAGCTAACCTCAAATCTCTTGGCTGCCTCCCATTTACTATGTCTTCTTTAATCTTTGGTGCTAAATAATTCAGCCTCAAAATTTGCTGTATACGTCTTGTACCTATATTAATTTTGGCACTCAGCTCCTTCACACTTTCGTATTTTCCCTCTTCTAGTTGCCGTTTCCACAGATGGGCTCTTACCACTGCTTTCAGTAGTGCATTGTTTGTTTTGCCTTCTGGCTCAGTTACTGTGCATTTCTTTCCTTTCTTTTTTATTGGTATAAATTCCACCTTATCCTCTAAACTCACCTCTATTCCATCTTCTTTTATCATTACTCCTTTTATTAACTTTTTCACTACTTCTTTCTGCTTTCCAAAATTTAAATTTTCCCATTTTTCTTCGGTCTTTTCTCTCCAATTTTCATATATCTGCTCCGCTTTTCTCATCACTTCTTTTTCTACTTCTCCTGCTACTATTGTTCGATTTACTGATTCACAATTCTTTCCCCTTAAGTGATTGTTGCATACATAATATCGGTACCTTTTATTTTCTTTTTTTGAGTATGTCAGTGTCATATTTACACTACAGCTCTTACATTTAATTATTCCCTTTAGTAGCGCTTCCTCATATTTTACTCCTCGATACGGTTGATTACTTATCAATTCTTGTGCTTTTTTCCACTTTTCCTCTTCTATTATTGCTTCATGCTTTCCCTCATACTGTTTGTCATAATGTCTTATCTTTCCCACATATATTGGATTTGTTATTATTCTTCTCACCGTTGCTTTTTTAAAGATATCCGTTTTTGCTTTTGTTCGGTATCCTTCCCTGTTTAACTCTCTTGCCAACTCTGCCATTGACTTCAGCTCCAAATATCTTTCAAATATATGCTGCACTGTTTTTGCTTCTTTTTCATTTATTATTAATTCCTTATCTTTTACATCATACCCAAGCGGTAAAGTTCCTCCCATCCATAAACCTTGTTCTTTTGATGTTGCTATTTTATTTTTTACTCTCTCTACTATCATCTCTCTTTCTAGTTGTGCTGCTCCTGATAATACTGTCTGTACGAATTTTCCCATTGGCGTATTATTGTCAAATATCTGTGTTACTGCTACAAAATTTACTCGGTGCCTTCTAAAAAATGACGTTACTTCTATGCTGTCTTTTGTTTCTCTTGATAACCTATCTAGTGTATATACTACTACACAGTCTATCTCTCCTCCTCTGACATCTTCAAATAATTCCTTTATCGCTGGTCTTTCTAAATTTTTTCCTGAATATCCTCCATCATCGTACTTTTTTGCCAATGCTACCCAGCCTTCTTTGCTCTTTATATACTTTTCACATGCTACTCGTTGCGCATCAAGACTGTTAAACTTTTGTTCTAGTCCATCCTCATTTGACTTTCTCGTATATATTGCACATCTTACTTCTTTTAGCATTTTCAACTTCCATTTTTTTCACCATTCCAAATAATAAAGGGCCGTTGTAACTCATTCCCATTATTTTTCCGGCTACTGCTGACAATGACGTAAAAAATTCTTCTCTGTAGATTAAACCCTTATCTGTTACCATTACTGCATGCATCTCTTCTCCTCTCTCTAATATTAGCTCTGTTCCTGCTACTGGAAGTTTGTCACTACTTATTCTTTTTCCCTTCTCTAGTTGATCTGCTAGATACTCTAGTCTTTTTGCTCCTTTTCTTGACATTTTTCCATAAGCTTCCTCCTGCATTCTATACGCTAATCTAGGTATCAGATATTTCTTTGAGTGTTTAGGTGCCTCTTCCCCAAATACCTTCTTCCACGTTTTTCTCAGCTCACCCAAAGGTTTTCTCTCTAAATTCATTACTTTCTTTTCTGTTTCTCTTTCCATATTTTCAGCCTCTCATAGAAGGTTCTATTTGTTCAAATAACTTTTCAATTCTGTCCGTTTCTTTCTTCAATATCTCGGTTATCTCTTTGCTATTTTTCGCATAATCCATTGCTGTCATTCCAAATTTATCTGCTTGCTCTATTTCAGCCCCTGCTTTTACTAGCTCCTCCACTATTTCCACTTTCCCCACCATACATGCAAGGTGCAATGGAGTGCATTTATTTCCATATTCTTCCGCATTTACATTCCCTCCTGATTTTATCAATTCTCTCACGGTTTCTAGACGTTTCTCCGTTACCGCTAGATGCAGTGCTGTATATCCTTCCGCATCTGCTACATTCACATTCGCTCCTTTTTCAACTAATAACTTCACTGTTTTTGCGTCTACCGCGTAATGCAGAGCTATTCTGTCTCTTGCATAAATATTTTTAAATGAGTTCTCTAATAGTGACTCCTCTTTTCCTTTTTTACTCATGACCTACCTCACCTTTTCTCTGAATTTAAACCCCTTCTTTAAGCCCTCCTTTTCACCACCTCATCTATCATTTCACTTACTTGGCTCATTATTTTGCTTGCTAAATTTTCACATTCTTCCTTTATTAGTGATTTATCTTTCTTCCTTATTTCTCCTATCTCTATTATTTTTAGCTCCGGCATATAGCTCCCATTCAACATGTCTGCTATTTCTCCTACTAGCCTCTCTATTCCATAGCACGTCAGTTCTCTGCTTTTTGTTATTCCACCTTTTTCTCTCAGAAATTTGCTCGCCTTTTCACTTTCTTTACTATCACACAGAGAATACTTTTCACTTTCCCATATATAATACATTGGTGTTGCACCATACTTATTTAGTTGATTAATTTCAGCCCCTGCTTCTACTAGCTCTTTTATTATTTCAACTCCTGCTCCTTTGCACGCAGAGTGCAGTGGCGTACATCCACTGACATATTGAGTGGCATTTACTTCTGCTCCCGACCTTAGCAGCACTTTTACATTTTCTAAGCTTTTCGCAAATACTGCACAGTGTAGTGGTGTATAACCCTTTTTATCTCTTGCATTTACCTCTGATCCTTTTTTTATTAATAATTTCACTGTTTTGTAATCAGAGATTTCTACTGCTTGATGCAAGATCGTCTCTCCTTCTTCATTTCTTTTATTAATGTTTTTACTTGATACTTCTTTAAAAAACTTACTCTTGCTAAACTTCATACTTACCTCACAAAATTAGCTTTTCTAGCACCAGACAAATTTCTTATATTTACCTGCCGCTATTCAAGTCATGTCCTTTTTAGCATGAGAAAGCAAGTCCTTTTCTTTTTATTTCATACATTTTAACCTATTATTAATATAATATATGAGGATCTAAATATAAGTATTTAACTTATTAGAGATATTACTTGACTATTTTTCCAACTTCTGTGCAAATGTCGATGTTCATGCCACTTCAGTACTCCTGGGTAAAACACTAAAATGTAATTTTCTAATTCGTGTATTGAATCTTCTTTTCCTGAACTTCTATCATTTTTGCAACTAACGTGATATTCCGTTAAATTAGCTTTCGCAACCTTTTGATCAGTAAGATTCTTTGCTTCATATTCATAGCTGATATTAAATCTTTCCAAAATTGGTGTGTATTCCAAGTTCCATAGCTGATCAGAAAGTTTATCATTACCAAGGAAAAGTGTGCCTCCTATCTCTTCTTGATAACAAAGAGGAAAACAGCTATTTATTTCTCCTAATTTCCAGCTATCTGACAGTACAATCTGTGCTTTCGCAAACTTAATTTCTGGTAATAAACTTTGTGGTAATGGATATAGTGCTTTTACGTTATACCACTGATGACTTCTTTCATAAATGCCTTTGTAATCCTTTGTGTGAGGCTCTGTTTCTCCAAGTACTGCTACATCTAATCGATATATGTCATTACTAAATGTTTGTTCATAATGCTCTCTTAAATAGTTGTCTACAATCTCTACTAACGGACCTCTAGAGCTGAAAAAATTTATTCTTCCAAACGATAACACTGGCCCATTTTTTTCAACTTTTATACCAGAGTAGTCTGATAACAAACTTCCAAATAAACTTTCATCTAAAATAAACCTATCAACGTTATAGTGATCATTGAAAATCCTCATTAGCCGCGATCTTGCTGGTAACGATAGTTTTGCAAGTTCTACTACTGCATCTACAAAAAAGTCATTTGGAACATCTTTTATTCCTATTTGTAATTCAAAGAAGTGTTTACCAGGTGGTTCTTCGATGATTGTAATATCTTCTATATTTGCCCATTTTAGTGCTACTTTTAGTGATGCTGGAGTTCCTCTCAGTCTTTGAAATTTTACTCCTTCTATTACGGCTTTTCTTCTATCTTTTACCCAGCGCAGTATTTCTTCTAAACCATATTCTTCTATTATCCACGGCAGTATTTCATCTTTAAGACTAAACTTAAATCCTCTGATACAGCTCGGATCAACCTTATAATCTGTTGCATCAACCAGTGCTTGCTCTTGCTTTGTTGCGTTTGGGGGTAATAACATTAATTCAACTCAATCTTTAAATTTTTCAAATTTGCAGATTCATTTCCCAGAACCACAACATCCTCTCTTGGCTCGATCAATTCCACATTTTCTACACCATCTACAAATAGATTCGCTATTATCCATGATCTTGTTACACTCCACCCTAATCTTTTTGCTAATTCAAACTTCTTAATAAACTGCTTCTTGATTTCTTCCTCTGATATTAAAGGACTTATGCTCATTCTACTGTGGATATCTATTTCCATAATATTGCAGCCAATTACTGTTACTGTATCGGTTAAAACCCTTATATCATCTCTAGTAACCTGCTTTTTTACAATTTCTAGTAGCTCTTCTAACGCTATGCCAGTTATGGATAATTGTGTTGATAAGATTGAGATTTGTACTTTCCCTGGTATAGTTGATTCCACTAGTGCATCTTTTACTCTACTATCTGCTGACAGTGCATGATATTTATAATATTCCTTACTTCCTCCTGTTAACCAACCTGCTATTTTTGCTTTTACCCTCTTTCTAAATCTTTCATCCTCTTCTTCTTTTTCTCTCTCTACTCCATAAAACTCAGCCAAATTATCAAGATCTTCTCCTGTCGCAAATTTAAGTAAGTTACTCTTTACTGCTTCATTTATTCTTTCTCTAAGCAAAAGTTCTCGCCATGCTGCTACTTCTAATACCTTCATTGCTGGATCACTTTCCACCAATCCTGTAAAACTTGCATCTCGCTTTACTAACTCTTCCTTCATTCTCGAAAAGATTTCCTCAAAGCTCAGTGATTCAATAATATTTGGCTGCTGCATCTTTATACTACAACCCCATCGAAGCGAATCTTTCTTCCCATTGGCAGATACAATCCTTCTAGATCAAGCGTCACTTTTCCTTCTTTTACTCCTTCAACTTTTACTTTTTCTAACTTAAATCTCTTCTCAAATTTCCCCAGTGCTTCTGCAGTTGATGCGTAAATTTCCAAAGTTAAATCCCTATTTATTGGCTTATCTACTAATTCAAATAGTCTTGAGCCATAATCTCTTCTCATTATTCTACTGTTAATAGGAGTGGTCAATATATCAATTATCGATTGTTTCAGATGTTCTATTCCCTCTAATTCTTTACCTGTTTTAGCGTCCATTCCTTTCATTTTTCGACTATTTTAATTTTTTTATTTTGAAAACACACTTTGATTTTTACTTACTATTTGAAAACTACAGGATGCCACATCACCTGTTCTCGCTACACCAATACCATTTACAAATACGTTGTTTGATCCTTGCGTTAGTGTTTCCCCAATACTCAAGATATCACCCTTACGACAAGCAGGTCTACCATTAACAAATACATCTTCACTCCCGCTCACACAGACATGAATCGGCATACCTGTACAATGATCTCCTATGCAAACAACTGCTTTACTCATATATATCAATTTAAATCTACTCTTCTTGCTTTTAATTTAATACTATCTTTTGTCATTTCTATACTCGATTCCCCAGCCTTCAGTGTTATTTTGTCCACTACTTCAATCTCTAAATGATGCTTCCCTTTATCATATGTAAACTTTGTCCCATCCTGAAATTTTACACTATTTATTTCCTTTTTATTCTCTGGTGCAGCATACTTCTGTTGATATATTCCAGACAGTACTACTCCTAATGATAACTCTCCCAATGGTGACAATATTACTACCTGTTCATTTATGCTTGGTGGTAGCCAGCTTCTTTCCTCTCCTGCTCTAGAAGTTATCCATGGAAGAAAATCTGTTAAAAGTTCACCTATTTTTACTCTTACTTTTGCTTTTTCATAATCTATTTCTTTTACAACTCCTATACGAATGATATTCGCTACTTTTCTATTTAGCTCTGAAATTGCAAAACTATGGTCTAACATGCACTTCACCTATATCAATAACATGTGGCATTATGCCAGTTGACCATACTGATTTACCCGAGTGTACCTCATGAACCCATTCAACTAGCCACACAAGATAAGCATCTAGCTCTGGCCTAAATCCGTCAACTTCCGCAGAGATAAATTCAGCAGGTGAAACATTTTCCACATTCCAAGTATTTTTATTTACTACTCTTGCTACTTCTGCTGCTAATGACCTTACAACTAACGAGGAATACTCGACTGTTCCATCAACTACAATCCTTGCCTCAAATCTTACTTTTAGTGCTAACTCTTCTGTTCCAGGATCATGTCCCTTTTCAAATCCGCTAAGCTCCACAAAAACCGCTGGTGCTACTAATTCTTTTCTTATTGCTGGATATACTTCGCATGTCTGTATCGATGATATTTCTCTCTTCAGCGTAGTGCAGATTGCATTATGCAAATCTTTAAAATTCATACATTTCTTGTAATATAGTTCAATTCACGTTCAAAGAACTTTCCAAACATCCTTTCAAACTCATAATTAACTAGCTCCTTTATTATTTTTGATGCTTCTGGCTCCAGTCCTAATTTTACCTCTTGTATTGGCAAAGCTTTTCTTCCTTCACGCCTAAAAACACCACTATTTCCTCTTGGCATTGTTGCAGTAAACGCTCCTATAAACTCATGTTTTCCTATTTTTGTACCTCTTTTTGTTTGTCTCATCTTGCCCATTGCTGATACTCTAATATCATACAAATTTGCTCTAATTAACACGTCTAATCTGCTAGTTTTTGCCTTAAAAATTCTTAATCTCTTTCTTATCAAACTTAATTTTATCTTCTTTTCCTCACTGATTTCCTTAGCTGCTTGCGCTTTTAACCATAGTGCCGTTTTGTTTAATGCCTTTACCGTTGCTAATTCTACTTTTCTTCTTTTAGCATTTACACTTTCTATTACCTCAACTTCTATATGAACAGACATTTTACACCCCAGACGCTTTTATTTTCCACGTTATTCCAGACTTGTCTCTAAGTGGCGGTGAGTGTACTTTATATCTTCGATCACCTATAACAAAAACATCTCCCACTATTGGCTTTAACACATCAAACGCACTTACTTCTAACGCTAAAGTTTCTTCCACAAATTGTCCTTCACCAATCTCGTATAATTTATCTGGCTGTTGCTTTAATACTTGTACCATGTATGACTTATCCTTTGATTTATACAAAGCCACTTCTCCTAAATGGGCAAAACAATCTTCTAATAATCGCTTAATATTCTCTTGCATATTTCTTTTTGATATACTAACCTTTACATGCTAAGAAAGCGCATATCGGTAGAGTCGTTCTGTGCCTCACCACCTTGTAGTTACTCTACCAGTATGTTATGCTATAGCGACTTTTACTAATACGCCAGGTCTATGGCACATTGGCAATGGATTTGACTGCGTATGTAAATCTGTTCCTCTATCAAATCTTCTTGGTTCTTGCTTTGCATATAGTGGCTGTCCTGGTGTGTTTACCGTCTCATTAAAATCTGCTGGTGCAAAATATGTTGTAAATGTGCTTGCTGTTCCTAGTGGAAAACAGTGACCTGTATCTTTCTCAATAAATCTTCTTACGGTTCCTTCAGGATCAGTTGCTTGCCCTCTATATTCCTCAAATGTAATTCCACAGAACGTAAATCCTGATCTCATATCATTTCGAAGTGCTGCTCCTTCTTGCCATCTTTCATATGCTTCTTTTACTTTTTGGTGAGAGGTTAATGCATCAAAAAATTCAGGACTTACCAGAGCATGTACTCCTGTCATATATTCACCACTTAGATTATCTTCTATATGCCGGAGTACTTCCATACACTTACGCTTTACATCTGTTGTTGCTGTTCCTAGTGCAAAATTTACTACTTTTGGCGTGATTTCAAATTCGTTGTACAGATTTAATAATTCTGACCCGTCAGCATCTAAAATTATTCCTTTCAGCGCTCCCATTCGTAAATGCTCTAATGTTATTGCGTGTTTGTTTCTCATTAGCTGTAAATGGTCAGTTACTACGTCTGCCAGCGCTTTCAGTTCACTCTCTGATCCAAATGCTCTTATTCCCTGTACTTCTTCTGGTAACACTACATCATCATGAGGAATATGTGGAATCGTAAATGTTCTTACTTTTCTTTTTCCTCTTTTTCCTACTGTTGCTGGTGCTCCGGGTAACTGCGTTGGTAGTAAACTTAACACTCCGTTGTGTTCTTCTATCGTAATATGTCTAAATCTTACTGATCTACTTGGAAATAAATTTAAATTTCCAACACGTCCATAATTTATCGGCAATATATTCATCGCATTTGTTAGTGCCGTCATGCTAAATGCTGTATTTGTAAATGGATTTTGCATTCTTTTTCTCCTTATTAATTTTAGTTAAACTCCCTTGCGGATAATGATCCCTCGTCCTTCAAGTTGCTTTATTGCTGCAGTTTTCTGCTCTTCAGTGATATTTGCTGGCCATACAACTGCATAATCAGCTAGCATTGCACTACGAGTAATAATTACTGCTTTGGCATTTTCTGTCGCATTTACATCACTTACTATTGCACCTATTGCTGTTTGTGTGCCATCTGTGGCAGTTGGATTTATTATCCTAATCATGTTGTCTTTATCACGACCAACAACTGTCCCTAGCTTCAGATTTTGACCCTTTGCTACCGTTATTTGGTCTCTTGAATATAGACTTGATGCCTCATACTTTAATAAGTCACCTAGATTATTTTGTTCTGTTATACTACTCATTTTGCTTTTCTCCTTTTGTTATATATTTTAAATGCCTACGACTTTTCGCTACCTGCATCATCAACTCTTCTCCTGAATTCTGTGGTATTGTACTTATTATCTCTGTCTTCTTTGTTCTTTCTGCAAGTAATTCCATTAAAACCTCCCTTGCTTGCTCAACACTTACACCCTGCTCAATAAATTCTCCTATTTTCTCTGGCATTCGTGATAAGTTACACAAACGTATTAATTCAACAACTTCAGTACGATACTTAGTTAAATTATTAGTTTTTAGGTCATTTGTAGTTTGTTCATTCATAATAATACTCCTGTTTTGATTAATAGATGAAAGAATTGTAATTCCATCTGCAAGACCTATCTCTACTGCTTTCTCGCCAAAATATAGCCCTGCTTCTGTTGATTTGATTGCTTCTACAGAAAGGTTTCTATTGCGTGCTATTAGCTCAACCAGCATTCCATATAAACGATTCACTTCGCTTTTTAGGTTTTCTAAACTCTCAGAAGTTATTGGCTCATGTGGATTTAAATCATTTTTTCTACTTCCTGCAAATACTGTCGTATATTTTATTCCCTGTTTTTCATCAAACCCACTTTGATCTATATGACTTGCTATTACTCCTATGCTTCCTACTCCTGAAGTTCTACTCACAAATACCTTTTCAGCGCTAGAAGCTATAGCGTACGCAGCAGAATATGCATCATCATTTGCTATCGCTATTATCCTCTTTTTTCCTCTTGATTCATAAATAAAGTCAGCTAGGTCAAATATACCGTTTACCTCTCCTCCGGGGCTATCTATTTCCAGTATAATTGTCTCTATGCTACTATCTGCTAATGCTTGTGTAATTTGTTCTTCTATTTGCTCATATGATGTCATTCCGAGCATTTCATCAAATGCACCAGGTTTTTTAGTTAAAATGCCATGTATCGGTATTATTCCTCTTTCACTATTTCTTACTGCATGTTTTATATTTTTAAAGATAGGCTGCTTTCCTGTTTGTAGTGACAGTAACTCAAAACTCCTTGGTTCTACCATTACACATCTGTTTAGCCATTGTTGTTTCATATCACCTCTTGATTGGCCGTAACGTCAGAATCAAAACTTAAGCCCAGTTCACTTGCACGTCTTTGATCTTCTGCTATTTCTTGGTCAATTTCTTCTACATCATAACCCATTTCTGATACTACTTCCGCTCGACTCTTGAATCCATTTCTTACTGCCATTTGCTGTGCTTGCTGATCTTTTAGCGGATCGACCCAATCAAATCCCTGTGGTATCCATTTTACTTCTTTTTTTGCTCCTTCTTTTCCCTTTGTCCATTCTTCACCTATGTCTAGCTCTCCAGAAAGTAGTGCTAACTCTAACCACCTATCCCATACAGGACGGCAAAACTGAAATACCATTATGTTATGCTGTAACATTGTACATCTCCTACGAAACTCTATTAATCCTGCTCTAATTGATGAATAATTAACACCGGTTAAATCTCCTGTTAGTTGCTCATATGTTATCCCTGTACCAATCGCTATTGCCCTGAGTTGCTGTCTTATAAACGCTTCATAACTTCCTCCAACATCTGACGGTTCTGAAAATTTTATGTCTTCTCCTGGGTCTAAAAGCTGCATTGTTCCTGGCTCTAAACCTGATAGTGCCACTCCTTGCTCATTACTTTCACTTTCTCCCATGATATTTGCTTCTGGATCGAGTCTCGTAATAAATCCAGCAAACATTGCTGCAGTTTTCTTTCTCACCAGCTCTGCATCATCATATTGATCAAGCTCATAAAGCTTCAGCAGTATATTAGAAAGCCAAGGCTCCCCTCTGATTTGCCCAGGTCTTAATGGTCTATAAATATGTAAAACATCATTTGCTGGCACTCTCACTGATTCTCCAAACATACTTTCACCAGGGTGTTCTTTAAATAGGTAGTATGCTTCTCTTTGCCCAAGCCTGTTAAACTCAATCCCGTTTCTTATTACATTACCATTTCCTAAAGTTTGATTTGTTTTATTATCTAAATGTTCAGACTCAAGTACTTGTAGTTGTAATGGTACAGAAAATCTATCTTCCAGCTTTCTCGTTCTTAAACGTACAAAACATTCTCCTCCCTCTATCATACTTCTGCACACTAGAGCTTGTAATCCATAAAAATCACTTACTCCGTTACTGTCTGCTTCATCTGTCCATTTTAGCCATAATTCTTGCACCTTCTTTCGAAATTCTCCATCTCTTGCTTTTGATTGTGGTTTTATTCCTGTTCCAATAGAGTTACTTACTATCGTATCAATTATATTTGCAGCGTAAGGATTTTTTCTCACCATATCACGTGATCTACTACGTAAAGTTTCAAGGCTTTGAGACAGCAAATTGTTTATACTTCCTAACTCTGGTTGAAAGTGAAAAAATCTTCTTCCTGAGCCTGCTGCATCCCACGCTGAGCTTTTGATTTTTGGCTTACTAAATAGTTGTTTGAATGATTTGAGTAGCATTACTTCTCTTTATCTGAAACTTTAGATAACTCAGCTTCTAATTCCTCTATCGTTGGTAAAGCTGTCTTTATATTCTCTGGTAGACTTTCAGTTATTCGATATTCTGCTAGTCCTATTGGTTTTGTCATATCTTTTAGAGTGTATTTTGCTAGTACATCATTTTTAGATTTACATAAAATCAACCCTACAGATGGTTGATCTGTCTCGTGTTTTAGCAAGTCATCTACTGCTGAAAGGTAGAAATTCATTTTACCGGCGTATTCTGGTTTAAACTTATTATCTTTCAATTCAATTACTATAAAACAACGTAATTTTAGATGGTAGAATAATAGATCGACAAAGAAGTCTTCATCACCAACATCTAAATGAAATTGTCTACCTACAAATGCAAAGCCTTCACCAAGTTCTAACAAAAACTTCTCCATATGTCCTACAAGACCTTTTTCTACTTCTCTTTCATGAGCATCCTTTCCTATACTTAAAAAATCAAAAATATATGGATCTTTTAACGTGTAATGCGCTAGATCTGATTGAGGTGAAGGTAACTTCTCTTTAAAATTAGTGATAGCCTTTCCTTGACGTTTATGTAACCCAAGTTCAATCTGCATTACCATGATGTTTCTTGACCAGCCATGTTCTATAGCTTCTTTTATGTAGAATAGCCTCGCTTCTTTGTCCCGAACTAAGTCCATCAGAAATACATTATGTCCCCATGGCAATTGGGCAACAAGTTGTTGCACAAATTCAATATCTTGATATTCCCCTGCAAACTGCCTCATATATTTTAGATTTCTTGTGCTAAAACCTTTCATTTCTGGAAACTCAGCCTTTAAGTCTCTACTTAACTGCTCAATTACTTTGGATCCCCAACCTTGGCTCTTTTGTTTTTCTAGAATCTGTGTTCCAATATAATGATAAAGTAGTAGTAGCTCTTTATTTACTGTTCTTGCTGCTTTATAACGACTAATAGCAATCTGTTCTTTCAGCTGCTCTAAAAATTCTGTATATTCTTTTGCTATAATTTTTGTCATACGGTTCCTTTCAACGATTTTCATCATTATATGATCCCCTTACTCGTTGAAAAAACAATTTTCCTCTTTGGCTTCATGCCCGCAACTTTTAACCCCGCTTTTATTCGTTGCCTGAGCTCCAATAAATCCTTTATTTGAACTTCCCCGTACCGTACAATATGGTCACCATATGCAATTGATACTACTCTCTCTCCATTTTGTAGTTTCTTTATCGCTTCTTCGACTTGAATTAAATATTCTTCGTTATACATTTCACTTCTCATTCAACCATTGGCTTTGCCTTACTTTTTTAGGCTTTTTGCTTTCCATTTTTCCACTCAAACTATTCCATTTACTCTCTGGCCAACGATCGATTCCAAGCGCAATAGATGCAGCTCTCGCATAAATTCGGCAATCTAGCACTTTATTTCTTTCTCTTACCTTTTGCCACTCTTGTTTGGTGTATCCTTTTACCACTTTGCTGACTAATTGCTCTGCCGTTAGCTGCTTAAAATATTCAGGTGCATATTCGGGAAAATGACAATATCCTGCTGGAGCTTCTTCACCTTCTTTTAAAACATTAAGTAATTGAAAAAGCTCTGACTTTAATATCGATACTCCTACTGGCCATAGCTTTATTCCTCTCTTTAGCTTTTGACCACCAACTGTTATATCTACTCTACTTGGGCTGCTAAGTGGCACTAGTGCTTTATTTACACCTTTTACTGCCATTACTCTTCCAGAGCCTTGATGACTCCTTACCCAATTATACACTTCCTGCGTTGCATACCCTGCATCAACCGCCATCATACTTATCATATATTCAAGACCATTTTCACCAATAAAATGATGATTGAGGAGCTCCGAAAGCTTTCCCCATACTTCTCCTCCTCCTGTATCTCCTTCAAATACTCGGTAGTCTATTGACCAACTTTCACGGCTTTTTCCCCATGCTACAACTTCTACTTCTAACCGATCTTTTTGGACATCTACTCCTGCTGTGAGAACCACTTCACCTTTTGGTACTGTGCCTACGGGAAAAAATTCTCTCCTGTTAAATAATTGCTTCCAATCTGGTACTTCTCCTTTATCTACCCAGGTTTCTCCAAGCGTAGTATTTATCCAAACCTTCAGTAATTGTTCGCTTTCCTTTGCATGGAGAAAGTCCTCTACTGCTTGTTGCCAACTATACCAGCCTACTGGACTATAAAGACTTGAAAGATGAAATCCTTTTTTCTTCCCTTCTTTTGCCCCTGTAGCTCTCCATTCTCCACGGTCTAGCATCTCTGTCTTTTGATGATTTTCTATCTTTTCACCACATTCTATACACATATAGTGTGCTGTATTTGGATTTTTATCTTCCCATTTTATTTGTGACCACTTTAAAATTTGGTAATAATTACAATGCGGACATGGTACAAAAAAATATCTCTTGTCTGTAGCTTCAAATTCCTTCTCAATTCTGCTTATTCCATGAATCGTTGGCGTTGATACTAAAAAAATCTTTCGCCGTGCAAATGTATTAGTACGGGCTATGCTGAGTAAAACTGGATCTCCTTCACCTCCCGAATCTCCTGGATAGGCATCTATTTCATCAAGAAAGAGATATTTTACTGGCATAGATCGGAGGCCTACACTGCTATTTGCTCCGGTTATTACTACTATTCCACCTGGAAATTCCTTACTTTGTACAGTATTCCCTGAATCTCTTGATCTTGGGTCTTTTACTTTACTTTTTAAACATGGTGTACTTTCAATCAGTGGCGCAAATCTTCCTTTTGACCAACGTTTTCCCATTTCAACTGTTGGCTGTACTACTATCATTGGCCCTGGTGTTTGATCGATGATATAGCCTATCCAATTGTTACCAGCTTCTGTTCCCCCAATCTGCGCTCCTTTCATGAATACTACTTTTTCTGCAGGTGAAGAAGGAGAAAGTGAATCCATTATTTCTTTTAAATAAGGAGTTCTTTCTGTTCTCCATTTCCCTGGCTCTGATGCTGCAGTTGGTGCTAGAACTCGATACTCATTTGCCCACTCTGATACTTTAAGCTCTGGATCTGGTCTTAAACCTTCAGAAAAAGCTCTAGCGTATATCATTGTCTGCATCTACTCATAATTGACTCTATCTCAACATCATTAACAGTAGAACTACACTCTTCCAGTTCCATAAACATCTTTTTCTGAAATTCCTTTTCTATGTATCTTTTGCTCATCTCACTTATCATTATTGCTATAATAAGCGCAAGGACTCCGCCAACAATATTGCAATAAACCTGAAACTTGAGAAGACTATTTCCCGAAAGCTTCTACAAAAAGAACGGAGAGTTGAATTTATTTATAGAGCTAATGATCGAATAACCATATGTCTCGATGGATAATATATGGTAGAGCTCATGGGCAACAAGAAATTAATAGTTCGTATTAGTTGTAGTTATGAAGTAAATCGATTAGCAGAGTTGTATCTATTAGATGCGTATGAAAAATTAGTGTTAAGTAAACCAATAAAAGCGAGCAAAAAGGAAGAAAACTCTGAATATAAGAAAGTAGATTTGAGGACGGTAAAATGGTAACAGTTAGTTTATATGCAAGAGTTTCTTCAGGGAAGCAAGCACAAGAAGATACAATAGCAAGCCAAATTGCTGCTATAGAGAATCAAATTAGTATGGATGGACATAAATTATTAAATGAATATAAATTTATTGATAATGGTTATAGTGGTTCTAACATAATCCGTCCTGGTTTGGAAAAATTACGTGATAAAATAGCAGAAGGTAACATTGATAAGGTTTATATTCATTCTCCTGATCGTTTATCTCGTAAGTATGCATATCAGATGATATTACTTGAAGAGTTTAAGAAATTAGGAGTGGAAGTCATTTTTTTAAATCATCAAATTAGCGATAATCCAGAATCTCAATTACTATTACAAATGCAAGGTATGATAGCAGAATACGAACGTGCAAAAATCATGGAACGAAGTCGTCGAGGAAAGATTTATGCAGCAAATAAGGGTTGTATAAGTGTAATGAGTGCTGCTCCTTATGGCTATCGTTATATAAACAAAAATACAGAAACAGGACAGGCCTTATTTGAGATTTATGAAGAAGAAGCTGAAGTTGTTCGTAAAGTATTTTCTTGGGTAGGAAGAGAAAGAGCCAGTATAGGAGAAGTATGTCGTAGGCTAAGTGCTATGTCCATTATGACGAGAACTGGAAAAGAGTATTGGGATAGGGCTGTAGTTTTGAGTATGTTAAAAAACTCTGCTTATAAAGGACAAGCAGCTTTTGGTAAAACAAGGTTTGGTGTCAAACTAAAACATATAAGACCGAAAAAAAACTCCTGCGAGCATCCAAAAGATAATTATTCTACTTATCCTGTTCCAAAAGAGGATTGGATTTATATTAAAGTACCTAGTATAGTAAGCGAAGATTTATTTGAAATCGTTCAAGAACAATTAGCTGAGAATAGAAAAATAGCAAGAACAAGACAAAGAGGAGCAAGACATTTATTGCAAGGTTTAGTAGTATGTAAGCTTTGCAATTATGCATATTATGGTACTAGCACTGCAAGGAATAAGGAGGGGGAAAAAACTAATAATCAGGTATATTATCGTTGTGTTGGCACGGATTCATACCGTTTTGGCGGTAATAAAATGTGTAACAACAAATTAATTCGTACAGATACATTAGACATGGCTGTGTGGGAAGAGGTAAAACATCTATTAAAAAATCCAAATAGAATATTAGAGGAGTATAAACGTAGACTTTCAGAACTTAAAAAATCACCACTAGATCAAAAAAGTGCTTTGCTTGAAACACAAGAAGATAAATTAAAACGAGGTATTGCAAGGTTAATTGATAGTTATGCTCAAGAATATATTGATCAAGAAGAATTTGAGCCAAGAATTAAAGCAATGAAACAAAACTTAAAAATGGTTGAAGAACAAAAGAAAAAGATATTTGATCAGAAAAAACTCACACAAGAGTTAACTCTAGTAGTAACAAATTTAGAGGGGTTTTCCTCTAGTATTAACTCAAGTCTTAATAATGCAGACTGGCTAACTAAACGTGATATTATTAGAACGTTAGTTAAGCGAATTGAGATTAATTTTGAGGATGTAAACATCGTGTTTAGAGTAAAAGAGCTTCCAGACTCTTTTCATATGGAGAAAAATCAATGCTTGCAATGTTGTTGTAGGGGTAGGAGTATCATTTCTTGGTATGAAGCCTGCAAAGCCACTTAAGATATTCTATCTACAGAATGAAATGGAATATGATTACATAAGAGAGCGCTTACAGAAGCTAAGAATCAGCAAGAAAACCCTTGATGCAGGAACAGAAAACTTAGTTATCACTAAAAAAGTACAGTTAACTTTGAATGTGGAAAAAATAAAAGAAATTATGTCGGAAAATCTCGATGTAAAAACAGTTGATCTTATAGTGATAGACTCTCTTTTTGATTATAGGAGTATGATCTCTTTTCTACAAAATGGTATTGATGAACTACGCTCTATCACTAATCCTACGGCTGGAGTAATAGTTACACATTACACCAAAAAAGTGTCAACAACCACGTTAAAAAAGAATCCATTTCAAGCATTGAGTGGTGCTAATGTTTTAAGAAGTTTATATACATCTGGAGTAGTAATATTTAAACCTAGTCAGCATAGAAATGTTCTGCAAGTAATGTATGAACTCAAAAATGGAAGACCCATACCAACAAAATTCATCAGTGAAGTTAACGGACACTGGAAAACAGCTTAGTTGAATTTCATAAGTTAAATTTTAAATATATTGGGGAATTTTATGGACATCTATTGTGATTTTAATACAGCAGCACCACATGGACATTACAAACCGTTATTAGAAAAAGAACAGCTAAAAGCTCAGCTTTTGTTAAATATCAGATCATGCCTTTCATATCTATTACCAAGAGGAACTTTTCGTGGTGATAAGTTTTATGTAGGCAATGTACAAAGTGATAAAGGAAAGAGTCTAGTAGTAGAATTAAGTGGCAGTGAAGCTGGCCTATGGCATGATTTTGCAACAGGAGAAGGTGGTGATATCATTGATCTTTGGGCAGGAGTACATAGAAAAAGTACGAGAATAGAGTTTCCTGAAGTAATGACTTCTATAGCTCAGTGGCTTGGTCATTTCAAAACTTCAAGTAGTCCAACTACATATTGGGATTATTACGATGAAAACGGCCAAGCTATCGTTAGAATCTATCGTTACGATGATGATAATGGAAAGCGATATCTTCCTTTTGATATAAAAAAGTCCGACTGTGGTGCACCGAAGATAAGGCCACTCTATAATATTCCAGGTATTTTGAAGTCCGATAAAGTTATTCTTGTAGAAGGAGAAAAATGTGCAGAAGCGCTGATAGAGAAAGGAATAACTGCAACAACAGCAATGTCAGGAGCAGCACCTATTGAGAAGACAGATTGGACTCCACTTAAAGGTAAACACATTATTATATGGCCAGATAATGATGCACCAGGTAAGAAATACGCTGAAAAATCTGCTATGAAACTTACTTGTCTTGGAGTTGAAGAACTTTGCATTTTGGAAATACCTAAAGATAAACCAAAGGGTTGGGACGCTGCTGATTGCGTGAAAGAAGGTATAAATGTTGAAAAATTCTTATCTTCAATTCCTCAAGTTCCATATGTGAAAAAACTATCAACTACCGAGGAATTCTCGAAAGTTCAAAAAGCAGGACGTTGCATTTCACTTTCAGCAATTCCAGTAATAAAGTATTTAAACGATAAATCACCAATGCCGAAAGACATAATAGCTCCAAGAATTTTAACTCCAGGAGGACTATTGGTGTTTGCAGGTGCACCTAAGGTTGGAAAAAGTGATTTTCTTATTTCTTGGTTATTACATATGGCAGGAGGAGTTCCATTTTTGAACATGATACCCACAAGACCTTTGAAAATCTTTTACTTACAAACTGAAATTGGCTATCACTATATGCGTGAACGTCTTCAGCAGATTAAACTAAATGAAGAACTTCTTGAAATTGCTGGATATAACTTAGTTATTACACCACAAGTGGAGTTACTTCTAAATGATGATAGTATAGAGATTATTTTAGATAAAATAGAAAGTTCATTTGGCTCGAATGCAGTTGATATAATAGCAATAGATCCACTACGCAATATTTTTGATGCCGGTGAGAATAGTAGTGAAAATGACAACAATGCTATGTTATTCTTTCTACAAGAAAGGGTTGGTAAATTGAGAAAGCTGGCTAATCAAGGTGAAGGGGTTATTTTAGTACATCATACAAAAAAGATTCAAAAGAAATCATTAGAAGAAGATCCCTTTCAAAGCTTTAGTGGAGCTGGTTCATTGCGAAGTTTTTATACTACAGGAATGATAATGTTTAGACCAAATGAACAACAAAGCTGTCGTCAGCTAATATTTGAGTTACGCAATGGTCATGCTATTGCATCAAAATACGTTGATAAAATTAACAATAACTGGTACGTAGTTGATTATGAATCGCAAAGACTTGTGAATAAAGATTATGGTCAAAGGTTAGATGCAGAACGTTCGCGTAGGTATGATACTATTCTACAATTAATTTATGATGAAGCACGGAAGGGACGTCTATATACAATAAATTCGTTCTGTCAGGCATTTGAGAATAAAGCAGGTCTTGGTAGTCAATATTTGATCCGTGAACGTATTGATACTTTAGCTACAAAGGGCTATATAAAATTTAATAGAGAAGGTAAAAATGGAGCAAGAACTAGATATGGGGTGCTTTGTGTTGCAGGCATGGAAAAGAAAAGTAAGGTATTTGATCATCAACTGAATAAAGAAGTGACAATTTATGAAAAGGTCTTACCAACCGACTATAAATCACTGGAGAATGGTAGCATTTTACCAGTTGAAAATCCGAATACTTGGGTTCATCATAGCATCTGCAATTAATAAAATTAAAATAGAAAATATGAGTTATTTCAGTCTTCGGATTTGCTCAGTTTGTCTTCAGAATTTGCTTAGTCTATGCAGACTGAATTTAGTAAGGGTGAAAGAAATGCGAGATTTTCAACAACTTAGAGGGATTGTTGAATTTTATAGCTGCAGGCTGAGCAATAGGGAAAAAGTTCAGGAATATAGAGGGTTTTGTTCAACTCTCAGTTTTCAGAATAACTCCTATTATTATATAATAATATAGTAGTATGACTTTAAAACATACTACTCTGTTCGTTTCTCTTTTACTTACAATAATAAGCTATGGAAAGCTCTCTTTCAAAGTTATCTGATAAAAGAAACGAAAGAAAACGCTCAGAAAAAACAAATGGCCCGTAATTGCGTTTTAAAGCCATTCTACAACTTCAGGGTATAATTATACTACCAAGACCTAGGTTAATCATGTAAGATAGCTTAAAACTCGATTATGAGGTATTTCTAAATTATCTTTTACTTGTTATAAAAAAACCTCACTTTAGTTTATCAAGTTTTTTATTCATTGTAAAATATTTTTTCAAAAAAGTAAACAGTTTTCATAATTTCGGTATAGCAAAGTATGTCAGTAGAACAGCTTTTGTTTAAAACCTCTGAGCAATTAATTGCAAAACTCTCAGTGATGAAATCAGCAAATTGTAGATGAAGCTCAAGGAAAAAAGTCTCTAGCTACTGCCATAGAAGAAGAAACAGAAGCTACAAAACCCTCTCAATAGTTCAAGATGGAGACAAAGATCTAAATTTATTTATTTACGTCTCTAATTTTATCTCGTATAATGGAGACAAAGATTTATATTTTGTGTTTTATGTCTCCATTATTTATTGGTAGGAAAACTGAGTTAAAACAACTACTGGAGCTTACAGACAAAAATACTGCATCTTTTGTAGTAGTCAAAGGAAGACGTCGTATAGGAAAAAGTCGTTTAATTCAAGAGTTTGGTAAGTATTTTGAACAATATTACTCCTTTATAGGTTTGCCACCAGAAAGGCATACTACAACGTCCTACCAACTTAATGAATTTTCTAGACAAGTTGCTAGACAATTTAATACATCTTTTGCTAGGTATGATGACTGGAGCGATTTACTATGGGCAGTTGGTGAACGTCTACTATCAGGAAAAACATTATTGCTGTTTGATGAAATTTCTTGGATGGGCTCAAAAGATCCAACCTTTTTAGGCAAAATAAAAAATTTTTGGGATACGCAGCTAAAAAATAATAACAAGCTAATTTTTGTTGTTTGTGGATCAGCTTCATCCTGGATCGAGAAAAATATACTTAGCAGCACTGGTTTCGTAGGGAGAATATCGTTAACTTTAACACTCGGAGAATTATCACTTTCTGATTGCAACGAATTTTGGCCAAAAAATATTTCAGCATATGAAAAGTTTAAGGTGCTTGCAGTAACTGGCGGAATTCCAAAGTATTTAGAGGAGGTAAATTTTAAACATAGCGCTGAAGAAAATATTAAAAGGCTTTGTTTTACAAAAGGTGGGTTTTTAGTTGAAGAATTTAATCAAATATTCTCAGATTTATTCATGCGAAAAACTGCTTTTTATAAGCAAATAGTCAGAGCTCTTTCTACTGGAGCTAAAGAACAAGAAGAAATTTGTGCTACTTTAAATATCGTAAGACATGGACGCATTTCTGAGTATCTATATGAACTTGAGCTTGCTGGTTTTATTGCAAAGGATCATACTTGGAGTATAAAAACTGGTACTGATTCACGACTCAGGAGGTACAGACTTCAAGATAATTATTTAAGGTTTTATCTAAAATATATCGAAAAAGATCTAGGAAAAATTAGTCGTGACACCTATTCTATAGGGTTCTTACCAGAGTGGTATACAATTATTGGGCTTCAATTTGAAAATTTGGTGCTGAACAATAGAAAGAGTATACATAATATCTTAGGAATTGATGGAATAATAAGCGAGAATCCATTTTTTCAGAAAAGAACCCGTAATAGTGCAGGTTGTCAAATTGATTATATGATTCAAACGAAGTTTAACACTCTCTACATTTGCGAAATCAAATTTTCAAAAGATAAAATTGGTCATTCAATAATACAAGAGGTACAAAAGAAAATAGATGCACTAAATCGTCCAAAAGGCTTTTCATGTCGTCCAGTCCTTATCCACGTTAATGATGTAAGTGATGATGTTATAGATAGTGGTTACTTTTCACACATAATTGATTTTGGAAAATTATTGAATTGTAAGTAATGGTTTTTCTGACTTAAAAAATGGTAGTTTCTGCAGTTATTCTTAAGTTCATAGAGTTTGCTAACATTAGTATCTTTAGCTTTACAAAAAGGGGATGGAGCCAAAACAATCTCTCTGCTGCAACTTAATTCTTTAAAATATTTTAAAGGGCTATTATAGCGTTATTGATGATTTAGATAGGGGAGGATATGTTTTGCCAAAAGCTCATATAATCTCTTTTAAACCCAAATAAACAGTTATTTCCAAAATGGAAACAACTCAAATAGCGAAGAAGCTACTGTAAAAGATATAGCTGATTTTCAAAGCTCTTTAATTCCTTAGCTATCTTAAAATTATTTTAACTTTTTTTTCAAAAAATCCCGGAAAAAGTAGTAAGAAATCCGGTATATATTAGTATAGGGTCATTGAGTGTAGATGTGCTTAAAACACAAAAGTCGGCAAACGAACAGAGTAGAAAAGATTGAAGAAAGCAAAAGAAATTTAGGCTTTTGGTAAGTTACATAATTGAGAATTTGTATTTTTTTAGATGAGACAAAAACTGTATTTTAAAGCTAGATGTGACTTTAGGGTAAAATACCAACCAAAGAACGCTTCTTTAAAACTTGATCACAAGCCTTGTCACAAATTTTACTTTTTCCATTATAACATCTTTTACTTCTCTTCAACACAGTTAACGAACTACTTTTATCAGCACAGTGAAAGGGTTAATACGGTAACCATAATCTTTACGCGATGATCCAGGCCAACCAACTGTTTGAATCAAATCATTACGTATCGATGTTTAGTCCTAACTTTTTAGCTAAGGTGGTTTTTATTGTCCTTTGGATTGTGTTTAGTGATTTTCTGATGTGATGTTCTGGATCTGCTTCTGGATGGCTTTGTTGCATAGCTAGTGTTGGTTGAGGTTATTGTAAGAAGAAAAGCTTTTTAATATATGGCTACTAACGCATTTTGTTGTAAAATAGGCATTTTTCAAACAAGTACAACTTATGCCACAAAAAATGAGAGTAAGTAACCAAAGAGAATATAACGAGTTTCTCAAAAAAAGAGGAAATGTTTTTCATTTTGTTAATCAAGCCATAGAAAATTGGTATGAAAATAGTCCAAAAGTTGCAGGTGGCAATAACACTTATAGTGATAAAGTTGTAATTTTAATACACATAATAGTTCATCTTTTTAGAATTGGCTTGAGACAAGCTGTAGGTTCTGTAAAAGGTTATATGGTACAAAAATAGGCAAAAAACTTAAGATTATCAGCTATACACAAGCTTCCAGAAGATTTAAAAAGCTTAATTTGAAGATTGATGACCATAGAAGCAATAAAGATGATCTGGAAAATGTTGAAATTGCCGTAGATAGCACTAGAGTTAGTATCTACAATAATAACGGTGGGCATAGTAAGCTTAATATTTGAAAAAGAAAATACAGTGGTTATGGTCAAGTAAGAAAATTACATGTTGTTTTAAACATAAATGATAAGAAAGCAATAAGCATGAACTACACTAGTGGTGTTGCTGTAGACTATTTGCCGGTCTGCGATATGTTAGAAGAAGTCAGTGATAAATATAACATTTGTTCTATTCGAGCAGATGCGGCTTATGATATAAAAAGTGTGTATAAAGAATGCAGAAAATACAATATTGTGCCTATTATTCGCCCTAGGAAGGATACTAAAATTTGTTTAGCTGACTACTTATCAGAAAGAAACAAGTATATTAGTAGAATTAGGTCATATGAGAATTATGAAGATGGTATTAATGAATGGAAGAAAAAAGTTAAGTATGGAGCACGGTCTTATATTGAAGTCTTTTTCTATAGGTTGAAGCAAATATTTGGGTTTAGCTTGAAAAATAAATCAGAGGTAAATCGTGAAAAAGAGCTGTTAATTAAGTGCTACTTATTGAACAAATTTACTGATATAGGTATGGCTAAATTTAAATTAGCTGCGTAAATTCACTGTGATTTACATGCCTATCAGTGCTATGCAACAAAGCCATTCTGACTTTGCTATACACTAAAACTAGCCATATTAGCCCATTTCATCCATATCTACATACGAACTAATTTGCTCAAGCTTATAGAAATAATTTAAATCTTCTATTTTTATAACCTTATTTTTACGCGGCTTGTTCTCACAAATATACGATGTTTTTATGTTTTTTAAAAAAGTAAACATTCAAGATTTTTATGATGCTAAAGGAACCCATGTTTTCTATATAAACGTAAATATCTCTCATGCTCTCAATCAGCAGCAATTTTACTATTATTTAAGCACTAACATAATAACATTAGATAATGGTGTTGGGTACACACAAATGGGTGTTAGAATGAACTATGCAAAAGTTACTAAACGTATTGCAGCGTATTTAGTTGACCAAACAATATTTTTAGTCTGCTGTTCATTCTTTTTTTTATTAATTTCATTTATATTACCAGAAGAATCTCTTACTAACTTTTTTAATTATGTCTTTCCTGATACTGACATTGATACAGAACTCATATCAAAACGATATGAAATATTAGAAGACTTAGGTACATTACTAGCAAGTTTAGTATATATAGCATTAGAAGTATTAATGATAATAAGACTTGGTTGGACTCCAGGAAAATTGCTATTTGGTATATACATAAAGGATGCAAACACACTGAAAAACATTGCTTTTATGCAAGTAGTAATAAGAAGCACTTTCAAGACGTTTTTGTTTGTATTTCTCGATACTTATGAGTGGTTTTTAATTTCACCAGTATTGGTCCTAATGCTTATACCTATAATATTTGATCAACGTAAACAGCTTTTCTACGATAAAATTGCAAAAACAGTAGTAATGGATTATAGATCTGAAGAATGCTACCCAAGATTAAACTGTGTATATGTGGAAATAACTAGACGCGCTGTAGCAACATGTAATAGTTTAGACTTGATCTGACAGAAGAATTGAAAACTAATATCAGTCTTTTGTTTAATGTTACTAATATTTTTCTGATAAGCAATATGCATACTATCAAAAAAGGTTTGCATAGGCATAGCAATATTTACCTGAATGTGGTCTAGATCTATTGTAAGAATGCACCCAATGGTCTACGTCTAACTGAAGTTCTGCCAAAGAGGTGTAAATTTTCTTTCTAAAGATAATATTGTAACATTCATCTTGCATAGTTCTATGGAACCTTTCACATATGCCATTAGTCTGTGGAGAACGAGCTTTGGTTCGAGAATGATCAATATTTTCTACCCCTAAATATAGCTGGTAAACGTGATTTTCAGGTCTGCCACAATACTCTGTACCACGATCCGTCAAAACACGTAGCAATGATACTTTCTGTTCATCAAAGAACGGTACTACCCTATCATTAAGAAGATCTGCAGCTGTGATAGCAGTCCTTTCTGTGTAAAGCTTAGCAAAAGCAACTCTGGAATAGGTATCAACAAAGGTTTGCTGGTAAATTCGTCCAATACCTTTGATATTACCAACATAATAACTGTCTTGGCTACCTAAGTATCCTGGATGCTCTGTTTCAATTTCTCCATGGGCCTCTTTATTCTTCCTTAGCCTTTTCTAGAGCTGTTATCTGTTCTTCTGTTAAAATGATACCATCCTGAGCTACTTTTGCTTCTAATGCCTTTAACCTCTTTTTAAAATTTTCAAGATCGTTTCTTTGCCACACTGATCTTATTCCACTTGCAGAGATGAGAATTCCTCTCTTTTTCAGTTCGTTTGCTGCTCTTTCTTGTCCGTATGCTGGAAACTCTATTGCTATTTCAACTACTGCTTTTTCTATATCCTCCGACACTCTATTTGCATACAATGGCTTGCTTTTGCTTATCTCGTGTAAAGCCTCTTCTCCTCCTGTTTCATACAGTTCTTTGAAGCGGTAAAATGTATCCCTTGAATATCCCATTACTTTACACGCCTGTGATACATTTCCTAATTGCTTTGCAAGTTCTAGCAATCCCAACTTTGGTTTTAGTATTTTTTCTTGTGTTGTATTCATATCTGACACTCCTTTAAAACTTGTTTATATTTTTATCTTACTTTGTTTGCTTGTCAGATCAAATCTAAACTATTACAGAGTTGATCATTGGCTGCGTTCTTACAATGAGACAAGGCCTCATTCAGGCAAATATTGCTATGCCTATGCAAACTTTTCTTGATAGCAAACAAATTGCTTTTCAGAAAAATATTAGTAACATTAAACAAAAGACTGATATTAGTTTTCAATTCTTCTGTAAGTTAATTCTCACCTGTCAGATTAAGTTGTGTCTAGTACATATAACTGCACTAACTTACTAATACTTAAGTATGGGGGTACAGAAACGTATACATGTTGACGCAATTCTACCTCTCTACTTGATTATTTGCACATACTTCTTGTACAATTTCTTTAGCTTTCTGTTCAATATCTCCAACTAATACTGGATATCGATATTTTGTTATCCACACTATGTGATACATATACAGAGTGACTGCTTTTTCTATAATATTCCACATTCTTTGAGATTTTTCACCTTAAAATTATATTCTTAAAAGGATGGACTTTAAGTCCAGGGTTTTTCTCCCAAATTTGGTACAATAAAATCTAACGTGACTTCGCGCCAAATGTGATGCTGCTCAGCAGGTAAGCCAATTAACGGGCTACATTTATATACTGCACGCATTGCATTATCTGCTGCTGATCTAAAAAGAGGATTATTTTGATAAGAACTACTATCTGCTACGTTGGCTACAACGATCTCACCTTTACTGGATAATAATAAGTTAATTTTTATACTAAAACTTTCTTTATAAACTATGCCCTCAGGAATGCTCCAACACTCTGTCAGTTTATCCCTTATAGAATTAATAATTTCTGTTACAGCCAATTCATCATCTTTGTTCTCAATATTTTTCTTATCTCTTATTTCATTTTTCACCTCTTTAATGTCTTCTCTTAGTTTTCTTTCTACACCCTTTTTTCTTTTGGGAATTGGAATATCCTCATCAATTTCCTGTATTTCAATAATTTGCCTCGGTTGTACTAACTCAACTAATTCTTTTTTTCTTTGTGGTATAGGAATAACTGACGAATCATCCGTTTGGGCTTTCATTGAAAAAAGCAAAAAACAACATAGAAACAAAAGAAGAATATAATTAAAATAGAGAGGGCGCATATGTTAAGCAGCTTGTTTTACTGGTTTAAAGCTAATATTGCACATAAAGTCAATATATTTCAGTTGACTTAAACTCAAATTTGCTACACTAATTTTATTATCTCTATAATATCATATGGTCAATATACTCTAAATGAGATGGAAAGATGAAGGTGTTATTATAGCTGTTAAAAAATACGGTGATAAAAATTTAATTCTTTCTCTATTTACAAAAAATCATGGAAAGTGCAGAGGATTAACTAGGTTAACAAACAATAGCAATTATAAGTTTCAAATAAGTAATCTATTACATGCAGAATGGAGTGCTAAGCTACCTGAAAATCTAGGTTTTTTAAAGTGCGAATTGATTGAATCTCCATTTCATCATTTCTTTCAAGATAGGTTAAAAAGCATTGCTATTGTTTCTTTCTCGTCTATATTAGAAAAAGTGCTTCCAGAAAGTGAATCCTGCATCAAGTTGTATGATAATTTTAGACACTTCATCGATGTAATAAAACATAATAGCCAGTTTTGGCAAAGTCATTACCTTAACTTAGAGCTTCTGCTTCTTACGCAACTTGGATTTAAGTTAGACCTATCAAAATGTGCTGTAACAGGTGTGAAAGAAAATCTACAATTTATTTCTCCAAAAACTGGTAGAGCAGTGTCAAAAAAAGTAGGTGACTGTTATGCAGATAAATTACTACCTTTTCCACAGATGTTGCATGATGTATACAATAACAACCTACAAAATAGCTACTCATATCAAGAATTCAGACTAGGGTTAAAAATTACAGGGTATTTTTTAAATAAATATCTATTTCTGCAGTTAAATGCGAAATTTCCGGAGTTGAGAAATTTTATGCTATCATTTGAATCTTAGTTACTACTTATTTGAAAGAACTTCAACCAGTAACCACTCTATTTCTACCACTGTTTTTTGCTTTATATAAATATTTGTCAGCACGTACTATAAATTTTTTAACATCATCAAGGTCAGATCTTTGCATTGCTGAAATTCCAATGCTCACAGTTACATTATGGGTTGTATTTTTACCCACAAGTATAAAAGGTTCTTTGGCAATAATTTTCCTTATTCTCTCTGCAATAGTATACGCATCTGATACATTGGTATCTGGCATTACAACAACAAATTCCTCACCACCAAACCTAGCTAATAAATCTGTCACTCTGATATTTTCAGAAATTCTTTTCTGTATTTCCTTTAAAAGTTCATCTCCAGCATTATGCCCAAAGTTATCATTCACCATCTTAAAATAATCTATATCAAGTATCATAAGAGATAAACTTCTATCTTTTTCCACAGAATCCTTAACAATATTTCTTAAGTGTGCATCAAAATATCTTCTATTATAACAGTTAGTTAATGGATCCTTTATAGACATTTCTACATTATTAAATAAATTCATTCTCAAGGCATCTTGATACCTTTTGCGTTTCACTTGCAAATTAACCCTAGCTATTAATTCACTCTCATCTAAAGGTACTGTTAAATAATCATTAGCACCTACATCAAGTGCCTTTACTAAATTGCTTTTATCATAATCTTCAGAAAGGATCAGAATTGGTGTATAACGTGTTTCTACTTTACTACGAAACTTAGAACACAACCGTAGGCCGTCAGTTTTTGAAAACTGCATGTCAGAAATAATCAGGTCGTAATTATCCTTAATACCAACCTTTAATGCTTCTTTTGGATCGTGCAGTATTTTAATTGATCTGAAGCGTTGCTTTAGAACATTGTGTATCTGCTCTGCTTGAAAGGTGTCCTCATCTACAACAAGTATGTTAGCATCAAAAATCTGATTAGAATAATCCATAATACTGCTTTCTGCTACTCCACCAATCTCAGCATTAGTTTCTCCTCTCAAGCACAACTCATCTATTATCATCTTTAAGCGCACAAGAGACTTAATTCTTGCAGATAAAGCAGTTTCATCTATCGGCTTAGTTAGAAAGTCATCCGCACCAGCATTAATTCCTTCCACTCTATCATGAGTGTCATGCAGCGCAGTTACCATAATTATTGGAATATAAGTCGTTAAGGGATCATTCTTTAGCTTCTTACAAACCTCAAAACCACTCATTTTTGGCATCATGACATCAAGTAAGATAATATCTGGCTGCTGTTCCGCTACTAAATCTATCGCCTCCTCGCCATCATAAGCTACAATAACTGTATAGTACTCTGCTTTTAGCTGAGCCTCCAAAAGCTTAACATTAGATGGTATATCATCTACTACTAGGATTTTTGCTGTCATTTTTTGTACTATCTAAATTGTAAGTAGGATAAAGCTTGCCATCTTCACCAATTATGTAATTGACTTTTTCAACGTTATGCCCTTCATATAATTCTTTAATTCCGGTATCCTTCAACAATTTCCTAACTCTTGATTTTACAACCCAGAAATACCTATATATATTTTTAATAAGATTAAGAAATACAGGTACTTTACTTTTATCAAAAACAATTATACTCACTAAAGCTACAACTAAAATTTCTGAAAGACCTATATTAAACATTTTTCCTATGAAGCAAGTACTTTAACTCTCCTGATTATGAGTATTAATTTACTTAAATCAAGTTTAGAAGCAACCATCTCATCTAAAAAGCTATTGTAACGCTCTATATAATCCTTATCATTAAGAGCCCAAGTTTGAACCTTATCTACATGATTATCAGTAGCTTTTATAACTTTAACAGCTAGCTTATGATGATAATTGCTTAAATCATCTAATAAATCATTAATTAAGCTGCGATCCCAATAAGAAGAATGGCTTTTAATCTTGACAGCAATTGTTCTAATCATATCAAACCTTAGCAGCGACTTTAATTTAAAGTATATTCTACCAGCTTCAAAGATTGATAAAGATGTCTGTTCAGCAATAGATATAACGTCCAGCGCATAAATAAGAATACGTAAATCAGCAACCTTTTTTGCTAGATCTTTATTTATGTTAAGCTCTACCAAAGAGGTTAATCCATGATTATAGATCTTTAACAGGCGATCATCTAAAACATCATGGCCTAAAGTTTCAATTGTACCCCTAAATTTTGTAACATCATCTAGTTCTGTAAGATTAAGTTCACCAAGATTTTTTACTAACCAAAATGACACTCTACCAATAAATTTTTGTACATTTCTCACTATTTGTAAATACAAATCGGCATCAATTTTGCCATCCAATTCATCAATTTCATGCCAAAGGCTATTTAAATTATATAGGTGATTCACAACAATATATATGTTAACTGCTTCATGTACTCTAATTCCAGTACTCTCAACCAAGTTATTAATAAATATACAGCCCATCTTATTTATTACATCATTTGCAATGCAAGTAGAAATAATTTCCCTGCGAAGTTGGTGTTTCAATATGGAATCCTTAAATTTTATTACCATCTTTTTAGGAAAATAACCTAGCAAGTAGTTATGAGATATAAGATCTTTTTCAGACAGATCGGAATGTATAATTTCATTTTTTATTCCTGTTCTAGCATAAGACATTAGAACAGAGAGCTGAGGAGAACTGAAACCTTCTGCACCAGTTAACATCCTTGCTATCTCTTCTTCAGTTGGAAGAAATTCTACGCTTCGGTTTAACAGCCCAGATTTTTCTAAACTGAGTAATAATTTATGGTGCTGCTCCAACTTTTCTTTAGCTTGCAAGCACTCAAGAAGCAATGCTTTTGTTTCAATCCTGTTATGATTTTCAAGTACCTTAGATGCAACTTCATCTATCATGCTAGCCAGTATTTCATTCCTTTTTTCCAAGGAAATTCCCCCTTCTTTCATAATTGCAACAAAAGCAATCTTGATGTTAACTTCAAGATCAGAACATATTACTCCTGCTGAATTATCAATAAAATCTGCATTGATATACCCACCTATTTTAGCGTATTCTACCCTTCCAAGCTGCGTGCAACCAAGGTTGCCACCCTCTATAAACATAGAAGCTCTAATATCATGACCGTTTACTCTTAATTCATCATTTGCTTTATCGCCAACCATGCCATGGCTTTCACTTTTTGCCTTAACAAAGGTGCCAATTCCTCCATTCCATATGAAATCCACTTTTGCCTTGAGCAAATATCGAATCAAATCATTTGGAGATAATGTATCTTCCATTATATCAAAGCACTTTTTCATTTCTTGAGAAATTTCTACTTGTTTGCTACTACGTTCAAATATCCCGCCACCATGAGAAATCAAATCTCTATTGTAATCCATCCAAGTGGAAAACGGTAATTCAAAGAGCCGTTTACGCTCCACGAAACTCTTTTCCGCATCAGGATTTGGATCAACAAAAATATGCATATGATTAAATGCTCCAATTAAACTCATATTTCTTGAAAGCAGCATGCCGTTCCCAAATAGATCGCCAGCCATATCTCCAATTCCAATAACAGTTGTATCCTGGTAAATATCCTTATTCATTCTCCAAAAATGGCGTTGTGCTGCAATCCATGCACCTCTTGCTGTAATACCCATCTTTTTGTGGTCATAACCTGCTGATCCACCAGATGCAAATGCATCTTCGAGCCAAAAGTTATATTCAGAGGATATTTCGTTTGCATAATCAGAAAATGAAGCAGTGCCTTTATCTGCTGCAACTACCAAATATGGATCATCTTCGTCATACCTAATCACATTTTCTGGTGGAGTTATTTTGCCATCAACTACATTATCAGTAATATCAAGCATTCCTCTGATGAAATTCTTATAGCATTCAACACCTTTCTCCCTTAAAATGTTTTTGTCTTTATAAACTTGCTTTATTACAAACCCACCCTTTGCGCCAACAGGTACAATGACCGCATTTTTTGTCATCTGGGCTTTCATGAGTCCCAAAACTTCAGTGCGAAAATCTTCCGTTCTATCCGACCATCTCAAACCACCACGAGCCAACTTCCCTCCTCTTAGATGTATTCCCTCAAAAAGGTTTGAATAAACATACAATTCACGGTATGGGCGCGGATCAGGTAAACCATTTATTTTACTTGAATCAAATTTGATAGATAAGTATGGCTTATCATCTTGATAATAACTGGTTCTCAAAATTGCCATTATCAAGTTAAATATCGAACGCAAAACGTAATCATGTGAAACGTTGCTGATCTCTTTTAGTAGTTCTTCAATTTTTTCCTGGAAAATGTTAGTAGTTTCTGCTCTATCAATATCTATATTAGGATTGAATCTTGCACGAAATAGCTGTATCAGATATTTCACTATTTTTGGGTACTCTGAGACCACTTTTTGGATATATTCTGGGTTATAGTTAAATAACGTCTGCTTTAGATAGGCACTTAGCACCCTAATAAGAAGTACTTCCTTCCATTTGAGCCCAGCAATAATGATCAAACTGTTGAAATAGTCATTTTTAATTTCCTTGTTGAACACTTTTGCAAGCGTTATTTCAAATTGCTCTTTCAGAGTAATGTCACTTATTAACTCATCGACTCTTGACAACACAAAGTGGTGTATCCATATTCCACCATTGATTTCTATATAATAACCATTATGAGATAGAATTTTTGCTCCCAAATTCTTAGTAATTTTTAATATCTTTGATAATTCAAGACCACCATTGCTTGGAGTATAAACTTTTAACTGATAGTTAAGATTGTCACAAGTAAGTCTCAAATCAACCTCACTTACTCCTTTCTTCCTTACTATCTCCAATTTTTTCATGTCGTAATATGCATCATGAGGTTCAAAATTCTCTTGATAGCTTACCGGAAATGCATTGGAATAGCGGATGAATACATCCTCAACAGTGCTAAAAGTATTATATAAATTGTCTATAAAACGATCTTCCCACTTTTCCGTAATGTTTCTTAATTTGTTTTCGATACGCAAAACTTCATAATCAAGAACGCTAGCATTTTTGGCCTTTAGTACTACATGTAATTTCATCAGATCATATTCATTGATAATGTGATTGTTATAAATATCTGAACTTCCTGCACTTGTTTCATCCTTCAATATATCACGTATCTTGAACATTAGCCTAGCGCTAGCATAACGCATCGGTATCAGTACTATGCAACTAATAAAGTTCCCTAGCTTTCTCAAAAATAACTTGACTCTTGGTCTAATCGCAAGAGACATGATCGAGGTGCAAGTTTCAAATAACTCGTCTTCATTTGATTGGAATAATTCGTCACAAGAAAATGCCTGTAAAATGGAAATTAAAGCTTTATTGTTATGGCCACCAGGAACAAATCCTGCCTTTTTTTCTATTGTTGTAACCTTATCCTTTATTAACGGAATAGTTCGAATATCTTGCACTTCTGCTATAGAAGTAAATAGCCCAAAAAAATGCTGTTCCCTTATTACATCACCCTGATCATTAAATTCTTTCACTCCTATACAATTCATATAGGTACGCCGATGAACTATTGAGATTAGGTCTGATCTTAGTATGTATAAAGAATTCAAGCTTTCAGAAGAAATTGATGAATTTTGGTACTCTTCACTTGCTCTCATTAACCCGAGGCTCTCCTTACCACTTAGAGCAAGCTTTCCTTCTTTATTAGTAATGTATTCTTGATAACCTAAAAATACAAAATTGTTATTTTTCAACCAAGCTAGAAAATCTCTGCCTCCAGCATCCAATGCCGGAAGCTCAAGAAGCTTCTTGAGCATCAATTGCCAGTCCTTTACAACGCAGTTAACTGCTTTTAGCGTCTTTCGTAGAGATTCTTCTAGTGTATCAACAAAGCTACCACTTATGCCTTTAATAATTACATATATTACTGACTCTTTGATTCCATTACTTTCTTCCAAAAGATGAATTTTATCTATTAGGCTATTTTTTCTTTGAACATTAATTATGCTGTTACTATAATAGCATATAGTTAAACCGTGTGACTTAATAGTGGAAATGACAGAATCCACTAAAAAGGGCATGTCATAATTTGTGATTTTAATTATAGTGAAATTGCCTTCTATTCCTGAAATATCATTTACATTACTTACTGCCAATTTACTTTCTTCTTTTTCTTTTTTAAGAATGAAGTTGTATGCATCTTCTGCAATGTATAAAAGAAATTTATCGTTGACTTTTAGGTCACTATTATAAACAAAATTATAAAAGTACTGTATAAACTCTTTAATTTTTTCTTTCTCTTTTTTATTCCCTTGATCAACTAGCTTAAATAAAGACTCAACATTAACATTATGATTTATACACATTTTTCAAAACAAAAATACACAGCGAATCTAGATCTTTTTAACTAAGATTTCGTTACCAGAAGTATACACCATTAGTTCATCTCCTTCTACTATTTCCCCCGATAAAACTAACTTAGCTAGATTATTTTGAATGCATTCTTGTATTACCCTTTTCAGAGGCCGCGCTCCATATTCAGGGTCATATCCAGTTTGTGCTATTAGTTCTTTAGCTTCTTGCGATAAACTAATACTCAGTTTACGCTTAGCAAGCATCTTTTGTAAATAAGAGAATTGAACATCTATAATTTTATCAATGTCATCTTTGGTTAAGCTGTGGAATATAATAATTTCATCCAGTCTATTTAAAAATTCTGGACGAAACGCTGACTTAACTATTTTCATCACCTCATCTTTCACAGATTCGGTAGTTCCTCTTAGCATTATCTCAGCGCCAAGGTTAGAAGTTAAAATCAGTATGGTATTGCGAAAATCAATTAATTTGCCATGGCTATCGGTGAGTCTACCTTCATCCAAAATCTGCAGTAATATATTAAATATATCTGGATTTGCCTTTTCTATCTCATCAAACAAAATTACCTGATATGGTCTTCTTCTTACTGCTTCGGTTAATCTGCCACCTTGTTCATAACCAACATATCCTGGAGGCGCACCAATTAACTTTGAAACGGAGTGTTTTTCCATATACTCTGACATATCAAAGCGTAGAAGTGCTGATTGATCATCAAACAAAAATTCGGCAAGAGATTTTGCTAACTCTGTTTTTCCAACTCCGGTTGGACCTAAGAATAAAAATGAACCAAAAGGTCGATTAGTATCCTGAACACCAGAACGGGAGCGCCTTACTGCATTACTTATCGCTTCAATTGCATCTCTCTGCCCTATTACTCTTTTTCCTATTTCATTTTCCATGTTAAGGAGCTTTTCCTTTTCACTATGCATCATGTTATCAACTGGAATGCCTGTCCATTTTGAAACAATATTTGCAATATCACTCTCAGTAACTTCTTTCTTTAGGAAACTATCAGTAACTTTTTCCTGATTTTTTAACTCATTTTCAAGTTGAGGAATCACACCATACATCAACTCCCCTGCCCTTCCTAAATTTCCATTGCGCTGAGCCAATTCTAGCTCTTTCCTCGCGTTATCCAATTTTTCAGCAGTTTCTTGTATTTTAGCTATTTTATTCTTTTCCATCTGCCATTTACTGCTTAAGTCAGCAAATTTACTGTTTAGACTCTCAATTTCCTCATTTATCTTTTTTAAACGTTGCTTAGAGTTCTCATCACTTTCTTTTTTCAAAGCCTCTGACTCAATTTTCAGCTGTATAATCTTTCTTTCAAGCTCATCAACAACCTCAGGCTTGCTGTCCATTTCAATTCTAACCCTACTTGCTGCTTCATCAATTAAATCGATCGCTTTATCAGGTAAAAACCTATCTGTTATATATCTATTAGAAAGCGTTGCAGCAGCGATTATTGCACCATCTGTGATTCTAATACCATGGTGCACCTCATACCTCTCCTTCAAACCCCTCAGTATTGAAATAGTATCAGTCTCAGTCGGTTGAGAAATAAACACAGGCTGAAAACGCCTTGCAAGCGCAGGATCTTTCTCTATATGTTGACGATACTCATCCAAAGTTGTAGCCCCTATACAGCGAATTTCTCCACGCGCAAGAGCAGGCTTGAGCAAATTTGAAGCATCCATCGCACCACTTGTCGCTCCTGCTCCCACTAAAGTATGAAGCTCATCTATAAACAAAATAACTTTTCCCTCTGCTTTTGAAATCTCATTAATCACTGCTTTTAGTCTCTCTTCAAACTCCCCTCTAAATTTTGTTCCAGCAATTAATGCACCAAGATCCAAAGCTAAAACTTTTGCATCACGCAAACCAAGTGGTACATCATTTGCAACAATTCTGTTTGCTAAACCTTCAACTATTGCAGTTTTTCCAACACCAGGTTCACCTATCAGTACTGGATTATTTTTTGTTCGCCTCAACGATACCTGCATAGTTCTTCTGATTTCCTCATCACGACCAATTACAGGATCAAGCTTACCTTGCATAGCAAGCTCTGTAATATCTTTTGTATACCTCTTTGCCGCATTTAATTTTTCCTCGCTATTTGGAGAGTCTGCACTGCCACCTTTTCTCATTTCTGCAATAACTGAATTTAATTTTTGCGGTGTTACACCACCTTCTGCTAAAATTTTACCTACAATTTCATCTTTTTGTGCAGCAAGGCCCTGCAACAACCGCTCAACAGTAACAAATGTGTCTTTATTTCTCCTCGCAATACCAATTGAATCATCAAAAACTTTTGCTACCTCTCTTGAAAGCTGAAGTCCACCACTACCTGGTCCTCCAACCACTGGAAACTTTTTAATTGTACTACTCACAGCATCAGAAATATTCTGAATATTTCCACCACAAGTGCCTATCAAATCCTGAACTAAACCTGACTCATCTTCAAGCATTACTTTAAGTAAATGTTCAGGCATAAAAATCTGATGCCCAGCTCCCAATGCTTTCATTTGAGCGCTCTGGATTAGGCTTTTTGCTTTTTCGGTAAATTTATTCAAGTCCATAATACAAATTTAACTCATACTTGTTGATATATATAACAACTACTTTCTCAATTTTAAACTTAAAGTCATTCAGCATTCAACCACTATGGATTTCAATCCATAGTGGTTGAATATTTGATCATAGGGCTTATCTTTGTTATGCCTTGACCTTAACACAGCTACATTTCTAGGTTTTTTTCCATCATCGTTTATAATGTTAGGATTAGCGCCTTTTTCTAGCAAAAATTTGATAATCCTTAAATCACCATAATATGCAGCATTATGTAGTGCTGTGCTTACATACTTGTTAATAATGTTTACGTTAACTCCCTCATCTATTAAAAACCTAACTATCTCTAAACATCCCCTTCTGCAGCGTAATGTAACGCAGTTAACTTAGGCATGTGTGTATCAGTATCTAATAAATTTTTTACTGAGAATTTTATAGTTTCTAAGTTACAATTTTGAGAAGCAATGCGTAATATCGTTTTATAATTATCTGCAGCTTTTGCCTTCATGTAGTAATAGGTAGCAATAATACATACTATTACTGTTATAAGCCACTAAAAATGCAGCTTGTTTTTTGTATCTTGACTCAATTTATCCATATTCAACATCTTTTTAATATTAAATAGATCATTTACTCATTTTTTATTAACATTACTTACTCAAAGATGCTGACAACATAGTAAGGTAACCCGAGTTGGCTTTGTTGCATAGCGAGTAGAGATGGGAGAAAAAAGGGAGAAAACCTAAAGAAAGTGGTTACTTTATTAAGAAATGAACATTTTGTAGAGTATATGCCAAAGAAGATGAAAGTCAGTAATCATTAAAGAGTATAATCAATTTTTAGAAAAAAGAGGAAATGTCTTTCATTTTATCGATGAAGCTATAGAAAACTGGTACGAAAGTTCAGAAAAAATTCCTGGAGATTTATAGCGATAAGGTTGTTATTGCAGTACATATAGTCGTTAATCTATTTAGAATAGGCTTAAGGCAAGCAGTTGGATTTATAAAAGGATATTTACAAAGTATAGTGAAGAATCTCCAAGTATTCACAAGCTTCTCGTCAAACTTAATTTGAAATTATGTGACCACAGAACAGATAAAAATGACATAGAGAATATTGAAATTGCTATAGATAGTACTGTAATGCATATTTATAGTAACAGTACTCAACATAACAAAGATAACGCCAAGATAAGGAAATATAATGGTACAGATCAAATAAGAAAGCTACATGTTGCTTTGGACGTAAACAGCAAAAAGGCAATAGCAATTCGATATACTAATTTTCTTTCACATGATAGCATCTAAAATACTAAAGGAAATGGGTGATATCTATAAGATTAAGTCTCTGCGTGCAGATGGAGCTTATGATACAGATGATTTATATAAGTTGTACAATCAATACAATTTGAAACCCATCATAAAGCCAAGAAAAAATGCAAAAATCTGCAGCAATATAGATTCTCTATCAGAAAGAAACAACAACATTAGTATAAGGAAAACTTACCCACTGGAAAAAGAAGACAAGGTATGAAATACGTTCACGTATCGAGAGTTTTTTCCTGAGGCTCAAAAAAAACATTTGGATTTAGTTTTAAGAATCAATCTGAGGTAAATCGCTCTCAAGAGGTGCTTTTAAAATGCTATTTGATTAATAGCTTTACTGATATAGGTATGCCTATTTTTAAATTTGCCTCGTAAATTCCTTTCATTACTCCTCCTCATTCCTTGCCATTCAACAAAGCCTCCCATCTCTACTCGCTATTCAACAAAGCCTGGGAAGGGCTATACTTGGCAGTGGCTACACTTCTTACGGCAGAGCGATAAATGATTGCTGGTTAACCAAATGCTAGGAGAGGGTATGGGTAGTTTGATTTTTTATGTTATTCTGAAAAGAAGATATACTATATTTAATATAAAGTTTATAGTTACATGTTAATATTATACTAGTTTTTTAATTAAGGAGAATATTATGAAAAGTAATACAAAAAGTGCTGCTGCATATAATACTAGAGAAGAAGCTTATAAACAATATTACCATTGCATACGCGCATGTCCTAAAAGTCATCAGGATAATAACGAACTACGTAGTGCATGCATGAGTAAATGTAGGGAAAGTGATTGGAGCTTTGAACAGGATGTAAAATTTAGTGATCAATTAAATTCTATTACGTCTCAGCTCCAGGAAGGGCTGAACGATTTATCTGAGTTGTCATCAGATCTAAATCTAATGCAACTATAGTAAAGAAGATACTAAGTATCTTCTTTACTATGCAAGCTACTCTTATAGTTGAGTGTCACTAATTAGAGAAGTTTAAGCAGCGCATAACCTTGCTTATATTTTGCATAATATACATTTACGTATATTATAATAGGTATATAGATATTTTTTATTAAAAAGGAAGGGGAGGTGTCTTCGTGTGTTGATATCCTCCCCGCTGTTTGCCACGCAAAAAGGATCGCAAAAAATAAAGTTTTCAAAGAGTTGGCAAATATAGGAAAGACTACCTATGTTCGGTTTTAAATTGCATCTGGTAATCAATGAAATAGGCGAAGTTCAAGTTATTACGCTAACTAAAGGCAGCGTTGACGACAGAAAACCTGCACCAAATTTGACTAAAAAATTGACAGGACTTTTGTTCGGAGATAAAGAAGAAGTACCTCTTTGAGAAACTCTTCGATAGAGGTCTAAAACTCGTCACTAAAGTGAAAAAAGGCATGAAAAACGCACTAATTTCTTTAAAAGAGAAGATTCTATTGAGAAAAAGGTTGATTATTGAGACAGTTTTTGGTTGTTTGAAAAATAAATTTGAGCTTCGGCACAGATCCCCCATAAATTTTTTGGTACATATTTTTTCAACATTAGTTTCGTATTCCATGCAGTCGAAAAAGCCCTCTATTTCTAAGCTTTATTGACTCGGATAATCCATAACTGGGGTTTGTAGCTGTTTGTCCACTGTTGTGTTATTAAAATAGCTTCTAGGTTTATTATCAGCAATGTCATTAGGTTGATATCCACCATTAACTATCTGCTGCTTATCAAACATCTTTTCAATATTGCCTTTTAAAATACTCAAAAACTTCTCATTTTCCGGATAGGCTTCTTCTGCGGCTGAATATAATGTACTTGGTATTTTAGAATATCTTTCGTTCCTTACATGACCTGCTATATCTGAATACACTTTAAAAAAGTCAAAACCTTTCACTTCTAAGAAACTTCCCCTATCAGCTCATCTTTTTTTATCAGGATATAACCAAATTCATTGGCTTTTTTACCCAGATTCTTTACTACTCTTTCCTTATATAACTTTTCATAATAATCCATTCCTTTTTCTACATATTCTTGTCCACATTTCAGCATTTGATAAAAAATACATGCTAATTTTCTTGCTGTAGCAGTTATTGCTTTTGGTGCTCCCAATCGATTTTTCAATCTTCTACAGTACGCACCTAATGCACTTTTACTGTGCAACATAGAATAACCAGCAAGTCGAAAAGCATTTGCAGCACGGTTAATTACTTTACGAGTTCCACTTCTAATCACTCTTTCTCCTGTAATCCTATTAAATGGACATAATCCCAACCAAGAAGTAAAATGTTTTTCTGATGGCCATTTATTAGCATTAAGACCAACTTCTGAGAGGATGGTCTGTATATTTGATGTATTAAGCCCTGGAACTTTGGTGAAATCCATGCCAGTTATTCGATACAATTCTTCGTGTGCAGCAAAGTTTGGTTTGTTTCCTGCAGACCTCTTTACTTTACTGCATTGCTTATTTTCATTTGATCTTGTTTCAAGTGTTTTATAATAGTTTTCCATACTTTTATCACATTCTTTTATTTGCTCTTGAAAAAAAGTATATGCTTCGTATTCTTGCTTTAATGTAAACAAATGCTCTTCTCTATAGTCACCTGTTAGTGCTTTTGCTATGGTTGATCTGTCATTTTTTATTCGTCTATCACTCAATTCAGCCAATCTATTAGAGTTTCTTTCACCCGCAATTATTGCTTTAATGATTCGCATACCAGTTACACCTGTAATATCACTAATAACCTTGTGTAATTGAATGTTCATTTGAATTAATGCTTTTTGCATACGTTGAGTGTGTACAGCTGCACTTTTTATCAGGTTGTCATGTTGTCTATTATAACCACGTAGTACACAAATTTGGTTATCAGGCCTAAATGATCCTTGAAGTAACCCATAGCTATGTAATTGCTGTAACCACTGGCAATCTTGAACGTCTGATTTTCTTCCAGGTACATTTTTTACATGTCGTGCATTTACCAGTTTAACTTCGAATCCATATGATTCAAGTATTTGAAACAAAGGAATCCAATATACTCCTGTTGATTCCATGGCTATCGTTCTAACTTCACACTTTTTCAACCACTTTGCTAGGTTATGAAGATCTACTGTAAAGCACCCAAATTTTTGAACGCGTTGTTTATCTCTCCCTTCTGGTACGCATGCATAATGTACAGATGAACCAATATCAATCCCTGCTGCATTAGGATTCACTACTTCTAATTTACTTTTTGCTTTTGCCATATAAAATCCCTTATATATACCTTATAATGAAGAAGTGCTTTAGCTTGGGGCGGTTATATTATACAATCTTCTAAACGAGGTAGCTAAGAAGCTCCATCAATGGTTTGACCGTCCCTTCCAAAATCATACTGATCCACGGGCATTTATTGCACCATTGCGAACTCGATTATAACTGCAGAAGCACTTCTTCATAAAATTATATCCAAAAATTACTGCAATGTGCATTAGGACGTTTCTTTCTGGTTTAACAGATTTTGTCTGTTCCGGTGCTGATACACCAGATTGTTTAGCTGTTTTTTTAAGTGTCTTTTTAAATTCTTCCATTATATTAAGTGTATCAGCCAGCACTTCTTCATGAGTAGCAGAACAAAACTTAGGAAGAGGATATTTTTTATCTAGGAAACTTTGTAATAAGAAGAATCCTAAACCAAAATTGTTACTGATACAAACTTCACTACTAAATTGGCTAGTACCAGATGTATTAGAATAATTTGCTGAAGTTTCAGGCAGAGCAGCTCTCGAATCTAATAACCCACTCACAGAGCTTTTTACCCAACCAAATAAATCATTTATCCATGAAGATGGTCGTCTTGTACCACTACTCATTGTGTACTCACTTCTACGGTTTCTAATGTGCTGCCTATGTCTATGAGGTTGATCAGATAACATGACTTCTGTAAACACATCATCGTACACTTGATCCTTATATTCTTTTTTCACAACATTAACGTCTCTTGCTGTACTTATTTCTTTCTCATAATCTTTTAACACTATCTCTTTATCAGTAAATTTTATTGATAACGTTTTCATCTTAGGTGTTTTATAGAATTTACTAAGTGTAATACTGCAAAAATCATCTTTAGTAATAGTCGAATCAAAAGCATTAGTTATTATTAGATCATGACCATTACTACGAACAAACGTATTGTTTCCTCCTTTTCTAGGCGTGATAAGCTCAGCATCTTTCTCCACATCTTGACCCGTTACCACAATAATTTCTTTATCCTTTTCAAAGATCAAAGGTAGTGGCTTTAATTCTAATTCAGAACTTATTTTCATAGGCGCACTATCTGAGATAATACAAAGCTTTCCATACCAGTCCAAACCGTTTCTTAATCTTATTGTCAGCACTTCTACTGTTGGCACTTCTAATAAAAAGCTTTGCTTTACTTCTGTTTCTAACTTAACTAGCAAATCATTCCCATCTTGAAAAATTCTTGGCAGATTAATATGTATTTTCAAATCATCTTGTATTATTTTTATCACGTTACGTAAATCTAACGTATCTATAGAACTTGCTTGATCAGGATTGTAGATGTTTATTTGTGGCATAGAAAAAATATTATGTTCATATCTTTGCTCACCTGAGGCTATAGTAATTACGTATATGTTTTTACCACCATTTCCAATTAAGTGACTGTTATAGATTGGATTATTGTAAATTACCTCACACTTCCCATAGCCAACAAGTATAGATTCATCACCATCTTGAACAGCGATAGTCATATTGAGTTTATTTGCTATAGCTGGGTAACTTTCTATAATTTCATCAATAGTTTTATTAGTATTCTGTATTGCATACAAGTTTCTTTCCTTACCTACTTTTATTTCAGCACTGTCTTTTAATTGATAGATTATATTGTTCATTATGTTATATGAGATAGATATACTAAAGTTACTATTTGCAACTTTTGAGGAAAAATCGAACTTTATACTATTGTGATCTTTAATATCAATATTCTGAATATCAGCAAGCAAGTAGTCAAATATAAACCTATGGTTATTTTCGAAATTAGCAAGTAATTTAACAGATGCACTACCTTTTTGAAATGGTACAATATAGTTAAAGTTACCTTTGAGTGCTAGATTATTTACTTCAGTGTAATTTCTAACTATTACTTGTATATCATAGACACAGTTATTATCTTTTATTTCCAAATAATCAAGTTGATCTTCCTTACCACCATTACCATCCAAGAATTTAGTTTCACATGCACTAAATATATGATCTGCCTTAGCTTTTCTACCAAGCACTCTTTCTACTGAATTAATTTGAAATCCAGAATAACCATATCTGTTGTACATAATAGTGCCAATATTTGTATTTAAATACACATTCACACTTACAGCTTCTTGAGCAAATTCAGTCAGATCTAAGGTATCAATTCCATCCTCTCCGTACAAAGACCCTTCTATCAGATCTCCCTGCAAAACAAAGATATCATTCTTATTTCCTCCATAATATTCTTTAGACCCATCATTCACTACAAATATGTTCGAACTATCCTTAAATCCTTTTGCATAATCTTCACCTTCTCCTAAATTAATCAGAGTATATCCTTCTATCTTGTTATCAGATAAACCAATTGCATTTTTACATAAATATGAGCCATAACTTGGAGCAGGCTCATCATCTCCTTTTGGTAAACAAAACAATTTTCCACCACTTGGATTATTCGGCCTTGCTCTGCTCCATTTTATATCATTTCTTTTTCTGTCAAGCAGTACTGTACTGTCTAAATCTATCTCAAATTTAGTTGTGCATTCTTCAGTATAATAATGTCTAATCCCAAGTGATGTTGTGTGCAGCACTTTACGACAAGAATTCACAACTGATTTACCAGTAGGGAATACATAGCTTTGAATATCACTATACTCCTTTAAATACTCAAATCCTTGCTTAACTAATTGGTTATAAAGTTGTTTTTCTTCCATTAACTTTTCTACATATTGTTCAGGTCGCATACCTATAAATGCACGCAATCCTTCAATAAATTTTTCTCCTCTAGTTAAGTGAATAATTTCATCAATTTTATCAACTCTCTTTACTGCCATATAAATATCAGTGTAAATAAATACTGCAGTGCCAACTCCTGCTCCAATAGGTCCAGTAATAGATGAAACTCCTTCTAATACTTCAAAACCTTCAGCAACTTCAATCCCAATCTCTGCAGCGTCAACTCCCAGGTAAATGCTATCTCCTACTACGCCAACCAATGCTCCTTCTGTACCATTTTTAAATGCTTTTACCTGATTTACTAAATCATAAATAATAAAGGCAGAAGTACCTCGAGCAAGAAAAGGTGATGCAACTCTTAAAGACCTACCAAGTAATACCTTTTCTTCTGAGAGCAAATTTAATCCTTTACGAGATGCAACTTCAGCAACTTTAGCAAATCCTTGACCACCGGCAATAAAGCCAACATTAATTGCTACACCCTGATAATCTCCGGTTAAAAAGTCAGCTAAAATATTTTTAGCTATCATTCCATGCATAGTTATGCTAGAGATTTTCTTTACTCTATTTAAATGATTCATGACCTTCTGATTACTGGTAAGCTTATTGACCAAATTGCTAAACCTACCCTTAACTTGCACTTTATCTGCTAGCTCAATTAGCTGAGAACGTTTTTCTTCTGGTATATCTTTTATATAGTCAATAAACTTTTTACTATCTATTTTAATTTTACTAAAATCTCTTTTCTCATCTTTTTCTGTATTGAATTCATCTACGTCTTCCCAAGACAGTTTACACTCCCCAATCTTCGCTTCTCTTTTGCTCTTTCCTGAACTCGTACTTGGCAAACATTCTTCAACTTTACCTCTTTGATATATTACAGACACCCTTTCTAACAACTCTTTTGCTCTCTGAACATTACCTAAAGCTCCATCGGCAATAGCTAAATCTTCTAAGGCTATAGCTACTTCAAAATGATTTTCTCCATAATGCTTCTCTAAAATAGGTAAAGCTCTTTCTAGCAACCCCTTTTGTTTCTGATAATAACCTAAAACTTCATAACTGATACTCAGGTTTACTAATGTTTTAGCTACTTCAAAATGTTCTGCTCCATAACATTTCTCTAAAATAGATAAAGCTCTTTCTAGCACCTCTTTTGCTTCTTCAGAATCACCTAACATTAGATAATACATACCTAAATCTTCTAGCATTATCCCTACTTTAAAATGCTCTGCTCCATAGTAATTCTCTAAAACAGGTAAAGCCTTTTCTAGCAAATCTTTTGCTTCCTCATAATCACCTAAAGTTTCGTAAGCATTACTAAGATTTGCTAGAGCTATAGCTATTTCGAAATGATTTTCTCCATAATGCTTCTCTAAAATAGGTAAAGCCCTTTCTAGCAACTTTTTTACTCCCTGAGTATCACCTAAACCTCTATAGGCGATACTCAAATTTACTAATATTTTACTTACTTCAACATGATCTCTTTCATGATATTTCTCTAAAATAGATAAAGCTCTTTCTAGCACCTCTTTTGCTTCCTGATTATCACCTAAGGCTATATAATCAGTGCCTAAACTTTCCAGAATCATACCTATTTCAAAATGCTCTTCCCCATAGTGCTTCTCTAAAATAGGTAAAGCTCTCTCTAGCAACTCTTTTGCTCCTTGATAATCATCAAAGTATCTATAGATGTTACTTAAATTTACTAATATTTTAGCTACTTCAACATGATTTTCTCCATAATGATTCTCTAAAATAGGCAAAGCTCTTTCTAGCAACTCTTCTGCTCTTCCATAATCATCTAAAGCTATATAAGTGATACCTTGATTTGTTTTAGCTATAGCTACCTGAAAATGATCTTCTCCATAATAATTTTCTAAAATAGGTAGTGCCCTTTCTAGTAACTCTTTTGCTCTCTCATAATCACCTAAAGCTATATAACTGATGCTTAGATTTACTAGTGTTATAGCCACTTCAAAATGATCTTCTCCGTAATGATTCTTTAAAATAGGCAATGTCCTTTCTAGCAACTCCTTTTGCCTCTTAGGATTACCCAAGTTAAGATATCCGTTACTCATCAATATCAACAAATTCTCAAGATAATCCTTTTCTATTTTTTCTTTATCTTGAGGATTCTTTTTTAACCAACTATCTATACGTGATAAAAATGCCTCTAAGTGCGGTAATAATTCTCGTTTTTTTAAATAGTCTTCTAATTTATCACTACCATAAGGAAAACTTGCTCTGAGTAGCTCGAAAGTCTCTTTCATAACTTCTTCGCTTTTACCCTCTTCTTCTAACGCTATTTTTGTCACTTCTTGAACTAATTTATGAATACTCAACACACCTTGCTCTTGTTCACCATTAACCATAGAATATTTTATAAGTAAACGAACAGCAGACCTTAATTCCTCTTCATTATTTCCTGTCAAATCTAAAAAGAATTCTCTACTAATATTGTCAGGTGCAAGATAAGAGATAACATCAAGAATCCTTAAAGCTAAATTTCCATGCTTTTCATTGCTTGCTATCTTATCGGTTGTAATCTTCCAAGTTGTGAAAGTTGTTTTTGCATAGTTATTATCAATTCCTCTAAATCCTTCATAATTAAGCAAATCTTTCGCTTTTTTCTCATATTCCTTTAGGTAATCATCTATATCAAATTTTCTAGTAACTCTTTGATCTTCAATATATGATATTGCTTGCTGTATAGCTAAAGGAAAGTGTTGTAATTTCTCTACCAAAGCTTTTATCTTTTCATTTTGAGATTCATCTTCTATACTAAAGCCCTTTTTTACAAATTCTATCGCTTCTTCTGACTTTAATTCGTTTAGATTAATAACTTCTATCCCCCTTTCCCACTCTCGATTACGAGAAGTAATTAAAATATAAGGTCCATTACCACCCGGTAATGAATCATGAATTGGTAAAAACTTATTCAAATAATTACTTTTCTCGGCATCATCAAAAATAAACAAGCTTTTACTATTACTGAAAAATTCATAAACCTCTTCTATGAGAGCTTTTATATCCTTTTCTTTTCCATTCTCATCTTTTATATCAATTCTTAGTTTATTCTTCGCTAATCGAGTAAATGATTCAACAAGAGCTATCTCACTTTCAGCATTGATCCATATAACGTTGTCATAACAATCTTTACTATATTCTTGAACATATTGTCTAGCTAACTCAGTTTTTCCTATTCCTCCTAAACCGCTAATTGAGGTTATTTGTGATATTACTGTTACTTTTTCTGAACTACGTTGTATCTTATTATGTAGGTCAATTAACTCTTCCCTTCTTCCAGCAAACAAAATTACTGGCTTTTTCACATTAAACCAAATAGGCTCTCTTGCTACAATTGCATCATATATCTTATCAAGCTTTTTATCTATTTTCTCGAAACTTTTTTCACTTTCTTTCCTTCCTTCTACAATAGAATCTGCTATCTTGTGACGTTGCCTACTGGCTTCCTGATATTGACTCATTAATTCATCAAAGACTCCCTTAATCTCATTTTGATTACTTTCTATGTAACCTGATAACTCATTAAAATTCTTACCTATATAATCCTCTAATTCATTGAAGTTTTTTTCAGCTTCCTGTTCCATTTCTCCTTTGAATTTGCTTAGTAACCTCTCTTCGACTAACTTCGGATCTTGCTTATTAATCTCATTCAATAATTCATCTTCCCATTCTTCATTTGTTTTCCCATCTGACTTTAAAACATACCTATACTCTTCTCTGGGAGGATTTTCTTCACTGTATTCTTTCATGAATTTTTTTATTTTATTTTCCAACTCCCACTTCAAAAGAAGACGATAGCCATATTTGCTAGTATCACTCTTTCCATCTATTCTCCTATAGTATTTATCAGCACGACCATCGCTCTTTATCGTTACTAATCCCGCTTTATCAAATATTTCTGCAGTATTCCATGAATTTTTACTTTCTAAAGTATGTCCTAGCTTAATATGAGGAACACCAGTGTAGGTTTGTTTATATCTTTTTGATTCTCCAAAAATAATACCCTCAGTAATTGAGGAAGCACAAAGCTCTTTTTCAGTATTTTTTCTATAGTAATCAACCACTCTATTCACAGCATCTTCTGCTAATTTTGTCATTGCTCTCCGCCAACTTCCTTCTGCTGTTACTTGTATAAATTGGCTCTCAAAACTTTGAAAGATTTCAATACCAGATTTTACTAACTCTTCCCTGACTTTGATTGGATCCTTTTTAAATATATACAATTGATCTATCAGCTTTTTAAGCTCTGCTCTATTATAACTACTACCAATGCTGGATATTGTTGCTCGAAGAATGTTAATTCCAATAAGAGGAATTACTTTTGATTCCGCTTCTCCTTGTTCTGTTCCACCTTTTCCTATATATATTATCATATTAACAAAATCAGCCCATTTACCTTGCTTTCCTCTTTGATTTTCTAGTCTCTTATAGTACTCTGATAAAGAGCGTTCATAAATAAAAACAAAATCTTCAACAAACTTTCTTAGCTTTTCATGTACTTCCTCCTCCTGTGCAGAAAGTCCTTTTACTTGATCAGAAAATTTTTTTAAATGTTCTTCTAGAGTCCTAATAATCTCTCCCTTATTTTGTTGCTTAGCAATATCTAGTGGAGTTTTACCTTGATTATTTTTAATATTTGGGTCTATACCAGACACATTCAAAAGAAGTTCAACAATGTCTTGATGATTTTTGCTTACAGCAACATGTAGTGGTGTATTACCACCATCATTGAGATCAATATCATTAATATTTTCTACTTGAGTAAGTAACCCTTCAATTTCACTAATCTTATTTAGCTGAGGATTATCCGTTCTATGCTCACGTATCGCAAGAAACAACTTGGCAACATTAATATCATTAGGGTTATATTGACGTCTTATTCTATTTTTAAATTGAAAAGATTTTTCTTCCCTATCTGAACTAGTTGCTTGTGGGTTAGTCTTTATATCTTGCATAAAATCCCTCTCTATTTCATATAAAAACCTAAATTTTGTTATATGCTAATAAATAGAATTGGCAATGCAAGTAGTTCTTATGTGTATTTTGATATTTTATCTTCAGGCTATTTTATTTAAGTTTTTGACTAAAGAGTTATATATCTCTTTGGCCTAGCAATACATTTTACTAAAAATTTAAATAAAATAACCATTTCCAGAACTCAAAACCGGCTAGTGAGAGAAGAGTTTGTTTTGGGATGTATTGATCTGGTATTTTTAACGAAAGTTTCATGTTTTATATCTATTCTTTATATAAGTTAAGTAGTTACTTAATTTTATAAATAACAAATATTAACTACTTATTATAAAGATGGTTATTTTGATACTTAATCTATCATGATTGATTGTAAGAAGAATAAAAAATTAAAATACCAGTACAATAGCATTGATGTCGTAAAGGATAGTAAACTAGAAACTCTAGTTGATAAGCATGAGGGAATATATGAAACTTATTCAGCTTCTGGACTGAAATATAGCCTACATGGTAATGTCTACCAATTAAAACTATTAATGCTCTTTTTAAACCGCGGTTTAAACAAAGGTTATGACTTCCGTCTAGCAACAGAATGGGATGATGCAGAAAAATTTGATGACTTAGTATTCCGGTATATCGATAATCAAGGCCATATCAGGTATCGTTTTCTACAGGCTAAACATAAATTAGATGAGAATAAAAAAATTACTGTGGGAGATTTACTGACGCAAAATAAAAATGGTGAATTTAACTTGGAAAAGTATTTTATTTCCTATTTAAAAATTAAAAAGAACAAAAGTTTTAAAGAAGGCATCTTAGAGGATTTTATTATCTGTACTAACATTGATTTTGGCAATGCAGTACAAGATCAAACAAGAAAACTCAAGAGCAATTCAATAGAAATCTTAGTAAAAACAATCAGCACCTATGATTGTTTTTTTCAAGATGGTGGCATAAGGTATAGATTAGAAAGTAATAATGATCTGATTTCATATTTCACACAAAGTAGCACAGCACAAGAAGAAATTAATGGACAAGGTATAGATCAAAAAGTAGAAGAGTTTCTTGCACATCTAGTATTTGCAGTAAATCAACCTAATGAGATTGTACTGGATAGCATTATTGGTAGAGAAATAGGAAAAAAGTTTAAGTTAATTGACTCTGATCTCATTTCACATGATTTTCAGAAACAGATGCTAGACTGGATGAAAGAGAAAGGATTAAAGGGAAAAGAAGGAAGATTTCTTTCGACTGACAATGGTAGGAAATTCTTTGATTTCATAGAAGAAAAAATACACAAGATAGAAATGGTAGGACCAACGTTAAGATATAGTAGAAAATTAAGACAATTTAATATTTTTTTAAGAGTGGTAACTTAGCAAAAATTAAAAATTTCTTAAGTAGGGGTAAAAAACAGGTTTTGAACCTCGTAGCTCAACAGGGAACCAGATTGAGTGCTATTAAAGTCAATCAAATTTTGTATAGCCTATATGATAGTGAAGATAGCTTTATTCTCATATCTCTAGCCAACATACTAAGACTACAAGACAAGGTATTAAGTGCTTTTCAAGCAGAAAATACTGGGAATTTGTTGGTAATCAAGTGCAAAAATAAGGAAGTATACGATGTACAAGATTTATATATGAAGTTAAAGAATACTATAAGAGATAATATCAATAAAAAGATTATCCTTATTACTGGGAGTAACAACCATTTAGCCGATGCATTCAAAAATGATTGCAACATAGGAAGTAGATATCAAGAAAGCAATGATAATATTAAAGGCTTATGTGATCTTACTGTAGATTCACAAAATAAAATTTTAGAAAGAAAAGTGATTTTTCAAGGTGAGGAAATATTCCTCGGTGATTTATTGTCTAATAAAAAAGACATAATTAATGGGGAAACATTTTCTAGATTAATTAGTGGTCAAATTGAAATAGGTAGTACAGTTCCGAAATTAAACTGGATAGACAGAAAATGCTATATAGAACGTACATTTAGTAACGTAGAAAAAGGCATTTCTAATGCGGAAGAAATTACTGATAAGGTAGCAATTATAGCTGCTGATTCTGGTATGGGTAAATCTACTGTATTAACTCATTTGGCAGAACAGGAAAAAATTAACAGTGCTTCTACGTGGGTAGTTAAAATTGATTTAAGCGAATATGGGCAGTTATTAAATGCAGAAAACTTTAAAGGCTGTAGCAAAGAAAAGGCAATTGATTTTTTGTCAGAGATAATAAACTTGAATACTTATTTAGAAAAAGAATTATTCAGGAAGAGTTTTGATCAGCCAAACAAGGTTGCTTTGTTTTTTGATGGAGTTAGTTTTGCTTGCAAGGGAGCTATCACACTTCTTAAATCTCTAAAGAATACTCAAGTAAAAAAGTTATGGATAACTATTAGAATGAATATATACAAAAAACTAGAAAAGGAGCTAGATGTATTTTCGTATAAGCTGAATTCTTTGACAGCAAATCAGCAGAAGGAATTTCTAAAAAAGTTTTTTCAAGTCAATCTAAAAGTTAATAACATAGATGAAAGCCGTTTAGATTTCTGCATTCAAAAATTGTTTAATGCTTTTAGTAGTAGAATGAATATGAAAGAGGAATTTACATCTTCTCCACTGCAGCTAAAAATAGCAGCTAAAATTTTTCAAGATGATTTCCAAAGATTTTATAATGATAACAGTCAAGGTGAATTCCTACTGCAAGACTGCTTTGACCTAAATAATATATATAAAGAGTTTATTAAGACTAGATTTGACATATATTCCAGTATACACGAAAGAAATATAAGACCAAGTGATAGATTATCATTTAATAGTTTTTTTAAGCAGCGTCAATTTTTGGCTTTATACTTAGTTTTTGGAAAAGAGGTTTTAAAGTGTTTATATCCTAGTAAAATACAAGAAATAAATTCTTTGATAGAAGATATGAAGAAAGGAAATGGGTATGTTGGAGTAGTGGATGATATTATAGATGATAAACAGAAGTTTACTCATAATACTTTTACTGAATATCTTGTTAGAAGAGGACTTATTTATATATCCAACAAGCACAAAAAATATAAGCTAGAGCAGGAAGAACTATAAAGACAGTTGTAACCTAATCTTGCACAGTTGTTTTTGTAATAACGACAAAAAATAAGTTAAGGGATCTTGTCACATAGCTACTCATGAGAAGAATTTATGAAGCAAATTCAAAAAGAGATACACTAATATCAGTAAATTTGTTAATCAAGTAGCATTTTGAGAGCTAACCTTATCCGAGAAGAAGGTGCAGAAGACAGGAATATTTTTCATAAGAAGAATGATACCAATAAAAATCTTTTATTCTATTCAAGATATAAAGCTACCATACTTTCCTATATATTTTAGATAAATCTTTACTAATTTAATAATATATACTATTAATAACTTAAATAATTACACATTTCTAGTGTTTAAAATTAAGAGCGGTGAGAAGTGTTTTTCTTGGAATCAATTGGTCTACCATGTGTACCATACGAACTTTTTTATATGGTAATTTCACTGTAAGCTAAAACCAGCTATATTGGATCACTTTCGCTAAATCTACGACGAACTGGTTTGCCTAATTTTGTTGTAACAATTTCAAGCTTTTATTTTTACAACCCTATTTTTACGCAACGCGTTCTCGTAAATATACGTACTATTTTTGTGTTTTTGGGGAAAGTAAATAATTAAATCCTTTACGACGCTAATTCGCAGTATGTTTCTAATGCTATTTTCACTGCTTCAAATATAATTGACATTATATTTAAAACATATTAGACTTAGTTATATAATAATAGAATTTATATATATGATATCTGTAGAAATTAATAATTTAAATCAAGGATGGCGTTGGCGTAAATAATTTTACATCAATTTTAGGCTTTGTTTGAATTGTAGTTTTTATAGGGTATCACGATGTTGTTTTCCGTCATTTTTAAAGCTTTCTATTATAAGAAGTATCTTTTAGCGTTTCTATCTGTCCTGTTTTTTACTGTTGCAGTTTATGCTAATCATAAAAATATTGGTATTATTGTACCTCTTGAACATGAAGCAATGACTCAGATTGTTAATGGAATTAAAGAATCGTTGCAAGACCAGAGTGTTAAAATTACAGTTAAAAATGCTCATGGGGATCCTAATGTTTTACTCACAATAATTAAGCAAATGCAGCAGCAAGACATACTCATGCCTATTGGTTCTTCTACCTCTCTAATGACTATTTCTCATATAAAAAATAAACCTATCGTTTGTGTAGCTGCAGCAATAAATAACAAAAATCATCCCTTGGTGACCGGGGTTAATGATGAAATATCGATAATAAAGTTAGTTGATAAACTACCATCGTTGTATGATATAACATTATTATATAGTAGTAGTGAAAAAGTAGCACCTGCAGTAAAAGAATTAAAATTATATGCAGAAAAAAATAATATTGTTCTCCATAAAATGATGATAAATAACTTGACTGATCTCCCGCTAGCGGTAAAAAATAGCCCTAAAAATACGCAAGCTTTTCTAATCTTAAAGGATCATTTACTAGCAAGTGGCATAAATATCTTAAAACAAGAAGCGGATAATAGATCAATTCCTATAATTGCTTCAGATGAAGGGTCAGTAATTGACGGTGCAACTATAGCAATAGGGGTACGAGAAAAGGAAATTGGAGTTAATAGTGGATTAATTGCCAAAGATGTTTTAAACGGCATTCTCCCTAAAAATATTCCTTTTAAGCTTATGGATAGTTTAATGCTCTTTATTAATTCTAAATCATTTTCTAGACAAAAGATTCTAACTAAACTTGAAATATCTTCTTTACCATTTCAGCGTATAGAAATTGAGTAACAAATAATGGACATACTATTTATAGCGTTAGAACAGTCCTTTTTAATACTACCTCTTATTTTGGGGATGTATATAAGTTATGAAATTATGAAAATTACAGATTTAACTGTTGATGGTACTTATGTTTTAGGGGCCGGTATATTTGCCCGTACCATTGATTTTGGGCTATTTCCAGCATTAATATTTAGTATGCTTGCAGGTATGATAGTTGGAAGCATAGTTAGTTTTATGCAAAAAAATGACCGTATTGATAGTTTAATAGCCGGAATACTTGCAAGCTTTATGCTATATTCGGTTAATCTGCGAATACTTAGACGCCATAATATATCAATATTAGGAACGCCAACGATCTTATCATTATTTAATTTAGAAAATTGGTTGATTCCACTAACTATAATCAATTGTATTATCATTATATCACTAGTATTTTTACTAAATGGAAGGTTAGGATTATTACTTCGAGCATTTGGCTATAATAAAAATTTATTGGGTATTTTAGGGAAAAGACCGGAAGTTTATCGAACTATAGGTCTTGCATTAAGTAATGGATTCGCGGCTCTAACAGGTGCGCTTGCTGCTCAAGTAAATGGATTTGCGGATATTAATATGGGAATAGGACTTGCGCTTACTAGTGTTGGAGCTATTGTCATCGGATTACATATTTTTAGAGGTAATCCTCAGTATTTTCATATTTTTATGCAAGTAATTGCATGTTTTGTCGGAATATTTTTTTACTTTGTAAGCCTTAGCAGCATATTGCATATAGGAATTGATCCTGTAAATTTGAAGCTTGTTTTAGGGGTAATATTATTTATATCCTTGCAACGCAATAGGAATTATGGATAAAGAAAAAATATGGAATCTTATTTATATGCTAAAGAAATTGAGTTTAAAGTAACGAACCGTGATAAACCAATAATTTATGATACTACCCTTAATATTGACAAAGGTGAATTTGTAGTGTTACTTGGGGCCAATGGAAGCGGTAAATCTACCTTAGCTAAAATACTAGCCGGCTATCTTGCACCAACGAAAGGAGAAGTATTTTTAAATCAATTACCTATTGATAAAATCTTACCTATCCAAAAGGCTTTTATGGTTGTTACTTTAACCCAAAAAGCTGAAGATAGATTATTTACTGAATTAACTCTGGAAGAAAATATTCTTCTATGGGAAAGTAGGTTCCCAAAGAATGAGCGTTTTACAAGTAAAGAAGTAATTTCTAAAACCTATGCCCCTAAAAAATTTTTATCTCTTTTAAATCAACCGATAAATAATTTTTCTGGAGGAGAGAAACAAGCTATTTTATTAGCCCTTGCAATTAGTCATCCACCTCAAATTTTATTTCTGGATGAACATACAGCAAGTTTAGATCCGAAAGCTTCTAAAGAAATTATTGCGATAACAGCTAAAGTAATAGAAGAACATAACATCACTTCAGTAATGATAACTCATAATTTAGAGGATGCTGTAAATTATGGCAAAAGGATTATAGTATTGGATAATGGGCGAATAGTAATAGATAAAGTAAAATCTTTTAATTTTTACTTAAAAGAGTTAAAAGAAATTTTGAACTCTCTATAACAAAATTGATTTATTAGTAAGTATGGTTGTAGCTTTACTTTTGGAATATTCAAAAAAGCATACGCGTCAAGTTAAGGAAAAGTAGCTGATAAAAAGGGGCAAATGCTTTTAAGTAGAGTATCATCTCTTTGCATTTGATGGCGGTAAATAGGCACAATGTTGTTACTGGCAGGTGTAGCTAATTAAAAGTAGAAGCATCAATGTCAGTGAAGTTTAAAAAATACAAAAGTTAGAAAAATTATGCTTGCATTGGTTTTCTATCTACTATACATAATATTTCTATAAGCTGGGGAAAGCGTATTAAGTGAAGGTATTTTAAAACTTGAGCATGGTTATGGTAAGGCAGAAGTAAACAATCAAAAAAGCCAGAGAAGAGTAATAGTTTTAATGCGGTGGGCTAAGAATGGGGCTTTGTTATGGTGTTTGTCTATATAATATTTGGTGTACTTTTTATTGTTATCTTCTCTAATTTGTTAGACTCTTAATAAATGGAGTAGAATGTTAAAGGCTCCATAAGCTCAAATTAAGAAAAAATGACAGTGGGGCTAAGGTAAGTGATATTAGGTTAATAATTTAAGAGATTTTTTAGAGAAGTTATCTTGGCACTTATGGTTTTTGAGTATACGCTGGATTTAAAGAAGACTGAATATCTTCCACTTTCTCGAGCTGGGTATTGGGCTTTATAGCATTATACAGGGCAAAACCCATACAAACCAACCCAATAATCCCGCCAATTACCGCTATAACGTGTACTTTGGAATATTCAATCAGTAGATAAGATGCAACACAACTTACCAATAATACCGCACCAACAACACCAGCCAGGATTGCTTGTCTTTGCTGCGTTGTTTTTGTTGATGATTTCTCTTCCACAGCATCACATGGCTTTATTTCATTTGAAGGAAAGTCATTGGGTACATTGGACGTCTCTATTGGAGCATCTTGAGTCTTTTCGCTGGTTTCACATGTAGGCTGAGATATATTAATATTATCACTATTTTTATTGATATTTTTACATAGCTGAGTGTCAATTTCTGCAGCTTTATCAGCATTAGCGATCTCTTTTACCTCAACTTCTTCTGGAATATTAGAGTTCCTTGATTCCTCTATGACAGCTTCTTTTGCAGTAGTGGTATCTTTTCTATTTTTTGACTTTCTGGTAATACCTCTCCATATTTTCTTCGGTGTTCTCATGATGTTTTTCTCCTTGTTACTTTTATAAACGTTACATCGCTAATCCATAAAATTTTTCTACCTGCTCACTCCACAGCATCGGTATTTCCCTCAAGTCAGCTAACTTTAAACCCCTTCGCTGTCTCCCATTTACTATATCTTCTTTAATCTTTGGTGCTAAATAATTCAACCTTAAAACTTGCTGTATACGTCTTGTACCTATATTAATTTTGGCACTCAGTTCCTTCACACTTTCGTATTTTCCCTCTTCTAGTTGCCGTTTCCACAGATGGGCTCTTACCACTGCTTTCAGTAATGCATTGTTTGTTTTACCTTCTGGTTCTACTACCGTGCATTTATTTCCTTTCTTCTTTATTGGTATAAATTTTTCCTCTGATTCAGAACTCACCTCTATTCCATTCTCTCTCACCATTACTCCTTTTATTAACTTTTTCACTACTTCTTTCTGCTTTCTAAAACTTAAATTTTCCCATTTTTCTTCGGTCTTGTCTTTCCAATTTTCATATAGCTGCTCTGTTTTCCTCATTACTTCTTTTTCCACCTCTCCTGCTACTATAGTTCTGTTTATTGATTCACAACCTTTTCCCCTTAAATGGTTATTGCACACGTAATATCGATATCTCTTATTCTCTTTTTTTGCATACGTCAGCGTCATATTTATACCACAGCTCTTGCACTTAATTATTCCCCTAAGTAGCGCTTCCTCATATTTTGCTTTTCTATATGGTTGATTCTTTATCAATTCCTGTGCTTTTTGCCATTTTTCTTCCTCTATTATTGCTTCATGCTTTCCGTCATATTGTTTATCATAATGTCTTATCTTTCCTACATATATTGGATTTGTTATTATTCTTCTCACCGTCGCTTTTTTAAAGGTATCTGCTTTCGTTCTGTAACCTTGACTATTTAGCTCCCTTGCCAGTTCTGCCATTGATTTTAGCTCCAAATATCTTTCAAATATGTGCCTTACTATTTTTGCTTCTTTTTCATTTATTATTAATTCTTTATCTTTCACATCATACCCTAGCGGCAAAGTTCCACCCATCCACAATCCCTGCTCCTTTGATGTTGCTATTTTGTTTTTTACTCTCTCCACTATCATTTCTCTTTCTAGCTGTGCTCCTCCTGATAACACTGTTTGTACAAACTTTCCCATTGGCGTATTATTATCAAATATCTGCGTTACTGCTACAAAATTTACTCGATGTCTTCTAAAAAATGACGTTACTTCAATGCTGTCTTTTGTTTCTCTTGATAGCCTATCTAATGTATATACTACTACACAGTCAACTTCTCCTGTCTTTACATCTTCAAACAACTCCTTTATCGCTGGTCTTTCTAAGTTCTTTCCTGAATAGCCTCCATCATCGTACCTTTTCGCCAATGCTACCCAGCCTTCTCTGCTCTTTATGTACTTTTCACATGCTACTCGCTGGGCATCAAGACTGTTAAACTTTTGTTCTAGTCCGTCTTCATTTGATTTTCTCGTATATATCGCACATCTTACTTCTTTTAGCATTTTCAACTTCCATTTTTATCACGCATCCCAAATAATAAAGGTCCGTTGTAGCTCATTCCCATTATTTTTCCGGCTACTGCTGATAATGATGTGTAAAATTCTTCTCTGTAGATTAAACCCTTATCTGTTACCATTACCGCATGCGTTTCCTCACCTCTCTCTAGTATTAATTCTGTACCTTCTACTGGTAATTTATCGCTACTTATTCTTTTTCCCTTCTCTATCCGATCTGCCAGATACTCTAGTCTTTTTGTCCCCTTTCTTGACATTTCTCCATACGCTTTTGCCTGCATTCTATAAGCTAATCTTGGTATCAGATATTTCTTTGAGTATCTAGGCGCCTCTTCCCCATATACCTTCTTCCATATTTTTCTCAGCTCATCCAAAGGTTTTCTTTCTAAATTCATTACTTTCTTTTCTATTTCTTTCTCCATATTTTTAGCCCTTCATAAATAGCTTTTCAATTCTGTCTGTTTCTTTCTTTAATACCTCGGTTATCTCTTTACTATTTTTCGCATAATCGATTGCTGTCATTCCGAACTTATCTTCTTGCTCTATTTCTGCTCCTGCTTCCACTAACTCTTTTACTATTTCTACTTTCCCCACCATACATGCAAGGTGCAATGGAGTGCATTTATTGCCATACTCTTCAGCATTTACATTCCCTCCTGATTTTATCAATTCTCTCACGGTTTCTAGACGTTTCTCCGTTACCGCTAGGTGCAGTGCTGTATATCCTTCTATATCTTTAGCATTCACATTCGCTCCTTTTTCGACTAATAACTCCACTGTTTTTACCTCTACTGCATAATGTAGAGCTGTTCTTCCATTCTTGTCTCTTGCATAAATATTTTTATATGAGTTCTCTAATAGCGATTTATTAAATGATTCTTTGTTACCAAGCTTTAACATAATCCACCTCACCTTTTCTTTAAAATCAAGTCCCCTTTTTAAGCCTTTCTTCCTACTACATTTTCTACCTCATCTATCATTGCATTCACTTGGCTGATTATCTTGCTTGCTAAATTTTGACATTCTTTCTTTATTAGCGATTTGTCTCTCTTCCTTATTTCTCCTATCTCTATTATTTTTAGCTCCGGCATGTAGCTTCCATTCAACATGTCTGCTATTTCTCCCACTAGCCCCTCTATTCCATAGCACGTCAGTTCTCTACTTTTTGTTATTCCTCCTTTTTCTCTCAAAAATTTACTCGCCTTTTCACTCTCTTTGCTATCACATAGACGATACTTTTCACTTTCCCAGATATAGTACATTGGTGTTGCACCGTACTTATTCAGTTGATTAACTTCAGCTCCGGCCTTTACCAGCTCTTTTATTATTTCAACTCCTGCTCCTCCTATTTTGCACGCAGAGTGCAGTGGCGTACATCCAGTGACATATTGAGTGGCATTTACTTCTGCTCCTTCTCTTAGCAGCACTTTTACATTTTCTAAACTTTTTGCAAATACTGCACAGTGCAGAGGTGTATAACCATTTTTATCTCTTGCATTAACATCTGCTCCTTTTTTTATTAATAACCTCACTGTTTTATAATCAGAGATTTCTACTGCTTGATGCAAGATCGTCTCTCCTTCTTCATTTCTTTTATTAATATCGTTACTTGATACTTCTTTAAAAAACTTACTCTTGCTAAAACTCATTTCATACCTCACAAAATTAGCTTTTCTAGCGCCAGACAAATTTCTTATATTTACCTGCTGCTATTCAAGTCATGTCCTTTTTAGCATGAGAAAGCAAGTCCTTTTCTTTTTATTTCATACACTTTTACCTATTATTAATATAATATATGAGAATCTAAATATAAGTATTTAACTTATTACACATATTACTTGACTATTTTTCCAATTTCTGTGCAAATGTCGATGTTCGTGCCACTTCAGTACTCCTGGGTAAAATACTAAAATGTGCTTTTCTAACTCGTGTATTGAGTCTTTTTGCTCTAAATCATTTTTATAGTAAACGTTGTGTTCTGCTAAACCATATTTTGTAATCTTCTGATCTGTATAGTTTTCTATTTTGTAGTGGTGAGTAACGCTAAACCTTTCTAAAATTGGCTTGTGTTTTAAACTCCAATGTTGCCCTGAAAGTTTATCGTTTCCCAATACAAATTTATTTCCTTCTTCTTCTATTCTACCAACCGGAAAACAGCTATTTATTTCTCCTAATTTCCAGCTATCTGACAGTACAATCTGCGCTTTTGCAAATTTAATCGATGGTAATAAACTCTGTGGTAATGGATATAGTGCTTTTAAGTTGTACCACAAATGATCTCTTTCATAGATGCCTTTATAATCCCTTGTGTGAGGCTCGGTTTCTCCAAGGATTGCTACATCTAGGCGATATATATCATTGCTTAAAGCTCGTTCATAATGATCGCGTAGATAGTTTTCTATAATCCTAATAACTGGACCACTAGACCTGAAAAAATTTACTCTTCCAAACGATAACACTGGTCCATCTTTTTCTATTTTTACCCCTGAATAATCAGAAAGAAGATCTCCAAATAAACTCTCATCCAATATAAATCTCTGCACATTATAATAATCGTTAAAAATCCTCATTAATCTGGATCTTACAGGCAGTGATAGTTTTGCCAGCTCTACTACTGCATCTACGAAGAAGTCATTTGGTACCTCTTTTATCCCTACTTGCAACTCAAAAAAGTGTTTACCGGGTGGCTCTTCAATAATTGTAATATCTTCTATATTTGCCCACTTTAGTGCTATTTTGAGTGATGCTGGGGTTCCACGTAGTCTTTGAAATTTTACTCCTTCTACTACGGCTTTTCTTCTATCTTTTACCCAACGCAGTATCTCTTCTAAACCATATTCTTCTATTATCCACGGCAATGTTTCTTCTTTAAGACTAAACTTAAATCCTCTGATACAGTTTGGATCTACTTTATAATCTATCGCATCTACCAATACTTTTTCTTGTTTTGTTGCGTTTAGTGGCAATAGCATTTTAAATTTCGCAAATTTGCACACTCATTCCCCAGAACCACAACATCCTCTCTTGGCTCGATTAATTCCACATTTTCTACACCCTCTACAAATAGATTTGCTATTATCCATGATCTTGTAACATTCCATCCTAGCCTTCTACTTGCTTCAAACTTCTTGATGAACTGCTTCTTGATTTCTTCCTCTGATATTATAGGACTTATGCTCATTCTACTGTGGATATCTATTTCCATAATATTGCAACCTATTACTGTTACTGTATCAGTTAAAACCCTTATATCATCTCTAGTAACCTGCTTTTTTACAATTTCTAGTAGCTCTTCTGACACTATGCCAGTTTGTGTTGATAAGATTGAAATTTGTACTTTCCCTGGTATAGGTGATTCTACTAGTGCATCTTTTACTCTACTATCTGCTGACAGTGCATGATATTTATAATATTCCTTACTTCCTCCTGTTGACCAACCTGCTATTTTTGCTTTTACCCTCTTTCTAAATCGTTCGTCCTCTTCTTCTTTTTCTCTCTCTACTCCATAAAATTCAGCTAAATTATCAAGATCTTCTCCTTTCGCAAATTTTAGTAAATTGCTCTTTACTTCTAAGAAACTTCCCCTATCAGCTCATCTTTTTTTATCAGGATATAACCAAATTCATTGGCTTTTTTACCCAGATTCTTTACTACTCTTTCCTTATATAACTTTTCATAATAATCCATTCCTTTTTCTACATATTCTTGTCCACATTTCAGCATTTGATAAAAAATACATGCTAATTTTCTTGCTGTAGCAGTTATTGCTTTTGGTGCTCCCAATCGATTTTTCAATCTTCTACAGTACGCACCTAATGCACTTTTACTGTGCAACATAGAATAACCAGCAAGTCGAAAAGCATTTGCAGCACGGTTAATTACTTTACGAGTTCCACTTCTAATCACTCTTTCTCCTGTAATCCTATTAAATGGACATAATCCCAACCAAGAAGTAAAATGTTTTTCTGATGGCCATTTATTAGCATTAAGACCAACTTCTGAGAGGATGGTCTGTATATTTGATGTATTAAGCCCTGGAACTTTGGTGAAATCCATGCCAGTTATTCGATACAATTCTTCGTGTGCAGCAAAGTTTGGTTTGTTTCCTGCAGACCTCTTTACTTTACTGCATTGCTTATTTTCATTTGATCTTGTTTCAAGTGTTTTATAATAGTTTTCCATACTTTTATCACATTCTTTTATTTGCTCTTGAAAAAAAGTATATGCTTCGTATTCTTGCTTTAATGTAAACAAATGCTCTTCTCTATAGTCACCTGTTAGTGCTTTTGCTATGGTTGATCTGTCATTTTTTATTCGTCTATCACTCAATTCAGCCAATCTATTAGAGTTTCTTTCACCCGCAATTATTGCTTTAATGATTCGCATACCAGTTACACCTGTAATATCACTAATAACCTTGTGTAATTGAATGTTCATTTGAATTAATGCTTTTTGCATACGTTGAGTGTGTACAGCTGCACTTTTTATCAGGTTGTCATGTTGTCTATTATAACCACGTAGTACACAAATTTGGTTATCAGGCCTAAATGATCCTTGAAGTAACCCATAGCTATGTAATTGCTGTAACCACTGGCAATCTTGAACGTCTGATTTTCTTCCAGGTACATTTTTTACATGTCGTGCATTTACCAGTTTAACTTCGAATCCATATGATTCAAGTATTTGAAACAAAGGAATCCAATATACTCCTGTTGATTCCATGGCTATCGTTCTAACTTCACACTTTTTCAACCACTTTGCTAGGTTATGAAGATCTACTGTAAAGCACCCAAATTTTTGAACGCGTTGTTTATCTCTCCCTTCTGGTACGCATGCATAATGTACAGATGAACCAATATCAATTCCTGCTGCATTAGGATTCACTACTTCTAATTTACTTTTTGCTTTTGCCATATAAAATCCCTTATATATACCTTATAATGAAGAAGTGCTTTAGCTTGGGGCGGTTATATTACACAATCTTCTAAACGAGGTAGCTAAGAAGCTCCATCAATGGTTTGACCGTCCCTTCCAAAATCATACTGATCCACGGGCATTTATTGCACCATTGCGAACTCGATTATAACTGCAGAAGCACTTCTTCATAAAATTATATCCAAAAATTACTGCAATGTGCATTAGGACGTTTCTTTCTGGTTTAACAGATTTTGTCTGTTCCGGTGCTGATTCATTTATTCTTTGTCTTAGTAACAATTCCCTCCATGCTGCTACTTCTAATACCTTCATCGCTGGGTCACTTTCTACTAACGCTGAAAAGGTTTCATCTCTACACACTAACTCCTCCTTCATTCTGGAAAAGATTTCCTCATAGCTTAGTTTTTCAATAATATTAGATGTCTGCATTTCTAAACAACTACTCCACTAATACCTATGAATTTGCCTTCTGAAAGATACATACCTTCAAGTACAAGAGTCATTTTTCCTTCTTTAGCTTCAGCAATCTTTACTTTTTCTAACTTAAATCTCTTCTCAAATTTCCCCAGTGCTTCTGCTGTTGCTGCATAGATTTCCAAAGTTGAATCTCTATTTATTGGCTTATCTACTAATTCAAATAATCGAGAACCATACTCTCTTCTCATAATACGTGATCCAATAGGAGTGGTTAAAATATCAGTAATTGATTGTTTTAAATGTTCTATTCCTTCCAATTCCTTTCCCGTGCTAGCATTCATGCCTCTCATTCTGCAAATACATTTTTGCTAACACCTATCACTTTAAAACTACACGATACCAAGTCTCCTGTTCTTGTTACTTCCATACCGTTCACAAATACGCTGTTTGACCCTTGCGTTAGTGTCTCCCCTATAGTCAAGATATCACCCCTACGACACACAGATCTACTATTTACAAATACGTCTTCACTTCCACTCATACAAACATGAACCGGTATTCCTGTACAATTATCCCCTACACAAACGATTGCTTTACCCATATGCTAGTTTAGATCTATTCTCCTTCCCTTAAGTTTTATTCTTTCTTTTGTCATTTCTATACTCGATTCTCCAGCTTTCAGTGTTATTTTATCTACTACTTCAATCTCTAAATGATGTTTATCTTTATCGTATGACAACTTTGTTCCATCTTGAAATGTTAAGCTACTCACCTCTTTTTTATTCTCTGATGCAGGGTATTTTTCCTGGTATATCCCTCCTAACACCACTCCTAACGATAATTCGCCAAGAGGAGAAAATACCACAACTTGTTCATTGATATCTGGCGGAGACCAATCTCTATCTTTTCCTGCTTTGCTCGTTATCCACGGTAAATAATCTGTTAAAAGTTCTCCTATTTTCACTCTTACTTTTGCTTTTTCATAATCTATTTCTTTTACAACTCCTATACGAACAATGTTGGCCAGTTTTCTCTGTAATTCCGAAATTGCAAAATTACTTTCTAACATTTATTTCACCGATTTCTATTTTGTGTGGGATAAATTTTCCTTCTTTCCAAATAGATCGCCCTACGTGTATTCTATGCACCCAATCCACCATCCACACTAAATACGCATCTAACTCCGGCCTAAATCCGTCAATTTCCGCAGAGATAAATTCTCCTGGCGAAACATTCTTCACGTTCCAAGTATTTTTATTTACTACTCTTGCAACCTCAGCAGCTAATGTTCTGACAATAATAGGGGCATTTTCTATTGTGCTATCAATCACAATTCGTGCTTCAAATCTTGCTTTCAGAGCTAATTCTTCAGTACCTGGATCTTTACCTGGTTTTAAACTTGCTAGTTCCACAAACACCGCTGGCGCTACTAATTCTTTTCTTATTGCTGGATAAATTTCACATGTCTGTATAGCCGGTATTTCTTCCTTTAACTTAGTACAAATTGCTTGATGTAAATCTTTCAAATTCATCCTTTATAGCTCAATTCACGTTCAAAAAATTTTGTAAATACTTCCTCAACCTCATAATTAACAAGATTTCCTATTATCCTTGAAGCCTCAGGTTCTAGTGGCAACTTAATTTCCTTTATTGGCAGGGCTGTTCTTCCTTCACGCTTAAAAATACCGCTATTTCCTTTTGGCATAACTGCTGCAAATCCTCCTATAAACTCATGCTTTCCTACTTTCGATCCTCTTCTTGTTTTTTGTATTTTACCAATTATCGATGCTCTAATGTCGTAGAGATTTGCTCTAATTAACACTTCTAATCTGCTTGTTTTTGCTTTAAAAATTCTTAATCTCTTTCTTATCAAACTTAATTTTATCTTCTTTTCCTCACTAATTTCTTTTGCTGTCTTCAATTTTAGCCATAGTGCTGTTCTGTTTAACGCTCTCACTATTGCTAATTCTATTTTTTTTCTTTTAGCATTTACACTTTCTATTACCTCATTACTATTAACTTCTATATGCACAGGTCTGGTAGAGACTTATGACCTTGAAATCAGCGATTTGGTCTCATAACCATAGTCTCCCCAAAAGAACCGTGCTTGCGGATTTCCCGCACACGGCTCCACAATACAGCGTTCACACTAGTGCTCCTGTGTATAAAGAAACATATACCTTTGGTTTTGGTAATGGATTTACTTTTAAATAGTGTATAAATTGTTCCCAATCGATACTTTTCTTTTGACTACGTCGGTTTATCCACTTAAATGCTAACTTTGTTGCCAGTCGATTGAATTGAATCAAACACCGATAATTTCCGCTAACTCCGAAGTAGCTATAGTGTCCTGTTAGTTTGGCTTTAAGTTTCTGCCACCAATCTTTGAGACAGATACGACTTCGTACCATCTTCAACCACTCTTTGATTTCTTTAATCTTTCTAGCTAGGCTTATTTTTGAAGTTTTCTGCTTCATCATAAGTTTACCATTACGACTTTTTCCACAATAATGTGTAAATCCTAGAAAGTTGAAGCTAGCCGTCCTACGTTTCTCTCTTTCTGCTTGATACCATTCTTTCTTACCAAACTTTACTATTTTTGTTTTATTTTCAGCTATTTCCAATCCAAATTTACTTAGTCTTTGTTTCAGTAATTCTAGAAATTCTTTTGCGTCTTCTTCCCTCTCGCAGCCAACTACAAAATCGTCGCAAAACCTTATTAGCTGTATATATCCTCTGGCTTTTGGCTTAAATTTCTTTTCAAACCATAAGTCCAGCACATAGTGTAAGTATATATTAGCTAATACAGGGCTTACTATACCACCTTGTGGTGTGCCTTGATCGGTTGCTTTGTAACATCCAACTTCGACTATTCCTGCCTTTAGAAATCGTTTTATTAACCACAATAAATTTGGGTCAGCTATTCGTTCCCTTAGACAATTCATTAGCCATTTATGTTGAACATTATCAAAGAACTTCTTGATATCCACTTCTACAATATAGTTAATTGGTTTGTGCATAACTGCTTTATCTAGAGCGTTTATCGCCTGATGACAATTTCTTCCTGGTCGAAATCCATACGAGCTGTCCATAAAGTTTGCTTCATAAATATTTTCTAATATCTTCTTTAGCATTACCTGTACCAACTTTTCTTCTGTTGATGGTATTCCGAGACCGCGTTTTTCCTTGCTTCCAATTTTGGGTATGTATACCCTTTTCACTGGTTGCGGTCGGTATTGCTTTCTCTTCATACTATCCACTAGCGTTCTAAGTTTCTCTTCTAGATTTTCTCCATAAGCTTCCACTGTCACACGATCTATACCGCAAGCCTTGTTGCGTTTTAGTTCCTTGTAACACTCTGCAAGATTCTCTTCATTAATCAAATGAACTAGCGATGTAAATTTTACTCGCTTATCTTGCTTAGCCCTTACTGCTATCTGGTTTAGTTTTCCTTGCATACTCCTCCAATCTCTGTTGTATTGGTATAGCAATCCCTATACCAGTCACTATATTGCTAACCGCTTCCCCTTGTATGTGGCTTTCCCACACTCCGAGTACTATCAGTTAGTCCGACTTCCTTTGCATCTTCCTCCAGTCCTTGCCTTTATTGACTTGTTCCAGAGTACCCTTACAGGAATACAAAGGATCTCCCAAGTTCACGTAAGGTCCATCTCAACACATGACGCGGCCTTCGATCCCGATGGGGTGAGTAATATCTTTCCTTAGCGTTATTACCCATGTTGCCTTCCACCAAATGTAAAGTGTCGGCCCCCATGACGCGTGAATTACGGGACTCAATACCTTCACTTTCGTTGCACCCTATGTTGTCCATTCCATTAGCTTTACTACGCTCGTTACCTTACGCAGCATAATGGTTTGTTCCAGGTTGCTGGCTAAGCTTTACCCGTGTTGGATTTTCACCAACTGTTCCTTACGCACTTCTTGGCGCACACATTTTACACCCCATACGCTTCGATTCGCCAGACCATTCCAGATTTATCTCTAAGTGGTGGTGTGTGTATTTTGTATTTGCAATCACCTATAACAAAAATATCTCCTACAATTGGCCTCAGTATATCAAAAATGCTTACCTCAAGAAAAAGCATCTCTCCCACAAATTGTCCTTCACCAATCTCGTATAATTTATCTGGCTGTTGCTTTAATACCTGTACCATATATGACTTATTCTTTGACTCATATAAAGCTAACTCCCCTAAATGGATAAGACAATCTTTAAATAATCGCTTAATACTCTCTTGCATTCTTCTATTTTATTCATTAAGTTTTCATCAGTACGCTATATGCTGATAGAATACTAACTGCCTTTTTGTTGCTCTATCAGTATTTTTATGTTGCAACGACCTTGACCAAAACGGCCGGGCGGTGGCACATTGGCAGAGGGTTCGACTGTGTATGCAAATCAGTCCCTCTATCAAATCTTCTTGGCTCTTGTTTTGCATAGAGTGGCTGTCCAAGAGTATTCACTGTTTCATTAAAATCTGCTGGTGCAAAATATGTTGTAAATGTGCTTGCTGTTCCTACTGGAAAACAGTGCCCTGTATCTTTCTCAATAAACCTTCTTACATTTCCCTCAGGATCAGTTGCTTGCCCTCTATATTCCTCAAATGTGATTCCGCAGAATGTAAATCCTGACCTCATATCATTCCTTAGCGCTGCTCCTTCTTGCCATCTCTCATATGCCTCTTTCACCTTACTATGGGAAGTTAATGCATCAAAAAACTCAGGGCTTACCAGTGCATGAATTCCCGTCATATATTCACCACTTAAGTTATCCTCAATATGTCGCAATACCTCCAAGCACTTACGCTTTACATCAGTTGTTGCTGTTCCAAGGGCAAAATTTACTACTTTTGGTGTTATTTCAAATTCGTTGTACAGATTTAATAATTCCGACCCATCAGCATCTAAAATTATTCCCTTCAGCGCTCCCATACGCAAATGCTCCAACGTTATTGCATGTTTATTTCTCATTAGCTGCAAATGGTCAGTTATTACATCTGCCAGCGCTTTCAGTTCACTTTCTGACCCAAATGCTCTTATTCCCTGTACTTCCTCTGGTAACACTACATCATCGTGAGGAATATGTGGAATCGTAAATGTTCTTACTTTTCTTTTTCCTCTTTTTCCTACTGTTGCTGGTGCTCCTGGTATTTGTGTTGGTAATAAACTTAATACTCCGTTGTGTTCTTCTATGGTAATATGTCTAAATCTTACTGATCTACTTGGAAACAAATTTAAATTTTCAATTCGTCCATAATTTATCGGCAATATATTTATCGCATTTGTTAGTGCCGTCATGCTAAATGCTGTGTTTGTAAATGGATTTTGCATTTTTTATTTTCCCCCTTTGTGTTTTTTATTGTTTAATATAGCCTTAGACTGCTTTACGGATAATGATCCCTCGTCCTTCAAGTTGCTTTATTGCTGCATTTTTTTGCTCTTCAGTGATATTTGCTGGCCACACCACTGCATGATCTGCTAGTATTGCACCACGAGTAATAATTACTCCTTTCATATCAGAATCTTTGCTATGTATATCGGTTGTAATTACTCCTACTGCTGTTTGTGTGCCGTCTGTTCCAGTGGGGTTCAGCACTCTAATAAAACCATCATCTGTCTTCTTGGCAACTACTGTACCAAGTTTAATATTTTGATCTTTCGCTACAGTTATTTGGTCTCTTGAATATAGACTTGATGCTTCATACTTTAATAAGTCACCTAGATTATTTTGTTCGCTTATACAACTCATAAATTTCTCTCCTTAACTTCTTACCGCCGCTTTTATCAATGCTATATACGGTGGTTATAAAAATACTTTAACTCCTACGACTTCTTGCTACCTGTATCATTAAATCTTCTCCTGAATTCTGTGGTATTGCACTCAGTATTTCTGTCTTCTTCGTTCGCTCTGCTAGCAGTTCCATTAAAACTTCCCTGGCTTGTTCAACACTTACGCTTTGCTCAATAAATTCTCCTATCTTTTCTGGCATCTTTGACATATTACATAATCTTATTATCTCTAAAATTTCTCTACGACAGTTTTCGTAGCCTTCATCAGTTAACTCATTAGTTGTCATACTAACACTCCTATGATTATTGATAAATTCAAAAAATGTTGTAACTCCATCTGCAACACCTATTTCTACTGCTCTCTCGCCAAAATATAGCCCTGCCTCCGTTGATCGAATCTTTTCAATTGAAAGACCTCTGTTCCTCGCTATTAGCTGCACAAACATTTCATATAGTCGGTCTACTTCTTTTTGTAAGCTTTCCAGACTTTCAGACGTTATTGGCTCATGTGGGTTTAAATCATTTTTTCTACTTCCTGCAAATACTGTGGTATATTTTATTCCACATTTTTCATCAAACCTACTTTGATCTATATGACTTGCTATTACTCCAATACTGCCCACACCAGAAGTTCTGCTCACAAATACCTTCTCAGTGCTAGAGGCTATAGCGTACGCAGCAGAATATGCATCATCATTTGCTATTGCAATAATTCTCTTTTTTGTTCTTGATTCATAAATAAAATCAGCTAAGTCAAATACTCCATTTACCTCTCCTCCTGGACTATCTATATCAAGCAGAATAGTTTCTATATCTTTGTTTGATAATGCTTCTTCTATTTCTTCTTGAATTTTCTCATATGATGTCATTCCCAGAAAATCGTCAAAAGCTCCTGGTTTTTTGGTCAAAATTCCATGTATTGCTATTACTGCTGTTTTTTCTATATTCTGATTTACTGCATGTTTTATATTTTTAAAGATAGGTTGTTTTCCGTTATATAGTGACAACAGGTCAAAGCTTTTTTGCTCTATCATCATCGGCCTACATAGCCAGTTGGTTTGTAAAATTTCCATAAAGTAAACGAGATTTATTTTGTTTGTGTCCTGACATCAGAATCAAAGAAAAGGTTGAGAGAATCAGCACGCTTTTGATCTTCTGCTATTTCTTGATCAATTTCTTCTACATCGTAACCCATTTCTGATACTACTTCCGATCGACTCTTAAATCCATTCCTTACTGCCATTTGCTGTGCTTGCTGGTCTTTCAGTGGATCTACCCAATCAAATCCCTGTGGTATCCATTTTACATCTTTAAATATTTGATTATCTGTTGTAGAAAGCTCTCCAGATAAAGTGGCAAGTTCTAGCCATCTACTCCATACTGGTCTGCAAAATTGGAATACTATAATGTTATGTTGCAGCATAGCGCATCGACGACGAAACTCTATTAATCCTGCTCTGATTGATGAGTAATTAACACCTGTTAAATCTCCTGTTAGCTGTTCATATGTTATCCCTGTACCAATCGCTATTGCCCTGAGTTGCTGTCTCATGAATGCTTCATAACTTCCTCCAACATCAGATGGCTCTGAAAATTTTATGTCTTCTCCTGGGTCTAAAAGCTGCATTGTTCCTGGCTCTAAACCGGATAATGCTACTCCTTGCTCATTACTTTCACCTTCCCCCATGATATTTGCTTCAGGATCAAGTCTCGTAATAAACCCTGCAAACATCGCTGCTGTCTTTTTTCTCACTAATTCTGCATCATCGTATTGATCAAGTTCATAAAGCTTCAGCAGTATATTAGAAAGCCAAGGTTCCCCTCTAATTTGTCCAGGTCTTAAAGGTTTGTAGATATGTAAAACATCATTTGCCGGTACTCTAAATGATTCTCCAAATGAACCTTCACCTGGATGCTCTCTAAATAAGTAATATGCCTCTCTTTGCCCAAGCTTGTTAAACTCAATCCCGTTTCTTATTACATTACCATTTGCTAAAGTTTGATTTGTTTTATTGTCTAAATGTTCAGACTCAAGTACTTGCAGTTGTAGTGGTACAGAAAATCTATCTTCCAGCTTTCTCGTTCTTAAACGTATAAAACATTCTCCTCCCTCTATCATACTTCTGCATACTAGAGCTTGTAATCCATAAAAATCACTTACTCCGTTACTGTCTGCTTCATCTGTCCATTTTAGCCATAATTCTTGCACCTTCTTTCGAAATTCTCCATCTCTTGCTTTTGATTGCGGTTTTATTCCTGTTCCAATAGAGTTACTTACTATTGTATCAATGATATTTGCTGCATATGGATTTTTTCTCACCATATCACGTGATCTACTACGTAAAGTTTCAAGGCTTTGAGACAGCAAATTGTTTATACTTCCTGACTCTGGTTGAAAGTGAAAAAATCTTCTTCCTGAACCTGCTGCATCCCACGCTGAGCTTTTTATCTTTGGTTTGTTAAATAATTGCTTGAACGATTTTAATAGCATTACTTTTCCTGATCTGAAACTTTAGATAACTCAGCTTCTAATTCCTCTATTGTTGGCAAAGCTGTTTTTATATTCTCTGGTAGATTTTCAGTAATTTTATATTCTGCCAACCCTATCGGTTTATTTATGTCTTTAAGTGTATACTTAGCTAGTACATTATCCTTTGACTTGCATAAATTAATCCTATAGATGGTTGATCTGTCTCATGCTTTAGTAAATCATCAACGGCTGAAAGATAAAAATTCATTTTACCTGCATATTCTGGCTTGAAATCTTTGTCTTTTAGCTCAATTACTACAAAGCAACGTAACTTTAAATGGTAAAACAATAAATCAATATAGAAGTCTTTATTTCCAACATCTAAGTGAAACTGCCTACCAACAAATGCAAATCCTTCACCAAGCTCTAGCAAAAACTTCTCCATGTGCCCTACAAGCCCTTTTTCTACTTCTCTTTCATGAGCATCCTTTCCTATACTTAAAAAATCAAAAATATATGGATCCTTTAATGTGTAATGCGCTAAATCTGATTGAGGCGAAGGCAGCTTCTCTTTAAAATTAGTGATAGCCTTTCCCTGACGCTTATGCAACCCAAGTTCAATCTGCATTACCATAATGTTTCTTGACCAGCCATGTTCAATTGCTTCTTTTATATAAAACAACCTTGTTTCTCGACTCTCTATCTTTTCTAAAAGAGTAACATTATGGTACCAAGTTAATTGTGCAAGAGGCTCCTGCACAAATTCAATATCAGAATACTCCTCAGCAAACTTACGCATATACTTCAAATTTCTAGGACTAAAACCTTTCATTTCTGGAAACTCAGCCTTTAAGTCTCTACTTAACTGCTCAATTACTTTGGCTCCCCAGCCATATTCTTTTTGACGCTTTAAGATCTCTGCACCAATATAGTGGTAAAGCATAATAAGCTTGCTATTTACTGCTAGTGCTGCTTTATAACGACTAGTAGCAATCTGTTCTTTCAACTGCTCTAAAAATTCTGTATATTCTTTTGCTATAATTTTTGTCATACGATTCCTTTCAACGATTTTCATCATTATATGATCCCCTTGCTCGTTGAAAAAACAATTTTCCTCTTTGGCCTCATGCCTGCAACTTTTAACCCCGCTTTTATTCGTTGCCTGAGCTCCAATAAATCCTTTATTTGAACTTCCCCGTACCGCACAACATGTTCACCATATGCAATTGAGACAACTCTTTCTCCGCTTTGCAGTTTTTGAATTGCTTTCTCAACTTGAGTTAAATATTCTTCACTGTACATTTTGATTACCAAGCCACTTACTCTGTCTTACTTTTTTAGGCTTTTTGCTTTCCATTTTTCCACTCAAACCATTCCATTTACTCTCTGGCCAACGATCGATTCCAAGCGCAATAGATGCTGCTCTTGCGTAAATTCGGCAATCTAATACTTCATTTCTTTCTCTTACCTTTTGCCACTCTTGTTTAGTGTATCCTTTTACTACCTTGCTGACTAATTGCTCTGCCGTTAGCTGCTTAAAATATTCAGGTGCATATTCGGGAAAATGACAATATCCTGCTGGAGCTTCTTCACCTTCTTTTAAAACATTAAGTAATTGAAAAAGCTCTGACTTTAATATCGATACTCCTACTGGCCAGAGCTTTATTCCTCTTTTCAGCTTTTGACCACCAACTGTTATATCTACTCTACTTGGGCTGCTAAGTGGTACTAAGGCTTTATTTACACCTTTCACTGCCATTACTTTCCCAAAGCACTGATGACCTCTTACCCAATTGTATACTTCCTGTGTTGCATATCCTGCATCAACTGCCATCATACTTATCATATATTCAAGCCCATTTTCACCGATAAAATGATGATTGAGGAGCTCCGAAAGCTTTTTCCATACTTCTCCACCTCCTGTATCTCCTTCAAATACTCGGTAGTCTATTGACCAATTTTCACGACTTTTTCCCCATGCTACAACTTCTACTTCTAAACGATCTTTTTGGACATCTACTCCTGCAGTAAGTACCACTTCTCTCCTTGGTACTGTGCCAATCTGAAAAAATTCTCTTCGGTTAAATAATTGCTTCCAGTCTGGTACTTCTCCTTTATCTACCCAAGTTTCTCCAAGTGTGGTATTTATCCAAACTTTCAGTAATTGTTCACTTTCTTTTGCATGCAGAAAATCTTCTACTGCTTGTTGCCAACTATACCAGCCTACTGGACTATAAAGACTTGAAAGATGAAATCCTTTTTTCTCACCTTTTACTCTATTAGTAGGCCTCCATTCTCCACGTTCAAGCATCTCTGTCTTTTGATGATTTTCTATCTTTTTACCACATTCTATACATATATAGTGTGCTGTATTTGGATTTTTATCTTCCCATTTTATTTGTGACCATTTTAATATTTGGTAATAATTACAATAAGGACATGGAACAAAAAAATATCTCTTATCTGTTGCTTCAAATTCCTTCTCAATTCTACTTATTCCATGAATCGTTGGTGTTGATACTAAAAAAATCTTTCGCCGTGCAAAAGTGTTAGTTCGAGCAATACTAAGCAGTACTGGATCTCCTTCTCCTCCTGAATCTCCTGGATACGCATCAATCTCATCAAGAAAGAGATACTTTACTGGCATAGATCGGAGGCCTACACTGCTGTTTGCTCCAGTTATTACTACTATTCCACCTGGAAATTCCTTACTTTGTACAGTATTGCCTGAGTCTCTTGATCTTGGGTCTTTTACTTTACTCTTTAAACATGGTGTACTCTCTATTAATGGTGCAAATCTTCCCTTCGACCAACGCTTTCGCATTTCAACTGTTGGCTGTACTACCAGCATTGGACCTGGTATCTGGTCTATGATATAGCCAATCCAATTGTTGCCAGCTTCTGTTCCTCCAATCTGCGCTCCTTTCATGAATACTACTTTTTCTGCTGGTGAGGACGGAGAAAGTGAATCCATAATTTCTTTTAAATAAGGAGTTCTTTCTGTTCTCCATTTACCTGGCTCTGATGCTGCAGTTGGCGCTAAAACTCGATACTCATTCGCCCACTCTGATACTTTAAGCTCTGGATCTGGTTTTAAACCTTCAGAAAAAGATGTGGCGTATATCATTATCTGCATCTACTCATAACTGGTTCTATCTCAACATCATTAACAGTAGAACTACACTCTTCCAATTCCATAAACATCTTTTTCTGAAATTCGTTTTCTATATATCTTTTGTTCATCTCACTTATCATTATTGCTATAACAAGCGCAAATATCCCTGTTATTGTTGCAAAAATGATTGCACTGCTTATTGTTGCTGCTGTTAAACCTATATATGCTGCCATTGCTACTGCGCTAACTGTAATACAGATGCAGATAATATTATTATGTTTTTTCATCCTTTTATCTGCTATTTCTCTCTGTGCTATATATTTATTATGAAGGGTTGGAAAATTAACAACGGTATCTCTGCAGAGTAACGCTCCATTTTTTTCATTAAATAAAACTTTAAGTAATTCTAAATTATTTGACTTGATTGCTAAATGCAAAACAGGTTTATAATTTGCTCCTTTTTTCAGCAATAACTTTACTACATGTAAATGCCCTTTTTCTGCAGCAAGGTAAACCGGCGGTAGATTTTTATTATTTGAAATATCAATATCAATTTCTTCCTTTAAGATTGCATCTACAAGCTCAATTTCTCCTCTTTGTGCAGCTAAATGGAGTAGACTATTCTTTTCAGAACCGTATTTATTACTCATCAAAGCCTTCTTTATCTCAGGTTTAGCGTAATCAAATGGTGTCTTACCGCTATCGTCTTTTACCAATGGATCTATATCTTCTCGCGTTAGTAAAACTTCTATTGTTTTAAGTCTTTCAGCGTAATGTAGTGGTGTTTTATTTTCGTAGTCTTGTAAATTAACTTGAGCATTAGGCTCCTTTATTAAGCATTTGAGGATATCCAAACATAAATCTCTTTCATCATAATTAGTATTACTTACAGCTATATGCACAGGTGACAATTTCATTGAGTTTTGTCCCATGCGTGCACTATTTACATCCGCTCCTAGCTTTAGCAGTAACTTTACTATCTCCAACTTTTTATTATTAACTGCATAGTGCATTGGTGTCTGATTTCGTACATCAAAGACATCTATTTCAGCGTTTCCTTCTCTTATCAAAATCTTTACAACTTCTGCATGTCCTATGCCTGCTGCTAGATGTAATGGCGTATGATGCAGAGCATTTCGTACATTAACGTCAACACCTTTTCCTATCAAATATCTAACTGCATTAACTTCACCTATCATTGCAGCTAAATGAAGTAAACTATCTTGCTCTGATCCATATTTATTGTTGATTAGCGCTTGTAATATTTCTGCTTTTTTCCCTTCTTTGGCGTAATCAAGAGATGTTTTACCATCATTATCTTCTATAAAAGGATTAATGTTCTTTTTCGTGAGTAACAGATCTACCATACTTAATTCATCAAACTCTATAGCGCAATGTAGTGGGGTTTTTCCGTTTAATCCTCTAATATTTACATCTAATCCAGGTTGATTAATGAGACACTTTATTAACTCTAAACTTAAGTTATCAGCCATTTTATATTCAAAATCTTTCTTATATTTGAAATTTAGTATTAGATAATTCTTGTAATGAGTTTGTAATCTCTTCAGTTAGCGCCATATGAATCTTTTCAGTGTCACTCAGTGATGCAAGCAATGCTGAAACTCTATTTGGAATATTAAGTAAATTATTACGGACAACTCTTGCTACATTAAATGCATCGCGCTTTACTTCTTCTACTGCTACAAGTTCTCCTATCTCAGCCCTAGCTTTTGCCTCAAGAAGTTTACCTCGTTCCATTTCATTTTTTATTCGAGTTTTTAGCAACATCGTGGAAAGGTTACTTGTATTTTCGTTTTCTGGATTTTTCCTCCTAAGTGGCTGACTTGGATCTCTTATTGCCGCTACTGCTTCATTTGCTTGTTCTCTATTGATCAAACCATCCTCCAACTCAACTATTCCTTTTTTTACTAAATAACAGACATATTGCTTTGATACTCCTATCTCTCTTGCCCATTCTGTTTGTGTAATTTTCACTTTTTTCCTACTGTTTTTCTCCTTGAATTTCTGCAAAAGTTTTACCAGTACCGGCTAAAATGGCATCTCTTCCGGTATATATTTGCCAACGTTTTATAGTTACATCTACAAATTTTGAATCTAGCTCTATTGTCCTACAAATTCTTCCTGTTCTCTCGCATGCAATCAGTGTACTTCCAGAGCCGCTAAATGGATCAAGTACGATATCTCCTGATCTACTGCTATTAACTATTGCTCTTTCCATTAGCTCTACTGGCTTCATCGTTGGATGTAGTGTATTGTGTGTTGGCTTATCATAAAACCACAGATCACTTTGATTTCTACCTCCATGCCACTCACGTTTATTGCCGCTTTTCCATCCATAGAGCATTGCTTCGTATTGTCTTTGATAATCAGACCTGCCTAGCGTAAAATGATTCTTTGCCCAAATGATAAATGTTGACCATTTTCCTCCCGCTTCCTCAAATGCTTTTTGCAACGTTGAAAACTCTGATGATGATGCACAGATGTAAATTGCTCCTTTCGTATATGCTAAAATATGGGAACAGATGTCATAGAGAAAAAGCTCATACTTTTCACCTTGATTATCATTTAATATCTTTTTGTCTTGGCTATTACCATAATCAACGTTATATGGAGGATCACAAACAGTAATGTCTGCCATTTTATCATCTAACAGCGCTTTATATGATTCAACTACAGAGCTATCACCACAATAGATTCGATGATCACCTAAAATCCAAAGATCACCTGGCTTTGTTATTTCTACCTTTTTGTCATCAACAACTAAGTCAGAAAGATCTTCTTTTTCACCATCTAAATCATCAAGAAAGTTTTGAACTTTTTCTAATTCAAATCCAGTCATTTTAAGATCAAACTGCAAATCTTCTAACTCTTGAATTTCTACCTTTAAAAGATCATCATCCCACTTTGCCCAATTAGCTGATTGATTTGCCAGTAATCGAAAAGCTTTGGTTTGTGGTTCATTTAAATTATCACTTAAAACAACTGGAATACTCTCCATACCAAGTTTTCTTGCTGCTTTAAGTCTTAAATGACCATCAACCACAGTTCCATCGCTTTTTGCAACTATTGGAATACGAAAACCGAATTCCCTGATTGAAGCACACATTCTATTTACTACGTCATCATTCTTACGTGGATTACGCTCATATTCGACTAGATTTTCAACAGGATAGTAGTGGATTGCTAAATTCATATCTTAATAATTAAAAAGTTAATATTCAAAATATCTCTGACGCTAAAGAAGGCCTGGGGTCTGACCCACCAAACCCACCAATATGGCCGAAAGGACCCACTTTTTATGGATTTTTCGTCTTATTAATATCTTTACTGAAATTCATAACGTAGAACATTAATGCCAAAGCATCAGATTCATTATCATCTTTAGGTGAAAACCCTTTTCCCTTTACAGCTTCAATAACTTCACTCTTACTTGCATTGCCTTTGCCTGTTATAAAGCGTTTTATAGTTTTAACATTAACACCTTTGTACGGCACATGATGTTCTTCACACCAAGCAGACAGAACTGCGAGAAAACCGCCATAGCAATGCGCTGCATCAGTTCCTAGATGTCTTCTTACTTCCTCAAAATACACTGCAGAAATGTCCTTCAAAGAATTAAGCCAATTACGAAAATTCAAGAAGCACATGCCACCTCCGCTAAAACGGCTACCATGAAAGCTTTTGCTTCCACTTTCAATTACTCCATCTGTTAAAATTGCCCAGCCGGTTTGCTTGCCGAGATCGAGTGTTAGGGTTGACATTTGCTATTATTAAAATTACAAGTAGCACTTACTCCAAAATATCGTCTGGTTTCTGCAAAATACACTAGAAATTCATAGGTTTTTGTAGTCCAACAACGGAAATTCGAGAATTATGTGCTACTGCAGAAAGTTGTTTTCTTGTTATATATATTCACCAAAATTACGAAAACTGTTCACTTTTTTTTGCAAAGGATAAAAACCTTGTTAAACTTGTCTGCAGGTTTGTTTTGTAACAGTAGAATTACTAAGGATAGCTTTTATTTGAGTTTAAAGGCTATTATAGACGTTCTTTGGTGAGCAGTGATAGTTTTTTCCCTAAAGTCACATCTAGCTTTAAAACACAGTTTTTGCCTTATTTAAAAAAATATAAATTCTCAATTACGTAACTTACCAAAAGCCTAAATTTCTTTTGCTTTCTGTTTTCAACTTTTCTGTTTGAAGCACATCTACACTCAATGCCCCTATACTAATATATACCGGATTTCTTCTACTTTTTCCGGGATTTTCTAAAAAAAAAGTTAAAATAATTTCAAAACTGCTTACCAGCTAAAGAATAAAGTAGATAGTTCCCTATTTTTAGAGTTTTACAGTTGCTTGTCTTTTTTACAAATAACCTATATGCTACTTGAAGTAAGGTAGAGTAGATATGATAATAAATGAAAACGAAATTTTATTATATACAACTCCAGATGCTTACTATTACCCACAAATAAAAACATAGTATTGTATTTACTCAAATAATTTAATTTTATTAACTTGAAAGCTTATTAGATTGAAATTATTAAACTAAGAGTTATAATTTTAGCAACTAAAAGCTGTAAATTGCACCATATAAACAGTTATTTCAAGCAAAAGTTATGCCATTAAGAGCTATGCAACAAACATTTATATTTGTGGGTAATAGTAAGCTCCAGATGGAGACGTGAGAATTGATGTTTTGTATCGAGATGAAAACGTTTGGCTTACACAAAAAAGAATGGCGGAGTTGTTTGATGTTAATATTAGAACAATTAGTGAGCATTTACAGAACATATTTGCTAGTCAAGAGTTAGATAAAGATTCAGTTATCCGGATTTTCCGGAATACTGCTGAAGATGGTAAACAGTACCCTACACAATTTTATAATTTGGATGCAATTATAGCTATTGGTTATCGAGTTAATTCTAAAAAGGCTACATCTTTCAGAGTATGGGCTACAAAAATTTTGAGAGATTTCATCATCAAAGGATTTGCATTAGATAGCGAACGGCTAAAAAACGGCCCAAAGTTTGGCAAAGACTACTTCAATGAATTACTTGAAAAAATCAGGGAAATACGAGCATCGGAACGTAGGTTTTACCAGAAGATTACCGACATTTATGCTGAATGCTCTGCAGACTATGATCCAAATTCAGAAATAACAAAACAATTTTATGCAAAAGTACAGAATAAATTATATTGGGCGATTTATGGCCTGACTGCAGCAGAGCTAATATATTCTCGAGTTGACCACAAAAAACCAAATATGGGGCTAACTACATGGAAAGATGGTCCTGGCAACAAAATTCATAAGAGTGATGTGAGTACTGCAAAAAACTACTTGACTGAAAAAGAGTTGAGTGAACTAAATCATATTGTTTCCTAGATTATGCGGAACTTCAAGCAAGAAAGCATCGGCTAATGAAAATGTAGAATTGGGTTGAAAAGTTGGATGCATTTTTATTGTTCAATGATTATGAAGTGCTTAAAGATGCTGGTAAAGTTAGTGCTGAAGTTGCAAAAGCTCTAGCTGAAGGAGAATACGAAAAGTACAGAGTTGTACAGACATGAATCTGATTTTGATGAATTAATTAAAGCAAGTAAAGAAAGTGAGAAAATAACTACAACAAAAACCAGCTTGTAGTTGAGCTATCTGTGTTTGACATCTTGCTTTTATTTTAATTTCAAGGGGGGTGAAAAATTGTGTGCGCCAAGAAGTGCGTAAGGAACAGTTGGTGAAAATCCAACACGGGTAAAGCTTAGCCAGCAACCTGGAACAAACCATTATGCTGCGTAAGGTAACGAGCGTAGTAAAGCTAATGGAATGGACAACATAGGGTGCAACGAAAGTGAAGGTATTGAGTCCCGTAATTCACGCGTCATGGGGGCCGACACTTTACATTTGGTGGAAGGCAACATGGGTAATAACGCTAAGGAAAGATATTACTCACCCCATCGGGATCGAAGGCCGCGTCATGTGTTGAGATGGACCTTACGTGAACTTGGGAGATCCTTTGTATTCCTGTAAGGGTACTCTGGAACAAGTCAATAAAGGCAAGGACTGGAGGAAGATGCAAAGGAAGTCGGACTAACTGATAGTACTCGGAGTGTGGGAAAGCCACATACAAGGGGAAGCGGTTAGCAATATAGTGACTGGTATAGGGATTGCTATACCAATACAACAGAGATTGGAGGAGTATGCAAGGAAAACTAAACCAGATAGCAGTAAGGGCTAAGCAAGATAAGCGAGTAAAATTTACATCGCTAGTTCATTTGATTAATGAAGAGAATCTTGCAGAGTGTTACAAGGAACTAAAACGCAACAAGGCTTGCGGTATAGATCGTGTGACAGTGGAAGCTTATGGAGAAAATCTAGAAGAGAAACTTAGAACGCTAGTGGATAGTATGAAGAGAAAGCAATACCGACCGCAACCAGTGAAAAGGGTATACATACCCAAAATTGGAAGCAAGGAAAAACGCGGTCTCGGAGTACCATCAACAGAAGAAAAGTTGGTACAGGTAATGCTAAAGAAGATATTAGAAAATATTTATGAAGCAAACTTTATGGACAGCTCGTATGGATTTCGACCAGGAAGAAATTGTCATCAGGCGATAAACGCTCTAGATAAAGCAGTTATGCACAAACCAATTAACTATATTGTAGAAGTGGATATCAAGAAGTTCTTTGATAATGTTCAACATAAATGGCTAATGAATCGTCTAAGGGAACGAATAGCTGACCCAAATTTATTGTGGTTAATAAAACGATTTCTAAAGGCAGGAATAGTCGAAGTTGGATGTTACAAAGCAACCGATCAAGGCACACCACAAGGTGGTATAGTAAGCCCTGTATTAGCTAATATATACTTACACTATGTGCTGGACTTATGGTTTGAAAAGAAATTTAAGCCAAAAGCCAGAGGATATATACAGCTAATAAGGTTTTGCGACGATTTTGTAGTTGGCTGCGAGAGGGAAGAAGACGCAAAAGAATTTCTAGAATTACTGAAACAAAGACTAAGTAAATTTGGATTGGAAATAGCTGAAAATAAAACAAAAATAGTAAAGTTTGGTAAGAAAGAATGGTATCAAGCAGAAAGAGAGAAACGTAGGACGGCTAGCTTCAACTTTCTAGGATTTACACATTATTGTGGAAAAAGTCGTAATGGTAAACTTATGATGAAGCAGAAAACTTCAAAAATAAGCCTAGCTAGAAAGATTAAAGAAATCAAAGAGTGGTTGAAGATGGTACGAAGTCGTATCTGTCTCAAAGATTGGTGGCAGAAACTTAAAGCCAAACTAACAGGACACTATAGCTACTTCGGAGTTAGCGGAAATTATCGGTGTTTGATTCAATTCAATCGACTGGCAACAAAGTTAGCATTTAAGTGGATAAACCGACGTAGTCAAAAGAAAAGTATCGATTGGGAACAATTTATACACTATTTAAAAGTAAATCCATTACCAAAACCAAAGGTATATGTTTCTTTATACACAGGAGCACTAGTGTGAACGCTGTATTGTGGAGCCGTGTGCGGGAAATCCGCAAGCACGGTTCTTTTGGGGAGACTATGGTTATGAGACCAAATCGCTGATTTCAAGGTCATAAGTCTCTACCAGACCCCCACCCTTTAGAAAGCCCTATCTACCAATAAATAGTGAAAACACAAATCTTTGTCTCCATTATACGCGATAAAATTGGAGACGTAAATAAATAAATTTAGATCTTTGTCTCCATTTTAAGCAGTTTACGAGCTCAGTAGCTTATGTTTATGGCAGCAACTTTTTTCCTTTAGCTTCATCTACAAATTATTTATAGAGATTACCTAAAGACTCAACTTAAGAATTTTAGATAAAAGTCGTTATATCTCAATAAGACCTCCAAAACCAGCTCTTGTTTCACCTAAATTACAAAAACTTTTCACTTTTTTGAAAAAAATGTTTTACAACGAATAAAAAGCGTGATAGGGTACAATGGTTTTTTTTTATAACAAGTAAAACTTTAAAGCAAGAGATAATTTAGAGATGCCTCATAATCAAGTTTTAAGCTACCCTAGGTGAGTAACTTAGGTCTTGGTGGAATTATACCCTGAGGTTGTAGAATTGCTTTAAAACCCAATTACGGTTCATTTGTTTTTTCTGAGCATTGTCTTTCATTTCTTTTATCAGATAATTTTGAAAGAGAGCTTTACACGTATCCATAGCTTATTATTGTAGACTGGTTAGTAACCGAACAGAGTAGTATGTTTTAAAGTCATACTACTATATTATTATTATATAATAATAGGAAATTTTGGAAACTGGAGACTGGTCAAAACCCCGCAATACTCCTAAGCTTTTTGCCACCTAAACCAGATTACAGCTCAGAAATCTGTCAACCATTAAACCATTGAAAATCTGGCATTTTTTTACTACCAGAAAGTACCAGATCTCATAAACTGCACCAGATTCTGCCAAGACTGAAGAGTTCTGGAGTCTGAAATAATCAATATACTTCGTAAGTAACCTTATTACTGTAGATGATATAGAAGAGATCTAATTATAGTAAAGCCAAATGTTTGAATCTTCAACTGGCATAATACTGCCATATTCTGGCGATTTATAATCGGTTGGTAAAATCTTCTCATATACTGTAATATCCTTATTTAGTTGGTTTGTAACTTTCTTTTCCATATCTTCAACACAAAGTATCCCATATTTACTTCTTTCAGCATTTTTATCATTCCTGTTAAACTTAATGTAACCTTTTGCAGCAAGAACATCAATGCGTTCACGAATGGAGTTTTTACTACCAAGACCTGCTTTATTTTCAAATACCTCACAGAATGTATTGATTGTATATACTTTCCCTCTATTTCTCGCCTCGTCGTAAATTAATTGCAGTATAATATCATATCTACGAGAACGCTCTGCATCTAATTTTTGTCCATAATCTTTATGTATCAGTCTCTGTGACTCATAATCAAGTATTTGCCAGCAGTTATCGATTTTATCAACACATTTTGATGGAATAGCATGACCATTACGTAATTCAAACATCAGTTGACGACTACTCTGCCGTTCATCTGGCTTAAACATTATCATTCCCGTAGTATAAAAGCTTCTTAATGAACCAGCACCACTGAAACTCTGAAAAGGATCTTCTTCTAATGATTTCTTTTGCATCTTCTTCGTGTGATGTACTAAAATGACTCCTGCATTCGGATTAACTAACTCTCTCAATTTTTCAACTCTTTCTTGCAGGAAAAATAGCATAGCATTATTATCATTTTCACTACTGTTCTCGCCAGCATCAAAAACGTTACGTAGTGGATCAATAGCTATAATATCAACTGTATTTGAACCAAATGATTTTTTTATTTCACCAAGAACTTCATCTATACTATTATCATTTAAGAGTAGCTTTGTTTGAGGTGTAATGACTAAGTTATCCAAAGCAATCTCAAGCAGTTCTTCATTGATTTTTAGTTGCTGTAGACGTTCACGCATATAGTGGTAGCCAATTTCAGTTTGAAGATAAAAGATTCTTAAAGGCCTTTTAGGTACCATATCAAGAAATTGAGCTCCTGCTGCCATGTAAATTAGCCAAGAAATTAAAAAGTCACTTTTTCCTACTTTAGGTGCTCCAGCAAACACTAAAAGTCCACTTGGAGTTAAAATTCGAGGAGCAACTATATCTTCTGGCATCGGTGATTTATCGTTAAAGTATTGCCTTGCAGAAAATGAAATCAAACTTTTTGTACTTAGAGTATTAGTAGTAAGTGCAGTTGAAGCTAAAAATTCTTTAACATTTATTCCTTCCTCTACACAATCTGCAGCATCCCAGCCTTTTGTTTTATTTTGTGGAATATTAAGAACAACAAGTGATTCAACTCCGATTTCTAAAAGCTTTTTTTCAGCATTTTTAGCATATTTCTTACCTGCTTCATCATTATCTGGCCATATAATAATGTGTTTACCTTTTAGCGGAGTCCAATCAGTTTTCTCAATAGGTGCATTTGCTCCAGACATCGCTGTTGTTGCAGTTATTCCCTTCTCTATCAGCGCTTCTGCACATTTTTCCCCTTCCACCAGAACAATTTTATCAGACTTTAAGATTTCTGGAATGTTGTAGATTGGCCTTATTCCTGGTGAACCATATCTGCCTCGCTTAACATCAAAAGGCTTGTATACTTTTTTCTTTCCGGGAGGGTCAGAACGGTAAACTTTTACAATCACCTGACCATTTTCATCATAATAATTCCAACTGTGGGTAATAAATTTCTCGAAGTCTTCATCAACATACTGTTTCTCGATGTATTTTTTATTATTTCCGAGCCACTCAGCTATAGAAGCCATTACCTCAGGAAACTCTGTCCTTGCATTCTTTCTATGTACAGATGCCCAAAGGTCGATAATGTCACCACCTTCTCCAGCTGCAAAATCATTCCATAACCCAGCTCTACTGCCACTTAGTTCTACTCTTAAACTTTTTCCTTTGTTACCATGCACATCACCTATTCGAAATTCATCACCATGGAAGGTACCATTGGGGAAAAGGTAAGAAAGACAAGATCTTAAATCCAACAATAGTTGTGCTTTAATCTCTGGAACATTGTATGAAACACTCATAATTAACCTTTAAATTCGGAGTCTTGTTCTATATATTCACCGGATTTACAAAAACTGTTCAGTTCGTAGGTGCGTTGTCTGATCAAAGTTTTGAGTGTCTGAGATTTAGAAAAGATTCTAGACTTTCAGAGGGTAAAAAACTCACGATTGTCTG
>NZ_CAMXBR010000002.1:0-326786 GCF_947179505.1 Wolbachia endosymbiont (group B) of Dolichovespula media | reverse complement strand
TCATGCCTCTCATTCTGCAAATACATTTTTGCTAACACCTATCACTTTAAAACTACACGATACCAAGTCTCCTGTTCTTGTTACTTCCATACCGTTCACAAATACGCTGTTTGACCCTTGCGTTAGTGTCTCCCCTATAGTCAAGATATCACCCCTACGACACACAGATCTACTATTTACAAATACGTCTTCACTTCCACTCATACAAACATGAACCGGTATTCCTGTACAATTATCCCCTACACAAACGATTGCTTTACCCATATGCTAGTTTAGATCTATTCTCCTTCCCTTAAGTTTTATTCTTTCTTTTGTCATTTCTATACTCGATTCTCCAGCTTTCAGTGTTATTTTATCTACTACTTCAATCTCTAAATGATGTTTATCTTTATCGTATGACAACTTTGTTCCATCTTGAAATGTTAAGCTACTCACCTCTTTTTTATTCTCTGATGCAGGGTATTTTTCCTGGTATATCCCTCCTAACACCACTCCTAACGATAATTCGCCAAGAGGAGAAAATACCACAACTTGTTCATTGATATCTGGCGGAGACCAATCTCTATCTTTTCCTGCTTTGCTCGTTATCCACGGTAAATAATCTGTTAAAAGTTCTCCTATTTTCACTCTTACTTTTGCTTTTTCATAATCTATTTCTTTTACAACTCCTATACGAACAATGTTGGCCAGTTTTCTCTGTAATTCCGAAATTGCAAAATTACTTTCTAACATTTATTTCACCGATTTCTATTTTGTGTGGGATAAATTTTCCTTCTTTCCAAATAGATCGCCCTACGTGTATTCTATGCACCCAATCCACCATCCACACTAAATACGCATCTAACTCCGGCCTAAATCCGTCAATTTCCGCAGAGATAAATTCTCCTGGCGAAACATTCTTCACGTTCCAAGTATTTTTATTTACTACTCTTGCAACCTCAGCAGCTAATGTTTTGACAATAATAGGGGCATTTTCTATTGTGCTATCAATCACAATTCGTGCTTCAAATCTTGCTTTCAGAGCTAATTCTTCAGTACCTGGATCTTTACCTGGTTTTAAACTTGCTAGTTCCACAAACACCGCTGGCGCTACTAATTCTTTTCTTATTGCTGGATAAATTTCACATGTCTGTATAGCCGGTATTTCTTCCTTTAACTTAGTACAAATTGCTTGATGTAAATCTTTCAAATTCATCCTTTATAGCTCAATTCACGTTCAAAAAATTTTGTAAATACTTCCTCAACCTCATAATTAACAAGATTTCCTATTATCCTTGAAGCCTCAGGTTCTAGTGGCAACTTAATTTCCTTTATTGGCAGGGCTGTTCTTCCTTCACGCTTAAAAATACCGCTATTTCCTTTTGGCATAACTGCTGCAAATCCTCCTATAAACTCATGCTTTCCTACTTTCGATCCTCTTCTTGTTTTTTGTATTTTACCAATTATCGATGCTCTAATGTCGTAGAGATTTGCTCTAATTAACACTTCTAATCTGCTTGTTTTTGCTTTAAAAATTCTTAATCTCTTTCTTATCAAACTTAATTTTATCTTCTTTTCCTCACTAATTTCTTTTGCTGTCTTCAATTTTAGCCATAGTGCTGTTCTGTTTAACGCTCTCACTATTGCTAATTCTATTTTTTTTCTTTTAGCATTTACACTTTCTATTACCTCATTACTATTAACTTCTATATGCACAGGTCTGGTAGAGACTTATGACCTTGAAATCAGCGATTTGGTCTCATAACCATAGTCTCCCCAAAAGAACCGTGCTTGCGGATTTCCCGCACACGGCTCCACAATACAGCGTTCACACTAGTGCTCCTGTGTATAAAGAAACATATACCTTTGGTTTTGGTAATGGATTTACTTTTAAATAGTGTATAAATTGTTCCCAATCGATACTTTTCTTTTGACTACGTCGGTTTATCCACTTAAATGCTAACTTTGTTGCCAGTCGATTGAATTGAATCAAACACCGATAATTTCCGCTAACTCCGAAGTAGCTATAGTGTCCTGTTAGTTTGGCTTTAAGTTTCTGCCACCAATCTTTGAGACAGATACGACTTCGTACCATCTTCAACCACTCTTTGATTTCTTTAATCTTTCTAGCTAGGCTTATTTTTGAAGTTTTCTGCTTCATCATAAGTTTACCATTACGACTTTTTCCACAATAATGTGTAAATCCTAGAAAGTTGAAGCTAGCCGTCCTACGTTTCTCTCTTTCTGCTTGATACCATTCTTTCTTACCAAACTTTACTATTTTTGTTTTATTTTCAGCTATTTCCAATCCAAATTTACTTAGTCTTTGTTTCAGTAATTCTAGAAATTCTTTTGCGTCTTCTTCCCTCTCGCAGCCAACTACAAAATCGTCGCAAAACCTTATTAGCTGTATATATCCTCTGGCTTTTGGCTTAAATTTCTTTTCAAACCATAAGTCCAGCACATAGTGTAAGTATATATTAGCTAATACAGGGCTTACTATACCACCTTGTGGTGTGCCTTGATCGGTTGCTTTGTAACATCCAACTTCGACTATTCCTGCCTTTAGAAATCGTTTTATTAACCACAATAAATTTGGGTCAGCTATTCGTTCCCTTAGACAATTCATTAGCCATTTATGTTGAACATTATCAAAGAACTTCTTGATATCCACTTCTACAATATAGTTAATTGGTTTGTGCATAACTGCTTTATCTAGAGCGTTTATCGCCTGATGACAATTTCTTCCTGGTCGAAATCCATACGAGCTGTCCATAAAGTTTGCTTCATAAATATTTTCTAATATCTTCTTTAGCATTACCTGTACCAACTTTTCTTCTGTTGATGGTATTCCGAGACCGCGTTTTTCCTTGCTTCCAATTTTGGGTATGTATACCCTTTTCACTGGTTGCGGTCGGTATTGCTTTCTCTTCATACTATCCACTAGCGTTCTAAGTTTCTCTTCTAGATTTTCTCCATAAGCTTCCACTGTCACACGATCTATACCGCAAGCCTTGTTGCGTTTTAGTTCCTTGTAACACTCTGCAAGATTCTCTTCATTAATCAAATGAACTAGCGATGTAAATTTTACTCGCTTATCTTGCTTAGCCCTTACTGCTATCTGGTTTAGTTTTCCTTGCATACTCCTCCAATCTCTGTTGTATTGGTATAGCAATCCCTATACCAGTCACTATATTGCTAACCGCTTCCCCTTGTATGTGGCTTTCCCACACTCCGAGTACTATCAGTTAGTCCGACTTCCTTTGCATCTTCCTCCAGTCCTTGCCTTTATTGACTTGTTCCAGAGTACCCTTACAGGAATACAAAGGATCTCCCAAGTTCACGTAAGGTCCATCTCAACACATGACGCGGCCTTCGATCCCGATGGGGTGAGTAATATCTTTCCTTAGCGTTATTACCCATGTTGCCTTCCACCAAATGTAAAGTGTCGGCCCCCATGACGCGTGAATTACGGGACTCAATACCTTCACTTTCGTTGCACCCTATGTTGTCCATTCCATTAGCTTTACTACGCTCGTTACCTTACGCAGCATAATGGTTTGTTCCAGGTTGCTGGCTAAGCTTTACCCGTGTTGGATTTTCACCAACTGTTCCTTACGCACTTCTTGGCGCACACATTTTACACCCCATACGCTTCGATTCGCCAGACCATTCCAGATTTATCTCTAAGTGGTGGTGTGTGTATTTTGTATTTGCAATCACCTATAACAAAAATATCTCCTACAATTGGCCTCAGTATATCAAAAATGCTTACCTCAAGAAAAAGCATCTCTCCCACAAATTGTCCTTCACCAATCTCGTATAATTTATCTGGCTGTTGCTTTAATACCTGTACCATATATGACTTATTCTTTGACTCATATAAAGCTAACTCCCCTAAATGGATAAGACAATCTTTAAATAATCGCTTAATACTCTCTTGCATTCTTCTATTTTATTCATTAAGTTTTCATCAGTACGCTATATGCTGATAGAATACTAACTGCCTTTTTGTTGCTCTATCAGTATTTTTATGTTGCAACGACCTTGACCAAAACGGCCGGGCGGTGGCACATTGGCAGAGGGTTCGACTGTGTATGCAAATCAGTCCCTCTATCAAATCTTCTTGGCTCTTGTTTTGCATAGAGTGGCTGTCCAAGAGTATTCACTGTTTCATTAAAATCTGCTGGTGCAAAATATGTTGTAAATGTGCTTGCTGTTCCTACTGGAAAACAGTGCCCTGTATCTTTCTCAATAAACCTTCTTACATTTCCCTCAGGATCAGTTGCTTGCCCTCTATATTCCTCAAATGTGATTCCGCAGAATGTAAATCCTGACCTCATATCATTCCTTAGCGCTGCTCCTTCTTGCCATCTCTCATATGCCTCTTTCACCTTACTATGGGAAGTTAATGCATCAAAAAACTCAGGGCTTACCAGTGCATGAATTCCCGTCATATATTCACCACTTAAGTTATCCTCAATATGTCGCAATACCTCCAAGCACTTACGCTTTACATCAGTTGTTGCTGTTCCAAGGGCAAAATTTACTACTTTTGGTGTTATTTCAAATTCGTTGTACAGATTTAATAATTCCGACCCATCAGCATCTAAAATTATTCCCTTCAGCGCTCCCATACGCAAATGCTCCAACGTTATTGCATGTTTATTTCTCATTAGCTGCAAATGGTCAGTTATTACATCTGCCAGCGCTTTCAGTTCACTTTCTGACCCAAATGCTCTTATTCCCTGTACTTCCTCTGGTAACACTACATCATCGTGAGGAATATGTGGAATCGTAAATGTTCTTACTTTTCTTTTTCCTCTTTTTCCTACTGTTGCTGGTGCTCCTGGTATTTGTGTTGGTAATAAACTTAATACTCCGTTGTGTTCTTCTATGGTAATATGTCTAAATCTTACTGATCTACTTGGAAACAAATTTAAATTTTCAATTCGTCCATAATTTATCGGCAATATATTTATCGCATTTGTTAGTGCCGTCATGCTAAATGCTGTGTTTGTAAATGGATTTTGCATTTTTTATTTTCCCCCTTTGTGTTTTTTATTGTTTAATATAGCCTTAGACTGCTTTACGGATAATGATCCCTCGTCCTTCAAGTTGCTTTATTGCTGCATTTTTTTGCTCTTCAGTGATATTTGCTGGCCACACCACTGCATGATCTGCTAGTATTGCACCACGAGTAATAATTACTCCTTTCATATCAGAATCTTTGCTATGTATATCGGTTGTAATTACTCCTACTGCTGTTTGTGTGCCGTCTGTTCCAGTGGGGTTCAGCACTCTAATAAAACCATCATCTGTCTTCTTGGCAACTACTGTACCAAGTTTAATATTTTGATCTTTCGCTACAGTTATTTGGTCTCTTGAATATAGACTTGATGCTTCATACTTTAATAAGTCACCTAGATTATTTTGTTCGCTTATACAACTCATAAATTTCTCTCCTTAACTTCTTACCGCCGCTTTTATCAATGCTATATACGGTGGTTATAAAAATACTTTAACTCCTACGACTTCTTGCTACCTGTATCATTAAATCTTCTCCTGAATTCTGTGGTATTGCACTCAGTATTTCTGTCTTCTTCGTTCGCTCTGCTAGCAGTTCCATTAAAACTTCCCTGGCTTGTTCAACACTTACGCTTTGCTCAATAAATTCTCCTATCTTTTCTGGCATCTTTGACATATTACATAATCTTATTATCTCTAAAATTTCTCTACGACAGTTTTCGTAGCCTTCATCAGTTAACTCATTAGTTGTCATACTAACACTCCTATGATTATTGATAAATTCAAAAAATGTTGTAACTCCATCTGCAACACCTATTTCTACTGCTCTCTCGCCAAAATATAGCCCTGCCTCCGTTGATCGAATCTTTTCAATTGAAAGACCTCTGTTCCTCGCTATTAGCTGCACAAACATTTCATATAGTCGGTCTACTTCTTTTTGTAAGCTTTCCAGACTTTCAGACGTTATTGGCTCATGTGGGTTTAAATCATTTTTTCTACTTCCTGCAAATACTGTGGTATATTTTATTCCACATTTTTCATCAAACCTACTTTGATCTATATGACTTGCTATTACTCCAATACTGCCCACACCAGAAGTTCTGCTCACAAATACCTTCTCAGTGCTAGAGGCTATAGCGTACGCAGCAGAATATGCATCATCATTTGCTATTGCAATAATTCTCTTTTTTGTTCTTGATTCATAAATAAAATCAGCTAAGTCAAATACTCCATTTACCTCTCCTCCTGGACTATCTATATCAAGCAGAATAGTTTCTATATCTTTGTTTGATAATGCTTCTTCTATTTCTTCTTGAATTTTCTCATATGATGTCATTCCCAGAAAATCGTCAAAAGCTCCTGGTTTTTTGGTCAAAATTCCATGTATTGCTATTACTGCTGTTTTTTCTATATTCTGATTTACTGCATGTTTTATATTTTTAAAGATAGGTTGTTTTCCGTTATATAGTGACAACAGGTCAAAGCTTTTTTGCTCTATCATCATCGGCCTACATAGCCAGTTGGTTTGTAAAATTTCCATAAAGTAAACGAGATTTATTTTGTTTGTGTCCTGACATCAGAATCAAAGAAAAGGTTGAGAGAATCAGCACGCTTTTGATCTTCTGCTATTTCTTGATCAATTTCTTCTACATCGTAACCCATTTCTGATACTACTTCCGATCGACTCTTAAATCCATTCCTTACTGCCATTTGCTGTGCTTGCTGGTCTTTCAGTGGATCTACCCAATCAAATCCCTGTGGTATCCATTTTACATCTTTAAATATTTGATTATCTGTTGTAGAAAGCTCTCCAGATAAAGTGGCAAGTTCTAGCCATCTACTCCATACTGGTCTGCAAAATTGGAATACTATAATGTTATGTTGCAGCATAGCGCATCGACGACGAAACTCTATTAATCCTGCTCTGATTGATGAGTAATTAACACCTGTTAAATCTCCTGTTAGCTGTTCATATGTTATCCCTGTACCAATCGCTATTGCCCTGAGTTGCTGTCTCATGAATGCTTCATAACTTCCTCCAACATCAGATGGCTCTGAAAATTTTATGTCTTCTCCTGGGTCTAAAAGCTGCATTGTTCCTGGCTCTAAACCGGATAGTGCTACTCCTTGCTCATTACTTTCACCTTCCCCCATGATATTTGCTTCAGGATCAAGTCTCGTAATAAACCCTGCAAACATCGCTGCTGTCTTTTTTCTCACTAATTCTGCATCATCGTATTGATCAAGTTCATAAAGCTTCAGCAGTATATTAGAAAGCCAAGGTTCCCCTCTAATTTGTCCAGGTCTTAAAGGTTTGTAGATATGTAAAACATCATTTGCCGGTACTCTAAATGATTCTCCAAATGAACCTTCACCTGGATGCTCTCTAAATAAGTAATATGCCTCTCTTTGCCCAAGCTTGTTAAACTCAATCCCGTTTCTTATTACATTACCATTTGCTAAAGTTTGATTTGTTTTATTGTCTAAATGTTCAGACTCAAGTACTTGCAGTTGTAGTGGTACAGAAAATCTATCTTCCAGCTTTCTCGTTCTTAAACGTATAAAACATTCTCCTCCCTCTATCATACTTCTGCATACTAGAGCTTGTAATCCATAAAAATCACTTACTCCGTTACTGTCTGCTTCATCTGTCCATTTTAGCCATAATTCTTGCACCTTCTTTCGAAATTCTCCATCTCTTGCTTTTGATTGCGGTTTTATTCCTGTTCCAATAGAGTTACTTACTATTGTATCAATGATATTTGCTGCATATGGATTTTTTCTCACCATATCACGTGATCTACTACGTAAAGTTTCAAGGCTTTGAGACAGCAAATTGTTTATACTTCCTGACTCTGGTTGAAAGTGAAAAAATCTTCTTCCTGAACCTGCTGCATCCCACGCTGAGCTTTTTATCTTTGGTTTGTTAAATAATTGCTTGAACGATTTTAATAGCATTACTTTTCCTGATCTGAAACTTTAGATAACTCAGCTTCTAATTCCTCTATTGTTGGCAAAGCTGTTTTTATATTCTCTGGTAGATTTTCAGTAATTTTATATTCTGCCAACCCTATCGGTTTATTTATGTCTTTAAGTGTATACTTAGCTAGTACATTATCCTTTGACTTGCATAAATTAATCCTATAGATGGTTGATCTGTCTCATGCTTTAGTAAATCATCAACGGCTGAAAGATAAAAATTCATTTTACCTGCATATTCTGGCTTGAAATCTTTGTCTTTTAGCTCAATTACTACAAAGCAACGTAACTTTAAATGGTAAAACAATAAATCAATATAGAAGTCTTTATTTCCAACATCTAAGTGAAACTGCCTACCAACAAATGCAAATCCTTCACCAAGCTCTAGCAAAAACTTCTCCATGTGCCCTACAAGCCCTTTTTCTACTTCTCTTTCATGAGCATCCTTTCCTATACTTAAAAAATCAAAAATATATGGATCCTTTAATGTGTAATGCGCTAAATCTGATTGAGGCGAAGGCAGCTTCTCTTTAAAATTAGTGATAGCCTTTCCCTGACGCTTATGCAACCCAAGTTCAATCTGCATTACCATAATGTTTCTTGACCAGCCATGTTCAATTGCTTCTTTTATATAAAACAACCTTGTTTCTCGACTCTCTATCTTTTCTAAAAGAGTAACATTATGGTACCAAGTTAATTGTGCAAGAGGCTCCTGCACAAATTCAATATCAGAATACTCCTCAGCAAACTTACGCATATACTTCAAATTTCTAGGACTAAAACCTTTCATTTCTGGAAACTCAGCCTTTAAGTCTCTACTTAACTGCTCAATTACTTTGGCTCCCCAGCCATATTCTTTTTGACGCTTTAAGATCTCTGCACCAATATAGTGGTAAAGCATAATAAGCTTGCTATTTACTGCTAGTGCTGCTTTATAACGACTAGTAGCAATCTGTTCTTTCAACTGCTCTAAAAATTCTGTATATTCTTTTGCTATAATTTTTGTCATACGATTCCTTTCAACGATTTTCATCATTATATGATCCCCTTGCTCGTTGAAAAAACAATTTTCCTCTTTGGCCTCATGCCTGCAACTTTTAACCCCGCTTTTATTCGTTGCCTGAGCTCCAATAAATCCTTTATTTGAACTTCCCCGTACCGCACAACATGTTCACCATATGCAATTGAGACAACTCTTTCTCCGCTTTGCAGTTTTTGAATTGCTTTCTCAACTTGAGTTAAATATTCTTCACTGTACATTTTGATTACCAAGCCACTTACTCTGTCTTACTTTTTTAGGCTTTTTGCTTTCCATTTTTCCACTCAAACCATTCCATTTACTCTCTGGCCAACGATCGATTCCAAGCGCAATAGATGCTGCTCTTGCGTAAATTCGGCAATCTAATACTTCATTTCTTTCTCTTACCTTTTGCCACTCTTGTTTAGTGTATCCTTTTACTACCTTGCTGACTAATTGCTCTGCCGTTAGCTGCTTAAAATATTCAGGTGCATATTCGGGAAAATGACAATATCCTGCTGGAGCTTCTTCACCTTCTTTTAAAACATTAAGTAATTGAAAAAGCTCTGACTTTAATATCGATACTCCTACTGGCCAGAGCTTTATTCCTCTTTTCAGCTTTTGACCACCAACTGTTATATCTACTCTACTTGGGCTGCTAAGTGGTACTAAGGCTTTATTTACACCTTTCACTGCCATTACTTTCCCAAAGCACTGATGACCTCTTACCCAATTGTATACTTCCTGTGTTGCATATCCTGCATCAACTGCCATCATACTTATCATATATTCAAGCCCATTTTCACCGATAAAATGATGATTGAGGAGCTCCGAAAGCTTTTTCCATACTTCTCCACCTCCTGTATCTCCTTCAAATACTCGGTAGTCTATTGACCAATTTTCACGACTTTTTCCCCATGCTACAACTTCTACTTCTAAACGATCTTTTTGGACATCTACTCCTGCAGTAAGTACCACTTCTCTCCTTGGTACTGTGCCAATCTGAAAAAATTCTCTTCGGTTAAATAATTGCTTCCAGTCTGGTACTTCTCCTTTATCTACCCAAGTTTCTCCAAGTGTGGTATTTATCCAAACTTTCAGTAATTGTTCACTTTCTTTTGCATGCAGAAAATCTTCTACTGCTTGTTGCCAACTATACCAGCCTACTGGACTATAAAGACTTGAAAGATGAAATCCTTTTTTCTCACCTTTTACTCTATTAGTAGGCCTCCATTCTCCACGTTCAAGCATCTCTGTCTTTTGATGATTTTCTATCTTTTTACCACATTCTATACATATATAGTGTGCTGTATTTGGATTTTTATCTTCCCATTTTATTTGTGACCATTTTAATATTTGGTAATAATTACAATAAGGACATGGAACAAAAAAATATCTCTTATCTGTTGCTTCAAATTCCTTCTCAATTCTACTTATTCCATGAATCGTTGGTGTTGATACTAAAAAAATCTTTCGCCGTGCAAAAGTGTTAGTTCGAGCAATACTAAGCAGTACTGGATCTCCTTCTCCTCCTGAATCTCCTGGATACGCATCAATCTCATCAAGAAAGAGATACTTTACTGGCATAGATCGGAGGCCTACACTGCTGTTTGCTCCAGTTATTACTACTATTCCACCTGGAAATTCCTTACTTTGTACAGTATTGCCTGAGTCTCTTGATCTTGGGTCTTTTACTTTACTCTTTAAACATGGTGTACTCTCTATTAATGGTGCAAATCTTCCCTTCGACCAACGCTTTCGCATTTCAACTGTTGGCTGTACTACCAGCATTGGACCTGGTATCTGGTCTATGATATAGCCAATCCAATTGTTGCCAGCTTCTGTTCCTCCAATCTGCGCTCCTTTCATGAATACTACTTTTTCTGCTGGTGAGGACGGAGAAAGTGAATCCATAATTTCTTTTAAATAAGGAGTTCTTTCTGTTCTCCATTTACCTGGCTCTGATGCTGCAGTTGGCGCTAAAACTCGATACTCATTCGCCCACTCTGATACTTTAAGCTCTGGATCTGGTTTTAAACCTTCAGAAAAAGATGTGGCGTATATCATTATCTGCATCTACTCATAACTGGTTCTATCTCAACATCATTAACAGTAGAACTACACTCTTCCAATTCCATAAACATCTTTTTCTGAAATTCGTTTTCTATATATCTTTTGCTCATCTCACTTATCATTATTGCTATAACAAGCGCAAATATCCCTGTTATTGTTGCAAAAATGATTGCACTGCTTATTGTTGCTGCTGTTAAACCTATATATGCTGCCATTGCTACTGCGCTAACTGTAATACAGATGCAGATAATATTATTATGTTTTTTCATCCTTTTATCTGCTATTTCTCTCTGTGCTATATATTTATTATGAAGGGTTGGAAAATTAACAACGGTATCTCTGCAGAGTAACGCTCCATTTTTTTCATTAAATAAAACTTTAAGTAATTCTAAATTATTTGACTTGATTGCTAAATGCAAAACAGGTTTATAATTTGCTCCTTTTTTCAGCAATAACTTTACTACATGTAAATGCCCTTTTTCTGCAGCAAGGTAAACCGGCGGTAGATTTTTATTATTTGAAATATCAATATCAATTTCTTCCTTTAAGATTGCATCTACAAGCTCAATTTCTCCTCTTTGTGCAGCTAAATGGAGTAGACTATTCTTTTCAGAACCGTATTTATTACTCATCAAAGCCTTCTTTATCTCAGGTTTAGCGTAATCAAATGGTGTCTTACCGCTATCGTCTTTTACCAATGGATCTATATCTTCTCGCGTTAGTAAAACTTCTATTGTTTTAAGTCTTTCAGCGTAATGTAGTGGTGTTTTATTTTCGTAGTCTTGTAAATTAACTTGAGCATTAGGCTCCTTTATTAAGCATTTGAGGATATCCAAACATAAATCTCTTTCATCATAATTAGTATTACTTACAGCTATATGCACAGGTGACAATTTCATTGAGTTTTGTCCCATGCGTGCACTATTTACATCCGCTCCTAGCTTTAGCAGTAACTTTACTATCTCCAACTTTTTATTATTAACTGCATAGTGCATTGGTGTCTGATTTCGTACATCAAAGACATCTATTTCAGCGTTTCCTTCTCTTATCAAAATCTTTACAACTTCTGCATGTCCTATGCCTGCTGCTAGATGTAATGGCGTATGATGCAGAGCATTTCGTACATTAACGTCAACACCTTTTCCTATCAAATATCTAACTGCATTAACTTCACCTATCATTGCAGCTAAATGAAGTAAACTATCTTGCTCTGATCCATATTTATTGTTGATTAGCGCTTGTAATATTTCTGCTTTTTTCCCTTCTTTGGCGTAATCAAGAGATGTTTTACCATCATTATCTTCTATAAAAGGATTAATGTTCTTTTTCGTGAGTAACAGATCTACCATACTTAATTCATCAAACTCTATAGCGCAATGTAGTGGGGTTTTTCCGTTTAATCCTCTAATATTTACATCTAATCCAGGTTGATTAATGAGACACTTTATTAACTCTAAACTTAAGTTATCAGCCATTTTATATTCAAAATCTTTCTTATATTTGAAATTTAGTATTAGATAATTCTTGTAATGAGTTTGTAATCTCTTCAGTTAGCGCCATATGAATCTTTTCAGTGTCACTCAGTGATGCAAGCAATGCTGAAACTCTATTTGGAATATTAAGTAAATTATTACGGACAACTCTTGCTACATTAAATGCATCGCGCTTTACTTCTTCTACTGCTACAAGTTCTCCTATCTCAGCCCTAGCTTTTGCCTCAAGAAGTTTACCTCGTTCCATTTCATTTTTTATTCGAGTTTTTAGCAACATCGTGGAAAGGTTACTTGTATTTTCGTTTTCTGGATTTTTCCTCCTAAGTGGCTGACTTGGATCTCTTATTGCCGCTACTGCTTCATTTGCTTGTTCTCTATTGATCAAACCATCCTCCAACTCAACTATTCCTTTTTTTACTAAATAACAGACATATTGCTTTGATACTCCTATCTCTCTTGCCCATTCTGTTTGTGTAATTTTCACTTTTTTCCTACTGTTTTTCTCCTTGAATTTCTGCAAAAGTTTTACCAGTACCGGCTAAAATGGCATCTCTTCCGGTATATATTTGCCAACGTTTTATAGTTACATCTACAAATTTTGAATCTAGCTCTATTGTCCTACAAATTCTTCCTGTTCTCTCGCATGCAATCAGTGTACTTCCAGAGCCGCTAAATGGATCAAGTACGATATCTCCTGATCTACTGCTATTAACTATTGCTCTTTCCATTAGCTCTACTGGCTTCATCGTTGGATGTAGTGTATTGTGTGTTGGCTTATCATAAAACCACAGATCACTTTGATTTCTACCTCCATGCCACTCACGTTTATTGCCGCTTTTCCATCCATAGAGCATTGCTTCGTATTGTCTTTGATAATCAGACCTGCCTAGCGTAAAATGATTCTTTGCCCAAATGATAAATGTTGACCATTTTCCTCCCGCTTCCTCAAATGCTTTTTGCAACGTTGAAAACTCTGATGATGATGCACAGATGTAAATTGCTCCTTTCGTATATGCTAAAATATGGGAACAGATGTCATAGAGAAAAAGCTCATACTTTTCACCTTGATTATCATTTAATATCTTTTTGTCTTGGCTATTACCATAATCAACGTTATATGGAGGATCACAAACAGTAATGTCTGCCATTTTATCATCTAACAGCGCTTTATATGATTCAACTACAGAGCTATCACCACAATAGATTCGATGATCACCTAAAATCCAAAGATCACCTGGCTTTGTTATTTCTACCTTTTTGTCATCAACAACTAAGTCAGAAAGATCTTCTTTTTCACCATCTAAATCATCAAGAAAGTTTTGAACTTTTTCTAATTCAAATCCAGTCATTTTAAGATCAAACTGCAAATCTTCTAACTCTTGAATTTCTACCTTTAAAAGATCATCATCCCACTTTGCCCAATTAGCTGATTGATTTGCCAGTAATCGAAAAGCTTTGGTTTGTGGTTCATTTAAATTATCACTTAAAACAACTGGAATACTCTCCATACCAAGTTTTCTTGCTGCTTTAAGTCTTAAATGACCATCAACCACAGTTCCATCGCTTTTTGCAACTATTGGAATACGAAAACCGAATTCCCTGATTGAAGCACACATTCTATTTACTACGTCATCATTCTTACGTGGATTACGCTCATATTCGACTAGATTTTCAACAGGATAGTAGTGGATTGCTAAATTCATATCTTAATAATTAAAAAGTTAATATTCAAAATATCTCTGACGCTAAAGAAGGCCTGGGGTCTGACCCACCAAACCCACCAATATGGCCGAAAGGACCCACTTTTTATGGATTTTTCGTCTTATTAATATCTTTACTGAAATTCATAACGTAGAACATTAATGCCAAAGCATCAGATTCATTATCATCTTTAGGTGAAAACCCTTTTTCCTTTACAGCTTCAATAACTTCACTCTTACTTGCATTGCCTTTGCCTGTTATAAAGCGTTTTATAGTTTTAACATTAACACCTTTGTACGGCACATGATGTTCTTCACACCAAGCAGACAGAACTGCGAGAAAACCGCCATAGCAATGCGCTGCATCAGTTCCTAGATGTCTTCTTACTTCCTCAAAATACACTGCAGAAATGTCCTTCAAAGAATTAAGCCAATTACGAAAATTCAAGAAGCACATGCCACCTCCGCTAAAACGGCTACCATGAAAGCTTTTGCTTCCACTTTCAATTACTCCATCTGTTAAAATTGCCCAGCCGGTTTGCTTGCCGAGATCGAGTGTTAGGGTTGACATTTGCTATTATTAAAATTACAAGTAGCACTTACTCCAAAATATCGTCTGGTTTCTGCAAAATACACTAGAAATTCATAGGTTTTTGTAGTCCAACAACGGAAATTCGAGAATTATGTGCTACTGCAGAAAGTTGTTTTCTTGTTATATATATTCACCAAAATTACGAAAACTGTTCACTTTTTTTTGCAAAGGATAAAAACCTTGTTAAACTTGTCTGCAGGTTTGTTTTGTAACAGTAGAATTACTAAGGATAGCTTTTATTTGAGTTTAAAGGCTATTATAGACGTTCTTTGGTGAGCAGTGATAGTTTTTTCCCTAAAGTCACATCTAGCTTTAAAACACAGTTTTTGCCTTATTTAAAAAAATATAAATTCTCAATTACGTAACTTACCAAAAGCCTAAATTTCTTTTGCTTTCTGTTTTCAACTTTTCTGTTTGAAGCACATCTACACTCAATGCCCCTATACTAATATATACCGGATTTCTTCTACTTTTTCCGGGATTTTCTAAAAAAAAAGTTAAAATAATTTCAAAACTGCTTACCAGCTAAAGAATAAAGTAGATAGTTCCCTATTTTTAGAGTTTTACAGTTGCTTGTCTTTTTTACAAATAACCTATATGCTACTTGAAGTAAGGTAGAGTAGATATGATAATAAATGAAAACGAAATTTTATTATATACAACTCCAGATGCTTACTATTACCCACAAATAAAAACATAGTATTGTATTTACTCAAATAATTTAATTTTATTAACTTGAAAGCTTATTAGATTGAAATTATTAAACTAAGAGTTATAATTTTAGCAACTAAAAGCTGTAAATTGCACCATATAAACAGTTATTTCAAGCAAAAGTTATGCCATTAAGAGCTATGCAACAAACATTTATATTTGTGGGTAATAGTAAGCTCCAGATGGAGACGTGAGAATTGATGTTTTGTATCGAGATGAAAACATTTGGCTTACACAAAAAAGAATGGCGGAGTTGTTTGATGTTAATATTAGAACAATTAGTGAGCATTTACAGAACATATTTGCTAGTCAAGAGTTAGATAAAGATTCAGTTATCCGGATTTTCCGGAATACTGCTGAAGATGGTAAACAGTACCCTACACAATTTTATAATTTGGATGCAATTATAGCTATTGGTTATCGAGTTAATTCTAAAAAGGCTACATCTTTCAGAGTATGGGCTACAAAAATTTTGAGAGATTTCATCATCAAAGGATTTGCATTAGATAGCGAACGGCTAAAAAACGGCCCAAAGTTTGGCAAAGACTACTTCAATGAATTACTTGAAAAAATCAGGGAAATACGAGCATCGGAACGTAGGTTTTACCAGAAGATTACCGACATTTATGCTGAATGCTCTGCAGACTATGATCCAAATTCAGAAATAACAAAACAATTTTATGCAAAAGTACAGAATAAATTATATTGGGCGATTTATGGCCTGACTGCAGCAGAGCTAATATATTCTCGAGTTGACCACAAAAAACCAAATATGGGGCTAACTACATGGAAAGATGGTCCTGGCAACAAAATTCATAAGAGTGATGTGAGTACTGCAAAAAACTACTTGACTGAAAAAGAGTTGAGTGAACTAAATCATATTGTTTCCTAGATTATGCGGAACTTCAAGCAAGAAAGCATCGGCTAATGAAAATGTAGAATTGGGTTGAAAAGTTGGATGCATTTTTATTGTTCAATGATTATGAAGTGCTTAAAGATGCTGGTAAAGTTAGTGCTGAAGTTGCAAAAGCTCTAGCTGAAGGAGAATACGAAAAGTACAGAGTTGTACAGACATGAATCTGATTTTGATGAATTAATTAAAGCAAGTAAAGAAAGTGAGAAAATAACTACAACAAAAACCAGCTTGTAGTTGAGCTATCTGTGTTTGACATCTTGCTTTTATTTTAATTTCAAGGGGGGTGAAAAATTGTGTGCGCCAAGAAGTGCGTAAGGAACAGTTGGTGAAAATCCAACACGGGTAAAGCTTAGCCAGCAACCTGGAACAAACCATTATGCTGCGTAAGGTAACGAGCGTAGTAAAGCTAATGGAATGGACAACATAGGGTGCAACGAAAGTGAAGGTATTGAGTCCCGTAATTCACGCGTCATGGGGGCCGACACTTTACATTTGGTGGAAGGCAACATGGGTAATAACGCTAAGGAAAGATATTACTCACCCCATCGGGATCGAAGGCCGCGTCATGTGTTGAGATGGACCTTACGTGAACTTGGGAGATCCTTTGTATTCCTGTAAGGGTACTCTGGAACAAGTCAATAAAGGCAAGGACTGGAGGAAGATGCAAAGGAAGTCGGACTAACTGATAGTACTCGGAGTGTGGGAAAGCCACATACAAGGGGAAGCGGTTAGCAATATAGTGACTGGTATAGGGATTGCTATACCAATACAACAGAGATTGGAGGAGTATGCAAGGAAAACTAAACCAGATAGCAGTAAGGGCTAAGCAAGATAAGCGAGTAAAATTTACATCGCTAGTTCATTTGATTAATGAAGAGAATCTTGCAGAGTGTTACAAGGAACTAAAACGCAACAAGGCTTGCGGTATAGATCGTGTGACAGTGGAAGCTTATGGAGAAAATCTAGAAGAGAAACTTAGAACGCTAGTGGATAGTATGAAGAGAAAGCAATACCGACCGCAACCAGTGAAAAGGGTATACATACCCAAAATTGGAAGCAAGGAAAAACGCGGTCTCGGAATACCATCAACAGAAGAAAAGTTGGTACAGGTAATGCTAAAGAAGATATTAGAAAATATTTATGAAGCAAACTTTATGGACAGCTCGTATGGATTTCGACCAGGAAGAAATTGTCATCAGGCGATAAACGCTCTAGATAAAGCAGTTATGCACAAACCAATTAACTATATTGTAGAAGTGGATATCAAGAAGTTCTTTGATAATGTTCAACATAAATGGCTAATGAATTGTCTAAGGGAACGAATAGCTGACCCAAATTTATTGTGGTTAATAAAACGATTTCTAAAGGCAGGAATAGTCGAAGTTGGATGTTACAAAGCAACCGATCAAGGCACACCACAAGGTGGTATAGTAAGCCCTGTATTAGCTAATATATACTTACACTATGTGCTGGACTTATGGTTTGAAAAGAAATTTAAGCCAAAAGCCAGAGGATATATACAGCTAATAAGGTTTTGCGACGATTTTGTAGTTGGCTGCGAGAGGGAAGAAGACGCAAAAGAATTTCTAGAATTACTGAAACAAAGACTAAGTAAATTTGGATTGGAAATAGCTGAAAATAAAACAAAAATAGTAAAGTTTGGTAAGAAAGAATGGTATCAAGCAGAAAGAGAGAAACGTAGGACGGCTAGCTTCAACTTTCTAGGATTTACACATTATTGTGGAAAAAGTCGTAATGGTAAACTTATGATGAAGCAGAAAACTTCAAAAATAAGCCTAGCTAGAAAGATTAAAGAAATCAAAGAGTGGTTGAAGATGGTACGAAGTCGTATCTGTCTCAAAGATTGGTGGCAGAAACTTAAAGCCAAACTAACAGGACACTATAGCTACTTCGGAGTTAGCGGAAATTATCGGTGTTTGATTCAATTCAATCGACTGGCAACAAAGTTAGCATTTAAGTGGATAAACCGACGTAGTCAAAAGAAAAGTATCGATTGGGAACAATTTATACACTATTTAAAAGTAAATCCATTACCAAAACCAAAGGTATATGTTTCTTTATACACAGGAGCACTAGTGTGAACGCTGTATTGTGGAGCCGTGTGCGGGAAATCCGCAAGCACGGTTCTTTTGGGGAGACTATGGTTATGAGACCAAATCGCTGATTTCAAGGTCATAAGTCTCTACCAGACCCCCACCCTTTAGAAAGCCCTATCTACCAATAAATAGTGAAAACACAAATCTTTGTCTCCATTATACGCGATAAAATTGGAGACGTAAATAAATAAATTTAGATCTTTGTCTCCATTTTAAGCAGTTTACGAGCTCAGTAGCTTATGTTTATGGCAGCAACTTTTTTCCTTTAGCTTCATCTACAAATTATTTATAGAGATTACCTAAAGACTCAACTTAAGAATTTTAGATAAAAGTCGTTATATCTCAATAAGACCTCCAAAACCAGCTCTTGTTTCACCTAAATTACAAAAACTTTTCACTTTTTTGAAAAAAATGTTTTACAACGAATAAAAAGCGTGATAGGGTACAATGGTTTTTTTTTATAACAAGTAAAACTTTAAAGCAAGAGATAATTTAGAGATGCCTCATAATCAAGTTTTAAGCTACCCTAGGTGAGTAACTTAGGTCTTGGTGGAATTATACCCTGAGGTTGTAGAATCGCTTTAAAACCCAATTACGGTTCATTTGTTTTTTCTGAGCATTGTCTTTCATTTCTTTTATCAGATAATTTTGAAAGAGAGCTTTACACGTATCCATAGCTTATTATTGTAGACTGGTTAGTAACCGAACAGAGTAGTATGTTTTAAAGTCATACTACTATATTATTATTATATAATAATAGGAAATTTTGGAAACTGGAGACTGGTCAAAACCCCGCAATACTCCTAAGCTTTTTGCCACCTAAACCAGATTACAGCTCAGAAATCTGTCAACCATTAAACCATTGAAAATCTGGCATTTTTTTACTACCAGAAAGTACCAGATCTCATAAACTGCACCAGATTCTGCCAAGACTGAAGAGTTCTGGAGTCTGAAATAATCAATATACTTCGTAAGTAACCTTATTACTGTAGATGATATAGAAGAGATCTAATTATAGTAAAGCCAAATGTTTGAATCTTCAACTGGCATAATACTGCCATATTCTGACGATTTATAATCGGTTGGTAAAATCTTCTCATATACTGTAATATCCTTATTTAGTTGGTTTGTAACTTTCTTTTCCATATCTTCAACACAAAGTATCCCATATTTACTTCTTTCAGCATTTTTATCATTCCTGTTAAACTTAATGTAACCTTTTGCAGCAAGAACATCAATGCGTTCACGAATGGAGTTTTTACTACCAAGACCTGCTTTATTTTCAAATACCTCACAGAATGTATTGATTGTATATACTTTCCCTCTATTTCTCGCCTCGTCGTAAATTAATTGCAGTATAATATCATATCTACGAGAACGCTCTGCATCTAATTTTTGTCCATAATCTTTATGTATCAGTCTCTGTGACTCATAATCAAGTATTTGCCAGCAGTTATCGATTTTATCAACACATTTTGATGGAATAGCATGACCATTACGTAATTCAAACATCAGTTGACGACTACTCTGCCGTTCATCTGGCTTAAACATTATCATTCCCGTAGTATAAAAGCTTCTTAATGAACCAGCACCACTGAAACTCTGAAAAGGATCTTCTTCTAATGATTTCTTTTGCATCTTCTTCGTGTGATGTACTAAAATGACTCCTGCATTCGGATTAACTAACTCTCTCAATTTTTCAACTCTTTCTTGCAGGAAAAATAGCATAGCATTATTATCATTTTCACTACTGTTCTCGCCAGCATCAAAAACGTTACGTAGTGGATCAATAGCTATAATATCAACTGTATTTGAACCAAATGATTTTTTTATTTCACCAAGAACTTCATCTATACTATTATCATTTAAGAGTAGCTTTGTTTGAGGTGTAATGACTAAGTTATCCAAAGCAATCTCAAGCAGTTCTTCATTGATTTTTAGTTGCTGTAGACGTTCACGCATATAGTGGTAGCCAATTTCAGTTTGAAGATAAAAGATTCTTAAAGGCCTTTTAGGTACCATATCAAGAAATTGAGCTCCTGCTGCCATGTAAATTAGCCAAGAAATTAAAAAGTCACTTTTTCCTACTTTAGGTGCTCCAGCAAACACTAAAAGTCCACTTGGAGTTAAAATTCGAGGAGCAACTATATCTTCTGGCATCGGTGATTTATCGTTAAAGTATTGCCTTGCAGAAAATGAAATCAAACTTTTTGTACTTAGAGTATTAGTAGTAAGTGCAGTTGAAGCTAAAAATTCTTTAACATTTATTCCTTCCTCTACACAATCTGCAGCATCCCAGCCTTTTGTTTTATTTTGTGGAATATTAAGAACAACAAGTGATTCAACTCCGATTTCTAAAAGCTTTTTTTCAGCATTTTTAGCATATTTCTTACCTGCTTCATCATTATCTGGCCATATAATAATGTGTTTACCTTTTAGCGGAGTCCAATCAGTTTTCTCAATAGGTGCATTTGCTCCAGACATCGCTGTTGTTGCAGTTATTCCCTTCTCTATCAGCGCTTCTGCACATTTTTCCCCTTCCACCAGAACAATTTTATCAGACTTTAAGATTTCTGGAATGTTGTAGATTGGCCTTATTCCTGGTGAACCATATCTGCCTCGCTTAACATCAAAAGGCTTGTATACTTTTTTCTTTCCGGGAGGGTCAGAACGGTAAACTTTTACAATCACCTGACCATTTTCATCATAATAATTCCAACTGTGGGTAATAAATTTCTCGAAGTCTTCATCAACATACTGTTTCTCGATGTATTTTTTATTATTTCCGAGCCACTCAGCTATAGAAGCCATTACCTCAGGAAACTCTGTCCTTGCATTCTTTCTATGTACAGATGCCCAAAGGTCGATAATGTCACCACCTTCTCCAGCTGCAAAATCATTCCATAACCCAGCTCTACTGCCACTTAGTTCTACTCTTAAACTTTTTCCTTTGTTACCATGCACATCACCTATTCGAAATTCATCACCATGGAAGGTACCATTGGGGAAAAGGTAAGAAAGACAAGATCTTAAATTCAACAATAGTTGTGCTTTAATCTCTGGAACATTGTATGAAACACTCATAATTAACCTTTAAATTCGGAGTCTTGTTCTATATATTCACCGGATTTACAAAAACTGTTCAGTTCGTAGGTGCGTTGTCTGATCAAAGTTTTGAGTGTCTGAGATTTAGAAAAGATTCTAGACTTTCAGAGGGTAAAAAACTCACGATTGTCTGAGGTATTTTTTTCATGTCCTACAATATTTACTAAGAAAGTTTCATCCTTAAGTCTTTCATTTAAGGATACATCTTATGAAATCTCGAAACTCTTATTCAGGTATTGATCCTAAAGTTGTTAATTTAATAAAATTTTATGCAAAATATTACAAATCGCTTACTGATCAAGATATTGAAGACATAGAACAAGACCTCTTCTGTGAATTTCTTTCATGCATAGATCAGCATGATAAAACTAAGGGCAGTCTTTCAACTTTTGCTAAGCAAGTTGTTAAAAATCGTATTAATAATCTAGTCCGTAAACACTCACGTACTACTCCTAAGCTTGAAAATAATGTGCAACAGGAAAGTTACTGTTTTGAAGATGAAGCGATACCACGTATTGATGTTGAGCAAATTATTTCAAAATTACCAAAGAAGTGGCAAGTTTTATGTGAACAATTAAAACACCACAGCATTGCTGAAGTTGCAGACATAAACAATATGTCACGGACTACTTTGTACAACATTCTCAAGAAAATGCGATCTAAATTTGCACCTGTTTACGGAAAAAAGCATAAGAAAAATTGAACAGTTTTTTGAAATTTGGTGAATTTATATATAGTGGCAAATTAAGGTAAAAGCATGAAAATAATAAACAGCAAAGAAAGAGCAAAAATGGTCACAGGTGTGAAGATAGTAATCTTTGGACCTTATGGAATCGGCAAGACTAGCCTACTTAAAACCCTCGATGAATCAACAACACTTTGCCTTGATTTTGAAGCAGGACTTCTAGCTGTACAAGATTGGAAAGGAGATTCAATCAGTATTCGTACTTGGAATGAGGCAAGAGATATTGCATGTCTCATAGGTGGTCCTAATCCTGCATTAAGGTCTGATCAGGCGTATAGTCAAAAACATTATGAGCATGTCTGTAGCAAGCACAAAGATCTTCTTTCTGAGGTTTCTAAATACCGCTCTATTTTTATTGATAGCATAACTGTTGCATCACGTTTATGTTTTTCATGGGCCAGAATGCAACCTGAAGCTTTTTCAGATAGATCAGGAAGAGAAGATAAAAGAGCTGCTTACGGATTACTCGCACAAGAAATGATGGCCTGGCTCAATCAGTTTCAACATATCAGAGATAAAGACATCATCATAGTTGGCACATTAGGTCAATATCTTGATGACTGCAATCGTCCAACTTGGCTGCCTCAATGTGAAGGAGCAAAAACTGCTAGTGAAATTCCAGGTATTGTTGATGAAGTAATTAGTATGGTTGGAATCAAGAAAGATGATGGTACAGAGGTTCGCTCATTTGTCTGTCAGACTATTAACTCTTGGGGATATCCCGCTAAAGATCGAAGTGGCTGCCTTGATATGGTTGAAGAACCGCATTTAGGTAAATTACTTGCAAAAATTAAAGCCAAAACCTTGGCTTCTGTTGCCTAAATTTAATTTTAAAAGGAGTAATATGGAACAAAGCTTTTTCAACATCGGTCAAAAAGTCCCTTTTTATAGCGTAAAGGAATATTTAAGTGATCAAACGCCAATACCAGAGGATATAATCTCACCAAGAATTTTAACGAAAAGAGGTCTATTGGTACTGGGTGGTCCACCTAAAATCGGCAAAAGCGATTTTCTGATTTCATGGCTCGTTCATATGGCCGCTGGGACTCCGCCAACAATATTGCAATAAACCTGAAACTTGAGAAGACTATTTCCCGAAAGCTTCTACAAAAAGAACGGAGAGTTGAATTTATTTATAGAGCTAATGATCAAATAACCATATGTCTCGATGGATAATATATGGTAGAGCTCATGGGCAACAAGAAATTAATAGTTCGTATTAGTTGTAGTTATGAAGTAAATCGATTAGCAGAGTTGTATCTATTAGATGCGTATGAAAAATTAGTGTTAAGTAAACCAATAAAAGCGAGCAAAAAGGAAGAAAACTCTGAATATAAGAAAGTAGATTTGAGGACGGTAAAATGGTAACAGTTAGTTTATATGCAAGAGTTTCTTCAGGGAAGCAAGCACAAGAAGATACAATAGCAAGCCAAATTGCTGCTATAGAGAATCAAATTAGTATGGATGGACATAAATTATTAAATGAATATAAATTTATTGATAATGGTTATAGTGGTTCTAACATAATCCGTCCTGGTTTGGAAAAATTACGTGATAAAATAGCAGAAGGTAACATTGATAAGGTTTATATTCATTCTCCTGATCGTTTATCTCGTAAGTATGCATATCAGATGATATTACTTGAAGAGTTTAAGAAATTAGGAGTGGAAGTCATTTTTTTAAATCATCAAATTAGCGATAATCCAGAATCTCAATTACTATTACAAATGCAAGGTATGATAGCAGAATACGAACGTGCAAAAATCATGGAACGAAGTCGTCGAGGAAAGATTTATGCAGCAAATAAGGGTTGTATAAGTGTAATGAGTGCTGCTCCTTATGGCTATCGTTATATAAACAAAAATACAGAAACAGGACAGGCCTTATTTGAGATTTATGAAGAAGAAGCTGAAGTTGTTCGTAAAGTATTTTCTTGGGTAGGAAGAGAAAGAGCCAGTATAGGAGAAGTATGTCGTAGGCTAAGTGCTATGTCCATTATGACGAGAACTGGAAAAGAGTATTGGGATAGGGCTGTAGTTTTGAGTATGTTAAAAAACTCTGCTTATAAAGGACAAGCAGCTTTTGGTAAAACAAGGTTTGGTGTCAAACTAAAACATATAAGACCGAAAAAAAACTCCTGCGAGCATCCAAAAGATAATTATTCTACTTATCCTGTTCCAAAAGAGGATTGGATTTATATTAAAGTACCTAGTATAGTAAGCGAAGATTTATTTGAAATCGTTCAAGAACAATTAGCTGAGAATAGAAAAATAGCAAGAACAAGACAAAGAGGAGCAAGACATTTATTGCAAGGTTTAGTAGTATGTAAGCTTTGCAATTATGCATATTATGGTACTAGCACTGCAAGGAATAAGGAGGGGGAAAAAACTAATAATCAGGTATATTATCGTTGTGTTGGCACGGATTCATACCGTTTTGGCGGTAATAAAATGTGTAACAACAAATTAATTCGTACAGATACATTAGACATGGCTGTGTGGGAAGAGGTAAAACATCTATTAAAAAATCCAAATAGAATATTAGAGGAGTATAAACGTAGACTTTCAGAACTTAAAAAATCACCACTAGATCAAAAAAGTGCTTTGCTTGAAACACAAGAAGATAAATTAAAACGAGGTATTGCAAGGTTAATTGATAGTTATGCTCAAGAATATATTGATCAAGAAGAATTTGAGCCAAGAATTAAAGCAATGAAACAAAACTTAAAAATGGTTGAAGAACAAAAGAAAAAGATATTTGATCAGAAAAAACTCACACAAGAGTTAACTCTAGTAGTAACAAATTTAGAGGGGTTTTCCTCTAGTATTAACTCAAGTCTTAATAATGCAGACTGGCTAACTAAACGTGATATTATTAGAACGTTAGTTAAGCGAATTGAGATTAATTTTGAGGATGTAAACATCGTGTTTAGAGTAAAAGAGCTTCCAGACTCTTTTCATATGGAGAAAAATCAATGCTTGCAATGTTGTTGTAGGGGTAGGCACAAGCACAACAGCAGCCAACAGAGCAAGAAATTAAACTGCTTGAGATACAGTCAAAAGAAAGAATTGCTGAGCTAAAAGCAGAGGTTGATCTTCTCGCTGAGAAGCTCGCGGTAATACGTGAAGAGATGCGCAATGACCACGAAGAAAAAATGCTGAGGGAGAAAAGTGGAGCTTAAAGTAAAAAATTTTTCACTGACGAAGAAATTGCCTGAAAACGTCTTAAGTGTTGATCTTGGAAGAGCAATGGTTTTGCCTATGTCAGGGACGAAACGCTTTACTGTGGCAATTATGTTTCAGGCGTAGAAAAATGGAAACTGAATGGCGAGACATTGCGCCAAATTAGTGATGAGTATCAGGGAGTGATTGCACTTTTGCTTCATGGAAATCCAGAGCTTGATTTAGTGCTACTTGAGGACAATCAGTATTTTTTTAAGCAAAAATACATCAAAGGTAGCCACATGTCGTATTACAAGAAGCTTCAAATAATCGCTGAAGGACTGTTTTGTTTGCACTGGAAAGGTAAAGTAAAACGCTATTTTGGTGGCGCACTTAAAGTGAGATGTTTCGGTTCAGCTCGCAAGGAAATTGTGAAAGAACGTATAAAAAAAATGCTCAATGTTTCCCGGCTATCTGATCACACCACGGACAGCATAGCAGGACTCTTTGCTGGTATAAAAAGGGAGGAATAATGTTTGGAGATTTGTTTGACTGGCTTTTTGGTAGCTCTAAAGCTAACCGCCAGTTTGAAAATAACATTGCTATGCAAAAGGACTTGTATGGCAGATACAATAAATTCATGGAGAATCTCGGAGGCCTAGGAAAAGGTGGCCCTGGAGGATTTATCAATCAAATAGCGTCGCAATATAAAGAAAGTCCTTATCAGCAGCTTCTTAGCAATCAAATGAACACCGCGCTCGGTAACAACTTAAGAGCAAGTGGGCTTGATCGCTCAAGCTATGGTCTTTCTAAAGTTGCAAGTTTAAACTCTGATCTTGCTTCTAAAGGGTTAAATGACTTTATCAGTTCATCTTTAGGGGGAATGCAGAGTCTTATTGGCGCTCATGGCCTTGGTGCGCAGATTGGTCAGAACCTTGGCAGTGGCTACACTTCCTATGGAAAATCGATAAATGATCGCTGGCTAGCTATCAATCAGATGCTAGGTGGACTTGATCAGGGTATTGGGAGGAACTTAGTTTAGCAACTCGAAAGTTGCTAAACATAACATACTGCTTATGTGTTAGGAACTATACGTGAAAATGTTGAAGAAACTTGATTTTTTATACTACACATGATATAATATTAATATATTAATTAAGTAAGGTGATGTTTTTATTCTTTATTTTCATGTTGGGGGTTGTTTGTGCTAGTTCGAAATCTGTTCAGGGTATAATTGCTCATCTACTGTCTTGGACAATTGCTGGAGTAATTTGGGTAGTGATTGCGTTAGCAACAGGTTTATTAACGTGTGGGATATTATATCTTATAGTTGATTTCTTTACTTATATTTCCTCATTCATTCATATTCCTCTATGGATGAATAATATATTGCCTTTTGTTCCATTTACAATACTAGTAAGCTGGTATCCGTGGCAGATGTGGAAAATATGGAAAACTCAAGACAAAAAGACCTAGATTTATGCCGCAAAGACTTTGGTTTCTTTGCGTTTCAAGGAATGCTGCGAGTATTTAACATTAGGCTAAATTTAAAGAGAGAAAATGGTAGCAAGAACTATCTGTGGCTGCTGTTTAGCAGCGTTAATCGTTTGGTGTTTGAAAAAGCACACAGTCAGTGGTGGAACATACCGCCCCGTTGCGCTAAGACGACGCTCGGTTTTATCTTTCATGTAGCTTTTGCCCTTGGCAATAATCCAAGGGCAAAATTTATGTACATCACTCATCAACGGGATTTAATGCGTGAGAAGATGAATGAACTGCACATTGTTCTTGAGTCTCCATTTTATAAGCAAGTTTTTCCCAACGTCAAGATAGTTGGGCGGAGAAGTACAAGAATGATTAGAACCAAGGAAGGAGGTTTTGTTAATGGCTTTTCAATATCAGGGCATGTGACAGGTACTGGGGCAGGGGACAGCTCACTTGATTTTGATGAAGGTCGAAAGTATGGTGGCTGCATTATTCTTGATGACTTGCACGATGCAAGCTGCGCTTATAGCAGGGTATCACTGATCAGTGCCTGTCAGAAATTTGAGCAGTGCATAACTTCAAGGCGCAACACTGCTGACACACCATTTTTGGTGATTGGGCAGAGAATCAGTGTTTACGATATATTTGGTTATTTAGACAAAAAGTCAGAGAGGCAGTTTGAAAAGATCATCATTCCAGCAGTGCTCGAAGATGGAACCAGCATTGATGAGAACAGACTGCCGATGCAGGAGCTAAGAATTAAGGAAAAAGCAGAGCCTTATGTTTATCAGTCGCAATACATGCAAGACCCTCCAGAGCCTAAATGGCAAATATTTAATGAAAAATATTTTAAGAAAATAGATTTTGCTTATGAGACGATTGGCGAAAAGGATCTAGTAGCGTTCATCGATCTCAACAGTGGTTCGCTGAAAACACTTGATAGAACAGCGGTAGGAGTGTTTCAGCCGTTCTTTACGAAGAGTGAGTTTGCGCATCAGCCAAAAAGATGTGGAGTATGGGTGGATTTACTGGCAAGAAAGCTTGACCCGAGTTCAGTTGAACACGATATTCATGAGTTTCTCAGTAAATATGAGCATAGGCTGCACGCAGTAGTCGTGGAAGAACATGGTATCGGATTTAAGGTGATAGCGGATCTGAGGACCATAATGCCAAACACACTTATTTTAGGCTCAAGAAGAACGAGGTCAAAGATGGAAGTGTTTCAGTCTTGTAGTCAGTTTGTTGAGCAAGGTCACATCTTTCTTGAGAAAGCGGAAAGAGATTTTCACTATTTGATATTTGATGAGTTTGAAAAGATTCATACCGAAACTGAGTTCACCGATGATATCGCTGATGTCCTCAGTGAATTTATCATGTGGTTTCCTGAAAGGAATCGCCTCGGAATACCTTGTCCTGATGATCTGTATAATTATGCAGTCTTGGAGAACGACGCTAAAAACGATGTTTCTGTGCAAGCAAAAGCACCTTTTTCTTGTTTGAGTGTTTGTGATCTTTAGTTAAATTCTTGACTTTATTATTTAAATATATCATAATTAAAGTATATTATTATTTTTAGTAGGAGAGTTTGATATGGCGTTAACAGCAGAACAAAAAACTTTATTAAATGATCTACAGCTTGTAATAGAAGGAACCGGAACTAAGGATATAGTTCAAATACTTGAAGAAGCTAAAACAGAAGATCTTTTTACTGTTTTTAAATCATTTAGAGTTGAAAAAGGAGACGAAGATTTTTCTAATAAAAGATGTACCCTTTTAGATCTTCTTAGTAAGAATGAAATTTGCGAATCAGCCGTTTTCGATATGGTTAAAAAGAGAAATATATTAAAAGAATTTTTAAGTATCGATCTTTTTTTTATAGAATCGGCTAATGGTATTAGCGAAAATTATAGAATGGTTGATGTGGCTGTGAAATCTCCAGTTGTTATGACGGAATTTTTAGATTTGATCAAAGACAAACTTGGATTAGAAGAATTTGTGAAAGCTTCATCCGAAGCGGATCGTAATATGATTAAAGGTGCTTTAAAAAGAGAGATAGGGGAACTGGAAGATGGGGAAAAGAAGAGTAAATGTCAAGGATGGCTAAAAGAAATCGCGGAAATCGAATGTGGACTAGAGTTAAATTCAATAATATGGAATGGCTCAAGAAGGGTCCTAGATATGGGAAATGAAAGTGAGTCAAGGAAAGAGGCAGCTAAGAAAGGAATGAAATTTGGTGCTATTGGTGGTGCTATAACTGCATTGGCGGTTGGGTTAGGATTGTATTTTGGTACTGGTGCTGCATTAACGGTATTGCCAACTATAATTGGTATAGCTTTAGTCGCTGCATTAGTAGTTGGAGCTACGATTTTCGCTATTACGTTTGATGTTTTAAAGCCTGATAGTAAGATAGATACCTTTTATAAGGTAAAAGGGTTTGACGCTATAAAACAAGAAGCTAATACAGCGGCAAAGTAATTAAGTAAAAGGAAGAAGAGACTTCTTCCTTTTTTTAAAGTTTTTTATTTAGTGAGGTATCTAAAATACCTAGGTATCAGGATACCCCATTCGCAATAGTTGGTGATCAAAAAGGTGATCGTATTCAACTGTCACCTTTTTCTTACTTAATTATCTATGATAATTTTTAGTTATTCACAGAATTGTTAATAACTAAGTTGATAACCTAATAGAGTATATAATTTTACATTTCTGAGTACTTTGGAGATTTATAATAAATATGATCTCCAAATACTAATATATATATAATTGAGAACAAAAAAACTGTGGATAACTCTGAAAAAGATCAAAAAAGACATCAAAAAGAGTATGATTAGATTGAAATATTTACAGAAAAACTTACTCAATTGATAAATATCTTAACGTTTTTTAAGAAAAGACAAATAGAGGGTCGTATTGGAGCTAAAGGTTGAAATTTTAAGTGTTTTTAAAGTAGCAATTTAATCTTAAAGAGGTACTTTAATAGTTCCTTTTAAGTACTAATCCGGAGGTTCAACAGGTTGTTGTTTAAAAGATTGGGAAATGTTTTTGTTAGTATTGAAAATTACATAATGTGTATTATGGAAAATATAAGAAACACAAGCTTTCAGCAAGAGAAAATGCAATTTTTGCTCTTCTAAAACAGCATAAAAAAGTTTAAAACAGCATAAAAAAGTTCCTGTTGAACTCCCAGATTAGCATCCAAAAACACTCAAGTATTATTTTAAGAGTATTTAAAATCTTCACTTAAAGACCATTCCTTACTCCCTTATTGGCTCTTATTAGAAAAATATCAAAATCACAACTAAAAAAGATTAAAGTTGATATAATTTTTTAGAGTTGTCCACTTTATTATGAATCTCCGAAGTACTCATAATGCGTAAAATATGTATTTCTCTGGGTTATCAACTGAGTTATTCACAATACTGTGGATAACTATCACAAACACTTAAACAAGAAAAAGGGGCTTTTACTCGAATAGATATTTTATAACGTCTTAATACTAACTCCACCGACATATAAATTTGCGTGGCTTTTTCCAGTATTAAGCAATGCAAGTCCAATATTGTCGACACTAGAGCGTAGTTCTCCTACTTCTTCATTATGTTCACTGATTACTTTAGTGCCAATATTTGGAAGTGCATTTTTTCCCTCAACAAGGTAAAGTTTCCTTCTGAATTTTTCTTGTCTGCTCATTCGATTTACAACTTCCTGACCTATATAGCACCCTTTATTAAAGCTTATACCATTTATCTTATCGATTAAATATTGCAGCGGAAATGATGAATTTTGCACCATATCTTTTGCTCCATCTGGGACAAGGTTTTTAATTCTAACTTTTTCATACTGAATAAAATCTCCAACCGGTTCTTTTATTTCATCTTCATGTATGATCCTCATTCCTAGCAGCTTGTGCCTTGGATCTTGAAAAATAACTTGTGACTTACTACTACACTCCGTCAACTTAGCATCAAACAAAACTCCAACCTTATATAGTGAACTAATGTCTTTAATCCTCACTCTAAGGTAAGTTTTGAGCAAGTCTAATTTTTCAATTATTTGCTGTAGATGGGCATTTTCACACTCCAAATAAATATATTTATCATGCTCAATGAGGAAAAAATCGTACAGATATTTTCCCTGAGGGTTGAGTAATAAAGAGTAAATTGCCTGCTGGCTACTTAGTTTATTAATATCATTTGTTATAACACCCTGAAGAAAATCTCTCGTATCTAGTCCGTATAAAGATATTAGACTACGGTTTGCTAGCGGTATGTAACCCATAAAACTTCTGTTCAAACCTTAATTATACACTTTTACTAACTCCAACCCTTGAAATGTAACCTTTAGATGACTACATAGAATTATAGGTTAATCTATTAATGAGGAAACATAAATGTCAAGTGTAAATTTGAATGTATTAGATGATAACGTGCTAATAAAGCCTATTACTGAAGAAAAACAAGGTGGAATTGTACTACCATCAAGTGCTGAAAAGAAGCCTACTAAAGGTGAAGTTATAGCAATTGGTAGTGGTTCACGCAACTCAAGCGGAGAGCGTATAGCTTTAACTGTAAAAACTGGTGATAAGGTTTTCTACAGGCAGTGGGCTGGAACAGAAGTAGAGCATGATAATGAAAAGTATGTCGTGATGAAGGAGTCAGACCTACTTGCTGTTATCAAGTAGGTATCCCTATTTTACTAAACTAATGCGCTATATAGTGCATTATGTATTTTAATATTCTAAATTTTTTATTAATTTAAGGAGTGATAAAAATGGCTAACATAGTAGTATCAGGCGAACAGTTGCAAGAAGCCTTTCGTGAAGTTGCAGCAATGGTTGACTCAACGGTGGGAGCAACTGCAGGGCCTAGGGGAAATACAATAGGAATTAGCAAGCCATATGGTGGACCAGAGGTCACAAAGGATGGCTATAAGGTAATGAAAGGTATAAAGCCTGAAAAACCATTACACTCTGCGATAGTAAGCACCATTGCTCAAAGTGCTTCTCAGTGTAATGACAAAGTTGGTGATGGTACCACAACATGCTCAATACTGACTAGCAATATGATAATGGAAGCTTCAAAGTCAATTGCAGCTGGAAATGATCGTATTTGTATCAAAAATGGAATACAGAAGGCAAAAGATGTGATATTAAAGGAAATTACATCAATGTCTCGCACAATTTCTTTAGAGAAAATGGATGAAGTTGCACAAGTTGCAATAATTTCTGCAAATGGTGATAAAGATATTGGTAATAGCATTGCTGATGCTGTTAAAAAGGTTGGAAAAGAAGGCGTCATCACTGTTGAAGAGAGTAAGGGTTCAAAAGAATTAGAAGTTGAACTTACAACTGGTATGCAGTTTGACCGTGGTTATCTCTCTCCATACTTTGTTACAAATAATGAAAAGATGAGCGTGGAGCTTGATGATCCATATTTGCTGATTACAGAAAAAAAACTTAATATTATTCAACCTTTACTTCCTATTCTTGAGGCTATTTTTAAGTCTGGTAAACCTTTGTTTATCATTGCAGAAGATGTTGAAGGTGAAGCATTAAGCACTTTAGTGATCAACAAATTACGTGGTCTAAAAGTTGCTGCAGTAAAAGCTCCAGGTTTTGGTGATAGGAGAAAGGAGATGCTCGAAGACATAGCAGCTTTAACAGGTGCTAAGTATGTCATAAAAGATGAGCTTGGAATCAAGATGGAAGATTTGACTCTTGAAGATCTTGGTACTGCTAAAAATGTTAAAATCACTAAAGACAATACCACAATTGTTAGTGAAGACAGCGACTGTGATAAACAAAACAGAGTAAATGCTAGAATTAACCAGATTAAATCTCAGATTGAAACTTCAACCTCTGATTATGATAAAGAAAAGCTGAGAGAGCGTTTAGCGAAATTATCAGGCGGCGTTGCTGTGCTCAAAGTTGGTGGAGCAACCGAAGTAGAAGTAAAAGAACGCAGAGATAGAGTTGAAGATGCACTTCATGCAACAAGAGCTGCAATTGAAGAAGGGATAGTTCCAGGTGGAGGAGTTGCACTTCTTTACGCTGCATCTGCTCTTGACAAGCTAAAAGCTTCAAGCGATGAAGAGCAAATAGGTATCAACATTGTCAAAAAAGTTCTCAGTGCCCCAATCAAAAGATTGGTTAAAAATGCTGGTCTTGAATCTGCTGTTATAATTGACTATTTGATTAAGCAGAATGATAAAGAGCTTATATACAACGTTGAGGCTATGAACTACGCTAATGCATCAACAGCTGGTGTAATTGATCCGGCAAAAGTAGTTCGTATTGCTTTTGAAACGGCAGTGTCTGTAGCAAGCGCACTTATTACTACTGAATCTATGATAGTTGATCTACCAAACAAAGAAGAAAATGCTTCATCACCTATGGGTGCAGGAGCAATGGGCGGAATGGGTGGATTCTAAGTAAACAAGAGCCTTGGAGCAATTGCTCCAAGGTATCTTTCTAGTTCTAAAAAGTCTTACATTTATAAAGGAAATAAATTTGTGATTTTCTATGCAAAGCCACTACTATTTATATTTGTTACGTCTTTTTAACATTATAACTGCTTAAAAATAAAAAAATAATATATGAAAGTTATAATTGCTAGTATATTTCTATTAGTAGAATATTATATTAACAAATGATTTATATAATATTTTTATTATAATAGATAGAACTTAAATTATTTTCTTCATAAATAGAGTATTTATGAAAATACGTATATACTCAATCCTACTTTTACTTTTTGCTTGCACTCAATTGTGTGCTGAAGAAGAAGTTGCAAAATTTGATCTGCTCATTGGTAAGGTAAATAAAGCAAACCTCACCATTGAAGGCGCAATAAAGGTTACAATAAAACCAGGTTGGCATATATATTACAAAGACCCTGGAGATTTCGGCCTTCCTACTTCCTTTGACTGTCAGGGTAACATATCAAATATAGATATTCATTGGCCTACTCCCAAGGAACATGAAGATAAAGTTGGGGAAGTTACATTTGTTAGTAACATATATGAAGATATGGTGTTATTTCCCTTTAAAACTAATATCATTCCAAATCAGAAATACGCTGATATTAACTTTCATATAAAGTACGCAATATGTAAAGATAGGTGTATCCCTAAAAATGCCGAGATAAAAACCAGTCAACCACTAAAGGATTTTATGGATTCCGATATCAATAAACTCATAAATGAGTGGTATGAAAAATAGGATTTTAGCAGGCTTACTATAGCTTTTATAGTGTTACTTCTCATAAACAATAAGTTAGGTATTTTTCAATTTTTGCTATATACTCGAGTAAAAATCTCTCTTTTACAGATGGATACAGTAAAGTTTGTTTTATTACTGCCAACAATACTACTCATACTAGTTGCTGGTGTTTACCTATCGGTTAAACTAAAATGGTTACAGGTGTTTAGACTACCGTATGCCGTTTCACTTATTGGAGCTAAAAGAGGAGAAAATAAATTTTCTTCTATAGCCGCCCTGTTTACAATCTTAGGAGGAAATTTAGGAGTAGGAAACGTTTCAGGCACTGCTGTTGCTCTAAAAACCGGAGGACCAGGATCCATTCTATGGATGGCAATAATTATTGTTGTTACTTCTGTGATAAAATATGTTACTTGTTACCTAAGTATAAAAACCAGAAAAGAAAAAAATGGACGGTTTATAGGTGGACCTGTAGCCTACATGACTGATGCATTTAATTCTAGAAAAGCTACAGTTGTGTTTCTAGTTATTATGATGATGGTTTCAATAACAGTTGGTAACCTTGTTCAGGTAAATTCTCTATCAATACCACTCAGCATGGTAGATATACCTGTAGTCATTGGCGGCATTGTAATGGCCATAATATTTTTTGTTGTTGCAGCTCTCAGCTTAAAAAAAATTAAAATTTTTATATCGGCTATGATACCGATAATGACGGTAAGTTACCTCACACTTTGCGGTATCATATTATTTAAGTTTAGTGAAAATATTCTTCCTTCTCTAAAACTAATAACAAGCAATTTTTTTACAACTAGTAGCTTTAACTCTGGCTTATCTTTAGGTTTAATTTTAGAAATGTTGACTATTATTCAAGTAGGAACTCTGCGAGGTATTTTTGCAACAGATATAGGACTTGGCCTCGAAGGAATTGTACACTCCTCGATTACTCCTAAAAAAAATAACAATAAATTTATCATTGAACAGAGTCTAATCACAATAATATCTCCTTTTATAGTTGCACTCATAGTGTTCATTACAGCAATGGTACTGCTTGTCACAGATTCTTGGATTACTGATTTAGAGAGCACTAACATGTGCATTTTTGCTTTTAGAAAAGCTATGAATTGGCCCTATACTGACTATTTAATTATGGCTATAATGTTTTGTTTTGCCTTTACTACTATCTTTACTTGGTTTTTTTGTTCAAAACAAACAATACGCTATGTATCTATGGATAATAAATACACTAAAATCTGGACTGTAGTTTTTACCTTAGTCATTCCATTTGGTGCAATCGGTGGAGTTAAGTTACTCTGGGATATCGCTGATATTTCAATTGCTGCTTTGCTGCTCATAAACATACTTGCTATACTCAAGCTCACTTCTCAAGATCCAGAAGTATTTACTATGAGTAGCAAATACTTGAAGTTGTAAAAACAGAGCTAAAGCAATATTTTAAGTTATCATCCCAGTCTGGAATCCAGCCTTTCATGAACTTCATCAAAAATGTTATGTTTTAACATAATACTTTTATGCTCACTAACTGAGTGCCACTGGATCCCAGTGTCAGCTACTCAAATGACATATTTTTTGGTGAAAATTACTCTTATATTACAACGTTTGTAGTTATGAATTTGACTATAGGATCAAGTCTAGAAAAATCTAGATTCCAGACTGGAATGACAACTTAAATTGCTTGATGTGAACATAAAATAGCTCATGTCATCACGTTAGCAATACAACTTCTTTAATAAAAACTAAATCAATTCCCGTAATAATTGTACTAGCTAAGGCTAAAAGGCAGAGGGTTATTAGTGAGGGAAAATATGAATACTCAAAGCACACAACAATATCATGAATTCATTCGAGGATTTTTTACTTTATTCGATGAAATAAAAAAGGAAGACGACCCAATTTATAATTCCAGAGTTGGTTTTAATGCAGTAAAGTTTCTAATAAAGCACTCCATCTGGAATTTGGAGACAGATGAAGACAAAAATAAAGCTTATGAAGTTATTCTTCCAGAGCAGAACAAGATAAAGAAAGCCGAACAAAAGCTTGAAAGTGAAGTTAAAGCAAGGTTAAAAGAGTATGTTGATGATATCGCAGGAGTTTCAATATATGGCGATCACGCAAGTATTACACTGGGAGATGACAAAAAAGAGTTTAAAATCAGCGAGTTTTTAAATAGTGACTTTTGTCAGAAGAAAGGAATTTCGGGATTTTCAACGCTGCATAGTGATGGAAAGAGCGGAATGCACGGTTTTGTTGCCGAAGAAGGAGAGAAAAGAATAAGGCATTATGTTGTAACCGATGGTTCATATGAAATGACTTTGAATTGGCATGACAAAAATGGAAAAAAATGTACTATCAAAATCAAGATTGATAAAGATGGTGTAGATCTCACTGAACGTAATGGTGTTGCTGAGGAACAATTAAAAGCAAACACAGATGTAAAAATAGGTGGCTTATTCCTATATCAAATACAATTCAAGGAGAAAGGACAAGAACAAGAGAATCAACAATCATCTGAAACTTTCATAGAAAGTGATATCAGTAAAGGTGTTGGCGTTCAAGCTACTCAAGATCAAGAAGTTGAGTTTAAGCATGCAACGACTAGCACTACAAATTCTAATAACGCATCTGCTAAAAAGATTCCACCGTCACTGCCACCTAGAGCTAGTTCATTACCTAATAATCAGAAAAAAGATGAGTATCAGCCAATACGGATTAATAGTAGAAATAACTACAATTCTCCATATTCTGATGCTTCTTCAAGCAGTACTATTTTCACCAAGTCTGTAATCTACAATCAAGATAATACACAAGAGGATGAACGGTATGACAATCCTACATTTGCTACATTTGGACATGCTGTACCTGGAAGCCGAAAATCAGATGAAAGTGAGCAAATATCTAATAACCGGCAAAAAGGTGCAATTTTTGATCCTACAGCTACTGAAAGCGCTGCACCAGCACAAGACGTTGCATTCAAAAAAGTTAAAGAATCACGCAATACTGGAAATAAGCAACCACTAAATGATGTAGCTTCGATTCTTGCATGGAAAGCAAAAAATGAGTTATTACGTAGTGAAAGTGAGTATGATGAAGAATTTTCTGACTTCGAAGATGGTTGGAGCGATAACGAAGATGAGTATATAACGCTTTCAAATCCTCAATCAGATTATAAACAAGAAAAAGATTATCTTAGCACTAAGGAAAACGAAGAAAGAGGAAACGATAAACAAAAAGAAACCGAAGATAAATTACAAGAAAATGAATCTCTAGAATATAGCTCAACAGACATAAAAACAAACGATTCGGGCTATTCATCTCCAACTCACTCTAATCATGAAAAATCTCGAGTAAATTCTGGACAGTTAAAAGCGAGCCTAATGAATGTTGAACAAAGAGATGATACCCTACTTACGGAATTTACCAGTAAGTTGGATAAAGAAACTCAGAAATTCCTGCTAAAACCAGTAAATCAAAAGAAAATGAGTGGGCAAACAAAAGAACATTTATTAGCAGCTGGATTGCTAAAAGACAATGCAGCGGAGAAAGAAATAAACGACTCAGGTTACTCATCTCCAACTTACACTAGCCACTATAATTTTCAGGTCAATTCTGAGCAATTAGAGAAGAGATTAGAAACCATTGAACCAAAAGATACATTGGAAAAATTGAATAAAGGATTGAGAGAACCTTCACACCAGGCTACTAAAGATTTATTCTCAGAAAGTATGTTGAAAGAAATAAAAGAAGGTAAAAAATATGACCCTGTACGTAAGTTATTAGAAAGAAAAGTGGCAGAACAAGAAGCAGAACAAGAAAATGATAATACTAATCTGACTATAGACAAAAATAGCGAACTATATAAATTGCTAGAAAAAGATGCAGCACAACTGAAAGCTGGAATAGTAGAAGAGGAAAGAAAAGATACTTTAACAGAACGCAATGATAGTCCTGATCGCAATAGAATTGCATTAGCAAATAGAAATAGAATATGGGCTAAACTTATTGCTGAAGAAAAACAAAAAAAGGACAATGGTATTAGTATAGGTTAAAGTAATTACTTAGCAAGCAATGGGTTTCATGTAATGGTAACCCTATTACAGAAGAGTATGAGCCACGTAAAAATAATACAAACATTCCTGCAAGACCTTGTATGTTGCACCCCCCTGCCCTGTTTTTCCACTCTTCTGATGCTAAATAATATTTAATTTCTTGTTCGCTGAGACGCTTAAATTTCACTATTGTAACTACAGTCCTAATATGCTGTTTAGATTGATCAGGAGTTAATAAACACACACTGGTGTATACTCTATGCCTTCTTCCTGATAACAAGCGAACGCATTTTTCTGCTTGCTCAACGTTTTCAGCTTTGAGCAGTATCCTTCTACCACAAGCAACAACTGTATCAACACCAAGCACAAAGTAATTTAGATTTGCACTTTGTATTTTCTCGGCTTTACTTTTTGCCATACGGATTGAGTAATCTTTTGGCAGCTCTTTCTTCAAAGGCGATTCATCTGTATCTGCTGGCAAAACTAAACCTGGCTTAATATTTATTTGTTTTAGTAAGGCTACTCGCCTTTCTGATGATGAAGCAAGAATAAGATTATCTAGAGATTGTTCTATCACTTGAGCCTTTTTATTATCCTACCCTTTCTTGCATTCCTATCATAAATACTCATCTCAACTAACACTCTATCGCCTATAATGATACGTATTTTACTTCTTCTCACTCTTCCTGATACATGACAGATAATCTCATGTTCATTGTCCAGCTTCACTCTAAATTCTGCTGCAGGTAGTAAAGCAGTTACTGCCCCTTCCACTTCAAAAATTGTTTTTGATTTGTCTTCTTTTATCATTGTCGTATTATAATTTAATAATCTTTTTCAGTCTACTATAGATTTTAAATTATTATCAATACAGGAGATTTTTATACTCTACTTGAGTATTGCTCTTGCAACTTAACTCCAATCATCTCCTTAACAATGCAAGAGGAAAGCGAGCTACCTACGCTTCTACTCTCTACTACCTTCTCAATAGAACTTATATTAGAAGATAAATCATTATCACAATTTTCCTCATCGCTATCAAGTCCACTATCAAAACTTGAAGATCTGGATAACTCTGTCTTCTTTTGTGAGGCACTATCAGGTTCACTAAAAACGTTTCCTGCTAGAGTATAAAATTGATGATTGAAGCTTCTTTGTTCAATAGAACTCATGTTAGAAGATAAACCATTATCACTACCATATCCTCCATCAGAGCTTGAAGATCTGAGTAACGTCATCTTTTCTTCCAGTGGAACACAAGACTCATTATTAGTCTCATTAAAAATATTTCTTGTTGGAGTATAAAATTGATTATTGAGGCTTCTTTGTTCATCAGCATGAATTTTTTCTCCCAGTCCATCAGCTATTTCTACAACTTTATCATCCCATTCATTCTCACACTCTAGCTTGCTTCTTAACTCTTCAACTTCCCATGCTAGTTTGCATATCCCTTGTTCATAAGATTCCAGTTGTGCTTTATGCTCATCTTTCAACTCTTGCACTTGAAGTTTTAAATTGCTTATATACTGCTCCTTTTCCTTCATTATGTGTGCTGCTTCTTTTAATTTGTCTTCTAACTCCTTCTTTTCTGTATTAACACCTTTTAGCTTACCCTCTAGCTTTCCTTTTGCTTCACATACATTTTTAAGTTCTTGTGCTTTCTCTTGTAACTCTGCTAACACGCTTGCTAACTTTTCATCTTTTTGTGCCAGTTCAGTTTGCAATTCCGTGTTTTTTCGCTCTTCTTTTCCAAAACTGTTTTGTAAATCAGTTATTTGTTGTGAAGCAATTTCTGGTTGAGTTTCAGTGTGCTGTAAATTGGCTTCCAATGCATTGCTATTAATAGAAGGAGAAGGAGAAGAAGGAAGGCTATTATCAGCATCAACTTTATGATCTAACTTCCCCTCTGGTTCCTTACCTTGATAAGCCACCATAGATTCATTGTAAAGATTAATAGGAGTAGCCCTATTCTCTTCTAGTGATTCCATTACAGCATCATATAAGGAGAGACCTTGAATATATAATTCATCGTTTTGCTTTATTAATTCTAGAATCTACTTCGATGAAACAAAATCTTCACCATTAAATTTTAGTATTTCAGTTATGCCATCGCTACTCACATTCATAATCATGGTACACATTCTTGATCCATCTTTTGCAGCCCAAGTGCTTGTCATTTCATAATATGCACCTTCTTTAAATTCATAATATCTTTTCTTATCTTTTTTATGAGCGTGTATTTCATGTTTTTTATTGCAATAGATATTCAGTTCTTTAATATCTTTCTCTTGCTGTAAAACGTCACTAATCTTTGTTGGCTCACTATTGTCGTAATGAGTAAGGTTAATATTCAAAACTTTATTATTATTGTCAATTTCTTCACAGTAAACTTGAAAGTCCTCTTTCCATTTTCCAAAATACCTACTTGCAACTTCTTTTCCTTCCTTTACTAACTCTATGTATTTACCTATATTTTTCTCAAAGTCCTCATTAACAGGCTTTTCTCTTTACTTTTACTGCTTCATCCACATACATTCGCTTAAAATCATTATCACCTATTAGATTACTAAAACGCCAATTACCATAAGCTTTTTGTATATCAGTAAAGTCCATCTTTTCTCTCAAAAGCGCTAATAAGCTTATCTTATCTCTCAAATTTTCTAACTCACAATCGAGAAAATCATCGAAACTGCATAACTTTTTATACAGTTCTCTATCTTCTATAATTGAGCAAAGAAATTTCATTATAGTAAGGTTCTTAATGGAAGGCTCATTTTTTTCTACATCATTAATATAGCTTTTGAGAAATTGAAATATACCAAGCCCATCGCTATCTTGGACAAACTTCTCTCTATCATTAACACAATTGTTGCCCTGTGATGAACATAATCTATTATGCAATTTTTGCAAGTCATGTATTGACTTAACTACATATTCTGCAACTGACAATTCTCTCAGCTAATCACTTGTTTTTTCCGCTTTTATTGCTTTGTCTCCCTTAGTCAAACCTGCAATCATAATACGCCTACTTTAACTATGTTTATATTATAACAATCAACATGTATTTAAGAAAAATCACACTGCTCACTGTACGTTTACGCTGCTACTTTACATAATAGATTGCTTGAAGTCACACAAGTATCGTTTTTTATTAGATAAAAGTTAATAAGACGTTTTCATAGATTTTTAAGCTTAATAACATCCTCTCTATTGGGACTAGTTGAAATTAGATGAATTGATACGCCTATTAATTCTTCTATTTTTCTCACATATTTCATCAAATTTGCAGGTAATTCCTTAACTGACCTTTTGCCTTGAGTTTTCTCTTTCCAACCAGGAAATTCTTCATATATTGGCTCTAATTCTTTTTGTATTGAATGTGATGCGGGTAAATAATCATACATTTTTCCGCCATACTTATAACCAGTGCCTATTTTAATAGTATCAAAAGAATCAAGAATATCTAATTTGGTTAATACAATGCTTGAAACTCCAGAGAGTTGTACGGCCTGGCGCACTAAAACTGCGTCAAACCATCCGCAGCGCCTTCTTCTATTGCTTACTGTTCCAAGTTCCTTACCTATAGAAAATAAGCTGTCTCCAATCTCGTTATTTTGTTCAGTAGGAAATGGACCATTACCCACTCTTGTTGTATACGCTTTTGCTACACCAATAATGTGAGCATTGTAGGATAATCCTGAGCCTGTTATCGCTTGCGATGCTACGGTATTACTTGAAGTAACAAAAGGGTAAGTTCCGTGGTCGATATCTAAAAATGCGCCTTGAGCGCCTTCAAATATTATTTTCTTACCTTCTTTCATAAAATCATTTAGTATCTTCCACACAGGTTTTTTATATGAAAGAATTTTTTCTGAAATCTGTCGAATTTCCTTTAATATTTCTTCTTTTTCAACCACCTGGTAGTTAAGGCCTTTTCTGATAGAATTATGGTAACTCAGGAGAGCATCCACTCTTTGATTGAGCTCATCTGCGTTTTCTAAGTCACAAATGCGTATAGCTCTCCTTCCAACTTTATCTTCATAACATGGCCCTATTCCTTTGTTTGTTGTGCCAATTTTGCAATTTCCGTTTAAATCTTCAAATAGCTTTTCCTTGTCCTTATGTACGCTAAGTATTAATGGACAGCTCTCGGATACCATCAAGTTGTTATAGTTTACGTCCACTCCTTTAACTTTCAATGATTCTATTTCTGATATTAGAGCTTGTGAATCAAGAGCAACGCCATTTCCTATGATAGATATTTTTCCTGGCCTCAAAACAGCAGAGGGCAGTAAATTTAATTTATAAACCTCATCATCTATTACTATAGTGTGCCCTGCATTATTTCCTCCCTGAAATCTCACAACTACATCTGCATTCTCAGAAAGATAATCTACTATTTTACCCTTGCCTTCGTCACCCCATTGCAGACCAACAATTACAATATTATTCATCACTATTTTCTAGATTAATACGTAAATATTAATGCAGCATGCTACAAATGAAAAGAGAAATCTACGCCTTTCCTACACCTATTAAATAAAGAAATATACTATCGACTTTTTTTATATGTTATCAAATTATTCATCATTATATGATACAACTTACAGTATATTTATAGTAAGGTGTTAATTATGAAAGAGGCAAAGGAGAGTCCAGTAGTTAGATTAAAGGCCACAGCTAAAGAGTTCAATTTTGGTAAATTAAGAGCAGATCAAGATAATAAATTAGCAAATTCTGGTGAAACAATGTTCTTGGATTTTCAAAGGATGAATTTTATTATTAATAAAAAAGAAATAGATAAAAATTTTATTATTGCATTTAAGGAAGGAGATAAAGATTATAAAAATGAGATTTTTAACCGTGATAATTTTGATAACCTCTCCGAAGAAGGTAAAGCTTTTATGGAACCAGTACTTAAGGAGCTTGATCAAGATAGACTATCTGAAGTTTGGGAAAATCATTGTAATAGCCCTACAATTGCTGATGAGAAAAAAATTGATGAATATAGAAAGGAATTTGAGAGATTTTATAACGCAGGGAGAAGCTCTTATCATCTATTCTCCAAAAAAGATTACCGTGCATTAGCAAAGGAAATTTTCAAGGAAATGTTCAGGTATGCTGGAGCAGAAGTTCCAAGTAATGCTATTTTAGAAGAGCTAGTCACCAATTGTAATCAAGCAGGGTATGAAGCTGGTATATTTAATGAATCTCATGCAGCACTCAGTAGTTGTAGCTTGATTCCACATAGTCCTAAAAAAGCGCTAAACATTTACTGCACTGATCACAACCACATAAAAGTGAAGTCTGATATGGCAATGCCTATAACCACGCTTAACAATCCGAAAGAGAAAATATGCGACCTATCCAGCTCATTAGAATTTACACTTGAGTCTCAATATGGTGAAGACCTTGTAAAATATGGAGATGGTAAATTATCACTTACTATTCCTGAAGAGTTGAAAAACTATAAAGACAATGGCAAGACCTTGTTTGACACTATTAAAGAATATTTTCAGAAATTCCGTGCAAAATTAGGATTTAAACCTGAGGCAAAAATACAAATAGAGCATAGCTTAGGTACTCAAATCAAAGTAAACAACTATTTAGATGGTACAATATCTACTACAGGATCGGATGCAAATGAAAAATTTACCAATCTTTTAAAGAAAAATCTCAGAGAGAGGTTATTGGGATCAGGAGTTGCTCTAGGAGATGAAGATGTTGATGATATTATTGAAGTCAGAGTATCTACAGTTATGGATCTACTGCGTGATTATACTAAATTGGAAGATAATAAAGAAAACAGAGAGTTATTAATAAGTGAAGTAGCAGATAATTTAGGGCTTTCCACTCAAGATAAAACAGCATCAGAAGTATTGATGGAATTAAACTCTTTACCTTCTTCGATAAAAGGTCAGGTTAATCATAATCAAGTGCAGTTTGTTGTAAATATTTTTACCAATTTAATTGTTGAAGGAAAAAGCGAAGTATACAAAGAAAAAAATGCAATTAATGCAATTGATGCAATTCATCAGAAGATAGATAAGGCAATTGTTGAGCAAGAAAAAAGAGCAACCAACAAACAAGATATAGAAAATGATAAATGGACAGATAAAATAAAAAAACAGAGATTATCTATGGAATCACATGGGCATTTGCATTAAAGATACTGTGTACAGAGGCGTAGTATGCTCAATTTTCGCCTTTCATTTAAAGCACTCAAATTGACCAAACACACTCAATCCAAAGCGTTTGTAGATTCGATATCTTGAGTAACTTGACGCAGAGAGAATTGTATACCTTAGTCAACTTTTCTAGCGGTATCCATAAGGTAAATCATTATTTGAGTGTTACACCCAAGCCCTCTTTATTTTCCTCTGTTATCAAGCTAAAAATACCATTTGGTTTCATTATGTATACGAAACTATTATGCTTGCAAGAAAAAAAAAACTAAAAAACTGGAAAAGAGAATAGGAATTTGACATAAGCTATTCCCAAATTTTCAATGTTCATATGGTTATAAGCAGTACAGCTATTAATCATCCATTATTGATATACCTGAATTATTCTCAGTAAATAAATCAAGTATAATGTTAGGTACTCTACCATCAACTATGTGAACAACCCCTGCACATTCTTCTACCATTTTAGTATATGACATAAGCCTTTCAACAAATTTTTCTCCTTTAATTTTTCCACAATCAATCGATTCTTTTAAATTTTTAATCAAGACTCTTCTATTGCCAACTTTGTTTATTTCTTCATCTGTATCAGTCAAGATTATCATTTTAGATGCGTAAACTGCAAGTGCAATTGCACTTGCAGTGCTATCAGTATCAATATGATATGTTTCTCCATTTTTTCCATAACCGATAGGTGCAATAACTGGTATAGAATCTGATTCTTCAATAAAGAATAATATATCAGGATTGATTTCAGTTGGTCTACCGATAAATCCCATGTCTAGTATTTTTTCAATATTATTTAATCTATTTTCCCTAAGCGTAGTGCTTATCTTTTCAGCTTTTATGAGGTTGCCATCTTTTCCACATAGTCCAATAGCTGAACCACCAGCAGAATTTATATGCTGAACAATTTTTTTATTAATTGAACCACACAGTGCCATTTCAATGATTTTCATAGTGCTTTTGTCTGTAAGTCTGACACCATTTATAAACTTATCATTCATACCTAGCATTTTTAACACTAAGTTAATTTCATATTCTCCGTCATGAACTACCACCGGATTTATACCAAGCTGTTTCAACAGAACAACATTATGCGCAAAAGCACTAAGCAGCGTTTCATCTGAGATTATTACACTGCTGCATTTGATGATAAAAGTTTCGCCTACAAATTTAGGTATGTTAGACAGAACTTCAAATAATATTTCTGTTTTTTCCTTCAATGGCATCTTACCATTTAAAGATTCATCACTTTTCATTTTTTTATCTTGTAAATTTGAAAAACTCATCTCTTACCTTGGTGATTTTATGCTTAACACGAATGCTTATTTGATGAATTGATACATGTTCATTATTAACCCACTTTTGAGTATTTTCTAGAATAGCATCTAGACTTTCCTGATTCACTTTATCTATTTTTGTTAGCACAATATTAAAGTTAATATTATTACATATTAACCAATAAACAAAGTCTTTGTCTATTTCTTTTAATCCTACCTTGCTATCTATAAGCACAAAGACTCTTTTTAGATTTCTCCTGTGAATTAGATAGTACTCAATTAGGTTTAAGTATTGTACTGCTTCTTCCTTGCTTGCACAAGAATAGCCATAACCCGGTAGGTCGACAATCCTAAACTTATCATTGTACATAGAGTAAAAATTTATTTGTCTAGTGCATCCAGGTTTAGAAGAAACTCTTGCAGCTTTTTTGCTGTTTATCAGCAGGTTGATTAAACTTGATTTTCCTACGTTTGATCTACCAGCAAATGCAATCTCTGGAGCCGACTCATCTGGTAATGATTTTTTGTCTGAAGCTCCAAATATGAAGCTGCAGATTGATGTTATCTGTTTTGCCATTATACTTAGGTAGAAATATTCGAGACAATTATAGTGTTATTGCTTGATATAAGAAATTTTTTATTTCAGTATATATTACTTACTTAAACAGCTGAAAACTAGGCCTGTACTATATGGATATAGAGAATAATTTACAAGACTTAAAAAAAAAGTTTTCTGATGTAGAGAGAAATCTGGAAAACCCTACCAATTTGAGTCAAAAAGAATTCGTTAGTTTTTCAAAGGAATACTCTGAACTCAGACCAATTATCGAGATAATCGATGAATATAATATATTAAAAGAGGAAATTTCAGATTTAGAAGAAATCATGAAAGATGAGAACAGCGATGGTGATATAAAAGAGTTAGCAAAAGAAGAACTTCTTGAGAAGCAAAAGATACTATTACCAAAAGTAAAAGCAAAACTAAAGTTGGCATTATTACCCAAAGATGAAGATGACTCAAGAAATGCAATATTAGAAATTAGAACAGGCACAGGCGGAGAAGAAGCAGCATTATTTGCAGCGATGTTATTTCGTATGTATCAAAAATATGCAGAAAGAAGAAATTGGAAGTTTGAGCCAATAAGTATTTCTAATACAGGTATAGGTGGCTATAAGGAAGCTTCTGCACTCATTAATGGAACAGAAGTTTTTGCAAGACTGAAATTTGAGTCAGGGGTGCACAGAGTACAAAGAGTGCCAGAAACTGAATCCTCAGGAAGATTGCACACTTCCGCAGCTACTGTTGCAATATTACCTGAAGTAGAAGAGGTTGACTTTGAAATAGAAGAAAAAGATTTACGCATAGATGTTTATAGATCCAGTGGTCCTGGAGGGCAATCAGTGAATACAACTGACAGCGCAGTAAGGGTCACCCACTTGCCAACAGGGATAGTTGTAATACAGCAAGATGAAAAATCGCAGCACAAAAATAAGGCTAAAGCGCTCAAAGTGTTGAGAGCAAGGCTATACGAAATTGAAAGACAAAAAAAAGAAATGGAAAGGTCAACAATGAGGAAAAGCCAAATTGGTTCTGGAGATCGCTCTGAACGTATAAGAACTTATAACTTTCCACAATCAAGAATAACAGATCATAGAATTAATCTCACTTCACATCGACTAGAACAGATTATAAAAGAAGGTGAACTAGATGAATTTATTGAGGCATTGATTTCACGAAATGAAGCAGAAAGGTTGACTGGAGGGGGTAATGTTACTTTTTGATGGAAATTTGAAACAAAGCATAGGTATCAGGTTAAAAAGAAGTAAAGTTAGTTGTTCATAAGGTTGACAATTATTTAAATTTATGCTGTAATTAGCAGCTCTATAACTTACAGAAACCATGGAAGTTGAATTGAATCAATATGTTAATAGTAACACCTTAGAGTTAAATAATCTATATGTATATATGGAAAAGCTAGTAAACTTTTTACAGAAAAAGCAAAATATTACAAGCTTGACTTTATCTAATTGTTATATTGATGCTCAGTGCGGAGAAGTTTTAAATGAAGCATTAGAGAATATTAATCTTCCAAATATTACTGAGTGTAAATTAACTTCTAGCATTATTGGCGCAGAAGGCTCAATAGCAATCACTAAATTGTTAAAGAATGGGTAACTTTCCAAATCTTGTTAAACTTGATTTAATTTCTAATGATATTGATGTTGAAAGTAGAATAATATTAATGAGTGCGCTAAGGGGTGGTAGTTTTTCAAATATTAAAGAATTTAATTTACTTTATGATAACGTTTGCAAAGAAGGCATAGCAGCATTACGTGAATCATAGAACAACAATATGCTTCCAAATCTTATTAAGTTTAGTTTTCCCTTTAGTATTACTAATGATAACAAAGATATGGAAATGTCAAGCGAATACCTATTCGGTTAATAGCATCATATAGAAAAAGGCAAGTTACATTTATTTGTTGCTGCTCATAGAACATCCAAATTCAACTATAGACCTGCTAAAAGGTGTAGGAAATCTTACTGCTATTGACATTATTGCGAAAATTCCATCAATTGATAACTTCCTATTCTGTGTAAAAAAATAAGAAAGGAGAGGAAAAAAGGATTAGTTTCTTTTATGATTATCCAAGAAGTCTATTCTAAATTCAAGTTTTGTGAATAGGCCTAGCGCTTAAATTTTTGATCAAAAAGGGACAAGTTTAGTAAAAAATAATGATATTATAAGTGGAACATAAAATAGTCCCACTGCAGTACTAATTAGGAGCAATAAAGTAGCTTTATCTGGTTGGTAATTTAAAATATTAGCAAGTATTATACTGGATCCAGAAATCGGAATAATAGCCAGTAACATCAGTGCTTTATAGATGCTTTCATCGTATATACCTGTAACATGCTTGTCTAGCAAGACAATTCCCAAAACAAATAACGGCCAGAATATGTACTTTGCTACAATAGTGGTCAAGGCAAGCTTCCAATCTACTTTAAAATTTGTAATTTGTGCAATACTTACTCCAAGCAGCACCATTCCTAATGTGATAAATGTACTTCTGATATTTATCATAACATCTGTCAAAAAAGTGGGTATTTGTATATCATATATACTTAAAAAGAAACCTAGAATCATTGCATATAATGAGGGAAGTTTGAGTAACTTTAATACGCATTCTTTTGCAGTATAGATACCATTTGCAGCTATATAAAATCCCAAGCTATTTTCAAATAGTGCCATTCCTATGTAACAGACAACATACACAGACACTGAATCTTCATCAAATAAAGCAATGGCAATCGGTAGACCAAAATAACCCATACTTGTGCTGCCCGAGCTAAACGCTAATATGTTTCTCGTGTTGTCCTTAAATAAAAAAGAAGAAAGATAATACACTGATAAAGACATAGTACTACCTATAAACCATATCAAAATCGGCAGAGAAATTACTTTTAAATTAACTTCTGTATGAGATACTCCGTATAAAATCACTATTGGATTAGCTATATAAAAGAGTATTTGAGATATAGTATTTCTATCAATTTTAAGATATCTTCCTGCTAAGTAACCAATAAGTATTGTAATGTAAATAGGTAATATTTTGAGGAAAAGAGTAAAGAACATACTAGCCTATTGTGATATCTTTGCTGATAAAGTGATATTAGATTTTAAGGTATTATAAAAGTAAGTAAAATTTATTTTCCAATTAATCAAGTTCATAGTTAGTTAAAAAAGATTCACTGAGTGCCAAAATTTGTTCTTATATAGGACTTAATAATGATATTTTTATGATTAAATTATGTTAAGTTTGTATAAAGCTCCTTGTATATTGTTATAAACCACTTGTAGTAATTTAGGTAGATTGTTGAAAAAACACTCATCTTGAATGGTTCTCAGGAATTCTTGCCTTAATCATTAAAATCGCACTATCACTTTCCATAATTTTTTTAAAGCCAACTTTTTCGTAAACACGGATTGCACAAACATTTGCTATACCTGGGTCGACAAAGGCATTCTCATAAACTTTAAAGACAAATTTGTTTAAAAATATATTCAAAGCTTGTGAACCAACTCCTTTACCTACATAATTCAGCTCTCCGATATACCAGTCTATAGCAGCACAACTTTCTGGAAGTTCTAAAGTGTTATAGACCTGTTCAGGTGGGAAATCATGTTTGTTGTAATATTGAATATAACCAATATCAACTCCATCACAATTAATAATGAATGCGTGCATTGGTTTTTCAATAATTTGTGTCTTAGATTTCAAACGTTTGAATCCTTTAACGTAGTTGCTATATTTTTTCTCAATTAACTCTGGTGTCCAATTTATATCCGCATCCCACCACTTCTTTATATGGTGTGTTTCTACCCATTTTAATAATAGTGAAAAATGTTCTTCTTTCAACGCTTTAAATGTGATATTTTTATTCATTAATTAAAGATTTTAAGTGTTACTACCGTTTTTATTAATTCTATCTCTAATTGCTAAGTTCATTGAAATTGATATTTCTGTACCTAGTTTTCCTGATATAGTACGCTATTTTAACATACCGGAAGGCACAATTCAATTAACTATTGCTTATAATTTTTTAGGCGTTTGCATAGGAGGGTTATTTTTTGGTCCATTGTCTGAATGCTATGGAAGAAGAAGGATGATGATCATAGGCAACACTTTGCTACTCATCGGTGCTGTTGGCTGTATTTTTGCGCTGTCAGTTTCTTGGCTTTTAATCTCTCGCTTTATTCAAGGCATTGGTGTTAGCACATCTGTAGTTGTGTTTGCAATTATTGCAGACAGCTATAAAGGCAACGAAGCAGTAAAATTTATTGGAATCATGAATTTTATTCTCACAGTTCTCATAGCAATTGCACCAGTATTAGGCAGTTTCATCAACAAAATTGTTGGGTGGCGTGGCAACTATGCAAGTGTTGCAATACTTTGTTTCATCTCTTGGGTTTTGCTGCTTTTTCTGTTACCAGAAACAAAAAAGGACCGTGATATTTTTAGTCTAAAAAAAAATGATGAAAGACTATAAAAAATTATTATCAAGTTCAAAATTTATGGTGTTGTCTTTGGCACAGAGCCTTTTTTCTGCGGCTTATATGTCATTCATTACTTGTGGCCCTTTTTTGTATATGGAAACTTTTGGTTTATCCAGCACTATTTATGCGCTACATCAAGGTGCAATGGTTGGATCTTTCTCACTAATTAGCCTGTTTTCCAGTAAGATCTTAAAGAAACTTGGAGCAATTTGGTGTGTAATTTCCGGTACAGGCGTAATTGCTATTGGATCCCTATCACTTTTAATATTCAGTATAATCATGCCCAGTGCTTACTACTTAGTAACGCTGTCTATGGCTATTTTTGTATTGGCTGTGGAATTTGTCAAGCAGTCATTTTCAATGCATCATTAAATATTTTCCCTGAAATGAAAGGCACAACTTCTTCTGCAATTTCATTTATTAGAGCTTCTATCATGGCTATTTTTATCGGCTTAACAAGCTACGTTTACGATGGTCAAGCAACCAGTGTAGCTATTCTTGTTTTTTTTGCAGTAGTTCTAATTTACTGTCTATTTATTGTTTTCAAGATCTGGAAAAATCTATAATCACCATATAGATCCTTCTCATTTCTAGTTATTGCGGTAATATGTATTGTAACTTTGCCAGCTGCTCTAGATGTATCTCTTCCAAATCACCTAATCTATATTAGTTAAAGAGTATTATCTTGCTCATGCATCTAAAGTTTGAGAGCCAAATTTCAGCAATCCAATCAAATTCCAATTTTTTTCAAACAACTGTTTCTTGCTATTTTTGTACCTTAAAAAATTTAGCTTACTTTTACGCTAGCTTGTTCAAATAGCATTAGTACGATTTACTTTTTTTGAATGTAGAGATTTTCTAGGGATTGTCCTCTTAAATTCTATAGTATCTTGTTTAACATTGAAACGAGAATCCAGTTTCAAGCATTGAGGTGATGAAGAAAGGGCTGCTTTTATTCCATCCCTCTCAACTACTCGAGTAGTGGACAATGGAATACGATTACTTTCGTTTATACTAATCAGCACGTCAAATTCTATGCTATTATTGTGTTGTTTGATGTTGCTAGCTCTAATTTTACCATTTCCAAACCAAAACTTTATAGAATTACTCGCATCATGATTGATGTCTGCAGAATCAGGCAAAATAGCAAAATTCGCGTTGTTTACAAATCTAGAAAACGCATTTTTGATGTCGTTAAATGTACCGTAATGGTCTATATGGTCGTCATTAATACTTGTTACAACAGCAATATCTGCAGGAATTTTTAACATAGTTCCATCAGACTCATCAGCCTCAATTAAGAAAATGTCACTTTTGCCAAGTTTTGCATTACTCTGATAGGAATTTAATATTCCTCCAACAATTACAGTGGCGTCATCACCAGAATGATCAAAAATGGAAGCAATCATAGCTGTCGTCGTCGTCTTGCCACTTGAACCTGAAACTGCTATCACATATTTACCTTTCATAATTTTAACCAGCATGTCTGACCTATGCAAAACGGTTTTATTGCTATTTCTTGCTGCAACTAGCTCCACATTATCAGGTTTTATTGCGGAAGAATGTACAACTATTTGAGCTTGTCTAATACTACTTGCATTGTGACCAATATAGACCTCTATACCTAATTTTTGTAACCTGTCTATATTGTCGTTTGATCGCGTATCACTGCCTTGAACTTTATAACTGGAATTATGAAGAATTTCAGCAATTGCGCTCATTCCAATTCCACCTATACCGATTATATGTATTACTTCTTTTTTAGTGCTGTGCATATTTGGCAGTAGACGTTTACTTATTACTAAATTTATTATAGTATAATTTAAAACCCTCATGGTATCGAACCATTTCACTAAGTACAATGATAAAAAAACTAGCCTTTCTATGTCTAATATTCGTTTTGATGAGTAGTTGTAGTTTTAGCAATAGGTGTAATCACACCGCAGGTCATTATAAAATTGGCAATAGCTATACAATAAATGGTATCACCTACCACCCAAAATACTGTAGCTGTTATGAGGAAGTAGGAATAGCATCGTGGTATGGAATAGAAGATCATGGCACAATTACAGCTAACGGTGAAGTGTTTAATCGTCACTTGATTTCTGCAGCACATAAGACCTTGCCCCTACCCTGCTTTGTTCGTGTTACTAATTTAGAAAATGGAAGGAAGCTTGTTATAAGAGTTAATGATAGAGGGCCATTTGTTGAAGGTAGAATAATAGACTTGTCAGAAAAAGCAGCACAAGTTTTAGGACTTCATAAGTCTGGGCTTGCTAAGGTAAAAGTCGAGTACTTAAGAAAGAGGTCAGAACAATTGATACAAAATACTCCTCATTACAAAAGGCAATATGAAAAAGAAATGCAGAAACGTCACCCAAAACAAAACAATGCAGAAAGTAAGGGATATGTAGCATTTTTTGTAAACGCTCAGGTAGCTAAATCAGCTGCATCAAAGCTTCGTAATCAAGGAATAGAAAATGTTAGATTGCTTTTCAAGAATGATCAATATTGCGTAAAAGTAAGTTAAAACCTGCATTACAGATTGTGTAGCATGCCAGAAACTATTTGACAAATGAGAATGTTCCAAAAGCATGTGCGTCAAGTTGAGAAACTATCGTGAAATATAGCAATATTTAAGATTGGTATTTTATTTGTTACATTTCAGGTAGTGACAGCTACCTCAGCTATAGCTGTAAAAAATAATCTACCACTTAAGAAATTTCATTAAAAAAATAGCATAATCTTATTTCTCTAAAAAATACTATCTTCAACTTGAATATGTTGAAAAATATTTTGCGTATTATCCAAAAAGTCATCCTTTATAGCAGCTAGCTCGGATTGTTTTTGAGATAGATTATCTTCTATTGTTCTATTAAAACAATCAAGATCATTGCACTTTAGTTGAGAGCGCATGTCTCCATTTTCATATAAACCTCGTATAACGTCATAATATGCTCGAGTTACATCAGTTTCTGGTTGTTGCTTTTCTTTGAGTATTGCCTTTAATTTTGAATCTATGTCTAATTCTCTTTTTATAGCTTCAGTAGCATTTTTATGATATTTTTCATAATCTTCAAAACTTTTTAATATTTTACCTTTTACTTCATTTTGTAACATCTTTAGCAAATCTTTAGCATGAGGTTTTTCAATTTTTTCCTTCCACTCATCATACGTATATTCTTGTCGACTACCATATTTTGTATCCTGACACTCACTTCCTATGTTAAACAGCTCTTTGTTACAGATTTTATCACCCTGATAAAAGTAATCGCTTATATTAATTTTATCGCTAGTTAAAGTTTGTCTAATTGCTGCTTTATTTTCTGCAAGTTCTTCTCTGTACTTGTTAATGCAATTTAGTAATTCTTTTTTGCAATCTGTAGTCATAATCTAGCTCCTTTAATAAAATTAGACCTAATCTAGTGTAAAATAATTAATATTTTATTACTATTTTGGTTATAACTAAGATAGTAATGAGAAGTTCAGTATCTACAAAGTTCGTTTAAACTATTTTAAAAATGGGTAGAATGTAATTTTAGGTTAATAAAATGAATTACGATGTAATCATTTCAGGTAGTGGGCTAATTGGTCTTATTACTGCTATTGGCCTGAGTAATGACTCTGTATCTGTAGCCGTAATTGAGAAAAATAGTTTACCACGTGCAATTGATGATAATCGAGCATTCGCTATTTCTCAAGGATCAAAAAAAATACTAGAAAAATTAGGGATTTGGGGACTCTTAGAAGGCGAAGCTGAACCAATACTTGATATATGCATATTAGATGGAGATAGTCCATTTACTGTGCATTATGACCATAAAATGGTCGGTGAAGAGCCAATGGGCTATGTAATCAAGAGCGCTATTATATGGAATGCAATCAATAATAATTTTTTGCATAAACTCAATATATATTCTCCACGTTCCTATAAAACAATTTCTTGTGACGAAGGATACGTGGAAGTTACTCTTGATAATGATCAAAAATTGATATCATCGCTATTTATCTGCGCTGAAGGTAAAAACTCTAAGCTGCCAGAGCTGTTTTCTATACCAATGATAAAATTTGGTTATAAACAAAATAGCATGGTATTTAATGTAAAACATGAACTACATCACCAAAACTTAGCTGTAGAGCGGTTTTTTCCTGGTGGTCCATTTGCAATTTTGCCAATGAAAGGTGGCTATACTTCTTCAATAGTTTGGACAGAAAAATGCGAAATTTCAAAAATGCTGATGAGCTTATCCGAAGAGGAATTTGTCACAGAACTCAAAAAAAGATTTGGTTCTTATTTGGGAGAAATTGAATTAGAGGGTGAAAGAAGACTTTATCCTTTGAGTTTTACTTTTGCGAGAAAGCTGCATAAAAGCAGAATTTTGCTTATTGGCGATGCAGCACATTCAATCCATCCAGTTGCAGGTCAAGGACTTAATCTTGGAATGAGAGATGTAGAGAGTGTTATTAGACAAATAACTACTGCAAAAGCGTCTGGCATTGATGTTGGCAGTAATTATCTATTGAAGAAAATTTCACGTGACAGATACTTTGATAATTTTACTATGGCACTTGCAACTGATGGACTAAATAGGATATTTTCCAACAGAATATTTTGCGCTAGAGCATTTGGTTTAATGATAGTTGAAAATTCAAATTTTCTTAAAAAACGCTTCATTCGCCACGCTATGGGGTTTATATAAATCATTAGATTTCTTTCATCATAATCAGGTGTCATTAGAGTAGTTGACACTGGAGCCCAAATTCCATAATGTCATGCCAGTGCCCAGACACTGGCATCCAGAAAAATTTATAAGCAAACTTGAGCTTATGCTAAATTTGATGAAATGAAAAACTGGATTCCAGCAGGCTTTGTTGCATCACTCTTCGGATAATAGGTAACGTGGAATAAATTTATGAAGCTATCTCAAATTTAGCCATGCCTATATCAGTAAATTTGTTAAGCAAATAACACTTGAGTAGCAGTTCTCTCTCACGATTAACCTCAGATTTGTTTCTAAAACTAAACCCAAATGTTTGCTTCAGTCGCGAGAAAAAACTTTCTATATAAGATCTCTTCCCATAATTTATCTCTTTTTTCCACCTCTTCATACCATCTTCATCATATGACTTTATGAGCTTGATTGTAGAATTTCTCTCATCCATATAATCCAACTTTGGATGCTCTATTGCATTATTTTGCGGAGGAATCCTTGTCTTTATGTCAAGCTCATCGCACAGTTTGTATAACTTCTTTCGATTATATGCCCTGTCTGCATATAGTGTGCTTATATTATATTTAACATCAATCCTTGCAATAAGATCACATGCTCCATAGTGGTCAGAATAAACTCCGCCACTGTATTTTGCTGCTATAACTTTTTTGCTACCTATCTCTAGCATTACATGCAGTTTTCTTGTTTGCTCATAGCAGCGATACTTTCTATCTGTACCATTTGCCTTGCTATGACCTGGAATATTATTGTAGATCAGTACTATCTATGGCAATCTCAATATCTTCTGTATTATTTTTATCATGTCTTCGATCATTAATTTTGATGTTAAGTTTTTTAAGCCTTCTTGAGGTCTGGGAATAGCTAATAACTTGCAAGTTTTTCCTTACTTGCTCAAGGTACCCTGCTATAAATCCCGCTGTTTGTCTCAGATCTATTCTAAATAAATAAGTTATTATGTGAACCAGAATCACGACCTTATCGCTATAAATATAGTTGCCACCAGCCATTTTTGGACCTTTTTCGTACCAATTTTCTATGGCATCATTGACGTAATAAAAAATATTTCCCCTCTCTTGGAGAAATTTGTTATATTCATGGCAGTTACTGACTCTCATTTTTTGTGGCATATTTTTCTTTAGTAGGTTAAATGCTTGTCTTATAGTGAATTTTGTCAGTAACTGCCAGTTCTTTTTATTTGACCTGTGCAACAAAGCCATTCCAGCATCACGCACTGGAATGACAAGAAAAAGAGTACTGGCATGACATTAAATGATTTTCCTTATTTTAGCATTAAACGCGATGAAGAAAATCATTTATAATCGCTATAGCAACTAGTGTTGAAACCTGACGTACCTTTTGGCTTGACAAACGAGAGTTTTTATCTGATTTGACAACAAGGGCTTCTAGATGACTTTGAAAGTAAATATTACTATGCTTATCTTCGATAGTTTCTATTAACCCGTCATTGGCAAATGCTGCAATTTTATATCCAAGTAGCTCTAGCCTTCTTCTATTCTCTGTAGTATTACTTACTGTACCTGAATGAGCATTCGGAAAATAAGTTGAAAACCAGCCATTTTGATTAGGTAGTAAAAATCTAGCTACCACTTTTTCCAAACTACTACCTGGAACAATTTTTATCTGCTGAAGAGGTATATTCTCTTTTTGTGGATAGGATGCTGATTTTAAATGATTCTTCTCATCATTAACAACATTTGTTATTTCAATTTCTTTTGCATGCATAATGTCTTGTAAACCACCGCATATGGTAAGCAAATGAATTGTAGGATTGTCATCTACTATTTTTACAATTGCTTCATTCACAAGCTGGCGGTAAGGTTTAAGAGCTGAATGAAAGTTATCTGAAATAAATATTCTGTTTATCTTTTGCTCTTTGATAAATTTTGCAACTTCAACCTTTATTCGATCTAGTATCAGCTTTTTTGCCAATATTTCATCTTGTTTTGCGAACTCTTCTTGGATTTCTTTTAGATTAATTATTTTGTCGTAGTCAATAAATATAGTTTTAACCCCAAAATTATTGAATATCTCATAGATATTTTGAGATTCATCTGTTTGCAATAAACCAACAATTATATTGTAATTTACTGCATTTTCCGCTGTCAAAGCAGATAATTCTTTGTTTACTTTTTCACTATAAGCGATATTACTTAATAGTAGAAATGTAATTAACAGTATATTAAATATTCTATTGTAACATTTAGACATTATTTCCTAAATAATTGTATTAATATTATAATATATTATAGAACATTAAGAAAAAGAATGTGGCCTGAGCAGGAATCGAACCAGCGACACAAGGATTTTCAGTCCTTTGCTCTACCAACTGAGCTATCAGGCCAACTACGTACTTTTATTTTTAGACAAAAAACGTTATTATGTCCATCAAAAGTTTTTGAAGTATAGAAACAAAAAATGAACATTAATAACAAAATAGGAATTTATCCTGGTACGTTTGATCCTATAACTTTTGGGCACCTTGACATAATAAAAAGAGCATGTAAGCTAGTCGATAAGTTGATAGTTGGTGTTGCAGAAAATGTTAACAAACATACTACCTTTAACATAAAGCTACGCACAAGCATGGCTGAAAATGAAGTTAAAGGAGCAGAAATTAATGCAGATGTTATATCTTTTAATGGGTTGCTCGTGAAGTTTGCCAAAGAGCAAAATGCCTCTGTTATTATCAGAGGACTGAGGGCAGTATCAGATTTTGATTATGAATTTCAAATGAGTTGGGTAAATTATAAGCTCTCCCATGAAATCGAAACCATATTTCTTCCTGCATCTGAAGATACTCAATTTATCTCATCAAGTTTTGTGAAAGAAATAGCGAGATTAGGAGAAGATGTTAGCAGCTTTGTATCACAAAATGTCCAAACCGAATTGATTAATCTAAATAGGGTAAAAAATGGAGAATAAGTATTTATTGTCTTTTTTATTCCCAAACGAGTATGTTCGATGTATAAAATACTATAAATTAAAGGAGCGAAATGTCAGAAGTGAGGGATAATAATCTAATAGTTTGCTGCCGTGGTGATGAGAATGATGATGGTTCTGGTCATCCAGTAGTATATTTACATAAAGAAGGAGAAATGTATTGTCCTTATTGCAGTAAGCCCATGAGTGAAATAGTAAACTCCGAAGAATTTCAATCTGTTGAGGTGAAAGCATTGAATAAAAAGGAAAGGACCAAAGGTTAATAGCACTTCATTCTTTAGCTTATGTAAATAGCAATAAAGGGGGCAGTAAAGATGAAACTGTCCATACGGTCAAGTACTCCTCCATGGCCAGGTATTATACCTCCACTATCTTTAACATTGTAAACTCTTTTTATGAGTGATTCAGTAAAGTCTCCAAGTTGGGCTAGAATAGCAATTGTAAAGCCAATTATTGGGGAATAGAAAATTGGAAATAAACTCAAAAATATTGAGCCAAAAATTGTACAAAATACTCCAGCTAAAACTGCACCTAAAAGCCCTGACCAAGTCTTTCCAGGACTAATAATTGGGCAAATTTTAGCACCACCAAAGTTTTTACCAAATAGGTAAGCGGTAATATCGATGCTCCAAATGGTTAAGATAAGCCATATTAATTCATATTTTCCCTGTGGTAGATTATATAAGTATATCAGCGATGCATTTGGTAGTGCAATGAGTAGTAATGCAAAAATGTATAAGATTCTATTGCCTTTAGTTAGGTTATACCATTCAAAAGAAGATAGAACCGCAATTGAAAAAATTAGTAGATAAAATGATAAATCACTGAAATATGTAGCAAAAGAAAATATCAGTAATATTACTATTGAAGACAGTGTTCTCACCATAAAATTATTATCTACCATATTTTTTCTCTCTCTTTGTATAATCTGCTAATGCTTTACTCAAATCTTGACAAGAAAAATCAGGCCACAAAGTATCACAAAAATACAATTCAGCATAAGCTGCTTGCCATAGTAAAAAATTGCTTAACCTTTTCTCGCCACCAGTGCGAATTAATAAATCCAGTTTTGGTAAATCTTTAGTATACAGAAATTTTTCAAATTCCTCTTCCAATACGCAATCAATATTTCCTTTTATGACGTTGTTGATAGCATGTATAATTTCCTGCTTTGCTCCATAACTAACTGCAACAGTGAGTAATAGACCATCGTTCTTATGTGTCACTTCTTCTGCTTTTTTGATTTGATCGAATATTTTACTGGGCAATAGACTTAAATTGCCAATAAAATTTAACTTAATGTTACAATTGTAAATGAATTTCATTTTATCTTCATTAGTTAAAGTGGAGTAAAATAAATTAAATAGGTAGTCTGTTTCGTTTTCAGACCTGAGCCAATTTTCCATGGAAAATGCATACAAAGTTAAGTAAGGTATGGCCAGGACTGTGCAATGCTTAGCAATATCAAATGCAACCTCACTGCCTTTTCTATAGCCATCAATTTTTACCCTTCCTTGATTGTTTGCCCACCTACCATTACCATCCATAATAATTGCTAGATGTTTTGGCAGAGATTCTAGATTCAACATTTGAATTCAACCTGTTCTAATTAGCTTGATTTCTATATCTCTGTATGAAACGTTCACTATATCCACCTAAAACTATATTATTACTGAAAAATCATTGATAGTCTATATTACAAAAATTTTCTCAACCTCGGTGTCAGCTGCCAGTGATTTTACCAAGAAAATATAGTAAAAATAGTCTGATATAGATGGTTTTACGATATAGTAAAATTATTATAAATAAATGAATTTGGTGTTATTAGAAATACCTAGCTCTTTTATGTGGATTGATATTCTCAATAACCTGCTCTAAAGATAAATTATATAATTTTGACACAGGTTCTTTGCATTCAATATATCTTTCAAATGTAAGGAATGGTACAAGTGAATTTATATTTATGTCCTGCTCTTGAGGAAGATCTTTACCGCCTAAGAAAATCCCTGGGAAAGGATATTGAGTATATATGCTCAGCTCTTGGGGAACATATTTAATTATATCTTCGTAAATACGTTCCTTGTTGTTCAAATAATCGATATTAATATCTGTAATTTTACCAGCTTTACGCAGGAGTATAGCAAGCCTCAAAGTCGACTTTACGCTAGGTTTAAAATTTTTAAATATATTGACAAATACCTTACCAGTAACATTATCTGTTATTACTTTTAGCTCTTTAGTGGTAACAGAATTGATCTTCTCAACAGCATTTTGATCTTTTAGTAGTGTTATAATCCTTTTGTCATTCAAGCTTGCATTATCAAGTAGAAGTCGAAATTTTTCAGTATCAATAGAATCGATAAAATTCCGACTTTTTAGTAAATCCATAACCATGGAGCGATCAAATTTACTACTACTAGATATAAGTTCAAGTTTTTCAAGATCGATAGAATTGACTCGAACGAATAGACTCTGATCTTTTAGTATTTCTCTAACATCTGTAGAATCAAACTTAATGCTTTTGCATATAATTTTTAATCTATTACCATCAATAGAATGGAGTTGAGGTAATGAAGTCTTTAGTATTGCTACAATCTCTTTATCTGTAAAAAAATAATCACTTTTCATGATACTCACTTTATTTTCATCAAGAGAATTGATTTGATCAAATAAACTCTGATCTTTCAGTAAATTCATAATATATCCTTGATCAGAATACTTAAATATTAAGTCAAATATTTTACGATTCATCGAATTGATGCGTTCAACAACTTCCTGATTTTTTAGTAATTCTATAATAATGGTATAATCAAATTTCCTAAATACGGATTTAGATTTTCTAGGATCAATCAAATCGATAAGCTTAACAAATTCTCGGTCTTTTAGTACTTTTATAATATATTCACTACTAAACCTATCACTTTTAACTATGTATTTAAGCAGTTCTTCACTAATAATATTGATGTTCTTAGCAACTTTCTTATTTTTTAGTAATTCTACAATAATATTAATATCATCAAACTTACCACTATTAAGTATGAGTTGAAATCTTTCAGGAGCAATCGAATTGATGCGTTCAAGAATTTCCTGATCTTCCAGTAATTTTATGATATCTTTAAGACTAAATTTATCATTCTCAATTATATATTTCAACGTTTCTTTATCAATAAGATTGATGTTCCTAGCAGCATTTTGACTTTCTAGTAATCCTATAATACTGGTACCATTAAACTTACCACTATTAAGTATGAGTTGAAATCTTTCAGGAGCAACCGAATTGATGCGTTCAAGAATTTCCTTGTTTTCTAATAATTTTGTAACATCTTCATCACTAAGCTTACCACTTTCAAATATACATTTTAGTATTTCTTCATTAAGATAAAACTGAACATCATCAACACGTTTTTCATTAGTTCCTTTATCTCCTAATGCTTCTTTCGCGAAGTTATTCGGATCATTTTTTTCATCTTCCTCGTAATAATAATTATCATAATATCCATAATCTTCTTCATTCTCCTCACTATCACTACTTTCGAATTCATTGTTGATATTGCAAACCTTCCCACCTTTTAGTATTTCTAGAATATTGTGCTCCGCAGGTGCATCATTTAGCATGGACCTAAACATTTCATCATCATAATCGTTGATGTGATTAACAATGCTCTCATCTAATAGTAATTCTTCAATACCTTTGTGACTAAACTTATTATGATACTTGCATAAGATTTTAAGCTTACTGTAATCCATTGAATTGATGCCATCAACAACTCTTTGATTTGATAGTAATTCTCTGTTATAAGTCTTACATATCAGTTGAAGTTTTTCGTTATATAAGTCTTCTGCATTGCCTGCCTTATCAAAATCCATAATCTTATTTCAATTTACTTAGTATTTTAATTTTGCATGTATTAGGAGGAAATAATCAAGCATTATGATAAAAGGCCTAATGAATTTATTAGTTTATTTATGTTTCTTTTCATGTATAAATTTATAGAAAGTTTTATGTAGAAGTTATTTTATGAGCAAAATTATAGAAATCAGAGCGCCAAAAACTCTTGGTGGTGAATCAGTTACGGAAGGTATAGTAAAAATAAAGAAAAATATCGGCGAAGCAGTAAAAGTAGATGACTTGATCTTTGAAATTGAAACTGATAAAACGGCGCTAGAACTAACTGCAGAAGCTTCAGGACAAATAACTGAATTTTTTGTGAAAGAGGATGATGTAATTAGCTCTGATCAATTACTGGCAAAACTTGCTGTAGGAGAAGTAAAAGAAGAAGTGAAAAAAGAAGATAAAGGCGAAAGCGCTGATAAAAAAGATGCCCCTTCAGCTCGTAAAATTATGGAAGAAAATGCAATTAGTGCAGAAAATGTAAAAGGAACTGGCATGGGAGGCAGAATAACTAAAGCGGATGTGATAGACCATATGAGTAAAGCTGAACAACCTCCGGTAAAACAATATGAATCGCCAAAAAGTGTAGTAAGTGGAGAGAGAAGAGAAGAGCGAGTGAAAATGAGCAAAATAAGGCAAGTAATAGCTGCTCGTTTGAAAGCATCGCAAAATACTGCTGCAATACTGACCACGTTCAATGAAATTGACATGAAAAACGTCATGGATCTGAGGGCAAAGTATAAAGAAACTTTTGAAAAGAAATATGGAATAAAACTGGGTTTCATGTCGTTTTTTATAAAGGCAGCAGTGCAAGCACTAAAAGAAATTCGTGAGATTAACGCTGAGATTTCAGGTGATGAAATTGTATATAAAAATTACTATGACATAGGTGTTGCTGTTGGCACTGACAAAGGTCTTGTTGTACCAGTTATTCGTGATGCTGATCAAATGTCATTTGCTGAAATTGAACTAACTTTAGTTGCTCTTGGCAAAAAAGCACGAGAAGGTAAGCTGCAAGTATCGGAAATGGAAGGTGCAACATTTACTATCTCAAACGGTGGTGTGTATGGTTCACTTCTTTCTACTCCGATAATAAACCCTCCGCAATCTGGAATACTTGGCATGCACTCAATACAAAATAGACCAGTTGCTGTGAGTAGCTCAATTGAAATCAGACCTATGATGTACATTGCCCTCTCTTACGACCACAGAATAGTTGATGGTAAAGGAGCAGTTACTTTCCTTGTTAAAATAAAAAATTACATAGAAGATCCAAATAGATTGGTTTTGGAAGTTTAAACAAGTTAAAAACGGCAGGTAAGTTTTTCTGAAGTTTTCAAGGTGGGTGTTACAGCTGTGCAAACATTTGTTTATAAAGGTAACTTATACAAAAAATGGTCAGTGCTTACTGTACGAGCATTGTGATTTAGGCCTAAAAAATGCGAGTAGCCCATTTGGTGTTATCCAAGTAGCTGACACTGGGATCCAAATTGCAAGTAATGCATTAGGTTGGGTGAGTATAGGTCTTGCGTTATAGAATGGTGATGTCATTCCAGTGCTTGACACTGGAATCCAGAAAAATTTACAAGCAAACTAAGCTTATGCTAAATTTGATGAGATAAAATGAAAAACTGGATTCCAGTGTCAAGCACTGGAATGACATCATTTACTATGTGCCATATTGCAATGTTTGTAAAGTTGTGTGTGTGGTCCACCAAAAGGGTGTCAGCTACTTGCATGACACTATCTGCTATTTTTCCTTGTCTGAATGAATACAAAACGGTTTTTGGTTACTCACGAAATAGATTTGTCCATTTTGCTCTTATTATTTAAAACGCTTTTGTGCCAAATATGTCAAAATTTTTATTTGACATATGTTAAAAACATTCTAAGGTAAGGCTATTTATAGAATAAGGGGGTATATAATGTTAAGTAATTCTTCTAAAGAAAAAAACTCTGAGGTTGTTCAAGGAATACCTGGACCAGTGTCAAGTGATAAATGGAATAGGACTTTCAATTTTCCTCCGAATAATAGGGTGAGAGCAGATGATCATCCATTTTTAGGTACCAAGCATGACCGCAAAATTGAATATTTAGATTGTGATGATGAAGAGTCAAAAAGGCGAATTCTTGCTGATAGCTCTTCTTATAATTCAGAAAATGAAAATCACGGTAAATATCTAAAAGGCAAGATTATTGATGAAACTAAGCAAGAAATTGCTCAACACATAGAAAACAGTGATGTAGAATCTGTACAGCTTAGAGTGAGAAGTCCAATTAGAACTATGTTGACTGCAAGAATTGTGCTGAATGATAATAAAGGAAAAATAAACATTAGTAATATTTTAACTAATGATTTTTTTGAAAGCAATAGGATAACGGCGGTTACATTGTTGCTACCTGGAGATGAAAAAAGAGGAATGCATGGACGAGTTGATGAGCATGGAGTAAGAATTTATGAAGTAGCTAATGGCTTGTAATAGTTTAGACTTGATCTGACAGGCATGAATTATCTGACAGAAGAATTGACAAAGTCAAAACCGATATCAGCATCCTGTTTAATGCTATCAATATTTTTCTGATAAGCAATATGCATACTATCAAAAAAGGTTTGCATAGGCATAGCAATATTTACCTGAATGTGGTCTAGATCTATTGTAAGAATGCACCCAATGGTCTACGTCTAACTGAAGTTCTGCCAAAGAGGTGTAAATTTTCTTTCTAAAGATAATATTGTAACATTCATCTTGCATAGTTCTATGGAACCTTTCACATATGCCATTAGTCTGTGGAGAACGAGCTTTGGTTCGAGAATGATCAATATTTTCTACCCCTAAATATAGCTGGTAAACGTGATTTTCAGGTCTGCCACAATACTCTGTACCACGATCCGTCAAAACACGTAGCAATGATACTTTCTGTTCATCAAAGAACGGTACTACCCTATCATTAAGAAGATCTGCAGCTGTGATAGCAGTCCTTTCTGTGTAAAGCTTAGCAAAAGCAACTCTGGAATAGGTATCAACAAAGGTTTGCTGGTAAATTCGTCCAATACCTTTGATATTACCAACATAATAACTGTCTTGGCTACCTAAGTATCCTGGATGCTCTGTTTCAATTTCTCCATGGGCCTCTTTATTCTTCCTTAGCCTTTTCTAGAGCTGTTATCTGTTCTTCTGTTAAAATGATACCATCCTGAGCTACTTTTGCTTCTAATGCCTTTAACCTCTTTTTAAAATTTTCAAGATCGTTTCTTTGCCACACTGATCTTATTCCACTTGCAGAGATGAGAATTCCTCTCTTTTTCAGTTCGTTTGCTGCTCTTTCTTGTCCGTATGCTGGAAACTCTATTGCTATTTCAACTACTGCTTTTTCTATATCCTCCGACACTCTATTTGCATACAATGGCTTGCTTTTGCTTATCTCGTGTAAAGCCTCTTCTCCTCCTGTTTCATACAGTTCTTTGAAGCGGTAAAATGTATCCCTTGAATATCCCATTACTTTACACGCCTGTGATACATTTCCTAATTGCTTTGCAAGTTCTAGCAATCCCAACTTTGGTTTTAGTATTTTTTCTTGTGTTGTATTCATATCTGACACTCCTTTAAAACTTGTTTATATTTTTATCTTACTTTGTTTGCTTGTCAGATCAAGTCTAAACTATTACAGAAGCAAAAAATTCTTCTAATTCTTCAAAAGGACAACTATTTTTCTCTAATTTTACTTTTATAATATTGCTTAACATTGTAACTCCACTAACCGTTTTATACATGTAGCTTAACACTATTTTAATAACTTATTAAGAAAGTTTAATTATTAATTATAATATTTAATAAAATAAATAGACTCTTTTACATTTCATCTGCAAGAATCTTTTCCTTAGTTTGTAAATAAAGATTTTCTGAATCTAATTGCCGCAGGTTACGTTTAGTAATATAATCTCATATTAAATAAAACTTTACCTAAGTTTATGCCAGACTCTACGTTAGTTTTAACAACTATTCTTACATTCTTCATCTTTACGTTGTCACTTTTTTTTATAAAAAGGATATTTGGATCAACGAACAAGAAGATAATAAAATCTTTCAGAAAAATTGCTCAGCAGATTAATGCGCTAGAGCAAGAAATGCAGAGCTTATCTGATGAGGATCTTGCTAGTAAAACTGCGGAATTAAAACAAGAACTGAAAAATGGAAAAACACTAAATGACCTTCTCGTACCTGCATTTGCGGTTGTACGAGAAGCATCACGAAGATTCCTTAACATGAGGCATTTCGACGTTCAGCTAATTGGTGGCATGGTTCTCCATAATGGCATGATATCAGAAATGAAAACAGGAGAAGGAAAGACACTAGTCGCAACTTTAGCTGCATACCTAAATTCTTTAGAAGGAAAAGGTGTGCACGTCGTAACTGTTAACGATTATCTTGCAAAACGAGATACAGAGTGGATGAGTAAATTATATAATTCTCTTGGAGTTTCTGTTGCATTTATTACAAATAATTTGAAAGACGACGAGAGAAAAAAGGCTTATAGCGCAGATATAGTATACTCAACAAATAATGAACTTGCCTTTGATTATCTACGAGATAATATGAAATTTTCTCAAGAAGATATGGTTCAGAGAGGATTCAATTATGCAATAGTAGACGAAGTAGACTCCATACTGATTGATGAAGCGCGTACTCCGCTCATTATTTCTGGCCCACTTGAGGAAAATAATCAGATATATAAGCATATCAATAAAATAGTAATCAAATTAGTTGATTCTGACTATGAAGTCGATGAAAAGAGTAGAGCAGTGTTCCTCACTGAAAATGGCATTTCACGAGTGGAGGAATTACTAAAATCGTATAACCTCATTCCTGGAAATTCCTCGCTCTATGATACTAGCAATATTATACTGACTCATTATATAGATCAAGCACTTCGTGCACATAAGCTGTTTACTGCTGATAAAGATTATATAGTGAAAAACGGTAAGGTGGTAATTATTGATGAGTTTACTGGGCGCATGATGGAAGGTAGGAGATATTCTGATGGTCTTCACCAGGCACTGGAGGCAAAGGAGAATCTTGAAATTCAGCATGAAAGTCAAACTTTAGCATCAGTCACATTTCAGAACTACTTTCGTATGTACAACAAACTTTCTGGTATGACAGGAACAGCAGCAACAGAGGCAGAAGAATTTCGTGATATATATAGATTAAATGTAGTAAAAATTCCAACTAATGTGCCTGTTAAAAGAATAGATGTTGATGATGAAATTTATGGCACAGAAAAAGAAAAATTTAGTGCTGTATTGAAGTTTATAGCGGAATGTCACAAACGTCTTCAACCAGTGCTTGTTGGCACTGTGAGTATTGAAAATTCTGAAAAACTTTCCGATCTTTTGAAAAGCCATTCCCTTAAGCATTCAGTATTGAATGCTCGTTATCATGAACAAGAAGCGTATATAATAGCGCAAGCTGGAATACCAGGCAGCATTACTATAGCAACAAACATGGCAGGACGTGGAACTGATATTCAGCTTGGTGGAAATGTTGAAATGATTGCAAAAATAGAGCTCGAGAAAATAAAAAATGCTGATGAAAGAGAAAAAAAATATCAAGAAATAGTCGAAAGAGTAAAAAAAGATAAGGAAATTGCTATAAAAGCTGGTGGCTTATGTGTTATTGGAACCGAAAGGCATGAAAGCAGGAGAATAGATGATCAATTACGTGGACGTTCTGGCCGCCAAGGTGACCCTGGACTTTCTAAGTTCTTTCTATCACTTGAAGATGATTTAATGAGGATATTTGGTTCTGATAGAATGAGGAATTTTTTGCAAAAAGTGGGACTAAAGAACAACGAGGCTATTCATCATCCATGGATTAATAAAGCACTTGAAAAAGCACAGAAGAAAGTTGAAGTTAGAAATTATGATGTGCGGAAGTCTTTGCTAAAGTTTGATGATGTAATCAACAATCAACGTAAAGTTATTTTTAAGCAGAGAAATCATATTTTAAACAATGAAATCAATGATTTAGTTGAAGTATATAGTGAAGTAAATGAGGATATAATAGAAGGTATAGTACAAAGTGGTTATTACGAAGATTATGTTGAAGATATTGCAAAAGAATTCCACATAAGATACGGGATAACGCTTAATCTAGCAGAGTTTTTGAATAAACAAGAAGCCTTGGATTATATAAATGACAAGATACAAGAATTTTTTACTGAGAAAGAAAAATATTTCAATAGTCAACAAACTACAGATTTGTGGAATACGATAGTGAAACAAGTGATGATCATGACACTTGATCATTTATGGAGGGAGAACCTTTCGGTCTTAGAGAGCCTAAGACAAAGCATAAATTTGCGTGCCATGGGGCAAAAAGACCCACTGAATGAATTTAAACGCGAAGCTTTCTTAATGTTTGAGTCGATGCTTGAAAAGTGGAGGGAGCTTACCATTCACCGCCTAGCGCACTTTAAGTTGCTAGACAATCAAGAAATAGGCAATAGGTCACGCTCTACTAAAAATAGCAGACTTCCAAAAGTTTCAAGAAATGACAAGTGCCCTTGTAACTCTGGAAAAAAATACAAACACTGTCACGGTTCAGTTGCCGTAGTGAATTAGTTGTTGCAAGCACATTATAGCTGCTATAGCTAACCGAAGTAAGATCTGCTCGAGCACTCTGAAAGACAAAATCAATAGCCGAATTAATATTGGGCCAAAAGGTTTGTAGAGACTTTCTTATGGCGTGCTTGATCAGAACTTCTCAATCGGATTTAAATCTCACTTTTACCCACAAATAAAAAAGTGAGTAAAATGGATACCAAATAAATTTGGGATTAAAATGAGTGAAGTAAGTACAAATGTGCAATATACTGATGGCTTAGGGGATAAATGGCTGGAAAGAGAGTTAAAACACGTTAATTTAGGAGATACAAGACTTAATAAGAGACTTATTAAAACAGGCTATTGTATAGAGGGTAAGGCGTCTGGATCAATTAATCAAAGCTGTAGTGGATGGAAAGAAGCTAAGGGTGCATACAGATTATTTAGCAATGAAAAGCTTAAGGATAAGGAAATTTATTCTTCCCATTACAAAGAAACTATGGAGAGAATGAAAGGAAATCAGTTTGTTTTTTCAGTTCAAGATACAAGTTATTTGGATTTTGACTCTCATATAAAAACCAAGAGGCTAGGTAGTATTTCTAAAGCTTATACGAAGCATAAAATGGGTTTACATACTGTAATTGCTATTGAATGGTGGAGAGACATACTCCATTATTTTAGCACGAAGTAACAAATTCAATGAATTGGTTCTTCAAAGATAATTTAAACTTTTACAGTAGGAGCAGTCTCATGAAGTATTATAGCGGATTAGATGTCTCACTCAAAGAAACTTTTATTAGTATCGTTGATGAGAAAGGAAAAATTGTTAAAGAAGAAGTTGTTGCAAGCAAAAGTGACGCAATAGCTAAGTACCTGCTTGACCAAAGCAAAGGATACGAATCCATAGGAATAGAAAGTGGACAACTATCAATATCAATGTGCAAAGAGCTGAGAAATTTTGGATTACCAGTAACTTGTGTGGATGCAAGGCATATGGCAGCAGCATTATCTGCAAGAATCAATAAGAATGATAAAAATGATGCAAGAGGTATAGCACAGATGATGAGAGCTGGGCTATTTAAAGAGGTATTAGTAAAATCAGACGAAGCTTGCCAGATTAAAGTGGTGCTTGGGAGCAGAAGACAATTAATATGTAGCAGAAAGAAAATTGAGGGAACAATAAGAGGGTTATTGAAAATACACGGGATAAAAGTTGATCAGCGTTCCAGATCTGCAAGTTTCGCTTTAAAAGTGCAGGAAATAATTAATGAGCTAGATGAAATTAGCAAGAATTCAATTGAAGCATTAGTACATAGCTTAGAAACAATAGAAGAATCAATAGGAAAGCTTGATAAAATACTTTCAGAGCAAGGCAAAAAAGACGAGGATTGTAAATTATTAACTACTGTACCAGGAGTTGGTATTATAGTAGCAATGACATATAAAGCTGCAATAGATGATCCGTATAGGTTTGAAACATCTTATACAGTTGGAGCCTATATGGGGTTGAGCCCAAGACAATACGCTTCTGGAGAGATTGATAGGCATGGAAGTATATCAAAAATGGGACCAGTAGAATGTAGGAATATGCTGTACGAAGCTGCACAAGTCTTACTAGTAAAATGTAAAAGGACATTTAAATTGAGGAGTTGGGGATTAAGGATTGCAAAAAAGAAGGGTATGAAAAAAGCAATTGTTGCTGTAGCACGTAAGTTGTCTGTAATCATGCATAAAATGTTGGTTAACAAAACAGAATTTTGTTACTAATAAATGCAAAAAAGTAGATAATTTTATGTAAAGTAAAGATAGCAATGCCGATGGAAGGGATAAGCAAGAGCTCCGGTTGAAGCATAGACTTCGTAGTTTACATGTTGCCGTCCACTTCCGCCTAACAAGTATAGTGCGGCTTGGCTAAAATATAAACTAGCCATATCAGACCGTGGAGAGAACCATGGAAGCGTGCTATTTTAACTTATATAAAATCATTAAGGCTATGGGGGAAAAAATGATACCTTAGTTTTTATAAGCTTAATGAATATGTGGATAAATACTTTAAATGTGTGTAGGCGTATTTATCCACATATTCATTGGCTACACTAATTTAAAAGGGGTTAATTAGAAATTTAGTACTAGTTTTTAGTTGCCGATAAGGCACTCTTTGATTGAACAAAACAACATGATAGTAAATAAAAGGTTGTATTAGAGCTGAATTTTACATCAGAAAATATTTTTCATGATACAAAAAAAATTATTATTGACTTGTATGCAATTAGAGAACTGTTGCACAGTGCCTTAATAGTCAGCAAAGACGGATTACCTTTAGGTCTATCTCTCAACAATGTTGGGCACGTTCTATTAGGGAAAAAGAAACGGCACAAGAAAAAGCAAACAGGAAATACCGTACCTCCATAGAAGAAAAAGAAAGTTATAAGTGGATAACAGCTCTCAAAGAAAGCATAAACAACCTTCCTGCAAATGTACAACTTGTTACCCTTGGTGATAGAGAGGCAGATATCTTCAAATTTTTATGGATCACTGAGACATTAGGTAGTTTTTTGTGTAATAGTTTAGACTTGATCTGACAAGCAAACAAAGTAAGATAAAAATATAAACAAGTTTTAAAGGAGTGTCAGATATGAATACAACACAAGAAAAAATACTAAAACCAAAGTTGGGATTGCTAGAACTTGCAAAGCAATTAGGAAATGTATCACAGGCGTGTAAAGTAATGGGATATTCAAGGGATACATTTTACCGCTTCAAAGAACTGTATGAAACAGGAGGAGAAGAGGCTTTACACGAGATAAGCAAAAGCAAGCCATTGTATGCAAATAGAGTGTCGGAGGATATAGAAAAAGCAGTAGTTGAAATAGCAATAGAGTTTCCAGCATACGGACAAGAAAGAGCAGCAAACGAACTGAAAAAGAGAGGAATTCTCATCTCTGCAAGTGGAATAAGATCAGTGTGGCAAAGAAACGATCTTGAAAATTTTAAAAAGAGGTTAAAGGCATTAGAAGCAAAAGTAGCTCAGGATGGTATCATTTTAACAGAAGAACAGATAACAGCTCTAGAAAAGGCTAAGGAAGAATAAAGAGGCCCATGGAGAAATTGAAACAGAGCATCCAGGATACTTAGGTAGCCAAGACAGTTATTATGTTGGTAATATCAAAGGTATTGGACGAATTTACCAGCAAACCTTTGTTGATACCTATTCCAGAGTTGCTTTTGCTAAGCTTTACACAGAAAGGACTGCTATCACAGCTGCAGATCTTCTTAATGATAGGGTAGTACCGTTCTTTGATGAACAGAAAGTATCATTGCTACGTGTTTTGACGGATCGTGGTACAGAGTATTGTGGCAGACCTGAAAATCACGTTTACCAGCTATATTTAGGGGTAGAAAATATTGATCATTCTCGAACCAAAGCTCGTTCTCCACAGACTAATGGCATATGTGAAAGGTTCCATAGAACTATGCAAGATGAATGTTACAATATTATCTTTAGAAAGAAAATTTACACCTCTTTGGCAGAACTTCAGTTAGACGTAGACCATTGGGTGCATTCTTACAATAGATCTAGACCACATTCAGGTAAATATTGCTATGCCTATGCAAACCTTTTTTGATAGTATGCATATTGCTTATCAGAAAAATATTGATAGCATTAAACAGGATGCTGATATCGGTTTTGACTTTGTCAATTCTTCTGTCAGATAATTCATGCCTGTCAGATCAAGTCTAAACTATTACAGCTAATACCAAAGTAGTTATAGTGTCCTGTTAATTTAGCCTTCAGTACTTGCCACCAATCTTTAAGTCGAATACTTCCGCGGACTATTTTCAACCACTCCTTGATTTCTTTTAGTTTTCTGGCTAGATTTAACTTTGAGGTTTTATGTCCCATTATTAATCTACCACGACGACTTTTTGCACCATAGTGCGTAAACCCCAGAAAATTGAAACTTTCCGTCCTTCGTTTCCCTCTTATCGCTTGTTGCCACTCCCTCTTGCAAAACTTTACTACTCTGGTCTTGTTTTCAGATACTTCCAACCCAAATTTATTTAGCCTTTGTTTCAGTAATTCCAGAAATTCTTCCGCGTCTACCTTACTTTCGCAACAAACCACAAAATCGTCGCAAAACCTTATTAGTTGTATATATCCTCTGGATCTTGGTTAAAATTTCTTTTCTCTCCATAAATCCAACACATAATGTAAGTATATATTTGCTAATACAGGACTTACTATACCACCTTGGGGTCTACCTTGTTTTGTTGCTTCATAATTTCCAGCTTCGACTATCCCTGCCTTGAGAAACCGCTTTACTAACCACCGCAAATTTGGGTCAGTTATTCGTTCCCTTAGACATCTCATTAGCCATTTATGCTGTATATTATCGTAGAACTTCTTGATATCCACTTCTACAATGTAGTTTATTGGCTTGTACATAACTGCTTTATCTAGTGCATTTACCGCTTGATGACAGTTTCTTCCAGGTCGAAATCCATATGAGCTGTCCAGAAAGTTTGCCTCGTAAATATTTTCTAGTATCTTCTTCAGCATAATCTGTACTAATTTATCCTCGGTCGATGGTATTCCGAGTCCGCGTTTCTCTTTACTGCCAGCTTTCGGTATATATACCCTCTTTACTGGTTGTGGTTGATATTGCTTCCTCTTCATACTTTCTACTAGCACTTCGAGTTTCTCATTCAGATTTTCTCCGTATGATTCCACTGTTATCTGGTCTACTCCACAAGCCTTGTTACGCTTCAGTTCTTTATAACATCTCGCAAGATTCTCTGTATTTATCAGATGGACTAACGATGTGAATTTAGTCGCTTATCTTGCTTTGCTCTTACTGCTATCTGGTTTAGTTTATTTTGCATGTTATTCCAACCTCCGTTGTATTGGCCTAGCAATCCCTATTCCAGTTACTATATTGCTGATCGCTTCCCCTTGTACGTGGCTTTCCCACATTCTGAGTACTATCAATCAGTCCGACTTCCCCTGCATCTTCCGCTAGTTCTTGCCTTTGTTGACTTGTTCCAGCGTACCTTTGTAGGAATGCATAGGATCTCCCAAGTTCACTTGAAGTCCATTTCAATACATGGCACGGTCTCAGATCCCGATAGAGTGAGTGATAACTTGCCTTTACGTTATCCTTCATGCTGTCTTCCATGGCCATGAAAATGTCGACCTCTATGTCTTCAGGTATTTCGGAACTCAATCCTTCACTTTCGTTGTACCCTGCATTGTCCATCCCACTAGCTCTATTACACTCGTTACCTCATGCAACATAGTGGTCTGTTCCAAACTGTTGGCTAGACTTTGTTTGTGTTGGATTTTTACCAACTGTTCTCCAAGCACTTCTTGGCGCACCAAGAGCAACCCTCACGCACAATCTCTTAACCCAAATGGAAGAAGTAAAATAGAAGATCAGCGGCAATAAATACTTTTAAAATAATAACTCTATGGTTAATATGCGAAGATTTAAGTAAAAAATGTTGTCATTCTAGTAGCTGATACTGGGCTCCAATGTCAATTACTCGGATAACAAAAAAACACAGGCTTCACATGCATCTGCAGTACTGTATTAGTCTACTATCTTCATTCCCACAACATTATACCCTGAATCAACATGTAAAATTTCTCCAGTTGTACCACTACTCAGGTCGCTTAATAAGTATAGTGCTGCCTTGCCAACATCTTCTATTGTAACATTGCGCCTAAGTGGAGAATTACTTCTATTCCATTCCGATATGGAGTGAAAGTCACTTATTCCAGAAGATGCCAAAGTTCTGATTGGACCAGCAGAAATTGCATTTACTCTGATGTTCTGTGGTCCGAGATCACATGCTATATATTTTACACTTGCTTCAAGTGCTGCTTTACATAAACCCATCACATTATAATTTGGCATAACTTTTTCAGCACCATAGTAAGATAAAGTAAGTAAACTACCGCCATTTAACATCATTTTTTCCGCTCTTTGCGCTAAAGCAGTAAAAGAATAGCACGATATATGCATTGCATTAATAAAGTTGTTTAGTGAAGTATTGACATATTTACCATTTAGCTCATTTTTATCGGAGAATGCTATTGCATGTACCAAAAAATCAATAGCACCCCACTTCTCCTTTATTTCCTTAAAAGCATTATCTATAGTTTCCTCATTTGAAATATTACAGTGCAATATTAACTCTACATTTAATTCACTTGCTATTGGTAATAATTTCTCTTTTATTGTTTCATTTTGATAAGTGATTGCAAGCTCAGCTCCATGTTCTGAGAGGGTCTTTGCTATACCATATGCTATTGACCTCTTATTTATTATTCCGGTTATTAACCCTTTTTTGCCCTGCAATATCATAGAAATTATTTGCCTTTTTTATAATTTGAAATATTAACTAGGCAAAGTCAATTATGTTTTAACTGTAGCTAACGTATAAAAATTACTTCCGCATATTTCCAACCTCATTATAATTACAATTAGAGATATTTTAAGAGCTCAAAATCTATCTTTAGTCTGCAGATTTTTTAATCAAACTTATTAAAAAATATATTCTTCAGTGTATATCTGTCGTATATGCACCGCATTTTTTTCTAACTTTTTTTACACAGGAGGATTTTATGTCCAGAATTCCAGATACTTGACCTTTACTTTAAAACCAACTGGCGCCTATGGTTTTTATAAAAAGATTACAGGAAATAAAAACACTCTAGAGAACATGAAATAAGGATACTGAAATATAAGCTGCCTACATTTGCAAGCAGCTCATAAAGTCTTCTTATTTACTTACTCCTTGAGCAGAAGAAAGTTGTTTTGATATAGTCACACTTTCCATACTTGTTGAAGGATTCTGTGAAACTTTTACTATTTCAGAACCTTCTTTACGTAAGTAGGATAGTGCATCTATGTAATAGTTTAGACTTGATCTGACAAGCAAACAAAGTAAGATAAAAATATAAACAAGTTTTAAAGGAGTGTCAGATATGAATACAACACAAGAAAAAATACTAAAACCAAAGTTGGGATTGCTAGAACTTGCAAAGCAATTAGGAAATGTATCACAGGCGTGTAAAGTAATGGGATATTCAAGGGATACATTTTACCGCTTCAAAGAACTGTATGAAACAGGAGGAGAAGAGGCTTTACACGAGATAAGCAAAAGCAAGCCATTGTATGCAAATAGAGTGTCGGAGGATATAGAAAAAGCAGTAGTTGAAATAGCAATAGAGTTTCCAGCATACGGACAAGAAAGAGCAGCAAACGAACTGAAAAAGAGAGGAATTCTCATCTCTGCAAGTGGAATAAGATCAGTGTGGCAAAGAAACGATCTTGAAAATTTTAAAAAGAGGTTAAAGGCATTAGAAGCAAAAGTAGCTCAGGATGGTATCATTTTAACAGAAGAACAGATAACAGCTCTAGAAAAGGCTAAGGAAGAATAAAGAGGCCCATGGAGAAATTGAAACAGAGCATCCAGGATACTTAGGTAGCCAAGACAGTTATTATGTTGGTAATATCAAAGGTATTGGACGAATTTACCAGCAAACCTTTGTTGATACCTATTCCAGAGTTGCTTTTGCTAAGCTTTACACAGAAAGGACTGCTATCACAGCTGCAGATCTTCTTAATGATAGGGTAGTACCGTTCTTTGATGAACAGAAAGTATCATTGCTACGTGTTTTGACGGATCGTGGTACAGAGTATTGTGGCAGACCTGAAAATCACGTTTACCAGCTATATTTAGGGGTAGAAAATATTGATCATTCTCGAACCAAAGCTCGTTCTCCACAGACTAATGGCATATGTGAAAGGTTCCATAGAACTATGCAAGATGAATGTTACAATATTATCTTTAGAAAGAAAATTTACACCTCTTTGGCAGAACTTCAGTTAGACGTAGACCATTGGGTGCATTCTTACAATAGATCTAGACCACATTCAGGTAAATATTGCTATGCCTATGCAAACCTTTTTTGATAGTATGCATATTGCTTATCAGAAAAATATTGATAGCATTAAACAGGATGCTGATATCGGTTTTGACTTTGTCAATTCTTCTGTCAGATAATTCATGCCTGTCAGATCAAGTCTAAACTATTACATTGCCAAATGGTCTAACAATAACTTACACGGCACTGGTATCCTGTATATTAGAGAAAAATAGTAAAGCTGTTAGAGGAGTTCTAGAAGCTTCTAAAAAGAATGGTATTTTGAAAGAAATTCTCAACCAAAAAGTGAAAGTAAAGAAAGCAGAAGGTCAAGAGATAAGCTATACACTGATTGATTATACTAATAAACAAAATTGTAAAGAAATTGCATTTATTCTGAAGGAGTTTGAGGAAGTTCTGAATATAGAAGTTGAAGCTGCAAGTAGTAATGTTGAAACTAGATGTGAGGGTATCAATAAAGACTGTAGAGATCTTGAAATACACGAAACTATGTTTGCAAATAGTGAAAAAACCCAAAATATTTCAACAGGAAGCAAAGATATTAAGCCCACATGTGAAACCAGTGTAAAAGAGGAAAACAAAGACGAAGAAAATTCTTTAAATTTTATTACTGATGAGCAAGAAGAAATCGTTAATATATTTGAGAAAGATGCAGAAAATAACACTGAGTGGCACAGAGAAAATCGTCATACAAATCAACCCATCTGTAAAATCAATAAGAAAGACCAAAATACTTTTACGCAAACTAATATGCAAGAACCAAATAGGTCATTTCAAGCTGAACCATATTTTAATATTGGATATGGCATTACTAAAGATGGAAAATCATCAAATCAACCAATTTTAGCTGGAGTTATTGGTGCAGTGTTATTAGTAAGTGGTATTGTGTTTTATATTATGGAAATACATATACTAGGGATAGTTATTGGAATTGCTGGGTTAGCTTGCGTAAGTTTTGGATTGTGTAGTAATTTAGAGCCTAATACCAGGCTTGAAAAAGTAGAGCAGCCTACTATCCACTCTTCAAACCCGATTTCTGGATTAGATTTTAGATAAATTATTGAAAATCTCGATTTTTTTAGCTAAGTCTAATCGAATTTAAAAGATGCTCATTAACTTTTCCATCGTAAATCTCGTAATTATAAGTTATCGATCTCTTTTTAATTATTAATACATAATTCAGGTTTCAGGAGTTATTAATAATTCCACAATAATATCTGCATAAAGTATGCAATAAACTAAGATTTTTAACAACTTATCTAAAATATAATAGAAAATCTATATTGTAATAAGAAATAAAAGGACATTACTGAATAAGTAACATCCTTTTGAAGAAGGTGAGCTGTTTTGTTTATCTTGATGTTTGCAAAGATTGTGTCACCTGAATTGGCTCTTGACCAGACATGAATGTAGAAGGCTGTTGTTCACCTATTTTTTCCTGCGAATTTACTTTTCTCAATTGTGACCTAGTTTTAATTAAGTCGTCCGAAGAAATAATCATCCTCTCTGGTGTAGAAGGAATAGATGTACCTTTTCCACTATCAGAACCACCAAGGTAACTGAAAGAACTGCTTTTAGACTCAATACTGCCATCCATACTACTACTAAAACTTGAATGGATATTATTAGAAGCTAAACTACTAACAGAATTACTGCGAGTTGGAGTTCTATTAGATAAAATATATAGATTTCGTTTGACAGTGGGATGATTGAAAACATCTTCACTCAGAGAATTTTGTGAAAATGAATTTATAACCTCATTCAAATTAGTCAGTGAAGCACTTATATTTGGTACTTTTGGAGTTAATACCTTAGTAAGGTTACCAGTGCTATTACGTCGCGTTGTTCCTATTTTACCTCCTATTGTTGCAGTTGGTGTTTCACCTTGATACTTCACATTACTTACTTTTTTGCTTTTACTACACTTACTTGCTGCCTTATTAAGGTTCTCTATAGAGTTAGAAAGTTTATGCTCTATTTTACATTCTCTAATAATCCTCTCAATTTCATCATGATGTTCAGAGAAAATTTCATAGAGATTGTTATCATTTTGAGCTAACAAATTTTGCAACTTTTTAGCATCTAATTTATCGACAAAACTTGCTTGCTGTGTCAATTGATAAACTAATTGGTCCTTTTTGAAACCTTGTGGACCATCAATAGAACCAGCTTTTTCTGATATTTTTCTGTTTAATTCAGAGAATATTTCCTTAATTAAAGCAGACTTATTTACAGTCTTGTCTTGCAAAATTTCACTAACAAGCATCTCCTTCACACTGTTGAAATTTTTCGTTTTTTCTTCTGTTTTTAAAACAACAGTTTGACTCTGTAAGTCTATTGAATATGGAATGCTATCCAAATTAGATATACTTGAACCCAAATTACCCAATTTACTTCCCACTTTTTTAAGTGTATCACTTGTGCCCTCCCTTGTTTTCTGTGCTACAGAACTTCCAGCTTCTTTTAATGAATCTCTAGCATTTATAAAGCCTTTTTTTATTGTGCCTGCAGTATATTGTGCTCCTTCAACAGTTTTTTCAGCTGACCATTTGAGTCCTTTATATCCAGATTGAACTGATTTTACAGCTACTTTTACAGCGAAATATAAAGTAAGACCAACTATAGCACCTGGTATAGCAAGTGTTACACCAACTGCTAAAAGTGGTAATAATGCTGTAAATAACCCACTTGCTGTACCTACTACAAGAGCCTGATCTCCTTGTTTCATTCGAGAGAATTCTGTATCTCCTTTTTACAGGTCAGTGATTCTTTCCTTTAGCTTTTTGTGATTATTAACACTCTTCATATTCGATAGATCTTCAGTAAATTTCTTAAAATCAAGATCATTTTCTTGTTGAGTTACAAGAGAATATGAATTTGTTTCATTAGGTAACATTTTTAACCTCACTATTAATTCAATATATTATATTTTATATATGTCATCATTAAATTAGTGTTAACTTGATTACTAATATTGGTATAGCTTAAAATAATTTAGCTGGACATGATTTTATAGAGACTCAAATTTACGATTAGAGCCTAGAGTATAGTAATTATAAATGACTCAAGAGACTTTGTTCAGCCAAAATAATTAGATTCAAACTGATAAGGCTGTATATAGAATATCAGAGGATTATCCTGATAATAGTGTTAAATCAAGATTGGAATATACGAGTAATTATGCTATTTATTAGGAATGATTTTGTTAAAAAGTAATTGTGCAAAAAAGTGAGAATTTGACTGAAGATAAAAAATTAGCATCTGATATTCTACAAGAGGTTGCAGATGCTGGTAATACTAATAGTGACAAAGTGACGTTGTTTGAAATTAAAACATCTCTACAAGAACGTGGTTTTGGTATTTTAATAATTATTTTCTCCTTGCCACTATCTGTACCTATACCAGTTCCACCTGGCTATACAACTATACTTTCCATACCTTTAATCTTATTTTCACTGCAGCTTCTGCTTGGGTTTCATTTTCCTTGGATGCTAAATTGGTTGGAAAGCAAATCCTTTAAACGTTCAACACTAGACCTTGTGGTCAAAAAAACTTTACCTGCATTAAAAAAAAATAGAAAAGTTCATGAAACCAAGAATGTCCTTTATCTTCCTAGAGCCAGGTGAAAAGATTTTGGCATTTATAATGTTAGTTTGTGCGTTGGTGATAGCCAATCCGTTTCCGTTAACTCACTTTATTCCAGCAATCGGTACAACTCTTATTTCACTTGGTATTATGAGTAAGGATGGGCTTGTCTCGATACTTGGAGTGTTGGTATCTTTATGTGGAATATTATTTGCTCTTATTGTAATGGTTAAAGGACCACAGCTTATAATTAGTACGTTTTCTTTTCTCAAAAGTTGTGTATATGGTTAATTTTTAACTGTGAGAACCTATTTTGAAAGTGAATAAAGAAGGGAATAAGATGAGGTAAGCAAAAAATAGGAGGGTAACAAGCGATATAAGTGACAAAGAATGAGAGCCAAGTGTTGCACAAGGAGCGATAGGTCGGCTAAGAAAGCACAATATCAGAATAATTATCAATACAATAAGGTATATAATGAGAGGTGGTTGCCAGTGGAGCAAAAGATTTTCCGCATGGAAAACAGTGTACGACTATTTTCTCAGGTAGTGGCAAATTGGAAAAAATACATGATATGCTAGTAAAAGAGGTAAGAAAAATGGTTGGCAAAAATGAAACACCATCAGTAGGAATAATTGATAGTCAATCAGTGAAGACTACTCAAAAAGGGGATCTATAGCTGGCAAGAAAATAAAGGGTAGAGAACGTCATATTGTTGTAGACACAGTAGGCCTAGTTATTATGGCAGATGTTCACAGTGCAAGCGTTCAAGATCGTCATGTTGCTCTAGATCTTTTTATTCGAGCTAAAGTAAAGCCTTAAAAGATAATTATATCATAAGGATTATTAATATTACCATAATAATATCTGCCATATATAATGAAAATTAACCTTGTTCATAGAAACTAAAACAAAATGAAGAATGTTTCTAAAATATTCCATATACCTTCACACTATAGTGTAATACATCTAAGTTACTGATCACTTGCAAAAAATATTTAAGTGTAATATACTCAAAGTACTATGTATTTGTGTGGGGGCAAAAATGAATCAACATTTAAAATTAACTGATCAAGAATTTAACAATAATACCGAGCTATTCAGTTTATTAGAACTAAAAGCTGTACAGGTTGTAGGCAAGAATTATCAGGAGATTAGTAGAATTTTAAAGAAACAATATATAAGCTAGTGCTTGTAAATCACCCTGATAAAGGTGGAGATAAAAATAGATTTAATCAAATTTATAATGCTTATCAAGGACTAAAAAAATACATTGAACCTTTAGAGTCAGGTAATCCTTGTATTAAAGTGAGTGTTAATGCTGAAAGTAATGGTCGTTTAACAGAAAGAGAATTTTGCTATAGGCAGAAATTGTTTGTAAAGCTGGGAATAGGTAAAGAAGCTATAGGCGAAGATTATGAAAAATTGAATTCCATGTTAGAAAAAAAGCTTTCTGAGGATTTTTTATCAAGAGATTGTATTACGCAATTACATTCTTACATTTTTCTTCTAAGCAAAAAAGAGGATCTAATAAGAGAAGACAAAAAAGCATTAGCATTAAAGTTTATAGAACGTAAAAATGCTTTATTAACTCTTCAAAATTTTGCTTATTTGCCCTTGTCTCTACTAATTACTATTACTATAGCTTGCTACTTTTCATGTGTGATCATACTACTCAACTTCTTTGTCAACAAAGTCACTGGTTTATTACTAAATTACTATATGAAAAAATATGAAAATTCAGAGATTTCTACCGATGAATTTATAAGTAAAATGAGCTATATTGTGCTAGGCAGCAAATTTCTTATTATATATCCTTCAGCTGCTTTTTCTATCTATTTAATTACAACAAATTTCATTGCTAATGGAATAACTGTTGGTGGAGCTATACTTGGTCCAATATTGTTGTTAGCAATATTTATTGAAACACTAGCTCCTGTTTTTTCGAAAGCTTGTGAAATATATACTGAAAAACATACAAAAGATTTGTTAGAAGAGGATCCAAGGGATAGAGTGGAAAAGGAAACTGACTTATTGAAATGGTACGATCCAAGAAAACTACTAATGCCAATTATTATGCCTCTTGTTAGAAAATGCTTTGCAGAGGTAACAAATGAACTTGCTGAGAGAAATTTTTATGAAATAAGCACTGATCTATCTAGTGCTCGCACTGAGCAGTTACCTAAAAAACCTCAAACAATTGAATTTGCAGGGGAATGTTCAAAAAAGTGTGTCAAACCGAAAAAAAGTAATAAATTGATATAAAAAAATGGAGGTTTGACAATGAGTCAAAAAGTAGTAAACAGAACTAACGGATTGGTAGATTATAAAGAGTTGGAAACAAATATCCTGTCGTCTATACGAGAAGGAAGACCGTTGACAGGAAAGGAGGGAGCATTAACACCATTTATAAAAAAGCTGCTGGAGGCGAGTCTAGAAGGTGAAATAGAAAACCATTTATTAGCTGAAAGTGAAGAAAATAATCGCAGAAATGGGAGGAATGGAAAGACTTTACGTACAAGTGCAGGTTCATTTGAGCTGTTAACGCCAAGAGATAGAGAAGGAAGTTTTGAGCCGCAAATAGTCAAAAAAAGGCAAAAAAGCTTACATCCAGAGCTTGAAACGAAGATTTTGAGCACATTTGCCAGTGGTATGAGCTATAGAGTCACACGTTGAGGAAATTTATGATCACAAAATATCGGCAGCAGAGATATCAAGTATTACCGACAAATTACTGCCTATAATCAATGAATGGCGTAGTCGTCCACTGCAATCAGTATACCCGATAGTATTTATGGTTCTTTAAGGTCAAGGAGGATGGACATTGCGTAAGTAAATGTATGTACAATATATTGGGCATAGACCAAAATGGCAGAAAAGAAGTCCTGGGCTTTTATTTGGCTGAAAGTGAAGGAGCTAACTTTTGGTTGGGAGTGCTAAATAACCTCAAAGAAAGAGGAGTAGAAGATATTCTGATTGCATGTGTAGATGTGCTAAAAAGCTTTCCTGCAGCCATCAACAGTGTATTTCCCAGTGCAGAAGTGCAGCTATGTATAGTACACCAAATAAGAAATTCTCTGAAATATGTATCCAGTAAAGATGTAAAAGTTTTCATGAATGATCTGAAAAAAATATATCGTGCTTCAAGTAAAGAAATTGCTGAGAATTATCTGCTTGAGCTGGAAGAAAAATGGGGAGAAAAGTATCCTTTAGTTATAAAATCCTGGCAGAACAATTGGGAAAACTTATCCAGTTATTTTAAGTATTCTGGGCCAGTTAGGAAGCTGATTTACACCACTAATCCAATTGAGGGGTTGCATAGACAAATCAGGAAATTTACTAAAACTAAGGGTTCATTTACTAGTACAAATGCCTTGTACAAACAGGTATATTGTGCTATAAAAAAGGTAGAGCAAAAGTGGATTATGGCTCTCCCTAATTGGGCTTTAACTATGTCTCAACTTGATATTTTCTTTCCAGATAGATTGAAAATTGAGTTGAACTAAAAATGCGGCTTGACACACTTTTTTGAACATTCCCATTTGCAGAGCAGAGTATTACAGTATAGTGTGAGTTCCTTTATTATGTAGAGTAGCTTGCGTTTCTTGGAGATTGGAGACTACTATCATCTTTGCAGGCTCTTTCCAAAGATCGACTTTTGTCTCATCAGATTGACCGATCTTTTCAGAATGAATTAATGCTCTAGATCTATTGAAAGAACCTAGGTTTATAGCTTCATTTACTGACAACCCTCCTAGCAAGCAATTCTTGCCTATTTTTTCGTTATAGTTTTCTATTTTATCCAGCAGATCTTTATCATTCACCTCTACTGTTATCAAATTTTCATTTTCCTTATCAGGATATAATCTCACTTCTAACTCCCCAAAACTAGTATCGAAAGTCAGTACTATATCACTACCATCTGCAAGGTCTGTATAATTTCTTATTCCTCCTTGAGTAATAATTTCTACCTCACTTTCACCAATCTTTATTATATTTCTCCCACACCCTACTTCCTGAGTGAATCCTAAATCTCTTTCTCCATCTGTAATCTTCGCAACATCTATCGTGCTATCCTCTGAATATTCTAAATAAAAAGATGAGTTATCCATTTTTGCATTTTTTATCCTACCATTGGTTGCACTTTTAGCAATTTCCATAAATTTTGTAGTACGATTGATATAATCTTCATAGGCTTTTACTATATTGGTTTTGTGGCCTTCAAATTCCCATTCCAGAGTATCAAATAAATCCTCAGCATCTACGCTATATAACATTGCTCCTCTTGATAACAATTTACATACTATTTCACTAGCAATCTCAAAGTTACTGTCTAATTCGCCAATTTTGTTCACTACAAGATCCATAAAATTATATATTTCTTCTCCAAATTCATCATAAAATGACCTGGGAAAATTAAATCTTACTCCAGACTGTATAGCTTGATCTACAATTTCTGATAGTTGGTACATATTTTGAACTTTAGATGCTTTTTTAAATAATTCATCCAGCTCCATATTTTGATTTAATATTAAATTATACCATAAGCTAGATTCTGGAACATATTCTTCCATTCTATAGCCCATTTTGTAAGTTACTCCTACTTCTGAAAAAAGTAATCTTCTTACTTCAGGGACGATTGCAAATTCACAAAGATTGAAAACCACTTTTAAATCTTAATCATTTTTATGTTTATGTAAAAACTGCTTGAGACCTTCAGTAAGGCCAACTGAATCACCTTGAAAGTGCAACTCATTAGATAATTCCTTTTTTAATCTTTTCTGATTGTCAGTGAAAAAGCACTCTATATATTTGTTATCATTATCAATTGCAACATCTAGAGGAGTTTTTCCCTGTTTATCAAGTATATTGAGCTTAGCCCTGCTCTCTAGAAACAAATTTATACTTTCTTTATCTAACCCAACTTTAGCAGCATAATGCAAAGGAGTTTTCCCTTGATTATCCTGCTGATTAGGATTAGCTCCTGCTTTTAGAAGAGAAGCTATACTGTTAAATCCATTAGCACAATGCAAGGGTGTCTGCCCTCTATCATTATGTATATTAGGGTCAGCTCCTGCTTTTAAAAGCAAACCCACAGCATTATCATAGTCTTTATCTTTATCAGCTACGCTTGATAATGCATGTAGTACAGTTAATCTAGACTCTCCCCTTCTGAGATTCAGAACAGTTTTTAAATCTTGATTGTCTTTGTTGTCGAGTAAAAACCTCTCAAGATTCTTAGCATAATTATTTCCTGTAGAGCTTAAAATACTTAACAATTCTTCATTTAACTTCTTTTCATTTTCACTTTTTATTAAGTTAGATCTGTGAACAAACCATATACGCATTAAGTTATCAAACGTATCTTCAGTAATATCCATTAAAGAGCAATCACGAAATGTGAAACTGCAACGTTCAAATGAAGAGCATAAATATTCTTTAATCAGTTGATACTTGTTATTGACTTGCTCTTCCTTGAACTTTTTTAGTAGCCTTTTCAAGGTTTTATCTTTTTTTGAACGTTCTTGATCAGTACTTAGTTCTGTTTCTTGCTCAGAAAAACTGTAATAACCTTTATCGAGTAATTTACCTGCTTCATTAATTTTTTCCTGGTGACAACTACCTCTATTATAACTGATTTCCTTGTGAGTAAACTTGTCTGCCTTGATCTTTACCTCACTGAGTTCATCTGAGAGTAACATTCCAGTCTGAAAACATAGAGGTTTAGACTTTAGATCATCATTTTCTTTTTGTAATGTACTCAACTCTCTAGTTAAATCCTGCTTTTCTAAATTCAATGGTCTATTTGGTTCTAGACACTTTTGCTCAGAACTCGACTCTGGTTTTATTCCATCAAGAAAAGAAGCGTAACCTAAATCTGATTCCTGACTAAACGCACCTTTATCATAATCATTTTCTGTTTGAGTAAATTTGTCTGCTTTGATATTTGCCTCACTGAAATCATCTAAGAGTGATTTTCCGGGTTGAAAATGTAGAGTTTTTAATTTTAGATCATCATTTTCTTTTTGTAATCTATTCAACTCTTCAATCAAATCATGATTTTTTAATTTCTCTTGATTTACATCACCTCTCAGATATTCAACTTCTTGTAAATACTTATTATCATCTGTTAAATTCTTTATTAAATCTTCCAGCTGCTTTTCCTTCTCTTCAGACTGATCTTTTAACCTATTTATTAAAGTCTCAGCTTGATCCAAATCTTTGTTTAGCTTTTGATTTGTTATGTTCATGAAATGAATTTCATCTTTTTGATCCTTTAACTCCTCATTTAAGAGGTTAATTGTAGAATTCTTAATAGAGACCTCATTTCGCAGACATCCTTCTAATTTTGCTAGCTGTTGTTCTAATCTTTCATTTTCTTCATAGATGTTACGTGCATTTCTTTCCTGTTTCTCCATTGTAACTTCAAGCCTTTTAATTTTCCCTTCTAGGGTTTGCTTATCTTCGGTAAGCTGACTTACTTCTTCGTAATACTCTTCTGCTCTTTCCTTATAGTGTCTGTGTAACTCTACTTTTTGTTTAAGATCAAAATTTTCTTGTTGTAGATTTTCTATTGTACTTTCCGAACTATCTATTACTTGATTTTCTTCACTGCTAATCTCAAATACCTCTTCAGGAAAATGTGCAAATTTACAAGATGAAATGCCTTCAAGGACGTTACTACCAAATAAATTATATTGTACTACCTGCTTCGAACTAAACATACCTATACTCCCTACTAAAATAAACAAGTAATATATTGTATGCGCTATATATCATAAATACAATCGGTTTGAATATAATCTATTTACTAATTCGTATTGTGAATTTTTATAGAATAGATTTAGGTGTAAAATATTATGATACCATTAAAGTAGATGGATAAAGCACAGTCTTTTTGAGAGGATAAATTTAATGAAAAGACCATACTAATTAGTGTTATAAGGAATTGAATTATTTACTTCCTCCAAAAAACATAAAAAGATCGTATATTTGTGAGAACAATTTAAGCAAAAGCTGCGTTATGAAAATAGAAGATTTAAATTATTTCTATAAGTTTGAGCAAATTAGTTCGTATGTAGATATGGATGAAATGGTCTAATATTGCTACTTTTAGCGTATAGCAAAGTCAGAGTATAAAAAAGTTCGTATGGTACACATGGTAGACCAACACATCCCAAAACAAACTCTTCTCTCACTAGCTGATTTTGAGTGCTAGAAATAGTTATTTTGCTTGAGATCTTAATAATATATTTTGCTAAATTAATATTGATTTACTTGCGGAAGAATAATGAAGACAAGCTCATGACGAAACAAAATTCAAAATAAATAAAATGTCATGTATTGAGTCTATTAAGGGTCTTTTGCCTAAAACTACTTTGGGTTAGAAAATTTTTCTATACATAATGGTAATTGACAAAGTTTTAAAGGTAGAGCAACATGTCTAAAATATATTAAATCTTGTTAGGAGGTAAGTATGGGTTACGAAAATGTACAAAAGGTATTACTAACTTCCATTAAAGAGGACGATCCTCATAAAGGGCTTAAAGAGTTAGAGATTAAAAGATGGTGTATTGCATATCAGACATTGCTGAATAAATGGGATAGCACAATAATACCACCCCTTTTTAAGAAAGTTTTAGAAGATGAAACTTGTTGGAAGATAGAAGATGCTTCAGGACAAATTAGACTCAATAGGTATACTTTCGGGGAAAAATTGTTAGCCTTGAAAACTTTGGATGGGCAAAGAAGTCTTATTAGACCCTTTGATCGCTACAGAATTGCCTGCTGGTGTTGTTTTGAAGACGAGATAAGAGCTATTTTTGAAGAATTTAAATTAACATTAGGTAGTAAACCAGTAGAGAGTTTAGTTAAGGGATGTGATAAAGGGGCTTTAATGATTTACTGGTCACATGCTATAAATAACCAAGAACATCAGTTAGAATTAAATAATGAGCATCCATACGTTTACGCTTTTAAATGTGCAATGATAGAAAAGCATGTTGAAGCCTTAGAGTTTTTTTGGAATAAGTTACAGTCGATTGATTCTGTATCTCCAAAAAGAAAAGAAGATTTATTAATGGAAGTAGCATATAATAAAGGACGTTTTTCTACTGATGATGTTGGAATGGTTGATTTTTGTCTACGTAACCTTCATGAAGATAAGTATCATGAGTTATTGAAAAGGGATTTTAAGCAAAATAAGTATCATTATACGTTAAGCACGCTAACAGCAGGTTATTTCTTTGAAAGTGCCAAAAAGCTATTTGAACATTTAAAGTCAGAAGATTTATCTCCTGAAGGTTATAGTACATCAATGTTTGGAGCATTGGACTCACTTGTTTCTGTACCAGATGATAGTTTTATTAAATCTGGTAGTGACATGCTCACCTCCATGTGGAATCGTTCTGGCTTTGAAACTCATAAGCAACACTTTTTAGATAAGTTGGGTATAGGATATGCATCTAGGAATAGAATTGCTTGTCTGATCAAAAAGAATGCGGATATTAAGGTATTGCCGGAAATTATAAAATCTCTTAATCAAGAGCAAATGCAATCTATTATGGAAGAAGATAAATCAATACATGAGATATTCACTAGAATTAGAAACAGGCAATTAGATAGCGGAGCAGGTGATAGTCAGTTACCAAGTGCATCATTAGATGTAGAATCTGTAAAACAGGAAGTTACTGATATTAGAAGCAAAGTGTAGAGTTTCTCTTTTTGAAAATTCAGTTACTTAGACTTAAACGAAAGCATACAAAGAATTTTAGTGAGAGTAAAGATTGTAAAAGGTTAAAATAAGGTTAAAATCAGGAGGTAGTTATGGTTGATAACAATCAACAACAAGAGAAATCACAAGATTTTGAACTAATAGAGTTACTTTTTGGGAAAGTAGACCCTTCAACCTCTGCAGATCTACTGGATAAGTCCTTTGAAGCAAGATTTCAATCATTGGTTGATCAAATACAATCTTATTTGCACTCTAGTGAAAAGGCTGTTTTTTTTCCTCATCGATTTCTAGGTTGGTTTTCCAGTGTGTTAGATACTAAGCTTAACGATAAGCTAGGTATAAAAAAGTTACATTTTCATTTTGAAGGAGCAAGAACTTTAAAAGTTGTAGCAGAAACAGAATCCAAAACACATGTTTTTATTTTCACTGAAGATATAGAAGCTCAACATTCTAACTCCCCACAAACACGCACTAGGAATTTTGAATTCACCACAGGTGAGTGGAAGAATGTGATGGGTAGAGATTACACTCCATTAGACGAACGTAAGCTTCAAATTGATGTGATAAAAATTTTGAAAGATAAGTATGAGTTAGTAAAAAGCAGACCAAAGTCAGACAAGGATGTTAAGTCGAAGAAGTTACATTTATATCTGAAGAATAACGTATTGGAGTATAAAGCTAAGGATATATATGGAAATATTCAAACAATGCAAATTGATTCTGGTGAGTTAAAGGGTAATGATGCGTTTAAAAATAAATTTTTTGATGAAATCAAGCAGTTTCTAGGTAAATCAGGTAAGGATCTTAGTGATGATGTTAGAAAAGAGTTATCAAGACTTACGTCAGTAAAGGGATATACCTTAAAGAGTGATGGAGAAGATGAAAAAATAAACATTAAGGTAGAAAGTAAAAAGAAGATTATAGATCAACCTATTGAGCCTACAGTAAAGTTTCAAGAAGTGACAAAAAAGCTGGGTAAATCTATTTACCTAGAGGATTATATAGAAAAGCTTGTCAGTTCAGATACACGTCAAGCTAAGGAAAATCTCGAAGACATTCTAAATTATATTAAAAAAAATTCACACCAATTTAGACTTGCAAGCTAATGTTTATGGCATTAAAGCTCGCGAAGCTGATCAACATGGCTTTGTAGCAGGAGTATTTGATAACTTTCGATATCGTGATAATACCAAACTCTATCTGGAGCAATTTGCTGGTGGAGGTTATGCTGATATTGTTTTGCTCGTTCGTGGGCCTAATCGCGCTGTTGATTCAGTTCCAATTCTTATTGAACTCAAGGCTGGCACTAAAGGGCAAGTTACTCCAAGTGATGCACTAAAGCAAGCTGAAGACTATATTAAAGGTTTTAGACCAAATAAGATGAGGATTTTAACCAATACAGATAATGCCATTGCTGTTGGGTTAAATTTAGATAATGTGGAACCGTTTAAAACTGAAGTAAAACCTATTAAACAACCTTCTTCTCCCTTGATGGAGGAATTTATCGAACTAGTTGGTGAGTGGGATAATCAATCAATTTCTGAGGAAGTTTTTAAGCGAAAGGTAACAGATTTATTATCAAGCGAATACAATACTTTTCCAGCAAATAAAGAAACAAAAGATCATTACTATTTCAGTCGAGACATATTAGGTCAATCAATTTTAATCAACAAGATTGGTCAAGATCAAAGTAACATTAAAAAATATATATACTCATATGATGAGTACCCGCTGAACTGGCCTCAGGGAACAGAATACACTTTATCTAAAAGCCCAGTTATGACATTAATACTTGTTCAAGGTAATGAAGGACAAGAAAAAACAGCATTCATTTTTCATATACGAGAGTCCAATACAAAGGAATTCTATGCTGATAAAAAAATTCCAGTACTGAACATACCTGAAATAGGAAAAGTAGGAAATGCCGTAGAAATTAAAATGAGTCTAAAAAAATATGAAACAGGATTATCTTTTGAAGACCTTTTTAAAATAGAACAGATAAGTAAATATAAACCAAGTGGTGCCGATCAACAATTTACAGGTAGTTTTCTTAAGATACCTAATTCTGATGAATTAAAGGTAAAATTTGATCAGGCAATCACTTCTCAGCATGCTACTTCTTCTGATGGTAAAGATTTATTACCAGATTATAAAAGGCTACTTGCTGAGGTAGCAGATGCAATTTATCCTATTAAAGATTTGATTACTAATGAAGCAAGATTACAAGCCATTCTTAATGGTTTATTTAGTAGTTACAGCGATTTAAAGCTACAGGAAACTTCTTCTAAGACTGTAATTATACCTGAATTTCAAGTAGGAGCAGGTGGTCGTGTTGATATGGTAATTCAAGGTATTGGTCCTTCGCCTCAGGGTACTAAAGAATATACTCCTATAGCGCTGGAATTTAAGCTTATAGATAAAAACTTAAATCAAGATCAGCTAAAACAGGAAGTTGATAAATTAACAAAAGAACAAAATGTTAGATATGCTAAAGGGGCAGCACTGAAAACAATAACAGATAGTGACAAAATGCTTTTCATGGGCGTAGTTGTTAATGTGAAAGCTAAAGATAAAAATTCTTTAATATTAACGAGTGATGAGTTTGTTCCTGCTATAGTAGTTCATAGTTCTATTGATATAGCTAAGAAAAAACATTTAGAAGGAATACAAGAGATAACTCAGAGACTTAAAAATATTGGTATACAAGAAGAGAATTTACGTACATTAGAATCTGCAACAGCAGAAAAAGATTATCATTATTGGCTGCAACAACATGATATAGCTGATATTGCAAGAATAGAATACGGTTATGGAGCTGATACATTATTTGAAGTAGTGGGATCATCAGAACACATAGTTAATCAATTGCAACAGTTTCAAGATAGCGTAACAACAAGAGGTGAAAGAAGGCCATTAACTTTAATTGTTAATTTAGATAATAATCACTGGGTTACGTTGGTCGTTGCCTATCAAAATGGGCAGTATAATGGATACTATGTAGACTCGTTGGGTAATAGTGTTCCAGATAATATTCGTCAAGTTTTACAACAGGCTCAAATTAACGTTCATGATGTTCCTGTTACTCAACAAAGAGATGGTTATAATTGTGGCTTATGGGCGTTAGAAAACGCTAGAGGTATTAATGCTGTGTTGCAAGGAAGTAGAAGTAATATTCCTGATGAAATACGTAACCGTTTGCAAGTTCAAGGAAGAGATGAAGCTTATTTTATACGCACGAGAGAAAATGTTTCAGACAAATTAAGTATAGATCCACAACGTATAGCTAATCTAGAGGCTGTACTTGCTGAAACACAAGCACCTAGAAAGAAATTTGACCTAAATAATTGTGTAAAACAAGGTAGTAGAAAAAGAAGAAGTATTAATCCTTGTTTATTTTCATTGGATGATGTAAAAAAGTTTATTAAGGGAAGGGTAGATGAAAATAATATAGATAAGATTATAGTTGATAGTGAAAAGTTCCTAACTTATGTTAAAAGTAGTCAAAATGAAGGGAAAAATGCTCAGCTAATAGAGTTCGTTGGAGATAAAAATATCGAAGGTAATCATAAGTACTTATTTGATAAGGTAGTTGAAGATCAAGGGTACGGACGTTATATTGAAAATGAACGTATTAAGAATTTGCACGGTGACATTTCACAGCAAACTGGTAGTACAACAAAAAGCTCAAAGTTGAAAAGCAGGTTAATGAACGCTGCAGGTGGAATACAATTAATAAGAGGAATTCATGGAGCTATTGTATCTTGTAAAGATGGAACAGCAATAGATTGTGGATTAAATTTAGGTGGGATAGGATGGTCTTTTGCATCTCAACCAATTGAGAATGTAATGGTTAAAATTACTCCAAAAGTTGTAGCATCAGCTGAAAAGGTTGCAGGAAAAATTGTATCAGGCACTCTGGGTAAACAGACAAAATTTGCTATTCGGATTGCAGGTATAAAGTTTGGAAGTACAATAGCAAAAGGTACGGCAGGAGCTATAGCTGGTGTTTTTGATATTGTTGATATAGGTATGTCAGCAAGTAATCTTGTTGATTGTAAAAAAAGAGAGGATAGTGATAATCCATGTGGAGAAAAGGAGATAAGAGATAATATAGCATCTATATCCTTTTCTAGTGTATCATTTGTTTCTGGTGTTGCTCTTACAGCAGCAAGTATGCCGGTAGTTGGTATTGCAGTTGGGTTTGGGCTCATGGTAGGTTATGGAATTTATAGTGGTGTCAGCAATATCGTGGAGTACGAGAAAAAGTATGATACGGCCCATGATGAAAATTGGCGTATTTTTTGGCATACATTTGCTTTTCAACCTGTACCACTAGATGTGCAACATCTTGCAGCAAGAAAGGAAATGGTTAATAGTCTCACTAAAGGAGCGTGGCAAGCTTTAAATAATAGCCCTAATAGTACTGTTGCTTATGGTATTGGTCTTGGAAAAGTAAGCGGTAATACCCTTCGTCCAGATTATGCAAAAATTCTGATGGATAAGGAAGACACTAATACCGAAGATCTTTCACGTGTTATACCTGATCGTATACCGGGTGCTAGCAGGATTTGTTTGCCAAAGATTACTGGGCAAGATTATGAAAAAGGTATTACAAATTCAGTTCAACCGCCTTTATACTACTGTGATAATGCAATGGTTATTAGTCACGATGGTAGAGTAGGTGTAAAGCAAAATGGCAAAACAATTGTCTATGATCTACAGAATGTAGATAATGGTGTCATTATTGGAAGCAACGAATGGAACAATAATTTTCTAATTTATCCAGGTGCAACAAGAATAACTGGTGGTAATAATGTAGTAAATAGGTTTATTGTAAATAACATTGGCTTTTCAGGTAAAATTATTGGTGGAGGTAACTCTGTTAATATAATTGATTTAAGTCAATTGAAAGATCCAGTTATAGGAATGAACGTTAACTATCGTTTTAAGCCTAATGCCTCTGGGTCATTAAAGGCAAGAGTAAATGGTCGTTGGTTAATCAATGATCAAATTGATAATAATGGCATCTTTAATTATTACTATGTTGGAAGAAAGAACAAGGTGGATGAGATTTTGTGCATGGGTTACTCTGAGCACTTTATAGGAACCGATGATCGTGAGGTTATAATAGATAGTGGCGGTGGTCTTGATAAAAATAGGAAAGATGTAGTTGAAAATTGTAAAAAAGTAATTATTTCGCCGTATACTACAGTCAAGGGTGGAAAGAGCAATTATACTTTTTACGTAAAAGCTGCAGACTACAAAGGTAAGGGTTTATATTCAGAAATTGATGTAGATGGAACAGGAACTATAATTTTTCCGGAAATCGATTTATTAGGTGATTGTGATCAAATCACTTATTCCACAGACAGTAATACTTTATCTTTAAAAATAAATTTTGGTCAAAACAATCAATTTACTCTTGATGTAAAAAATTATGTTGAGCAAAGCAGTAATAAACCTCGCTTTGCACTAATAGATAAAAATGGTAGTAATATTGTTCCTAAGATTGAAAGATCAGACTCATCAACTATAAAAATTACTTCATTTGAATTACATTCAGAACATTCCCTAGATAATTTTGACAATGTTGAAAATCATTACAAAAAAATTCTAAATAATCATAAGAGTTATAAAGTCTTTGGTGTTATTAGAGATAAAGTACAAAATCAGGATAATAGTACAGTTTCACATATGTTTTTTGGTTCTTCAGAAGATGATATAATAAATTTTGATCAAGGAGCCATAGTTGCTAGAGGTGGAGATGGAAGTGATGTGTATTTTATTAGCAATGATATAAATAGTAGAGAAGTTAAAATTGATAATAATTCAAATGATAAAAAACTGGATATACTATTTATGCCAATGGTTGAAAAAGATTTTTCAATCCAGCAATGTGACCTCTATTTAAAGCACAATAATAGTAACATTCGAGTAAAAAATTACCTTCAAGATTCTAATTATAGGCATCTTATAATTATGAATAAAAAAGGAGAAACTTTTATCCCTAATATACAGTCAATATCATGTTCTCCCTCTTCTTCGAGAAATGGTAAATTAGTTCCTTTTTTCCACGCTACACAAGCTCAAAACATGTTTGTGTTACCTAAAGATTTTCAAGATGATCATGTAGTGATAGATTCCCGTCTTGAAGATATTGAGCGATATAGAAACAAAGATCATCTTTTACTGATAAGGAATAACGAGGTTCCTTTTATAATAAAAGTAGAAAATTTTTATGATAATCAAAGTAAATGGAGAAACGTTAATTTTTTTCTGTGGAATGATGGTAATTTTTCCTCATATCTTGGTTTACAGCAAGAAGTTAATGGAATAATGGACTATCAAGATAAACTTAAGAGTGATTATGAGAAAACTGTAAAAGAATACACTATAGACTTCACTGAGTCTGTCGATATTACACATAATCAAAATGGTACTTTAAATTCGATAGAGGAAGATGAAAAGCGTATAGGAGTAATGATACTAAAGAATATTACTCCAGATCGGATTAGAGTTTCTAGTAGTAACACAGATTTGGTGTTTTCTGATGAAGTATCCAATCACACAATCAATATAAAGAATTGGAATAATTCTGAGTCTCATAGAATTTCTACGTTGGAGTTTGATCTAGGTTTAGAACCAATAACGCTCGGTAGATTAGATAGGTTTAGCTTATATGAAGTAGGGAAAGTACAAGACCTAATTGAAAAAGCTTCAGAGAATTATAAAAATAAAAGTAAATATGCTCCTAAAGTAGAAAATGACTTTAAATGTTTAGTATCGATTGATAATTTTATAATGGAAAACAAGAACCCAATATACCAATGTTTAAGTTTTTCTTCACTTCAGGACCATGTAAGCTTTACAGAAAATTCCTGTAGTTTAGAACAAATTGAGGAATTAAAAAATAAAACGCCAAGTAGTAATCAGATTTTAACATTGCTTGAAAAGTTAGAAAACAACCTTTTGCTGAATGGCTATGATTCAAACATAATAGATCAGTGCAATAATTGGATGATCTCTTCAGGGTTGGGAGTATTGAAACCTTTGGTAAGTACAGCAGTTTATGAAGGTAAATGGGATGAAGTTAAAACCCTTCTTGATAAAACTGCTAAAAAAAGTAATGTTGATATTGAATATAAAAATCAGTGTTCACAGAACTGGACGCCTTTGCATTATGCTACTTACAACGGTAATGTAGAATTAAGCAAGAGTGTATTCAAAGCATTTTTAGAGAAGAAAGGTAATATTAATGCTTTAGAGAGTACTAGTTGCAACAGTGATAATTGGGCGCTTTTGCACTATGCTGTTCATTATGGTAATCCTGATATGGTTAGCTTTCTTATAGATAAAGGTGCTAGTATTGAAATTAGAAGTAAGGAGGGTAAGACACCCCTGCATTTGGCTGTTGAAGAAGCAAAGCAAAACGTAATTAATCTTCTTCTTGATAGAGGTGCTGATATCGAGGCTAAAAACAACGATGGTAGAACACCTCTATATTTAGCCGCTTACAATAATGACTCAGGTGTAATTGAACTTCTTTGTAACAGGATCAAGACTAAAAGTAATGACGCATTTAAAATGATAAAACAGGTTGAATTTTTAAAGAAGGAAGTTGTTAACCAAGCAAATATTCCATCTAACGCAAAAAGATTGGTAGAGTTTTGTATAAGTAGTTTAAAAGGTTCGATAAAAAGTACAGCAAAAAAGGTGCTAAAGGATGGTATGCTGCATAATCGTAGTGCTTCGACTATTGAACTTTTGGATGAGATTTATAATTTTGATGAAAAGTTGTTTGATAGAGCAATTAAGGAAGCTGTAAGTGACGTATACTGGCAAGTAGATAAAAAAGAAATATTAAGGTTTATATACAGTCATAATAACCCTGGTCAGAGTATCTCAGGTTATATGGCTGTGTTTGATAAAATGCCGAAGAACGATGGTGCAGTATTTGAGTTAGCTCACCGTATTAAAAGTACAGTGAACTCTAATAAATATTCCGGGGTCAGTTCAGAAAAAAGATCTGATCTTGAAAGGCTAAAAAGTAAATTACCAGAGTCAGTGAGAAATGCGGTATTTTCATCAGAGGTATGTATTAAAAATGTTGAGTATGGAAGGTACTTGTACTCACCTAATAATGATTGTATGTACCACTTAAACAATTGTGATAGGGATAGGCGGTATGTGTTCACTTGGCCTTCAAATGGAAATAGTGATCAATTTAAGTGGAAGGTTGAGCTCAATGGCGATAATGTGTATCTAAAGAATGTTGAGTATGGAAGGTACTTGTACTCACCTAATAATGATTGTATGTACCACTTAAACAATTGTGATAGGGATAGGCGGTATGTGTTCACTTGGCCTTCAAATGGAAATAGTGATCAATTTAAGTGGAAGGTTGAGCTCAATGGCGATAATGTGTATCTAAAGAATGTTGAGTATGGAAGGTACTTGTACTCACCTAATAATGATTGTATGTACCACTTAAACAATTGTGACAAGGATAGGCGGTATGTGTTCACTTGGAAATCAGGGGAAAGTGTTATCAATGGTGTTTGGAAGATTGAAGATTGTGGATCTACTCGCAAGAGACGTAGTATACAAGGGTCAAATGGTTATAATCAAAGTGTAGTAGACTATCAGTCAATATTGACTGAAGAAAATAGTCAGCAAATAGCAAGTAGAACATCTGCTATGGTTGAAGATGTTGAAAGGCACACCTTTTTAAATCAGTCAAAAAATAAGTTAGATTTAGATAGTTGTTTAAATAATAGAGGGAGAAGCAACGCTGCGGATTCTATGAGGAGAGATGTTTGTAGTGAACTCAATGCAAGTGGGAGAAAAAATATTGTTTTAAGCGGAAACGATGTATGTACAATTACTTCAGGTCATGAAACACTTGATATTGAAAACTTCCCTATTCAAGAGGTAATCATTAATGAGGATGTCAATGGAAAGAAAAGTTTAAGAAGTATATTAGATTTACATCAGCTGGTACAGCAAGTAGATAGGGATTTGAGTATAAAACCGACACCAACGATTATTAAAGACAAAAATGATTTATTAATTAAGTTATCTATATCAGCTACCGGCTTGCAGCAAGATGTAATAACAGTTAGGCTGAAGGATGCACTTATAAATAAGTGGTATAAAAAACTACAAATTATTTTTGATAATGCACCGGTGGAAATAGATGGTAATCTAGATTTAAAGTCTTCATTCTTTATTTCTGATGAGAAAATTATTGTAGTAAGACCTCAAGACATAGAAGAAAATAGTAAACTAATTATATCTAAAAAAGCAGGGCGGTATACCTACCTTCATGATAAATATGACTTGATAGTTACCAATGCCTTTAATGCTGGCATAGAAGCAAATGAGTTGTGTATTATATATTTTAGAGATTTCTATAAAGAACCTGAAATGAAAACATTATCTATAAAATTTACTGACAAAGAGATATTATTAAGTAATGAAGTAGATAAAATACATAATTCAGATAGTATTGATAAATTAAATAATGTGAGTTCTATTGTTAATTCACAAGAGAGTTCTATACATTTAGAGGTTCCAAACAGTGGAGACATAAATGCTCAAGGTAAACTTGACAGAACACTGTTGCATCTTGCTTCCGAGGTGGGTGAATTTGATAAGGTTAAACTTCTTCTTGATAGAGGTGCTAATATTGAAGTTCAAGATAAATTTGGGTACACACCAATATTTCTTGCTACTCAATCAGGTAAATGGAGCGTGGTAGAACTTCTTCTTGATAGAGGAGCTAATATTGATGCTCAAGACAAGGAAGGTAAAACACTTTTACACTTTGCTGCATCAGGAAATAATTTGGATATGGTTCAATTCCTTCTTGACAGAGGTGCAAGTATCGAAGTTCAAGACGGGCGTGATTGGACACCGATACTTTATGCTGCTCAGTCAGGTAAATGGGGTGTGGTCAAACTTCTTATTAGTAACGGTGCAAAATTTAATAATGAGATAACGTATCAGGGAACGCCTTTACATTTTGCTGCTCAAGGGGGTAATTTGGATATAGCTCAATTTCTTCTTGATGAAGGTGCTGTCATCGAATCTCAAGACAAAGATGATAAAAAGCCTTTAGATCTTGCTGTTGAAGCAGGAAGGTTGAACGTAGCAAAACTTCTTCTTGATAGAGGTGCTAGTGTCAATGCTAAAGATAAGAATGATAGAACACCTTTAGACTTAGCTACTAAAGGAGATATGATAGAGCTTTTGAAGAGAGCGCAGATGGATCAAGGATTGTCAATCAATGCACGAGAGGGCACTTTTGATAAAGTGGAAGATCTTATTGCTCAAGGTGCTAATTTAGAAGCTAAAGATAATAATGATAATACTCCTCTACATAATGCTTGTAATAATGGTCACTTTAACGTAGCAAAATATCTTATCGAAAAGGGAGCTAGTTTAAAGGCTAAAAATAAAGACAATAAAACACCTTTAGAGTTGGCTGATCACAAGGGTTACATAAATATAGTAGAAATGATAAAGCAGATACAATCAGGATTAGATGAAGAATTGTTGTCTGCGGTGAAAAATGGTGATCCTAATAAAGTTGATGATCTTGTTAGCCATGGTGCTAGCTTGGAGGTGAAAGATAGCAATGGTAACACTCTTTTACATTATGCTTCTCAAAATGGTCATTTAAAAGTAGTAGAATATCTTATCGAAAAGGGAGCTAGCTTAAAGGCTAAAAATAAAGATGGTAACACACCTTTAGACTTGGCTGTTAAAGAAAATATAAAAGAATTTTTGAAAAAAGCACAGTCAGGTTTAAATAAAGAATTGTTGGCTGTAGTAAACGGTGATGATCTTAATAGAGTCAAGGCTCTTGTTAGCCAAGGTGCTAGTTTAGAAGCGAAAGATAATAGTGATAATACTCCTTTACATAACGCTTGTAATAATGGTCATGTGAAAGTAGTAGAATATCTTGTCGAAGAGGGAGCTAGCTTAAAGGTTAAAAATAAAGATGGTGAAACACCTTTGCATGTAGCTGCTCAACATGATAGTACACTTGAAGTAATTGAATTTATTTTGAACAGAGATCTTAGTGGTATTAATGATATAACTAATAACGGTAGAACACCTTTACATTTAGCTATACAAGGAAATAAACCAAGTACAGTCAAACTTCTTCTCAATAAAGGTGCTAATATTAACGCTAAAGACAAGGATGGTAAAACACCTTTGGATTTGGCTATGCAAGAAGGTTATACAAATATAGTGGAGATGATAGAGCAAGTACAATCAGATTTAGATGAAGGATTGTTGACTGCAGTACAAGATGGTAATCTCAATGAAGCTGAAGATCTTGTTAGTCGGAATGCTAATGTTAATACTACAGATATATACAGTTGGACACCACTACATTGGGCTGCATTTGAGGATCGTTTAGAAATTGCAAGGTTTTTGATAAAAAAAGGCGCTGATATTAATGCTGCAGATAAAGGCCCTTATGGTAAAAAGCCTGTGCATGTTGCTATTGAGAACAATAGTAAAGATATCATAGGGTTTCTTCTCAGCAAAGGAGTGAGTATTAATGATACTGACAAGCAAGGTTATACACCACTGCACTATGCTGCATGGAGAGGACGTTTAGAGATTGCTGAGCTTCTCGTTGATAAGGGAGCTAGTATCAATACTGCAGACGCCTCTACTGCTGGTAAAAAACCTATACATGTTGCTGCTGAAAATAATAGTAAAAGTATTATAGAGTTTCTTATCAGCAAGGGGGTAAACGTTGATGAGGCTGATAAAAATGGTTGGGCACCTTTACACTATGCTGCTAAGTTTGATCAATTAGAGGTTGCAAAATTCTTGATAGAAAAAGGAGCTAATATCAATGCTGCAGATACTTCTACTATTGGTGAAAAACCTATACATGTTGCCGCTGAGAATAATAGTAAAAACATTATAGAGTTTCTTATTAGTAAGGGAGTGAGTGTTAATGATACTGACAAAGATGGCAGGACACCGCTGTACTGGGCTTCTTGGAATGGTCGTCTGGATGTAGTAGAGTATCTTATAGGTAAAGGAGCTGATATCAGTGCTAAAGATAAGGATGGTAAAACACCTTTGCATTTTGCTGCTCAAGAAGGTAATCTGGACATGGTCCAGTTTTTTCTTAATAGAGGTGCTAACATTAAGGCTAAAGACATGTATGGTTGGACCCCTTTACACTTTGCTTCTGCTTACGGTAAGTTTGATGTAGTTAAATTTTTTCTTGATAGCAATATTAACATTAGAGCTAAAGATAGATATGGTGATACACCTTTACATTTGGCTGCCCAAAATAATGATAAATCTGAAATAGTTGAGTCTTTTTTAGATAGTGATGCTAATAACATTAACGATAGAACTAATAATGGTTGGACACCTTTACATGTAGCTGTACAAGGAAATAAGCCAAGTACAGTTAAACTTCTTCTTGGTAGAGGTGCTGACATTGAGGTTAAAGATACTTACGGCCAAACACCTTTAGACTTAGCTACTCAAAAAGGTTACACAGATATAGTCAAGATTTTAGAACAAGAACAATTAGGCAAAGAGTTGTTTACTGCTGTAAGAGAATATGATTTTTCTAGAGTTGAAAAGCTTATCAGTCGAGGAGCTAATATTGATACTAAAAACAAGAATGGTAAGACGCCGCTAGATATTGCTATTAATACAAAGAACACTCTTGAAGAGAATCAAGGATCTCTCAATAATGCATTATTGCTTGGCCAACAAGGTCGTATAGTGAGAATTTTAGAACATGAACAATTAAACAGGAAGTTATTTACTGCTGTAAGAGAAGAAAATCTCCCTAAAGTTAGAGAGCTTATCAGTCGAGGGGCTAATATCGATACTGAAAGGGATGGTAAAACACCACTAGATATTGCTAAAGAAAAACTTAGAGAACATAGTAAAAATGAAGAATGTAGTGATGTTGTGCAGTGCTTAGAAAAACTTAATCAAGAAAGAGAAAAGCCTGTACAACGTAAACGCCGTCATCACCATGGAGATCACAATCATCATCATATGTCAAGAAAACCTCTTGCTATAGATTCAAGTGATCAACCTGAGATAACAGCAAGTAGTGGTACAAGACCATCTTCATGGATAAATGATTTGTTTAGTTGGGTGAAAAGTTCTGTAGGTGGGTTTAGAGCTGCTTTATCTGAGGAAGCATCAAATACTGCAAGTTCAATACCACAAGTTGATGAGCAATTTGCCAAAGCTTCGGTAAGTAATAGTAGTTCAACAAGTACCACACTACCATCTGATGGTACAGATAAAAAACAAGAAAATGGAGGTTTCTTTCGAGACAACATTGATTATGTAAATGCAAATATAAAACAAATGCGTGAAAGGCAAACACCTGTTAAATTTAAACCTAGTAGCGGAAATATAATACTAGAAATGGGAGATCACTATCTATCACATGTTGATTTTAATGGTACAATAATGTTACTTGATTTATTAATTAGAAAAGTTACAGGTCAGAAGTATATTTCTACAGTAGATCAGTCTATATCCCCACTAGAAGCACAGGGCTATGCACTCAATATTACAAAGGAATTTGAGAAAGTAGTAGAGCAAGCTGGATTAAAAAGTGGTGTATCAATGCATCGATTAAATATTGATTATATGGAAATGCAGAAAGAAATTACTAGAAAAGTCATGAGTGGTAAATTCAATGAAATTTCAGGGATTTTAAAATCGTATGTAGAGAAAGCATGTCCTGATGAAGAAGCTGGTAAATTAAGTCCGAAGAAATTTGAAAAGTTTATGGCTACATTTAATAACAAGCTAGATGTATCACTAAATCAATCAATACACCAAATGCTACATAATGAAAATAACGTACTAAAAATGGATAATATAAAAGAACCGCAAAGCTTAGGTTTATCTGGACCTAGAACTAGGTTAGATGATGTATTAATTGCGGGCAATGCCAGAGAATTAGTCGCTGGAAGAAGGTAGTAGACTAAAAAGTTTCTTCCTTAAGTTGTGTAATGTCAGCCTGAGGAAGGCCAGTTGTCTGGGAAATAACATCAATAGAAATGCCAGCATTAAGTAGGTTTTTTGCAACTTCGATTTTTTCTTCTTGTCTACCTTTTTCGTGACCTACTTTAAGACCCTCATCAAATTTTTGAGCTAAAGCAGCTACCTCATCCATTATGCGTTTTTTCATTTGTTCATATGCTAGTAACTCTTCTTCTGACCAATTAAACTTATTCATCTCTTCATAAGCTCGTTTTATTATTACGTCACTACCAACTATTTTATCTAGGTCCTCTTCGTTTGTTTCTGCTGCATATCGAAAAAAGTAACACCATTTTTCTACTATATTTTCTAGTTGGTCTTCTTTTGTCTTTGTAAATTTTGGTAGTTCTATGAATACGAAGTAAAAATCCTTTAAGTCATGTTCAAAGCTATTTTGATCTAAAATGACATGATTAGATTTGTACTCAGCCTTATCTGGAAAAATAATACAATCAGCAACAGCTATGAAGATAATTTCCTTGAGATTATGATAATTATCACTTTGATCAGCTTGACTTGAGTAGGCTTTAGCAGCATAATATTGAGCACGCTTTTCGAAGCCTTTGGTCTTAGTGAACTGCATTTCTATAATATATCTGGAACCTTGAGAGTCTTTACAAAGAACATCGACAATACTCTGCTTTTTAGCGGCAATTTCAGGGTCCAAAATGGTAGCCAAGAATTCAACATCGTGAATAGCAGCTAAGCCAGTGAAGCCTAAAATATCGTTCAAGAAATGAATAAGGATATCTTTATTCTTTTCAGTGCCAAATATTCTTTTAAAGGCATAATCATTGCATGCATCAAGAAACTTCGAAAGAGCCATAAGAAAGTAAGATAAAAAGCATTAATAATTATACACAATTGTGAAGAAATATTCAACCCTTTTGTTTTTCTAAGCTTTGAATGTGTTGATGAAAAAAAACATCTGTCAAAGATCACCTGAGAATTACATTTTAGGCTTTAGATGTAGTGTTAGTCATCGTTTTATAACTGCCTTAAAACCCTAGCAAATGAACTGATAAGCTATAAAAAGTTTCAAAAACACTTTGGTGTAGGCTCCAAAAAAATGCGAGTACAAAGACTCAAATATGATTACCTAACATCGAGAGGACGGGCTCCCTACACCTTGTATATGATAAAGATCTTGAAACTTCATGTCAACATTTTCAGTAGCAAATTTACGTTGAATCTATATCCTGTAAGTATGGGCGAAAAAAAGAAGGTTACAATATATACAGATGGAGCATGTTCCGGAAATCCTGGGCCTGTTGGATGGGCAGCCGTGGTGATGTATGAAAATAAAAGTGTCTTTATCAAGAAACGTATCTCTGGAGGTGAAGAAGACACAACGAATAACAAAATGGAGTTAAAGGCTGTGATTAACGGGCTAAAGATGTTGAAAGTTTCTTGCGAAGTTGTTTTACACACTGATAGTCAGTATATTAAACAAGGTATAACAGAGTGGATCAATAAATGGAAGGTAAATGGTTGGAAGACAGCCGATAAAAAGCCAGTGAAGAACAGAGAATTATGGCAGGAACTAGATGAAGTTGCTTTGCAGCATGATATTAATTGGAAGTGGGTTAGAGCTCACAACGGTAATATGTACAATGAGGAGGCAGATAGACTTGCTAGAAAGGAATCTAAAAAGCTAAAATATAGAGATTGTGAGGTCAAGAAATCACCAAAAAATAGAGGGAACTCTAAGTTTCATAGATTGGGTGGAGTATTATGGCAATAATTCTTTTAGACACAAAAACTATAAATCGTATAGCAGCGGGAGAGGTAATAGAGAGGCCAGCAAGTGTAGTAAAGGAATTAGTTGAAAATGCAATAGATGCTGGAAGTTCAGAGATAGAGATCAAAATAGAAAGTGGTGGGCGTAATCTTATAACTGTGACAGATAATGGAAATGGAATAGAAAAGGAAGATTTGGAACTTGCGTTTATGCGCTACGCTACTTCAAAATTAAGCGATAGTGAGTTAATAGAGATCAAGCACCTTGGGTTTAGAGGAGAAGCTTTACCTTCAATTGCAGCAGTAAGCAGAATGAAATTATCGTCTAAGGCAAGTGGAGCAAAGGAAGCATGGTCTATAAGGTATGAGGGAGGAGAAAAAATAAGAGAGATTACACCTTGTTCTTTGCTACAGGGTACATATATTGAAGTTCGTGACTTATTTTTTGCCACTCCAAATAGATTAAAATTTCTAAAAACCGAGAGGGCAGAAACACAAAGCATTGTTGACATTGTAAATAACTTAGCAATGATTAACTATAGTATTGGGTTTACTCTCACTTCCGGTAATAAAAAGCTCTTAAAATATGTTAAGCAAACTTCATTATTTAACAGATTATGTGAAACAGAAGAAGAATTTCAGAGCAATTCGCTGGAAGTTAAAGAGGAAGAAGACGGCATCAAACTTACGGGACACATCTGTAAACCAACTATTAGTCGTGGCAATTCAACTCAGATCTATACGTTTGTTAATGGAAGGCCAATAAAAGATAATCTACTTATTGGTGCAATTAGATATGCGTATCAAGATTTTATTCTAAGTGGGAGGTATCCTTTTGCAGTGCTGCACTTAGAGATACCATACGATCAAGTAGATGTAAATGTGCATCCAAATAAATCGGAAGTAAGATTTCAGAATAAAAGGCTAATATATGAAATAGTGAGAAGAGGGATAATAAAAGCATTATCAACGAGGTTTGCAGCAAGTGGTCAAGGTATTGAAGAGGAGCTAATTTTTAATGATAGTAAAAGCCAAGAGCAGGTTGATAGTAAAGAGAAAAAGAATCAAAAAGAGTTTTATGAAAAGAGACCAAGTCTTTTAGAAAATCGTCTAATGAAAGAATTCAATGCACCAGATGAAAGAAGGCAAAGCTTACCAGAAACGTTTAAGTATGGAGAATCTCCACCCCAAAAGGGAGCGATGGTTCTAGAAAGGGAGCAAATTGATTTAATAGAGGATCATCCTCTAGGGTATGCACGCTGTCAGGTCCACAGTACTTACATTATTGCTGAGGCTGGAGATAGGCTGATTATAGTAGATCAACATGCAGACCACGAGAGATTGATATACGAGTGCTTAACAAGCATAAAAAGACAAAAACTTCTCCTTCCTGAAATAGTTGAGATTAAAAACCAAGCAGGGACGGAGATGGTTGAAACTTATAAAGATAAGCTTTTTGAAATGGGTTTTGGTATTGAAATAGAATCAGAAGATAAAATAATGGTGAAAGAAATACCTTCAATCTTGGGAACAATAGATATAAAAGGGATGCTAGTTGATATAGTAGATAAGTTAACGGAAATGGAAGATACGTTGTCAATAGAGGATAAGGTGAATAAAATATCAGCCACAATCGCTTGCCATGGAGCAGGAAGAAAAATGAAATTGGAAGAGATGAATGAGATACTAAGACAAATTGAGAAAACTCCATATTCTGGTCATGAAAGACCAACGTATATAGAAATGAAAATAAGTGATATAGAAAAATTGTTTGAAAGGAGATGAGTTCAGTTTGTCAAAAAGGTTGCCAATTAAGTATACGTAACAGCTCTTCTGATTATGGATGGCTTTGTTGCATAGCACTGATAGGCATGTAAATCACAGTGAATTTACGCAGCTAATTTAAATTTAGCCATACCTATATCAGTAAATTTGTTCAATAAGTAGCACTTAATTAACAGCTCTTTTTCACGATTTACCTCTGATTTATTTTTCAAGCTAAACCCAAATATTTGCTTCAACCTATAGAAAAAGACTTCAATATAAGACCGTGCTCCATACTTAACTTTTTTCTTCCATTCATTAATACCATCTTCATAATTCTCATATGACCTAATTCTACTAATATACTTGTTTCTTTCTGATAAGTAGTCAGCTAAACAAATTTTAGTATCCTTCCTAGGGCGAATAATAGGCACAATATTGTATTTTCTGCATTCTTTATACACACTTTTTATATCATAAGCCGCATCTGCTCGAATAGAACAAATGTTATATTTATCACTGACTTCTTCTAACATATCGCAGACCGGCAAATAGTCTACAGCAACACCACTAGTGTAGTTCATGCTTATTGCTTTCTTATCATTTATGTTTAAAACAACATGTAATTTTCTTACTTGACCATAACCACTGTATTTTCTTTTTCAAATATTAAGCTTACTATGCCCACCGTTATTATTGTAGATACTAACTCTAGTGCTATCTACGGCAATTTCAACATTTTCCAGATCATCTTTATTGCTTCTATGGTCATCAATCTTCAAATTAAGCTTTTTAAATCTTCTGGAAGCTTGTGTATAGCTGATAATCTTAAGTTTTTTGCCTATTTTTGTACCATATAACCTTTTACAGAACCTACAGCTTGTCTCAAGCCAATTCTAAAAAGATGAACTATTATGTGTATTAAAATTACAACTTTATCACTATAAGTGTTATTGCCACCTGCAACTTTTGGATTATTTTCATACCAATTTTCTATGGCTTGATTAACAAAATGAAAAACATTTCCTCTTTTTTTGAGAAACTCGTTATATTCTCTTTGGTTACTTACTCTCATTTTTTGTGGCATAAGTTGTACTTGTTTGAAAAATGCCTATTTTACAACAAAATGCGTTAGTAGCCATATATTAAAAAGCTTTTCTTCTTACAATAACCTCAACCAACACTAGCTATGCAACAAAGCCATTCAGAATATAAAAAAAGTTCGTATGGTACACTTGGTAGTCCAATCCATACCAAAAAAACTTGTTCTCACCGCACTTGGTTTTGAGCGCTGAAAATGGTTGATTTACTTGAGATATTAATAATATAGTTTACTGAATTAATAGTAATTCATTTGAGAATAAAAAGAAAAATTTATGATAATTTTACATTTCAAATCGATATTGTTCTTTTTATAAAAAATATTCCTATACTGCGCAAGGTCAAGTTTTAACCACATCAATTTTTCTTTCAAATTAAATCTTATCTTTTACAATGGGTCTTACGTTTAAATTATTTGATACCCAAAATTAAGGAAGCCATTTTAAACGGCACACAACCTCAGCATCTAAAACTAGCTGATTTGAAGGAAATATCACTCTCATGAGAGGAGCAAATGAAGGTGCTTTACGGACAAGAGTCTTAATAATAGTCTTCTATATTATTGTTAATAAACACCACCATAAAATATCTTACTATTACCCACAAATAAAAACATAGTATTGTATTTACTCAAATAATTTAATTTTATTAACCTGAAAGCTTATTGGATTAAAATTATTAAACTAAGAGTTATAATTTTAGCAACTAAAAGCTGTAAATTGCACCATATAAACAGTTATTTCAAGCAAAAGTTATGCCATTAAGAGCTACGCAACAAACATTTATATTTGTGGGTAATAGTAAGATAAAATATGCAGAAACAACCTAGAAGACCGATTACAACCAATGCGTAAATATAGAGTAAAGAAAACTTCATCCACCTATTAACTTCTACCTACTACCTCTACTATTGCTATGGTTATAAACTCTACTCACTCCATCAATTTTATCTAATGCAGACTGCGGGTTACCAAAATCAATTGATATCACTCTTTCTCCGCCTAATTGTAATGCTCCTCCACCTCCACGCTGTGGGTATTGGAGTCCTAAAAATTGTAATAGTAATGGATCAAATTCATGTTGAATTCCTGGATGATCTTGAATCAGTCTACCCCTAGGAGAAGATAGAGGATCATTTTGGAATAATTGTGAAATATTTCTTCTCCGATTTTTAAAGTATTGTTCATTTCTTTGAGATTGTCTAGTGTCATTTCCAATGCCTACACTAAGAAGACCACGTATATAACCTATAATACCCTCACCTTTCTCTCCAAAGTTATTATTTCCCTGTAAAGCTTGATCAATAGCTTGGTTAATATCCCTAGCATTTTCGTATACCCATATGCCACAATTATGGCCATCTGTTTGCTGATGAACGGAAACATTATGGACATTATCATCGTTAATATCACATTCTCTTAAAGCTCCTCGAATATTATTGTCAATACCACTATCTGGACCAAGTGAATCAGCATAATACCCATAATAATTTCCATTTTGGTGTACAATAACTAATGTAACCCAATGACGATTACCTACATTAATAATAGCAATTAATCTATCTTTTTCACCCGAATCTACTTTTTGTTTAAAGTTAGCTATGTGACTACTTAATAAGCCCCTACCTGTTGGATCATTTTGATTTCCATCGACTCCTACTGAAGTTATTGTAAAATCATGACGATTATTAGTTGGATTAGATCGATCATCATAGAAAGTATATTGTTGTGCAGCGAAAAACATGTCATGAGTTTGTAGCCAATAACGATAATTTTGATTATCTGTTGCAAAGTCTAGTGCAAGTAGATCATGCACATCTTCTATCTCACGAGCGTTGTTTCTACGAAGGATAGCATTTATTTGTTGTAATATTCCTTGTGCTGTAGGAGTACCACCTCCCCTTATTCTTGACTTTAATGTTTCTATTACCTGTGCTCTAGTACCTTGCAAGTAACTAAACGGAACATGTAGATTGTCGCCTATATCAAGCAAAAAAATCGAATTTTGTCCTGGTGCTTTTTCTTCGTAAAAACGCCTAAAGTTTTCACGAGTCTGATCTGATGATAGACCTTCTGGTGGATTCTCATCAATAACACTTTCAGGTCCCACTAATCCTCCTGGTCTTGAACCGCGAACATGACGATCAAGCTTGTGTACATACTCTTCTCTTCCTATCCCTTCTGGGAAAAGTATAAGATTACCTGCTTCGCGTGCATCTCTATTAAACACAATAGGAAACAAAACCACCTCATTTCCAGAAGTAATAGGTATAAATCCTCTGTGTTGTTTCTTAAGTCTTCCGATTTCTTGTCTCGCATTATTTTGCTGTTGTCCTACTTCTTCTGCATTATTAGCAAGTCTTAACACATATCCAATTGGGTGAGTATCTAAGTCATTCTCTCTAGGTTGTCTTAATAATAAAAGATCTAATCTCTGTTCTGTAATTCTTGTGAGTATTACCCTTTCTCCTTTTTCTTCCTGCCCCCTTTTTAAACTATATGTTTGACCAACTTTATACATAGCAAGCACTTTATAAGGATTATCACTAGCATAAAATGTACCATGTAGTATAGAACGGAACTTATCCTCACTATTAACATTTATTGTATCCACAAGCGGCATCAATGCTCCAGAGATCTCTTGAAATAATCCTCTATGCTGAGCTATATTTTTCCAGCCATCATTCACAACTTGATTTAAAGTATTATGTACATTTTCAGTATTGGGCACTTGTACAAGATCACCAGCAAGAAAATTATTTGCATTATTATTTTGGTAATCGTGATATAAACCAAGGTCATTTGGTAGATCAATATCTAGTTCAAGTTGATTATTAAGTGTGCATGAAACTTCCCACACATGAACATCATTTCCATTAACATTAAGAGTCTGTAAATTGATGGCTCCTTGTTGTTGCGCATCGTGAGCTCTAATATGAAGTATAACTATATCAGAACCTTCAGCATGAAAGACCATAGTTAAACATCTTAAACCCTCATCACCATGTCTAAATATGTACTTTGTTATAGGTGCTTCGTCTTCCTCTTCTAGTTCTAAAGGGTGCCTATCAAAAGCACTACTTCCAAAAGCAAAGCCAGTTATGCAATCAAATATTCTATTATAATTCTCTGCATTTCTTGGTATTTCAGCAGGAAGATGGTGAAGCAAGAAATCTCTAACATTTTCTCTAATGCCTTCATTCTCCAAACACTCAAATAATCTTTGTACTAAAGGAAATCTATCCTGTTGAAGTTTTACTGTATCAACACTAAAAGGATCTAGATCTAAATTAAAATTTAATCCAACACAGACAGTATTTCTTGATTCAGTATGGATAGGTATAAATGAAGAAGTGTGTAACCTTCCAGCGTAGCCTATGGCACAGTTTAATGTAACATCTGACGGTGTGTCAAATATAGCAAGATTAATAACAATAGGAATATTTTCTCTTTCTGCTTGATGACGTACAAGAAATGCAACATGTGTGTTTCTAGGAGATAAATCAAGATCGATGCCTATTGTGTAGCGATGACTAAAATTTGCTAAGAAACCTAATAAAAACCCGTGACCCTCAAATCTTTGATTGCGATTTTCAATATTATTTTCCAGTACTTGTCTGTAATTATTATAGATGTCAGTTATGTATGGCAAAATTTCTCTGCGTATTCTATCTCTTACATCTTGTCTTCTATCACTCGCTAGCATTCCCATAAAATTATCAATTCCTTGTTGACCCTGTGCTACTTGCGCAAAATTGACCAACCTATCAAGTTGTCTACGCTGATTTTGATTGAGTTGTCTTCCTTCTATTTCCTTAATTGTTAGTCTGTGATCTCCTAAGAGCCGTCTAATAAGATTGATTTCAGATGCTGAATATTTGGCAAATTTATTCCTACCTTGATGATCTTTTTCACGAATTACCTCGAATACCGTTGCAATTACCTCTCCCTGACTCTTGCCCTTTCTGTGCATGCATACTTTGTATTGCTCAAAATTTAGGTCTTCTTCCCTTAAATTTGGATTTTGCCGTCTAATCTCTTGTACTAGAGCATTTCTCTCCCTTGTACTGAACCTCAACCCATCACTATTAGGACGATCAGAAATACTGTAGCATCTGACAACTTGCTGTCCGTCAGGATAAACAGCAACTTTTAGGTTTGCCGTATTTCGATTTTTACCATTACGTGGATTAACACCATGGTTATCAAAACGAAAATAGATTCTCTCATTTGCATTTAAGGTATTAGCATCATGTGCAATAGATAACATACTAAAAATGAATACAGGAAGGAAACGACCTGCACTTATATGATACAAGAAAGATGGACATTGATCTAAAAAAGATTCAAATCCTTTAATAAGTCCATCACCATTATTCATACAAAATACCCCTTATTTACTACGACCAGAAACACCAAGAGTTCATAAGTGGATTACTTATTACCACTAAACGTAAAGACGCTTTTTTTTCTTATAAGAAGAAACACCACTTACACTAGGAGTTCCAAGCTCAGACTGCGGACTATCATCAACTGGCAAAGTTGTTTTCTTACTACCATGAGCTTTAGATCGTGATCGCAAATTACTGCAAGGACCATCACCTACAGGACCAGGTGGTAAAATTGTTTTCTCTAACTCAGAGAATAATTCTTCTGCAAACAGACCGTAATCTACATTTACTCTTTTACCTTCCCTACCGCATAATCTAAGGTCTCTTATTATTAGTTTTTTAAAGAGCTCAAACTTTTCAGGAAAGCAATCTTTGGCAAATGACATCATATCTAATATTTCTTTTTTCTCTATTTCTTTTTCTTCATCAGTCTTATAAATGTCTTCTCGTCTCCAATTGACTATTAACTCTGCAAATACACCACTTGTAGGAACTGTATAATTAGAAGTATTAACAGCAGCTTTTCTGTATTGATACAAGCTACCACATTCCCAAAATTCCATAATAAGAGATCTAGCTTGAACATTTGATTCAGGATTTTTCAACATCACATCTGAAAGAGAGGAAAGAAAAAGCTCATAGTCTCGCTGTGAGAATATTTTGTCCGAACAGTCTCCTCTTGCTGAAACTTCTTTATAACACCAGCACTGTACCAAATCATGAACCGTATCAAAAAAAAATGACTCTATTAATTCAGCAAAAAGGGAATATACTCCTTTATCTTTCTGTGATAATTTCTGTAAAAGAGTATCTTTATCGACTATCTTATTTACACAAAAATCTAAAATAGGGGCGTCTTTCTCAACAGATTGAACGCGAGAAAGAGCAAGAATAGCTTCTGTGAGCTTCTTTTCCTTATCTTCTTCTTTTAAATGATTATAAAAATACTCTACCCCTTCACTCCACTTAAGTTTTACAGCACTGTCAAAACCTTCTACTGCATCATACTTCTTTAATTCCCCAGATTCTCTATCGATCCAGAAATCAAATACAGGACCTTTCCTCTTTATGCTATCTAGTAACGAGTTTTGTACGTATTTGCCAAATTCAGTTTCAGTTTTACCATCAAATGCACCAGGAGGAAACTTGTTCCTATAAGATTCAAATCTTTTTTGAAAGAGAGGATGAATTTTATCCACTACACAGTAACTACAAGCCATCTCATATTTGCGAAGTGGATTATCTATTCCACCTATTTTTTCTTCAGTAAACCTTTGACCTAAAGCAGCATTATCCAACCTTACACCTGACCAGCAACCTTCATCTTGAAATACATTGTGCAAAAACTTCAACTTATCACCCTTAAAGTATTTTATGTGCTCCATAAAGTTATCTTGAAGGACTCCCACCCATCTCTTGATAGCTGACTTCCTCCCGGCAACAACTGCTGGATCTGGATGTTTAATAGCTTCCTGTAATTTTTTGGACATCGTAGCCCGAAGCTCTTTCTGTGTTGGCATTATCCCCCCTATTAAGTATTAACAGTGTCATGTAAAAAAGGCATTATACAGAAATTAGAATGGATTGCAATATTAAAATTACCAGAATAGAGGGTTTAATAAAAAAACGTTATGGCTAAAACTTCTTTTCTTGAATTTTCTCAATATAATCAACAGAAAGACCAGTAGTTTGAGTTATAATGTCAATAGAAACTCCTGCTTTAAGTAGATTCTTTGCAACCTCAATTTTCTCTGCTTTTCTGCCTTTTTCATGGCCGATTTGGATGCCTTCTTGTCTACCTTTTTGAGTGGCATCATCGAGTTTTTGAGCGAGGACAGCCTGTTCATCACGAATACGCTTTATCTCTTGTTCATAGGCTATAAATTCTTTTTCTGACCAGTTGAACCTATTTAATTCTTCATACGCTCTTTTAATTATTAGATCACTTCCTATTATTCTCTCTAGCTCTTCTTCACTAGTTTCATCTGCATATCTAAAGAAGTAGACCCATTTTTCAACTATACTTGAAAGCTGATCTTCTTTTGTTTTTGGAAATTTAGGCAACTCAATAAATATAAAGTAAAAATCTTTTAGATCACGTTCATTAGTATCTTCATCGCGAATAGTATGCTTTGATTTGTACTCAGACTTATCAGGAAATAAAATACAATCTGCTATAGCAATTAAAGATAATTTCCTTAAGGTCCTGGTATTGATCACCTTTATCGGCTTGTCTTGAATAGGCTTTAGCAGCATAGTATTGGGCACGTTTCTCGAAGCCTTTGGTTTTAGCGACCTGCATTTCAATAATCCATTGCACCCCCGTGGAATCTCTACATAATACATCAACAATGCTTTGCTTTTTAGAGGCAATATCAGGGTCTTGAATAGTACTTAAAAACTCTATATCCTTTATTTCATTTTTGCCAGTAAAACCCAGAATATCATTGAGAAAGTGAATGAGGATGTCTTTATTCTTTTCAGTGCAAAAGATACGGCGAAATGCGACATCATTCTTGGGATCCAGAAACTTCGAGAGAGCCATAGCAAGAGTACCTAAAAAGCATTAATAATTATACACAATTCTGAAGAAATATTCAACTAAAATGCAAACATAGAAGTTTTTGTATATCTTTGTTTGGTAGTATTAACATGTATAATATTTATGGCAAACATCTCAATAAGGTATCAGATAGCACAAAAAGTAAGGAACTGGAGGTTAAAGCGAGGATATACTCAAAAAGATTTAGCGAAGAAAGTCAGTGTAACGTATCAAGTAGTACTACAATATGAAAAAGGAACACGTAAAATTTCGATTGAAAAGTTGTATGCTATAGCAGAGATATTGTCGATTGGTATTGTAGACCTAATTCCTGTATCAAATGAAAAAATCTGTCTTGAAGATGAGGGAGAAGAAATACTAAATCTAGTAAGAGAATATAAAAAGATTAATGATCAGGAATTACGTAGAATGTTTTGTTTACTAACCAAATTTGTTCAAGTTAGTGAGAAAAATAGTAAAAAAACGGAGAGAATAAAAATTGCAAAAGGTCTTATTAAAGCAGGAGTTTCTGTTGATACTGTTTCAAAAACAATTGGTCTGTCTGCTGATGAATGTGTTGAAGAAAAAACGGGTTCTATCTACTACCAAATAGGAAAAAAGATAAAGGAGTGGAGGGCAGTACGGGAGTATACTCAAAAGGATTTGGCTGAGAAAATGGATACAACACGTGATGAAATAAGCAACTATGAGCAAGGACGTGTGGCCATTCCACTGGAAAAATTATATGCAATAGCAGAAACATTATCAATTAGCATTACAGATCTGCTCATAGAAGAAGATGAGATAGTAGAAAATGAACTACCTGATTTAATAAAAGAATACAAAAAGATTGAAAGTCAAGAACTACGTAATGCATTAATAAGATCTCTATTTGAAGGCATACGGATTTGCGAAGAAAAAGTGAAAAGAGCAGAAAAGATCAAAATTGCAAAAGACTTAGTAAAAAAAGGAATTTCTATCAATATTATTTTAAAAACAATAGGCATCTCTTTAGACGAAATTCAACAAATTTAAGTAAAAAAATCAGTATCTATTAACATCTTTACTTTTTGATGAAAAAATAAGTAAAAAAGATTGAAAAATTGATTTGACTTCACTCGAAAGCTATGGCTCTATGCCAATGCTGATAAAAAACAGCAGTAAATATTTAAAAAAAGTTTGTTGTTAGTGAAGGGTAAATTATATGAATAAAAGTAAAGAAGAAATCGAATTCAGAATATTAGAAAGCAAAGGCAAAGCACTACTTGATCGTGAAATAATGGAAACGTTTTTAAGTGCAGTACATGAAAGACCACAAGCTCAAGAAATTGCTAAAAATCTGGTGAACACTTATACGGGAGTAGGAAGGATTTTAGGCCGAGAAATGGATGACCTGAAAGTTATAGAAGGAGTAACTGATTCTGCAGTAGCAATGATTATGTGTGTTAAGGAAACACTAGAAAGGGTACTGAAAGAAAAGCTTAAGAGTGAGCCAATAATGGACTTACAAGGGCTAGTAGAGTACTTAAACGTAAGTATAGGTCATGCAGAGAGGGAATGTGTAAAAATACTGTACTTGAATAAAAGGCGTCAACTAATTGGAGAAGAATCCTATATTGGTGAAATGGAAAAAGCACCAGTATACATAAAGGAAATTATAAGAAAAGCATTAATAAAGAATGCAACATTAGTAATAATGTCACACAACCATCCTGGGGGACGCTTAGAACCATCAGAAGAAGATCAAGAAGTAACGAAGAGCTTAGCAGCAGCATGTAGTACTGTAAGCGTTAGATTATTTGATCATATTATCATTACAAGTGGGGGCTATTTTAGTTTTAGAGAAAGTGGATTGTTATAGCAGAAAGTATTTGCAAATCTACTCACTATGATTTATTATAAGTAATAAAGTGTATAATAACTGTACACTTAGAAAGTATATTTAATAGCGGAGGCTAATATGGGTAATAAAATAATTGTACCTTTTGGTGACAAAAAAGGAGGTACTTACGAATTAAACGTTGACCTTGATAAGTTATCAAAAGGTGAGATGTTAAATGCTATTATAGGAATTGGTCGTACTGAAGAGCAGTCTACCTTTGTAAGCAAAATTAATAAGGCTAAAAAGCCTGGAGATAAAGAAATAGTACCTTTCCCTTGTAGAGAAGTTCGCGAAAACCAAATCAACTATGGGAAAGGATTTGACTATATTTATGGCACAAAACCTTTGAGTAATCAAGCAGATTATCCAGAAGGGTTAAATCCATTTGCTTCAGCTTTGCAAAAAATAAAGCCAAGTATAAGCGAAAGCGAAAAGTTGAGCTGGTTTAAAAGTGAAGTGGTAGAGGCAAAAAACGTAAATGAATTGCACAAAACTATAGACCAAGTACTAGCCTCTGGAGCAAGAATAAATGCATATAACGATGGGGAATGGAGCATTGCAGAGTATGTAGTATTGGGTACACATTTTCATAAATTTGATAAGACTGATCGAAAAAAGATAATGCGTAAATTAATGCTAAGTGGTGCAGATTTTCATGATACTTTATTGCAGAATAAACTAATAGGTGAAATCTATAATGAGCTACAGCCAGAAGTTCAGCCACAGATAGATGAGAGACTAGAAGAACTAGAGAAAGCTGGCGAAAATGCTATGCAAGAAGGAGAATTAATAGATGTTGAGATAGATAATACAACATCGTATATAGAATTTTCTGGGGATAGCAAGGTAGAGGTAGCCAAAATACTGAGAGAGTTAGGAATTAATATTTTAAAAATTGGCAATGATGCAGTTGAGGTTAAAAGTGAGAAGGGAGGTATAAGAAACTATATCGATATGTCAGATGAAAGCTCTATTATATTAGAGTTTCCTACAAGCATTGGTAAGCTAAATATTATATTGTACCACGATGTAAAAAAATATGATCAAGTACAAGTCAGAGTAGAAAACAAGGAAATGTGGGCTGAGTTACAAAAAAGAGGCGAAGAAATTGGAAAAAATTGCCTCTTTGGGGGAGTGAAGCTTAAGGAAGTGGTAGAAAGAGGTAATTTCACTAGATGTGGCATATGGAATGAAAAGTATGCTATAAAAGAGATTAGCAATGATAAAGTATTGTCTTCATGGGTAAATAGGGTATGTGGAGGTAGTAAAGAAACCTTTAGGGAACTTTAATGCGTCTACAGCAAACTTTAAGGTTCCAGAGGTTTTTTCTACCGTTATATCTGAGCTATAGTAGAAAATATTATACGCATGGTTGTTTTCGTGGAAAAAAGTCTAGACTGTGAAGTAAGGGAAAAAGTAAAAAATTGGAGGTTAGAGAGAGGTTATACTCAGAAGGATTTAGCTGAGAAAATTGGTGTAAAGTATTGGGTGATATTGCAATATGAGAAAGGGAATCGTAGAATTTCAATTGAAAGGTTATATGCTATAGCTGAGGCACTATCAATCAGTATTACGGATCTTATTCCTGTATCAAAAAGCTGTCTTGAAGATGAGGGAGAAGAAATATTAAATCTAGTAAGAGAATATAAAAAGATTAATGATCAGGAGTTACGTAAGATGTTTTGTTTATTAACCCAATTTGTCCAAGTTAGTGAAAAAAGTAGTAGGAAAGCAGAGAAAGTAAAAATTGCAAAGGGTTTGGTTGAAGCAGGAGTTTCTGTTGATGTTATTGCAAAAACAATCAGTCTCTCTGCTGATGAATGTGTTGAAGAAAAAGTTGGTTCTATTTACTGCCAAATAGGAAGGAAGATAAAAGAATGGAGGCTAGTAAAAGAGTATACTCAAAAAGATTTAGGAAAGAAAATGAATACAACCCGTCACGAAATAAGCAACTATGAACAAGGACGTGTAGCTACTCCACTGGGAAAATTATATGTAATAGCAGAAACATTATCGATTAATATTACAGATCTGCTAATAGAGGAAGGTAGTAAAGTAGAAAATGAACTACCGAATTTAATTGAAGAATACAAAAAGATTGAAAGTCAAGAACTACGTAATGCACTAATAAAATCTTTGTTTGAAGGCATACGGATTTGTGAAGAAAAAGTAAGAAAAGCGGAAAGGATCAAAGTTGCAAAGGATTTAGTAAAAGGGGGAATTTCTATTGATATTATTTTGCAAATAGTTGGTTTATCCGCTGATCAAATTGCATGAAAATTTATTTCTAAGTAAGGTATATATGTTTGTTTCTGTAAGAGATGTTAGTTCTATACACTACAAAATAGGGCAAAAAATAGAAGATTGTAGATTAATGCAAAGGTGTACTCAAGCAGAGTTAGCAAGTAAAATCGGATTAGCATATAAAGAAGTAACCAATTATGAAAATGGGTATATTCCTATTCCGATTGAAGTACTATATGTAATAGCAAGAGTACTGTCAGTTAATGTTGTAGATCTATTACCTAAACCAATAACAGTAAGAGAGTATGAAGATGAAGACGAAGAAATACTCTATCTAACAAAAATATATGAGAATCAAAAGTTAGGCAAAATAGTACCTTCATTAATCAGGTTTGTTCATATTAGCGAGAAAATCAATCAAGAGGAGGCAAGATTAGAAGTAGCAAAAAATCTAGTTAAAGAAGGAGTTTCAGTTGACATAATTTCCCAAGCAACCGGCTTATCTATTTACGAGTATGATAATACAGAGAAAGAAGTCTGCACTGATTCTATATACTACAGAATAGGGCAAAGAATAAGAGAATGGAGGTTGATAAGAAGATATACTCAAAAAGATTTGGCGGATAAAGTTGGTTTAACACTCAAGGAAATACACGAATATGAAATAGGATACACTGCCATATCATTTGACAAATTATATCAAATAGCAGAAGGATTATCAGTGAATATTAAAGTTCTGCTACCTAAAACAAGAGAAAGCAAAAAGCTATTGAGTTTAATGGATGAGTACGGAGAACAAGAATCACTAGTCAAATCTCTATCTGAAAGTATGAAAAATGGCAAGAAAAAAGTTAAAAAAATAGAAAAGATCAAAGTTGCGAAAAATCTAGCAAAGGCAGGTGTTGCTATTGATATTATTGTGCGAGCAAGTGGCCTAACTACTGATGAGTGTGAAAATTGAATTGTGTTAAAGATATAAGTAAAAGTAGTTATATACTTAATATAGATAAAGGTTGCAAATAATCTACTTATGCTGGACATTTCTATTGAGGAGCTTGAAAATCATGCTTTCAAAACTTAACCTGGATTAAAGATTTCAGTAGTTTACTTACTCATAAATAATACATTAAAATATCAATAAAAATAATTGTATATTTAATATATCTAAATTACTGAATGAAATTCTTGTGCTTCTGTGTTTAATATATAATGTTCAAATAGATTGAAGTGAATTAACTAAATTAGAATTTGCTTAATGTAATTCATTGGTATCACAAATGATTATCTTGAGTATGCCAATTTTTCTAAAAATATTGACGGTACTAAAAAAATAAGTTATCCTTTTAACAGATTTATTAAGAAGGTGTGTATGGTTAGTCATGAAAAGAAACATACAGTAGCATTTTGCATTTCAGCTATTGCGTTTTGTGTTGGCATCTCATTAATTGCAGCAGTACTTACAACAATAGCACCTTTAATTGCCATAATTGTTTCAACTATAATAGGGGCAATAACTATTTTGTCTGCTTGCCAAGCTATTGAAAGCTACTCAGTCATAAAAAATAGCAATAAGGCAACAAGTAGTTTGCATGAAATAAAAGAAGCTTTTACAGGAAAGGAAAGCGAGCTTTTTATTGAAAAGGTTTTTAACCATTTATGTGGATTTTTTAGTAGTGAAAAAGAAAGTAGTACACAAAGATAATAAGATTTCTCAACAAGGCAAATTTGCTTATTTTACTTTTCTGGCTCAACTAAAGCTTTAGATTTTACTTGATGTAAATTAAGATACAATGTCACAAAATTTATCGATTACTTTTTGATTGCCTTCTACCATTGCCTTTGCCTCTTGCTGAAGAGATTTGATATTTTTTGATGTAATATTATCCATGTCGGGTGATGCTATTTTTAATTGCGATTGTATGCGTATATATTTATCACCTATAACTTGACAAACGATAGGTTTATTTTTTATATGAGAAATAGTCATTAGAGAGGTAGAAGAACCAATAGGCATGAGTATGTCTTGCTGCTGCATTTGCTTAATTATTGTGAGTAAAACATTAGGATCCCCATGAGCATTTTTAACTGTAATTTTAACACTCTGGTCTTGCAACGATTCTTTAATTCCATTAACAATCTGAGTCATTGCTTCATGTTCAAGAGGTACAATAATACCAATATTTTTATGATTAGCATAAACTGCAACAGTAAAAAACAGGACAGATAGAAACGCTAAAAGATACTTCTTATAATAGAAAGCTTTAAAAATGACGGAAAACAACATCGTGATACCCTATAAAAACTACAATTCAAACAAAGCCTAAAATTGATGTAAAATTATTTACGCCAACGCCATCCTTGATTTAAATTATTAATTTCTACAGATATCATATATATAAATTCTATTATTATATAACTAAGTCTAATATGTTTTAAATATAATGTCAATTATATTTGAAGCAGTGAAAATAGCATTAGAAACATACTGCGAATTAGCGTCGTAAAGGATTTAATTATTTACTTTCCCCAAAAACACAAAAATAGTACGTATATTTACGAGAACGCGTTGCGTAAAAATAGGGTTGTAAAAATAAAAGCTTGAAATTGTTACAACAAAATTAGGCAAACCAGTTCGTCGTAGATTTAGCGAAAGTGATCCAATATAGCTGGTTTTAGCTTACAGTGAAATTACCATATAAAAAAGTTCGTATGGTACACATGGTAGTCCAACGCATCCCAAAACAAACTCTTCTCTCACTAGCTAGTTTTGGGTTCTGGAAATGGCTGTGTCGTTTAGGTTTTTAGTGATGTGTGAGATTAAGTGGGTATTAATTTATTTAAAAGTAGAAAGGATCAGTTAGTACATTAAAGTAAAAAAATAGAAGTATTTTTGCAAGCACTGGCTTTAGTTTAAAAAAAATACTAAAACATGCAAAAAGGTTCTTGTTCTGCTAGATTTCTTTAGCTATAGTGGACTTTAACATAATAAATACATGAGGTGTTGAGTCAGATGCATTGTATTATGTACATCATTCAGAAAGCAATCCTGGCTTTTTTAAGAATATATCTAGTTTAGTAAGAAATCAAAAGAAAAGCACACTGTTACTCAGCAATCAAAGTTACTTGGAATTAACTTAAGGTTTCTACAGCAAATTGTTTTGGTACAGCTGTATAAGAATCAAATGTTGAAACCAATCTTTAGAAAAGAGGTTTACGACAAAATCATCAAAATATGAATATTAAAATATAGGGGGCTTTATGTTAGGTAAAGAAAATACAAAGGAACAAGTAATAGATAATCAATCTAGGTTAATAAGAATGCAAAAAGAAGACACACTACTATCTAGCAGTCAGCAAATATTAAAGCTGCCAGAAGGTTTTACAATAGGAAAAGCAATTGGAGGAGGAGATTGTTTCTTTGATGCAGTTGCACAGGGACTTAGACAGCTTAGGCCTGGCATGGAATTTACTGTTAAGTCTTTACGTCAGGTTTGTAAGAAGCTAACTTTAAATGATCAACAATTAAGAAAGCAAGTTATACAGGATGCTAGAAACCGTGAAGATTCTACAGTAATACTTCCGCAGCCTGGTATTAATGATGATGAATTATGGAATGCTTACTTGGATAGCATAGAATATACTGTTGAAGATATAGAAAAAATGAAGAGCACAAATCTACCCTTGCATCAAGCATTAACTGGCTCAAAGTATGGAAGTACATTACAAGCTCCTATATGGGGTAGGGTTGAGATTGAGGGAAGGCTAATTTGTAAAAAGTATAATGTCAAGCTACATGTTATAGAGAGCAATCCATGGTATACTAATGATAATCAACAAGAGCCTTTTTTGCATCAATTAATAGATGATTCAGGTTTAAGAAATATAGGTGGATATGATAAAGTTGATTATAACGATGGTAGTATCTTGCATATAATAAATGGAGGATATTCTCATTTTGAGCCAATACTCAGAAAGGAAGTTCAGCAACCATTACCTTATTCTGACCTAACTCAAGTTCAGAGTATGTTGAAAGAACTGTCCTTGGAGCAAATATATGAAGAACTTATTAATACTATAGAGGACTGTAGTCTTTTAGAAATGGAAAAGCTTGAAAAGCTAAAAGTTTTTTTTAGAGCACATCCAAGGTTGGATGTTAATTGTCAGGTTAATCAACGTGGTGATACACTGTTACATATTGCTGTTTGTAATGACGAGTTAGAAATTATCAGGTTTCTATTGAGAAAAAGAGCTAACGCTAATATTTTAAACATGGAGGGTAAGACTTCCATAGACATCGCTAGAAGTAATAACAGGAAGGGTATTGCTAAGATACTGCAACCACTTGTTTCGTATAAAAGAATTGATGTCCCAGGAGATGGTAGTTGCCTATTTTGGTCTGTTGCTTTAGCTTATTTAACTCCTGTAAAATTTGACAATAATAAATTCTGCAAGAGATTTTACCAATTATTTGGAGACGGCCATGATGTACAAACAATCCAAAGGCTAATCCAAGGTGATGTACATATTTGCCAAAATGATATGCTAAGGTGGTTAGTAGAGAAAATATTTCGTGAAAGAGTTGTTGAAAAAATGCGTTCGTTTCAAGAGGAATTGAAAGACGAGATTAGTATGATAGACTTTTTTGAGAGTAAAAATGAAGGTTATATAACAAATGGTAGCTTTAAAGAAAAATTTCTTTCTGATTTTGGCTCTGAAATTGAAGTTAAGCAGCAGTATGGAATCGAGTCTAGTAAACTCCAGCCTAGCCACTTCAATAGTAATGCAGTAGATGACATTTGTATTGAGCTTGAGAAGATAAATAACCCTAAAAAGGTTCGTAAATTTCAATTTGAAGCATATTTAGAATGTATGAGGAGTCCTAAAGCTTGGGGTGGTACATATGAGATAAAAGCAATGTCCCAGCTATTAGAAACTGCAATAACAGTATGTAAGGAAAATTCATCCGAAACTTATGGTAAACAAAGAGAATGTCATAATAATGAAATACGCTTGTTTTATAAAAATAGGAATCACTGTCAATTTTACCAAACAGAATATTCAGATTTAGTAAAGTTTGTTCAGAGCTTTGTACAATCATTTGAAATGAAGCTTATTATATATTCTACATTTGGAGAGATGATAAGAAGGAAAAAAGAAGTGCTTCCACAAGAAGTAATTAACAAAGATTTCGTACGAAGCATCTTTGGATTTTCAGTATGTAGAGGTGTAAGGACAATAGGTGGTGAGAGAGCATATAGGAGCAGAAGTTTTTCTTGTCTATCAGATTTAATAGGAATGTTTGACAGTTGTAAGCTCATTTTTAGGAAAGTGTTAGTAGATGCTGGGTGTGATATTTTTCAAAGCTTTGAAGCACAACTTGAGAAAATTGGTTTTGATCAAGTTTCAAGTGTAGTAGAGGATATTGTGGATAAGATAATTCAATATTATATTCAAAAAGAATATGATAGGAGTGTAGATGGTGCAAGCATAGTTGAAGCTCTTGTTCTAGATAAATATTCACAGAAAATACATGGTAAAGTGGCACAGTATGGAAAGAGGAGTTATAATATCATAGATCTGTATGAAAATATTGGAATTGTAACGGGGAAAGAAGACTCTCTTATCTATTATGAAAAAAGAGATAAATCTAGTCAGTATGGTTATCGTCGTCTTTTTATATGTGAGAAGTTGAGAAAAGTGTATGATGAAGTAAAAACTACAAGTACGGAATTTGAGGATTACGTATATACTTTGGATCAACAAAGCTTTGTAAACACTGTGGAAGAGGTGTTCTCTATTGTTAATGAAGAGATTCAAATACCAAGTAGAGGAAAATGGAATAATCTTGTCGAACAGGTTAGATCACACATTGAGAAAGAAGCAGAGTCTTTATTTAAGGAAATTAAGTTTCTTCATAGAAAAAGAAAAACAAGCCTACTCTGTCGTCAAGAATCTTTAATCACAGCAGAAAAAAGAAAGCCCATTAGTGCTCGAGATACGGCAGCAAGCATAAAGCGGCTAAAAAAATCTGAAAAAAATCTTGAATATATGTCTTTAGTAAAAGACAGTCTAGTAAAGTTACAAGATTTAGCTTATTATTCTAAGCTAGAAAAAATATTTAAAAGCCATACTGAGGAAATTTTTCAAGAGTATAAGAAATCCTTTGAATTACATTATAATGACACAAAAAAAACTGATGGATTTCAGCTTAGTATAAAGGGAATTAATCAATCTTTCTTTTCTATAAAAAGATTTAAATCTAAATTGAAGAAACAGAAGCTTAAAGATGTGTGTCCCGCAGTAGATGACTTTACAGGAAGGCAAGAGCAAGTAAAAAGGATATGTCAAGAACTGCAAAAGGAAAAAGGAGCAGTGGTAGTAATAACTGGTAAATATGGCATGGGCAAAACTCAACTGGCTAGAAAGTGTGCTGAGGAAAGTAGAGAAAGTTATAGCCATATCTATGAGATAGAAGACAGTAACATGTTACCTATAGAGAGGCGTTTTTCTTCTTTAACCAAAAGGAAGTTAGGTATATATATGGAAGAAAAAAAATCACTAATAGGAAGTAAAAAATGTCTAATTATTTGTCATAATGCTAAAAGAGAAGACATAGAAGAGGTTCTAGAGGTAGAGGATCGAGTAGGTTTTGATTTTTTATTCACTTTTCCTGATCAGCCTTGTAAAGGCGTAGTAGAAGTCGCTTTGGATGCTTTTGAAGAAGATCAAGCTGTACAACTTACTAAAAGAATTTTAGGAATAGTAGATAAATCACAAGACGAACAAATAAAAGTATTTGTAAAAAGGCTTGAAGGTTTTCCATTAGCTATAAAGCTAGCAGCAGCTTATATTAGAAATAGTAAGTTAAGTAATTCAAAAGAAGCATTTGGAATTCATGAATATTTAATAAAATATGAAGATCTTGATCAGGTAATTCCAAAAAATAATAAGCAGGACAAATATGATAGGGTTTTATTAGTAACAACAGGCATTTCCATGGAGGTAATGGAAAAGAAAAATGGTGGAGTACCTTTTAGGTGTTTGAAAGTTATGGCTCATTTGGGTAATAGCTACATTGACCCTGATATGTTTTTAGTTTTGGTTGAACTAGAGTCTACTTTCAAATTGATGGAAAATTATTCTCTGCTTGATATAGAAATGATAGGCAGAAAAAAAATGTATGTTATACATGAATCGATAAAAGAAGCCATACGTTCGCAAATCGCTGAAGATCAAAAGGAGGATATACTGCTAACTGCTGTGGAAATATTTGAAGATGAATTTAGCAATTTGTTGGAAAAAACTGATACTTTGCATCTTATAGCCTTAGTCGATTACCTTGGGAACTATAACACTTTTAAAGAAGAAGAGCCTTTTGTGATTAGATCTATCACACGTTTACATTTAGAGGGCGAGTATAAGGAAGTTGTCAGGCTTTCAACAAGAATATTGCCGATTATTGAATCTTCAACGGAAAATTCTTTAAAAATTAGATATTTACGTGCCCTTGCGTTAGTTGCATTAGAAGATTGTTCAGGGTTAAAAGAGCTTTTTGAACTCAGAAAAAGCAGCTACAGGGGTTATTTTGAGCAAATGCTTCTAGATCATTTTATAGTTATTACTTACACCATAGAGGAGAAGTATGATTGTGCATTAGATTATTTACGAAGTTGTGCTTCTCTACTTTCTGTCAGTGATAACTTATCAAGTAGATTGGCAACTCTATCAATTGATTTGGCTAGAGTATTTGTAATGAAGGAAGAGTATCTATGTGCATTTACAGTATTGTACTACGTTGAACATTTTAAAGTAGAATTTAATTCTACGGGAAAAGATAATTTCTATCAAGATTTTTTTAAAAACCATGACTTATTGTATTTTTCATACCTCAAATACACCCGGATCTTAGGAAAACTTTATAGCATTCAAGATGAAAAATACTTCTATCTTACAACAACATCGCCACATATCAACTTACATAAATTGAATTCATCGATTTTACAAGAATGTTTATTTGATATTCTAAAATACCAAAAGCAAAGTCCTTTCATACTTAGAAGTCCTTTTATTGAAAAAATGATAAGTATGAAAGATAAAAGAAATCTATTAGATGAAGTGTTAACGGAGTTCAACAACTTGATTAGCTCAGGTGAGTTGTATGAAAGCAATCATATAGGTTTTTATAAAAATCTTATACAATTATCTGTTGGGTATGCCTATCTTGAAAAAAAAGGGGCATCACAAGAACTTAAAAACATGCAAGAGTTACAGGAGAGAAGAATAGGGTTAAATCATCTTGGTACTACACAAAAAATGTCTACTGAAAGTGAAAGAAAAAAATGTTTAGAAAAGGAAATAGAGAAAAAATCATTTCTTCCACAATCCAAAGTAGTTGATTTTGCTGTTGGTAATACTTTATATGAAGATAGTGTAAATCTATATTGTAGAAACAGTATAAGCTTTTTACACTATGTTGTCACTGCTGCTCAGATATTATTGAATACCTTACAGATAAATGGGCTAATATGAATCTAAAATTCAGTAGTCTCTTAAATATTATTCCTAGCCTTTTAGAGCGAGGAGCTTGCATAAATCTACAAGATAAGCGTGGTAGGGGGGTTCTGCACTATGCTGTTATTGCTGGTCACCTAAATATTGTTAAATACTTTGTAGAAAAAGGAGCTAATGTAAATCTACAGGATAGAAATGGTGTTAGTCCTCTACAATACGCTGTTATCGCTGGTCGCTTAGATATTATTGAATACCTTTTAGAGCAAGGGGCTACTATGAATCTAGAATACAAAGATCTTTTGCGTTATTATATTGCTATTCATGACCAAAATATTAAAGCGCAATCAATTATGTCCTCAGGCCCTTGTTCTTCAGACTTAAAAGTGCAATCACATAGAAAACAACAGAAGACAACTATACATTTAGGTAAGTCTAAGAAAAGAAGATTAGAAAATACAAGTGCAATATCTAATGAAAATACGCCGAATATACAACTGCTTCAAGATAACGTATCAGACACATCAATGCAATTTGAAGATCTTGATCATAGAATGCAAGGTGACATTTGTAATAAGTTAGAGGAAAAAGTTAATAGTCAATTGGAAAATAGTGACTCACAGCAGTTAGTTGACAATAGGTACTGGTGCATGCAATAAAATGAAGGAGCATAAGTGATAAGGTATCCGTACCTTCATTTAACAGAATGGCGCTAGATCAACACATTCCAAGAAAAACACTTCTCACGTCTCTTGATTTTGAGCGCTGGAAATGGTTATTTTGTTGTCCCAAACTTGGGACAACAAAATAGCCTAAAGATACAATATCTATAAAAGTTACTTGTATTATCGATTTCATTTACCTTTGCAAGTTCTAGCAATCCCAACTTTGGTTTTAGTATTTTTTCTTGTGTTGTATTCATATCTGACACTCCTTTAAAACTTGTTTATATTTTTATCTTACTTTGTTTGCTTGTCAGATCAAATCTAAACTATTATACCCCCCCCAAAGCCAAAAATACATTTTTCTTTATATGCATAAGAGGGACGACTGTGAAAACTAATATTGATGAGCCGTGTGCGGGAAATCTGCAAGCACGGTTCTTTAGGGGGAGTTGTAGTAATAAAACTCAAACGAGAGGAGTAAAGCTACAGCTTCTACCGAACAAGTTGCCTTGCAAGGAAAAAGTCTTTTTCCTCCCGATCTTGGAGTTGCTTTGCAAGCAAGAAATCCTATTGTTCTTATGTTTGTTTTGCTAAGACTTTATTCTTATTAAGCAGTGGTTAATAATGAGCATGGCTTTTATTATAGAATGCCCCCTATAGAAGTATATAGACTATGAAGACTTATCTTACAGGTTGTGGTACTTGTTGTTGATAAAATGTTTTTTCTACACGTGCTTCTTCCACACTGCACCTTCTTGATAAGACTGGCTCCTCAAGGCATTTTATACGTTGCTGTACATCATTAATGCACTGCCCTATAACATCACCAATTTTTCCATCAGCATTTTTTGCCAAGAACTCATCAAACCTCTTCTCAACCTCTGCTCTCTCAGAGATATCCTTTGAAAGGTTACAATACTCCAAAATTTCATCTAATTGAAGTTCTTTTGCTAATTGAAAGTCTTCTTGCTCTTGAATTTCCTTAGTTATAACCCTAGCTCTAGAGTAATGGTTTCCACCCAGGTATATTACTTCCTTCTTCTTATTGCCCCATAATTCATCTTTCCTTACATACTCAGGATTTATCATGTTTGGTTCTGGTTTATATATTGTCATACCTTCCTGACCCTCAAAATATGCTTCGATTTCAGTATTAGATAAAGAAGCTAAAATAGGGGTTTCACCGTGAAAAACAAAATACCCTTGTTTTTGTATTGCTTTGAGATAAGTCTGATAGAAGTCTTTTTGACCAATAACTGAATCTAATATTCTGTCGTTATTAATTATATATTCCTCTTTATATTTTTCTTTAGTAAGCGTGGTGTCAAGTCTATATGCACAAGACTCAAGCTCTTCCTCTACCCTATTATACAATGTTTTCTCATTTTCTTTCTTTAGTAAATCTTCAATACTAAGTAAATCTCTTTGCTGCACATTACGCTCATTATATGCATTGGTAGCTTGCTTTATTACTTCATATATTTCATTACAAAATTTTTCATCTTCAGAAAACTTTTCTATAATGTTATTTTTTAAAGCTTTCGTTCTTTCAACACTTTCATTTATTATATCGTCAACTTTTTTATTTATTTCCTCAATGAGCTCTTTTATCTCTTTTGGTACATTAAGCACTTCCCCAGTGTTACTCAATAGATCTACAAAGAATGTTCTCAAGTGTTGCTTAAGAGCATTTGGCATTTTCGGATCATTCAATGATTTAAACTGATTTAAAAATTCGCGCCACTCTTTACGCATTGCTTGAGCTTTGTCAGTTTTGTATACATTAGAACTATTTTCACCAAACACGGCATGGAAAAAGCAATTGCCATCTCCTGCAGTATCATACTTAGCTACTTGACTGCTAGAAAGTTTTTGTTCCACATCACTAACGGACTGCCCTACAACATCACTAAGTTTACCTTCATAGAAATCGTTAGGGTAAGAATTACTATTTAAAGGAGTTATTTCTTGCCCAAAGCTCTTGAACCTTTTCGGACTTTCAACACCGTGAAGACCACTTGATGATTTCCGTTTCCTAGGTACATTCATTTGCCCTAATATCCTGGGCCTTTCTATTCCAACCTCAACATCATGAAAGTCACTTGGTAGTTTCCGTTTCTTAGCTGTAGTCATAGTTTTTACTTTAATTTAAGTTATATACCAACAAAATTGTAACTAATTAAGTATAGCAGAAATTTTTAAATTATGCAATAATTATTGCTTTAAATAACAAATATGAGCTTTAACTGTGGCATAGTTGGACTGCCAAATATAGGAAAATCAACCTTATTAATGCACTTACAGAGTCAAGTGCAGCCGAAGCTGCAAACTATCCTTTCTGTACAATCGAGCCAAATGTTGGCAAAGTGCCAATACGAGATCAGCGTTTGAAACAAATTGCCGCGATTGCTCACTCAGGGAAAATAATCTACAATCAACTGGAAGTTGTCGATATTGCCGGCTTGGTTAAGGGTGCGAGCAAGGGTGAAGGACTAGGAAATAAATTTTTGAGTCATATCAGAGAAGTTGATGCCATTGTTCATCTGCTCAGGTGCTTTACGGATGACGATATCAGCCATGTAAACAGTAAAATAGATCCAATATCAGATGCTGAAATAGTGGAAATGGAGTTAATTCTAGCTGATATTGATAGCATAGAAAAAAGGCTTCCTCAATTGGAAAAGAAAGCAAAGCAAGGTGATAAAGAGCTAAAGAGACAACTTGAATTAATGCAAGAGGTATTAGCTACTTTAAAATTAGGTAAACCGGCAAGAAGCTTGGAGAATATCGATGAAGATGAGATGAAGTTGCTTCAATTGCTAACAACAAAGCCTGTTATGTATGTATGCAATATTGAAGATACGAATATCATAACTTGTATCTTGTAAAAAGCATCTAGTGTTTTAAGCTTAAGCATTAGGTGGAGAAGGGAAGAACTCTGAGTCATAACTTAGATATAAAATCTGTTGACCAGATAAGAGTCCCCTTCTCAAAAGTATAGGCTGGACGGTATCGTAGAAAGACCTCAATGGTTCTAATTCTGTATTCACAAGGTAAGCCTTACTTTTCATTTTAAAATAGTAACGTATGGAGTTATATATGATCAACAACTTTCTTGGTATAGATGTTTCAAAAGAACGCTTTGACGTTTTTCTTTCGTTTATAAGTAAAAAAGGAAAACGTGAAACTAGAAAAAGGAAATTTAAAAACGATGATTCTCGATTTCAAGGCCTGGCAAACTTTCTACAAAAACATAACATAGAAGAGGTAAAAGCCTGTATGGAAGCTACTGGTTGCTATAGTGAAGCTTTGGCTGAATTTCTCCACAATGCCGGATATTTCGTTAGTGTTGTAAATCCTTATTGCATAAAATCTTATGCAAGGAGTAAGCTGAAACGACAAAAGAATGACCAGTATGATGCAGAGATTATTGCAGATTATTGTCAAAGACAGGAACCTTCTCGTTGGACACCACCTTCTCCTGAAAAGAAAAAATTAAAACATCTTTATCGTTGCTCAGATGCATTAAAAGATGAGTTAACACTAGCAAATAATCATTTAGAAAAAAAAGAGAGACTTCCTGAAGAAGTTGTAAATGCTTGGGAAAGCCTTGCAATGAACATAGAACAATCAACAGAAACAATAAAAAACTCCGTACGTGAACTATTAAATCAACACAAAGAATTGTTGGAAAATTTTCAACTTCTATTGACTATTCCAGGCATAGGAGAAGAATCAGCAATAGCTATTTTAGCTGAAATTCCTGATATAAAAACTTTTATAAATGCCAGGCAATTGGCAGCATATGCTGGAACTATACCACAAAATATAACATCAGGCTCATCTGTACATGCCAAGCCCAGATTAAGTAAAACCGGTTCACGCATATTACGTAAGGCAACGTACTTTCCTGCTATAGTAGCTAAAAATCACAATCCTATCATTATGACTTTTTGTGAGATGTTAAAAGAGAAAGGCAAGCATAATATGGCCATTGTGGGAGCTGCAATGCGTAAATTACTCCATATAGTTTTTGGTGTTTTAAGTTCAAGGAAGGCTTTTAATCCAGATCATATCAAGAACTATAGAGTTAGGAGGTTTACTGAAGCTTAAAAGGAAACGTCCAAAAATGCGAGTTCTAGATTAAAAGGTTAAAGTTTATGATACTACTGTACAGAATTTATCTATTGCTTTTTGATTACATTCAATCATCATTTGTGCTTCTTTTTTTAAACACTTGATATTTTCGTATGTTGTATTGTCCATCTCCGTTGATGCTACTTTTAGCTGCGATTGAATTCTGATATAGCTATTGTTAATAATCTGGTCTAGCTGATAATTTACACAATCTAGTCCAGAGGCAAACATTACGTTTATCAATGGCTTAATCCAGGATATTTTGCCAAGTCTTTTCGATCTGAGGTATTTAATGGAATGAGACGATCTGCCAGTGCCGATGGACAGAAGTACTACATCATCGTTAGGAAATAGCTTTCTGCTGCTTGCATAGCTACATGCTGCTGGATTATTGGCAAAAACTCCTCCATCTATTAATACCATTTCCTTTTGGTTGATTTTTAAATATTTAGGTGCAAAGTAAGTAGGTGCTGCAGTTGCTGCTCTTAATACATCCCTTAATTTAATAAAATTTCTATCCTCTTTCCAGCTTTTGAAGAAAAATGGGCAATTATTGTGAATATCGTAACTCGTAATCAACACATTACTTAAAGTGTTTTTAAGGATATCATCGCCAAAATATTTATGAAGTACATGTTCAATATTTTTACTGGGGTATTGTGCACCGTTAATCCAAGAAAATATTGATCTTCTTAGAAATGAAGACTTAAAAATATAAGGTCCGTACTCCTGATAAAGATTAACCAAGTCATCAGCTGAATATTGTAGCTTTCCTTTGCTATCTTTTTTACATAATCCTGCTACAATAGTACCACCAGTTGAAGTACCCACCAATAAATCAAAAATTTGAGAAATAGGTTTACCCGTTTTTTGCTCTATTCCGGATAATATCATTGCTGGAATAATTCCTCTTATTCCACCACCATCAATTGAGAGAATATATTTTGTCATTTGTACTAAACTTTAGATGTTCTTGAGTATCTTTATTACCTGGTTACAATTGCTGCTTGTTTTATAAGAGACAGATTCGCTGAACGTATAACTGATGCACTGCCTCTCACATTGACTTTAACAGAGTTGCTTAGTAACTTTGTAAAACAATTCTCATAAAACTAAGAAGGCACAGTAAAAAATTAGTGTAACTATTTATAAGTACGCCACACAAACTGAAAGTACTTATAAATAGTTACACTAGTTTATAGAAGGTATCAGCCTAAATTAAAACTTTTTGTTATTTTTTATTCTTTTTAGCTAAATAATTTGTTGACAATAAAGACGGTATCTGGTAATGAACTATCTAAAAGGGTAGAAAAAATGGCGGAAGAAAATAAAAGCAAATTTTATTGTATTTCAGCGAAACTTGAAGCAGATATTGCAAATCTTGATAGTGAAGCGGAAAAACAGAATTTTTTATCAGAATTTGGCTTACAAGAATCAGGACTTGATGGAGTAGCACGTATTATGTATGAAGTGCTAAGTATGATAACTTTTTTTACTGTGGGCCCCAAAGAAGCACGTGCATGGCCAATAAAGATAGGATCAACAGCTGACAAAGCAGCAGGTGTAATTCACACTGATTTTGAAAAGGGCTTTATAAAAGCAGAAACCATAAGCTTTGAAGACTATATAAAATATGGAAGCGAATTAGCTTGCAAAGATGCAGGGAAAATTCGCTTCGAAGGCAGAGATTATATCGTGCAAGATGGCGATATAATGCACTTTAGGTTTAATGTCTAATTAGTCTAGCACCTTCCTGATGTAGCCCGTGAATTTTTATATTCTCTTCTCTCTTCTTCCTCTATCTCCTCTTCAGATAAAGGAGAGAAAGAGAACTGCCCTATCTCCAGATTATCAAGTTTAGTTCCAGGAGTTTCATCACATCTCTTTAATTATCTCTTCCTGTGATTGTACATCTTGCTCCAGATATCCTTCTAAAAATTCATGTAAAGCTTTACCTTCTATAAGCACATCTTCGCTTTGCTCAGCTAATTTCAAAATTTCGTCTAGTTCAACATCTTTACCATTAATAGTTGCCTGACCAATCTCAATTTCACTAGGATTTACATTTAAACTAATAAAGCAGTTAACAGAATTACCTTTCTCATCTTCTGCACTCCACCTAATTTTCATATCGCATGTTGCATCTTTTGCAAAGCGGTAATTTCTTTTTCCATTATCATTCTTCTCAACCGTTGCTATTCTTTTATCGTTACTGTATATTTCTACTATCTTTACCTCATTTTTATTTCTTTCCATCCCTTCAATTTTGTCAGTGAAAAGACGGCTGATTTCTAAGCTACACCCAGGCTTAGAAATATTAATACCAAGATGATCATAATGATTAAGAGAACGTTTTGCATATGCGCATGGCACATAACATCCATCAAAAAAGGCAACTGCACTATCAGTTTTGAGAAATTCCTGTCCGTTACTCATCCCTTCTTCGACTCGAAGAAGATATCTACCCAACCTCTTTTTAAAATTCTTTCGCTTGTCTTCAGGAATAGACTTTTCATTCAATATACTTATTATTTCTTTTTGCTTACTTAATACCACATAATTAAAAAGGAAAATGTTCTTATTCCATCGATAATAATTCGCTATTTTGTCAAATGGATCTGCAGGCCAGCCTTTATTATAATTTACGTTATCCTTATCATCTTTACACAAATTATCCTTAAGGCCAAAATTCAATTTTCTAAAATCTGATAATACTTCTTCTACCCTATCTTCAAAAAATTGAAGTTTATTTTGAAATTCTTTCCCATAATTCATTTTCTCATTTATTTTAAGAAGATATTCACTAAATTTCTTCCTAAAATTTTCTTGATCTTTGTGGGCAAGCCTCTGATCTAATATATCTGTTATGTATTTTCGCTTATTCAATATTACGTAGTTAAAAAGGTCACTTTTTTTCCTCCTTTCATAATCTTCTGCTATTTCGTTAAAACACTCATTACTGTTCTTAAAATCCAATTTTTCGAAGTCTTGGAGCACGTTTTTTACATCATCCTCACTAAATTGAAGATTTGTTTGAGGAGACGCGTCAGTTCTACTTTGATCATCAAGTTGAGGATTTTTTTTAGTAGATTGGACTAATAAACTTTCTGTGCTGTTAGAGAAAGAATGATTATTTTCTTCAGATTGAGAACTTTTCTTTTTAGACGTATTAGTAAAAAAATTAGTTAGTGAACTAAACATTAAGCACCTCTTAGTATTACTATTTAACTATAACTTAATGCCAAATGTTGTAAAGCTAAAATTAATATGTAAATTCATTTTTTTAAGACAATTATAAGTATCTTCCTTCTATAAAAATTTTATAATCAGCATATGACAAATGTTTAAGATATTGATTTTGTTTGTATTTTTATTACTTTACCAGGCAATATTATTAATGAATTAGTCAGACAAATATCTTGGCCAAACTTTACTCCATCCACAAACTCTCCATTTGTTACTCCAGTTGCAATGAATACTGATTCACTTCTTGCCATGTCTTTCACGGTGTAGATTTTTTCTGGGTCAGTGATATTCAAATTTTTTGCTCTTTCTTTTAATTGATCCGTGTCAAATATTAATCTTCCTTCTATCTGCCCACCGATTGAGCTTAGCGCTGCTGCTGCAAGCACTCCTTCTGGAGCTCCTCCTGTGCCGATATACATATCGTGATTGCCATTTATTAGCGAAACTATGGCTGCAACATCACCATCATCTATTAATTTCACTTTTGCTCCTAGCTTCCTAATTTTTGCTATTAATTCATCATGTCTTTCACGTTTAAGTACAGTTACTATAAGATCACTTGCTTTACATCTTTTTGCCTTGGCTAAATTGTCCAGATTCTTCTCAATCCTATTTTTTAGTGAGACTACACCCTCTGGGAGATTTTTTCCCACTGCTATCTTTTCCATATAAACATCAGGTGCATGTAAAAAATTACCTTTTTTTGTTGCAGCAAGAACAGACATTGCCCCTTGTTTATAATGAGCGCAAATCGTAGTGCCTTCAAGTGGATCAACAGCGATGTCAATCTCAGGGCCACTTCCTGTGCCAACTTTTTCTCCGATATATAGCATCGGTGCTTCGTCCCTCTCCCCTTCCCCAATCACAATTGTACCATTTATTTCCATTGAGTTTAGCACCGTACGCATTGCATCAACTGCAACCTGATCGGCCTTTTTTTCATTACCAAGGCCTGCCAATTTATATGCAGCAAGTGCTGCAGCTTCGGTTACTTTCACTAACTTATAGGCTAAATCTTCTATCATTTGCTCGAGAATCATAAATCAATATATATCATGCCATTTGATACTGCAAGATTACTTGACTGAATAATGAAAAAGTTGATATAATAAGCGTATAGCAATAATAGTAAGATTTGAATATGATCGGTAATTTAACTTATGAAGATGTAAAGAAATTTGTAACTGATAATCCTAATATAGCTGCTCAGGAATTTGGTGAGAAGCTAAAACAAAGTGGGCCAACAGATGCAAAGATTTGTGATTTGTTTATGGATATTCTTCGCTCAGGGAAAAGCAGTATTTTAAATGATTATGATACATTTCTAAAAATTGTTGAATTGCTCGCAAAGTCAAATATTAAAATTGATATTAGAGATACTACTTCTAAAACTGTATTAGATTACGCTGTGTCAGGTGAAAAACCTAACGTTATAAAGATATTTTTGGATAGCGATAAATTTGATCAAGAAAGAAAATCGAATGCTTTGTTGACCGCCGTTAATGAAGGTAAAGTTCAAGAGTTTGAGATATTTTTAGATTACATAGATCATACGAAAATACTAGAGGTTCTTAACACAGCTCCTCACAATGAGAGCACTGAAGTTATGAAGATACTCTTGAATAACAAAAGATTTACTGGAGAAGAGAAAGTTCAGGCTTTGAGTAATGCCTCTGTAGATGGCGACCTACCAAAAGTTAAGTTACTTTTAAAGTATATGATAGGTATACCAGAAGATGGTATAAGAAATCTTCTAAAAATAATTGAAGAAGGGAAATTATCACTCAGAGAACAACTTCAAATAGATTCTGAGTTTAAAGTCGACTTCAGCAATTCTGATCACAATAAATATCTCTCAAGCTGTGTAATAATTGCACTGCTTAGATCAGCAATAAACAAAAAAGAGAAGCAAAACACACCTGATGGAGCAGAGTCCAATGTCAGTAATACAAGCACTGGTCTCACGCTAAATAATGATGACATTAGGAATCTGTGTCTTGATATAGATAGGGTTACAAAACAGGATAGCACAGTTACTAGTTTTGAAGATTTGCAAAAAAGGTTAAGAAGGAAGGGAATTAATCTTCAGAGCAAATGTGAAAAAAATGCTGTGCTAGAATATGCAATTAAAGATCAAAATTTGAACGTTATAAAATTTCTCTTACAAAATGGAATGACCATCATCAATGCAATCGGTCAAGAAGGAAGGTATTACGTTAGCAAAATTGAAGGAGACAAACCTATATTATGCTTTGTTATCTCTTACACTGATGATGACAATGCTGAGATTCTGAGCACGTTACTGCAAAGTGTTAATGCAGAGCAATCAAAACTAGATCCTGAAAGTGAATTGTACAGATTATATCAACAGTTAAAGGATGATGCATTCTGCACTGCTTCTTCAAAAAAGAATTCTGTGGCAGCAACAGCACTGATACAAAATGATCGAGAAATAATTGTGCCGCATGGATCAGCAACAAATAAGGAACAAGAAACATTCCACATAGAAACAAATAGTGTATCCAATAGTAATAGAAATGTTATTAGTAGACCTGTAGCAACAGTGCTCCCTGTTAGTACTAATGGTAATAATAACAAAAATGAAGCACCTGTATCAACAAGGACTGGCCCAACTGTCACACCAAATAATGATAAGAAAGCTAACGGCTTTGTAGAGGCTCAATTTTCTCCACCACATGAAAAAGAAACTAAATACAAAAAAAGTAAGGAGAGTTTTTACGCCTCATTAAGGAGTGATGTTGTTGGAGTTGTTATTGCAGGATTGTTTGTTGCTGCTGCTGTGATGGTTCCATCTTTAGCTGGTGCATTAGTTTGCAGTGTCCTAGCTATTTTAGTTGTAATAGTAACTGGATTACATGTAAAAAATTCTACACTGCCAAGTTATAGAGCAATGGAAGAAAATAAGGTTGAGCATATAAACCCAAGCATGCAAACGCTGTAAGTTGAGAAACTGGGACTCTAACTCCTAGAACGGTGTTGTAAACCTGTGTTAGTTTCTTCTACTTTATTAAGATTAAGTGGGACTAGTGCGATTCGAACGCACGGCCTTCGGATTAGGAATCCAACGCTCTATCCTACTGAGCTATAGTCCCATGTCTTCTGCTATTTATGCAAAATTATAGCAAAAAGTCTCGCATTTTTCTAGGTACCCTGTACAATTAATTCACAATAATAAAAAATATTTCTGTATTTCTTGAATGTAATACTGTTATATTTAATAATACGATTCCAATTGAAAGATTAATGCTAGTTAACAATATTAGTTACTTTTATAGTAATCAAGATGGCTTTGCTTTAAGCAACATCAACATTCAAGTGAAGAAAGGAAGTGTTGCCTGTTTACTAGGTCATTCTGGCTGTGGCAAGTCAACAATTCTAAAATTAATCGCAGGAATAGAAAATCCAAAATCTGGAACCATTGTTATAAATGATAAATTAGTTGCAAGTAACAAAGTGTCAATTGCTATAGAGCGTAGAAATATCGGATTGATTTTTCAGCATTCTGCATTATTTCCTCATAAAACAGTAATAGAAAATATAACTTTTGCTATTTGCAGTACTTCTAAGAAAGAAAAATACCTTACTGCATTGGAAATCTTAAAGCTATTTAATATAGAAAAATATGAAAACATGTACCCTCATGCTTTATCAGGAGGACAGCAACAATTAGTTGCAATAGCAAGAGTAATGGCACAAAATCCTGATGTTGTTTTGCTCGATGAACCATTTTCTAATTTAGATATACTGCTCAAATATCGAATAAGGCACCATATATTGTCACTTTTTAGAAGAAAAAATATTCCTGTACTCATGGTAACTCATGATCCGCAAGAAGCGTTGAAAGTTGCAGATTTTATTTACGTGATGAAAAATGGTAAAATTATTCAATCAGGAGTTCCTAGCTACATATACCACAGACCTAAAGATGATACGTTAGCAAAATTTTTTAGTGAGCTTCCTTTTACTCTACAGCTAAACTAAACTTAATGTTAGGCTAAAACTATTATAAGATAATTAAAAACTCTTGATTTATAATTCAATAAAAGTGATATAATTTATGTATCACTTGGCTTCAGTCAAGTTTTAATACCTAAAAATTAATATTTTCAACGGAGGTACAAATGAGTTTAGGTCCATGGCAGCTGTTTCTAGTCTTAATAATAATCTTAGTTCTGTTTGGTGCAGGTAGGTTACCACAAGTTATGGGTGATTTAGGCAAAGGCATTAAAAACCTTAAACAAGAACTTAAGGATTCAGAGAAACTATCATCTAATGAACCAGATCGTTAGCTTCCTTATGTTTCGTGACACGCACTTTAGTGCGTGTCATTTGTTTAAACAAGGCTAAAGAATTGAAGAGGTATGATTGAAGTACAGTAATAATTATGTTAGTTAGAATGTTATTAAAGGTTAATCGTGGAAGAAAGTGAGAAATTGACTGAAGATAAAAAATTGGCCTCTGATATTCTAAAAGAGGTTGCAGATACCAATAACAACGATAGTGATAAAGTAACATTGTTTGATATTAAAACAGCTTTACATGAACGTGGTTTTAGTATTTTAATAATCATCTTCTCTTTACCGCTATCAGTACCTATACCTGTTCCACCTGGCTATACAACCATTCTTTCTATACCTTTAATCTTATTTTCACTGCAGCTTCTATTTGGGTTTGATTCTCCTTGGATGCCTAATTGGCTAGAAAGGAAATCTTTTCAACGTTCAACACTAGCTCTCGTGGTAGAGAAAACTTCACCTACATTAAAAAAATAGAAAAGTTCATGAAACCAAGAATGTCTTTTATTTTTCTTGGTCCGGGTGAAAAGATTCTAGCTTTTATGATGTTGCTTTGTGCAATAATAATAGCTCTTCCATTACCTTTTACTCACTTCCTTCCTGCAATTGGTATAACTCTTATTTCACTCGGCATTATGGGTAAAGATGGATTTTTATCTACGTTAGGAGTATTAGTTTCATTCTGTGCGTTATTGGTTACCCTTATTGTAATAGTTAAAGGACCAAAACTTATAGCCGGAACACTTTCTCTTCTTAAAAGCCTTATAACTTAAAAGCTTTACAACACTTTAATAAAAGAATGAAGTACAGCATGAAATGAATAATCGATATTGAAATATAGCAATAACTATGTTAGTTAGAATGTTATTAAAGGTTAACTGTGGAAAAAAGTGTGAAATTGACTGAAGATAAAAAATTGGCCTCTGATATTCTAAAAGAGGTTGCAGATACTAATAATAACGATAATGATAAAGTAACATTGTTTGATATTAAAACAGCTTTACATGAACGTGGTTTTAGTATTTTAATAATCATCTTCTCTTTACCGCTATCAGTACCTATACCTGTTCCACCTGGCTATACAACCATTCTTTCTATACCTTTAATCTTATTTTCACTGCAGCTTCTATTTGGGTTTGATTCTCCTTGGATGCCTAATTGGCTAGAAAGGAAATCTTTTCAACGTTCAACACTAGCTCTCGTGGTAGAGAAAACTTCACCTACATTAAAAAAAATAGAAAAGTTCATGAAACCAAGAATGTCTTTCATTTTTCGTGGTCCTGGTGAAAATATTTTAGCATTTATAATGCTGCTTTGTGCATTATCGATAGCAATCCCACTTCCTTTAACTAACTTCATTCCTGCAATTGGTACAACTCTCATTTCACTGGGTATCATGAGCAAAGATGGATTTCTTTCTATAATGGGAGTATTAGTATCATTGTGTGGGTTATTACTTACTCTTGTCGTAATAGTTAAAGGACCACAGCTTATATTTGGAGCATTTTCTTTTCTAAAAAGCTTTGTATATGGTTAAGCTTTACAACACTTTAACAAAAAAAAAAGAGCCCTTTACACCGATCGATAAAGATCATATAAAAATGTACGTTTGTGGGCCAACAGTATATGATACAGCACATATAGGTAATGCACGTTCTATTGTTGTTTACGATGTATTATTTCGACTGCTTAAATTTTGTTATGGAAAAGTTACTTATGTGCGTAATATAACCGACATCGATGACAAGATAATCAATGCAGCAAATGAGAAAAATAGTAATATAGAAAGCATTAGCAAATATTACACTAAAACTTTTCATGAAGACATGGAAAGCATAAATTGTGCAGAACCAACATATGAACCAAAAGCAACGGAAAACATAGATAACATTATCAAGTTAATTGAGTCTTTGCTGCAAGCTGGTCATGCTTATGAATCCAATAAACATGTATATTTTAGTGTAGAATCTTACCCTGAATACGGCGTTTTATCAGGAAAAAAAATTGATGAATTAAACTACGGTAGTAGAGTTGAAGTTGGTGAAAATAAAAAACACCCAGGAGACTTCGTACTTTGGAAACCTGCAAACGAAACTGACTATAAACTTTCAAGTCACTGGAATAGTCCATGGGGAGAGGGAAGACCAGGGTGGCATATAGAATGTTCAGCAATGTCATATGCTTACCTTGGCAAAGATTTTGATATTCACGGTGGCGGTATAGACTTGCAATTTCCTCATCATGAGAATGAAATTGCGCAGAGTAAATCTGCATTTGCTGAGTCAACGTTTGCAAAATATTGGATACACAACGGTTTTCTTACGGTAAATGAAGAGAAAATGAGCAAATCATTATTTAATATAGTCAAAGTAAGGGATTTGCTAGATAGTGGAGTCAGAGGTGAAATAATACGTTATGCACTGCTCAAAACTCACTATAGAAAACCACTTGATTGGACAGAAAATGTTATCTCTGAGTCGCAAGAAACTTTAAACAAGTTTTATCGGTTATTACGTAGTACATGTATTAAGGAAAGTGATGCAGAAGTCTCTAAAGATTTTATAGAGGCTTTGAAAAACGATTTAAACATTCCTGAAGCTGTAGCCATATTGCATGAAATGGCCACAGAAATCAATAAGACAAGTAATGAATGTGAGAGGCTCAAATTAACTAAGAAGTTTGTTAAAAGCGCAAGGTTCATTGGTCTTCTTGAGTCAAGTTATCAAGAGTGGTTTGCAAGTGGTGTGAGTCATCAAGAAATAGAAAGGTTGATAGACTTAAGAAAAGTAGCAAAACAAAATAAAGATTATGATACTGCAGACAAAATAAGAGAGCAATTGAAACAAATGGGGGTTACAATTTCTGACAACGAAGATGGTACAACAACTTGGTATGGAAAATTATCTCCTATTGTTTATAGATAGCCTAGTATCATCGCTTATCTTACCCATACATCAAGGTTTTGTACTTTACACTATGTTATGCTTTAGGTCAAACTACGATCAACTACTTATATTACTTTTTGGAGTATTAGGATCCAGTCTTGGTGGAATAGCTAACTGGTATTTAGGTAGAATAACAATTTTTATCAGAAGATCACATCACAAATTAGAGAATGAAGACAAAACACCAAAAATTGTAAGGCACCTACTGATTTGTGCAGTTGCATTGCTTTCGTGGGTACCACCACTTGGAAGTGTGACTCAGATTTTATCCGGTTACTTCAAGTTAAACCTTTATATTCTTGTTCCCTTAATTATTTTATCTAACTTCCTCTGTTTGTTGTATCTAACGTTTACCATCTAACTAAACATCAATAAACAACTTTTCTTCTGGTCATATTGAGCTAAATTTCTTCTTCAAACTACCTTTTAAAATGCTTTTATTAGTTTTTGTCATAATACGATCAAATACTCCTAATAACCTCTTAAGTAAGCTTGGGGTTAGCGAAGAGATAGGATTAACAGATACGTTGTTGTTTTTATCATCACCATTTGCTTTGTAGTCTATTGAAATAATCCCCCTACTCTTCCCACCAGTCAGAAGTTTTCCGATTATAGGGATTTTCAACAAAGATTTGTTAATTGAGTATGCCGGTATTACTTGTCCTTCAACCTGGAATTTATAACCCTTAATATCGAGCGTACCACTAGTGATAATGCCTAGTTCCGCTCCTTCAAGCCAAGATTCTTCAATTTCAACAGTGCCATCTTTATATGAAAAAGGTGCATTACACTTATAAAAATGTACACCTTCGTTCTTTATAGCATTTACAATACCAGGCAGTGAAGACATTGATAATAAAGTGGTAAGCAGTGGAGCATCTTTGATATAGAAATTGCTGATAGATAACATACCATAATGTTCTCCATTTTCTCTCTTAGAAGATAGATAAAGAGATAATTTGCCATTTTTAACTGATTTACCAATACCTAAAGAACGCAAAAGCATACCTGAATTATCCGCGTATATTTCAAGCCCTATTTCACTATGTTCTACTAGTATATTACTGTTATCTTCTAAAAACTGTCCTGTGAATTGACTTCCACTACAATCACCTTTAGCACAAGTTACATTTAGCTTAGCATCTTTTATGATAATTCCTTCTTTCATAATTATATTATCAACATTCATAGTAACTTCTATTTTGTTATTTAATCGATTACTATCTTTGCCAAGTAAACCTAACACATCACTTAAGTTGATTTTCTCACCGTGAATAATTATGACATTTTTCTCCTTACCTGATTCAATTTCTATACTAAAATTATTATCAGGTAATTTAAAGTTGCTAGAATTTAAATATAGATTTCCATTTTCTACTCTTCCGCTAAATTTTATGTCTAGATCATTTCCTACAACATCTAGTTTATCTATTAGTAACTTACCTGCTCCTTTTAGCCTTGTAGAAAATAAAACTTCATTGTGATCTTCAAAATGGTTTTTCCACCCTAAGTAGCTTGAACGCAACTCGAGCTCTGATAAATCTATATTACCATTAACATACCCTGTTTTGTCTTGATACATTACTGACTCTATATTTGCATTGATATAACCATCACCGAAATTAAGTATTTGAGCAGGTAAACCTCCAGTCAAACTCCAGGCAAAATTTTCATTTTTATTGCTACTTTTGAGGTCAAATAGCAGCTGTGTATTATTTACCATACCACTGCCATTTAAATCAATAAAATCTCTGCCGAAATCAAGCTTAATATCATACTTACCAAGACTTTCATTATATACGACCAAATTATCAATTTCAGAATAGAAATTTGCTGAGAAGTCCACTTTTTTACTATCACCATTTAGATTAAAAATACGAAAATTGAATATAGAATTTGCTATTCCACCTACTTTATCTCTTTCAAATTTTACCATATCATCCAGCTTAAATTTTATAGGCTCATATAACCCATAAGCATCACTTACAGCCTGACCATTAATGGTAAGAACAGAATCTTCTTTATTGAGAGAGTTCATTTCAATATGACCACTATTGATAGTAAAATTCTGAAACTTAGCTCTATTTACAATAATTTTGAGATTGTTATCCTTGAGAGTTAACTCACCGTTCAAGTTCTCTACTCGTTCAAAATCCTCATCAAATTGAACGCTGCCATTTTCTATATCAGCAACAATTACAATACCTGACAGATCATCATTTATTAAACTATCGATTTTACCGTTAAAACTTATAATTGTATTTATAATATTCCCATCAATATTATTACAATACCACTTTCTAAATTCATTGTTCACTAGACCATCTGGTACATAAGTACATAAATCTTTTGCAACAAGTTTACTAATATTAACTCTAAGCAAAGCATGATTTGTGCCAAAGTTCATTTTGCCAATCAAAGAAAGGTAAGTATCATTTAACTTAAAATGAAAGTTTTTTACGCTAATGATTTCATCACTATATGTCAAATTTACATTTACATTAGTCAAGGCTAAGTTTTTACCTGAGTGACTCTCTGTATTTAACACGTATATGTTTCCATCCATAACTTCATCCTTTCCATTAATTCTCATTGAGAAGTTCCCTTTGAACCCTATTTCTTTGTCCAAATTGTAACTTTTAACTAGTGTGGAAAACTCGTTAAATAGCCCCAACTTTAGGTTATAAAATGTTCCATACAAATTTAACAAATTATTGCGATTTTTTATCATAATAGATAAATCATCTAGAATCCCCTTTTTATCTTTTGTATGAACACGAATATCCAAAACATTAAAATTTTCCTCCTTTCCTACATATACTTTATCAATGAAGAATTCACCTTCCATATTTCTATTGATAGCAATGTTAGTAATTTCAATCCTTGAGTCTGCATTTAAGTAGAAAAAAATTTTTCTTATTGTCTTCAGCAGATTTTTTGTACTACTCATCTTATCTGTCATTACAGATGTTGTTATTCCTCTGGTCTCTTCCTTTTTGATATATATGTGTACATTACCAGCTAAAACCTGAGAGAACTTTTTGGAACTTAACTTAAAGTGTACGAAAAGCTCAGGAACTTCTATGGTAAAGTCAGGATTTGTTATTTTTAAATCTGTAATGAATAGCTTGCCATCTTTCTGCCAAATAACCGAGGTACTCTCCATGCTGACATCCGAATTGGTAAATATCTTTAATATTTTTTTCTTTATATAAAAATTAATATAACTAATATTGATTTCTAAAGGACCTTCCCCTTTAAAAGGGATAAAGAAGCAGAATATAAATAATAAAATTATAGAAAATGATAGAGCTATTTTTTTAAGCATCGATTATTGCTTTTCTTGCTAAGCTGTCGGCTTCTTCATTGTATTTATCACCATTATGCGCTTTCACCCACTTCCAGTTAATCTCATGTTGCAAAGCAACATCGTCTAATTCTTTCCATAATTCTATATTTTTTACTGACTTCTTATTACTTGTCTTCCAGCCGTTCATTTTCCACTTATTTATCCATTCTGTTATACCGTATTTAATATAGAGGCTATCCGTATACAAACTGATATTACAAGGAAATTTTAATACCTTCAGTCCATTGATCACTGCTGTTAACTCCATTTTATTATTTGTAGTATTTTCTTCTCCACCACAGATGTTCTTTCTATGATTTTGAAATAATATGATTGCTGCCCATCCTCCTGTCCCTGGGTTACCAGAGCATGCTCCATCTGTGTATATTGTCACTTCCTTTTTCTTCATCTTTAACTGTAGTGAATTAATAAAGTATATCGTTGCTTCTATAAAATCACAATTTTTATAGATATAGAGGCAATTTAAGCTGCACCTTTAAATTTTATTATGGAAATAAAAAAAAGTGCTACAACGAGCATTATTAGAAGAGAAAGTAAAAGATAGTTTTTATGTTCTTTCATGGTTAAAACAAATCAATAGAGCAGTAAATAACGCTGGCAAACAGAGAAAATAGATAAGAAATCGAATAAGAAAACATTTTTTTCTGCGAGCTATGACTCTTAAGCCTTATAACGGATGCAGCAAACCAAATAAAAACACACCCTTCAATAATTGCCATACTGAGGTAAAATAGAGCCTTTTTCAAAAATAGTGCTGGAAGTAAGCTAGTTAATACGAGTAACACGCTATAGATTAATATATATTTCCTCGTTTTTTCTGGACCATAAACGATATTGAACATTGGAATCGATGCTTTTGTATAATCTTCAGATCTATTTAAGGATAGAGCCCAAAAATGTGGTGGAGTCCACATAAAAATTATTAAAAATAGAATACAACTTTCCCAGCTTACAGAGTCAGTTACAACCGCCCAGCCAATCATTGGAGGAAAAGCACCTGCTGCACCACCAATAACAATATTCTGCGGAGTACGCCTTTTGAGCCAAATTGTATACACAAAAACATAAAATAATATGCTAATTGCAAGCAAAGCAGCAGAAACATGGTTCACTGCTATTGCCATGATAAATACTGACAATATTCCAAGAGTTATGCCAAATTCAAGCGCGCTTTCTGCAGAAACTCTACCTGAAGGTATAGGGCGGTTTTTTGTTCTCTCCATAAGCAAGTCTATATCTCTGTCATACCACATATTTATTGCACCTGCAGATCCTGAACCAAGAGCAATGCACATAAGAGATATTAGTGCAAGGAAAGGATGAATGCTACCTGGTGCAGCAACCATTCCAGCAATTGCAGTAAACACTACAAGGTACATTATCCTTGGCTTCAGCAAATGCCAAAAGTCCAATATTGTCGATTCAACGTTTAACAAAGCACTTATATACACTTTATTTTACCACTGGTGGCTTTTCGAAAGTATGAAAAGGTGGTGGTGAAGATACCGTCCACTCTAAGGTATCACCCCCCCAAGGATTATCTCCAGTTTTTTTGCCCCACTTAAAGAGATGTATAACTATAAATACAAAGAACATAACTGAAACAAAGGACATATATGAGCCAATTGAGGATATATAATTCCAAGGGATAAACGCGTCGGGATAATCAGGTATACGCCTTGGCATACCTGCTAATCCCAGGAAATGCTGGGGTAAGAAAGTGACATTGGTGCTAATAAAAGTGAGCCAAAAGTGTATCTTTCCTAAACACTCGTTATATTGCTTACCTGACATTTTGCCTATCCAATAATAAAAACCGGCGAAAGCTCCAAATAATGCAGCAAGCGACATGACATAGTGAAAGTGAGCAACGACATAATAGGTATCGTGCAAAAGCTTATCTATTCCACCGTGAGAAAGAATTATCCCTGTTATACCACCTCCAACAAACATGAAAATAAAACCTAATGCAAATAGCATTGGTGTCTTCAATTCAATCGCTCCACCCCACATAGTTGCAATCCAACTAAAGACTTTTACACCAGTTATAACACCAATGAAAATTGTGCTAGTGCTAAAAAATATAGCAGCATCCTCGCTAAGCCCAACAGTAAACATATGGTGAGCCCAAACCATAAAGCCAAACGTTGCTATTCCTATCATAGCATAAACCATTCCCATATAACCAAATACTGGCCTATGAGAAAAAGTTGACACAACCTGACTGATGATACCAAATGCAGGAAAAATAATTATGTAAACTTCTGGATGACCAAAAAACCAAAACAGATGTTGAAATAACACAGGATCACCACCACCAGCAGGATCAAAAAAGGAGGTACCTATATTACGATCAGTGAGCAGCATAGTTATAGCACCAGCAAGTACCGGTAAGGCAACAATTAACATAAATGATGTGAGTAAAATAGACCAAACAAATAGTGGTATCTTAGTGAGTGACATACCTTTTGCACGCATATTGAATATGGTAACTATAAAGTTGATCGCCCCAACAATTGATGACATACCAGCAATATGAAGTGCAAGTATAGCAAGATCAACTCCTGCACTTGGGTGGGACATAATTTGCGACAAAGGTGGGTATAAAGTCCATCCTGTTCCAGGACCTTCGCCAGCAAATACCGAGAGGATAAGCAAAATAAAAGATGAAACTAACAACCAAAAACTTAAATTATTCATACGAGGAAATGCCATATCTGGTGAACCAATCATGAGAGGTACGAACCAATTACCAAATCCTCCCATTAAGGCTGGCATTATCATAAAAAACACCATTATTACCGCATGCCCTGTAATCATTACGTTATATAGCTGGTAATTATTGTTAAGTATATTAATATGCATTAGCTGAGTACGAATAATTACCGATAATAATCCACCAATAATTCCAGCTAATATGGAAAAAATAATGTATAGTGTCCCTATATCTTTGTGATTAGTAGAAAACAGCCAACGTCTTATACCTTTTGGTGCATCACTCATATCTATACTCCAAACTTAACTTACTAATTTTTTATCTTCAATCCACTTATTAAAATCTTCTTTACTCACTGCTTCAACAACAATTGGCATAAATCCATGACCTTGACCACATAGTTCATAACATTGCCCATAATAAATACCGGGCTTCGTGACGTTAAACCATGCTTCATTCAGCCTACCTGGTATTGCATCAATTTTTATACCAAAAGCCGGTATTCCCCAGCTATGTATTACATCTCCTGCTGTCACTTGTAAACGAATATTAGTATTGATAGGTAAAATAACGTTATTATCAACAGAGAATAGTTTTAAATCTCTTTCGGTAAAGTCTTCTTTTCCTTTTATATAGCTGTCAAATGAAATACCTTGATATTCTGGGTACTGGTAACTCCAATACCATTGATGACCAATAACTTTTAGTGTTATGTCAGCTTTTGGCACTTTCTCCTGTAGTTTAATTAATTCAGCATTTTTAAAAGCCAATACCCCAACAATAATCGTTGGTATAACAAACCAGATAATTTCTACAAAGATATTATGAGTTATTTTACTAACATTTTTCACTTTGCCCTTACGAAAGCGAAATACTACATAAGCAAGCAGGGCCCATACAAAAAGCATAATTGCAATCATTACACTCATCACAAACGAATGTGACTTAACTATAACCTCCATTATCTCAGTTGCAGGCGCAGGAAATCCAAATTGCCAAGAAGTAGGAGCAGAAGCAATTGATATGTTTGAGTAAAACATTATCAATAATGCAAATAACTTCACCATATTTTTTGCTGTAAAACTAACTGTATAATAATATATATAAACTTACTATGCAAACAGAGATTATAGAATGTACACAAGTGTTTTGCTAAATATTGAATCAAAAGTAAATGATGATTAATGTTTTTTTAGCATTTAATAAATATAATAATACGATACTAACTTGAGGAAAAAGCATTTACATGAATCTATTTTAAGTTAAGTATTTACTTTAAGGAAATTCTATAATAAGTTTAATAGTGTCTGTTATTGCTAATAACCCTCTAGCCTCACACCTAAAAGCAGTAACAGACACTATTAAACTTTAGGTAAGTTTGTCTATTTATAATTCATTAAGGTAAAAATCTTACTAATTCCTTTAATTCTATTATACAGCTGAGTTTACTAATTAACCTTTAATGTTTACGTTAGCATTTGCATCTTAAATCAAAGATTTACATATTATAGAAAATAATTATAAAATAATACACTACTTGTGTGTAAATTTTTTTGCATATCAAACTCTGTAAACAAATTTTTTAGAAAAGCCAAATAAATTATCTCTCTATGAAAGATCTATCGAATGTTGCAATTATAGGTGTAAACAAGAACGATAAAAGAGTGCGGGATTGAGTAACTATATATACTTCTACTGGCATACCAAGATATAGGTATACGTTTTTAAATTGAGCAAGTTCTGATTTTGGTATCACCACTCGCACTGAATAATAACGCCCCATCCTTGGATCATCAAGAGCATCAGGGGAAATATGGTTTACTATACCGTTAATTAAACTTAAGCGACGTGCACTATAAGCGCTCAGCCTTACTTTAACTTTCAGCCCTTCTAGTCCGTCGATAGAGACTATATTGCTATCTTTCTTTTTTGCTGACAGTATCTCTTCTATGTTTCTGGTTAGAACTTTAGCATCTATTATTAGATCATCATCTGATGGTACTATACTCATGATTGGAACTCCAGATTGTATAACACCACCTTCAGTGTGGTATCTTATATCTGTAACTATACCATCTTGAGGTGATTTAATTATTGTACGTGCTAACGAATCTTCAGCAACCATCAGCCTCTCTTTTAAGTCTGCAATAGATGTATTAACTTCCTTAAGCTCAGCATTTGCTCTTTCTTGAGCATCATTCTTCACATTTATAATCTCTAACTCATTTTCTCCAATCTTTTGCTGTACTTGAGATATTGCAGAACGGTAATGTCCAACTCTACCCTCAATTTCAGCAAACTGTTTTTCTAAAGCTAAAATGTGTGGTTTGCTTATATGGCCACTATCAAGTAATTGTCTTTTTGTTTCTAACTCCTCAGTTATCAAGTCATATTGCTTATGGGCTGCATTTAGTTGAAAATTTAGCCCTGCTAATTCATCATTTAACTGCTTTATACGTTGTTGCAGTATGTCAGTTTTTCCTAATATACTCTTTCTCTGAGAGTTGAACAACTTTACCTGATTCTTTATCGCTTTATTTACAGGTTCATCGTTAGATAATCTTTTAACCTCATCAGAAAATTCTAGCGTATCTAAGTCTCCCCTAATTGCAATAAGTCTTGCTTCAGTTGCCAAAAGTGATAAGAGTTTTGCTTTAATTATACTCAAATTTGCCTTTTCGTTAACATCACTTAATAAAACTAAAGGCTCATCTTTTTTAACTGCTTGACCTTCTTTTACTAAAATTTTGCTTATTATTCCCCCACCCAAGTGTTGCACTATTTTTCTATTTGAAGAGACAATAACTTCTCCACTTGCATGCACTGCTCCGTCAATTGGAGCTATAGCTGACCAAATACCACCTATTCCAAAAAAGATGAATATCACCACTAAACCAAAAAATAGTGGTCCCCATGTGACTTTTAGGACTTCATTTACGTTATTACTCTCACGTTTAAAAATAAAATTTATCATCGCATCAATCCATGCGAACGTCTTATCCAAAAATTGATATTTCTTCTTTCTATTTCCTGCCCTTTGCATATCTATATCATCACTACCAATCAGGCCTGTCAAAGAAAGTCCAGCACTAAGCTTTTTTAACTTACTCATTATAATACTACTGCGAATTCTTGTTAACCAGGATAACACACAAAAACAAAGAATCTATACCTTAAGTACTTTACTTAGACTACGGAACATCAGAATAAACTATTTAGTAACAATTCTTATACTCCATTCAATGGTTCAGCATTAGGCTAGAAAATCAAAAAGGTTTTACAATAACCATAATAACTATAATTATTATTAACACTGTTACTGCTTCGTTTAAAACACGAAAATAAACGTGAGTTTTCTTATTCAAGCCCACTGCAAAATTTTTCCTATGCTTTGCAAGTAGGACATGAATAGCAAACATTAAGAATAATGCTAGCGCTTTTACATGAAACCACCCTTCGCGATATGCTTCCCTAATAATCATTAGCATAATTCCAAAACTAAGGGAGAAAAGCATTGCAGGGTTTATGATATATCTAAGGAGTCTCTTCTCCATTATTTGAAGTAAGCTGTCATTTTCTGACCCTGGTTTTACAGATGCATGGTAAACATAAAGCCTTGGTAAATAGAGCATACCTGCCACCCACATAATTACAGAGATAACGTGAAAAGCTTCAAGCCAGTGATAGTAATCCAGATAGATAGTATTATAAAATGTTAAAAATTTCTGGTATGATCTCAATTTAATAAAAGAAAGTCAATATGAAAGCAGAAAATTTCACTAAAGAACAGGTGATTGGATTCTACAGAAAAATGCTTCTCATACGCAGATTTGAGGAAAAAGCAGGACAATTATACGGAATGGGATTAATAGGCGGATTCTGTCACTTATCAATAGGGCAAGAAGCAGTTGCAGTTGGGACTCAAGCTGCATCAAAATCTGGTGATGCTTTTATCACAAGCTATAGAGACCATGGCTTAATGCTTGCATGTAACTCTGATCCGAATGTTGTGATGGCAGAACTAACCGGCAAAGAAACAGGGTGTTCAAAAGGCAAAGGTGGCTCCATGCACATATTTGATGTTGAAAAAAATTTCTTTGGTGGACATGGAATAGTAGGTGCACAAGTCCCAATTGGCACAGGAATAGCATTTGCTAATAAATACAAGAAAAAAGATAACGTTGTATTCACATATTTTGGTGACGGTGCTGCAAATCAAGGACAAGTATATGAATCATTTAATATGGCATCTTTGTGGAAGTTACCTGTGGTTTATATCATAGAAAATAACGAATACGCAATGGGAACTTCTGTACAAAGATCAACTTTAGTAACTGAACTATATAAAAGAGGAGAGAGTTTTGGTATTCCTGGAAAACAAGTTGATGGAATGGATTTTTTCTCTGTCTATGAGTTAACAAGTGAAATAGCTGAGCATGTACGTGGGGGAAAAGGACCTCTCTTGCTTGAAATGAAGACATATCGATATCGTGGCCATTCAATGTCAGATCCTGCTACTTATCGCTCAAAAGAAGAAGTTGAAGATATGAAGCAAAATCATGATCCTATAAGCACCCTAAAGCAGTATATAACAGACAATAAAATCGCTTCTGATGAAGAATGCAAAGCTATTGATAAGGAAATACGAGATTTAGTAAAAAAGTCAGAAGATTTTGCTAAAAATAGTAAAGAGCCAGGCATTGATGAACTATATACTGATGTTTATAAATTTGTTAGCTAATCAGTTGCCATCAAAATTATGTTTTGGCCTACTATAGATATTTTTTGGCAGCACTTAACTTTATTATATAACAGCCTAGTCAATAGAAACTGTAGTAACTCTTATATTATTGATATACAACGCTCTTGGATCATAGGTTAAATGAGTTTTATTTGACTTTTTGTGCTAGTTTGCAGAATATAAAGTTATTAATTGAATAAAATACATGACAAAAGAAAACTGGGAGACAGTAATTGGACTTGAGGTACACGCTCAGGTTTCTTCTAAGACAAAGCTATTTTCTAGTTCACTAACGGAATTTGGCACTGAGCACAATACTCAAGTTTCTCTAGTTGATGCAGCAATGCCAGGTACATTGCCAATATTAAATTATTTCTGCATAGAGCAAGGAATATGTACCGGTCTTGCACTTTCTGCAGAAATTAATAAATGCTCTTACTTTGATCGTAAAAATTATTTTTATCCCGATTTACCACAAGGTTACCAAATAACCCAGTTCTTTGAGCCAATAGTTAAAAATGGTAAAGTGTTTATCAATAATAATGAAAAAGAAATAAGAATCGCAAGAATTCACTTAGAGCAAGATGCAGGAAAGAGTATTCATGAAGAAAGCAAAACTTACGTAGATTTAAATCGTGCAGGTGTTGCTTTAATGGAAATTGTTTCAGAGCCAGATCTTCGTTCATCTGCAGAAGCTGCAGAATTCATGAAAAAATTGAGGCAGATTTTGCGTTACATCGGTTCATGTGATGGTGATATGGAAAAGGGGTCACTTCGCTGTGATGCAAATGTTTCTGTTCGCCCAAAGGGTAGTAGCACATTTGGCACTCGTTGTGAAATAAAAAACTTAAATTCAATACGTTATATTGTACAAGCTATAGATTATGAAGCACAAAGGCAGATCAAAATTTTGGAAAGCGGAGGAGAAATAAGTCAAGATACCTTATTGTTTGATGTCACTTTAGGAAAAACAAAAGTGATGAGAAGCAAAGAAGATTCAAGTGACTATAGATATTTCCCTGAACCTGATTTGCTACCTGTTAAAATAAGCCAAGACAAAATTGATTCTATTAAATCATCTTTACCCGAGTTGCCAGATCAAAAAAAACTTCGATACATAGAGGAATTAGGTATCAATGAATATGATGCAGACGTTATCACTTCTGATAAAGAAATTGCCGATTATTTTGAAAAATTAGCAAAAAAGCATGATTCAAAGATTGCAGTTACCTGGTTAACCGTCGAGCTTTTCGGTCGTTTAAATAAAACAAATATTGATATTGTTAGCTCTCCAATTAAAGCAGATGCTTTATCCGAACTCCTCGACTTTATCGTCGATGGAACGATCTCTGCTAAACTTGGTAAACAAGTTTTTGATATTATGTTTGAAACTGGAAAGCCTGCATCCCTTATTATAGAAGAGCAGAATCTCAAGCAAATAACTGACACATGTCAAATCTCAGAGATAATAGATAAAATCATCAATGACAACCAAGATAAAGTTCAAGAATATAAGGGTGGTAAAACAAGATTGTATGGGTTCTTTGTTGGTGAAGTCATGAAATCCACCAAAGGAAAAGCCAGCCCTGATGTCGTAAACTTGGTTTTGAGTGAAAAATTAAAATTGAGTGCCTAGGTGTACGGTCCCAGATCTTTTGCTATTTGCTTGACTTGTTTCTTTACATAGCTTCTAATTTAAATTCTGCTATCTATTCTCTTTCATTCATAACCTTTTGCAAAACGTTTTTGCTTTCTTCTCTGCTGGTCACTATTGCTTATATAAAGCAAGTACAGTACTGAATGATGTTGCAAGCACTCAGTTCGGCAATATTATCGATTTAAGACGAAGTTAAGATTTCGATTTTTTATTCAAACTCTTCTGAAAGTTTTTATACATATTGAAGACATCTTGATAATTTAGGTGAGTGTAAACTTGAGTAGTTTCAAGGCTTGAGTGGCCAAGCAGCTGTTGTATTGATCTTATGTCAATATCTTCCTGAAGCAAATGAGTAGCAAAACTATGGCGAAATGCATGTGGAGATAAAATTTCTGGTAAGTTTAAAAATCTTCTTATTTTTTGCAAACGATTAGCAACATAAGTTCTTCCCAATTTTTTTCCTCTTACCCCCACAAAAAGATGTCCCGCTTCGTCAAAGTGGGGACAAGCTTTTATATATTTTTGTATACACTTTTTTACTACTGGAAGAATAAATACCTGCCTTTGTTTATCTCCCTTACCTGTTACTATTAAACTTTCATTGCTAATATCACTAACCTTAAGATTCAGTGCTTCAGTGATTCTTAAGCCCGTACCATATAGCAGAACGACAATTGCAATTTCTCTTTTTACCACCCAAGGCTCGCCTAGATCAGGCAATTTCATTTCTTTCAATAGAGTTTCTATGTTAGATATTGAAAGTGCTTTAGGTAGAGTTCTTCTCTGAATTGGCCTTGATAAAGAAAATACCGCTTCATTATTTATTTCATAATTGTTTTTTATATATTTGAAAAAATTTCTGATTACTGACAATGCGCGAGTGTTAGATCTTGCATTTACACCTCTTGCATAACGAGAGGTAAACCAACTTCTCAGTTCAGGTATGCTTAATTTTTCTAAAGAGCCAACATTTACTTCTTCACCAATGTGAGTATTTAGGAAACTTATAAGATCTTTGAGGTCCCTCATGTATGACTCCAAAGTGTTTGGTGAGTAAGACCTGTTGTACTTTAGCCAATCATATCATTTTTCAATGATTGAACCGAGGTCCACAGTTACTTTTTAAAGAAAGCATCGATGCACGCATCCCTAAAGGCTTCATTTATATCAGGATGAGAGTGACAAATTCTGTATATATCCTCTGCTGCTGCACCATATGCCATTGCAACCGCTGCTTCATTGATTAGCGTATCAGCGTATGCTCCTATGATATGTACACCGAGTATTGTATCTGCTTTGCTACAAGTCAGAACTTTCACGAATCCCTCAGCATCGTCAGTGACTTTTGCTCTACCGTTTGCAGCAAATTGACATTTACCAACTTTATACTTTCGACCAGCACTTTTTAGTTCTTCTTCAGTTTTACCGATTGAAGAAACTGCAGGGTGGGTGTAAATGACTGACGGTATGATTTCATAATCAACGTGAGGCAATTGCCTTGCTAGTATCTCTGCAACTGCCACCCCTTCTTCCTCAGCTTTGTGAGCAAGCATTGCTCCACCAATCACATCACCAATAGCAAATATTCCTTTCACATTAGTTTCATATCTGTTGTTAACTTGAACGAAACCGCGATTATCTTTTTCCATTTTTTCATCAATACCAAGACCATCAGTACATGGTTTGCGTCCTGCTGCCACCAATACCTTATCCGCCTCTATAGTGTTTGTTTGATTATCTTTTACAGAGCAAACTTTCACACTCAAAGAGTTACTACTTTGTTTTATTCCCTCAACTTTAGTGCTAAGTAAAAATTTTATTCCTTGTTTTTGTAGACTAGAAAGTAGAGACTTACTTAATTCTCCATCCATTGCTGCAGCGATTCTGTCAAAAAATTCTACTACAGTGACTTCAGACCCTAGCCTCCTCCATACAGAAGACATTTCAAGCCCTATTGCTCCGGCTCCGATTACGACAAGTTTTTTTGGTACTTCAGTTAAAGACAATGCACCAGTTGATGAAATAATACTTTTCTCATCGATATTAATTCCTGGCAAAGAAATAACGTCAGAACCGGTTGCAATTACTATATTTTTTGTCTTCAGCACCTTACCTTCAACTGAAACTTCAAGATTGCCTTGATCAAAAGAAGTAATTTTTCCAAGTCCATTGATCTTAGTAATTTTGTAAAGGTTAAACAGATATTCTATGCCTTTTCCAAGTTCCTGAACTCTAGCGTCTTTATAGCCTATCATTTCTCTCAAATCGAGACTTACATCCTTAACTTTTATGCCAAGTTTTGATAGATTATTTTTCGCGCTAGCATACTGATAAGAGGAATGGAGTAATGCTTTTGATGGTATACACCCAACTCGCAAACACGTGCCACCAAAAATGCTATTTTTGTCTATACAAGCAACTTTGAGTCCAAGTTTTGCAGCAGCAATAGCGCATTTGTAACCACCTGGACCACCACCTATAATAATCAAATCATAATCAGTCATAAAAAACAAACCTATTTTCTAAAGAATAAACACCATTTCCTTCAGTCGTTATATACATCTTACCATGGGTAAATACTGGAGGATGAAACACATTACCGGGTATTTTAATTACCCTTCCTGTACTTTCAGATCCAGGAAAAGCAAATATTGAACCTTTATTACTTGTTACCCAAAGCGTATGGGCATACATAATTGGAACAAACAATTGCACATTCTCTATAAAATCAGATGTCCAAACTGTTTTTCCACTTTGTATGTCGATGCCAATTACCTTATTATCTTTAGTCACCATGAAAATTCTTCCGCCTTCTTTTTGTTTCTCTGCAGGAATAAGAGGGCTATAATATGACTCAATGTTTGATATACTTTTTACTTGTAGTGGCCTTGACCATAAAATATTTCCTGAGTTTACGTCAATGCTATAAATATAAGAGTTGCTCGTAGCTATTAAGATATTATCGTGTACTCTAGGTGTAGTAGTTACATCTGTAAGCTGTGTGTCTAAAAGATTTGTAGCTAATTTTTGGCTCCATAGTTTTTTACCTTCTTCATTAAAAGCTATTAACTCGCCATTTGAAAATGGTGCCATTATTTTATCATTAGAGACTGCTGGTGAGATGGAATATAAACCTCGAACCTCATTTATACCATTTTGATAAGCCCAAATGGGGCTGCCATCTTTTATATCAAATACATGTAGATAGTTATCAATAGTCAATACTACCAACTTATTGTTTATTACTATTGCTTTCCCTCTTGCCGGAGCTCTTAATTCTTTTTCCCATTGAATCTCCCCTGTTTTCGCATCTATTGTGTGTAGAATGTTATCCACTACAAAGAAAACATTTTCTTTGTAGCTCGATAAACTCATATTACCAATTTTTTTCCTACTTGAGAGGTATAATTTCCAATTTATAACTCTTGGGTTATCGATATCAAAGGAATATAAGGTACCGTGCTTGTCTGGTAAAATAACGCTATTTTCTGTAAGTATTGGAGCTACATATCCTTGAGATAATTTTTTATCTACTAAACTTATTCGTTCGCTTGCCATTGTATAGTTACTATACAATAACATTATCATGACAATTATTATTTTCATTATTTAGTGAAAACAAGATCCATTAATATACATACTAGAAACGTAAATCACAACGAAAATGTTCTTAATTGTGGATTAAAAGCATTAACGTAATGTCATGCCATTATGTAAAGATTCTCTTACTGTAATAATTTTTATCAAGTATTGGTTAAAACACATTTCGATAGCCCAGACTAACGCTGTCAGTAATATTACCATAATATGAAATGGAAATGGATGCAGCATTTTCACGATGAAAGATATTGTTGTAATGTCATTCATTTAAACTATGCATATCAATTTGAAAAATGTACATTGTCTTATGCTATAGTACCTAAAAGTAAATGCTCAACATACAAAATAACGCTTCACTTTGCAGGCAATGGATATTCTTGGCAGTACTTGCTCTTGCTTGTTCTGGACTGCTGTCAATAATTGTTATTTTTCTACGATTGCCTTTTATTTCTTCTCTCATTCCTTCTGCACAATATATCTTTGATAATGCACTGGTGATACACGTAAATTTGTCAATTTTGGTATGGATGTGCTCTATAATATCTCTGCTCTTCATCATAAACTTAAAACACACCAATCATTGGTTTAACTTCTCATGGATTCTTTCAATCCTTTCCATGCTGCTAATGTTTATATCTGCATTTGTTCCAAATACTGAAGTTATCAAAAGTAACTATATACCTGTATTACAAAACAAATTATTTTTACTTGGACTCAGTCTTTTCATTACCAGCATATTGATAAATACAGCTCTAGCCTACATATCAAATAAACAAGACTCATATCTTTCAATCGGACAAATTGGCCTGGTCATTATACTTGTGTCATCATTTCTTTGTGTTGTTTTAGCACATAAAAATATGCCTCCAGGTCTATATCACTCAGACAAGAATTTATTTTATGAATATCTCTTTTGGGGAGGCGGACATTTACTGCAGTTTGCCTTTGCTCAAGCAATGTTTTTAGTTTATTTGATCATACTGAATGCTCGCTATATTAGTCTAAATAAAATTACCATTTTACCACTATTTATAAACACAGTTTTGACCGTAGGTGCGCCGTTTATATACTTTATTTATTCGGCGGATAGTGCTGAATTGATACAGTTTTTTACCTGGCATATGAGAATTGCTGGAGCAGTTCTGCCGTGCTTTTTAACAATATTAGTGTATTGCAACACAAAAACTCTGCTCAATGATAAGGGCAATTATCTTCTCCACTCGTTTGTATTGTTCATTTATGGAGGTGTGCTTGGAGTGCTAACTATTGAAGGAAATGTCACTATCCCTGCGCATTATCACGGTTCTGTGGTTGGTATTACTATAGCTTTTATGAATTTTGTCTACTGGCTGTTACCAAAATTGGGCTGTAAAGAAATAAAAAGCTCCATAGTAAGATTACAGATTTATGCATATAGCTTGGGACATTTTCTCCACATTACTGGACTTGTTTGGCTTGGTGGATATGGTGCCTTAAGAAAAGTTGCAGATCTGCCAAGTATTTCATCAATGTTGGCACGTGCTTGTTTTATTACGGGTGGAGCTATATCAGTTATTGGTGGAATGTTATTCGTAATAATTGTGATTTTACATCTTCTTAAAGGCAAGGCTCGTACCAACTAACCCACAGAAACAAAACTAAAAATTTTAGTGTAAAATTACTATATTTACTTTGTACTATGGCTCAAACAACCTGCTTCAAATTTGGAAAGGCAATGAAATGAAAAAAACTATATCAAGCTAGACTGAATTCTTATTTGCTACTCCTTGTGGTTCTTGTGTTCCATTTACTTGAGAGCTAGGTTTCATTATTAAACCACCAGCTAAGAATGCAGATACTGTTGCTATAACAACGATTAACCACATGTCCAATTTAGTTGTATGTTCAAGTGTAATATACACTACTAACCCAACAGCAAGACCAGTACTAGCAGTAGCGATGTATGTTGCTTTTTCTTTTAGTTGTTTATTTGCTTCATTTTTGGTTTCTAATATTTTCTTTTCTTGCTGTAACTGCTGGATTTGAGTATTTATTTTTTGTTTCAGTTCATTCGATACTTCACTTTTTAGTTCATTTTTTATTTTATTTTTTAATTTAGATATTGCCTTTTCTGGGCTTTTTTTAACTTCTAGTTCCAACACGTCCTCAAGCAATTCTGCTAGTTTTATTTTTTCGTTAGAGGGCAGATAGTATGGATCATATAGAGCATTAACAAGATCTTGTAAATCAGAAAATTTAAAATCAGGCATAATAAACCTCAATACTAAAAATTTATCGTGTAATACATAAAAAACTAAAATCAAGAAATTTTGTATTATAAACTAAAATGTCAGACATTAAAATTGCTGTATTTGCTCAATTGTGCTAACTTAAAGCTTAAAACTGAAAAATATTTATGTTGGAAGAAAAATACAGCTTTAGAGAAGTTGAAGACAAATACAATGTATTATGGGAAGGAAGTAAAGTTTATAAATGGAGTAGTGAAAAGGGTAACACTTTCACTATAGATACGCCCCCACCAACGATATCAGGAAAGTTGCATATTGGCCATATATTCAGCTATTGCCACACAGACTTTATTGCAAGGTTTCAGCGTATGCTGGGAAAAGATGTATTTTATCCAATTGGGTTTGATGATAATGGCCTTCCGACTGAAAGGTTAGTTGAGCAAACCTATAAAACCCGCGCAAAAGAAGTTGGCAGAGAAAAATTTATAGAGATGTGCCATGAGGTTATTGAAAAATCAAAGCAAGAATTCAAGGAATTGTTTAAATCAGTTGGCATTAGCTATGACTGGGATTTGGAATACCACACGATCAGCAAGGAAGCTGTGGCACTTTCTCAAATGTCATTCATTGATCTATATAATAAAGAGTATGCATACAGAAAAATGCAACCTATTCTTTGGGACCCAGTCGATAAAACTGCAATTGCACAAGCAGAAATAGAGGATAAAGTCTTTGAGTCATTTTTGAACACGATAGTTTTTTCCACTGAAGAAAATGAGCAGATTAAGATTGCAACTACACGGCCTGAGTTGCTTCCAGCATGTGTTGCAGTTTTTTGCCATCCAGAAGATGCACGCTACACTCAGCTGATTGGAAAAATAGCCGTGGTGCCAATAACAGGAGCAAAAGTTCCAATAATAGCTGATGATAAAGTTAAAATAGATAAAGGTACTGGGCTTGTTATGTGCTGTACGTTTGGTGATGAGCTCGACATATATTGGCAGCAAAAGCATGGTCTGCCGATGAAAATTATTATCGATCAGGATGGTAGGATAAGTCTAGATTCAGTGTATGGTAATAATAGATCCCAGTGTCAAGGCACTGGGATGACAAAGGGGAGTGACATTCCAGTGCTTGACACTGGAATCCAGCCATTAGAGGAGACACACGCTCCAGCGCGTGACGCTGGAATCTACGATGAAATAAATGGCCTAAGGGTTAAAGAAGCAAGAAAGAGAATTATTGAAATCCTAACTGAAAAGGGCCTTTTGATAGAAAGTACTAACATTTCTCATTTCGTAAAGTGTGCAGAAAGATCTGGTGCATCACTTGAAATATTACCAACTTATCAATGGTTTATCAAGACTTTAGAGCAAAAAGCTCAAGTGTTAGATAAAGTAAAAAAGTGTAGTTGGCATCCAAAGTCTATGCGTAAACGCATGGAGGTATGGATAGAAGGGCTAAATTGGGATTGGTGCATTTCAAGACAGCGTTATTTTGGTGTGCCATTTCCGGTGTGGTATTCAAAACGTAAAGGGGAGGAGGGTAAAATCATTCTAGCTGAAGTAAAGGATTTGCCTATCGATCCACTCAAAGATTTGCCAAAAGGGTATATTAAAGAAGAGGTTACCCCAGACCAAGATGTAATGGATACGTGGGCCACAAGTGCGATCACTACTCAACTAAGTGCACTGGCAGTAAACAGTGAGCTCGGTTTACCAAGCCATCGGTATGATAAGATATTTCCTGCAGATCTGCGCAGCCAAAGCCATGAGATAATAAGAACTTGGGCTTTTTATACGATTTTGAAGGCACATTATCATGCAGATTCACTGCCGTGGAAAAATATCATGATTAGTGGTTGGTGTTTGGCCGATGATAAAAAAAAGATGAGTAAATCAAAAGGTAATATCATCACTCCTCATGTAATGCTTGAAACCTATGGAGCTGACGTAGTACGCTATTGGGCAGCAAACTCAAGACTTGGAGTTGACACAGTCTACTCTGAAAATATCTTCAAAATTGGCAAACGACTTGTTACGAAACTTTGGAATGCTAGCAAATTTGTTTCCATGTTTATGGAAAAACATCAAGCATTGAGCATAAATTCCATCAGTGAGACGATGGATAAGTGGATATTGTCCAAATTATATAAAGTGATAGAAAAAACGACGAACAACCTATTACAGTTTGAATACTGCGAAGCTTTGAGCGCAATAGAAGAATTTTTTTGGAAAGATTTTTGTGATAATTACTTAGAGTTAGTTAAAAAACGTGCATATGGAGATGCATTGGACAGCGAGGCAAACATGAGTGCGAAACAGAGTTTGGCATATGTACTCAATATTATTTTGCGGTTATTTGCACCATTTTTGCCATACATTACAGAGGAAATATATCATCAGTTGTATAGTTATAACTCTGTTCACAATAAAAGTAATTGGCCTAACAAGGAAGAACTTATCTATGATAAGTATTCTGAGGAAATGGGAGATAATTTCGTACAGATATTAAACCTTGTGAGAAAAATAAAAGCAGATAATAACGTATCAGTTAAGCATCTTATACAAAAGTTGATGATAAAAGCGAGTGTAAAAGAGGATGAGTTAAATTATTCTGCTCAGCATGATTTGCAGTCAGTTTGCAATGCTGAAGTGATAGAATGGGTTGAGAGTACAGAAGCAGAGATTATAACTGAGAATGGAAAATTTACTGTAAGTTTATTGATTGATGTAACTTAGCATTCATATTACTATACTAATTATTTAGTTGTAAGATAATAATGATTGGTAATTCATATGATAATAAAATTGAAGAACAAAAAGATGATTATCATGACTTCATTCAAAGGTTTTTGTTTTTGCTCGGTAAGATAAAAGAAAAGAATAAATCAATTCACACTGCTGTAGCTAGTTTTCGCATATTATCTTTTTTAATAAAATACAATGCCAATTTTAATGAAGATGAAGTGTATAAAGCCGTTATCCAAGATTTCAATAATGTAAAGGAGGCGAGACTAGAGCTTCAAGATAAGGCTAAAAAAGTATTGAATGGGTATATTGAAAGTGGCGTTGAAACAGTGTCAATATATGGTAGTTGTGCGGAAGTTAAATTGGGAGCTAATAAAAACAAATTCAAAGTCAGTGAGTTTTTGAATAGTAATTTGTGCCAAGATAATGGAATTTCAGGGTTTTCAACTCTGCATAGCAATGGAAAAAATGGAATGCACGGTTTTGTTTCTGAAGAAGGAATAAGGCACTATGTTGTAACTGATGGTGCATACGAAATGACTCTGAATTGGTGTGATGAGGACGGAAAAAAGTGCACTATTATAATTAATATTGATGCTAATTGTATAGAACTTATCGAGCGTAATCGTGTTACTGATGATCAATTGAAAGCAAATAAAGATGTAAAAATAGGTAACTTATTCTTGTATCAAATAAAATTTAGAAATAAGGAGAAAGGCAATCATAAATCATCTGAGATTGTGATAGAAAATAGTAATAGAAATATTAACATTCAAACAACTCAAGAAATTGAGCGTGGCAGCAAAGAAGCTCAAATAGGCAGTACTAAAATGCAAGACAAAATTGCACAAGTTGTAGATGACAGCTTAAACGAAAGAATTAATAAATTGGAAAAAGAAAATACAAGATTAACTGGAAATAATCAAACTATATTAGAACAATTACAGCAAAAAATGAGAGAGGTGGAGGAATTAAATGGAAAGGTAAGGGAAAAAGATGAAGTTTTGGCTGAAGTAACACAAAAACTCAAGCAGCTAAGTGATTCGGTAGAGAGTGAATTTGAAAGGAGAAAAGTAGAGAAGGAAAAGTTAGAGGAGAAGTTAAGGAAAGCGCAAAAAGAGATACAAAAGTTAAGTAAAGAAAAAGCTGAATTAGTGCAAGAAAAGCAAGGCTTGGAAGAATATGCTAAAATTCTAGTTGTCAAAATACAAAAACTAGTTAATCAAATAGGGCGATCAGATCTTAAACTGGATGAATCAATAAATGAAAATAAAAGGTTAGAACAAGAATTGAATGATACTAAAAAAGATTTAGGTGATAAATATAGTGAAATCCAGAGATTAGAAAGTCAATCACATGAATTAGAATCTAAAAAAGTAACAGAATTGATGACATGTTTAGAAAAGAAAGAGAAAAAAATAGCAGAGTTAGAAGCGCAGTTGCAAAAAGAAAGTTCTGAAACTTATGATTTAATACTTAAATCATCGGATTTAGAAGAAGAAAAAAGACGATTACAAGAAAAGTTAAATGAAAAAACTCAAGAAGTGATTAAACTAACTGTAGATTTAGAAGAACTAAGTAAGCAATCGGAAGAGAAAGAAACTAAATATTTCAGTAGGATTAAAGAGTTAGAAAAAATTCTTAATAAAGAAAGAAAAAACAGTGAAGAGTTGGAAAATTATAGCATCAATCTGGAGGAAGAAAGTCAAATTCAACATGAAAAGTACAAAGAGTTACTATTTGAGAAGCATTCTATAAAAGAAGAAATTTCAGATTTGAATGATCAATCTTCATTAGTTCATCAGAATCGTGTGAGCTTAGCACAAGATTTGGCAAAAAACATGATATATTTGTTCAAAGAGAATGTAAGAGAAGGAGATAAAGTGATTATATCGCAGGAAACTGTATTAGAGATTTTGAATAGATTGGAGGAATTAATCAAGAATGTTGGAGTCAGTGATCAAGAAATAAAAGGAGTAATTGAAGAAATATCTGTACAAACTAATGATAGCCTTGTTCCTTCAGATATAAGTAATGGAGATTTATCAGCACTACCAAATAAAGAGCTGGATGAAGCTTCATATTCAGAAGATTTTGGATATTCTAGTAGATGTTCTACTCCCGTCTGATGCCACCTTGCATTTTGAGTTTAGTTAGAATATCAACTAAAGCTTATCACTGGTACAATTGTGATAAGTGTTCTCCTCTACAGGTAAGACAATTTTAATCAATATATACAAGACTGCTGAAGTTTTGTATATGGGTGATGAGCAATTTACTTAATAAATATAATACATTTTATTTTATAGCTAGTTCTCTGACTACTCTCACGTTACTTACATCTTTAGCGCTTATTAATGTACCTAGTTCTTTAATTCTCGCTTTAGCTGTATTATCTGTTTTGGCTTTTATGATTTTGTATAAAATAATTATTGACACTAGTAAAGTGGAGAAGAAATTTGCTCACAAAGAGCGTGAGTTGACTCAAGAAAAGCACAATTTATACGAGGAAGAAAGAAAATTTGGTCAAAAAATAGAAGCTGAGAGGAAATCTTTTCTTAAAGAAAAAAAATCTTTGGAGGAGAAATTAGAAGCAAAAATGATCCATATAATTGGAATAACAGACGAATTAGAAAAAGTAACGAAGGAGAAAGATGAGCTTGCTGCACAAGAAAAAGAACTACTCCATAAAATCTCATATTTGTGTAAACAGTTACAGGAAAAAGAAGCTAATCTAACTGAGAGGAAAAAACTTATAATCGAATTGAAAAGAAAAATAGACAATGATAAATATGAAGAATTATATAAGGAAGTAGAGAAATTATCTAAAGAAAAAGAGGAGTTATCTAAGGAAATAGACAAATTACGTAAAGAGAAACATATACTATATATGAAAAAAGAAGAATTACATAAAAGAAAAGAAGAACTTTGTGTGAAATTAGATGAATTACAATGTAAATTTAAAGAAATTGATCAGAAAAATAAAAACTTATCTCAAGAGTTAAAAAGGAAATTTGAAGAGCTAGATAAAGCAGACGGTTTAATTAAAAATCAATCTTTTGAGTTAGACAGAATAAGACAAGATTGTAATAACGAAGTGAAAAATTTAAGAAATTCACTTTTAGAGCGAGACAGTCAAATAAAACAACTTCAATATGTGATAGATAAGATAGAAGAATCGATAAGAGAAAATGAAACAATTAAAGATTATAGCAAAAAAATAATATTAGGGGAGACTCAGAAAATAAAATTTATATTAGGGCAGCTTGTGCAATTCAAGCCAATTAAAGGTTCCAAAACATCGGAGGAAACGTCTGATTTTTTACAGGAAGATCTTGGATATGCCAGTCGTTCACCCACTCCGACCAGATTATCGTGTTCAGTGTCTGTACAAAGCATTGCAAGTGGACCAACCCCTAAATATGGATTGTAAAATGCAACAATTACTCTTATTATAAAAAAAATTATACAAGATAATGAACCCAATAATATGCGCACTAGATACACAAGATTTAAATAAAGCTATATCTTTAGCTAATGGTCTGCGTGATAAGGTTGGCATGGTCAAGCTTGGGTTGGAATTTTTTGCTGCACATGGCCCTTCTGGAGTGAGAGAAGTTGCAAAATGCAATATACCAATTTTTTTAGATCTGAAATTGCATGATATTCCAAACACTGTCGCTAGAACGATTGAAGCAATCAAGATTCTAGATGTTGAAATGCTAACATTGCATATCAGTGGTGGAACAAAAATGCTTAAAGAAGCACTAAGTGTAGTGCAAGGAAAGAAAATAAAGCTAATTGGAGTAACAGTACTAACCAGCATGATCAATGAAGATCTGAGTGAACTCGGAGTAGCAAGGGAAGCAAAATCACAGGTAATTTTGCTGGCAAAGCTTGCAAAAAAGATTGGACTACATGGAGTAGTTTGCTCTGCACTAGAAGCTCAAGAAGTGCGCCAAGAATGTGGTAAAGACTGTAAAATTATTACTCCAGGAATCCGTATGAATTCAACTCATAATGATCAAAAAAGGACAGCAACACCAAAAGAAGCAATAAATTCAGGAGCTGATTATATCGTAATTGGCAGACCCATTACAAAAAGTGACAATCCCGCAAGTAGTGCAGAGTTAATATTGAAATCCCTTACTGATTGAAGCAGGGCAGATAAGGTAGCATAGGGTAAAAGCAACAAACGGTATGTATCCGTTCAGCAGGGTGGCAAAACAAGGTAGACGAGAAAAGATAACTAAATGGGTGTCATCCCAGTGCTTGACACTGGGATCCAGATATAAAAAGTATTTGCAAATTATGCAGTAAACAATAGTCCTTAAGGACATATGTCAAAAACAATGTCCAAAAACTAGATCCCAGTGTCAAGCACTGGGATGACATCATAGACACGCAAAGCTACTTGTTTCGAAAACAGTATGTTAAACTAATTTTGCCCGAACACAAAGGCAGTGCTTGACGCTGTTTACTATGCAAATTGCAACAATGTTCGTACAGCTGTGACTGAAATGATAAAAAGAGGATAATTAAAGGATACCATTTATTGTTTTAGCAAATTTGTACAGCTACGTACTTTATTTGCACATTCTTCTGAACAGATACGCAGCGAAAAAAAATGCTTAACACAAAAAAATGGATGCTGTATAGTGCTAACAATTAAGTATAATATTTACCGTGGTGTAATACTACACTACCTTTTTTTACTTCAACAAGTAATCATTATTATTTTTTTCTCACTACCAAGTAGCTTACGTTCATTTGTATCTACCATGAAGCCAATGCTAAAATCCAGAAAAAAGACCAGTGAATGGCAGGCGCGAGCATTATACGTATACAGTTGTATGAACGTTGTTTACCATGAGGGCGCCATCCCAGCACTGGGATCCATATTGTAAACAAGCGTTTGAGTTATAATAAGCTGCCATTCACCGGTCTTTTTTCTGAATGCAGTTTACATGATAACAAAAAGGTACTGAGATTAAAGATTACCTTCAAATTACAATACTATTCTAATTTTATTTTTAAAGGAGGCTATTATGTCACTTACTGATATCGCTCACCGTAATGAACTCGCTTCATCATGGGAGCAATTTAAATTAATAAATGATCGCAAACTAAAAGAAATCGAAAGCAAAGGACCTGCAACGATCGAGCAGCTATGCAAGATAAATAGTAATATTGATAATTGCAAAGAGCGCTTAGATTTTATTGAAACCTCAGCTCAACGCCCAGAGATTAGCACAGATTTTAATACAGGTGATAAATATTTTTCTGATTATATTCGCAAAGGAATGGAAAACAGGTTATCACATAAAACCCTAAGTGGAGATGACAATGATATTGGAGGGTATTTAGTTACTCCTCATATTGTAAAACGCATAAACAAGCGTGTAACTGATTCATCTCCAATGCGGCAGATATGTTCCAATCAAAGAATCTCTACTGAAACGCTGGATTATATTATAGAAGATTGTGACCGTGCTGGTGCAGGTTGGAGTGGTGAAGTAGTAGACGACGAAGATGGTGGCTATAAATCCAAGTATGATTTTGCACAAGACACAAGTACACCTAAAATTCAAAAGATTTCCATCACAACTTATGAGCTCTATGCTCAGCCGCAAATATCACAAAAATTGCTCGATGATGCATTTGTCAATGTTGAAAATTGGCTTGTAGAAAAGGTTACCGAAACTTTCAGTAAGAAGGAGAATGAAGCCTTTATTAAAGGTGATGGCACTTTTCAGCCTAAAGGAATTTTAACTTACGAAAATGGAAATGGTCATAATAAGATAGAGCAAATTAAAGCTGATAAGCTAGACAGCGACGCCATAATGATATTGTACTACTCTCTAAATGAACATTACTCTAAAAATGCATCATTTTTGATGAACAGGAGTACGTTAAAGGACGTGAGGCTACTAAAATCTGAAACAGGTCAGTATCTTTGGCAGCCGAGTTTATCGCTTGAAACACCAGATACTTTAATGGGAATACCAGTATATCAATCTGCTGATATGCCACCTACAATGATTGCAGTAGCGGATTTCAAACAAGCTTATAAGATCGTAGATAACAGAGGAATGAGAATACTTAGAGACCCTTATACAAACAAACCTTATGTTAGATTTTTTGTCACTAAGCGTGTTGGCGGGGAGGTTGTCAACACCAGTGCTATTAAATTGTTGAAAATTGCGAGCAAGTACTAAAATTTTTATGAAATAATTGACATATTATACTTTTTATGTAATAATTAAATTATTATTAATTTAAGGAGTAAAATATGTTAAAAAAATAAAAGAGTTTTTTAAGTGGATTGCAGGAAGAATTGCATCAGTCTGGAACAGCATTAAAAACTTGTGGTCTGGTCAATCGGATCAAAAGATTCTAACGAGAAAAGATGTGATGACGAAACTAATAAATGGTAAAGCCAATTTTTCTTTTGCTATTGTAGAAGATAATAGTAAGCGGTTAGTAATCCATATAAGGGACAAGGACATACTAGAATCTCTGGATTGGAGAAATATTAATTATGAAGATCCATCAAAATATCGTGTATGTGTCAAACGTGACAAAGATATATTCAAAATTACTTACAGCGAACTTGTTGCCGTGAACAATAATTTTGTATCCTTTATAGTGAACTCGGTAGACGATGGTAAAACTTCGTCTTGTGAGTTAGAAGGAATGAAAAAGATGTTGGGTTTAAATAGTAATCGTGAAGTTAGTATTATAGAGAAAATATCTCAGAAACCTGAAGTTGTAAGTTCTACATCTAAAGTGCCTGCAAGTGATAGCAAGGTACTAAGCTCAGAAGCTGGTAAACCTAGTAAGTTGCTAGATAATCTATCTAGAGAACAACTTATGAAGTCAAAACTTATTATACCAACTTTCTAAAGAGTATCTTTTCTTCACAAAAGAGCACCTCCTTTGGTGCTCTTTTTTTCTTTATAAGTTTTCTCCATAGGAGAAAATTGACTAATTACAATTTGTATCTTCCTCGTATCAATTTTCAATAGATTCATCGATGTATAGCTATAGTTTTATCAGTGTAAGGCTAAATATGCTAAGCTTATAAAGATGACAAAGCTTCAAAAAAAGCCTAACATAGTGGAAAAAGCTTTATGAAAATCAAAGTTGGAGTAATAGGCTGCTTAGGCAGAATGGGTAAGAAAATACTCAATGAATTAATTACAAATACCAAAGTGGAAGTAGCAGGTGCTGTTGCTCGCTTGGGCAGTGAGTATATAGGCTTAGATATTGGGCCTATTGTAGGAAATAATTGCAATTTAGGAATCAAAATTACAAGTTCTATTAGTGAGGTATTTGAGTCGTCCGATGTTGTAATAGATTTTACAACAAAAGAATTTATGCTAGACTGCCTTAAGGCGGCCGTGAAATTTAAAAAACCGCTAGTTAGTGGCACAACTGGAATAGAAGGTCTAAATTTAAAAGAATATGCTGCTAAAGTTCCAATATTATGGTCAGCAAATATGAGTATAGGAGTTAATGTGTTGCTGAAATTGGTAAAAGAAGCTGCCAAGCTTTTAGGTAATGAGTATGACGTTGAAATTTGGGAAATGCATCACAATTTAAAAAAGGATTCACCATCTGGAACAGCTATAGAGTTTGGTAAAGCAGTTGCTAACGCTGCAAAAGTGGATTTTGAGCTCAATCAATATTCACATAATAATTCAAATATAAGAGGGAAAGGGGGAATAGGCTTTGCAGTATCTCGTGGAGGTGGAGTAATAGGAGATCACAGTGTCATGTTTGTCAATTCCGATGAACGAATAGAATTAAATCACAAGGCAATTAATCGTACAACGTTTGCTAGAGGGGCGGTTCAGGCAGCAATATGGTTGTGCGAGAATAAACAGGAAATACCAGGACTTTATTCAATGCAGGATTTAGTATGAGCGATAAATATGCTTTCGTTAAAAATTTAAATCTTTGGTATGGCTCTAAACAAGTTTTATTCGATATAAATTTGAATATTTGCAAAAAGAAAGTCACAACTTTTATCGGACCTTCTGGGTGCGGTAAATCGACATTTTTGCGTTGTTTTAATCGTATGAATGATTACGTACCTGGATGTAGAGCGACTGGTGAACTGGTAATCGATGGGCTGGGTAATATATATTCACGTGATATGGATGTTGTATTGCTCAGAGCAAAAGTTGGTATGGTATTTCAAAAACCCAACCCTTTTCCAAAATCAATATATGATAATGTTGCTTATGGGCCTAAATTGCATGGCATGGTAAAAAATAAGCAAAAATTAGATGAAATAGTAGAAAGTAGTTTAACTAAGGTTGGTTTATGGGAAGAGTTGAAAGATAGATTGCAAGATAGTGCACTAAATTTATCTGGTGGCCAGCAACAAAGATTATGCATTGCTCGTGCAATTGCAGTAAAGCCAACTATTTTATTAATGGATGAACCATGCTCTGCTCTTGATCCAATGGCAACCAATGCAATCGAAAATCTTATACAAGAATTGAAATTGAGGTTCACCATAATTATGGTAACTCATTCGATGAAGCAAGCTAAAAAATTATCTGACAGCATAGTTTTCTTTTGCAATGGCAAGATTGTTGAATTCGGAAGTACTCAAGAAATCTTTGAAAATGCTCAGTCTCCTTTAACGAAGGAGTATATTCTGGATCATTAGCTTAATAGTTGATATTTTAATTTTTTCTATGTATAATTTTATCAAGTTTGTTGTGATAGGGGGTTAAAATGTTTAGTACAAGTGAAGCAACAAAAAAGTTGTTTAAAGCTATTGAATTTCAAAATGCTAGTGGTGAAAGAATAAAACCTGAGGAAGCTTGGAATCATTTTCAACAAGCATTGAAAGAAGGAGCGAATGTTAACGCTTTTGAGGATGGGATGACACCTTTGATGTGCATTGCTTCAGCTTTTGTTACTAGTAATAACGAGGAACATCAATATTTAGAGCTTATGGCTAAGTTGCTTGTAGAACATAAAAAAATCGATTTAAATATTAAAAGCAAGCAAGCTGTTATTAAGAAAAAACCAAAGGAACATGATGGTTATCCAGTGTACGAATTTGAGGGGAGAGAAGTAGTAGATAAGGGTATAAGGGGTTGTGTATACCTTGACAATTTACAACCTGTTAATGAAGGATTTATACCTCAAAATTATGCTCGTGCAGAGGAGGAAATTAAGACCGGCAAGAAGGAAAAAAATACAGCTCTACACATTGCTTGCAAGTTGGGAAATGTAAACATGATAGAAATATTACTTACACATCCAAATATCAAACCTAATATTAAAAACTATGAAAACAAAAGTCCAAGAAATTGTATTGCAGAACATGTTAAGGAAATAATAGAACCAGAGTTCATAAAGGTAGAAGAAGTTGCTCAAAAAAGGAAACAAATTAATTATGCTTGTGCTTTTTTGTTATCTGGAGTACTTGCTGCTGGTATATGTTTCGCAGTTGATAACCCAACTCCGCTTGTTGCAACTTCGTTGCTTTTTCTTGCAATAGGATGCGGTTATCTGTATAGAGTAAATACAGTTATTAATGATGTAAGTTTCTCTCAAGTTATTGTGAACGAACGTGCTAGTGATGTATCTGTTCAGGTAAGGTATCATTCCAGCACTTGATGCTGGAATCAAGTTTTTCATTTAATCTCATTGAATTTAGCATAAGCTCAGTTTACTTGTAAATTTTTCTGGATCCCAGTGTCAGCTACTCGGATGACAGGAGTATGAAATGGGGCTACTTGACCATTTAGTTGTCTTTTCTCATCTACCTTATTTTATCACTCTGCTGAACAGATACCTTTACTTTTTATAATTTCATTGGCAATAATACGGCTTTCAAAATCGACACTTATTATGTCAGATAGTGAGTTAATATCAGAGTACTTGTCAAAGTTTTCTATTGTTGATTTTACTACCTCTACTACTTCTAAAAAGCCAATTCGTGATTTCAAGAATTCATTAACAGCTATCTCATTTGCAGCGTTCAAAACAATACTATTTGTATGTGGAGAAGAAGAATTTAACACTTCCATGCTTAGCTTTAGTGAAGAAAAACATTTGTGGTCTGGTTCTTGAAAGGTCAATTTTCCTTGCTTTGTTAAATCTAATTTATGATTTAAAGTTGATCTTTCTGGCCAAGATAAAGCATATGCAATGGGAATTTCCATATCAGTTTCTGCAAGCACAGCAAAGCTGAATCCATCGTGATAAACGACAATTCCATGTACTATCGATTCAGGGTGCACTACTGCTTCAATTCTATTTGGACTAATATTAAACAAATGATGTGCTTCTATTATTTCTAGTGCTTTATTCATCATTGTTGCACTATCAACTGAGATTTTCTTTCCCATTTTCCAAGTAGGGTGACTTAGTGCCTGATTTACTGTGATATTTCTTAATTGTTCAAGGCTATAATTTAAAAATGGTCCACCAGAGGCAGTGAGTATAATCTTTTCTACACATTTATCATCATTTTGCAAAACTTGAAAAATTGCGTTGTGTTCAGAGTCGATGGGAATTATTTGTACGCTCCTTTCTTTAGCTTTTTCAAGCAGTAACTTGCCACCACAAACAATGCTTTCTTTATTTGCTAGGGCAATAACTTTAGTACCGCTTTCTATAACCTTTATAACTGGCTCAAGGCCTGCGATGCCAACTATTGCAATAACTGAGAGATCAACGGGTAGAGAAGCAACATTTGCTAGACCTGGAGCACCAACTTCTACTTTGACGTTTGTACCAAGTAGATCTTCTTTTAAATCTTTGTAGAACCTTTCATCAGAAATGGCAGCATATTTTGCATTAAGTAGATTTGCCTGTTGTGCTAGCAGAGCAAAGTTAGAATTGGCACTTAGTGCTTCCACCTGATATTCTTCCTTTCTCTTTAAGAGCAAATCTACAGTCTTTTTTCCAATGCTTCCTGTTGATCCTAAAACTGAAACTTTTTTCACTAATTACAATAAAATCTTCTTAGTTATTTAGTAACCAAGCTCATGATCATCACCAACAGATGGTGAAGGACCAGGTGAAAAAGATTGGCCATGATGATCACCTGCATCATGCATATCATGCAAACTATCGGCACTTTGAGCTATTTCATTGTTAGAGTGGGGATAATCATCCGGATGATGCCCCTCATCACCGTAGTCCATACCCATTCCTTCTGATGGCATATCTTCTCCACCACCACCTGAAAAATATTCAGCAAGACTTTCAAGAAATTTTATGCCAAACATATTACCTGATTTCCCAAATAACGTTACTAGACTGCTACCACTTACCAAACCTTCGAATACATTATTATAAGCAGCAATTGCTCCTTCATGAAAGTTGAACATCCACTTCATTCCATCCACAATTGTTGCAACAGAGTCACTATGACCAAGACCGAAACCACTTTTCTCACTAGCGGCTTCCTGGTGTTGCTGCTGTGCCTGCCATTCTGCAATATTTGGACCTTGTGCTTCACTCATAAACTTTTATTCTAAGCCTTAAGCTATTATTTTACCAAAAACACTGTAAAATATCAATTGTTTAAGAGAGGTTATCATAAAAATAGCTAACACTAAGCTATTTTTATGATTCTGATTACTCTATACCAAAACATCGATGATGTGCTGTAGTAACAAAGTGATGAAGGAAGGTCCTTGAGGTTTAAAACAGCTTCTATTTCTTCTTAGAAGACTGCTCCTCTCTCTTTCCTTTTTATTTTATTATCTTAATGTTAACTTACTCAAAAATTATTGACAAGTACTAATAATTTAGTTATTATTAGTACTATATTAATAATAAGGAAGAGAAATGCTTACTAATGATTTATCTAATAATAAAATACCTGCACCGCCACCACCACCTTCCCCACCTCCGGGTTGGAAAAACACTTGTAAGCATAACGATAAAGATGGAAAATCTCCTAGTGTTATTGCAGAAAAAAGCAGCAGTGGCAATAAGCCAAGAAGAGATCAATCTAAGAGTCCTGTTCAACAACCAACTGTAAATCCTACAAATAGTAAACTATTCCGGAAAAAACAAAAAGAACATAATGCGAATGGCGAAACTGCAGATAAAGGAAGCAATATTAGACAGAGTGAGAAAAATAGAAGCTCAACTCCCAAGAATGTATTTCCTAGAGTTTTTAGTTCTCAACAAGATAATTGTAATAGTAACAAACCTTCCAGTAATTCAGGAACTAACAATAGTACTCAATCAGAAAAAGGGCTATTTGAGAATTCTATTCAACTTGCAACAGAACAAAAAATCGATACTCCCATTTTGATTAATACTTTAGTTGGAATAAGTAAGACAGCTGCCTTAAAATATTCAATTGCTACTTTGTTGCTATGTATATCTAGTGTTACAGCTGTTATATATACATATCTTTCGATTTCAGTAACACTAAGTGATCCAGTACTTTTCACAGTTATTGCTTTTGTTTCTGCATCGGTTATGTTGAGCTTAGCTGCATATCTTATCAATTCACACCTTTCTGCAATAAACAGCGAGAAAGGAGTTGATCCTGGTAGAAAACAATCACAAGATTTACAGAAAGCAAAGGGACTTGAACACAGCAATACTTATACATCCAGGAGGTGGCAAGCAACAAGAAAGTGGAGGTTTTCATTATCACTTCCAGTAACGCTTGGAACACCCAGTGCACCGACACCACTTACTCTAAAGAATAATACTACTAATAAATCCATACCCTCTGAGTTGTTCAAAGTGTTAAAAGAACGAAGGAAAGCAATTGATGAAGAGGACAACGTACAACAGCAAAACAACGAAGTATGTCAAAATCAATCACAAGATAGTAGTTTACAGAAAGCAAAAGAACTTGAACATAGCAATACTCCTACACCATCATTTCCAGTAATGTCTGGAATACCCATTGTACCACTACTACCTCCGCCACCTCCTCCATTGCCACAAGGTGCTGTTTCACCACCATCTCCTCCTTCAGCTCCAGATGGAATTAATTCATTGAAAAAGACCAATGGTTCTGATAAGCCTGGTGCTGAAGTTAGTAATAACGCTAATCAATCGGATGCTAAAAATGCTATGCTTGCACAGATAAAGCAGGGTGTTAAGTTGACAAAAGTTGTCGATCAGCCTGAAGCTGCTAAAAAGCCAAGTAATAACGGAGGTGGAGATCTTATGAAGAATGCATGGGACACAATGAAGAATTCTCCTCTTCTAGGAGAAGGAACTAAATCCTCAGATAGCAAAAGTGATGACGAAGATGATGATCAAAATCGTACACCCGATAGTGAGTGGGAAGATGAGTCTCCAACCCCGCAATCAGACAGTAACAAAAGAAGCGAGAGTCCTGACAGTGGTCATGAATCTGATGATAATGTAAAACCTAAATCCACAACTCCACCACGTTCTACACTAAAGGCAGAGAAGCCACCGGTATCGCCTAAGCCTGTTAATTCAAAAACGAAATATGAAGCTTCTCCTGCAGCACAAGCAAATAATGTTGACTCAGTGAATAGTGAGGTGCAAAAACCATTTTCTTTGGTTGATCAAAATTATGGTGGAAAAGCAAAACCATTTCAAGTTCAAAGTGTCATAGATCGAGGTAAGAGCAGTAGTGCACCCTTCTTAAAATAAGTTTACCTACAGGTCTGATTGTATTAAGATTACTTAGTACAATCAGATTTATCAAATGCGCTTATCTCAATATTACCTGCCAACTTTAAAAGAAACCCCTGCTGGTGCTGAGATTATTTCTCATCAATATTTATTACGTGCAGGCTTAATCAAGCAGACAGCATCCGGCATTTATTCTTGGCTGCCGCTTGGTCTTTTGGTACTTAAAAATATTGAAAATATTATCAGAGATGAAATTGGTGCGATTGAAGTGTTGATGCCTTGTGTGCAGCCAGCAAGTCTTTGGCGAGAGTCAGGACGTTACGATGATTACGGCAAAGAAATGCTGCGCATTAAGGATAGGCATGGGAGCAATATGCTTTTTGGTCCAACACATGAGGAGGTGGTAACTGATTTGATTAGAAATACGGTAAAAAGTTACAAAGATTTACCACTTTGTTTATATCAAATTCAGTGGAAGTTTCGTGACGAAGTAAGACCTCGTTATGGCGTTATGAGAGGCAGGGAATTTCTGATGAAGGATGCATACAGTTTTGATGTAGATTACGAAGGTGCACTGAATTCATATAATTTGATGTATACAACTTACATAAAAATCTTCAAACGCATGGGACTTACTCCAATTGGAGTTCGAGCTGATACGGGGCCAATTGGAGGAAATTTGAGCCACGAGTTTCATATATTGGCAAACACTGGTGAAAGCACTTTATATTATGACAATAAATTTTCTGAACTACTAGAGAGTGAAGATATTGAAAGTCTGAAGAGCATATATGCAGTTGCAGACGATATGCATGATCCTAAAATTTGTCCTATACCGCAAGAACAGTTAAATGTTAGTAAAGGTATTGAAATAGGGCATATTTTTTATTTTGGCGACAAATATTCAAAGCCTATGAAGGCAAGTGTTACTTCTCAAGATGGAAAAAATGTTAATATGCATATGGGTTCATATGGTATTGGAGTTTCAAGGCTTGTTGGCGCAATAATAGAAGCTTTCCATGATGATAAAGGAATTATCTGGCCAGAGGCAGTAGCTCCTTTTAAAGTTGGTTTGATCAATTTACAAACGAAAGTAACGGAGGCTGCAGATAAAATATACAAAGCTTTGAAAAGCGATGAAGTGCTTTATGATGATACGGACGAAAGTGTAGGAGTGAAATTTGCCAGAATGGATCTGATAGGCTTGCCGTGGCAAATAATTATTGGAAAGAAAGCAGTAACTTCAAATATAGTTGAAGTAAAAAATAGGGCAACTGGCGAGGTAGAGGAAATACAAGTTGAAGAAGCAATAAATCGCTTTAGCACAAAATGATATACGGTATTGGCACTGACATAGTATATATACCCAGAATATTGAGAATATCACAAAAATACGGGGAAAAATTTCTCAATAAAGTCTATACTAAGAAGGAGATAGAGATAAGCAAAAAATATAATAGCCAAGAAGTAAGAGCAAAATATTTTGCTAAACGCTTTGCTGCAAAGGAAGCTTTTGTTAAAGCGCTAGGCACTGGATTCAGCCAGGGAATTATAATGAAAGATATAGAAATATACAGTAATATCAGGGGAAAACCACATCTTGCTATCACAAAGGATTTCATCTCGAAAGACTACAAGATACACCTTTCTCTAAGTGATGATCAAGATTATGCTACTGCGTTTGTTGTAATTTGCGTTGAGTAGATATTGTTTAGTACATACGATTTCAAAAATTTTTTTGAAATTATACTTTGACCTACACAGATCGACCTTTCTGTGAATCCTGGTTTCTGCTTTCTTCAACTTGTTTTGCAAAAGACGTCTCTTGTGTATTCATATGTTGAAGTGGTTTAGCAATTTCGCGTACAACGGCAGTAACTGTAGTTAAAAACGCCTTGAACAGTCCACCTAAAACTCCACCAACTGCTTCTCTACCGTACATACGAGCTTGCTTTTCATTGTCATCAGCAGTTTCCCCTGCCCTCCTTCTTGGATCCATTCTATGAGCAATAACTGAAAACAACACCCCCCTAATTGAAGACTTCACTCGTGCTTTTGCCTTCTGAACATCTTCATCACTTGCTACTTCATGTTTTTCCCTACTATTCATTAGCTCCTTTTGTTGTTGAAAACTTAAGATCTCTTCCATCAGTTGTTTCTTTCTCTTTTCCAGAACTCTTTTCTTGGACTCTGATTTATCGCGAGTGTGTTTTGTGGTTTCAAGTTCTACATCAATATCCTCAGATGCTGCTTGGCTATATAAGGTTTCTATGAGCCTATCTATACTTCGCTTTACTTGCATAGTCCTTTCGTAACTATCTAAATTATCAACTCCTTCATCAATTTGACTTAAAATATCCTCGAAAGGTTTTAAATACTCTTTAAATTGCTCTTCGAGCTGATTTTCATTCTTCAAATTCCTTTCTCTTCTGTCATCGCTATTCTCTTCAACATTATCATCGCCTTCTTCGAAAAGATCCTCATCGTTCATAATTTTTTTTAGTTTATTCCCACTTATTATTATTGTATATGAAAAAATTAAATTAACACTAATGAAAAGTGTTCACAACTTCAGCACTGGCTAAAACTACAGTGAAGCTGTCAAAAGTGGCAGGATCATAATATCTCTCATACAATTCAACCGAACACCTGAGTTTTATCTTCTCCTTAGCATTAAAACTAATCTCATAATCATTATTAGAGTTTAACATTGCAGAATTACGCAATAATTCATCAGCCAATACTGAATTTAAAATGCCATTAATTTTTATTGTAATCTTTCTACTTCCAGCACAATCAAGCACTTTTCTCCAGCCAAAAGAGGAAATCTCTTTCATCTCCTCTTTGTTATTACGCAAAGTAAACCTTAAGTTTCGTATATTATTCAGCACAACAAAATTATTGTCATGACCTTTAATTTTCAGCTGTAATTTGCTCATCGCTACCTCCTTGTATTAAAATATCAAAATTAATTGTTGAATGTAAAACTTCATCATGCTGATTTATAGCACAATTACTTTCCAAAATGGTCTCACTACTAATGCTCTTTACCACCAAGCTAATATGCTTTATAGCAGCAAGCATGCTGCTTATATGATAAGTATATATGTCGCATGAAAATCTTACTTTTGTAGCAAAATTAGATAGCATATGCAGGTTAACATAATTTACTATGCGCAATCTCAGATAAGGAATAGTAACCTGCTTAGGCAGGTAATCATAGATGTTAGTAACATATTTCTTTAAATCAGAGTTTGCTTTTAATTCTGCATAAATACTATTATACAACTCATTTATAATTTGAATTTTTTCCATCTCACAGATACGGCTAAGAACATTGCAATTTGTAGGTACAACAGATGGTGTCATCACATGCCCAGAAACTGGTTCACTTTATAATGATGTCATTCCAGTAGCTCTTTCTTGTCATCCCAGTGTCAAGCACTGGGATCCAGGAATTTTATTAAGTTGGTAAGCATAAAAGTAGCCGTTTTATTTTAAAATACAACGTTTTGATGATCATGAAAAAACTGGATCCCAGTGTCTGAGCACTGGGATGACATCGAAGGGGATACTCGGATGACACCATCTGTTGTATCTGCTATTGAATGACAAACAGGAACTACAAAACAACCTTTGGTTCGCGAAATGGAGAATACACCTTCTTCACTTCAGATAAATGGCTACTTACTTCTGATTCACGATTTTTATAGAGAGCAGAAACATGCTGTATAATACCTAGCTTTATTTGCTCAGGAACACTATCATAACCAGCTTCATATACAACATCAGCTCTTATTATGCTCAAATAATTGAAAAATTCAATATAGCTTCCTATATCACTAAAATAATAACTAAGTTTTCTATTCTTATCAGTAGCCAATATTATTTTATTCACAGGACCATAGCTTAAATAGATTCTACGAGGTATATAACCTTCATATGAAACTTGCCACGTTTGCTTTACTAGAGACTTTTCCATATGCCACTGAGCATAATCAGTTGCCATAAAAATAAAACTTGAAATCAACTTATCATCTTGATCATTTTCAATTCGTAAAAAAGATTTAACCTCTCCTAAAGTTACTGGAAAAGATTTAGGCTTAGACTTACGTTGTATATTTATGATTGGATACTTTAGTCTTGTTGACATAACAACCCTCCTTTTCTATATATAGCTAAAATAAGTAAGACTTATCCATAAAAAATCTTACTTATTTTAGTTATCACTTAATATTAAATTGCAACAGCAACTCTATCGTACAAGTATATTGAGAAGAGAACGTATTAACGCTGTTTCTCCTTTTTTATTGATCAAGTTTACTAAGCCAGATTTTAGTAGATTGACATTCTGAGAATGAATATTATTGAAAGTGGAGTTTATTTCTTTAGCAAGTAGACTGCGAAATTTCTGCACACTTTCATATGCGATATTTTCAAGTTCATGTGCAAACTTATCTTGAGCTACAGCTGATATGTCTTCAACTTTCTCATTGAACTCTTCTAGCTTTCTTTCCTTACCTTTAAAATTTTTCGTAAAAGTTTTCATATTAATTGGCCTCAACTATTCTTATAATTATAATCAATAAAAAGACTACCGAAGTAAAAAATTAGCACTACAATACTGCAAACAACAGCAGCACACCAAACCGGTTCACTTTATAGCGTAAATTCAAGTATGTCATTCAAGTAGCCCCTTTGATGTCATTCCAGCGCGTGACGCTGGAATCGAGTCTTTCAACCGTTGTGTTTTAGCATAAAGCAACTACTTTTGTGCTTACCAACCTAATAAAATTTCTGGATGCCAGTGTCTGGGCACTGACCATTTGCTGTCTTCAAAAATGAATGTTCGTACAATTATGTGTCACGTGCTGGAACATAAGGTGTCATTCAAGTAGCCCCTTTTTTCTCATCCCAGTGCCCAGACACTGAGATCCAGGAACCAGCGTCACGCGCTGGAAAATGACACCCTCTATACAAACGTACTGTTTTAAACGTTTTATAAGCCCGTTTCAGCTTATATTAGGTAGAAATTATTGTGAAGACATAAAGTGCACATAGCGGAAAGATTTATAAGACGCCAACTGTATAATACTTTTGTCGTTTAATCTGAACAGATTGAAGGTAATAAAACACTTTCAATTTTATAGTAAGGAAGCTGAAAGATTTGTCAAGTAGTTTTCTTACCTTTTACAGGTACAATTTACATGCTACAATCAAATTTTCATAACTAGTGAATAAAAATGCAAAGAGATAAAATTAAAGTAGAAATAAAAAAGTTATCACATGGCGAAAGCCTGCCTCTTCCCTGTTATGCAACTATGCAGAGTGCTGGTATGGATCTTTATGCTGCATTGGACGACTCTATTATTTTAAATCCACTTGAAAGGTTACTTATTCCAACTGGCATTGTGATTGCAATACCAAACGGTTTTGAAGGACAAGTTCGCCCACGTTCTGGGCTTGCTGCAAAACATGGAATCACTGTCTTAAATTCTCCGGGCACTATAGACTCCGATTATCGAGGTGAAGTTAAAGTTTGCCTAATCAATCTAAGTAATCAGCCATATGAAATAAAAAGAGGAGAGAGAATCGCACAAATCCTCATCACTCCTGTATCTCAGGTAATTTGGGATGACAGAGAAGAATTCTGCACAGAAGAAACCGTCCGCAATGAAGGGGGCTTTGGCTCAAGCGGTAGGTAGTTCATTATATGTAAGTTGACTGTATTGATTTTTTGATATATAATATTAATATATTATTAACTTATTTTAAGAGGAAATTATGTCAATTTAAAAAAAACACCGTCACAAAACAAACATTGCACTTGCAGCACTTACTTCTCTATGCGTCATAGGTGCAGTAACAACACTTTCAGCTCCATATTGGGTGTCTTCAACTTCGATTTTAGCGCCACTTGCAGTTTTTGTAGCTACACCACTTGGAATGAGTCTACTTGCAACTGTTGCCGTTGCATTGGTTAGTTTAGCAATATATTCCATCATCAAAAACAATAAAATATCTGAGCCTAAAACTCTGAACATTGTTATTATAATGAATAAAAAAGATCTATTTGTGAAAGTAAAAAATGAAGATTTTGAGTATATCAAAAAACACAACCAAAATAAGAATCAAGATGGCAGTGTTATCTCCGATGAGTATCTTATATATTTTAGCTTAGAAAGTAACAGTTACTACATTACTGCTACAAGTAAGGAAATGGATAACAATGATGGATTATTAAAGATAAATTCATTAGGAAGAAAAAATGATCAAGGTGAGTATGAATTAATAGATGAATATAGAAAAAAGTTAGAAACGTTAGGTTTAGGCGTTGAAGAAAATGGTCCTAAAGAACTCATCATTAAACTTGTGCCAAGCTCAATTATTAGATCACCAGAAATTGAGCAACAAGAGAAAGAAAGATCATTATCCAGACAAGTATAAAAGGGGTAGACTAAATAAGCCTGCCCTTCATTTTTTAGTGTTAGTTATTTAAGCTTATTATAGAAGCTGTCTCAAAGTATCCGTTCAGATGTATGACTAATGTGTAAATATCGAAGCAAAAGTGGTATCATCCCAGTGCTTGACACTGGGATCCAGTTTTCTTGATAAATTTACCAAAAGTGTTTCATTCTATAACGCAAAATCCATACTTACCAAACCGAATGCATTACTTGCAATCTCGATCCCAGTGTCAAGCACTGGGATGACAGAAAAAAGAGCACTGCCATCATATTGGATAACACCATTTATTTCTATAGCTGTCTTTTCTATCTTATTTTGCCACCCTACTGAACGAATACCTTACGAGAAGTTACTAAGGATTTTTATTTAGTCTGACTGCATCCTTTACCTTATCTAACAACCCATTAATAAAGCCAATTTTGTTTGGAGCATCAAGTAAATCAGATGCAATGTTAGTATATTCATTAATAACAATTGGTGCTGGTGTATCAAAATCAATTAACTCACATACTGCAATACGCAAAATAGATAAGCTTATAAGATTTAATCGTGAAAGTGACCAGCTTGGGTGTAAATAAGACTCTATTATTTTATCATATTCTTCACTGCTTTTTATAACCTTACATAACAAGTTTTCTAAGAACTGATGTTCAAATTCTTCACATTCAAATATATCTTTCAACGTCCTTATGTAGTCCTTAAGCTCACAATTTTCCAATTTAAAAGTGCTTTTGTTGTAACTTACAAAAATATTTGAATAAGCAATTTGTACAGCAAGAAATCTTGCCGTACTTCTTTTTATGCGCCACTTTTTATCTACTGGTTTTCCCTCCATTATTTTAATTTATTGTGTAGATCTATCATATGCAAAACAGTTGAGGCTGCATGGCCACCAACGTTCTTTTTATTTTTGTCAGCTCTAATTAGTGCTTTATCTTTGCTGCCAGCGGTAATTACGCCCATACCAAGGGGTATTGCATAATGCATAATAACTTCATTTAAGCCTTCGATTACTCCTTTACAAACGTATTTATAATGATCAGTTTCACCGCGAATCACGCACCCAAGAGCTAAATAACCGTCATAATTAGCATTCTTGCTTTTTACTGCAAAGAGAATTGTAGCTGGTATCTCAAATGCACCAGGAACTTCAATTATGTCATAGCTTGCATGACTTTCTTTTAATCTATCAACTGCACCTTCAAGCAAAAGGTTCGCTATTTCAGTGTGGTAAATTGAATTAACTATTAGTATTTTCGACATTCATCCCCACTTTTCTTGTTAAAAGCAACTTTATTAATGATTGTTGAACCAGAGTTATAATATTACTAAATATCCAATATATTACCAGGCCGGCAGGAAAAGAAGAAAAAATAAAGACAGAAATGTAAGGTAAAAACTTCATAACATTTACTTGAATATCATCTTTACTGGTTTGATCTTTCTCACTTAGCTTCTGCTGAATTATCATGGTAGCGCCGAAAATTATAGGTAAAATGCCTATAGAAATAGGAAAGTTATAATTAAACAACCCAAATAATGTAAAAATGTTTGTTGGATCAGAAGCTGAAAGATCCTTAATCCATAAATAAAAAGGGGCGTGTCTCATCTCTATAGTAACAAATAATACTTTATACAGAGCAAAAAATACTGGTATTTGTATGAGCATAGGGAAAATGCTCGACATTGGATTTACATTGTTTCTCTTGAACAACGCAATTGTCTCTTTGTGCTGCTTTAAGCTGTCATTTTTGTACAACTCTTTTATACGAGTTAATTCAGGCTGCAGGCTTTTCACCTTGAACATCGAAATATATGATCTATTAGATAAGGGAAGCATCAAAAGTTTGATTACTAAAGTTAGCAATAATATTGCTAAGCCAAAATTTTTCAAAACAAAGTTAAAATATTCAAGCAGTAAAAACACCGGCTTGGTTATAAAATAAAGAACACCAAAATCTACAGCCTTATCAAACAAAGGTATATTGAGAGTGTCTTTATAAGAATCAAGTAAATTCAATTTCTTTGCCCCAGCAAAAAAGTAGTTCAGAGTAGAAGCACTTGTACCAGGGAGTATGTGTGTGTAAGGTCTAACAAAATCTGCTTGAAACTTATCAATGTTATTAACATTCGTGTGTTTAATGCTCACATTTATTTTATCTGATTTCTCAGGTATGATGGCTGTAAGCCAGTATTTATCAGCAAAACCAAACCAATTTTTTCCACTCGTGCTTGCCTTTATTAAACGCTTCTTAGAAATATCCTTATATGTCCACTCCTCTAGCTTATTGTTAAATGCACCTAGTACTCCTTCATGTGATATCCAATAGGATTCGTTAATATTATCACGTTTACGATTGATTTTACCATAGGGAACCAAAACTACATTATCTTTTGTATTGTTTTCAATAATTTGCTCAACTTTAAACATGTAGTTATCGTCAAGGCTAATTTTCATTCTAAATAAAATGCCATTTTCATTATCCCAAAATAAATTGACCTCTTTTTGATTGAGTTTATCTGCTTGCCATACTGTTTTAGAATCTGGAACTTTAATCTTTTCATTCGGATCGAGCCACCCAAATTCTGCGAAATATACATCTTTTGATTCTGCAGGTGACAGTAACACCACTTGTGGAGAAGAAGAACTCGGTTCTAAGTGGTAGTTAGTTAGGATTAAGTCATCAAACCTTGCACCTTTCAGAGAAATTGATCCTTCAAGCATGTTATTGGTTAAATTAACTCTCTGTTCTCTAGTAGAATTAATAATTTCAGAACGATTTTGGTATATCATAGGAGCAAGGTCGTTAGAAGATTCGATATGTTCAATATTTTCAATCGATGGTTGGCTTTGGCTCGTGTTAAGAAAATTATCATAAATAATATGCCATAATACTATAATTAATATAGAAAGAATTGTTGCTAAAATTAAATTTTTTGCTTCTGACATGAAATTAAATCGAACATACCTCCTTAAAGTATATATTAAATATTGTACTAAAACAATAAATTTACTTATTTTTAATAATAGCTTTTAACGCTAATCTTAAAAATTTACTCTTATGGCTTCAAATTTTAATAATATGAATGCAGCAAAAAATCTAGTTATTTGGCTACTGATAATAGTCATTACTGCAATGTTTATTGATTCACAAGGGGATAAACTAAGCAATAGGTTTCTGAGCACTTTTCTACCGTACAAAGGAAGGGTTCAAAATGGCGGAAGTATTGAATTTACAAAGTCATACGATGGACACTTTTATATTCAAGCTCAAGTCAATGATCGTAATATAACGTTTTTGCTTGATACCGGAGCAACTGATATTGTTCTATCGCAAAAAGATGCGTTACATGCTGGTATTAACTTACAAAACATTCAAGACTTTAAAATATATGAAACTGCAAAAGGTCAAATAAAAGCTGGAGTGGTTCAAATACCTCAAGTTAAAATAGGAAATTTTTTAATTAATGATGTGCACGCTAGTGTTAATACTCACTCTATGTCCCATTCATTACTTGGTATGAGCTTTTTGAGATATTTTCATTTCACTATTAGGGATAACAAGCTAATATTATATCGTAGTTAAACGTTCTATACTCTACTTATCAACGCTCTGCAGGTCAATATAGGAGCAGAGATAAATATTGCGGAACAGGTGCCGATTGCAATGCCAAAAGAAATGATTAAGCAGAAGTCTCTGACCACACCTGTACAAATCAGCACTAAAGGAAGAGCGGCAAGAAGAGTAGTACCTGAAGTTAACATAGTGCGAAATAGCGTCGAATTAATGCTGGCATCAACTACTTCACCTATTTTTGCATTTTTTCCACTTTTTTGATACTCTCGAATCCGATCATATATAACCACTGAGTTATTGATTGAGTAGCCAATTACGGTAAGGAGAGCTGCAACTGATGAAATATTAAACTCAATACTCGTTAAACTGATAAAGCCAAGAGTTAAAATCACATCATGGATCAGTGCCATTATTCCACCAAGTCCACACTGCCAGTTAAATCTAAGCCAAACATAAAAAAATATTCCAATAATTGCAATTAACATGGCTGATATCCCTTCAAATATCTGCGTTGAGCCTATTTGTGGACCAACATAATCTATTTTGCGATAAGTTACTAAATTACCTAATTTGCTCTCTAATATACTTTTAACCTTTTTAATTTTATCTTCATCTCCCTCATCTTTAAACCGCACAACTAAGTTATCACCAGCTTTTGAACTCTGTATCGTAAATCCACTCTCTTTTAATATACCGAGAATAGCATCATCCTTGCTTGAAGATTTTATCTCTATCAAAATTCCACCTGTAAAGTCTATACCCAAATTCATTCCACGCAGCATAAAAGTAAGCATTGAAAAAATGATAAGAATAACGCTAACAAGTGCTGTCAAATTTCTATATTTACTAAATCTTATATCAAGATTATCTGGAATAAGTCTAATTGCCATAGTTCCTACTTAAATTGTGATTTTATATACTTTTTAAGCAATCGACTAGCTATTTTCTCTTAGCTTATACTAATAATGATCTTTGATTTACTTAATCTACTTGAAAAAGATATTTGATCAAAAAAATGAAAACAGCCTGGTTGTCATTAATAAAGTGCTACTTAAACATCTTTTTTAATCGATTGATTTCATCAGCAAATTTTGGGTCAGTTCTTATGAAATTTTCCACTTGTTTGACTGCGTGTATAACAGTAGCATGATCTCTACCACCAAAATTTCTTCCAATATCTGGTAAACTTTTTTGCGTAAACTTCTTTGCGAAATACATAGCTATTTGTCTCGGCCTCGCAAGACTGCGAAGCCTTCTATTAGATTGCATATCTGCAACCTTTATATTGAAAAATTCAGCTATTTTTCTCTGTATTTCTTCTATTGTAATTGACCTATGATTTGACCTAAGAAGATCAATTAGGGTCTCACTAGCTGATTCTACTGTCATGCTTCTTCCAATTAAAGAGGTATGAGCAACCTTATTTAATGCTCCTTCTAGTTCTCTTATATTGGATTTTATATTCCTTGCCAAAAATTCTAGGACATCCTTTGGAACATACATATTCATTCGTTCCACTTTCGCCTGCAATATACCAAGTCTTAATTCAAAAGTTGTTTCATTAATATCTGCAACTAATCCCCAACCAAGTCGCGATTTTATTCTTTCTTCTACTCCATCAAGATCACTAGGAGACCTATCAGCTGATATAACCAATTGTTTATTTTGGTCTATCAATGCATTGAAAGTGTGAAAAAATTCTTCTTGTGTACTATCTTTACCACTGATAAATTGCACATCATCTACCATCAATACATCTACTGATCTAAATTGCTCTTTAAATAACATAATATCTTTGCTCCGCAGCGCCGTAATATATTGATACATAAATTTCTCTGCTGATAAATATACCACTTTTCTTTTTGCTGACGGAGAATTGACTATGTACCAAGCTATAGCATGCATTAAATGTGTTTTACCAAGTCCCACTCCACCATATAGAAATAAAGGGTTGCTTCCTGATATTGGATCTATAGATTCCGCTACACGCTTTGCCGCTGTAAATGCTAACTCATTTGACTTTCCTACCACAAAATTATCAAAAGTGAATCTGGTATCTAGTGGTGAACCAAGATTATGATTATTTTCCTCTCTATTTTTTAGTATCGTATTAGAATTTGAATTTCTTTCTTCAATTAATTGAATATCAATAGAACATACACTTTGATCTTCGCTTTGCCATAATGATAATATTTTTTCCATGTAGTGAACTGTAATCCACTCCTTTATAAATCTTGTTGGCACAGACAACAAAACTTCTCCATTTCTGTTGCTGATAAATCTTAGTGAACTCAGCCAGCTGTTATATGTTGCTTCTCCATAGAGATTATGGAGATAATTTTGGATTTTTTCCCAAGTAACATTGTGGTCCGTTACTGTAATAATCTGATCAAAAAACATAGTAGAAACCTTAGGGTTAGTTAAGTTCATATACCACACCAAGAAAGAACAATAATCAGAAAGATGCAAGATAATCAATAGCTTACTGTAAGATAAAAAGCTAACACTACTTAATACATACCTAAAATTATGAGGATTTTTTGACGAGTTGTAAAGAGTATAAAAGCACTAAAATTGATCATTTTTTTGAAATAAAAACAATCAATTTGTAAATGTCGCTTGTACCGAGGATTAGAAGTATGTTATTAAAAAAATAGTAATATATTATGTATAAATAAGATATTAAATTTACTGATAAATAAGTAAAGTACTTGTATAAATATAGCTGATTTAGTATAAATTTATTGAAGTAAATTTGTGATTATATTAAGTAATTTGAGTCATAATACTGTATTCGGTATTGAACTGGAGTTTTACACTGAGGGAATAAAAAAAGAATATTTATTTCTGAATAGCATCAAAAATAAAATAGCTTCTCTTGGATTTTTTTGTGAGAAAGAGAGTTCTTTAAACCAATATGAGATAAAAAGTGACTGTTATACGAGCTCTGATAATTTAATTATGCATTTTGAGTTGGCAAAACAATTACTTACTGAAGTAGGACAAAAACTTGGGGGTAATGTTTCTTTTAAAGCAAAACCTTATTTGGATAGAGCAGGCAGCGCACTAAATGTACATGTTAGCCTCATGGATTCAAATAATCATAACTTATTTTATGGCAATAAGCAAAAATATAGTGACCACCTGATTCACAGCATAGGTGGATTATGTGCAATGATGAAAAAACATATGCTATTTTTTGCTCCAAATGATGATTCATATTTAAGATTTCAGTACCCAGATATTCATACTCCAACTACGATTAGTTGGGGAGTGAATAACAGAACTGCTGCGATAAGAATTCCCTATTTTGGCAACGATTCCAAAAGATGCCGCCTAGAGCACCGTGTTCCTGGAGCAGATTGTAACCTTGAAAAAGTACTCACAGCAATAATTGAAGGTATAGTTTTTGGTATAGAGAACAAAATTGCTCCGCCAAATAGAGTGTATGGCATTGCATCTGATCCTCAATATAAGATGGAGAGTTTGATATAGCAACTACCTGTTAAACCCTAACCCATTAAACTCCTTTGAGGTAATTGGCCATTCTAGCACTTTCCTCACATCATTATTTACATTCCCATACTGTAATAGCAAGTCTGCAGCAGATAGTTTCTGCGTACTTTTAGATGATCCAAGCCCTATATTGGTAAGGTTGCTCGGTGGCTGCTCAGGAAGTGGATTACCAAGTGCATCCATGTGTTTAGGTAAAGGTTCCATAACAATATTTGTAGCACTAGAAACGAAATGACTATCTGTAGTATCAGCACTTTTAGAAAGTGAATTACCTTTGAAATCCATATGTTTAGGTAGTCCATTTTTCATTTCTTCTTCTGCTCTTTTATTTTTTAATTCTTCTTCTAGCTCAGTTTCAGTTCTTTTTGGTTCTTTTACGGTATCTTTTTCTTCACCTTCATCAACACTGCTATACCCTTCATCTTCTGACATATCATCAGTTTTAACAGACTTAGGTCTTGCTTTATTAAGCAATGAAAGTAATGCGTAAGTAACTGCAGCAGCAGTAACTATAATGGCTATCTTTGCAGCAATGTGAATCACTGTCAAAAATACTAAAGTTGATGAAACACCAACCAACCCAGATACGATCATTTTATTCTTGCCTTCTGTCACACTTAAAACTGCTACCATAATAATCTCTCAAATACCATACTAAAGTCATATTATATAGAAATTTTTTTACGCTTGCAAAACTGTAAAAATTTTAATCATTTACATAAAGACATATAAGGATTAATTAATATATAATTTATCTTAGCTATAATATGATATAAATACGTATAATGTTTGGCATGAAAAGCTTACTTGTAGAGAGGAATAGAACAGTAATATTATTGCTTATCGTGATTTTTACCTTCGGCTCATACACTTATATAAAGATGCCAAGAGAAAGCAATCCTGATATACAGATTCCTATAATTAGCGTATTTGTTGGGTTTCCTGGTATTTCTGTCGAGGATAGTGAAAAGTTATTAGCTATTCCAATAGAAAATGAACTAAGGTTCATTGAGGGCGTGAGAGAGCTAAAGGCACTTGCAACTAATGACGGTGCTCACATGATAATTAAGTTTGGTACAGAATATGATAACAAAGAAGTACTTGATAACGTCCGTTCAAAGCTTTTAAACATAAAATCAAAATTACCTATTGAAGCAGAATCTCCGATAATCAATGAAATAAACTTGAGCTTATTTCCGATACTAAACGTTGGCTTGATTGGTAATTTGCCGGAAAGAGCTTTAACTGAAATAGCACTCAAACTAAAGAAAGAAATAGAATCTCTGCCAAATGTTCTTAAAGTTGAAGTGGCAGGTATGCGTAAAGAAACAGTGGAAGTTATAATTGAGCCCACAGTTCTAACAAAATATAACATTCAATCAAATGAGATATTTCAAGCTATATCAAACAACAACAGATTGGTAGGAGCTGGATCACTAGAAAACGATACCGGTAAATATTCGATTAAAATATCAGGGTTATTAAAAGACATAGAAGATATTATGAATATTCCTATTAGATCTCAAAGTGATGCAGTTTTGAGAATCAAAGATATAGCAAAAGTATACTTTGGGTTTGAAGATCACCAAGGATTTGCTCGTATTAATGGACTACCTAGCATTGTACTAGAAATTTCAAAACGTAATGGAAAAAACATAATAGACACGGTAAATCAAGTAAAATACTTAATGGACAAAGCAAAAGATCAATTACCTGAAAATTTAAAAGTAGTTTATTTGAATGACCAGTCAAAAAATGTACGTGATGTGCTTGAAGACTTGGAAAATGGTATAATATTTGCCGTATTACTAATACTAACCATAATAATGCTCTTTATGGGAAAAAGGGCTGCTATTCTTGTTGCACTATCAATACCTGGCTCCTTTCTCATAGGAATAATGGCTCTTTACCTAATGGGTATTACTCTAAATATAGTTGTGCTCTTCAGTCTAATTATGGCAGTTGGGATGCTGGTTGATGATGCAATTGTAATCAGCGAATATGCTGATAGAAAGATGATTTGTGGGATGGATAAAGTAGAAGCCTTTTGCACCTCAGTTCATGATATGTTCTATCCAGTTTTATCATCAACATTAACTAAATTAGCAGTGTTTTTCCCTCTGTTACTCTGGCCCGATACAGTCGGTAAATTTATGCAGTACATACCAATTACAATAATTCTAACTTTAACTGGATCGCTAATTATGGCTTTGGTTTTTATACCAACACTTGGTGCAATATTTGGTGAACCTTCAATAACTTCAAAAAAAGAAATAATAAGAATGAGTGCTATAGAAAGTGGTGAGGTAAAAAATACTGGGCTTATAATAAGAACTTATGTACGTATGTTAGAGAAAGTCTTAGATCACCCCAAAAAATTTGTATGTGTTGTTGTATTTGTTTTATTTTTGTCTAGTATATTATATTTTACTTTTGGTCCTGGATTAAAGTTCTTTCCGAATGTAGATTCAGATAACATTTTAATCAGCGTTAAAGTAAAAGAAAGCTTATCAGCCAAAGAACGAGATTTGATACTTAAGAAAGTAGAAGAACGTATTTTGGGTGTTAAAAAAGAAATTTATGTTTTTTATGCTCGATCAGGAAAATTTTCAGACAACGTTATTGCCAAAATTCAATTGGAACTTGTAGATTGGCGCTGCAGGCGCAAAGCTAAGCAAATACTAAATGATATAAGGAGTAGTGTACAAAACATAAAAGGAGTAATAATTGATGTACAGGAACAAAAGTCAGGACCATCAGCTGACAAGCCAATACAAATTAACTTAAGCGGAAGTGCATCCAACTTGAATTCAGTAGCAGAGAAAATCCTAAAAATTATGGACCAACCTTCATCTGGATTTATAAATATTCAAGATAGTAGATCAGCACCTGAAATAGAGTGGAATATGAGTATTGATAAGAGTAAGGCTACAAGCTCTGGAGTAAGTGTTGCAACCATCGGTGATTTTATAAAGATGGTTACAAATGGAGTATTAATTGGAAAATATAAACCAAATAACGCAGATGAAGAAATTGATATTGTACTACGCTTTCCCAGAAAGAATCGCAACATGAAAACTATAGATAACCTTTTTATCAATACAGCAAATGGACCATATTCTATGAGTAGCATAGTGAAATACGTTCCCGAAAAAAAGGCAAACAAACTAAGTAGGATTGATGGATCACGCACAGTAACAATCTCTGCTGACGTTGATACTGGCTATCTTGTTGATGAAAGAGTTAAGTTCATTCAAAATTCGATTACTCAAGACTGTAGTAAAGGAGTAAAGATTGATTTCAAAGGTGACAAGGAAGATCAACAAAAATCAGGAGCATTTTTATTAAAGGCTTTTATATTAGCAATTACATTGATGATATTGGTGCTAGTGGCACAGTTTAACAACATATACTATACATTTATCGTAATGACAGCAGTGTTTTTATCAACAACATGTGTATTTTTCATTTTCTTTCTTATTCAGAAAGTTTTTGTAGTTGTCATGTGTGGAGTGGGGATAATTGCTTTAGCAGGAATTATAGTGAATAATAATATACTATTGCTTGATGCCTTTCATCAGCAAATTAAGGTGCGCAAAAATAACATTAAGCAATGTATAATAAACGCTTCAATTTCTCGCATCAGGCCAATACTACTTACCGTTGCAACTACAGTTCTTGGTTTAATACCGATGATTACTAGGTTAAATATCAGTTTTTTTACGCTACAAATCACATATGATGCTCCATCAAGCCAGTGGTGGGTTGATATTTCAGCAACCATAGCAAGTGGAATATTGGCTGCAACGGTCTTAACTTTATTCTTTACTCCGGCATTGCTTATCATACAAAGACATGAAAAAACTTGACTTAAATTAGCAATCATTTAACATTTAAGATAGCGTTCTTTACCTGTTGAAGCTATAATTATAACTAATTAAATTGGATTTATTTATATGATTGCTAATCGTAAAAGCAGTGTTAAGCAGAAAAGCAACAAGAATAACATAGTTGGAAGCCTTGATGTAATAAAAACAGCGGGGGAGCTCTCACTTCAAAAAGGTTTGGATTTTAATATTATAATAAATGCACTTAAAAGTGCTATCGAAGCAGTAGCTCAACAAAAGTATGGTAGCAAAAGTAAAATTGTAGTTAATATAGATAGAAACACAGGCAAAGTTACCTCATATAGACAACTAAAAGTCATTAATGATGAATCAAATGAAAATGAGTGTGACTTAATTAAGTTGACACAAGCTAAGTTAATAAAAGAAGATGCAAAAGTTGGAGATACTATTAGTGAGTTGATTTCTCTTAACACTGATCTTGTTTCAGCAAGAATTGCCCAGCAAAAGATTTCTGAAATAATCAAAAATGAAGAGTTAAAAAAGCAATATGAGGAATTTAAAGATAAGGTAGGAGAAATGAGGTATGGCATCGTTAAACAAGTAGAATATTCAGATCTTATTATAGACATAAACGGAATTGGAGCATACCTCCCTTTACGAAACTTAATTGGTGGTGAGTCATTTCGTGAAGGCGATAAGGTTAAAGCTTACATACAAGCTGTTAAGCGCTCTGACGATGGACGTCAAATCATTCTTTCTAGGACTCATGAAGGCTTTTTAGAGGCATTGTTGAATCAAGAAGTACCAGAAGTTGCTGACGGATTGATAACAATTAAAGGTATAGCTAGAGACGCTGGTTCAAGATCTAAAGTTGCTGTTTTTTCATCTGATAAGAATATCGATCCAGTAGGTGCTTGCGTTGGAGTTAAAGGAGATAGAATAAAAACTATTATACACGAATTAAACGGTGAAAAAATCGACGTCATACATTACTCATCAGATTTGGGTCAATTTGTTATTAAAGCCATTACTCCTGCAGAAGTATCAAAGGTCATTATTGACGAAAATGAAAATTGTATAGAGTTAATAGTTGCTGAAGATCAATTGAGTTTAGCTATAGGAAAAAAGGGTCAGAATGTAAGATTAGCTTCAGAGCTTGTTGGATGGAAAATTGAGATATTAAGCACTCAGCAAGAATCAGAAAGAAGAAATAAAGAATTTAGTCAATGTTCAGTTTTATTTGCTGAAGCTTTAAACTTAGAAGAGATTATGGGCCAATTATTGGTAACAGAAGGTTTTTCCAGTGTAGAAGATATATCTAACACTTCAATTAAGGAACTTGCTTCAATAGAGGGCTTCAATGAAGATATTGCAAATGAACTTCATAATAGAGCAAATAATTACCTGAAAGCAGAGAATGATAGAAAAATAGAAGAGCTAAAAAATTTAGGTATGGAAGACGATGTAATCAACTTAGCCTTATCAATAGATAATAAAATTGCTCTTAGTAAACATAATATTAAAACTTTAGAGGACATAGCAGATTTATCAAATTATGAGTTTCGTAGCATAATCTCTTCCTCAACTAATAATAAAGAAAATCTAAAAGATACAGCAGATTTAATAATCATAGAAGCACGTAAAAAGCTTGGATTAATATAAAAACAATATGAATAATGAAGATATCAGTAATAAAAAATTAACCCTACAAGGCTTAAGCAAGCTTAAATTAGACATTAATTTAAACTCTTTAGATAGTCAAAGTACTGGTACTACAATAGTAAAAAAAAGAAGAAAAATTCATTCTGCAGAAGAATATAGTTTATTTGACGAGAGTAAATTAGGCTCTTTAACTGAAAAAGAACAAATTTCCCGCATTAATGCTGTACAGAATGCTACTTTGCTGAAAGAAAGGAATCAGAGAGAACAAGAAGAGAAAATAAAAAAAGAAGAAAGCAATCAAGAAGCTGAAGATAAAAATGAATCACACTCTGTACCTAAAGAAATAAATAAGGAAGTTTTAAGTAATACTAACTCAGTTGAACAAAAAGAAGATAGTATTGAATATGAGAACAATGATAAAAAGTCTTTTAAAGCTAGCAAAGATATATACTCTAAGCATTCTAAGCTAGTAATTACACAGGCAATAGATGAAAGAAATGAACACCTCCCTGTATTTAAGCAAAAATTTGGTATAAGAAGTAAACAATCAAAGTTTACTAAGGGTAAAAATATATCAAGAGAAGTTATTATACCAGACAAAATAACTATCAGAGAGTTATCTATTCGTATGGCAGAAGAGAGCAAGAGTGTGCTAAAAATGCTCAAAGAAGAAGTTGGGGAGAGCTATAGAGTAGATGATCTAGTAGATCCAGATATAGCATGCGAAATAGCAAAAAAATTTAGTCATACTGCTAAACGAGTAAGTGATGCTGATAAAGAAAAGAATTTACTCTTCATAAGCAACAGAGAAAACTTACCTAAAAGACCAAAACCACCTATCGTTACTTTTATGGGACATGTGGATCATGGTAAAACATCATTGCTCGATGCATTTCGTGAATCTAATGTTGCAGAAAGAGAGTCAGGTGGAATCACTCAACATATAGGTGCTTATCAATTAACGACAAAAAATAAGCAAAAAATTACTTTCATTGATACACCAGGGCATGAGGCGTTTACTGCAATGCGTGCACGTGGTGCCAATATTACTAATATAGTTGTGATAGTAGTTGCAGCTGATGATGGAATCATGAAACAAACAGTTGAAGCAATAAATCATGCAAAAGCAGCAAATGTCTCTATTATAGTTGCCATTAATAAAATTGATAAATCACAACCTGGCGATGTAGAAAGAATAATTAATAGTTTGCCTCAGTATGACCTCATCCCCGAAGAACTTGGTGGTGATGTTATAATTGTGCCAGTATCAGCAAAAAACAAAATCAACTTAGATAAACTAGAAGAGGCAATTTTATTAATTGCTGAATTAATGACGCTAGAAGGAATAGAGGATTGTCGAGCACTTGGATGGGTGATAGAGTCGAAAATAGATAAAGCTAAAGGAATATCAGCTACATTAATAGTTGAAGAAGGAACATTAAAGATTGGTGACATATTGATAGTTGGTACAACATACAGCAAAGTACGCAGTATGATTAATCACCTTGGTCAAAGAGAAAAAGCGGCACTACCTTCTACTCCAGTTGAAGTTACTGGTTTAAATGGTGTACCAAATGCTGGAGATAAATTTGTTGTTGTAAACTCTGAAAGGCAGGCTCGTGAAATTGTTGAATACAGGTTAGAATTAATCAAGAAAAAGAAAGAAGATTTAGACGACAATAATTTAGATATATTCAGTCGTAATGATAGTGAAACAGAAGAACTATCTGTAGTTTTAAAGTGCGATGTCACTGGTTCTATTGAAGCAATATCAAGCTCAATTGATAAGCTTGGTAAAGACCAAGTGAAATTAAATATTCTACACAAAGCAGTAGGAGGAGTAACAGATTCAGATGTGCTGCTTGCAGAAGCATCAAGCGCAGTAATTTTAGCTTTTAATGTAAAAGTGGATTCAAAAATAAGAGAATTAGCAAAACAAAAAGGTATAGAAATACATACTTACAATATAATATATGAGCTTATTGAAGACATGAGGATGTATCTAACTAAAATGTTAAAGCCTGTTACACGAGAGGTTCGTGTTGGTTCTGCATCTGTAAGGCAAATATTTAATGCATCCAAAGCCGGTAATATAATCGGATGTTATGTCACTGATGGAGTTATAAAAAAAGATTCTTTAATTAAGGTAGTACGTGGCAGCAAATTGGTGCATGAAGGAAAGTTAAAAGCACTACGTAGATTTAAAGATGACGTTAAAGAAGTAGGTGTAAACTTTGAATGCGGAATATCGCTAGAGGGTAATATCGATATTAAAGTTGGAGATATTTTGGAAGCTTATCAATTAGTGCAAGAAGAAAGGACGTTATAGTAGTTGAATATGAAAAAGGAAATTAGAAACCTAAAAGTAGCATCGGTATTACATAGGGCAATATCAAAAGTCTTAATGGAAGGTAATGTTCTTAATGAAAAAGTAGTAGTATCTGATGTAAAGCTAAGCAAAGATTTGAAGAAAGCAGATGTATATATTGTGTTATCTTCATTAAACATCCAAAATGATAATGATGATATCAGCACTGTTGTTAATGAAATGAACCAATCTGCATGGTCAATACGTAAATCTATATTATGTTATGTTGATTTGCGATTTATACCTGAGTTAGTTTTTAAGCCTGATTTAGCATTCGATAATTTTGTCAATGTAAGCAAAATATTACATAATCACACTTAATTAATGTATTTCAACCATTATTTCTCATTAATGAGAATACACAGTTTAACAGGTTTATGGCTTGTGCTATTTTCTAGCTTAAGCGGCATTCTTTTAGCCTCAACTTCTCTATCGTATCAAGCTCTTTTTCTCCTTGTTTTGTTTACTATAGGTGCATTTTTAATGAGACCCGCAGGATGCATAATCAATGATATCTTCGATAGAGAAATAGATGCACACGTTGAACGAACAAAATACAGACCACTTGCAAGTGGTGCATTAAACATAAAGCAGGCTTTGGCTTTACTTTCACTGTTACTGTCTATTGCCCTGGTAATCTTATTATTAACCAATAAAACTACTCTTATACTTGGAATAATTTCAATGTGCATGATAGTTATCTATCCCTTGCTAAAGCGTTACGTTTGGTGGCCACAATTATTTTTAGGGTTTACTTTCAACATGGGATCACTCATGGGTTCAGCAGCAATAACAGACCAGATTAGCATAGAATCCTTGCTATTTTATATAGGATGCGTCTTTTGGACGCTTAGTTATGATACTATATACGCTCATCAAGATAAAAAAGATGATGAGAAATTAGGAATGAAATCTACTGCATTATATTTTGGCAATACAACAAAATCTTGGTTGAAAAGATTTTATTTAATATCCTTAATGGCATGGTTGTACGCTGGTATACTATCATCATTAAATAACATCTTTTATATTGCTTTACTTGCCATAGGATTCATATTTCACCACCAACACAAAAATTTCAATCCAGACGATTCTAATCAATGCATGTCCATATTTAAAAATAATTCCCAGATAGGACTCCTGCTCTTTTTCGGTATCCTTTTAGATAGAATTGTAAATTCTACTTTTGTATCCGTTCAGATGCATGGCTAATGTGTAAATATCAAAGCAAAAATGGTGTCATTCCAGTGTCAAGTACTGGGATGACAGAGAAAGCATCATATTGGGATGACACCATTTATTTCTATGGCTGTCTTTTCTATCTTATTTTGTCACCCTGCTGAACGGATTCTACTTTTTAGAACATATCTTGAAAGAAAATCAGGAAGATAATATGATAGGATCAGTAAAAAATATATCCAGGTGATGTAAGTGACAAAGAATGGAAATTTCTTGAGCCAAGAGTTGCACAAGGTGTGGCCAAGAAAGCACAAAATAGGAACAATTATTAATGTTATACAATACATAATGAAAGGTATTTGCCAGTAGAGCAAAAGATTTTCCTCCATGGAAGACAGTGTATGATTATTTTTTTAGGTTGCATAAGTAGTCACACATTGCTTGAATGCATACAAAATAAAGGCTGGTGTGCCCATTGATGTTATAAGATCAAATTACCAACCTTTTACTAGATGAAATCAAAAAGCTAAGGAATTAAGCCTTACCTTGATTGATTAAACCTCTATCCTGAATTAAATGACCTTGAACAGAAGTATTACTTAAATAACTTTGAGGCTCTAAGTTTATTTGCTGTTCTTCAACTTCTAATGTACTATCTCTATTGTGTAATATCTGTTGCATTGATTGATTTACTATTAAATCTAGTTCCTTATTAAATACAATCATAAATTTGTTAAACTTCTTTGGACTTAACTTACCTGTTTCTCTATCGTGGCATGCTTGCTCTACATATGAGTTTAAAAATCCTGAAATCTCATTAAACTTACCACCCGTGATTTTTGCAGTAACCTCTTTCTGCATTTCTACACAATCAATATTTAACCGATGTATTGATATCCCACTTTTTAATGCAGCTTGCTCTACTACTTTCTCAAATTCCTCTATAATATTTAATGCATAGCCCTGTGCTTCTAATTGTGATATAGACTGAACTACTGTGGAAATATACTTCTGACCTGTGATTTTCCTTATAAATACATCTAATAAAAGAAGTATACATACTGTAATTGCTATTGAATGGTGGAGAGACATACTCCATTATTTTAGCACGAAGTAACAAATTCAATGAATTGGTTCTTCAAAGATAATTTAAACTTTTACAGTAGGAGCAGTCTCATGAAGTATTATAGCGGATTAGATGTCTCACTCAAAGAAACTTTTATTAGTATCGTTGATGAGAAAGGAAAAATTGTTAAAGAAGAAGTTGTTGCAAGCAAAAGTGACGCAATAGCTAAGTACCTGCTTGACCAAAGCAAAGGATACGAATCCATAGGAATAGAAAGTGGACAACTATCAATATCAATGTGCAAAGAGCTGAGAAATTTTGGATTACCAGTAACTTGTGTGGATGCAAGGCATATGGCAGCAGCATTATCTGCAAGAATCAATAAGAATGATAAAAATGATGCAAGAGGTATAGCACAGATGATGAGAGCTGGGCTATTTAAAGAGGTATTAGTAAAATCAGACGAAGCTTGCCAGATTAAAGTGGTGCTTGGGAGCAGAAGACAATTAATATGTAGCAGAAAGAAAATTGAGGGAACAATAAGAGGGTTATTGAAAATACACGGGATAAAAGTTGATCAGCGTTCCAGATCTGCAAGTTTCGCTTTAAAAGTGCAGGAAATAATTAATGAGCTAGATGAAATTAGCAAGAATTCAATTGAAGCATTAGTACATAGCTTAGAAACAATAGAAGAATCAATAGGAAAGCTTGATAAAATACTTTCAGAGCAAGGCAAAAAAGACGAGGATTGTAAATTATTAACTACTGTACCAGGAGTTGGTATTATAGTAGCAATGACATATAAAGCTGCAATAGATGATCCGTATAGGTTTGAAACATCTTATACAGTTGGAGCCTATATGGGGTTGAGCCCAAGACAATACGCTTCTGGAGAGATTGATAGGCATGGAAGTATATCAAAAATGGGACCAGTAGAATGTAGGAATATGCTGTACGAAGCTGCACAAGTCTTACTAGTAAAATGTAAAAGGACATTTAAATTGAGGAGTTGGGGATTAAGGATTGCAAAAAAGAAGGGTATGAAAAAAGCAATTGTTGCTGTAGCACGTAAGTTGTCTGTAATCATGCATAAAATGTTGGTTAACAAAACAGAATTTTGTTACTAATAAATGCAAAAAAGTAGATAATTTTATGTAAAGTAAAGATAGCAATGCCGATGGAAGGGATAAGCAAGAGCTCCGGTTGAAGCATAGACTTCGTAGTTTACATGTTGCCGTCCACTTCCGCCTAACAAGTATAGTGCGGCTTGGCTAAAATATAAACTAGCCATATCAGACCGCGGAGAGAACCATGGAAGCGTGCTATTTTAACTTATATAAAATCATTAAGGCTATGGGGGAAAAAATGATACCTTAGTTTTTATAAGCTTAATGAATATGTGGATAAATACTTTAAATGTGTGTAGGCGTATTTATCCACATATTCATTGGCTACACTAATTTAAAAGGGGTTAATTAGAAATTTAGTACTAGTTTTTAGTTGCCGATAAGGCACTCTTTGATTGAACAAAACAACATGATAGTAAATAAAAGGTTGTATTAGAGCTGAATTTTACATCAGAAAATATTTTTCATGATACAAAAAAAATTATTATTGACTTGTATGCAATTAGAGAACCGTTGTTATCAATACCTTGAACTGTAATAGCTTTAGAAGGTTCCATACTTATAGCTGCCTTAAAAGGAGAAGAAACAAACTGAAAAATACCTTTCATAGTATCTACCGTAGTGTAAGCAAAAATATTGATAAATGAAGATGGCTTACTTGTTCCGCTTGTAACTCCTATTTTATTAGGACCTATCTTATCATTTTGCAATGAATTTTCATCTTCTTTTACAATACTACGGCGATTATGGACACGTGTTGATAGGAAGCTGCTTTCTTCTTGTAAGTTAAGATGTTGGGTGATTTCTTCATTTCTTCTTATTCTTCCTTCTAGAAGGTTTCGTATTTCTAAGCTGTCTTCTTCATTAAGCGTATTTGCCACGGCTAAAGCTCCTCTAGCATCAACATAATCACTTTTATCAAGAATGAGCTTAACTATATTTAAATTGCCATAAGCAGCTGCAAAGTGCAAAGATGTCCAACCATCTTTATTTTTAGCGTTAACGTCAGCATGATTACTTATAAGAAATTTAGCTACTTCTAAATGACTGCTTTTAACAGCCCAATGCAAAGGAGTATTGCCATTATTGTTCTTAGCATTAACATCAGCCCCTCCCTCTATAAGCTCTTCTACTATACTTAACCTACCATAACTTGCAGCCCAGTGTAAAGGGATATTACCATATTTGTTTCTTTCATTAACATTAGCTCCTTCCTTTATGAGCTTTTCTAATACATCTAAATGACTATTTTTAGTAGCCAAGTGCAAAAGAGTATCGCCATTATTGTTCTTAGCATTAACATCAGCCCCTCCCTCTATAAGCTTTTCTATTACACTTAAGCTACCATAACCTGCAGCATAGTGCAGAGGGACATTGTCATATTTATTCTTCTCATTAACATTAGCCCCTTTCTCTATAAGCTTTTCTAATATATTGACATTCTGATTAAGAGCAGCCCAGTGCAGAGGAGTAGCGCCATGATTATTCTTAGCATTAACATCAGCCCCTCCCTCTATAAGCTTTTCTACTACCTGTAATTTATCTGCAAGAACAGCTAAATGTAGAGGAGTATTGCCTCTATTGTCCCTGGCATTAACATCATCCCCTTTATTGATAAGATCCGCAACTTGATTAGCATCTCCACTACGTACAGCAGCAAATAATTCATTAATCATTTAACCTTCCATAAAAACCACTAAATTTCAAAGTAAGAAAAAAATCTTTTTCTGAATAAAACAGCTACCTCATAATATAAAGAAAAATATTTTCACGATCATATTTATTATACATAAAAAATTAATAGCTCAATATACTTTTCATAGAATACTCCATCTCTAAAACTTGTCAATCCCTATTTAGAAGTTTTTTTGATAATCTTTAATGAAAGTTCTTAACGAATTAATACTGACTTAATAGTATATATTACTAATAACTTAGACAACACAATCACTTCCGCAACCAAAACCAGCTATTGTAAGAAGATTTTATTTTGAGATCGTATGGTCTACCACTTGTTCTACGCGAATTTATATCAATTTATTACTTTATTTCTCTGTTTTTTTGAAATTCCCCTCATAAAATTAAATAGCTTACTGTAAAATTATAGTCTTAAGTCCCTGTTTGCAGGTTGTACAGAGACGCTATTAAATGAAGATATAGGTGACCTATGAGTTAAGTTAACCGTGCTTTTATCTTCAAATTGCAATGCTTCACTTATATTTTTTAATTTTCTTTTTTTAGTTAGTGTATGTTCATCAAATGTCTCTAGGTTTCTTTTATGTGATTGTGTTTTTAAGTCTGGAGCTAAGTGCATATCTTCAAGATAATAAATAATTTCTTCTGAGTTAGAATATACAATAACATAGTCCAAAGGACTCATATTTTTTTCATCTTGTCTATCTATACTAGCTCCTTTCTCTATAAGGTATTCAACAATATCTAACTGACCATGCATCACAGCAAAGTGCAAAGGACTCTCACCTTCTTTGCTACGTAGATTTATATTAGCTCTTTTCTCTACAAGATATTTCACAATATCCAATCTACCATATATAACAGCAAAGTGCAAAGGACGCATGTTATTTTTATCCTTTATATTTATACTAGCTCCTTCCTCTACAAGGTATTTAATAATATCTAAGTGACCATATATAGCAGCAAAGTGCAAAGGACACATACTATCTTTGTTTAATGATTTTATTATAGCCCCTTGCGCTACAAGGTATTTAGCAATATCTAAGTGACCATATACGGCAGCAAAGTGCAAAGGATTCATACCTTTTGTGTTATTTAGATTTACATCACCCCCTTTCCTTACAAGATGCTGAACAGTACCTAAGTGACCATGTATGATAGCATAATCTAAAGAAGTAAAATTCCTTTCATCAATAGCATTAATAATTTTGCTTAATTTATTAGGTTCTATTTTCTCTAATATCAGCTTAATAACTTCTTCATTACCATCTTTGGCTAGTAAATGTAAGATAGTACTTCTATCATAAATAGAATCAATAAATTCATTAACTAATCTGTCATATTTACTTGCATGACTCCAAACAGATATAATGTTATTCGGATTTATAATGCAAAATGATGTCATCATTTCTCTTAAAGTTTCTTCTTCTATTCCTGTTCGTTCTTTCTCTACTCTTACTGTTTTTTGTATCCCTTTATGAACTCTTGCTATTGACTCCTCCAGCTCAATCACTAAAAACTTATTGAGTAGATTAAGAGCATCCAAAACTTGTTGCTTACCTTTTTCTGATTTCTTCTGGAGGAAAATTTCTTCTATATCAATTTGATTGGGATCCAAGTAAGCCATATATGATACAATATCATGCGATTGCTGCCCAACATTTTTTTCTCTTCTTATTTTATTAAGGTTAAGCGTCAAAGTTATAAATAATTCTTTGGTGAGACCTAGCGCCTCGAGACAATCAGGATTCGGTTTTTTCATTTCTTCATTATAGAGTTTTAGATATTCACTAACATTAATCTTTTCTTGTTTAATATATGCTGTTGCTTGTGTCAAAGCTAATGGAAGATAGCCCAATGTTTGTGCTAACTCTACTAGATAGTAATCCTGTAACCTATCTTTTACTTCTAAGGTTCTTTCAATAAATGTTATAGCTTCTCCTAGAGAAAATCCATCATTCAACTGTGTCTTTTCTATTTCTTTTTCCCAATTCTTGCTACGAGAAGTAATTAAAACGTAAGGCTTTTCTCCATGAAAAAACAAATTAGGAAAATAGGATGGTAAAAATTTTTCGATCTCCTTATACTTACTGGTGTTATCAAAGATGAAAAGACTTTTTACGTCTCGAAAATACTGGTACACATCCTGGACAATAGATTCTATTTCTCTATCTCGAACAACATTAAAATCCATATCATTATCATTTTCTGTAGGAATTTCTAATTCTTTAGCTAAATTACGAAATGAATTGAAAAGAGTGTCATATGTTTTAGCATTTATCCATATAACTTTTGTCCAAATATTACTCTCCTTACTATATGCGTAGCTTCTAGCTAATTCACTTTTTCCTGTTCCATATTCTCCATTAATCAAGACCATTCGTGACAGTTCTACTTCTTGATTTTTACTATCTAACTTCTTTTTTAATTCGTCTAACATCACTTCTCTTTTTATAAAGAATTTTGGTAAATAGCCCAAATTAAAGGAAAATGTATTTTTACCTTCTTTTTCATGAAGTATTCGTAAATTTCTGATTTCTTCACGCAGTTCTTGTATATCCTTTTTTTTTGCTGAATCGTTTTCATTGATCTCTTTTAATATACTACTAGCCAATCCTTTCTTTTTTTCCTCATCTAAAATACGCACATACTCTCTTTTTTTAGATGTTTCACTAAGTACATATTTTTGTTCTAACTCTTCCCAACTTTCTAATTCCCACTTAAAGGGAAGCCGATAGCCGTATTTTTCAGCAAAGTCATGCTCCTTCAATTGATAATACTTAATAATCTCACCCTCTGCTTTCTCTATTCCCACCTTTTCATATAACTCTGAAGTCATCAACATTTCACCACTTTGTTTATCTTTTACTTGATGTCCAGTACGTGTAGTAAACGGGTACTTTCTTTTTGATTTACCTAAAATAACACCTTTAGTTATGTGAAGATTGGGAAATTCTCCTTTCTCGTTGCAAGATGTAGTGTAATTTATTACTCTGGATACAGTATCCATTGCTAACTTCTCAATCCCCCTATTACAAGACAACTGATTAGTATCCACAATTTTAGTGAATTGTTTCTCAAAACTTTGAAAAATTTCCAAGCCAGCTTCTATTAAAATCTTTCTTAAGTTACCTTCTGAAGGCGCAACTATTGTAGAAAATATTTTTGCTTTTTTCCTATGTTGGTTTGTAGAAATAAAACTCACACACTCCATAACTTGAGAAGTACCTACTTTCTCCATACTTGGTGGAATATAATTACCCACAGTTGATACAACCTTAGCTACTACTTTACCTGTTTTACGTACTTTTGAACCTGGTTTTGCTTCTTTAGAACATTCAGATAGTTTTTCCTCGAATTCTTTAACAAAAGTCTTAACAAAAAAAGTTGCTTTTTTCACTATTTCATCACTTGTAATGCTTATACAGCTAAACATTTCTTCATCATCAGTCGATGTACTACTGCTGCCTATAGATGAAGATCTTGTTATTCTAGGGCTCTCTTGACTTCGTCCACACTGAAGTTCTTCACTAGATAATATATTTTCATAATCAACTATTGCTGATCCAGCATCTACATAATCCATTTGATTATCTGCTACTTGTTCTCCTATATTTTCTTTACCTAACATAAAGCCGCCTATATTTTAATATTCATATTTTGATTGTTTTGTCGTAAACCTCTTTTCTGAAGATTGATTTCAACATTTGATTCTTATGCAGCTGTACCAAACCAAACTGCTGTAGAAACCTTACGGTAATCCTAAGTAACTTTAATTGCTGAGTAACAGTGTGCTTTTCTTTTGACTTCTGACTAAAATAGATATATTCTTAAAAAATTCAGAATTGCTTTCTGAGTGATATACATAATACAATGCATCTAACTCACACCCCATTTGTTCATTACGTTAGACTGGATTGTAGCTAAAGAGACCTAGCAAAGCAAGAATTTTTTTGCATACTTTAGCATTTTATTTTAGTTTTTATTTTAAAACTAAAGCAGCTCAGTTTCATGTACTTTTATTTCTTTATCGACTGTTATTTTTTTTCTTCAATGCATCTATGAGTAATGATAACGTGGACGGTAAAGCTTGTAAAGCAATTTTTTTATATAGCAAGATTCAGCTATTTAATAAAAAGATCGTGGCTAGACCAAAAAATATAAGAGCTGAGAGAATATCAGTTGTTGCTGATGTTAAGATTGAAGACGAAACAGCAGGATCGGATCTTAAACGATGAAGCATTATAGGAATGAAAGTTCCGATGAACGTTGCAATAATTGACATCATAATCATGGAGACCACAAAAATCATCTCCACTTTGACATTGTGAAACCTTATTGCTAACACTACTAATGAAATAGTAGATAAGATCACCCCGTTTATAAGACCTATTAAAAATTCTTTCATCAGTATTCTTTTTGCATTTTGCTCAGTTAGATATTTTGTTGCGATTGCCCGGATAGTTAGTGTTACTGTTTGGGATCCTGCATTTCCGCTCATCGATGCAATGATTGGCATAATTATTGGCAGTACTATAAAATTTTGTATTACGTTATCGAAAAAGCCAACTACTATAGAACATATTGTTGCAGCTAAGAGGTTAAACAGTAACCAAGGTAGTCTTTTAATTATAGTTTTATGTATAGGGGCATTTATATCAGATTTAGAAGATACACCGCTTATTTTAAGCACATCCTCTTCTGCTTCTTGTTGAACAATTTTGATTACATCTTCAATAAGGATTACACCTATAATTTTACCATTCTTATTTACTACTGGAGCTGATAATAGAGCGTAATCTTTAAATATTCTTGCTACTTCTTCTTGGTCCATTCCAGTTTTAATTATTTTTATATCTTGACTCATTATCTCTTTTATTATTGTTTCTCCTGAGTGAGATATTACCTTATTTAAGTTGAAAATGCCTATGGGTTCTAATTTTGAGTTAATGATGAAAATTTGATAAAATGTTTCTGGTATTTTTTTATAGTTGCGCAAGAATTCCATTAGCTGATTTATCGTCCAATAATATGGAGCTATAACCATATTTTTATGTATCAACCTTCCTGCACTTTCTTCTGGGTATGATAACAATTCCTCTACTAATTTTTGAGTTGCATTGGGTAAGTAGTTAAGTATATTTTCTATAGACTTTCTATCTAAATCTTTCACTATAGCTACTATGTCTTCTATATCAAGAAGCATTAGTAACTTTGCTGTATTTTCTATTCCCAATATTTCTATGATCTCTACTTGTAAATCTGGTACTACATGTACTAAGGCATCACTTAACAAATGTTGATCGAGGATATTAACTAATTTCTCCCTGTGATCACTGATCGAAGTAGATAAAAAATAAGCTAACTGAACGCTATCTATCGTTTTTACAATATTACGAACATTCTCTAATTCTTGATTATCGAGAGACTCTATTAAATCATCAATAGCCTTTTTGTCTAAACCATAATGAGAACTTGTTTTAATATTCATTACTTTACCTTATTTTTTTAATAAATATACACACTTGATTTTATTGAACATTCAAGTATAATAAAATTATTTTGAATTAACTATTATATGGTTAAATTTCTATTTTGTTTGCTGTTATTGTTAGTGATAATAAATATATTAAAGTCTAAAGTATAATGAAAACCCATCCAGAAATCCTTGAATACTTTCAAGGCTTAAATAAAAGTATTTCTCTTATCAGGAGGTGTCTTTGACATAGAAAAATTGAAGTTGCGTCTTGAAGAGCTGGATTCTCAAGCGTTGAATGATAATCTGTGGCAAGACAATCAAAAAGCACAAGAAATTTTAAAAGAACGCTCTAAAATTAAGCATGACATAGAATCGTTTTCAAAGCTAGAAAGCGATTACAACGATGCTATCAGCTTGATGAAATCTGCTATTGATGAGAATGATGAAGAATTTTTTTCTGAAGTTAAAGGTGAGTTAGTAAAGCTAGAGAAATTAATCAAACTTAAAGAGACAGAATCCTTATTTACTGGTGAAGCAGATAACAATAACTGCTTTTTAGAAATCCACTCAGGAGCTGGTGGAACAGAGAGCAATGATTGGACTGAGATGCTCATGCGCATGTATACAAGATGGGCAGAAATTTATCACAATTTTAAAGTTGAAGTTGTAGAAAAATTAGATGGTGATGCAGTTGGTATAAAATCTACAACAATAAAGATCATCGGAGAAAAAGCTTACGGGTGGGCAAAAAGCGAAAGTGGAGTTCATAGATTGGTTAGAATATCACCATTTGATGCAAATGGTAAACGTCATACCAGTTTTGCAAGTGTAGGAGTAACTCCAGTGATTGAAGATTCAATAGATATTGTTGTGGATGAAAAGGATTTAAAGATCGACACTTACCGTGCTTCTGGAGCAGGTGGTCAGCATGTAAATAAGACTGAAAGCGCGGTACGTATTACGCATATTCCAACAGGCGTTGTAGCTCAATGCCAAAATGGTCGTTCTCAACATAAAAATAAAGATGAAGCACTTAAACTACTTAAAGGACGTTTATATCAAATTGAATTGGAAAAAAAAGAACAGAAAATGGCCGAAGAATATGGCAAGAAATGCGATATAGGTTGGGGCAGTCAGATCAGATCGTATGTTATGCATCCATATCAAATGGTAAAGGATTTAAGGACTGGACATGAAGTTGGCAATATAAATTCCGTTTTTGATGGCAATATAGATTGTTTCATAGTTAGTGTATTGGAGTTAAAATGAGATTTATTAAAAAGCTAAGTTTTATGCTCTGCTAATAAGGGGAAAAGAAAACCAAAATCTATTGAGAAAAATGGAACAATTTTGTGAATATATCTATTATCCAAGTAGCTGATGAAAATGGCAACTCGTTTCTTATGGGCACAAAAATGTAATATGAAGAGAAATCTTCGTACATTAAGTTGTAGCCGCGCAACGTCTGCCATTGATGATTATTTCACCTACTGTAACTGCTGCTAAAATAAAGCAGTAATAAACTTGTGTTAACAAAGAAATAGGTGAGACAGAAGCAATGCTACCTGCTAGCAGCAGCTGGGAACCATAAGGCAAAATGCCTTTTGTAACGCAAGCAAAAATGTCTAACAAGTATGCACTACGGTATGACGGAATATTATGCTTTTGCGCGAGCCTTTTTGCAATATCGCCACTTAATAAAATAGCAATGGTATTATTAGCAACTAAAACAGTAAACATAGATGCTATGCCCGCTATTACAAATTCAGCTTTAGTTTTTGTGATATTGCTTTCATCGATAAGTTTGTGTAATGCCTTTTGACCCTGCTTGTACATTATATGACTCAATCCGCCAATAAATAGAGCAAATATCACTATCTCGTTTACTTTTTTGAAACCGTCATATATGTCATGAGAGAGTTGAATGATAGTATAGTCAAAAAAAGTCATCCCTAATACACTAGCAACAATTATATTTATAGTTATTGTTACTAAAGTAGTAACTTCAAATAACCCCATGATTATTAAAGAAATATAAGGAATAATCTTTATTACTGATAAATAATCTAAATTTGATGTAGGAATAATTTTTGTACTATCTGCCATAATTGCCAGATAGACAAGCGTTATAATGCTGGCAACAAATGCTACTTTAGAATTCACTTTAAGTTTATCCTTTATCGTGGCCCCCTGTGAAGAAACAGATGCAATAGTAGTGTCAGATATCATTGAAAGATTATCACCAAATACGGCACCTCCAACTACAGTTGCAGTTCCTATTTCAAGACCAAAAGCCCCACTTTTTGCTAAGTTAACAGCTATTGGTACCATTAATACAACAACTCCCATAGACGTACCAATTGCAGTTGATATAAAAGCGGAAGCCAAAAATACTCCAGGCAGTAGTAATCTTGCTGGAAGGAAATTGAGAATTAAATCAGCAACAGTATCTGCACTACCAATTGATTGAGTCACCACAGAAAATGCTCCAGAAAATAGAAAAGTTAAACACATAGTAAGGGTGTTTTTATCGCCCATACCCTCGATGACAGTATCGATGTTACGTTGAATTTTACCTGCACTGCATGCAACAGCAAAAAATAGCGCCGGTAGTAGGCAAATTACCGGTGAAACTTGGCGAAGCGGATTATCAATTCCAATAAAGGAAAAATAGACACCACTTCCAAGGTATAAGATCAAAAAAATAACCAAAGGAAAAAAAGCTGTCATTTTACTGCCTTAAAACCTATGGTTATAATCAATTAAGTGGTTTCAGGCAAGCTTGGTTTTCTGTAAGTTAATAACAGTCCTTTTAGACTCTCAAGTTACGCTATGGAAAATGCGTTGACTATTCTACCATAATATATAGCATCAAAAAATACTCTATAGTATGAGGTAAAGCTATGGTAATGACATATGAACAGTGGAACATAATATTAGGTGTAATTGATCAAGAGGTAAATTTAAGTAAAGACAATGTAATTGAAAGAATAAGAGAGCTATTAAAGGAAGTAAAGATACTAGGGCAAGCAGAAACATCAAGAATGTTAGAAGAGATATCGCATGGATTAGAAGTATCAAGCAAGATTCCAAGAGTACAAGAGACACAAGAGCCATTAAAAAAGAGACTAAAGGTGGTAAATGTACCGCAGACAAAAGAAGAAGCAAAAAAGATACTAAAGAAGTCAAGGGTGTCAAATGCGCAACAGATGGTAAAAAGAATGCTAAAAAGGTTAGGTGTACAAGAGACATCAGAAGAATCAAAAGCAGTGGCGCTAGAGGATGTGCTAAATGCACGAAAGATCTCAGAAAAGGTACCAGTGATGCTAGATACACAAAAGATACTAAAAACATTAAATAGACTAAAGAAAGAAAGTAAAAATGTGTATAAAGAGTGGAAGAAAGCCAAATTTGATGTAAATTATTGGTTTGAAATAGATTGTTTGCATGAACGCTTTTCATACACGTTATTATATTTAGCTATTGATTTTAAGCTGAGCAATTTAATAAATGCTATGCTTAAAGTAAAAGGAATCGATATTAATGCACCAGGTCCGTTTTCCGAATGGACTGCTTTACATTGGGCTGTTGAAGATAGGAACACAGAAGTAGCACGCAAGCTAATAGAAAAAGGGGCAAATGTTAATCAGTTGGATTCATCTCAACGGACTACTTTATATCAGCCAGCTGTAAATGGCGATATAGAAATAACAAAAATCTTAGTAATGAATAAGGTAAATCCTAATGTGGAAGATCTGATGAACTTGACTGCTTTATATGAAGCTGCCAGGAATGGCCATAAAGAAGTAGTAAGGTTCTTAATGAATAATGGAGCAGATGTTAAGAAGAATGGGGCGCTTAAACTTACTCCTTTACATATTGCTGTTGCAAATGTTGATAGAGCAATGGTGGATTGTATAATAAAAAACGACAAGAATATTGACAAAAATATTGAGATAGTAGATGTATTTGGATGGACTCCTGTATATTGGGCTGCTACAAAGAACGATATTTCAATATTAGAAGCCCTATTAAAGTGCATATCAGAACATGGAGCAGATGTTAATCTAGAGGATAATTTAATTGGACGATCTCCCTTACATATTGCTGCTACGAATGGTAATGTGGAAGCAGTAGAGCTCTTAATAAAATATGGAGCAAATGTTAACCATAAGGATGCATGGGGATGGACTCCTTTTAATTGTGCTGCTACAAAAGGCAATAGAAAAGTAATGTATTATCTAATAGCCCATGGAGCAAGTATTGAGACGAATGATCCACAGAAAATATTACTTTCTATTTGTCCATATAATTATCTAGAAGCAGTAACTACTATGATACAACTTGGAATATGGAAGGATGTGATGAAATTGATGGGAGCTGAGTTTTTACGTTGTGCTGCCGGACATGGTGATACACTAATGGTACATGCTCTATTAGAAGCTGGAGTAAATGCTAATGCAGGTGATGATTTAGGATCAACTGCTTTACATAAAGCTGCCAAGTATAACCATCCGGAAGTAGTAAAGATCTTAATTTTATATAGAGCAAATGTTAATGCGCAGAATGACTTAGGGGAATCTCCTTTAACTTATGCTGTCGAACGTAGAAACTGGATAGTAGTAATAACCTTACTATGCTATGGCGCAAATCCTTCATTGCCTGATAATTGTTATGAAACTGTAAGAGATTTAGCTAAACGTCAAGGTATAAGTAATCTTCTAGTGGAAGCAGAACAAAGAGCACTAGCTATACTTACACAGCTTGACTTAGAATCAAGTATACTCAGAAACACAGCATTAATGACAGTGCAACACATAGCATCACATATGTTGAGAGAAATAGAATTACATCTATCTATCAACTTTGAACGTATGATAAGAGATCAAGCTAATCAAATTGAACAATTACAGTATAACGCTAAACTTAATGAAAAAGGAGTAGCACTTATAACTGACCGCATTAAATGTGTGCAGTTAGGGACTAACACTAAAGCGTGTCCAGCTGAAATGGATGGAGTAAAAGAACAAATATTACATAGTCCTTTCAGGTGGTCATATCGCACTAAAAATGTTAATGTAGGAAGAGTAACATCTTTAGCTAACGGCATTGAGTGTATGAAGTTAGGGCCTAACACTGAAGCGTGTCCAGGCCCTAGTATTAAAGAGCCTAATACTCACCTCTCTATGATCGAGAAACTATCATTGTTACCACTTTACTCAGCTGTAGGAAAATATGAAGCTGTTATAAATAGTTAAATAATCCTCTAAATTCCAGCACGTAGCACTCGATGCAAGTAGCTGAAACTGAGGAGTACATTAGCTATGTTAGATTTTAGTTTACACAATAAAATTTTTATAAGTAAGATGTCAGAAGGTATCAAAACTATATTAGTAGAAGACAATAACGTTAGGCTCGATAGGTACATCAGAAGAATTTTTCCCAATTTGAAACAATCTGCAATTGAGAAGTCTTTAAGGAAAGGATTAATCAAGGTTGATAATTGCACGGCAAAATCCAGCGATAGGGTAAGCTCTGGGCAAGCTATAATGATAAGATACTTAGACTATATTGAGAACACTAATTCTGACTGCAAATATAATGAAAAGTCAGTGAATCTACTAAGAGAGAACATATTATATGAAGACGAATATATACTAGCTATAAACAAACCCGCAGGGGTCATTGTTCAAGGCGGCATAAAGGTAAAAATTAGCATTAGTGATTTACTTGACCAAATAAGAGAGAGAGAAATATTTAAAATTGTTCATAGGCTGGATAGGGATACAAGCGGAGTAATAATATTCGCACGCAATGCTAGCGTTGCAAGATACCTTATGGAAGAATTTAAAGGACGGAGGATAAAAAAAACTTACCTAGCATTAACTTCTGGTATACCGAGCAAAGATAATGGAACAATAGACTATCCGTTGGTGAAAAAATATATTTCAGGACAAGAAAGAGTGGTCATTGATGAAGACTCACTACAGAATGCCACTACACACTTTTCAATTGTGTCAGGGCTAAAACACAATGTCGCTTATCTAAAATTACAACCAATTACTGGTAGAACCCATCAGTTACGTGTACATTTAGCTCATATAAATTGCCCTATTCTTGGTGACGGTAAATATGGCGGTAAAAAAGCTTTTATTGATGGAGTAGCAAATCAGATTCACCTGCATTCATATTCTTTGTCTTTAAAATTGCCAAATAATAAAGAAGTCACTATTACTGCTCCTGTCCCTAAACATATCGAAAAATCTATTGAAGCGCTATCTTTTGACTGAAGCGATTTCACCAATCAATTTTTTTGTCTTTGGCTTTAATTTGAAGTACAGATATTAGGCTAATCAATGCACAAACAGTAAGGTAAATCCCTGCTGCAAGTTTTGTTTCAGTTTTTTCTATAAGCCACATGCATATCGATGGAGAAAGGCCACCAAAAATACCTGCTGATATGTTATGAGCTAAGCTGAAGCCAGTGCATCTAACTTTCGTTGGAAATAACTCGCAGGCAAGAGAATTATATATTCCAAAAGATGCACCTATCGGTATGCTCATCAACAGAAAAGTGAATGTTATAATATAGTGATTATCATATGATAATAGCGAAAGTACCGGCAAGCTAACACAAGCTAAAGTTACTAATGTAGGAATTATCACATTTTTTCTTCCAATTTTATCAGAAAGTATTGCAAACAGCACTGCAGACGTTCCAAATGTGATTTCAACCATGATCCTTACTAGATTTTTAATATCAATGCCTGAGAAGGTAAGTTCTTTGACAGATATGTTATAAAACATAATTACCGAATAAACGATTGCATTTTGGGCAATACCAAGTCCAATTGCTAATATAAATGCTTTTTTGTAGGTTTTGATTAGTTCAAAAAATGGAGAACTAGATAAGCTTTTATTTTGGTCATGAGTTTTGTACGCTAAACTCTCTTCCATTATGTATCTTATTAAAAAGCCTATTACACCCATAATAGAGCAAAAATAGAAGGGCAGCCTCCAGCCCCAAATTTCATAACTTTCACCTGTAAACTTTTTGCAAATAGCTATCATTACAAAGCATAGAATAGAACCAAGAGCACCACTAAAAGCTTTCATGCTACCTAAAAAGCCTAGATTTTTTTTATCGCTTGAATGCTCTATTAAAAAAGCTGAATTGATACTTGTTTCTCCACCTGCTGCCATTCCTTGTGTTATTCTACAAAGCAGAAGCAATATAGGAGAAAATATTCCTATTTCTTTAAAGCTTGGTATAATCGCAATTGTAGTAGATGATATCGAAGCTAATATTACGGAAGTCAGCAAAATTTTCCTTCTGCCGTATTTATCTCCAATGTAACCAAAAATAAATGCACCAAGTGGTCTAAATCCAAATCCAATTGCAAAACTGCCAAGAAATTTGATTGTGCTTAAATAATCACTTTCTGAAGGAAAAAAAACGTTGCTTATTATATGCGTTAAAACTCCAAACAGAGTTATTTCATACCATATAATCATATTGCAGATTATGCTTGATAGTATTGCTTTTTGAATATTGTTCATGATTTTTAACTCACTATAATTTAACTTACTAATAACAAGTATTTTTGTCTATAGATTGTAGTTTAGAACTTTGTAACTGTTTTAGTATAAAATTGTTTACAATATGCTCAAAAGATATTCATTAAATTTTCACTATTATATTTTATATTCAACATTTATTGTAATTATGAGGTTAGTATGAGTGAAAAAGGTATAGACGTATCTCATTGGAATGGAGAGATTGATTGGTCGAAAGTTGCAAAGGATGGGGTAAGGTTTGCATTTGCCAAAGCAACTGAGGGAGAAACTTCTCAAGACACTAAATTTGGACAAAATTTTCAAAGTATGAAAGATAATAATGTGCAAGCTGGGGCATATCACGTATTTAGGATGACCTCAACACCTGAAGGTCAGTTGAATAATATAGTTAACGAACTTAAAAAAGCTAATTTTGAGCCAGGTACAAATAAGTTAGCTGTTAGTGCTACAACTGGTATTTGCGAAGGAAGAACAACAAAATGTGATGATCCTACAAAACACACTAACACACAGAGAGCCGAAAAACTTCATTCTTTATTGACTCAATTGAATGAAAAAGGATACAGTCCAATTGTATATGCTTCACCAAAAACGTGGAATGATTACTATACACAAGAAGAACATAATTTTTCTCACTACCCATTATGGGTTGCTGATTGGAGAGGAAGATCGGAGCCTGAATTACCTAAAGATTGGAAGGATGCGGGTAAAAACTATACTTATTGGAATTACACCTCTCAAGGAGAAGTAGACGGAACAGAGGGCCAAGTCCCGCTAGACCAAACGTTTTGATATCCTAAAACTATAAAGTAGTGCTAGGGCCTAGCACTACTTTAACAGAATTCAATATTCTTGTTTTTTCCCCACCTAAACTCAAGTTATATACAACTTTATTCAACAACCTTTAAAGACAACTCACGTAAATGCTTATCCTCTACTTTAGAAGGAGCACCCATTAGAACATCTTCACCTTGCTGATTCATAGGAAAACAGATTACTTCACGAATACTAGGCTCATCAGCAAGTAGCATAACCATTCTATCAACTCCTGGTGCTATTCCACCATGAGGTGGCACTCCAAACCTAAATGCACGCACAAGCGCACCAAATTTTGTATCAACTTCTTCTTTACTGTAGCCTGCAATGGCAAAAGCTCTGTACATAATATCTAGTTTGTTATTACGAATTGCTCCACTTGACAGCTCTATTCCATTGCAAACAAGATCATATTGGTAAGCAAGGATATCCAGTGGATTCTTTTCTTCTAAATCTTTCAAGCCACCATGTGGCATAGAAAATGGATTATGAAAGAAATCAATTTTTTTACTTTTATCGTCATACGCAAAGTAAGGAAAATCAATCACCCAACAGAATTTGAAGATATTGTCATCTATAAGACCTAGTTCTGATCCCAAAAGAATACGCACTTTCCCTGCAATTATTGCTGCTTCATTTTCCTTATCAGAAGCAAAAAATACACTATCTCCAGGTTCTATATTTGTTATTTCTTTTATGGAATTTAACCTATTGTCATCAAGGAATTTAGCAATTGGTCCTTTTGCAATTCCATCTTTATCGAACGTTATATATCCAAGACCTTTAGCACCGAATTCCTTTTGTGCATGTTCTATTTTTTTATCAAAAAAGCTACGAGGTTCCTCTGCTGTTTTAGGAGCAGGAATGGCTCTCACTACCATACCGCGTTCAATATTGCTTTTGAAAATATTGAACTCTGAATCACGGAAAATTTCTGTTACATCGCTAATTAATAATGGATTACGCAAATCTGGCTTATCAGATCCATATTTGAGCATTGCTTCTTTGTATGTAATACGTGGAAAATCTTTATCGACAGACTTGCGAGAAAATTTCGCGAACACTTTATATAAAGTAGATTCAATAACCTGAAATATATCTTCTTGAGTCACAAAAGACATTTCAAGGTCGAGCTGATAAAACTCCCCAGGAGAACGGTCAGCCCTTGCGTCCTCATCACGAAAACAAGGTGCAATTTGAAAATATTTATCAAACCCTGAAACCATAAGCAACTGCTTAAAAATCTGTGGAGCTTGTGGTAATGCATAGAATTTACCAGGATTTAGTCTGCTTGGCACTAAGTAGTCACGTGCACCTTCAGGAGAAGAGGCAGTAAGTATTGGAGTTTGAATTTCCAAAAATCCTTGCTCTATCATGAGCCTCCTGAGCTCTGAAATGATCTGTGAACGCAGAATAATGTTATTACGAACCTTTTCACGTCTTAAATCAAGAAAACGGTATTTAAATCTCATGTTTTCTGGGTATTCTTGCTCGCCGGCGATACTTGCTAATATACTCCTTTCTTCTTTTGCTATTTCTTCATCACAGTGGAACTCAACTTCCGATTCAACTTGTAAATTACTAACTATAACTTCAATTTCTCCTGTGTAAATAGAGCTGTTTACCGTATCTTCAGTTCTAGCTTTGACTGTTCCTGTGACAGTAATCACACTCTCTGATTTTAAATTTGAAATTTCATCAAAAAAGTCTTTGTCATTATTGAATACCAGTTGAGTAATTCCATAAAAATCTCTTAAATCAACAAAGATTAGGTTACCATGGTCACGTTTACGGTACAGCCACCCAGAGAGAGTAACTTCCTTTTCTACATCATTCTTCCTTAATTCATTACACGCGTGAGTTTTATAGCAGTTCATTTAATTGAAATTTCTAGAATACAGAAAGATTATAAAATAAATTAACCTTTGGGCAAGATAATATCTAAAGATCCTTTACAAACAATTCCGATTTGGATATAATTTCTTTGATTGTGTGTGTTGAGGTGTATTTATGAATCCTAAAGAACTACAGAAAATTCTAGCTGAAAATAAGAAGAAAGATTCTGTATTAAAAAAGCTTCTTAGAGCTGTTAAGGAGAATGACTTAGAAAAAGTAAAATCAATTTTTGAGAAAAACAGCTCTATTATTAAAGATGTTGTTGCTGAGATTAATTCCCAAAATGGTACAAATTTATTAGGTTATGCTGTTGATAGTAAAATGGCCAAATATCTAATAGAAAAGGGTATAAGCTTTAGCGCTGCAGTCACAAAGGCAGTTCGAAGAAGAGATTTAGAGTCAGTAAAATCAATCTGTCAGGTGAGTAGCTTAATAGCTAAAGATGAGTTACAGCAAAATCCTGAGCCACTACAATCTGCAACTTATGATCACAAATTTAATGATAAAATTGCAAGGTATTTGATTGAACAAGGTGCAAATCCTAATGCAACTGATCATCTTGGTCGTTACTTACTTCATCTGCAAATTGCAAAAAGCAATTTCAAAGGAGCTAAGGCTTTAATAGAAAACGGCGCGGATGTTAACTTAATAAATCAAGGGGTAAAAAGCTATCAGACATTAATTATGGGTGGTAGTGAGTTGAAGGGTGAAACTGCGTTGAATTTTGCAATTAGAATATATTACAAACATAAAGACATAGACAATCAAAAATCTGATGAAACCTTAAAATTTATAAGTTATTTAATAGAACAAAAAGCAAACTTAAATATTAAAGATTGTAATGAGATGGTCCCTTTAGATATTGCTATATTTCATAATTCTCCAAAGATAGTAGAATTATTGATAAAAGCTGGTGCTGATCTTAATGTTGGAAGGGAAAAAGCAGAAGGTGTTTTAAAGTATGCAATTACTGAAGGGCATATAGATATAGGGAAAGCTACAATTAGATATATTTTGGAACATGACTCACACTGGTTAACAACTTCAAATAAACCAGATCTTCTCAATGACCAACAAGAGTTATCAAACTATTGGGATGAATATAAAGCTCAAGTTAAAGAGCTTCATGATATAGTGGGAGATAGAATTTACTTGACTGGTGACCGCTCTACCCGTCCTATAATGAGAACAGTGAGTGGCTTTTTAGATCATGAAAGTAGAAAAAATCTAGTAAAATCATCATTCATATCTAGTGCTGAGGCACCAGAAAATTTTTGTCCGAGAAAGCTGGCTGTTATAAGTGTAGCTGCAATAACTTGCGCTTTAGCATTATATTTTCTTGCTCCATTAATCATTGGGTCTTCTGCTGGAATTGGTACTCAACTAGCATTAGGAGCTGTAGGTGCAGTTGTAGGTGGTGGAATTGGAATCTTGACCAATGTGGCAATAGATCAATGCTACGTTAATTCAGCTACTCAGAAAGCTGACTAAAATTAAAGCGCCATAGATTGCTAAAACTCCATAATTGTGGAGTAATATAATGTGTGCGCCAAGAAGTGCGTAAGGAACAGTTGGTGAAAATCCAACACGGGTAAAGCTTAGCCAGCAACCTGGAACAAACCATTATGCTGCGTAAGGTAACGAGCGTAGTAAAGCTAATGGAATGGACAACATAGGGTGCAACGAAAGTGAAGGTATTGAGTCCCGTAATTCACGCGTCATGGGGGCCGACACTTTACATTTGGTGGAAGGCAACATGGGTAATAACGCTAAGGAAAGATATTACTCACCCCATCGGGATCGAAGGCCGCGTCATGTGTTGAGATGGACCTTACGTGAACTTGGGAGATCCTTTGTATTCCTGTAAGGGTACTCTGGAACAAGTCAATAAAGGCAAGGACTGGAGGAAGATGCAAAGGAAGTCGGACTAACTGATAGTACTCGGAGTGTGGGAAAGCCACATACAAGGGGAAGCGGTTAGCAATATAGTGACTGGTATAGGGATTGCTATACCAATACAACAGAGATTGGAGGAGTATGCAAGGAAAACTAAACCAGATAGCAGTAAGGGCTAAGCAAGATAAGCGAGTAAAATTTACATCGCTAGTTCATTTGATTAATGAAGAGAATCTTGCAGAGTGTTACAAGGAACTAAAACGCAACAAGGCTTGCGGTATAGATCGTGTGACAGTGGAAGCTTATGGAGAAAATCTAGAAGAGAAACTTAGAACGCTAGTGGATAGTATAAAGAGAAAGCAATACCGACCGCAACCAGTGAAAAGGGTATACATACCCAAAATTGGAAGCAAGGAAAAACGCGGTCTCGGAATACCATCAACAGAAGAAAAGTTGGTACAGGTAATGCTAAAGAAGATATTAGAAAATATTTATGAAGCAAACTTTATGGACAGCTCGTATGGATTTCGACCAGGAAGAAATTGTCATCAGGCGATAAACGCTCTAGATAAAGCAGTTATGCACAAACCAATTAACTATATTGTAGAAGTGGATATCAAGAAGTTCTTTGATAATGTTCAACATAAATGGCTAATGAATTGTCTAAGGGAACGAATAGCTGACCCAAATTTATTGTGGTTAATAAAACGATTTCTAAAGGCAGGAATAGTCGAAGTTGGATGTTACAAAGCAACCGATCAAGGCACACCACAAGGTGGTATAGTAAGCCCTGTATTAGCTAATATATACTTACACTATGTGCTGGACTTATGGTTTGAAAAGAAATTTAAGCCAAAAGCCAGAGGATATATACAGCTAATAAGGTTTTGCGACGATTTTGTAGTTGGCTGCGAGAGGGAAGAAGACGCAAAAGAATTTCTAGAATTACTGAAACAAAGACTAAGTAAATTTGGATTGGAAATAGCTGAAAATAAAACAAAAATAGTAAAGTTTGGTAAGAAAGAATGGTATCAAGCAGAAAGAGAGAAACGTAGGACGGCTAGCTTCAACTTTCTAGGATTTACACATTATTGTGGAAAAAGTCGTAATGGTAAACTTATGATGAAGCAGAAAACTTCAAAAATAAGCCTAGCTAGAAAGATTAAAGAAATCAAAGAGTGGTTGAAGATGGTACGAAGTCGTATCTGTCTCAAAGATTGGTGGCAGAAACTTAAAGCCAAACTAACAGGACACTATAGCTACTTCGGAGTTAGCGGAAATTATCGGTGTTTGATTCAATTCAATCGACTGGCAACAAAGTTAGCATTTAAGTGGATAAACCGACGTAGTCAAAAGAAAAGTATCGATTGGGAACAATTTATACACTATTTAAAAGTAAATCCATTACCAAAACCAAAGGTATATGTTTCTTTATACACAGGAGCACTAGTGTGAACGCTGTATTGTGGAGCCGTGTGCGGGAAATCCGCAAGCACGGTTCTTTTGGGGAGACTATGGTTATGAGACCAAATCGCTGATTTCAAGGTCATAAGTCTCTACCAGACTACTTTCCTCAAGCCTTTAGCTCCTCAAATACTTCTCTTGCTCTGTTTAAAACAGAATCAGGAAAACCAGCAAGTTTTGCTACATGTATTCCATATGACTCATCTGCAATGCCTTCAATTACTTCATGTAAAAAGATGACTTCTCCTTTCCATTCTTTTATTTTCATACAAAAACATTTCACATCTTCTAAGTATTCACCTACTTTAGTCAATTCATGATAATGAGTTGCAAAAATGGCGCGGCACTTATTTATGTTGTGAATGTGTTCAATCACCGCCTGTGCAATAGATAATCCATCATATACCCCTGTGCCCCTACCAATTTCATCAAGTATCACCAAGGAACGATCTGTTGCCTGATTTACTATCGTTGCTGTTTCGATCATCTCTACCATGAAGGTAGAATAACCAGCTGTTATATTATCTGTTGCACCAACCCTGCTAAATATCTTGTCAATCACTCCTATATGCGCACTCTCTGCTGGCACAAATGACCCCATGTGAGCTAAAACTGCAATGAGAGCGTTTTGCCTCAAAAAAGTGCTTTTTCCCGCCATATTAGGCCCAGTAATTAGATGTATACCAGCTAAATTGATGCTATTTGAAATGAATTTATCGTTAACTTCAACCACTGGATGTCTTCCACTACAGATATTGAACTCTTTACTGTCATCGATAATGGGTTTTACGTAATTATTTTGCACTGCAAGCTCCGCAAACGTGGCTCTAATATCAAGTTTTGCCAAAGCATTTGCAGTAAGAGCAATTTTTTCAGATTCTTTAGCGACTTTACTACATAGTTCACTAAAAATTTTCACTTCTAAGCCGATTGCAGCATCACGTGCCGTAAGAATTTTATTTTCTAGTTCTTTCAATTCATTAGTAGTATAGCGCATGCTATTTGCTAAGCTTTGCCTATGAATAAATATATCCGAAGTTATTTTGTGATTTGCCGACACTTCAACGTAGTAACCAAGTATATTGTTGTGTAATATTTTGAGTGCAGCAATGCCAGTTAGGTCGCGATAAGACTCACGGAGCTTAGTTACCAACTTGTTACTGTTGTTCAATATATAATATAATTCGGATAATTCTTGATCATATTTTGGATTGATAAATCCTCCTTCTTTTACGGAACTGAGGTTGTTATCAAGTATAGCACTGTTTAGAAGCTCGAATAGATCTTTATGATTACCAAGACTTTTATGTATTGTGCTTAGTTCACTTTCGTTACTACTTATCACCTGAGTAGTAGACTTTTCTCTGTTCAAGCATTGGAATGACATCTGAGAGTTAGCTGCCGGTTCTTCACTTAAACAATAATTATGCAAGGTAGACAGAAACTCAGATAACTCTAAAGTTTTTCCTAGGCCTATTTTTAATAGGTTCATATCCTTTGGCGAACCACGTCCTAGTATCAAGCGCGATAAAGACCTCTCAATATCCGGAATGTTAGATAATATCTCTCGTATTTTTCTACGTGGCTCATAATTATTTACAAAAAATTGAGTGGTGTTGAGCCTCAAATTGATTGCCTTGGAGCAAGCAAGTGGTGAAGCAAGCATTTGTTTGAGCAGGCGTCCACCAGAAGCTGTAACTGTGTGATCAATAACTGAAATTAGTGAACCTTTCTTTTCACCAAATTGAGTTGAGAATAACTCAAGATTTCTCCTTGCTGAAGCATCAATAAGCATGAAATTTTGTTGCTTATAGGTTTTCGGGAATTCAAGCCTTGGAATGGAGCCCCTTTGTGTTACTCTGACATATTCAAGCAGTGCACCGCACGCCATGATTTCTACTTTGCTGAAATTTCCTATACTTCCAAGTTCCCTGATTTTATAAAACTCGCATAACGTTCTGTGAGATTTACTATACTCAAAAAAACTCTGTACGTGTTGTGTAATTGATATTTTATAATTTTTTAAAATCGATCTAATTTTTTCGTCCTCAATGAATTTTTCAGAAATTAATAATTCTCTTGGTGATATACGCAATAAATCACTATCTAGAGCTTTCAAACTCGTTAAAGTGTGAAAAAATTTTCCCGTCGATAATTCAAGCCAACTAATAGCATATTCGTCATTTTGTTCAACTATGGATGCGAGATAATTATTGCTTTTATCCTCCAGTAGTGAATCTTCTATAATTGTACCTGGAGTTACAACTCGCACTACATCACGTTTTACTATGGATTTATAGCCCCTCTTTTTTGCTTCATCAGCAGTTTCTAATTGGTCACAGATTGCTACTTTGAATCCTAAATCTATTAGCTTGTGCAGGTAAGACTCACTACTGTGTGCTGGCACTCCACACATTGGTATTTCTTGTCCATTTGAATTGCCCCTCTTGGTTAGCACTATATTCAGCAATTTCGCAGCTTTAATAGCATCATCGAAAAACAATTCATAAAAATCGCCCAGTCTATAAAACAATAGATGATCCGTGTATTGAGCTTTCAAATTTAAATATTGCTCCATTACAGGGGTATTTTTTTCTCTTATTAAGTTCATAACATTTTTAAATATGTTAGCAGTAAACCACTTACTCTGGTGTTGGTTATTTTATTATGGATAAATAATTTTTTTTAGCTATAGTACAAAAACAAATAGTTTGAGGTATAATTATGGAATATGAACGGTTGTTAAAAATATTAAGGACAATAAGTGACTTAAATGAGAACAATATAATCGAAAGGGTAAAAGAGGAATTGGAAAAAGAAGATTCAGACACGTATAAAAAGTGGCAAGATAATGAATTTAACATAAATTATACATTCGATGATCAAAGTACATTGTTACATATAGCTGCTAGAAATGATCTTGTAAAGATAGCAGAGCTTTTAATAAAAAAAGGGGGTAATGTTAATACAGCAGATCAAGATGGATGGAATCCTTTACACTTTGCTGTTGCAAGTGGCAGTATAGGAGTGGTAGAGATTCTCATAGCAAACGGGGTTAATGTTAATGTAGCAGATCAAAATGGGTTTACTCCTTTGCATTGTGCTGCTCACAATGAAAATAAAGAGATAGTAGAACTCCTATTAGACAAGGGGGCTAATGTTGATGCAGTAAATCAAAATGGGTGTACTCCTTTGCATTGTGCTACTATCAATGGACATGAAGAAATAGTAGAACTCCTATTAGAGAAAAGGGCTAATGTTGACGTAGCGGATGAATACGGGCGTACTTCGTTATGCTGGGCTATTAGAAATGGCTATTCAGAAATAGCAAGAATTCTACTTGAAAACAAAGCAGATCCTTTATTGGGACATAAAAGTTTTAACACATTAAAGCTTTTGATTGAATTAATAAAAAATGATTTTAAGCACTCTAAGAAAGCAGAAGAAACACAGCAACAAGAAGATGATGAATATGAATTGATTAAATACTCGTTGCTACTTCGCAATGACTGCTCCTTAACGGATGTTGTCGAAAGAGGTGCATTTGGCAAGCTGATATCTACGTGGCTTGTTGACATATCCAACTTAACAGAGAGTCAGAAGGAGTTGAATAAAAAATTCTTAAGTACTTTTAAAGACTTTCCACATGTTACTTATAAGGATTATAAGAACGATGTTGAAAAAATTAAAAAATTTTTACTAGATCATAAAAGTAATCAAGATCTAAAAACCATTCTCAACCTTAAAAGAGGAGAATCTAAACTGACAATACTGCATATTCTATCAAGTATGGAATGTAGCAATTCAGAAGAATGCATAGATTTACTGTTGAATTCAGGCGCTGATCCTAATGAAAAGGACGACACAGGAAGAACGCCTTTGCATTATGCTACTCGTTCTGGTCATTGTGATACAATTATCAAATTGCTTCTAAGGAAAGGAGCTAATCTTGATATAAAGGATAAAAAAGGTAAAACCCCAATAGAATTTGCAGTTAATAATCCCAACCTTAATATTAAAGAGTACTTTTTAACTGATGATGTTATTTATGGAACTTTTCGTAAAAAAACTCAAGTTGACTATAATGGAAAAAAGTATTTGTGCAAAAGTGTAAATCTATGGGGAGAGGATTTTCTACTAGATGAGCAAGATCCAGATAAATATTTTTGTAAATTAGATGAAGTTCAAGACATAAATCAGCTAGAACAGGTTGTAAATGAAGCTATAAAATCTAGGGTAAGGTTCAATCTTACTTGTGAGGGAAATATATATGAAAATACTTATGAGAGTAAGTATAATTTTACAGATTATGTAATAAGAAGAATTAGTGAATTAAAGATTTTTCAAGGTGAAAGGGACATAGAAGTTGCTAGTCGCATAGTATGTAATTTGGTAAAAAGAGGTGCAGTATTTGAAACTCTAAGTAGTATAATTGTAATTGATAAACTAGAGAAGTTTAAAGACCACAAAGCTAATCTTAAAGAAGCACGTAAAAGCTATATACATTACTTTCTAAGGTTTTTGGAAGCTGCAAAAAACGCAACTACTGGTAAGGTAAAAGAGGCAAAAATGGACAACTTCACTTTCTACTTGAAATACTCAAAGAATAGTATAGTCGAGGTTGCAAAAATCATAAATGGAACAGATGAAAGCACAGAATTTCGAAGAGACGTGATAGCAATCGGTGAAAGCGAGACAGAAATTTTAACAGAAGGTGGGGTAAGAAATTATACTGACCTTATAGGTAATATAGTACTGACTTTTCATACTGATTTGGGAAAAGTAGATGCTAGATTGTATTCTGATGTGCAAGATGAAGGAAAAATTATAGTAGAAGTGAGTAACAAGGAGGAAATATTGGAAAAGTTTAAAAATTATAAAGAAGAGTTAGGTGAGAACTGCTTGCTTGGTGGTTCTTCTGTCTACGACGCTATTAAGCAGGGATATTTTAAAAGGCCTGAGGAAGTAGATTCCATATATCATGTAAGCTCTTCATTAGAAAATATATCTTTATTGCCTATTGTACAACAGAACATAGAGAAAATTCGCTAGCAAGGTTAGTGTTGCTTAGCTTAAGTTTAAATTGCCAAAAAATGCAAACTTTATGATACTGAAGGAACTACTTTTTTGCTAGAAGGCAAAGCAGCAAGGAGCGAACCAAAAGCGATAAGAAAGGATCCAAGCCAGATTATAGACATTCCAGGTTTATAGTGCACTTTAGCTGCGATTTTGCTCTTACTCTTATCAATCTCTCCAATTACAACATAAATATCAGAAAATAAATTGTGGTAGATACTGCTTTCAACATTTTTCTGATCTTCCGCAAGGTAAAATCTATATTCAGGAGTTACTTCACCTAATATCTTATTATTCAGCAAATTCCTGATATCCATTGTACCCCTCACTGCATGGAAATTTTTTTCTTTTATTAGCTCAATATTTCGTAAAGTAACTTTAAATTTATTGACTGTTATGCTGTCTCCTATTCCCAAGTAGTTTTCTTTTTTCTCCTGCCAACCAACTGAATAAGATATACCAAGCACTAGAATTGCCACTCCAGCATGAGCAAGCATCATTGCATAGTAGGACTTAGAAACTCTTCTTGCTAATAAAATTGATTCACCAAATGCTACCTTAAATAAACAAATTCTTTTACTATATGCTTCTAAAACAAAGATTAATAATGCTATGGAGATGGTAATTGATAGCACAATCATTAGCTCCATGTGAAAGATAAACGGCAAAATAGCTGCAGCACTACAAAATGAAAATCTATATTCACGGAATATTGGCAATAGACTATTTCCCTGCCAACTGCAGTATTGCCCTATCATGGTGAGCACTAGAATAGCTAGTGCAATAGAGTTAAATAAAGAATTGTAATATGGTGCTCCAACTGAAATTAATTCACCGGTTAAATACTCAAGCACTGTAGGGTATAAAGTGCCAACGAACACGATGAAAAAGGCAGTGATGAATAATAAATTGTTCATCAGCATCATCGTAAGGCGTGAAAAGAATCTTCTACCTTCTGTCACTTGAGTAGCAGATTTCTTTTCAGATTCCAATATCGAATACTGGAAAGATGTGTGATTCTTTCTCGTAAACACTACAAATATTACTAAGCTACTGACTGTAATTACACCAAGTAGAGCTAATATATACAGTCCATATCTTGGGTCATCTGCAAACGTGTGCACTGAGGTAAGTATTCCTGAGCGGACTAGAAATGTTCCAGTCACACTCAATATAAAAGTTGTAAGCGTAAGTAAAATAGTAAAATTCCTTAAAGTATTGAAATTTCGTACAACGAGCAACAAATGTGTCAGCGCCACTGCAATTAGCCACGGCATCAAAGAAACGTTTTCCACTGGATCCCAAAACCAAAATCCACCCCAACCGAGTTCACGATATGCCCACCAGCTACCCAAGCTGATGCCCAAAGTGAGCAGCGACCAAGAAATAAGTACCCAAGGCCTGACAACTTTAGCCCAAACATTTCCTTCAGTATTTAAAATTAATCCAGCTATAGAGAGCGAAAAAGGAACGCTAAATCCAAGGTACCCCAAATATAATACCGGTGGATGAATAGCAAGGCCTATATCCTGCAATATCGGATTAAAACCCAGTCCATCTGTTTCAATGCCTGGCATTTTAGTGAAGGGGCTGGATTCAAGTAAAGTGAACAGTAAAAAACAAAAGCAAATCAAGCCTTGGGTGATAAGAGATATTTTTTTTAATTTACTACCATTAGTTCGTTCTGGTGTCATTCCAGTGCTTGACACTGGAATCCAGTTTTTATTACACTGCCATTTGATGTACTCATTTGCAATTAAATTGTCTGGATCCCAGTGTCTGGGCACTGGGATGACAGAAGGTATATAAATATCCATTAGTAATAAATACATGACAAGCACTAAGGTCCAAAGCAACATAGACCCTTCTTTATTTCCCCAAACACCACAAATCTTATAGATCAAAGGTTTTGTTGTGTGTGAGTGGTAATATACGTTTTCAAGTGAGAAATCATTTTTAATGTGGCAGTAGATCAAAATAGCCATTGATGCTGACACAAAAAAAAATATGGCAGAGGAGACGAATCGGTAAGAACTAAACGGTAGAAACAAATACGTTAAAGATAACAAACAGGCTACCAATAACAATATATTCCCAAATTCAGGCATAAGATTCATATAATGATATTACTAATAATAAATTGGGAGTTAAAGTTTTAATATAGGAACAAAGTTAATCTTCAATTATATTAATAGTAAGTAAAAATTAATCATTAAGCTTTTATACTTTATATTATATAACATTAATATTGTGAGGTAATATTATGGGCACAACTAAGATTAGTGAATTTCTATTCAATATAAAAGGTAAAGTGGCAAAACAACATGCTGAACCAATAATTGAAAAAAATCTCTATACTATTTTAGGATTCAAAGATGTAGAAGATTTAGAACATAAGACAAGTAAGTCCGTTAACAAAAAAATTTGGCAGCTATTTATTGATTGCTTTACAAAGGAAATAGATTATGTAGCAACTAAGCAAGTTGTAAAAAACGTTGTTTGTAATATTGCCAAAAGTGCCCAAGGCAATGCTTTTACTGAAGCTGAAAGCTTAATCTTAAACGAAAAACAAGATAATAAAAAGAGAGAAAGAGCGATTAAAAAAGCTACTAGTATTTTAAAAAAAATCAATCCAGAAAAAGCCTTCAATGAACTTTCAGTAATAAAAAAACAAGCCGAAGATTTTTTACAAACCGATTTTTATAAGGCGCAGAGCAAACCACTGCCAGGATTTGCTACATCTGGTGCGCAGCTTTTTGCGGAAACTTTGAAATATATAGAAACACTAGAAAAATTATCAGAAGTTAAAAAGGAAGATTTAACTAAGAGTTTCCTATTAAATTATATTAGTTCACTGAACAAAAAGTATCCTAAATCACAAGGTAAAAGGGAAGATGCTATACGAATACTATCAAGCGATGAGTTGAAGAATTTTTATAATAAAGGTGTAGAGGAAGGAATACTACAACCGCTGGTATCATATAAAGAATGCAGAAATCTGTATGATAAAATGAGCCAAACAAAGAATGAATGTATAATCAAAAAAGAAGATCAGGTGAAAGCAAGTAAGTCAATAACCAGTATAATTAGTGACATAAAAAAATGTAGAGAAGCAGTCCTTAATTGCAAAAATTTTCAGAGCTCCTACATAAAGGAAAAAGCAGAACACCCATTTAGAGGCACCTCATGTCAAAAAATGATTGATATATATCAAGAGGGAATTGCTGGATATCAGGAAAAAATTCGTCAAAATCTAAACCAAATAAGAGCAATATTAAAAGATACGCCGCAAGATGTGGAAGAATTTAAGGAAATAATCAATTGTGTGCATGAAGCAGAGCAGTATGATGAAATTTTTGATTCGGCTTTAATTTGTTTATCGAACATACAGAATAAGCTAGATATTCAACCAGAAAATTCCCTAACAGAACTCAGAGCTTCACAAATTAACGTTGAAATTGAGCTAACTAGGCTCTGTGAACAAAATATTAGAGTAAGCATGTGAGTGCTTCAACAAAATTCAAAAAACCAATAAAGACCTCATAAGTCTTATCAAAACAGGAGATTTCTAATAGTGGCAAATACCATGTATTTCTTTCAATTTGCCACTATTACGCCACCTAAATCACACATTGTCTTCCAGAAGGAAAATTTTTGTTCCACTGGCAACCACCTCATGTATAGCTTTACTTCCATAATAAGAAAAATGGCAAAAGCAATTTTAGATCTACTCTAATAAAAGCCTATTTTCCTTGAAACTAAAATAGCTACTAAATGTGATAATAATATGATCTATTAATTCTATTCCTATGCTTTTGCAAGCTTCTGCAAGCTGTCTGGTGAGAAACATATCGCTACTTGAAGGTTGTATATCTCCACTTGGGTGATTGTGGGATATTACAATCGATGTTGAGCCAATCAAAAGAGCACGTCTTATGATCTCTCTAACGTAAATAGGAGTTTGATCTATTGTACCAAAGTTCTGCAGATCTTCCGCTATTAGACGATATCTTTTATTCATATAGATGACGCGAAAATTTTCTTTATTAAGGCTTCCTATACTTACTTTTAAATAATCAAGCAAATTTTCCCAGTTATTGATTATAGGTAGGTCCTTTACTTCTTCTCGTGCAGAACGAACAAAAGCCTGTTTAACACAAAAGATAGCAGATATAGCTGCATTACTAACTCCTTCGATATTCTGCAGTGCTTCTAAATCGGCATTAAAAACCTTATTCAAACTGCCGAAAATTTCTATCAAATTCTTTGCTACTGGCTTTACATCAATTCTACTATATGCTGAATATAAAATGTGTTCTAAAATCTCATAATCAAGTAATGATTGTCCGTTATCTGAAATAATTCTCTCTCTTAGGCGCTTTCTATGACCTTTTTTGTAATCTTTCATTATTCATGAATTGCTTATCTCTTATAATAAGAAATTGAATTTTTAAGTAAAATATTTAATAAAATATATGAAGCATAATTGTAAATTTTTGAAGACAGCAAATGAAAGTAGCCCCTCTCTTGTCATCTCCTATTCCCTCCTTCTTGTCATTCAAGTAGCCTCTATCCCAGTGTCCCTTCTATATACCATCCCAGTGCTCCTTCTATGTCATCCCAGTGCTTGACACTGGTTTCTTACCAACAAAAACCTAGCATAACTTTTGTGCTCAAAAAATTTCCAGCATCAAGTGCTGGCCTGAAGCTTTAGCTGTAAATGTTAAGAAATTTACCAAGCGAAAAAAAGGCAAAAAAATCCCCGTGTAACGAGTTTTGACCCTATAATAATGTAAATTGGCGCTATAATAATGTGCTAACGCTTAAAATAAGCGCGTTTTGCCTGAATGTAGAAAAAATAAAAAAGACATGCAACCGCTATAATTTTTATGTAATTTGCCAATAAATATCTGAGTTTTTTACTGAATTTTTGTTATTGAACCCGCGCGGATCGAAAACAAGGATAAATACTCTTATTGTCATAAGAAGGGGGCTGGCGCAGTTTGTCAAGGAAGTTTTATGCGAGAGATCTATTGAAATGCTCGTGCAAAATCATACTATTAATTAGTACACTATAAATTTAAAATTATAAATATGTTAAGCAAATTAGTAACTTTGCTATTAATTTTTATATTTCCTTTTTACTCATACTCATATCAGTTTAGAACCAAAGCAAAGCAAGCAATTGTCTTAGATTTAGCTTCAGACTCGTTCATTTTTGAACACAATTCCAGGGAAAAAATGGCCCCATCTTCAATGAGCAAATTGATGACTTTATATGTAGCTTTTGATTATCTAAAAGCTGGAATAATAAATATGGAAGATAAATTTCGAGTGAGCAGAAAAGCGTGGGAAAGAAAAGGCTCTTCTATGTTTTTGAAAGAAGGTCAATTTGTTACGGTAAAAGAACTACTTGAAGGAGTTACAATTGCCTCAGGTAATGATGCATGCATAGCGCTAGCCGAGGGTATTGCAGGATCAGAGGAGAATTTTGTTGCTGAAATGAATGAAGTTGCACAAGATTTAAATCTTAATGATAGTCATTTTGTTAACTCAAGCGGGTGGCCAGATGAAAACCATTTTATGAGCGCAAAAGACTTGGTAACACTGGCAAAAAGAATTTTCACCGATTTTCCTGAATACTATGATTTATTCTCTGAACAATATTTGACATATAATGATATTGTACAAAAAAATAAAAATCTTTTACTTTTCCATGATATTGGAGTTGATGGTCTAAAGACAGGTCATACAAGTGCTGGTGGTTATGGCATTATAGCATCTGCAAAACGGAACGATAGGAGAATTTTTGCTGTTGTGAATGGTTTGGACACCGAGAAAGAGCGAATAGAGGAAGCAAAAAGACTAATACAATATTCCTTAAATCATTTTAATACCAAGAAAATATTTGCTAAGGATAGCGTAGTTGAAGAAATAAATATTGTTTATGGAAAAGATAAAAAAGTGCCCGTTACAGTTGCAAACGATGTTACCATAACTTATAACCGCAGATTACATGATAAAATTAAAGTGCGTATTGAGTATAAAGATATGGTACCCGCACCAATTAAAAAAGGTCAAGAAGTGGGCAAAATTTTTGTAGAAATACCTGGTACTGAGCAAAAAACTATACCTGTTTATGCAGCAAATGATGTGCAGGAATTGAGCTATATAAAAAAAATTTTTAGAAAGTTGTTTTAATCAGCAAATGTAAGTTAAGGAGACCTGAAATACTAATCTACTTTCAACCTCTCAGCATGTAAACTGCGTGGTAAAGATTCCAACTCTTTTGCAGCAGTGAGTTCTTTATTTTTTGCATGTATACCAAGCTTATTGAATTCTCGGGCAGCAGGAAACACTCTTGCCTCAAGCGAACCAGCAGTTTTATTGTAATGATCAACAGCACTTTTTAAGCTTCTGCGTAAATTATCAAAATTTTCGCCCATTGTGCAGATTCGCTCATATAAAATATGGCCTAGTTCACTTATTTTCTTTGCATTTTCAGCTATTATCTCTTGCTTCCACCCATAGGCTACTGCCCTAAGTAGCGCGATTAAAGTGATTGGTGTTGCAATAATTACTTTTTTTTCTATTCCAATTTCTATCAAAGCTGGTTCACATTCTAGTGCTGCGCTGAAAACCCCTTCTCCTGTTAAAAAAAGCACCACAAACTCTGGCGTATTTTCAAATTGGTTCCAATATTCCTTTCTGCCTAGATTATTTATATGTTTTTTTATTGCCAGAGAATGATTCTTCAATTTTTCCTTTTGTATCTGTAAATCATTTTGCGACATAGCATCCATGTAAGAATCAAGTGGTACTTTAGCATCTATTATTATTTGCTTTCCTGATGGCATTTTTACTATTAAATCAGGACGTAACAAATTGTCCTCATTTTTATCAATTACTGAGGCTTGAGTAAAAAAATCGCAATATTCAATCATTCCCGCCATCTCTATCACTCTTTTGAGCTGCATTTCACCCCACTTACCTCTAATGTGAGGTTTCCTCAAGGCGTTAGCAAGGCTAGAAGTTTGGTTCATTAATGCTCCAATTTGCTCCCTTAAACCTTCGTAGGCCCCTACCCTCTCTTTCTCTAGCTCACGTATTTCACTGTCGAATTTTTCTAATTTTTCTTTTATTGGAGTGATAACTTCGTTGATCGTTGCTTGCCTTTTTTTGAAGTCACTTTCTGTTTCTTTTAGCTTATTATCGATCACTTCTTTTGCTAAGTTCAGAAAATTATTATTGTTTACCTGAAGAGCATCAAGAGAAAGTGCTTTAAAAGTGTTCGTAAGCCTCTCCTCTGCTTTTGTTAGTAATTCTATTTCCTTTTTCTTTTCTTCACGCTCTTTTTGAAGAATTACTTCAAGTTCTGCGTTCCTCACTTTCAAATCAACTATTTCCTTATTTTTATCTACTAAAGCCTGTTTTGCCTCTTGAAGTTCATGTGCTACTTTAAGTAAATTCTTCTCAAGATTCTCACTAAATTTTCTGTTCTTTCTTACAACAATATAGAGAAATAGTAGTAAAAAAAGGAAATTCAATACAAAAGCTATAGAATTGAAAAGCATCAGAACACAGAAAAAACCGCACTCACAATACTATCTAATTTTTTTATATATAAAAAAGAAAAAAAGAGCACCTGAAGAGATGCGCTTACTGAAGGGCTTGGTTTGCTAATTAATAACCGTTTTCTTCTACACTTGGATTAGTAACAGAATGTCTTTTTATTGAAAATCTTATGTAATAGTTATTTTTATAATATCAAATAGCACATATATTAACAACTCAATTTTACTCTCATTATTACAATACTTACATACCAGTTACTTCACTAAAAACTTAGCTTCAATCCGGCCAAAAGCACATATCCGGAGTTATTATCTTCCACTGCAAGCTCCTTAGTACTAAATCTTACAATATCAAAGTAATATGAAGTACCAACAGCTAATGGATATTCAAGACTGAAAGCCTGTGATGTTAATTCGTTTGTACCTTTGTCTGCAATATCCCTAACACTATTAAAATATGTTAAGCTCACTTTACGAGAATCAGAATGATAAGCAATACCTGCATTTACATAATGCATATTATTTGTTTCATGACTACGCTTCTCACCAGATTTACCACCATTCCCGTACGACAAAATGCAATCAAGTTCAAAAAGCTTTAGTTTCACACCAAAATTCCAGTGTAGTAATTGATTATGACACTGAAGATCGCTAGAATTTTTGTTTGTACAGTCAGTTAAATTTTCCCTTGCAAATTCGCCAGTCAAAGCAGTAGTAAAATTTATTTCATCTGATAGGGCATTTTTATAGGAAAGACCAGCGGCTATTAAATTATTATATTGTAAATTATTTTTACCTGGAACATAACTGAATCCAAGTTGAAAGTTATGAATTTCAGGAGAAATATAGTTTATCATTGGTTGTTTTAACTTCAGCTCTAGTCCATTATAGTCGCTGTAAACATTGGGTTTTACCCAAAATACCTTGTCCTTATCGTACCCAGAGTCATCATCTTTTTTTCCATTACCGCGCAGATTTGCATAGTTTGTCCAATGACCATTTATTCCCCCAGCAGCTGTATAAATTTTTGAAGTGTTAATTAACATACTCTGACTAACTAAACTTCCTTTACCATATTCAAATGATCCAAACTCCTGATTCTTTATGACAAAATACCACTTCTCCATTTCTAACTTTTCTATGTCTAGTGCCTTTAAGTTTGCAATACCAGAAACTCCTGCCTTAACATCAAAACCCATTTTAGTATTTGGATAAACTTGCTGTAAATAAAGCAAGCGCAGGTCTGAATAACTTGAGGTCTTGTCTTTGGTAGAGCTAAAAGAATCTCTATTGAAAGCGTAGCCAAATCTTAAATCTACTTTTCCATCTAGTTCTACATAAGACATCTCCTTATCCAGAATTACCCTAGCGTTAGCACTTCCTCCCACGAGTAATGATAAAAACAGTGTGATTAGTAACCTCATAGGTAAGCTTAAATTCTTAATATAAGCTTAACAGAAATAAAAAACAATCCTTATATTGTGTAGAACTTAGATACTACAAACCAATTAATGACAAAAGCGTTTAAGCATTCTTCACACTATGCTTTTGAATTATATTTCCATAAATAATTGATATACTTGGTAGTTTTCGCTTTAATAACTGCTTATTAATAGCAGAGCGTATACGATTCACTATTTTAGACGTGTTTTTTGTACCACAGTTCATCAAAATAAAAAGTACCTTATTCTCATCAATAAATCCCAAAAAATCATCACTACGGCAATTTTTATAAAAATGCCCTATGATAACGTTCAATGGATCGTTCGTCTCACTCAATTTACTATTGAAGCCTATTATCCCTATAACTGCATTAATTTGATATTCAAAGGCAAAATTTAATACAACATATAACTCAAAAATAGTGGACTCATTGTCTGGTATGTTAAACAAATTGTGGTTTTTATATTTTTTACCTATCAGGTATTTATCCCTAAACATTCCTAGCTTATGAAACAGGCTAATGTCACGTATTAATAGCTCATAATTAATCTTGCTATTAGTAAATTGCGTTGTGCGAAAAACTTTTACCTTTGTTTTTATATCTTCTCCTTTAGCGTCGATTAAAGAAAAGCCTATCACTTTTGGCAATATATCGGGCAAATCGCGCCCATCTTCAGTATACTCCAAATAGCTTTTCATATCTTCAGCTGCTCTTTTACTTAAAATATTGATTAACGGCTTATTAAGTAAATTCTCTTCCTCACATTTTAATAAATTCCTTGCAGCTTGATTGAGTCCCAAGATTAATACGTTCTTTTTCTCATTATCCTGACAAACAGATATCACAGCATCATCTTTCCTTCTTTCAGTTATAAAATCTTCCATATCTTCTCACATATAACGTATTTATAAGTATAATAAGATTGTATTAAAATTCATTTACCCATTAATATACTTGATAAAGTATAGACAAATCGTCATGTTGCTGCATGTTCTAAGTCATGCTACGTCAATTCCGCTTGCTGTAACAGCAATAGTGGGGTAATTTTTGTATATTACACTGTTTGCTGCAGTATCAATCCCTCTTGCAAGACCAGAAATTACGATGAAACCAGCTTCGCTTAAATCGAGTGCCAACTTATTGGCAAAATTTCTTCCATTCATTGAAGAATTACGTCCACCGATTATTGCAATTATCTCACGACTTAATAATGATACATCACCAAGTGTAGTTATTACAGGAGGACAACCAGAGATATTCCTTAAAATTTCAGGGTAATCTGGATCACATGCTGGTGTTATTTTGGCTCCAATTTTTTCTGCATTCTTAATTTCTTCTCGTGCATTTTGAATTCCATAATCCTTGTTAGTCAACTTATTAAGATATTTAAGCACTTCATATAGCGACCCATATGCTCTAAGTATACTAAAGAACTTTACTGGTCCCACAGTTCTAGCCAAGCTTAGCCATATTTCTAATTCTTCGTTATTTAATTTATTTATCTTCATAAAAGGCTTGAATTTCTTATCAATTTAGTGTACCCAAGATAATGTAAATATACAGTGTTTTATGACGCATTTTGTTACAGATAAATGCATAAAATGTAAATATACGGACTGTGTAGAAGTATGTCCCGTTGACTGCTTTTATGAAGGTAAAAATATGCTCGTGATTAACCCAGATGAGTGTATTGATTGTGGAGTATGTATACCTGAGTGTCCAGTGGATGCGATTGTAACTGATGATTCCATAAAAGATATTATAGAACTAGACGAAGGCTTGCTGAACAATGAACAAAAAATCTTTAAATCATTTTACAACATAAACGTAGAATATTCGCAAAAATGGCCAAACATTACAGCTAAAAAGCAACCCCTAGATACAGCAGAAGAGTATAAAGAAAAAAAGGATAAGACAGCTTATTTTGATGAAAATTTAGGGTCATAGAGTACAAAAATAGACTTACATTTTTTTGATTAAATAGACATTGAATTGTAAGCGTCTATTTCATCTGCCATAGACGATAATTATGCACTCTCAAAACGGAGATTGTTTGCAATTTCTACTAATTTCTCACTAATTTGTGAATGAGGTTCAGGCACTGGAAAGAAAGCGTCACATCTAGTCTTGCATAGAGGTTTGTCTGTTTCATTGAACGCCTCTTCACAGTTTTTGTGGCAAATATGAGATAGGTTACGTGCCTGAAACGTTAATGAATTCGAGTTTTGTGTAGGTATAACCATAATATACTCCTAAATTAAAAAACTAACGCCACGGTAGCATTTATGTGTTAATAAAATTGTAATATTTATATCAGCATAATTACTTTCCAGATAAGTTTACTTTCTTGAAAATTTCAGGAAAATATTGTACAATTACTCATGAACTTTGGCAAAACTTACGGCAAATGCTAATGTATCTTTCAGTAAAAAAACTTTACAGCATTTTACTAAACTAGTTGAGCTTACTAAGCAGCCCACTCAAGAATCAGCAGAAAGGTTTTTAATAGATCATGAAATGGAACTATCTGTAGTTGCTGATCAATATGACATTGAAGGTGTAGAAACAGTTGATTACAAAGATGTAAAGTGGAAATCAAGTGGATTACAAAATTAAATTTTTAAAGAATATTACTGAAAAAGATCTTCCAGTTTTACTTGCAATCTGGTGTCTGATCATAAAGGAACCAGTTTGCATGACACCATCTGCAAGTTTCAATATCTGTACAGCTGTGGAATTTTTCAAAGCGTTTTTTCTATTGAAGATAAAAGTATCTTTTATATATGATATATAGCAAAATATTAGGGTGCTTATGGTTCCAACTATAGCAATTTTAAGTGGTGGATTTTCTTGCGAAAGAGAAATATCGCTTATGAGCGGAAAAGCAGTAAAGAAGGCGCTTGATAGCCTTTCATATAATGCAATAGAAATAGATGTTGATAGCAACATTGCTCAAAAGCTTAAAAAAACTAATCCCGCTCTTGCTTTTATTGCTCTACATGGACCTTATGGTGAAGATGGCTGTATTCAAGGTTTGCTGGAGATTTTAGGTATAAAATATACACACTCAGAAGTTATGGCTTCGGCTGTTGCTATGAATAAAGTGATGTCAAAGCATATATTCCATTCTCTTAATATCGACACTCCAAGAGGTTATGTAATTAGTCGAGAAGATGTGCTAAAAAATAATATTAAAGTTGATTATCCGTACGTCTTAAAACCGATTAACGAAGGCTCAAGCATTGGAGTACACATGATTTTCTCACATGAGGATTACTTAGAGCTAAAAAATAACAGTTCTACTATAATGGAAAAGATAATCATAGAAGAATACATACCGGGTATAGAGTTACATACTGCTGTATTGCTGAACGAAGCAATTGGCACTATGGAAATACGACCAAAAAATAAATTCTATGATTATGAAGCAAAGTATACAGATGGATTTGCAGAACATATATTTCCTGCTAAAATTCCTGACAACATATATAGAATGACCTTGGAACACGCACTAAAAGTTCATCAATTTTTAGGATGCAAAACTGTTTCCCGCTCAGACTTCCGTTATAATCCCCAAAATAACACTTTAAAAATGCTTGAGATTAATACACATCCTGGCTTTACTGAATTATCGTTAGTACCAGAAATTGCAAAATTGACAAAAGGAATTGATTTTAATGAATTAATTAAAATTATTGTCAAAGACAGTTTACACCACAAGAATATTAGAGATCAAGCCGATGTTGAACAATGTTACTAGAAGCCAAAGGAGTTTTTTGCGCAAGTGTGCTTTCATGATTATAACTGCACTCTTCCTTACACTAGTACTTTATAGTTCACTTGATAAAATAACAAATCGATTCAATTACTACTTTACTTGGTGTAACGATCGCTTATCGAGCTTATTAATTAGCAATGGATTTTCAATCGACAAAGTAACCGTTACTGGAAACAAATTTACAAATGAACAGGACATTCTAAGTTTAGTAGATAGAACACAACCTATCATGTATGTATCACTCTCAAAACTAACAGATAATATACAATCTGTAAGTGAATGGATAAAACATGTAAGAATTTATAGGATTTTACCCAACACCTTACTCATTGATGTAAATGAACACAAACCTTTTGCTCTTTGGAAAGATGATAACAGAACTTCAGTAATTGACTCTGAAGGTAAAGTAATCGTAGATGATTACCAGATAGATAACCTCGTTATAATCAAAGGACAAAATTCGTTATCAAGCCTAAAATTCATTAAGTATATACTAGAGAGGAAAACTCAATTAAGTGATCATATTTCTTCTTGTGTTTATGTAGGAAATAGAAGATGGAATATCATACTCGATGACAGTGCCACAGTAAAATTGCCTGAAGATAATCCTTATAGCGCATGGGATTATTTAAGCCACTTGCAAAATACAACCGACTTTACTTTTAGCAATTGGAGCATAATTGATATGCGTGTTGCTGATAAGATCCTTGTGAAGAAGTGATCTGCTCGGTGCTCCTTTTCATGTCATGCAAGTAGCCCTTTCTCTGTCATCCGAGTAGCTTAAAACTGGAATCCAGATTGCAAGTAATCAATTAGGTTGGGTGAGTATGGGTTTTGCATTATAGAAGGAAGCATTAACCATTACTAAACAAAAAGCCTTGATCTGGAGTAGAATGTTTTAAAACAGAAACATCACAAAGATCTCTCTTAGAATGAGAGTTTTCTTTAGCATGTTTGAGTCGTTTAAATATTTCAGTGTCTGTACCTATATTCTTCTCAGCATAAGTACATAAAAGATCTAATAACTTTCCACCAGCTTTAATAGCAATTTCAATAGTCGTATTTTCATTATTACCATCTGGAGAGTAGTTTAAGCTTGGTTTGAAACTATACTTATTTTTTGATTCCAGTAATTCATCTACTTTATTTTCATCTATTTCTGTTGCTGCTTGTTTTAGCATATTAAACAATTCATTATCTTGAAGTCTTTTTTGAACAAGATTTTTTTTGCTTGCACTTTTTCCAGTAATAAGTTTAAGATCTATACAACCAACATTAATATTTGGGTTAGAAAGCAGAAGATCAACTATATCTATACGATCATTTTTTGCTGCAAAATGTAAAGGAGTAGCACCTTTCTTATTCTTAGCATTAACATCAGCCTTTTCCTTTAGAAGAAGATCAACTATATATGTATGACCATTTTTTGCTGCAAAATGTAAAGGAGTAGCACCTTTCTTATTCTTAGCATTAACATCAGCCTTTTCCTTTAGAAGAAGATCAACTATATATGTATGATCATTTTCTGCTGCAAAATGTAAAGGAGTAGCACCTTTCTTATTCTTAGCATTAACATCAGCCTTTTCCTTTAGAAGAAGATTAACTATATCTTTGTGACCATTTTGTGCTGCCAAATGTAAAGGAGTAGCACCTTTCTTATTCTTAGCATTAACATCAGCCTTTTCCTTTAGAAGAAGATTAACTATATCTTTGTGACCATTTTGTGCTGCCAAATGTAAAGGAGTAAAACCTGTAATAGCTTAGACTTAATCTGACACTTTAAAAAAGTAAGTTATAAAATAATAAAAGAAAGGAGTGTTAGAAATGAACACAATACAAACAAAAATATTAAAACCAAAACTAGGTTTATTAGAGCTAGCAAAACAGCTCGGGAATGTATCTCAAACCCCAGTTATGGATTAACCAACACAGTAAGGCTTAGAAATAGAAGGCTTTTTTGACTGCATGGAATATGAAATTAATGTAGAAAAATATGTACCAGAAAATTTATTGGCGATCTGTGCCGTGTATTTTCAAGCTCAAATTTATTTTTTAAACAACCAAAGACTGTCTCAATAATCGACCTTTTTCTCAATAAAGCCTTCTCTTTTAGTGAGATTAGTGCGTTTTTCATGCCTTTTTTCACTTTAGTGACAAGCTTTAAACCTCTATCGAAGAGTTCCTCAAAGAGCTCCTTCTTGATATAGCCTTTATCTCCGAACAAAAGTCCTGTCAGTCTTTTAATTATAGTTGGCACAGGTTTTCTGTCATCAACGTTACCTTTGGTTAGAGTAAGTGATTGAATTTCTCCAATTTCGTTAATCACCAAGTGCAATTTAAAGCCAAAAAACCAACCATACGTGCTCTTACCAATTTCTGCTAAACCATCAAAAACTTTGTTCCTAGAGATCCTTTTCTTGTGGCAAATGGCAATCGTAGAAGTGTCAATGTAGGAAGTACCTGTCATTTTCGCTTGTTCGCAGAACCATTGAAGAAGTAATGCTAAATACCGTAAAACTCTCGGCTTTAAGGCAATAAATCTGTGATATGAAGGCATCTTTGAAAATTCTGATCTATAGAGTAACTTAAGGTAACAAAGATAAAAAGCCTTGAAGTTTTTACATGGCGATTGGTGGTATAACAGGATTATGGTTAGCATTTCTGAGTGCGCTATTTCTGGTACTCTGGTTGGTTTTTTGCCATTTGATAAGAACTTATTTGCAAAATTTTCATCTACTACACGACAAAAATCCTCGACGCAGCAGTAAAGTTCTGTAATATCTTTCTTCATGGGTAACCTCTTAAATTATTGCTAAAATACTTGAGTTTACCCTATTTCCCTCTTTATTAATTCTACTTTTATCTGTTTTCTAATCCATAACTGGGGTCTCAAGCGTGCAAGGTAATGGGATATTCAAGAGATACGTTTTATAGATTCAAGGAGTTATACGAAAATGGAGGAGAAGAGGCGTTACATGAAATCAGCAAGAAAAAAACCGCTGTTTGCAAACAGAGTTTCCGAAGATATAGAAAGAGCAGTAGTAAATATTGCAACAGAATTTCCAGCATATGGACAGCAAAGAGCTGCAAATGAGCTAAGACCACTGACAGAGTTCTCCCCTTCTCCATCTAATGCTTAAGCTTAAAACATTAGATGCTTTGTTCAAGATACAAGGCCAGCGAGTGTAGTAAAGGAATTAGTAGAAAATGCAATAGATGCTGGAAGTTCAGAGATAGAGATCAAAATAGAAAGTGGTGGACGTAACCTTATAACTGTGATAGATGATGGAAATGGAATAGAAAAGAACGATCTGGAACTAGCACTTATGAGGCATGCCACTTCAAAATTAAGTGATAGTGAGTTAATAGAGATCAGACATCTTGGCTTTAGAGGAGAGGCTTTGCCTTCAATTGCAGCAGTGAGTAGAATTAGGCTATCATCGAAAGCAAAAAGAGTAAATGAAGCATGGTCTATAAGTTATGAGGGAGGAGAAAAAATAAGAGAGATTACACCTTGTTCTTTGCTACAGGGTACATATATTGAAGTTCGTGACTTATTTTTTGCCACTCCAAATAGATTAAAATTTCTAAAAACCGAGAGGGCAGAAACACAAAGCATTGTTGACATTGTAAATAACTTAGCAATGATTAACTATAGTATTGGGTTTACTCTCACTTCCGGTAATAAAAAGCTCTTAAAATATGTTAAGCAAACTTCATTATTTAACAGATTATGTGAAACAGAAGAAGAATTTCAGAGCAATTCGCTGGAAGTTAAAGAGGAAGAAGACGGCATCAAACTTACGGGACACATCTGTAAACCAACTATTAGTCGTGGCAATTCAACTCAGATCTATACGTTTGTTAATGGAAGGCCAATAAAAGATAATCTACTTATTGGTGCAATTAGATATGCGTATCAAGATTTTATTCTAAGTGGGAGGTATCCTTTTGCAGTGCTGCACTTAGAGATACCATACGATCAAGTAGATGTAAATGTGCATCCAAATAAATCGGAAGTAAGATTTCAGAATAAAAGGCTAATATATGAAATAGTGAGAAGAGGGATAATAAAAGCATTATCAACGAGGTTTGCAGCAAGTGGTCAAGGTATTGAAGAGGAGCTAATTTTTAATGATAGTAAAAGCCAAGAGCAGGTTGATAGTAAAGAGAAAAAGAATCAAAAAGAGTTTTATGAAAAGAGACCAAGTCTTTTAGAAAATCGTCTAATGAAAGAATTCAATGCACCAGATGAAAGAAGGCAAAGCTTACCAGAAACGTTTAAGTATGGAGAATCTCCACCCCAAAAGGGAGCGATGGTTCTAGAAAGGGAGCAAATTGATTTAATAGAGGATCATCCTCTAGGGTATGCACGCTGTCAGGTCCACAGTACTTACATTATTGCTGAGGCTGGAGATAGGCTGATTATAGTAGATCAACATGCAGACCACGAGAGATTGATATACGAGTGCTTAACAAGCATAAAAAGACAAAAACTTCTCCTTCCTGAAATAGTTGAGATTAAAAACCAAGCAGGGACGGAGATGGTTGAAACTTATAAAGATAAGCTTTTTGAAATGGGTTTTGGTATTGAAATAGAATCAGAAGATAAAATAATGGTGAAAGAAATACCTTCAATCTTGGGAACAATAGATATAAAAGGGATGCTAGTTGATATAGTAGATAAGTTAACGGAAATGGAAGATACGTTGTCAATAGAGGATAAGGTGAATAAAATATCAGCCACAATCGCTTGCCATGGAGCAGGAAGAAAAATGAAATTGGAAGAGATGAATGAGATACTAAGACAAATTGAGAAAACTCCATATTCTGGTCATGAAAGACCAACGTATATAGAAATGAAAATAAGTGATATAGAAAAATTGTTTGAAAGGAGATGAGTTCAGTTTGTCAAAAAGGTTGCCAATTAAGTATACGTAACAGCTCTTCTGATTATGGATGGCTTTGTTGCATAGCACTGATAGGCATGTAAATCACAGTGAATTTACGCAGCTAATTTAAATTTAGCCATACCTATGTCAGTAAATTTGTTCAATAAGTAGCACTTAATTAACAGCTCTTTTTCACGATTTACCTCTGATTTATTTTTCAAGCTAAACCCAAATATTTGCTTCAACCTATAGAAAAAGACTTCAATATAAGACCGTGCTCCATACTTAACTTTTTTCTTCCATTCATTAATACCATCTTCATAATTCTCATATGACCTAATTCTACTAATATACTTGTTTCTTTCTGATAAGTAGTCAGCTAAACAAATTTTAGTATCCTTCCTAGGGCGAATAATAGGCACAATATTGTATTTTCTGCATTCTTTATACACACTTTTTATATCATAAGCCGCATCTGCTCGAATAGAACAAATGTTATATTTATCACTGACTTCTTCTAACATATCGCAGACCGGCAAATAGTCTACAGCAACACCACTAGTGTAGTTCATGCTTATTGCTTTCTTATCATTTATGTTTAAAACAACATGTAATTTTCTTACTTGACCATAACCACTGTATTTTCTTTTTCAAATATTAAGCTTACTATGCCCACCGTTATTATTGTAGATACTAACTCTAGTGCTATCTACGGCAATTTCAACATTTTCCAGATCATCTTTATTGCTTCTATGGTCATCAATCTTCAAATTAAGCTTTTTAAATCTTCTGGAAGCTTGTGTATAGCTGATAATCTTAAGTTTTTTGCCTATTTTTGTACCATATAACCTTTTACAGAACCTACAGCTTGTCTCAAGCCAATTCTAAAAAGATGAACTATTATGTGTATTAAAATTACAACTTTATCACTATAAGTGTTATTGCCACCTGCAACTTTTGGATTATTTTCATACCAATTTTCTATGGCTTGATTAACAAAATGAAAAACATTTCCTCTTTTTTTGAGAAACTCGTTATATTCTCTTTGGTTACTTACTCTCATTTTTTGTGGCATAAGTTGTACTTGTTTGAAAAATGCCTATTTTACAACAAAATGCGTTAGTAGCCATATATTAAAAAGCTTTTCTTCTTACAATAACCTCAACCAACACTAGCTATGCAACAAAGCCATTCAGAATATAAAAAAAGTTCGTATGGTACACTTGGTAGACCAACCCATCCCAAAACAAAAAGCTCTCACCGCCCTTGGTTTTGAGTGCTGAAAACGGTTATCTTACCTGAGATCTTAATAATATGTTTTGCTAAATTAATATTGATTTACTTGCGGAAGAATAATGAAGACAAGCTCATGACGAAACAAAATTCAAAATAAATAAAATGTCATGTATTGAGTCTATTAAGGGTCTTTTGCCTAAAACTACTTTGGGTTAGAAAATTTTTCTATACATAATGGTAATTGACAAAGTTTTAAAGGTAGAGTAACATGTCTAAAATATATTAAATCTTGTTAGGGGGGGTAAGTATGGGTTACGAAAATGTACAAAAGGTATTACTAACTTCCATTAAAGAGGATGATCCTCATAAAGGGCTTAAAGAGTTAGAGATTAAAAGATGGTGTATTGCATATCAGACATTGCTGAATAAATGGGATAGCACAATAATACCACCCCTTTTTAAGAAAGTTTTAGAAGATGAAACTTGTTGGAAGATAGAAGATGCTTCAGGACAAATTAGACTCAATAGGTATACTTTCGGGGAAAAATTGTTAGCCTTGAAAACTTTAGATGGGCAAAGAAGTCTTATTAGACCCTTTGATCGCTACAGGATTGCATGCTGGTGTTGTTTTGAAGACGAGATAAGAGCTATTTTTGAAGAATTTAAATTAACGTTAGGTAATAAGACAGTAGAGAGTTTAGTTAAGGGATGTAATAACGGGGCTTTAATGATCTACTGGTCACATGCTATAAATAACCAGGAACATCAGTTGAAGTTAAATAATGAGCATCCATACGTTTATGCTTTTAAATCTGCGATGCTAGAAAAGCATGTTGAAGCTTTGGAATTCTTCTGGGATAAGTTACAATCAATTGATTCTGTGTCTTCGAAAAGGAAAGAAGATTTGTTGATGGAAGTGGCATATAATAAAGGACGTTTTTCTGCTGACGATGTTGGAATGGTTGATTTCTGTCTACGTTACCTTCCTGAAGATAAGTATCATGAGCTATTGAAAAGGGATTTTAAACAACATGGATGTTATTATACTTTAAGTATATTAAGAAGAAACCATTCTTTCGAGAACGCCAGAAAGCTATTTGAACATTTAAAGCCAGAAGATTTATCTCCTGAAGCTTATAGTACATCAATGTTTTCAGCATTAAACTCGCTTGTTTCTGCACCAGGTGATAATTTTGTTAAATCTGGCAGTGATATGCTTGCCTCTATTTGGAATTGTCCTGACTTTGATGCTCATAGACAACACTATTTAAATAAGCTAAGCGAACAACTCTCATCAACTAGAGATTTGGTTGCTTCTCTTATTAAGGCAAATAAAGCTATTGAAATATTATCTAAAATTGTTAACTCCCTTAGCCAAGAGCAAATGTACTCTATTATGGAAGAAGATAAATCAGAATATGAGCTGTTTATGAGAGTTAGAAACACGCAATTGGATCGTGGGGCAGGTGATAGTCAGTTGCCAAGTTCATCATTAGATGTAGAGTCTGTAAAACAGGAAGTTACTGATATTAGAAGCAGAGTATAGTGTTTCTGTTTAGGGAATTCAGTTGCTTAGACTTAAACGAAAGCATGAAAAGAGCTTAGTGAGGATAAAATTTGTAAAAGGTTAAAATCGGGGGCTAGTTATGGTTGATAACAATCAACAGCAAGAAAAACCACAAGATTTCGAGCTAATGGAGTTACTTTTTGGTAAGGTAGATTCTTCAACTTCTGATGCAGCGGGTTCACTGGATAAATCTTTTGAAGCAAGATATCAGTCGTTGGTTGATCAAATACAATCCTATTTACATTCTAGTAAGAAACTTGGCTTTTTTCCTCATAGATTTTTAGCTTCTTTTTCCAGTGTATTAGATACTAAACTTAATGATAAGCTAGGTATAAAGAAGTTACATTTTCGTTTTGAGGGAGCAAGAACTTTAAAGGTTGTAGCAGAAACGGAATCCAAAATACATGTTTTTATTTTTACTGAAGATATAGAAGCTCAACACTCTAAGCCTTCAGATGCCCATACTAGGAGCTTTGAATTCACAAAGGGCGAGTTCAAGAGTGTAATAGGTAGAGATTACAATGAATTGGATGCTCGTAAGCTTCAAATTGATGTGATAAAAATTCTAAAAGACAAATATGAGTTAGTAAAAAGCAAACCTAAATCAGACAAAGATGTTAAATCAAAGAAGTTATACTTATATCTGAAAAGGGATGGTGTGCTAGAGTATAAAGCTAAGAATGTATATGGTAATGTTAAAACAATCGAGATTAGTCGTGACCAATTAAAAGGCAAGGTTTTCGATGAAGTCAAGCAGTTTCTAGGTAAGCAAGGTAAAGATCTTAGTGATGATGCCAGGAAGGAGTTATCTAGAATGACTTCAGAAAAGGGATATACCTTAAAGAGCGATGGAGAAGATGAAAAAATAAATATTCAGGTAGAAAGTAAAAAGAAGATCAAGGATATACCTATCTCTCCTCCAACAGAATTTCCATTTATAGAAGTGAAAAAAAAGCTAGGTAAATCTGTCTATCTGGAAAGTTATATTGAAAAGCTTGCTAATCCAGATGCAGAAATAGATCAAGTTCAGGAAAATCTTAAAGCCATTCTGAATTATATTAAAAAAGTTCATACTAATTTAGATTTACAAGCTAATGTTTATGGCATTAAAGCTCGTGAAGCTGGTCAACATGGTTTTGTAGCAGGAATGTTTGATAACTTTCGATATCGTGATAATACCAAACTCTATCTGGAACAATTTGCTGGAGGAGGTTATGCTGATATTGTTTTGCTTGTTCGTGGACCTGATCGTGCTATTGATTCAGTTCCAATTCTTATTGAACTCAAGGCTGGAACTGAAGGACAAGTTGATCCAAGTGATGCGCTGGAGCAAGCTAAAGGTTACATTGAAGGTTTTAGACCAAATAAGATGAGGATCTTAACCAATGCGGAGAATGCTATTGCTGTTGGGTTAAATTTAGATCTCAAAGAACCATTTAAAACTGAAGTAAAACCTATTAAACAACCACCAGCTCCTTTGATGGAGGAATTTATCGAACTAGTTGGCGAGTGGGATAATCAATCAATTTCTGAGGAAGTTTTTAAGCGAAAGGTAAAAGATTTGTTATCAAGCGAATACCATACTTTTCCAGCGAATAAAGAAACAAAAGATCATTACTATTTCAGTAGAGATATATTAGGTCAATCAATTTTAATTAACGAGATTGGTCAAGATCAGGATAACGTAAAAAAATATATATACTCATATGGTGAGTACCCGCTGAACTGGCCTCAGGGAACAGAATACACTTTATCTAAAAGCCCTGTCACAACATTAATATTTGTTCAAGGTAATGAAGGGCAGGAAAAAACAGCATTCATTTTTCATATACGAGAGTCCAATACGAGAGCATTCTATGCTGATAAAAAAATTCCAGTGCTAAACATACCTGGAATAGGAGAAGTAAAAAATGTCATAGAAACTAAAATGAGTCTTAAAAAATATGAAACAGGGTTATCTTTTGAAGAACTTTTTGAAATAGAACAGGTAAGTAAATATAAGCCAAGTAGTATCGATCAGCAGTTTACAGGTGGTTTTCTTAAGATGCCTAATTCTGATGAATTAAAGGCAAAATTTAATCAAGCAATTACTTCTCAATATGCTACTTCTTCTGAAGGTACAGACTTATTGCTAGGTTATAAAAGTCTACTTACTGAGATAGCAGATGCGATTTACCCTGTTAAAGGTTTGATTACAAATGAAGCAAGATTACAAGCTGTGCTTAATGGCTTCCTTAGTAGTTATAGTGATTTGAAGCTAAAAGAGACTTCTACAAACCAAGAAGATTCTGCAAAAATTATAATTATACCTGAATTTCAAGTAGGAACAGGTGGTCATGTAGATATGGTAATACAAGGTATTGGTCCTTCACCTCAGGGTACTAAAGAATACACTCCTATAGCGCTGGAATTTAAGCTTATAGATAAAAATTTAAATCAAGATCAGCTGAAACAGGAAGTTGATAAATTAACAAAAGAACAAAATATTAGATATGCTAAAGGGGCAGCACTGAAAGCAATCACAGATAGTGATAAAATATTTTTCATGGGTGTAGTTGTTAATATAGGGGCTAAAGATAAAAATTCTTTAATATTAACAAGTGATGAGTTTGTTCCTGCTCTAGTAGTTCACAGTTCTATTCATATGATACATCCTGATACAGTAGAACAACAAGGAGAAGATCGGCGGACTTTAGAATCTACAGGGATTAGTAGTGTTCCCAGAGGTCGTGGGCGTGGAAATCAATGAGTAAAAGAGGATATTAGATTAACTCAAAGTAGTGCAGTTGCCTTTCTTCATGATAAATATGATTTGATCAGTACTGACGCTTTCAATGACAGTGTTATGACAAATAACGCGAATGATCTGGAGGTAGGGGATTAATTTGGTATCCGGTTTAGGAGAGTGGTTTAAGAAACGATAGATAGAAGATTGTGAAAAGGGTTTAGGTTACTTTATTTCCATGTTAAGTATAACGAAATAAATTATCTGTTCAAATTCCTCGCCGTGATTGTGCAAAATATGAGTTTTGACGATAAACGACATAATGCCTAATTTCCCGTTCAGCATTAGACTTGCTGCAAAAGAGGAGAAATGTTTATATAAAGAAAGATAGAGCAAGTAAAAGTGAGGTAAAATGACCATAATCTAAGGTAATGTTCAAAAAAGTGTGTCAAACCAAGAAATAGATTGATATAAAGAAAAGTTTGTGTACAATATTTAATAGATCAACTAGTCCCAAGAAAAATACTTTTCACATTTCTTGATCTCTGGGAATGGTTATTTTATTAAATTTTAGTAGAATATGCTGCTAAATTAAAGATAGCTCTAAGATAAAGTATTTATACAAGCTAATTGCATTGCTAACTTTATTTACTAGTATGTATGGGAATATAAAGTTTAGGTTTTGAGTTAAATAGAGGGAGTTTTATGCTATAAAAACAATCTTCAGTGGGTTATTTAAAGAGCACAAAGATTAATTCACAAGCAAAAGATAAATCTTTTCAGTTTAAACGTAGAATAAGACGTATGTATAATCCTGATGATATTGACATTGCCAAATTGTTTCTTGTTATACGTGAGCATAGAACAGGTAATCTTCAGCTAGACAAGACTAATGCAATTAAAGAATTACTTACTCAAGTAGATAATATTAATGATATTGATTACAATGATAATGGTAATACACCACTACATGTTGCTGTCAGCAAAAGACATCTAGACATTGTCAAACTTCTTTTAAGTACTCGCGATATAAACCCGAAAGCTAAAAATAATAGGGGTCAGACGCCTCTCGATGTTATTAATGAAGATCTTAATAGTAAGAGTAAGACATCTTTGGATCAAGATATTATTCAAGAATTACAGGGAGCTTCATCTCTAAAAAGGGAAAACATTGGAGAAAATAAGCCAGAAGTTGGTTCTCCTAAAAAGCTAAGAATTTCCTCTATAAAAAAAGAAGAGCCTGAAGGAACAAAAATCGAAGAGGGTGACCCAAGAACATACCCTGCTTCTGGGCTAAAGAGTACTCTTCATGGAGTTATTTATCAGCTAAAATTGTTAATGCTTTTTTTAAAGCGTGGATTAGATCAAGGATACTCTTTTTATTTGGCTACAGAGTGGGATGATGCTGAAAAATTTGATGACTTGGTATTTATATATGGTGATTCAAGAGAAAAAAAATGTCGTTTTTTGCAAGCTAAACATAAACTAGATGAGAAAAGTAACAAGATTACAGTAGGAGACTTATTTACAAAAAGTAAGGATGGTGAATTTAATTTAGAGAAGTATTTTGTTTCTTATTTAAGAATTAAGAAGAAAAAAGAATTTAAAGACTATAGCCTAAAAGATTTTATTGTTTGTACTAATATTAGTTTTGATCTGGATAATTCGGTGCAAGATCAAATAAAGAAGCTTAAGGAAGTTAGTCTTGGAAAGAATAAAGGAAAAAAAGTTTTAGTTGAGGAAATTGGTGAGAATGATAGCTTCTTTAAAGCAGCCACTGGTACAAGATATAGAATAAAATGTAATGATGACTTAGTCTTGCATTTAACACAAGGTAGCGAAGTGCAAAATGAAATGCGTGGACAGTCAGTAGATATTATAGGTAAGGAAATAAAAGAGTTTCTTGAAAAGTTAGTATTTGCAGTTGATCAGCCAAATGAAGGCCAACTTACCGAAATACTTGAACATGAAATAAGTATAGAATTTAGTAAAAGATTTGATTATATCGGTAATTTGAGTAAAGACGCTTATAACAAATTTGAGGAAAGAATGCTAGGTTGGTTAAAGGAAAGGCAAGGAAGGTTTTTTGGTAACAAAGAAGCAGGAGACCTTTTTAAAGAAATGCAACAAGAAGTTAATACTTTAAGTATAATAGAAAGAGGGGTCAAAAATATAGAGCAAAAGGTGAGTGAAGTGCATTTGTTATTGCAGGGCGCTGAGAAGGGAGTAGAAGTAATGTCACAGGCGTACTCAATTAGCGGTAACTTAAAGACAATAAATTTTAATGCAGTAGATTATAATCAGAATACACCTCTACACTTTGCTGCCAAAAGAGGTGACTTAGATGTAGTGGAGTATTTGATAAAAAATAATGCCAATCTTAATGCAGAAAACAAGAATAAGGATACACCCCTACACTTGGCTGCCGAAGGAGGTTGCTTAGATGTAGTGGAGTATTTGATAAAAAATAATGCCAATCTTAATGCAGAAAACAAGAATAAGGATACACCCCTACACTTTGCTGCCGAAGGAGGTGACTTAGATGTAGTGGAGTATTTGATAGAAAATAATGCCAATCTTAATGCAGAAAACAAGAATAAGAATACACCCCTACACTTTGCTGCCGAAGGAGGTGACTTAGATGTAGTGGAGTATTTGATAAAAAATAAGGCCAATCTTAATGCAGAAAACAAGAATAAGAATACACCCCTACACTTGGCTGCCGAAGGAGGTTACTTAAGTGTAGTGGAGTATTTGAAAAAAAATAAGGCCAATCTTAATGCAGAAAACAAGAATAAGGATACACCCCTACACTTTGCTGCCGAAGGAGGTGACTTAGATGTAGTGGAGTATTTGATAGAAAATAATGCCAATCTTAATGCAGAAAACAAGAATAAGAATACACCCCTACACTTTGCTGCCGAAGGAGGTGACTTAGATGTAGTGGAGTATTTGATAAAAAATAAGGCCAATCTTAATGCAGAAAACAAGAATAAGAATACACCCCTACACTTGGCTGCCGAAGGAGGTTACTTAAGTGTAGTGGAGTATTTGAAAAAAAATAAGGCCAATCTTAATGCAGAAAACAAGAATAAGGATACACCTCTACACTTTGCTGCCAAAAGAGGTTACTTAAGTGTAGTGGAGTATTTGATAAAAAATAATGCCAATCTTGATGCAGAAAACAAGAATAAGAATACACCCCTACACTTGGCTGCCGAAGGAGGTTACTTAAGTGTAGTGGAGTATTTGAAAAAAAATGGTGCCAATCTTAATGCAGTAGATTATGATAAGAATACACCCCTACACTTTGCTGCCGAAGGAGGTGACTTAGATGTAGTGAAATGTTTGATAGAAAAAGGGGATGGGGTCGGTGTTAGAAATTATGAAAACCTTACTCCTCTAGATTTAGCTATGAAAAGATTTGATCAAAATCCGCAAATTTATCAGGGAATTATAGATGTTCTTAAGTCTAAATCTACTAATCTAAAACGAAAGAATGATAATATGTATCAAGTAGGCGAAGTTTCAGCAGAAGAATGCCTGCCCAGTACAAGTAAATATAGCACAAGGAAAATAAGAGAGGTTGGTGGTAAAGAGTGTTTATTCACATGGGAAGATGTTGATGAGTTTAATGTTGAGAAAGGTGAGAAGAGAGACTTCAATAAAATTGAAATAGATAGTGAAAAGTTTGTTGATTACGTTAAAGACCTACCAGAGGAAAAGCGCTCTCAGCTAATTCATCTAGCAGGTGAGGTTAGAGTTAAAGGCAGATCTCAAGGCCTAGTTAATAGGCTGATCAGTAATCAAAAAATCATGAGTTATCTAGCTGTAGTAGGAAGAATCTCTGGTATAGCAATGCATGGAATGATGGCTAAAAATATTTTAGCTGACTTTTTAAATGGAGATTATCAAGGTGTAGCAGTAAATGTTGGTTTTATAGCCGGTGGTCAAGGATTTGCTAAAATCGCTGAAGCTACATCTCTTAAAGGATTAAAATTAGCTTCAGAAGGAAAATTATTACTTGGCAGTTCTTTAAGAGCAGCATCTCCTTTTCTTTCTCGTGGTACTTCTGCCTTTGTTATCTACGATCTAGTAAATCAGGTAAAAGCATTTAAAAATGGTACTGAGGAAGCATTGGTTGGCGTAGTAGGAGATAGTATTTACTTGGGAGTTGATGCTGCAGAGATTGGCATAGAGGTTGCTGAGGCTTTTGAATTATTAGAAGGAGTTTCGTCTGCTGCTGGACCTATTGGAACAACAATTGGAGCTGTAGTGTTTGTTGGCACTGATATTTATATGGCAGTAAAGAGAGTTGATAAAATTGATGAAATTATTCACTTAACTGCGAGTGAAAAGTTTGTTGAAGGATTGCATGCATTTATAGGTATGGAACCTGAGAAATATATAAAAGATTTAATGGAAGAAAAGCAGCTTAATAATCAATTAGTCAATCAAGGACTTGAGTATTTACAGCAACATAGTGACATTAAAAGATATATTTTTCCAACTGGAAAGCAAGTTACAGATTCTTGTTCACTAGTACCATATGATGCAACTGAGTGTGTTAGGATTCTTGGATTAGATAGTGGTCGTTGCCTTGAGAGAAGAACAGTAACAAAATATTATCAAAAATGTACAAGTAAGTTTCAAGTAGATTTGAATAATGAAGTACTACTTGATAGAAAAAGAACTGACATAAAGTGGAGCAGAGCAAGATCAGATAATCCAAATGGCGGAAAAGTATTTTGTCTATCACAAGGAGACTATGAACCTGTTAATGAAGCTTACTTATGTAAAAATACAATTGGCATAACTGACCTAAGTAGAAATAAAACTGGAAATCATACTCTAATTAACTTAGGAAAAGGTAATGATCATGCAAAAGGATTTATAGATAGTTCTAATGTTTTTGTAGTAAATGATGGATTCAAAAGGTATTATGGTGGTAATAAGGATGATATATTCATTTTGCAGGGAAGTGCTATAACAGGATATTTTTATGGAGAAAGTGGAGTAAACACTTTAGATCTTACATCATTTGCTCGAGAAGAAGAGAGTATGAATGTGAGATTAGATGTAGGTGAGGTTGAAGATTATTATCGAGAAAACTTTTTCGGAATGAGTGGAATAAATAAGTTCTTAGGTAGAAAAGATAAAGCAGATCAAGTGTTTATTACATGTGATAGTGGTACTAGTGATATTAATTTTGTAGATGGCCAAAGTGGTAGTGAAGGATTTGTAGATCACATAAACATATATGACAAGGATTGCGCTTATGAGATGCAAGTAGTGGTAAGGCCTAATACCGTTATATATAATCGAGCACTGAAAGGAGATTTTCACTATATTATACCATATGCACTTGGTAGTGCTAAAGTTGATTTTATTTATACTGCTGAAGCATTGAACTTAAATAATACTTTTGCATTTGAGTATGAACCTGCTCAGATAAAGAATATTGATGCAAGGAATATCAATGTACTAAATAAAACTTCTCATATAATCACATTCAATTTTGCACCAATGTCAGACAAGGAATTTAATATAACAATCTCTGGTGCATCTAACCCTTCTTATAGACTAGGTAACAATGCTGAAATAAAAGTAGGAGATAGTGGCAACCTGTATATGCTTGAGAACACGAATAAATCAGTTGATGAAATTATAAAGGAGTATTTAGTTGTAGCGAATCGACTAAATAAAATGTCATTTTTTATACAATCACTATTGAGTAATGAAACTGTTGTAATAGGGAGTGGTAATCATGAGGTAATACACAATAATCCACTACATAAGAGTCATCTAGTTGGGAATGGTGGTGAAAATGTATATGTGATTGATTCTACAGATAAGAAACTTGAAGTTCCCGAAGTAGTGATTTACGATCTTGATGTAGAAAGTTCAGTAGATACAATTGACTTGAGAAGTTTAGTACAAAAAGCAAGAGGTAAGTTATCGAATAAAGAAAGTTTTGAATTAAAAATTATAAAATTAGCAAATGATTTACTATTAAAAGGAGAAATAACTGAATTAAAGAAAACAGAAGATTCGTTCGTAAGTGGGATAAAAAAGCACGAGTGTTTTACTGTGAGGCTAAAAGATGGGGTGAATTTGTATAACAAGACTCACATAATTTTGAATAATGTGCCAATGGGAATAAACTTTGATAACAATGAGTGGAGTTTAAAACCATTACCTTTAGTGTTTGAAAGAGATAAAGAAATTATTATTGTAACCAGTCAAGATATAGAGGTAAACGCTGTACTAATAACGCCTAAAAGAGCAGGAAACTATAAGTTTTTGAGTAATAATGGTAATGACCTAGTAATAACTAATGCTTTTGACGCTAATGTTGATAAGAATGATCCATGTACAATAGTACTGAGTAAATTTTATGAAACATCTAAAATGGAAACACTATCTATCAAGTTTGCTGATAAGGAAATAAACCTAAAAGATCATCAGGAACAAATAAATACGGCAAGGGATATAAATGTTGTAAAAAAAGAATATAACGATCAAGTCTATAATGATGTTTTCAATAAGAAAAGAAGTCCGGAAGTGATGTTATCTGATCAACCCAAGTTGATTCATAAGCACAGGCATGAACACAGCAGAAAGCAAACTCGTCATCGTCGTCACCATCGTAATGAGCAGAATTTATCACATGCAGTCGAAGAGTTGAGTAATCAACGTAATATAGCAGTAAGTAGTAGTATGAGGCTATCTTCACGTATAAATGATTTGTTTGTTTGGGTAAAAAGCTCTATAGGTGGATTATTAAATTCTAAGCCTACATTATCTAAGGAAACATCAAGCACCTCAAGTCCAATTTCACAAATTGATGCAAAAATGGATGTAAATGGTACGATAATGTTACTTGACATGCTCATTAGAAAAGTTACAGGTCAAAAGTATGTTTCTACAGTAGATCAGTCTATATCTCCACTAGAAGCACAGGGATATGCACTCAGTATTACAGAGGGATTTGAGAAAGTAGTAGAGCAAGCTGGATTAAAAAGTGGTGTATCAATGCATCGATTAAATATTGATTATATGGGAATGCAGAAAGAGATTACTGGAAAAATCATGAGTGGTAAATTTAATGAAATTTCAGGGATTTTAAAATCGTATGTAGAGAAAGCATGTCCTGGTGAAGAAGCTGGTAAATTAAGTCCGAAGAAATTTGAAAAGTTTATAGCTCAATTTAATAAGGGTCTGCTAAATCAATCAATAGAGCAGATATTACACAACAGAGATGGTACATTAGAAGTTGATGATGCAAAGCAAATGAGTTTAGAGCCTCAAAGTTATTTAAGTAATGCTTCAGTTCACAGCCATTCAAAAGTATCAACTTGTCTTTCTGAGATGGGAGTAACTAAGCTTGGAAATACTTTGGGTAAGTAGGTGAGAATAGGGAAATCAGTAGCAAGTTTGATGGTCCCAATACTAAAGTAGCTTTGATATAGAAGTTTGGGTAACGTTATGATAGTAATTTATATAATTCTATGTGCAATCTTTATAGCCATTTTAGACAGTTCACTAGATTCTTAATTAGGGAATATGTCTCACTTAGAGAAGGTTTACATAAATGTTAAAGTGAATAAGTAGGAATATTATGTTTTTTCTTTGAGTTGTGAAATTTCAGAATGAGAGAGACCAGTAATTTGAGCTATAACATCTATGTATCCGTTCAGAGGTATGGTAAGGATAAAAAAGAATTGACATAATATATCAAAGTAATAATAACAGAAAATGTTGATAGTAAGGTAAGGCTAGGTGCTTCAATTGTTGATCAGTATTGTAGAGTTATATAAAAACTTAGAGCAAAAAGTAGCAAAGCTTGAAGAAAAAAATAAAATCTTAGAAATAGAGAATGCTGAACTAAGAGAGAGACTTGGCTTAAACTCAAGGAATTCATCTTTACCAAGTTCAAAAGAGCTGTACAAAATAAAAAAAGACACACCAGAAGATAAGTCAGAGGGTGGCAGGAAGATAGGCGGTCAAGTTGGTCATAAAGGAAATTATCGGATAAAAATGGAAGCAGATGAAGTAATTAGAGTAAGATTACATGATACTTGTGAATGTGGCGGAGAAATTGCAGTATGCAATAAACCGTATATTCACCAGAATGTTGATCTCCCAAAAATCAAACCTTACGTAGTGGAATACCAACTAGAACATGGACGCTGTCGTAAATGTGGAAAAAGAAGGAGTAGCAAATTACCAGAAGGAGTTACACCTGATACCTTTGGTCCTAGAGTTAAGTCAGTAGTTGCATCACTAAGTGGGTTTTATAAGAATTCAAAGCGAGAAATAGCGAATATTATGAAAGACATCTTTAACATGAGTATAAGTGTTGGTAGTGTGTCCAATAGCGAAGCAAGGGTCTCGTCAAAATGTAAAGAAGCTTATGAACAAATAGAGGAAGAAATGAAAGCAAGCGAAATTTTGCATATTGATGAAACCAGTCACTACAACAAAGGCAAATTGGGATGGTGCTGGATGTTTGCCAACAATAAAGCAAGTCTTATGAAGTTAGCAGATACAAGAGGAATGAGGTTTTTAAAGAATAGTGCATTTTGTGATTACAAAAATCTGATAATTACCGACAGATATGCAGTTTACAACCACTTCAGTGATGAAAAACGACAAATTTGTTGGGCTCACTTATTGAGAAATTTCGAGAGGTTATCTCATAGCTGGAATAGTGAAGTAATGAGACTTGGCCATTGTTTAAAAGATGCAGCTAATGGATTATTTGCATTAAAAAACGCTTTGTCAGAAAATGAAATTAGTATTTCAAAGTTCACTAAGCAAGCTAAAGAGTTACGAAGATTTATGCAGTACTGCATGATAAAAATATCTTATATACTTGAAGCAAAAGGAGCTTCACGAACGGTAAAGGGTATTATAAAATCCGAGCCAATGATGTGGACATTTTTGGATGATCCAGAGAATATTCCATTAACGAATAATCATGTTGAGCGACAAATACGGCATTATGTTGTCCATCGTAAGAATTCATATTTTGCACAGTCAGAGCGAGGGAATAGATTCCTTGAGCGGATAATTTCGCTGTATCTCACTTGGAGGCAAAAAAAGTTAAATCCATTTCAAAACCTTCTATCTATTGTCTCTTAAGCCACACCTCTGAACGGATACACATCTATAGGGACACCGGCCTTGAGTGAGTTTTTGGCTACTTCAATATCCCTTTCTTTGCGACCTTCCACTCTGCCTTTTTCATGGCCGATTTGGATGCCTTCATGTTTAGCATCATCAAGTTTTTGTTCCAAGATAGCAGCTTCTTTTTGTAAATCCATTACCCTTTCTTCATAAGCTACAAGATCTTTTTCATTCCAATGAAACTTATCTAACTCATCATATGCTAGCTTTATTATTGGTGACTTTTCTGCTATTTTTCTTAAATCTTCATCCGTAGTTTCTTCTGCATACTGTTGTCTAAGTGAAGAAGGTCGCCCCTCTTCACTCGACTTCAAAACCGTACGTGAGACTTTGCGCCTCATACGGCTTCTCTCTAATTTGGTGCTTGTCATGCACACCTCCTGTGTAATTCATCGTGACAATGCCCATGTAACAAAGATAAATTTTTGATCATATTGTTTCGTCTATTCCGGTCTTTATGATGTATTTCTATTATATCATCACTTTCAAACCATAGTCTACAATTACCGCATTTACTTTGTTGTAACTTCAATAGTTTTATTACTCTTGATGGCTTATCTGGTATTTCTCTAAGACGATTACCCCAATAAACCCAATCACCATCATATGGAGATCTGGTTTTTTGCACTTTGATATGTCGTTTAATAACATGATCGCTGTGTATAATAAGATGTATCTTGTTACTTGTCATAAAACGCCAGTTATCGTTATTATACTTTTTAAAGTATTTTCTTTTTATCCAGCATTTCCCTTTGTTTGGGTGCCTAAAGACTGCCCACTTCCAGAGCTTTCTATGTATAGTATTATCCAATGAGCTAAAGATTTTACATGAAACTACTGAAGAGTAATATTGACTCCACCCTCTAATGATTGGATTGAGATTCCTTATTACTACTTCCTGTGGCGCCCCACGCATTTCTCTAAGTTTATGTTTAATAGCAAATATATGCTGCTTTATAGAATTACGACTTGGTTTTATTAATAATTTGTAACCTTTCTTACTTTCTTTTGTTGGATATTGTCTTATTGAAAATCCAAGAAAATCAAATCCTGGTTTTATTCCATTAATGATTTTTAATGTATGAGAAACTTTTGTCTTAGAAGGCTTTAATTCTAATCCAATGGTTTTTAACCATTCTTCAACTAGAACATTTGCCCTAAGAATAATTTCTTCACTTTCATGTATGACGACAAAATCATCACAGTAGAAAATTACACTAATAGACTTTTGCGCATTTTTATGCGATATCCTACCATATTTTCTTTTCATGCATTGAAAGAGTTCGTTTGTTAATGCTTTTTTGATATGTTGCTCTAATCCGTGTAATGCAACACAAGCTAGCAACGGTGAGATCGTCCCTCCTTGAATTGTACCACGTTTTGTGGATTGAAACTTTACATCTTCCATAACGCCTGCCCTTAACCATCCTCTTATGATTTTCTTTAACGTTGGTGTGGTATTGAGCTTTTCAAGCAGTTTATTATGGTTAATATTGTCAAAACATCCAGAAATATCAGCATCTAATACATATGCTGTTTTCTGTTTTAGCACATCAAATATGGCTTCAATTGCATCATGACATGATCTACCAGGTCTAAAACCATAAGTGTTTGGCTCAAGTTTTGCCTCCCATTCTGGTTCTAAAGCCATTTTTACAAGTGTTTGTTTTGCTCGACACGATATAGTAGGTATACCAAGCGGGCGATGCTCCGATGGCTTACCAGGTTTTGGGATCCAGACGCGTCTTGATGGCTTTGCTTTTTCTTTTATATCTAAAGAATATGATAGTTGTAATCTTTCTTTTTGATTAAGATTAGCCTTTCCATCAATACCTGCAGTCTTCTTCCCCCTATTGTCCTGTGTTACTTTCCTAACAGCGAGTGTTTTTGCACTTGTTGATTTGAGTAATAATCTCTGAAGATTATGCATCTTTCTGATATCATTACATTTAGAAGCTTGGTAAATTCGTTTTTGTAGCTTAAATGAAGATTTCTTCAGCTTTCGCCAAGGAATTCCATTCCATTCATACCTAGCTTTTTGCTGGTCCATAACATATTCACTACTATTCACCACTTTACCTTCCAAATTAAAGTGTTTACGTCTGCGTATCCCAGATATTACTTTGGGCATTAGCTTCTTAAACAATCCTTCCACATAGCAGCTTGTGGTTGGCTACCTACTTATATTTTTATGAATATAAGAGCTTTTATGTGGTTACTCCGTTCCATGGCTTCGTTTCACGTTAAACTTAGATTCCTACTATTTGCCGGAAGCTGGGAACATCAATAACTAAAGTCTTCAATCTTTAGTTCCCCTTTTGCTTCGTACCATTTTGGTCTATGCGTAGTTCAACCTCTTTTCGCATACTATGCTTTGACGACAATTCAAACATAGGTTCCTCTCGTAATCATATCTAACTCTGTTTGCAGGGATTCACCATGAGGTTTAGTGTTACTTGCTTTTATCTCATGCTTGCATCCCAAAGGTTGCCACCCTTTAAAATGTGAAATATACATTATCCCCGATGTCTAGGGAAAGTGGAATTTAACCACCACAAAACCACGACTTTCAGGGTCGCACTAAAGAAAAAGCACCATCTCTCAACAGTAGTTTCCAACTGCTCTACTTTACTTTTTGTAAATTTAGGTAGTTCAATGAAGACAAATTGAAAATCTTTTAAATAATGTCCGTTAGTCTTTATATCGCGTATATTATGAGTGGAAATATAATAAACATCTGAAGGGAAAAGAGTACTATTGGAAATAGCAATAAAGAAAACAGTTTTAAAATCAATGTAATTGCCAGACTGTCTTGAGTAAGCCTTAGCAGCATAAAGTTGAGCACGTTTTTCAAAGCCTTTATCACGAGCAAGCTGCATTTCTGCAATATAACTATTTCCGAGAGAATTCTTACAGAGGACATCAACGATGCTTTGTTTATCAGAAGCAATCTCAGGGTTCATAATAGTGCTGAGAAACTCAACATCTTGAATAGAATTGACTCCAGTAAAGCCTAAGATATCATTCAAAAAATGGATAAGGATATTCTTATTTTTTTCAGTACCAAAAATTTTCTTAAATGTTAAATCTAATTTTGGATCGAGAAACTTCGAAAGAGCCATGAGAAAGTAAGATAAAAAGCATTAATAATTATACACAATTGTGAAGAAATATTCAACTAAAATGCAAACATTTTGTATATCTTTATTTGATAGTATTAACCCATATAATATTTATGGCAAATATCTCTACAAGGTATCAGATAGCAGAAAAAGTAAGGAGCTGGAGGTTAAAGCGAGGTTATACTCAAAAAGATTTAGCGGGAAAAATTGGCGTAACGTATCAAATAGTACTACAATATGAAAAAGGAACACGTAAAATTTCGATTGAAAAATTGTATGCTATAGCAGAGATATTGTCGATTGGTATTGTAGACCTAATTCCTGTATCAAATGAAAAAATCTGTTTTGAAGATGAGGGAGAGAAAATATTAAATCTAGTAAGAAAATATAAAACGATTAATGATCAAGAGTTGCGCAAGGTGTTTTACTTGCTAACAAAATTTACCCGAGTTGGTGAGAAAAGTAGTAAAAAAGCAGAGAAAGTAAAAATTGCAAAGGGCCTGGTTAAAGCAGGGATTTCTGTTGATATTGTTTCACAAGTAATTGGCCTCTCTGCTGATGAATGTGTTGAAGAAAAAATAGGTTCTATATACTGCAAAATAGGAAAGAAGATAAAAGAATGGAGACTAGTGCGGGAATATACTCAGAAGGATTTAGCAAAGAAAATGAGTACAACACGTGATGAAATAAGCAACTATGAACAAGGAAGAACTGCTGTTCCACTGGGAAGATTATATGAGATAGCAAAGGCGTTATCGATTAATATCATGGACCTACTTGAACTAACAGAGGATGCAGATGATAAAGTGGTACCTAATTTAATTGAAGAATACAAAAAAATTGAAAGCCAAGAACTACGTCATGCACTAATGAAATCTCTGTTTGAAAGCATACAAATTTGCGAAGAGAAAGTGAAAAGAGCAGAAAAGATAAAGGATTTAGTGAAAGGAGGAATTTCTACCGATATTATTTTGCAAATAACAGGCCTCTCTTTAGGCGAAATTCAACAGATTTAAAATAAAAAATCAGTATATATTAATATCTTTACTCTTAGATGAAAAAATAAGTAAAAAAGATTGAGAAATTGATTTGACTTCACTCGAAAGCTATGGCTTTATGCCAATGCTGATAAAAAACAGCAGTAAATATCTAAAAAAAGTTTGTTGTTAGTGAAGGGTAAATTATATGAATAAAAGTAAAGAAGAAATCGAATTCAGAATATTAGAAAGCAAAGGCAAAGCACTACTTGATCGTGAAATAATGGAAACATTTTTAAGTGCAGTACATGAAAGGCCACAAGCTCAAGAAATTGCTAAAAATCTGGTGAATACTTATGCAGGAGAGGAAGGATTTTAGGTCGAGAAATGGATGACCTGAAAGTCATAGAAGGAGTAACTGATTCTGCAGTAGCAATGATTATGTGCGTTAAGGAAACACTAGAAAGGGTACTGAGAGAAAAGCTCAAAAGTGAGCCAATAATGGACTTACAAGGGCTAGTAGAGTACTTAAACGTAAGTATAGGCCACTCAGAAAGGGAATGTGTAAAAATACTGTACTTGAATAAAAGGCGTCAACTAATTGGAGAAGAATCCTATATTGGTGAAATGGAAAAAGCACCAGTATACATAAAGGAAATTACAAGAAAAGCATTAATAAAGAATGCAACATTAGTAATAATGTCACACAACCACCCTGGGGGAAGTTTAGAACCTTCAGAAGAAGATCAAGAAGTAACAAAGAGCTTAGCAGCAGCATGTAGTACTGTAAGCGTTAGATTATTTGATCATATTATCATTACAAGTGGGGGTTATTTTAGCTTTAGAGAAAACGGATTGTTATAGCAGAAAGTATTTACAAATCTACTCATATTAATTTATAATGAGTAATATAATGTATAATAACAAAGTTTATTGTACACTTAAAAAGTATTTTTAATATGAGGTTTATATGACTAGTAAAGATCAGAATAAAAAGACTAGTGTTAATCACAAGAAAATATTTGGTGCTCTTGAAAGCGTTGATATAGAGCAGTCTAAATTTGTGAGTAAAATTAATAGCCAGAAGGAGATAAAACTGGAAGATACAATGCCTTTCCCTAGCAGAAACGTTCGCGAAAACAAAATCAACTATGGAAAAGGACTTGATTATATATATGGCACAAAACCTGTAAGTGATCAAGAAGATAAAAATCCATTTGCCTCAGCTTTGCAAAAAATAAAGCCAAATACAGAGAAGCTGAGCTGGTTTAAGAGTTCTATAGTAGAAGCAAAAAACGTAAATGAATTGCACAAAGTTATAGACAAAGTACTAGCTTCTGGAGCAAGGCTAAATGCATGTAATGATGGAGAATGGAGCTTCAATTATTACTGCTCACCATATGAGAAAACCAAAAGGAGAAAAACCTATACTAACTGTTGAGCAAGCAAGAGATGCAATTAGAGGTACCTCTGCCCTTGTTAATGGTGTTAGATGTTCATATGCTTTTTGGCCAATAGAAGATACAGCTAAGCAAGAAATCTTTAGGTCAATGGGTGAGACTCCAAGACAAAATGCTTTATTTTCCGGGGCAGTTGTTAAAGCAAATGGGTTAGCTGATCGCACTGTACGTACTTACCTAAGAAATCAAGAAACAGGACTACTAGAAGATATAACGGCACAATTAAAAGTTAAAGACATTAGTGATAAAAGTCTTAAGATATACCTTATCAATGCAATTAAACGATCTGCTATTGCAGGACATCCATTTACTCATACAGGAAGCACAGGAGTATATAAACAACGGCATAGGCTACCTGAAATCTTTCACAGTATGGGAAGAGATAGATTAGAACGTGTGGTGCAGGAGCTTTTACAGGCAAAACAATTAGTAAAAGGAATGTCTAAAGGTTCAAGAGAAGATAAGTGGCTTGACGTTATAACAGGACCATTTGCTTGTGGTATAGGAAAATTCACTCCTGGAGCTGAAGATTTTAGCTGTAGACAAAGCTTATAAGTCTCTATCTTTATTTACAAATCCCTCATACAGGTTTAAAATACTATAAATAGGGATTCTAAAATATACTATCAGTTTTCTTAATATATTATCAAATTATTTATCATTATATGATACAACTTACAGCATATTTATAGTAAGGTGTTAATCATGAAAGAGGCAAAGAAGAATCCAGTAGTTAGATTAAAGGCTACAGCTAAAGAATTCAATTTTAGTAAATTAAGAACAAATCAAGATAATAAATTAGCGAATTCCGGTGAAACAATGTTCTTAGATTTTCAAAGGATGAATTTTATTATTAACGGAAAAGAAATAGATAAAAATTTTATTATTGCATTTAAGGAAGGAGCTAAGTACCGCAGAAGCGAACTTTTTAATAGTGATGATATATATAATGACGAAATATTTAACAAAAAAGGAACAAGAGAAATAGATACGGATCATGGCAAAGCATTTGTTGCTTCAGTACTTAAAGATATTGAGAAAGAGCTTGTACAAGATGCATTTGGCGAGTTGTGGAAGGATCATTGCGAAAATCCTGAAACTGCTGATAATCAAAAAACTGATTCATATAAGAAAGAATTTGAAGAATTTTACAATGCTGGTCAAGAGTATACCGATCTACTACCTATAGAGAGAGATGAAAACAAGGATTACCGTTCCTTTGCAAAAAAAGTTTTCAAAAAAATGTTTAGATACGCTGGGGCAGAAGTTCCAAGTGATGCTATTTTAGAAGAGCTAGTCACCAATTGTAATCAAGCTGGGTATGAGGCTGCTCCATTTATACAAACCCAACTTGCACTTGGACAGTCGTTCATAGTAGAAAATCCTAAAAAAGTAATAAACATTGATTGTGCTAACCAAAATAATGTAAGAATTAGATCTAACATGAAGCTACCAATACTTTCTGTCAAAGATCATATGCATGGAGATAAAATATGTAATCTGTCCAGTTCATTGGAATTTATAATTGAATCTTGTGATGGTGAAGACTTTGTAACATACAGAGATGGTAAATTATCACTTACTATTCCTAAAGAGTTGGAAAACTATAAAGATAATGGCAAGACCTTGTTTGACATTATTAAAGAATATTTTCAGAAATTCTGTGCAGAATTAGGGTTTAAATATGAGACAAAAATACAAATAGAGCATGTCTTAGGTACTCAAATTAAAGTAAGTAACCATTTAGATGGTACGATATCAACCACAGGATCAGATGCAAATGAAGAGTTCATCAATCTTTTAAGGAAAAATCTCAGAGGGAGGTTATTGGGATCAGGAGTTACTCTAGGGGGTGAAGATGTTGATGATATTATTGAAGTCAGAGTATCTGCAGTTATGGATCTATTAAGTGATTATGCTAAATTGGAAGATAATAAAGAAAATAGAGAGTTATTAATAAGTGAAGTAGCAGATAATTTAGGGCTTTTCTTTCAAGGTAAAATAGCACCAGAAGTATTGAAAGAGTTTGATGATAAAATAATAAAGTTGATGAATAGCGAAGGTATAGAAAGTAATATAGATCAACATGTAATGGAATTAGAATCTTTACCTTCTTTGATAAAAGGTGAGGTTGATCATAATCAAGTCCAGTGTGTTGTAAATATTTTTACCAATTTAATTATTGAAGGGAAAAGAGAAATATGCGAAAAAAAAGGTGCGATTAATGCAATTGATGCAATTCATAAGAAGGTAGATAAGGCAATTATTGAACAAGAAAAACAAGCAACCAATAAACAAGATATAGAAAATGATAAATGGACAGATAGAATCAAAAAACAGAGATTATCTATGGAACCACATGAACATTTACATTAAAAACACTGGTATGCTCTTTAAATATCTTAGAGTTTAATCTATTTTTTTATTCAATCTACTTAATCAAAAATATTAACTTTGGAGCCAGAAACTACAACCTATTATAAGCTATGATTTCAATTAAAAAGGGATAAGACATCAAATGGTTGAATTACATTCCTGATTCCTGGGTTATTCACTAAACAGTTAGAAATCAAGGAAGCTAAAACCTGCATAAAACCTAGACTTTTTGACCTACATTCCTAAAAGCATTCCTAGTAACTACATACTTAAAGTGAGCTAATATGGCTGATTTTACCATTCCTAAAACCCTTATATATTATATATATATAATAACAATAGTAATAAATAATAAATAAAATAAATATATAAACTACAAATAAAAATTATCAAAAAGAAGGAAGATCAAAAAGACCACTGCAAAACATTACTTAGATTTTATGAAAAAGATACAATTTAGAGATAATTGCAATTAGTGCGGTTTTAAAGGGATTTTACGACTTCATGGTACAATTTGATCACTGAGACCTAAGTTGCTCGTGTAGGATAGCTTAAAACTCAATTACGAGGCATTTCTTTTGCTTTAAACTTTTATCTTTGTAAAAGAAACCCTTGCCTAGCTTATCACGTTTTTTATTCGTTGTAAAATATTTTTTCAAAATAATAAACCAGATGAACGGCAAAGAACAGAAGCGACTGCGAGACGGAATGCTTTGTGTTGAAGGCCTTGTTTTCCTTTTCTACCTTACTATAAACTACTGATTAAAGATACAAAAATAAAAAGAAGCAAATACAGTATTTTAAAGCATTTTATGAGTTTAGGTTTGTTGTTTCTATCTTATACTAAAGAGCCTCTATAATACCGCTAAAAACGCGAATAAAAGGCATACAAACTCTATATGAATGTAATCCATTATAAGAGATGAATAAGTTAGAGTTTTGAGATTAACTCAAGTAAATTGCTACAAAAAACGTCCTGTAGACTTAGCAGCACCTAAAGAAAGTATAAAAGGATTGAGACGATAACCATGGTCTTTGCAAGAATATCCTGGCCAGCCAATGTTTTCAATAACGTCGTTACAATTTGCACCAAGCTCTTTGGATAAAATTTCTTTTATTGCTTTAATCATTCTATTTAGTGGCCTTCTAATCTTGTACTCTAAATTGTGAATTTCTGAATTAAAACCCAAGTGCTCTCCTAGTTGATTGATATTAAGGAACTTATATTTTTCTGCTGGCAATCCGCTTTTGAAATCCTGCCAAAACTGAGCTAACAAAACGTGCATAATACCAAGGCGTGCTACTGAATGCTTACTGATAATTTGAATGTTATTTATGTAGATTGAGTTATTTATAATATGCAAATGTAGTATCTTAGGCTGAGATAGCTCAGTGGATGGAACGAGCAACATTTATTAACTTATTATGTTTAATAAACTTATTATAGTATATTTTCAATAAAAAAGTAGAATTTTTTGGACGAATTTTGAAGTTACCGTGTATATATATTATGTACACACTACAACGTACCTCTAATTTCTAGTAATGTCAATCTTAACACTCGACCTCGGCAAACAAACGGGCTGGGCAATTCTTACAGATGGAGTAATTGAAAGTGGGAGCAAAAGTTTTCATGGTAGCCGTTTCAGTGGAGGTGGAATGTGCTTCTTAAATTTTCGTAATTGGCTTAATTCTTTGAAGGACATTTCTGCAGTGTATTTTGAGGAAGTAAGAAGACATCTAGGAACTGATGCAGCCCATTGCTATGGCGGTTTTCTTGCAGTGTTGTCTGCTTGGTGTGAAGAACATCATGTGCCATACAAAGGTGTTAATGTTAAAACTATAAAACGCTTTGTAACAGGCAAAGGTAATGCAAGTAAGAGTGAAGTTATTGAAGCGATACGTGAAAAAGGTTTTGCACCTAGAGATGATAATGAGGCCGATGCTTTGGCATTAATGTTTTACGTTATGAATCTTAGTAAAGATTTTAACATATCAAGAATGCCATAAAAATGGGTCCTTTCGGCCATATTGGTGGGTTTGGTGGGTCAGACCCCAGGCCTTTTCTAGTGTTAGACATATTTTGAATATTAACTTTTTAATTATTAAGATATGAATTTAGCAATCCACTACTATCCTACTCGAAACCTAGTTGAATATGATCGTAATCCTCGTAAAAATGATGACGTAGTAAATAGAATGTGTGCTTCTATTCGGGAATTCGGCTTTCGTATTCCAATAGTTGCAAAAAGCGATGGAACTGTGGTTGATGGTCATTTAAGACTTAAAGCAGCAAGAAAACTTGGTATGGAGAGCATTCCTGTTGTTTTAAGTGATAATCTAAATGAACCACAAACCAAAGCTTTTCGATTACTGGCAAATCAATCAGCTAATTGGGCAAAGTGGGATGATGAGCTTTTGAAAGTAGAAATTCAAGAGTTAGAAGATTTACAGTTTGATCTTAAAATGACTGGATTTGAATTAGAAAAAGTTCAACATTTCCTTGATGATTTAGATAGTGAAAAAGAAGATCTTTCTGACTTAGCTATTGATGACAAAAAAGTAACAAAACCAGGTGATTTATGGATTTTAGGTGATCATCGAATCTATTGTGGTGATAGCTCTGTAGTTGAATCATATAAAGCGCTATTAGATGATAAAATGGCAGATATTACCGTATGTGATCCTCCATATAACGTTGATTATGGTAGCAGCCAAGAGAGAGAAGACAAGAAGATATTAAACGATAATCAAGGTGAAAAGTACGAACTTTTTCTCTACGATATCTGTTCCAATATTTTAGCATATACGAAAGGTGCAATTTACATCTGCGTATCATCATCAGAGTTTTCAACGTTGCAAAAAGCATTTGAGGAGGCAGGAGGAAAATGGTCAACATTTATCATTTGGGCAAAGAGTCACTTTACGCTAGGAAGATCAGATTATCAAAGACAATACGAAGCAATGCTCTATGGATGGAAAAGCGGTAATAAACGTGAGTGGCATGGAGGAAGAAATCAAAGTGATCTGTGGTTTTATGATAAGCCAACACATAACTCATTACATCCAACAATGAAGCCAGTAGAGCTAATGGAGAGAGCAATAGTTAATAGCAGTAGACCTGGAGATATAGTATTTGATCCATTTAGTGGTTCTGGAAGTACACTGATTGCATGTGAGAGAACAGGAAGAATTTGTAGGACAATAGAGCTAGATTCAAAATTTGTAGATGTAACCATAAAACGTTGGCAAATATACACAGGTAGGGAGGCAATTCTTTCTGGTACTGGCAAAACCTTTTCAGAGATTCAAGAAGAAAATTCGTAGATAAAGAGACACAAAAGAGAGAAGAGAAAAAAAAGTGGAAAAGATAACACAAACAGAATGGGCAAGAGAGATAGGAGTATCAAAGCAATATGTCTGTTATTTGGTAAAAAAAGGAATAGTTGAGTTGGAGGATGGTTTGATCAATAGAGAACAGGCAAATGAAGCGGTGGCAGCAATAAGAGATCCAAGTCAGCCACTGAGGAGGAAAAATCCAGAAAACGAAAATACAAATAACCTTTCTACAATGTTGCTAAAAACGCGAATAAAAAATGAGATGGAGCGAGGAAGATTATTGGAGGCAAAAGCAAAAGCTGAGATAGGAGAACTTGTAGCAGTAGAGGAAGTAAAAACTGAAGCATTTAACGTAGCAAGGGTTGTCCGTAATAATTTGCTTAATATTCCAAATAGGGTTTCAGCAATGCTTGCATCACTGAGTGACACTGAAAAGATTCATATGGCGCTCACTGAAGAGATTACAAACTCATTACAAGAATATCTGTAATAGTTTAGACTTGATCTGACAAGCAAACAAAGTAAGATAAAAATATAAACAAGTTTTAAAGGAGTGTCAGATATGAATACAACACAAGAAAAAATACTAAAACCAAAGTTGGGATTGCTAGAACTTGCAAAGCAATTAGGAAATGTATCACAGGCGTGTAAAGTAATGGGATATTCAAGGGATACATTTTACCGCTTCAAAGAACTGTATGAAACAGGAGGAGAAGAGGCTTTACACGAGATAAGCAAAAGCAAGCCATTGTATGCAAATAGAGTGTCGGAGGATATAGAAAAAGCAGTAGTTGAAATAGCAATAGAGTTTCCAGCATACGGACAAGAAAGAGCAGCAAACGAACTGAAAAAGAGAGGAATTCTCATCTCTGCAAGTGGAATAAGATCAGTGTGGCAAAGAAACGATCTTGAAAATTTTAAAAAGAGGTTAAAGGCATTAGAAGCAAAAGTAGCTCAGGATGGTATCATTTTAACAGAAGAACAGATAACAGCTCTAGAAAAGGCTAAGGAAGAATAAAGAGGCCCATGGAGAAATTGAAACAGAGCATCCAGGATACTTAGGTAGCCAAGACAGTTATTATGTTGGTAATATCAAAGGTATTGGACGAATTTACCAGCAAACCTTTGTTGATACCTATTCCAGAGTTGCTTTTGCTAAGCTTTACACAGAAAGGACTGCTATCACAGCTGCAGATCTTCTTAATGATAGGGTAGTACCGTTCTTTGATGAACAGAAAGTATCATTGCTACGTGTTTTGACGGATCGTGGTACAGAGTATTGTGGCAGACCTGAAAATCACGTTTACCAGCTATATTTAGGGGTAGAAAATATTGATCATTCTCGAACCAAAGCTCGTTCTCCACAGACTAATGGCATATGTGAAAGGTTCCATAGAACTATGCAAGATGAATGTTACAATATTATCTTTAGAAAGAAAATTTACACCTCTTTGGCAGAACTTCAGTTAGACGTAGACCATTGGGTGCATTCTTACAATAGATCTAGACCACATTCAGGTAAATATTGCTATGCCTATGCAAACCTTTTTTGATAGTATGCATATTGCTTATCAGAAAAATATTGATAGCATTAAACAGGATGCTGATATCGGTTTTGACTTTGTCAATTCTTCTGTCAGATAATTCATGCCTGTCAGATCAAGTCTAAACTATTACATCTTAAAGATAAAATACTTAGTCCGACAGAAGGAGTAGAAGGAGATGAAGAAAGGTCCATCCCAGTAGAAAAATTAGTAGGATGCCTTGATCAAGTTTATGGTAAGGAAAAAACATATGACTCTGAAGTGGAAAGGAATTTCTTGGAAGAGTTAGTAATACAAAGTCCAAAAGATAAAGATAAAGTTCGAGAGCTGGAGAATGGAAATGTAATCGAATTAGCGCCTGATTTGACAGATCAAAAATTAATTTCTGATGAAGTAAATCGACTAAAAAGAGTGATTGTAGATTCAGTAGATAACCTCAATAATATTAAGGTTGCAATGCAGAAATGTCTTGAGGATAACATGGATTATCAAAGGTTAATAGCTGGTGATCTAGCTTTGCAAACAACTATGTTCACTGGTGAAAATAAAGTAAAATCAGTAAATAGAACTATAGATTATCATGACATAACTGATAGAATACCAAATGCCATCGAGGATACCAAAACCGTTCAAGGCACTGTGAAAGATTATTCTACTCAAGATGAAAGAGATCTATCAGATAATACCACTACTATAACTACCAAGTTACTTGCTGATAAAAATCAGGTATCTGTTAGTGAATCTGGAAATGCTAGCGTGGAAGGATTAGAGATACCAGATGTAAAGGAAAGTACAATAGAAAAAGGTAAAGAATCGATTTTTAAGGAAAAGTCAGAAATATTTTCTGGCTCTAGCAATTATGATATAAAAAGAGAAGAAGGTGGAAATTTTGCAGAGGATGTCACAAATATGGTTATCTCGGACAATCTGATATCTGATACAGGAGTGAGAGAGGCAGTTTCACAACAGACTCTTAATACTCTAGATGGCTATAATATTCTACCTTCACCTGATTTGTATTGACTTAAAGATTTCTGGCTTGGCTATAACCTTCTACTAGCAGCCAGAAGACATACAAGCTCCTATAACATGAGTAGATCTACTTCTTACTATGTCATGTGCTCGTTGTATCCGTTCAGCGGAGCGGTCGAGAATGCTTAAACAAGTAAAATCGTTAGAATCAAACTGGCTAAATACGGTATAATATGGTTGATTTTTTAATACTTTATACAGTCCAAAGCAAAAAATGGATCTTTTGCTTAACTCTCAACTGTCTTCTACCGCTCCGCTGAACAGACACCACACAGGTGTGAAGGCAGATTTAAAATATTACAAAAAACCTCACAGCCACATGTCACTTCACAGAACACCATCGGAAGAACTAAGGTGAAGCGACAAAACTGCGGACTTTCCCCATACTCCCCATGGCAATCCAAAGCACAAGCCCCCAAGCGAGAGGTAGGCTCTAATTACTTTACATCAATTTTCTTGATGTGTTTCTCCGACTTAGGTATGGTTACATGCAATACTCCATCTGAAAAATTAGCAGATACTTTATCTTGCTCTACATTTACTGGAAGTTGAATAGACCTATAGAAAGAGCCATAGTATCTTTCTCGATGATAAAACTGCTTATCTTTTGACTCATTATCACACGTCTTTTCACCCTTCACTATTAAGTTATCGCCAGACATGCTGATATCTATGTTTTCTTTGGAAATACCTGGTAGCTCTAGCGAGAGACAATAGCTTTCTTTTGTTTCATAAAAGTCGCAAGCTGGTAATAGACTACTACCCCTTCTAGAAAGCTCTGAGCCCCACCCTGTGAAGAAGCTATCAAATATTTCATCAACAGCTCTTTGCAATCCTCTTACACTAAAATTATCACGATTATTGTTTTTATTTGAATGAACTATATTACTCATGTTGTACCTCCTTTTATTATACAAGCGTTACATAATCATTCCACTTACTAATTTCAATTCTAAATCTAGAATTAGAACTTTTATTAGATGTGAAAAGTTGTTCGAATTGACTATAACTTGATTATAAGAAAAAATCTTATTTAGATTATCGTGGGTAGTAATGAATCTCGATTTAACACTTTCTACCTAGAAATTTCTTCCCTAGAATCAGAAATCCTTCTTAAATGTACCTGTCAAGGATTATGAACAGTTTTTTAGAAATGTTCCTTCTCTATTGGGCTCACCAAACAGAACAATGCCTAGGACAGCCAAAAAATAGAAAACTGTTAGTAGCAACGAAAAACTTACAGACTGCAAAGAGGCAGCTCCAACAATAGGTATGAGAGAAACAGGAAAAGCATAAAACAAGCTATGTACTACAACCACCGACCAAATTGAACCGTTTTTTTCAAACAGCCAAGTATAGATTATAGATGTTAAGAGGAGCTGAGCAAAAGAAATGCAGATCATGGGCAGTGACATATGTTCTGTATGACCAGCAACTATAATTGTAGAAAATATTCCATAAAGTAAACTAATCAACAACGCCCTAGTATAAAAATTTGATATTTGGGCTCTTATGTTCTTTAAAAAATAACCTTGCCAACCAACCATAATTGAAATATTAGAAATAGCACTACCTACGAAACTACCAATAAACGCAATCGGAATCACAGAGTAAGCAACACCAACAGGTTCTAATTTTGGTTCATATTTTATCAATGAGAATAGCAGACCTAATCCAAAAAGGCTAGGAAACGTCACTAACGGGATCATCAGTCCACATAGAAGATTTTTTACTGAATCCTTCTTAAAAAGGCTACTTATTTTCTTCCTATTATAAATCGTTAATAGAATAGCAATGACGCCAGGTACAAAAGGAGTAAGAAAAGAAGTATTAGGCACAACATGGACCAGGAGAAACGTCAGCAGATAGGTAACCAAAATAAACACCATACACTCTTTACTCATATACAGAACTCCTACATCTTACAATTGTGTCAAAAAAAGTATCAATACAGTACAACAACTTATCTTATCTATATCTAAGGTTTACAATAAAAGTTGTCAATGAATAGCACCTAAATTTGAGTAAAAAACTTCACTGCTGTTCCCTAATTCATTAAAAATCTAAGAATTTCAATAATTTACCCATTCTACATACAATCAGATTCATGTAATATAGTAATAAATTATCATTTTTTAGCTTTACTCAGTTTATCATAATGGGGAAGATTTTCAGCGTGTTATCTATATCTTAATCTGTAGATAGCGTAAGAAGTATTTTTGAGAAGAATATTACATTGATTAGCATGACAAAAATCTTAATTATTTACTTTCTACAAAAAATATAAAGAAGATCGTATATTTGTGAGAACAAGCCACGTAAAAGTATGGTTATGAAAATAGAAATTTGCAATCCTTGTAACAAAGTTAGGGAAATTGATTCGTATGTAAATGTAGTAAAAATTGGCTAATATAGATGGCTTTAGCGTATAGTAAAATCACTATATTAAAAAGTTCGCACAGTAAACTTGGTAGTCCAATCCATACCAAAAAAACTTGTTCTCACCGCACTTGGTTTTGAGCGCTGAAAATGGTTGATTTACTTGAGATATTAATAATATAGTTTACTGAATTAATAGTAATTCATTTGAGAATAAAAAGAAAAATTTATGATAATTTTACATTTCAAATCGATATTGTTCTTTTTATAAAAAATATTCCTATACTGCGCAAGGTCAAGTTTTAACCACATCAATTTTTCTTTCAAATTAAATCTTATCTTTTACAATGGGTCTTACGTTTAAATTATTTGATACCCAAAATTAAGGAAGCCATTTTAAACGGCACACAACCTCAGCATCTAAAACTAGCTGATTTGAAGGAAATATCACTCTCATGAGAGGAGCAAATGAAGGTGCTTTACGGACAAGAGTCTTAATAATAGTCTTCTATATTATTGTTAATAAACACCACCATAAAATATCTTACTATTACCCACAAATAAAAACATAGTATTGTATTTACTCAAATAATTTAATTTTATTAACCTGAAAGCTTATTGGATTAAAATTATTAAACTAAGAGTTATAATTTTAGCAACTAAAAGCTGTAAATTGCACCATATAAACAGTTATTTCAAGCAAAAGTTATGCCATTAAGAGCTACGCAACAAACATTTATATTTGTGGGTAATAGTAAGATAAAATATGCAGAAACAACCTAGAAGACCGATTACAACCAATGCGTAAATATAGAGTAAAGAAAACTTCATCCACCTATTAACTTCTACCTACTACCTCTACTATTGCTATGGTTATAAACTCTACTCACTCCATCAATTTTATCTAATGCAGACTGCGGGTTACCAAAATCAATTGATATCACTCTTTCTCCGCCTAATTGTAATGCTCCTCCACCTCCACGCTGTGGGTATTGGAGTCCTAAAAATTGTAATAGTAATGGATCAAATTCATGTTGAATTCCTGGATGATCTTGAATCAGTCTACCCCTAGGAGAAGATAGAGGATCATTTTGGAATAATTGTGAAATATTTCTTCTCCGATTTTTAAAGTATTGTTCATTTCTTTGAGATTGTCTAGTGTCATTTCCAATGCCTACACTAAGAAGACCACGTATATAACCTATAATACCCTCACCTTTCTCTCCAAAGTTATTATTTCCCTGTAAAGCTTGATCAATAGCTTGGTTAATATCCCTAGCATTTTCGTATACCCATATGCCACAATTATGGCCATCTGTTTGCTGATGAACGGAAACATTATGGACATTATCATCGTTAATATCACATTCTCTTAAAGCTCCTCGAATATTATTGTCAATACCACTATCTGGACCAAGTGAATCAGCATAATACCCATAATAATTTCCATTTTGGTGTACAATAACTAATGTAACCCAATGACGATTACCTACATTAATAATAGCAATTAATCTATCTTTTTCACCCGAATCTACTTTTTGTTTAAAGTTAGCTATGTGACTACTTAATAAGCCCCTACCTGTTGGATCATTTTGATTTCCATCGACTCCTACTGAAGTTATTGTAAAATCATGACGATTATTAGTTGGATTAGATCGATCATCATAGAAAGTATATTGTTGTGCAGCGAAAAACATGTCATGAGTTTGTAGCCAATAACGATAATTTTGATTATCTGTTGCAAAGTCTAGTGCAAGTAGATCATGCACATCTTCTATCTCACGAGCGTTGTTTCTACGAAGGATAGCATTTATTTGTTGTAATATTCCTTGTGCTGTAGGAGTACCACCTCCCCTTATTCTTGACTTTAATGTTTCTATTACCTGTGCTCTAGTACCTTGCAAGTAACTAAACGGAACATGTAGATTGTCGCCTATATCAAGCAAAAAAATCGAATTTTGTCCTGGTGCTTTTTCTTCGTAAAAACGCCTAAAGTTTTCACGAGTCTGATCTGATGATAGACCTTCTGGTGGATTCTCATCAATAACACTTTCAGGTCCCACTAATCCTCCTGGTCTTGAACCGCGAACATGACGATCAAGCTTGTGTACATACTCTTCTCTTCCTATCCCTTCTGGGAAAAGTATAAGATTACCTGCTTCGCGTGCATCTCTATTAAACACAATAGGAAACAAAACCACCTCATTTCCAGAAGTAATAGGTATAAATCCTCTGTGTTGTTTCTTAAGTCTTCCGATTTCTTGTCTCGCATTATTTTGCTGTTGTCCTACTTCTTCTGCATTATTAGCAAGTCTTAACACATATCCAATTGGGTGAGTATCTAAGTCATTCTCTCTAGGTTGTCTTAATAATAAAAGATCTAATCTCTGTTCTGTAATTCTTGTGAGTATTACCCTTTCTCCTCTTTCTTCCTGCCCCCTTTTTAAACTATATGTTTGACCAACTTTATACATAGCAAGCACTTTATAAGGATTATCACTAGCATAAAATGTACCATGTAGTATAGAACGGAACTTATCCTCACTATTAACATTTATTGTATCCACAAGCGGCATCAATGCTCCAGAGATCTCTTGAAATAATCCTCTATGCTGAGCTATATTTTTCCAGCCATCATTCACAACTTGATTTAAAGTATTATGTACATTTTCAGTATTGGGCACTTGTACAAGATCACCAGCAAGAAAATTATTTGCATTATTATTTTGGTAATCGTGATATAAACCAAGGTCATTTGGTAGATCAATATCTAGTTCAAGTTGATTATTAAGTGTGCATGAAACTTCCCACACATGAACATCATTTCCATTAACATTAAGAGTCTGTAAATTGATGGCTCCTTGTTGTTGCGCATCGTGAGCTCTAATATGAAGTATAACTATATCAGAACCTTCAGCATGAAAGACCATAGTTAAACATCTTAAACCCTCATCACCATGTCTAAATATGTACTTTGTTATAGGTGCTTCGTCTTCCTCTTCTAGTTCTAAAGGGTGCCTATCAAAAGCACTACTTCCAAAAGCAAAGCCAGTTATGCAATCAAATATTCTATTATAATTCTCTGCATTTCTTGGTATTTCAGCAGGAAGATGGTGAAGCAAGAAATCTCTAACATTTTCTCTAATGCCTTCATTCTCCAAACACTCAAATAATCTTTGTACTAAAGGAAATCTATCCTGTTGAAGTTTTACTGTATCAACACTAAAAGGATCTAGATCTAAATTAAAATTTAATCCAACACAGACAGTATTTCTTGATTCAGTATGGATAGGTATAAATGAAGAAGTGTGTAACCTTCCAGCGTAGCCTATGGCACAGTTTAATGTAACATCTGACGGTGTGTCAAATATAGCAAGATTAATAACAATAGGAATATTTTCTCTTTCTGCTTGATGACGTACAAGAAATGCAACATGTGTGTTTCTAGGAGATAAATCAAGATCGATGCCTATTGTGTAGCGATGACTAAAATTTGCTAAGAAACCTAATAAAAACCCGTGACCCTCAAATCTTTGATTGCGATTTTCAATATTATTTTCCAGTACTTGTCTGTAATTATTATAGATGTCAGTTATGTATGGCAAAATTTCTCTGCGTATTCTATCTCTTACATCTTGTCTTCTATCACTCGCTAGCATTCCCATAAAATTATCAATTCCTTGTTGACCCTGTGCTACTTGCGCAAAATTGACCAACCTACCAAGTTGTCTACGCTGATTTTGATTGAGTTGTCTTCCTTCTATTTCCTTAATTGTTAGTCTGTGATCTCCTAAGAGCCGTCTAATAAGATTGATTTCAGATGCTGAATATTTGGCAAATTTATTCCTACCTTGATGATCTTTTTCACGAATTACCTCGAATACCGTTGCAATTACCTCTCCCTGACTCTTGCCCTTTCTGTGCATGCATACTTTGTATTGCTCAAAATTTAGGTCTTCTTCCCTTAAATTTGGATTTTGCCGTCTAATCTCTTGTACTAGAGCATTTCTCTCCCTTGTACTGAACCTCAACCCATCACTATTAGGACGATCAGAAATACTGTAGCATCTGACAACTTGCTGTCCGTCAGGATAAACAGCAACTTTTAGGTTTGCCGTATTTCGATTTTTACCATTACGTGGATTAACACCATGGTTATCAAAACGAAAATAGACTCTCTCATTTGCATTTAAGGTATTAGCATCATGTGCAATAGATAACATACTAAAAAAGAATACAGGAAGGAAACGACCTGCACTTATATGATACAAGAAAGATGGACATTGATCTAAAAAAGATTCAAATCCTTTAATAAGTCCATCACCATTATTCATACAAAATACCCCTTATTTACTACGACCAGAAACACCAAGAGTTCATAAGTGGATTACTTATTACCACTAAGCGTAAAGACGCTTTTTTTCTTATAAGAAGAAACACCACTTACACTAGGAGTTCCAAGCTCAGACTGCGGACTATCATCAACTGGCAAAGTTGTTTTCTTACTACCATGAGCTTTAGATCGTGATCGCAAATTACTGCAAGGACCATCACCTACAGGACCAGGTGGTAAAATTGTTTTCTCTAACTCAGAGAATAATTCTTCTGCAAACAGACCGTAATCTACATTTACTCTTTTACCTTCCCTACCGCATAATCTAAGGTCTCTTATTATTAGTTTTTTAAAGAGCTCAAACTTTTCAGGAAAGCAATCTTTGGCAAATGACATCATATCTAATATTTCTTTTTTCTCTATTTCTTTTTCTTCATCAGTCTTATAAATGTCTTCTCGTCTCCAATTGACTATTAACTCTGCAAATACACCACTTGTAGGAACTGTATAATTAGAAGTATTAACAGCAGCTTTTCTGTATTGATACAAGCTACCACATTCCCAAAATTCCATAATAAGAGATCTAGCTTGAACATTTGATTCAGGATTTTTCAACATCACATCTGAAAGAGAGGAAAGAAAAAGCTCATAGTCTCGCTGTGAGAATATTTTGTCCGAACAGTCTCCTCTTGCTGAAACTTCTTTATAACACCAGCACTGTACCAAATCATGAACCGTATCAAAAAAACATGACTCTATTAATTCAGCAAAAAGGGAATATACTCCTTTATCTTTCTGTGATAATTTCTGTAAAAGAGTATCTTTATCGACTATCTTATTTACACAAAAATCTAAAATAGGGGCGTCTTTCTCAACAGATTGAACGCGAGAAAGAGCAAGAATAGCTTCTGTGAGCTTCTTTTCCTTATCTTCTTCTTTTAAATGATTATAAAAATACTCTACCCCTTTACTCCACTTAAGTTTTACAGCACTGTCAAAACCTTCTACTGCATCATACTTCTTTAATTCCCCAGATTCTCTATCGATCCAGAAATCAAATACAGGACCTTTCCTCTTTATGCTATCTAGTAACGAGTTTTGTACGTATTTGCCAAATTCAGTTTCAGTTTTACCATCAAATGCACCAGGAGGAAACTTGTTCCTATAAGATTCAAATCTTTTTTGAAAGAGAGGATGAATTTTATCCACTACACAGTAACTACAAGCCATCTCATATTTGCGAAGTGGATTATCTATTCCACCTATTTTTTCTTCACTAAACCTTTGACCTAAAGCAGCATTATCCAACCTTACACCTGACCAGCAACCTTCATCTTGAAATACATTGTGCAAAAACTTCAACTTATCACCCTTAAAGTATTTTATGTGCTCCATAAAGTTATCTTGAAGGACTCCCACCCATCTCTTGATAGCTGACTTCCTCCCGGCAACAACTGCTGGATCTGGATGTTTAATAGCTTCCTGTAATTTTTTGGACATCGTAGCCCGAAGCTCTTTCTGTGTTGGCATTATCCCCCCTATTAAGTATTAACAGTGTCATGTAAAAAAGGCATTATACAGAAATTAGAATGGATTGCAATATTAAAATTACCAGAATAGAGGGTTTAATAAAAAAACGTTATGGCTAAAACTTCTTTTCTTGAATTTTCTCAATATAATCAACAGAAAGACCAGTAGTTTGAGTTATAATGTCAATAGAAACTCCTGCTTTAAGTAGATTCTTTGCAACCTCAATTTTCTCTGCTTTTCTGCCTTTTTCATGGCCGATTTGGATGCCTTCTTGTCTACCTTTTTGAGTGGCATCATCGAGTTTTTGAGCGAGGACAGCCTGTTCATCACGAATACGCTTTATCTCTTGTTCATAGGCTATAAATTCTTTTTCTGACCAGTTGAACCTATTTAATTCTTCATACGCTCTTTTAATTATTAGATCACTTCCTATTATTCTCTCTAGCTCTTCTTCACTAGTTTCATCTGCATATCTAAAGAAGTAGACCCATTTTTCAACTATACTTGAAAGCTGATCTTCTTTTGTTTTTGGAAATTTAGGCAACTCAATAAATATAAAGTAAAAATCTTTTAGATCACGTTCATTAGTATCTTCATCGCGAATAGTATGCTTTGATTTGTACTCAGACTTATCAGGAAATAAAATACAATCTGCTATAGCAATAAAGATAATTTCCTTAAGGTCCTGGTATTGATCACCTTTATCGGCTTGTCTTGAATAGGCTTTAGCAGCATAGTATTGGGCACGTTTCTCGAAGCCTTTGGTTTTAGCGACCTGCATTTCAATAATCCATTGCACCCCCGTGGAATCTCTACATAATACATCAACAATGCTTTGCTTTTTAGAGGCAATATCAGGGTCTTGAATAGTACTTAAAAACTCTATATCCTTTATTTCATTTTTGCCAGTAAAACCCAGAATATCATTGAGAAAGTGAATGAGGATGTCTTTATTCTTTTCAGTGCCAAAGATACGGCGAAATGCGACATCATTCTTGGGATCCAGAAACTTCGAGAGAGCCATAGCAAGAGTACCTAAAAAGCATTAATAATTATACACAATTCTGAAGAAATATTCAACTAAAATGCAAACATAGAAGTTTTTGTATATCTTTGTTTGGTAGTATTAACATGTATAATATTTATGGCAAACATCTCAATAAGGTATCAGATAGCACAAAAAGTAAGGAACTGGAGGTTAAAGCGAGGATATACTCAAAAAGATTTAGCGAAGAAAGTCAGTGTAACGTATCAAGTAGTACTACAATATGAAAAAGGAACACGTAAAATTTCGATTGAAAAGTTGTATGCTATAGCAGAGATATTGTCGATTGGTATTGTAGACCTAATTCCTGTATCAAATGAAAAAATCTGTCTTGAAGATGAGGGAGAAGAAATACTAAATCTAGTAAGAGAATATAAAAAGATTAATGATCAGGAATTACGTAGAATGTTTTGTTTACTAACCAAATTTGTTCAAGTTAGTGAGAAAAATAGTAAAAAAACGGAGAGAATAAAAATTGCAAAAGGTCTTATTAAAGCAGGAGTTTCTGTTGATACTGTTTCAAAAACAATTGGTCTGTCTGCTGATGAATGTGTTGAAGAAAAAACGGGTTCTATCTACTACCAAATAGGAAAAAAGATAAAGGAGTGGAGGGCAGTACGGGAGTATACTCAAAAGGATTTGGCTGAGAAAATGGATACAACACGTGATGAAATAAGCAACTATGAGCAAGGACGTGTGGCCATTCCACTGGAAAAATTATATGCAATAGCAGAAACATTATCAATTAGCATTACAGATCTGCTCATAGAAGAAGATGAGATAGTAGAAAATGAACTACCTGATTTAATAAAAGAATACAAAAAGATTGAAAGTCAAGAACTACGTAATGCATTAATAAGATCTCTATTTGAAGGCATACGGATTTGCGAAGAAAAAGTGAAAAGAGCAGAAAAGATCAAAATTGCAAAAGACTTAGTAAAAAAAGGAATTTCTATCAATATTATTTTAAAAACAATAGGCATCTCTTTAGACGAAATTCAACAAATTTAAGTAAAAAAATCAGTATCTATTAACATCTTTACTTTTTGATGAAAAAATAAGTAAAAAAGATTGAAAAATTGATTTGACTTCACTCGAAAGCTATGGCTCTATGCCAATGCTGATAAAAAACAGCAGTAAATATTTAAAAAAAGTTTGTTGTTAGTGAAGGGTAAATTATATGAATAAAAGTAAAGAAGAAATCGAATTCAGAATATTAGAAAGCAAAGGCAAAGCACTACTTGATCGTGAAATAATGGAAACGTTTTTAAGTGCAGTACATGAAAGACCACAAGCTCAAGAAATTGCTAAAAATCTGGTGAACACTTATACGGGAGTAGGAAGGATTTTAGGCCGAGAAATGGATGACCTGAAAGTTATAGAAGGAGTAACTGATTCTGCAGTAGCAATGATTATGTGTGTTAAGGAAACACTAGAAAGGGTACTGAAAGAAAAGCTTAAGAGTGAGCCAATAATGGACTTACAAGGGCTAGTAGAGTACTTAAACGTAAGTATAGGTCATGCAGAGAGGGAATGTGTAAAAATACTGTACTTGAATAAAAGGCGTCAACTAATTGGAGAAGAATCCTATATTGGTGAAATGGAAAAAGCACCAGTATACATAAAGGAAATTATAAGAAAAGCATTAATAAAGAATGCAACATTAGTAATAATGTCACACAACCATCCTGGGGGACGCTTAGAACCATCAGAAGAAGATCAAGAAGTAACGAAGAGCTTAGCAGCAGCATGTAGTACTGTAAGCGTTAGATTATTTGATCATATTATCATTACAAGTGGGGGCTATTTTAGTTTTAGAGAAAGTGGATTGTTATAGCAGAAAGTATTTGCAAATCTACTCACTATGATTTATTATAAGTAATAAAGTGTATAATAACTGTACACTTAGAAAGTATATTTAATAGCGGAGGCTAATATGGGTAATAAAATAATTGTACCTTTTGGTGACAAAAAAGGAGGTACTTACGAATTAAACGTTGACCTTGATAAGTTATCAAAAGGTGAGATGTTAAATGCTATTATAGGAATTGGTCGTACTGAAGAGCAGTCTACCTTTGTAAGCAAAATTAATAAGGCTAAAAAGCCTGGAGATAAAGAAATAGTACCTTTCCCTTGTAGAGAAGTTCGCGAAAACCAAATCAACTATGGGAAAGGATTTGACTATATTTATGGCACAAAACCTTTGAGTAATCAAGCAGATTATCCAGAAGGGTTAAATCCATTTGCTTCAGCTTTGCAAAAAATAAAGCCAAGTATAAGCGAAAGCGAAAAGTTGAGCTGGTTTAAAAGTGAAGTGGTAGAGGCAAAAAACGTAAATGAATTGCACAAAACTATAGACCAAGTACTAGCCTCTGGAGCAAGAATAAATGCATATAACGATGGGGAATGGAGCATTGCAGAGTATGTAGTATTGGGTACACATTTTCATAAATTTGATAAGACTGATCGAAAAAAGATAATGCGTAAATTAATGCTAAGTGGTGCAGATTTTCATGATACTTTATTGCAGAATAAACTAATAGGTGAAATCTATAATGAGCTACAGCCAGAAGTTCAGCCACAGATAGATGAGAGACTAGAAGAACTAGAGAAAGCTGGCGAAAATGCTATGCAAGAAGGAGAATTAATAGATGTTGAGATAGATAATACAACATCGTATATAGAATTTTCTGGGGATAGCAAGGTAGAGGTAGCCAAAATACTGAGAGAGTTAGGAATTAATATTTTAAAAATTGGCAATGATGCAGTTGAGGTTAAAAGTGAGAAGGGAGGTATAAGAAACTATATCGATATGTCAGATGAAAGCTCTATTATATTAGAGTTTCCTACAAGCATTGGTAAGCTAAATATTATATTGTACCACGATGTAAAAAAATATGATCAAGTACAAGTCAGAGTAGAAAACAAGGAAATGTGGGCTGAGTTACAAAAAAGAGGCGAAGAAATTGGAAAAAATTGCCTCTTTGGGGGAGTGAAGCTTAAGGAAGTGGTAGAAAGAGGTAATTTCACTAGATGTGGCATATGGAATGAAAAGTATGCTATAAAAGAGATTAGCAATGATGAAGTATTGTCTTCATGGGTAAATAGGGTATGTGGAGGTAGTAAAGAAACCTTTAGGGAACTTTAATGCGTCTACAGCAAACTTTAAGGTTCCAGAGGTTTTTTCTACCGTTATATCTGAGCTATAGTAGAAAATATTATACGCATGGTTGTTTTCGTGGAAAAAAGTCTAGACTGTGAAGTAAGGGAAAAAGTAAAAAATTGGAGGTTAGAGAGAGGTTATACTCAGAAGGATTTAGCTGAGAAAATTGGTGTAAAGTATTGGGTGATATTGCAATATGAGAAAGGGAATCGTAGAATTTCAATTGAAAGGTTATATGCTATAGCTGAGGCACTATCAATCAGTATTACGGATCTTATTCCTGTATCAAAAAGCTGTCTTGAAGATGAGGGAGAAGAAATATTAAATCTAGTAAGAGAATATAAAAAGATTAATGATCAGGAGTTACGTAAGATGTTTTGTTTATTAACCCAATTTGTCCAAGTTAGTGAAAAAAGTAGTAGGAAAGCAGAGAAAGTAAAAATTGCAAAGGGTTTGGTTGAAGCAGGAGTTTCTGTTGATGTTATTGCAAAAACAATCAGTCTCTCTGCTGATGAATGTGTTGAAGAAAAAGTTGGTTCTATTTACTGCCAAATAGGAAGGAAGATAAAAGAATGGAGGCTAGTAAAAGAGTATACTCAAAAAGATTTAGGAAAGAAAATGAATACAACCCGTCACGAAATAAGCAACTATGAACAAGGACGTGTAGCTACTCCACTGGGAAAATTATATGTAATAGCAGAAACATTATCGATTAATATTACAGATCTGCTAATAGAGGAAGGTAGTAAAGTAGAAAATGAACTACCGAATTTAATTGAAGAATATAAAAAGATTGAAAGTCAAGAACTACGTAATGCACTAATAAAATCTTTGTTTGAAGGCATACGGATTTGTGAAGAAAAAGTAAGAAAAGCGGAAAGGATCAAAGTTGCAAAGGATTTAGTAAAAGGGGGAATTTCTATTGATATTATTTTGCAAATAGTTGGTTTATCCGCTGATCAAATTGCATGAAAATTTATTTCTAAGTAAGGTATATATGTTTGTTTCTGTAAGAGATGTTAGTTCTATACACTACAAAATAGGGCAAAAAATAGAAGATTGTAGATTAATGCAAAGGTGTACTCAAGCAGAGTTAGCAAGTAAAATCGGATTAGCATATAAAGAAGTAACCAATTATGAAAATGGGTATATTCCTATTCCGATTGAAGTACTATATGTAATAGCAAGAGTACTGTCAGTTAATGTTGTAGATCTATTACCTAAACCAATAACAGTAAGAGAGTATGAAGATGAAGACGAAGAAATACTCTATCTAACAAAAATATATGAGAATCAAAAGTTAGGCAAAATAGTACCTTCATTAATCAGGTTTGTTCATATTAGCGAGAAAATCAATCAAGAGGAGGCAAGATTAGAAGTAGCAAAAAATCTAGTTAAAGAAGGAGTTTCAGTTGACATAATTTCCCAAGCAACCGGCTTATCTATTTACGAGTATGATAATACAGAGAAAGAAGTCTGCACTGATTCTATATACTACAGAATAGGGCAAAGAATAAGAGAATGGAGGTTGATAAGAAGATATACTCAAAAAGATTTGGCGGATAAAGTTGGTTTAACACTCAAGGAAATACACGAATATGAAATAGGATACACTGCCATATCATTTGACAAATTATATCAAATAGCAGAAGGATTATCAGTGAATATTAAAGTTCTGCTACCTAAAACAAGAGAAAGCAAAAAGCTATTGAGTTTAATGGATGAGTACGGAGAACAAGAATCACTAGTCAAATCTCTATCTGAAAGTATGAAAAATGGCAAGAAAAAAGTTAAAAAAATAGAAAAGATCAAAGTTGCGAAAAATCTAGCAAAGGCAGGTGTTGCTATTGATATTATTGTGCGAGCAAGTGGCCTAACTACTGATGAGTGTGAAAATTGAATTGTGTTAAAGATATAAGTAAAAGTAGTTATATACTTAATATAGATAAAGGTTGCAAATAATCTACTTATGCTGGACATTTCTATTGAGGAGCTTGAAAATCATGCTTTCAAAACTTAACCTGGATTAAAGATTTCAGTAGTTTACTTACTCATAAATAATACATTAAAATATCAATAAAAATAATTGTATATTTAATATATCTAAATTACTGAATGAAATTCTTGTGCTTCTGTGTTTAATATATAATGTTCAAATAGATTGAAGTGAATTAACTAAATTAGAATTTGCTTAATGTAATTCATTGGTATCACAAATGATTATCTTGAGTATGCCAATTTTTCTAAAAATATTGACGGTACTAAAAAAATAAGTTATCCTTTTAACAGATTTATTAAGAAGGTGTGTATGGTTAGTCATGAAAAGAAACATACAGTAGCATTTTGCATTTCAGCTATTGCGTTTTGTGTTGGCATCTCATTAATTGCAGCAGTACTTACAACAATAGCACCTTTAATTGCCATAATTGTTTCAACTATAATAGGGGCAATAACTATTTTGTCTGCTTGCCAAGCTATTGAAAGCTACTCAGTCATAAAAAATAGCAATAAGGCAACAAGTAGTTTGCATGAAATAAAAGAAGCTTTTACAGGAAAGGAAAGCGAGCTTTTTATTGAAAAGGTTTTTAACCATTTATGTGGATTTTTTAGTAGTGAAAAAGAAAGTAGTACACAAAGATAATAAGATTTCTCAACAAGGCAAATTTGCTTATTTTACTTTTCTGGCTCAACTAAAGCTTTAGATTTTACTTGATGTAAATTAAGATACAATGTCACAAAATTTATCGATTACTTTTTGATTGCCTTCTACCATTGCCTTTGCCTCTTGCTGAAGAGATTTGATATTTTTTGATGTAATATTATCCATGTCGGGTGATGCTATTTTTAATTGCGATTGTATGCGTATATATTTATCACCTATAACTTGATCAAGTTGGTAATTTACTGAATCTAAACTTGAGGCAAACATCACATGTAATAGTGGTTTTATCCAGCCTATTTTGCCAAATTTCCTTGAATTAGCATACTCTATGCTTCTATCTGTTCTTCCAGTACCTATCGATAACAGTAGAATATCATCATTTGGAAATAACCTCTTACCACTTGCATATGCACAAGCCGCTGGATTATTGGCAAACACCCCTCCATCCACTAATATTCTGTCTATCTGGTTAATTTTGAGATGTTTTGGTATGAAATAAGTAGGTGCAGCCGTTGCAGCTCTGAGTGCATCTTTCAGCTTAATATTACCTTCTTTCCAGCTTTTAAAGAAAAATGGGCAGTTATTCTGAATATCGTAACTCGTAATCAACACATTACTTAAAGTGTTTTTAAGGATATCATCGCCAAAATATTTATCCAGTACAGATTCAATATTTTTATGTGGATATTGTGCGCAGTTAAACCAAGATAGTATTGATCGCCTAAAAAATGAAGATTTAAAAATATATGGTCCATATTCCCGATAGAACTCGACTAAATCATTAGTAGAATATTGAGGTTTATCTTTTTTACATAATCCTGCTATAACAATTCCACCAGTTGAGGTTCCTGCCATAAGATCAAAGATTTCAGCTACTCTCTTTCTTGTTCTTTTTTCTATTTCTGCTAGAATGATGGCTGGTATTATGCCCCTTATGCCTCCGCCATCAACTGAAAGGATATATTTAATCATGTTTAGATATTTAATAATTTTATTAACTTGTTCTCTTTTATCAGGTTGTGTTTCTTGTCCTAGTACTACTGTATGTTTCACTCCTGGGGAAAATTGCACCAATCTAATAATTGATTCCGTAGAGCATGCTAAAGGGTCTGTGTTAGTTCAAGCATACCAATTTACCTCAAAGCCTATTGCTGAGTCCTTGATTCAAGCCAAAAAACGAGGTGTAGAAGTTAAGATAATTCTTGATAAGTCGCAAATTCATTCAAAATATAGTGTCATCAATGAGTTATTCGAGCAAGGTATTAAGATTTATATTGATTTCAAACCAGCAATCGCTCACAATAAAGTCATGATTATTGATAACAAAAAATCATAACTGGGTCTTTCAATTTCTCTGACGCCGCACAGAAAAAAAACGCTGAGAATCTACTAATTATAACAGGAGATCCTCCATTAGTCGAGCAATACATCAAAAACTGGAAGGATCGTCAATCTCAATCTGATGCTTACACACCAAAAGTAGAAGAATAATTACTTGTACTTCAAATTAGCTTTGAATTCATCTAATTCCTCAGAAAGATTCTTTACCCGTTCTTCCAGACGATATACCGTAACGGCCAATCCATTGTTCTGCTCTATAAATTTATCATGCATGTGTACCCGTAAGTCTAGCTTGGCGAGCCACCAAATTGTTGCTATGGTCTGTATTACCATCGTTATTATTACTGTGATTGGGATTTTTTGTTTTTGCATGCTTTTCCTGATTGTATAATAAAAGACTTTCAATTATTTCTTGTTTGGTAGTGTTCATAAGCGTCAAGTTAAGTGCAAGCGGCATAAGAAGGAAAATGGAAAAAACTATTTTAGAAATTGAGTAATAAGGTTAGTAATTTATGGATCAATCTAAAAAAATTATCTTAAACTTGACATGTATAAATATTTCCTATTGTTTCCCAGTTACGAAATATTACTGCTCAGATTTGTGTTCCTTTTCAGCATTATAGAGCAAGTGTATAATTTCATCGTATGGTTTATCTTTATTGTGCCGTGATCTTAGCACAGCTACATCTCTTGGGTTTTTTCCATCTTTATTTCTGATTGTAGGATTTGCACCTTTCTCCAATAAAAACCTTATGATTTCTAAATCCCCTCGATACGCAGCATTGTGAAGTGCTGTACTTCCATACCCGTTGATAATATTTACATTAATTCCTTCGTCTATCAGAAATTTGACAACTTCTAAGCATCCTTCTCCTGCAGCATAATGTAGTGTAGTAAGTTTAAAAATTTGCGTATCTATATCTAATAAATTTTTTACTGAAAACTTCGCAATTTCTAAGTTACAATTTTCAGATGCAATCCGCAATATTGTTTTATAATTATCTGTAGCTTTTGCTTTCGTATAGCAATAGGTAATAATAACACATACTACTGTTACTATAAACCACCAAAAATGTAGCTTATTTCTTGAGTCTCTGTTCATATTCAATACTTTTTTCAACATTAAACATTTGGTTTACTGATTTTTTCTTAACGTTGATGCTGATAACACAGTGCGATAACCTGAACTATCTAACACATGTTCTGCTCTGTCAATTATCCATTCACCGTCTATATCTTGATGAAACCCTAATAAACTGAGTTTTGCCTCTGCAAATAGTTCTGGATTACCAGGCATAGTAACATCCAATACTGCATTATTTCGCTTTAATTGTTTTAACTTAGCATTTGCTGCACTTAGTGCTGATTCTACATTAGAGTAAAGCGTTTGTATAGTATAACTTGGGCTACCAAAGCCAACTGTTTCTGGTCTGGTAGAGACTTATGACCTTGAAATCAGCGATTTGGTCTCATAACCATAGTCTCCCCAAAAGAACCGTGCTTGCGGATTTCCCGCACACGGCTCCACAATACAGCGTTCACACTAGTGCTCTGTGTATAAAGAAACATATACCTTTGGTTTTGGTAATGGATTTACTTTTAAATAGTGTATAAATTGTTCCCAATCGATACTTTTCTTTTGACTACGTCGGTTTATCCACTTAAATGCTAACTTTGTTGCCAGTCGATTGAATTGAATCAAACACCGATAATTTCCGCTAACTCCGAAGTAGCTATAGTGTCCTGTTAGTTTGGCTTTAAGTTTCTGCCACCAATCTTTGAGACAGATACGACTTCGTACCATCTTCAACCACTCTTTGATTTCTTTAATCTTTCTAGCTAGGCTTATTTTTGAAGTTTTCTGCTTCATCATAAGTTTACCATTACGACTTTTTCCACAATAATGTGTAAATCCTAGAAAGTTGAAGCTAGCCGTCCTACGTTTCTCTCTTTCTGCTTGATACCATTCTTTCTTACCAAACTTTACTATTTTTGTTTTATTTTCAGCTATTTCCAATCCAAATTTACTTAGTCTTTGTTTCAGTAATTCTAGAAATTCTTTTGCGTCTTCTTCCCTCTCGCAGCCAACTACAAAATCGTCGCAAAACCTTATTAGCTGTATATATCCTCTGGCTTTTGGCTTAAATTTCTTTTCAAACCATAAGTCCAGCACATAGTGTAAGTATATATTAGCTAATACAGGGCTTACTATACCACCTTGTGGTGTGCCTTGATCGGTTGCTTTGTAACATCCAACTTCGACTATTCCTGCCTTTAGAAATCGTTTTATTAACCACAATAAATTTGGGTCAGCTATTCGTTCCCTTAGACAATTCATTAGCCATTTATGTTGAACATTATCAAAGAACTTCTTGATATCCACTTCTACAATATAGTTAATTGGTTTGTGCATAACTGCTTTATCTAGAGCGTTTATCGCCTGATGACAATTTCTTCCTGGTCGAAATCCATACGAGCTGTCCATAAAGTTTGCTTCATAAATATTTTCTAATATCTTCTTTAGCATTACCTGTACCAACTTTTCTTCTGTTGATGGTATTCCGAGACCGCGTTTTTCCTTGCTTCCAATTTTGGGTATGTATACCCTTTTCACTGGTTGCGGTCGGTATTGCTTTCTCTTCATACTATCCACTAGCGTTCTAAGTTTCTCTTCTAGATTTTCTCCATAAGCTTCCACTGTCACACGATCTATACCGCAAGCCTTGTTGCGTTTTAGTTCCTTGTAACACTCTGCAAGATTCTCTTCATTAATCAAATGAACTAGCGATGTAAATTTTACTCGCTTATCTTGCTTAGCCCTTACTGCTATCTGGTTTAGTTTTCCTTGCATACTCCTCCAATCTCTGTTGTATTGGTATAGCAATCCCTATACCAGTCACTATATTGCTAACCGCTTCCCCTTGTATGTGGCTTTCCCACACTCCGAGTACTATCAGTTAGTCCGACTTCCTTTGCATCTTCCTCCAGTCCTTGCCTTTATTGACTTGTTCCAGAGTACCCTTACAGGAATACAAAGGATCTCCCAAGTTCACGTAAGGTCCATCTCAACACATGACGCGGCCTTCGATCCCGATGGGGTGAGTAATATCTTTCCTTAGCGTTATTACCCATGTTGCCTTCCACCAAATGTAAAGTGTCGGCCCCCATGACGCGTGAATTACGGGACTTAATACCTTCACTTTCGTTGCACCCTATGTTGTCCATTCCATTAGCTTTACTACGCTCGTTACCTTACGCAGCATAATGGTTTGTTCCAGGTTGCTGGCTAAGCTTTACCCGTGTTGGATTTTCACCAACTGTTCCTTACGCACTTCTTGGCGCACACATAGTTTCACCTCTTTCATAGCTATGCCATTTTGCAACCACTGAGTTGTACCTACTCACAGTAAAATGCACTTTCCAATTTATCGTGTCTTGAGGTCTAATAGCTGTTGTTCCTAAAGCTTTTCCAGTTGCCGACTTTGCTCTGCCTTTTGGAATAAAAAGTATGTATCCGCCAGCTAACTTTGCCATTGCCTCACGTTCTATTGCTATTTTTGTTAATAAACTTATATCACTTTCTTCTGTTTGGTTAATATGGGGAATCAACACATTTTCAAATTCTTCTGCAACTTTGCATCCATATCCGTGCTTTTCTGCTATTTCCTTAACCAAGTTACCTAGAGTAATTTGATGCCATTCTTTAGATACTTTCTCCTTTAATGATAGTCTTAAATTTGTTGCATGAGCCTTTATTAGTAAGGTTTTAGGTGGACTCTGTACCGTAATTTCATTAACTGTATATATACTCATGGGCGTCACTCCGATTTCCCTATACCCTAAAGAAATATTCAATTCATCTGGGATATTTAAGTTTTCATCTCTGTAATCAACACACACTTCAACTACATCGTCTATTGTCCCAGATTCATCGGTAAGGCGTAATGATATAACTCTATCTTTAATTGATTCACATTTATCTATTATAAAATCTGGCTGCATTTATTCCCAGATCTTCAATTTTGACTTTTGTATTGTTTTTTGAATAGTAGGGAGCTTTATCTTTAATCCTGCCGGTAAAAAGCTTCCGTATTCTGCCAAACCTAAGTTCTCTGCTAGTACTAATTCCACTACTCCATCCGTAAATCCGTAATGTTTCCAGCAAATCAGATCTAGCATTTCTCCTTCTTTGGCTAAATAATATATAGTCATCTATAGCTCTTCAAACTCAAACTAAATTCAACTTTTCTTGGTAGTCCATTAGGTAAAAAATACATCTGCTTTTCTTCTAACTTGGTAATTACGAATTGTCCTAAAATATTACCTAAACTATCTACTAAAACATGTGGGTTTTCAGCTTCTTTCATATTCTTTAATTGATTTAGCCCGTTGAGATTATGTGGATAAATCGTTCCTTCTAAATCTATATTTTCTATGCCTTGACCGATATTTTGTAATAGTGGTATATTTTCAATACACTCAATTGTACTCCAACGATTTTCTCTATTATACTTTAAACTTGTTGGAGCAAATTTATAAGGGGCAAGAGACAACATTTTAATAAACGGAGTCTATGGTATCAAATAAAACATCACGTGACTTTTCTCTTATCCTTTTTATTACTTCATCTGCAAGACTACGAACATCTTGATTTGGCTCTGCTTTAATGCTGATAGTATAATTATTAGTGATGTTCTGAGTTTTATTTTGTTCTTTATTTTCAAATTTACTCTTTGCAAATATCTTATCATTATCACTCTCTGTAAACTTTTTCTCCTCAATAAGGCTTTTGATTCTGAAGCTATTCTGATTTCTATTGGAAAATTCTTTAATTATACTGTTACCTAGCAAAGGATTTCCACTGTTGAGAATATTACTCTTTAGGGGACTATGTACTGCTTTTATTTCAGTAACAATACTTTTTCTTTTTTCAAATTCTTTCAGTGGACTATTTTTAGCAAATATGCTACTAACTGTATTTTCTATCCATGAAAAGGCTTCTCCTATAGGTTTAATGAGTGATTTTATGTATTCCAAAAAGCTAGAAAAAAAGTCTTTCACCTTTTGCCAGTTAGTCACAACAAGAGCTGCACCAGTAACAAGACTTGCTATTAAAAATCCAATCGGGTTACTCATTATAGCGAGTGTTATTGCTCTTAGTCCTGTTACTACTGCAGGAAAAACTGTAGCTGATAAAAATGAAAATACTCCAAGTAGGTTTGCTTTCAGACTAAAAATCGTACTTCCTAGCAATGTAAATCCGTATCCTAGTCCTACTGCTACAATTTTTAAACTTATTAAAGCTGCTATAGTTCTCATGATTGCTGTAGTTAAGGTTGGATATTTTTCTGCAAACTCTGCTATATATCTAGTTTTTTCTTGTAAAAATTCAGCTATAAATTTTAAAGTAGGCAGCATCACCGAGCCCAGGTTCATACCAACTTCAGCTATTGCATTTCGAAGGAGTCTTAATTTATTGGCTGTAGTGTCTGCACGATTTTTGAATTCTTTTTGCAGAGAGCTTCCGTACTTTTCTGTGTTAGCCAATAACTTTATTGCATCCTCATACTTATTAAAACTTCCAGCTAATAATGCAATATCATCTTGATATTCCTGACCGAAAAGTTTCATCAGGATTGTAGAACGTTCCTGATTATCCATTTTCTTTAGAGTTTGAAAAAAGTAGAGTAATGCTTCTTCCCCATTTTCACTTATTCTTTGCACCATTTCTTCTGTGGCTATACCCATTTCTTCTAGCGCTGCCTTAAATTCTTTTCCTTGTCCTTCAGCAGTTTGAAGCTTAGAAAGTAAAGCATTTATAGCAGTTGCAGCTTTTGCTGGTTGTTTGCCTAAACTAATGAAAGCATTTACTAAACTGCTGGTTTGTTCAAACTTTAATCCAAACTGCTTTGCAGTACCACCAACTATTGCTAGAGCTTCAACCATATCTTTTGCTTTAGCAGCAGTGTTATCTGATAAGTGGTTGATTACATTACCAACGTGCTCCATTTCACTAACATCAATTCCATAAACGTTAGAGAGTTTAGCTATGGAATCACCTGCTTGCTCTGCAGACATATCAAATGCTGTAGACATTTTTGCCACCGTTTCTGTAAATTTGAAAAGATCTTCTTTTTTGATACCAAGTTGACCACCGCTTGCAGCTATTTGTGCCAGTTCTGCGGCTGATAATGGTACAGTACGTGACATCTCTTTTAACTTTTTTGCAAATTTATCAGCTTCCTTTGTCTTTTCATCAAAATCAACTACTTTTGTAACATCAGCCATAGCACTTTCAAAGTCAATAGCAACTTTAATTGGTGCTGCAAGTGAAAGCCCTAGTCCAATAGTCTCTATAATTTGTGACTTAAAATGTGTCTTACTTGCTAAAAAACTTTGGTGACTACGTATTGCAGATCCAAGCTTACCATACTTACCTTTTAATACTTCAATAGAAGAGCCAAGTTTATGTTGGTCACTTACTAAGTACTTAATATTTCTTCCACTTTTTCTTACTTCTTCATTGAATGAATGCAAAGCATCTCTCTTCCTTAAGTATGCCTCTTTTGCTTTTGTTGCAGAAAACTTAGCTTTATCAAACTCAGCTTTTAAAGTTTTGCTTGGTTTCTCTATTGCTTTCATTTGTTTAGCTAAAGATTTTACTTGATCTTCAAAGCCCTTCCACGACCTCCTGCTAGTCAAAACATCACTACCCAACTGCTTAAATTTTGATACTGATTTTAAAGATGAATCAAGCTTTCTTATATTCTCACCAAGACGGGTAAGTTGACTACTGCTTCCCTTTATTACAGTATTAAAACTGCCATCAAGTACCGCACCTATTTTTATCGATAATACTGACATTTGAACTCCCTAGCTAATTTGCTCCATAAAATAAACTCACTAATCTCCATATCAAGAATGTGCTCAACTCCACCACCTATGATAGAGCCAAGCACTAGTATTTCTAATCTCAAGTTTTTTGGATAATCGGTGAAAAAAAATCCTTTAATACCTCTTGAATTTTCACATAATCAGCAATATCTAACTCTTCAATTGCTTCTTTTGCAACTGATGTCAGGTTGGCAGTCAAAGTTACTTCCTTACTTAGATCACTACCATTAAGTCTCTCAATAGCTAGATAATCTCTAACTTTTGGACGTCTAATGGTAAGCTCTGAGACAGAAATTCCATCAACTGTTATTGGGTTATTAAGTGTTATAGCTTGCATGTTCCTCCTTAAAAATTAATTAAATAAAAGTCTATATCGGCTTTTACATAACTAATTTTTTTACTATAGTTTTTGTGTTTGATTAACGATCCTTTATACTAAATTTCTCAATATAAAGATGATAGTAGGGGTTATTTTTCCTCAACTTGAATTAATTCTTGAACTTCATCGACAGAAAGACCTGTACACTTGACAATAGTGCTAATATCAACATTATTAGTCAACATCGCCCTTGCAACTTCAATCTTTCCTTCTTTTTTGGCATCATCAAGTTTTTGAGCAAGAACAGCTTGTTCATCACGAATACGCTTGACCTCTTGTTCGTAGGCTATAAATTCTTTTTCTGACCAGTTGAACCTATTTAGCTCTTCATAAGCTTTTTTGATTATTACGTCATTTCCTATTATCCTTTCCAGCTCTTCTTCACCTGTTTCGTCAGCGTGCTTAAAAAAATATACCCACTTCTCAACTATATTTGAAAGCTGATCTTCTTTAGTTTTGGGAAATTTAGGCAATTCAATAAATACAAAGTAAAAATCTTTTAGATCGTGCTCATTAGTATCTTCATCGCGAATAGTGTGCTTTGATTTATACTCAGACTTATCAGGAAACAGTATACAATCTGCTATAGCAATAAAAATAATTTCCTTAAGATCATGGTATTGATCACCCTTGTCAGCTTGTCTTGAATAGGCTTTAGCAGCATAGTACTGAGCTCGTTTTTCAAAGCCTTTGGTTTTAGCGACCTGCATCTCAATTATCCATTGTACTCCTGTTGAATCTCTACATAGCACATCAACAATACTTTGTTTTTTAGATGCAATATCAGGATCTTGAATAGTACTTAAAAACTCTATATCCTGTATTGCATTTTTGCCAGTAAAGCTCAAAATATCATTTAGAAAGTGAATGAGGATATCTTTATTCTTTTCAGTACCAAAGATACGGCGAAATGCTATATCATTTTTAGGGTCGAGAAATTTAGATAAAGCCATAGCAAAAATTCCTAAAAACCGTTAATAATTATACAGTATTATTAGTAATTTTTCAATAAAAAAGTGGTTGTATGAAAAAGCATCCATCTATTCCATTAAATCCCTAGAATCGTTTGCAGCAAGGCCATTTGATCAACGCCATTTATCTTTCTAATCATATTTTCAGCATCGATCTCTATTAATTCATTACCACCTATAGTAAGTTTATAGTAATGAGCAGCTATAGTACACTTCAGCGTTGCTTTTTCAGCAGGTTTCCAGCTACCAAAATCAAATTCTTTGAATATGCCTCTTAGATTGATTACTACAGCTTCAATATCGTTACTACCACTCCCTTGCATTCCACCTCTGAGCGTCAAAGATACTGAATTTCCATTTATCAACCCAAATAACCGAAAGAGCTCTGTATCGTATTCAGAAAAAGTGAAATCTGCTTCAAGCTTTTCCATGCCCATATCAATATTTATTGGAATATCCATACCACCAGCTCGATATTCTTCTGTTTTTATGGTAAGTTTTGGTAGGGTCATTTCATCTATTTTTCCTGCATAACCACGACCATCTACAAATACGTTAAAATTTCTCAGTATTTTGGGTAACACTTCGCTTTCTCCTAACTTATTACACTATTATTTACAAGATGGGATCTGAATATTATTTGCTCAGCCGGATATGGTGGTGTAAACTCAAAGTCAAAGTATACTTTTCCGCTTGCAATATTCGCCGGTGTATTGAGTTCGGGAGTTGCATAGCATTTTCCACTGATAATCGCTCCTTGGGCTTTTAAATTGGCCAAATAGGAATTCACCCCCTCAATCACATCATCTATATAAGTTTTAGTGATATTGCGATCAACTGCCCATAAATGAGCCCTAAGTAAACTATCGTTAATTAAATCAGCCGTTCTTCTCACTGACAGAAAAGCCCATTTCGAGTCATTTGAACATGTTCTATTGCCCCAAAGCCTATAGCCATTTTGATGAATTATCGTTGTTACTTCATTTTCATTTAAATGGTTTGCTCTACAATTTGTATTACCGAGCGTAAAATCAATAGGCCTGCTTGTTCCAACAATACCATTTATCTCTTTATTTGAAGGTGAGTGCCAAAATCCTTGTTCGCTATCTACTTTTGCTATTAAACCAGCTACAAATGGGCTTGCTGGCAAAATTTCTTCTTTTCCTTCAATAAATACCTTAATCCATGGATCAACTACGTAAACTCTTGAGCTGCCTACACTTTTTCTCCACTTGATTGCTTCTTCATCATTGGTATTTGGTCCATCTGCTACTATTATGCTTCTCAGCTTTTCTGCTATAGGAATTAATGCTGCAACCACTGCATCTTCTGGTAGTTGGTAAGTAAACTGAGGTGCAATTAATATTCTTGGAGCAACATGAACTATACTTTCACTACTGAGGGATGCCTCTATCCCTTGATACTCTCCAGTCTCTTTATCAACTCCTCCAATTATATTCTTCAGCGTCTCTTCTTCTTTTAATTTTGGATCGCTGTTTTCACTTTCTTCAACTCGAATAACTACTACTGTTGCACCGATTTGGGAAAATATTCCATTTACTGCAGAAGGTAAACTGCCACTCTTTCCGAGCTTTGCTGCTTCCTTTAAGCTTCCTGCAACTAACACTGGTTTATTTAGCGGAAATTTTTGCTCATCAGCTTCAGGTGCAGTACCGATTACACCTATCACTGATGATTTAGCTGCACGTACTGTTTTTGCCCCTGAGGTTACCTCAATAACATTTACTCCGTGCAAAAATTCTTCAGCCATTTCTTTGCATCTTTTGTTTAAAATCGTTTAGTAAGTTCTCTAGCTCTCGTTCACTCTTGGCTTCTTCAATTTTCCTCTTCGCCATGTCTTCCAACTCCTCGCATTTCACTATCGCTTTTACTGCTTTTTTCACTTTTTCCTCAATTATTCTTGCCATTTCAATAACCGTAATACCACGGACTTTTGCTAAAGGTTCTATAATTTCTTTATCCTTTGCATTCATAGATTCTGGTGCTGCTAAGATGTTCTCTGCGGCTTTCGCTTGAATCTCATAAGATTTAGACTTCTGGTAAGAATGTCCTGCGTATTGGTGAGTATGATTATCATAATAAAAACGCATACTATCAAGTGCAGAAAGCTTTGCATTATCCAGTAACTCCAACTCAATATCTTCTTGATTTCGCTGAGCAATTTCTCCTCCTTCTGTTAAACAATAACTTTTTTGCCAATCAAAATTCTTTGGCGCTTCATACCAATCATTTCCTGTTGGCTTGTTTTCAAGTATTGTTGTTTCAATCTGCTTGTGGTTTTCAAAACGTATATAAATAGTCACAAATTCCTCCTCATTGCCATATTTGATCAGTTCGTTCTAACCCTGGACATTGCCAACCCCTGAGCGTCCTTTCCACATCTACCTCAAGCCCTGTGGTGAGAAAATTGCTACGTATGTTATAAATCCCCCACTGAATAAATTGACCATAGTTGTGTACATAATTTGATGCAAGCATACCTTGACTAACTTGTGTTCTGGAATACAGGTAAGATGATGTGTAAAGTAATATTGCAACTGTTTTTCCTGCTGGAATCTCCACATTACCAGATCCAGCTAATTTGCTATCAGAACTCGTGTATTGGTAAACATTTTTCCATATTATTCTTGAAATTCTTGATTTATTAGAATTGGTATTATCTGGTGTTCCCACAAATAATCCTGCACCTCCATACTCCGTACTCGAATACGATGATCCAACAAATTCTATTGCTTTATTTATGTTCACATTGGTTGTATTTTTTACAAATACTACTCCAAGTGCAGCATATGGGTAATAGTATATCTCATCATAACTACCCGAAAAGCTTTTTGTGCATAACTCTCCGTAAATAAATGTTCCCTTGCTTCCCTCTATAAAACTTAGTTGTCTTGGCCGATAAAAACTAACGTAATCTGTATTGTACGTATGGCTACCTGCTAGTAGTTGTAACATATAGTCAGTTTTTGTTATATCACTACTCCACTTTCCAAGCTCTGTCGTAAAAGTTCCGTGGCCAAAATAATTATTTTTTCTGCCAAGTACACCAAATAAGAAAGGTAATGACCCTGGTTCAACCATGTTGCGCTTTCTTATTTCTTGTGTAAGCGACACTTTCAGCTCATCATCTCTAGTTTTTATCTCGTTTATAAGGGATGTTTTTAATTGGTTATCACGAGTTTCTATTTCCCTAATAATTGATGAGCCAGTGGTAACAGCACGAAAATCTTCTACTAAACCTTTAAGACCATCTTTATGACTATTACTAATGCTATTTATTGCTGCAATATTGGCATTCTTTCTCGTATCAAGTAGCGATAAATTTGTTGTTCCTTTTTCATCAATTCTCTTTAATAACTGCTTCTCTGATTCAGAGATCACTGCTAAAGAACTAGCTTTTTTATTATCCAGATCAGTTAAGTGTTTTTTTGCACTATCAAGAAGTTCTTTTAGCTTACCATCAGTCATCTGTACAATTTCAGAAACTGCACTTTTGTCGACTATTGATTCCAATGCTTTAGCAAGATATGCTAATTGATCTGGTGTACTGTTTGCTGCTAAATCCTTAAGCCTCTTTTGTAGTGCATCAATTATCTCTTTTACCTCAGTCATCTGCACAATGTCAGCAATAGCTTTTTTATCTGCTATCAATTCCAGCGATTTTGCAAGATATGCCAGTTGATCAGGTGTGCTATTTGCTGCTAAATCCTTTATCCTTTGGTATATTGCTTCTTTCATTTCCAAAAATTTAAAAAAGTCTCAAAATTAAACCGCTCAAAATTACTCTTAAGTTGATTATGCTCATCTTCTCTTTCGGTAATATCTTCATCTATTTTCTCAATTGTGGTACGGATACGAGCAACATCCTGCACAGCAATATTTTCTGGATGTGGTAGTGTATATCCTCGTTTGCTTTGGTCATTTGGCATTGATTCAAGTAATAATCACTCGCAAATTTTTGACTTTAGGACGATAGACAACTGTTCCACTTAAAACCAATTTTATCTTTGTCTCATTGCCATTAAAGTTTGTCAGTATGTGGACTCTCTCTACCCAATTTTCTCCAATTGGTTTTCCTGATGTTAAATTTACTAATTGCCAATCCACGTTTTTTTGTACATATGCTTTAACATCTGCAGTGCCAGGTATTAGCGCATCATATGTTATGGTAATCTTAGTGTTAGCCCCTGCTGTAATGCTTCTCGTTACATAATCTCCGGACTCTGAAAGATTACCTAGAACTAGCTGTAACCCAGGATAGAGAACAGGACTTTTTTCTCGCCCTCCTTTTAGGCTTGCTTTTACCGTTAATTCCCCATTTATTCTTTCGCGCAGTGCAAGCGGCAAATTATCAGACAAAAAGTTCTCTTTTCCCTCTTCATCTGTTAAGATAAATTCTACATTGGTATCAAATGCTACTTTTTCGACGTTCGTCAAAACAATTAAATCTGATACGTTATTTGCAGTAACTTTGCCCAGATCAATAACGTGAGAACTTTCGCTAAATTTTGCAGCTAGTAATCGAAACGTTAAATCTAAATTTTGATGTGGAGTCCACGTACTTGCATTGCTAGACGACAGTAATACTCCTACTTGATATGGCTGGCTTGTTACCCAACGGCTATTTACTGCATCATATTTGCCAAGTTCTGCTATTTTTACTGCAGTATCTGCATCATCAGTAAGTAGTACTATTGCATATTCCTCTCCTGCATGGCAAAACACTGGTGACCACTCTATACGTGTTGCTGTGCCATCTATCTTTATATCTTTTGGCTCAATACAACTTTCAGCAATGACAGTCTGCGAGGGCATTCCCACTGCTGTTTCTCTAATCTGCACAACAACACGTTTTTTGCCGCTATTTGTGAACCATAAATCTAGACCCCCTATGTGTCTGCTCTCATTTAAAGTAAATGTTTGTGCTAAAGGATCAACTCTTCTTGCTGCGATAACTCTTCTTCTTTCCTCTATGATAATAGTTTTTTTACCAGTATAAGTTGCTTCTCCATAACTTCCTTTATCCCCGTAAAATTGCACTAATTTAGTACCGGCTGGAATATTTGCTGGTACTTTCACCTTTCCCTTTAATTTTCCCTGATTGTTAGCTGTTAACATTTGGTTTTCCAGTTTTAAGTTATAGGTTGAATGTTTATTCCGTCAAATTTTATCTCTTTAAGCTTCTCATTTGGCTCAAAACCTTCAATTTCAAAATTCTGTATTGCTTCTCTCATAAATTCAGTTTCGTATGAAGTACTTGACAGCAGCTCTGTCGTTTCTTTAACATTAAATACTCTTGTTACTGAACTTTTCCAATTTGTTTTTACCTCCGTCCAGTGATCTATATTTTTATTTAGAGTAATTTGTGCCGGTACTAGATCAAAAGCTTGGTATGGATTGATCTTTTCTCCTTTAGTCTGAGCTCTCTATTTACTATTGCTGCAGACTGCGAAATTCCTTGATCGCGCATATCATCATCAAAGAATGAATCAACAAATACTCCTTTTTTGGTGGTAGGTTCTCTTGAATTTGCATCATTGCGTAGACGTTCCTCTGCAACCAGCGCATAAAGATCATTTATTCCTTTTTTCATTGCTTCAAGCTCATTCATCGGTACAGCATGAATAGCATTATTCACTATTTTTACCCCTTCGCCTTTTTTCCACGTCTGATGAATGTAGCAGAGTAAAAGTTGTCCACTAGGCGCTCTAGGCATCGATGGTCGCCAAGGGTGAGCTATACCTTTTATTCTCCTTACCACCCCTTTGCTATCGATAGTAATTAAATCAAAGCGTGGCATTTTCCAGGTGTAATCAATCAAAACCAGACTGTTATCAACTGCTCCTTTTACTTTACACCCCTCTTCACTTATATCTTCAGGAATTACATGAGTGCGGCAGCGGTAAGTTATTTGATAACTACTTCCAGGAGCTGGTTCTTTACCTGGTAATGACCAATCAACGTTTCCTGCGTTTAATTTGTAATCTATACTATTTTCATAAATAACATTGCCTTGTTTAACTTGAATAATCTCAAGTACTGCAGAGTCAGGTATCGGATCAATAGCTCCAGAATATGAACCATGAGTAATGGTAATGGTTTTTTGAACAGTGATATCTACTTTTTTAATTTCACTGATTGGAAAATCATTAACTTTAAGTTCCATTACTCTTTGGCTATTTGGCTGAAAAGTGTGTGGTTCTGATTCAACTGATTTTATATTCGGATCTTCATCAAAAGAAACACGAATGCTGTGAGGAAGTTCAATCTCATAACCATCAACATGAGCTTTGCCCTCATTAATCACAAATATTTTTTTTCCTCCTTCTCCCTCTTCCTTTTGCAGGAACATTACTTCAAGACCATTTACGACGTAGGAACCATTTGCTTCTTTATCATAACGAGCAAGAGCAGTAGTTACTATGTTTGCTTGTGGTGGCGGTGAATGTTCTATTAATACTCCATTTTCAATATTGTAAATTGGATAAAACTCTCCTTCAGAAAAACGTGGAGAAAGACCTTCATATTGATAACCCCAAATGGTGGAAACTTTAAGCCTTGCTGCCCCTACTTCTTGATAATTTCTTGTACCAACAGCAGGATCACGAAGATTTTCATCCTCAAGTTCTGTAATCGTAGATTCTAGATAATAAACACCGATACGCACTGTGGTACTCAGTGGAATAACAAATTCTTCTTTTTCGACTTTTCTAACTGCACCACGCAGATAGATTTTTCCTGATTCAAGCGTAACTTTACCAGTTTCTCTATCTATAATACAATTGCTTCCTGTTATAACATCACCATCGCGAAATATTGCATCACCTATACCTTTAAGCTTAGAAAGAGCATACTCCTGAGTCTCATTTAATTCTGCAGACTGTAGACCTCTTCCAGCAAGAAATAAGCTTTTCTCATATTCTTTGTCAGGATTAAAGCGGTTATAATAGGCGTTTAAAGTCATTTAATGCTAGAAAAATTCAAAAAGTTACAACAAATGAAAAAGTTTCCCTGGTTGCTGCAGTTCTGATAAGTGGTACGGTGTGTTCTAAAACTAACAAAATTCCCGGATTTTCCACGTCTTTTGGCTCGAAATATCTCTGTCCTTCAGGTAATTCTTCTTTTACTTTAGTACCAACCATAACCCCTAATTCCCGTATAACTTGATTTGCTGCATCCGTGAAATCGAAAGTGAATTTGAGAAAAAGATTGTTGGTTGGTACATTTGAGGGCCTAAACCTTCCAGAAAGAGTCAAAAGCTCTCCATTTTCATCACCTGTGCAGAATAGCACTTCATCTGCAGTACGTCTGCCAAGTTCATTGAGTAGTTTTTGAGAAGTAATAGGCTCCGGTGGGGTGCTTTCAACTATACTCTACAGTAACTGCACTATTTGCCCTGATAGAGCTATTTTCCGTACGTTTTATTACACCACTACTGCTATCAACTATATAATCTATACCTGGCTGATAAGTTGTTTGTCCTGTAAAAACCCTTACATCTTTAATAGTATGGTGATCTAGAGCTATTTCACCCTCAACAAAAACTTTTTCGACCTGATGGCTACTTTCCCAATTTGAGTCACCACTGCCCCAGGCAAGATGTAGAGATTGCTCTTTTATGCTTGCTGCTATTGCTGCTCTTCCTGACTGTGTAAGAATTGACATTTGAAAATTTGACTCCTGTATATATATTCACCAAAATTACAAAAACTGTTCAGTTTTTTTAGGAAAATTCTTCTTTTTTTCATAATAAATTTTTGTTGACTAATCTTTAATCTATTTTAGACATAACATATTTGCTTTTAGATATATGATAGCTAGTGAGGAATTTTGGGAAAGTAATTTAGAAATGCCAGTATCCTTTTTGCTTAAGGATTTTCAAAATCCAAGTTTACGTGAAAGTTGGCTTAATTCTCTTTCTGGTAGACAATTAAGTGTGATCTTTAACCATTACTTTCAGAATAAACAAAACAGGCAATTATTTAAAGACTACGAAAAATGCGATGATATTTCAACTCAGCAAAAACGCAAGATGCTTATTAAAATTTCTGGATCTCTGTTTGATTATTACTTAGTCAATCGTTTTAGTCGTGCAAAATCAGAAACAACTATAGCTGAAGTAGCACAGTCTGTATTAAGCCAAGATCTTCTGAAATCATTTCTGTTGCAAAATAACAAATATAACAAAAAGTCCTTGTTGTTTACTCTCTTTATAACTAATCGTAACTTACTAAAACAAATTTTCTGCTTTAATCAAGTACAGAAAAAAGGGTTTTTACCTTTCGTATTAAAAAATCCTCCAAGACAAAAGTCCACTTCATTTAAGAATTTTTTATCAGAAAGTACAATACAGGAAATATTAAAACAGCATGATCTCTCGGAAAATGATAGTTTTGAAAGTCAGTTTCAAGAACTCTTTTACTACCAAAATAGTATTTACTTATTTATACGACGTGCTAGTAAAGATGAGGATTTATTAATCAGTTCAAATAAGGTAATACACGGTTATAAACCTAGTAGAATTATTATTGACTTTGCTTTAAACGCTAACCAAGTAAACCTATCTATTCAAAGTTTTGATCAAGGATTAAAAATAGCAAATAGAATAGTAAGCTGTTATTTTCAGCGAGAATGTTCATTTACTAACATGCGCCACCAAAATACAACAGCACAAGTGAGGACTTTTTTGAATGACTGTGTAAAACAACATGTACCTGATATTCGCCTATTTGAATTGAAATTTGGTCCATCTAAATCTAAAACTAATCTTACGTTAAACACGGATAATATTGAAGAGTGGTTGCAGAAGATAGAGCATTCGGTTGGTAGTGTACTGCATGATGTTTCGCTTGTTCAGCATATCAAAGTATTGTTCAAAAGTAAAAAAGTTACTTTATCCTTTCAGACAGACACGCAATACGCAAATTATATAGAAATTGATTACTCAGAATATGTTCTCAATATAAAAGAACGAGATGATTTTAAGTCTTTAATTAGAGATAGCTATGGAATTACCGTTTTGTCGAAAACACTCTCAAGATATTGATAATATGTTAGTAAATAGGTCCTGGGTAAATCCTGACGAAAACTATATAGAGGCTGCAGAGTATCTCAGTCAGCTTGATTTTGTTAAACTTGAGAAGTATTACTTCGTTATTTGTGCTAATGATTTAGATCTTGATTTTCCAAATATACAAAATCCTTATTGCAAAAATGAGGTTATCATTTCTCATGGTTTTGATGAAGATTGCGATGATCTAGCTTGCGAGGATTGTGGTCGTGATATTTTTCCTGATACTTATAAAAAACAGCGTTATCTTGTGCTTTCAATTAAACTCAATACGGAAAAAATTATAAGTTGGTTTGAAAAACTATTAATAGGACTCATATGGGAAAAGGCGGCAAATGGGATATATCATATAAGTTTTAAAAGTAAAATAGTAAGCGTTATCATACCAACTTTATGTACTGATAAGTCATATTTAACTGTAGATAGGTTAAGAACTAATGTTGCTGTTCTTATAACTTTTGGAAAAGAAGACTTAAAAATATTGTTAAGCCTATACACTATTCCCATGGCTGATTTAATCTGTGAACATCAAACTCTAAATCAAATACTAAGCGAAGCAGTTGAAAAAGGAGTACCAGAATTATTACCTAACGTTTCTTTTCAAGCATTCCCTTATGTTCCACTGCAAGAAACAACTCTCCCAGAAAAAAAGATACTGCGATTAAAAGTTGAAGATAATACTATTTATGTTAATAACGTTGAAATTATAGGCAAACAAGCAACTTCAAGCATCCGCATTTTTAGAGTATTACTTAAACAATTTTTGCGTGACTTGGAAGCAGCTAAAGAATATAAATTTCTTAGTATCATTCAAATAGCAGATAGTTTAGGTATTGAAGACCCAGAACAGCAGGTGCGCAGACCTCTTAACAGAATGCAAAAAACAATAGCAGAAAAGCTAGCTAGCACCTTGGGACTAAATATAAGACGAGATGATGTGATACAAGCATGTAACTGGTCAGGCTACCGGCTTAATCCATCTACCATTAACTTAAGTGCTAGCTAAGCTCCTTAGTCAATGTTGGACAGAAAACGCAGAAGGATACTTCTCTAAAATATACCGATACAATTCTTCAGCGCTTTTTTTGTCACCTGCAATGAAAGTAAAAAATTCAACTACGTCTCCTTTAATTTTGGCTAGTTTATACCAATCTCCTGCTCTTTCTCCTGTTGTCTCAACTATTATTTTATCTCCACGTGAATCTCCAATGTAAAACTTACTTTTATAAAACTCGCCACCAGGTAGTAAATGGAGTAGGTATTCTTCAATTCTATCAATTACTAACGCTTTTATTTCTTCTAGAGATTTATTCATAAAAGGTGCCCTCCAATAATTTATGATAAAAAAATGATTCTTTTATTCGCTTAGAAAGGTATCCAATCAAGCTCAGTATTTTCTGGAGTAATAACCGTAGCAATCTTGTTTTTTTCTCCGTATCGATCAGCTTCAATACCAACTTTTGCAGTAAACTCTAACCCATTAAAATCAGCTATAGAGTTGACTTTTCTAGCAATAACTGCTTTTTCTGAAGTGTCATTTGAATGAATGTTCTGTGCTGACTCTAAAATACTTCTAAGCATAGAACGTCCAGATTCTCCCCAAACATCTTCTCCTTCAACGCTTGCTTTGCCACTTTTGACACCTATAATCTGAAAAATCTTGCGTTTTGCATATGGACCTTCAGTGACAGTAAATTCAGCGTTTAAATAGATGCTGCTAGTAGTGTAGCTTTTCGTGAACCAATTTTCATAACCTCCAGGCTTTATTGCCATTTTTACCTTGACTGTTGTACCTTTCGGTATTAAACTGCTTTGCAGTTTCGCGTTATTAAAATCAGTTAAAAAATCTGTTAGCATATTGTTCCCTATAAATTAAGTAAAAAAAAGAATCAACTCCATTGATCTACAAGTTTCCAACGACCATTTATCTTATCGATGAGCTTACTTGCTACACGTTCACCATTTCGCAACTCAAATACTACTTGACGGGTAGTGCTTTCCTCATCATGAGCAAACATCACCATACCAGTACTGTAAAATCCACGTAAAGATCCAGCACCGCTTAGGCCTTGAAATGGATCTTCTTCCAGCATCTTTTTGGACAGTTTTTTTGTGTGGTGGGTGAGTATTATGCCCGAATCTGGATTAATAATATTTCTCAATCTCTCAAGTGTTTTTTGCAAGAAGAATAACATAGCGCTATTGTCGTTTTCATTGCCATATTCACTTGAGTTAAAAATGTTACGAAGAGGATCAATCGCAATAATATCAGGCTTAAAACGTTCTTTGACAGTATTTTTAATTTCATCTATTTCTTCACTGCTGAAAGATAATTGTACTCTTGGCGTGATAATTAAGTTGTTAGCAGCTACATCTAAGAGTTCTTTATCAAGTTGAAGTTGTTGCAAACGTTCTTTCATATATTCATATTCAATTTCAGTTTGCATGTAGAAGATTTTCAAAGGTCTATTTGGTGTCATACCAAGAAATGATCTACCTACCCCTACAACAACATTGCAAGCATTGATTTTTCTCCATATGAAAAGAGTCTGGAAGCTCTTTTACTCTAAACACGATGTTTACATCCTCAAAATTAATCTCAATTCGCTTAACTAACGTTCTAATAATATCACGTTTAGTTAGCCAGTCTGCATTATTAAGACTTGAGTTAATACTAGAGGAAAACCCCTCTAAATTTGTTACTACTAGAGTTAACTCTTGTGTGAGTTTTTTCTGATCAAATATCTTTTTCTTTTGTTCTTCAACCATTTTTAAGTTTTGTTTCATTGCTTTAATTCTTGGCTCAAATTCTTCTTGATCAATATATTCTTGAGCATAACTATCAATTAACCTTGCAATACCTCGTTTTAATTTATCTTCTTGTGTTTCAAGCAAAGCACTTTTTTGATCTAGTGGTGATTTTTTAAGTTCTGAAAGTCTACGTTTATACTCCTCTAATATTCTATTTGGATTTTTTAATAGATGTTTTACCTCTTCCCACACAGCCATGTCTAATGTATCTGTACGAATTAATTTGTTGTTACACATTTTATTACCGCCAAAACGGTATGAATCCGTGCCAACACAACGATAATATACCTGATTATTAGTTTTTTCCCCCTCCTTATTCCTTGCAGTGCTAGTACCATAATATGCATAATTGCAAAGCTTACATACTACTAAACCTTGCAATAAATGTCTTGCTCCTCTTTGTCTTGTTCTTGCTATTTTTCTATTCTCAGCTAATTGTTCTTGAACGATTTCAAATAAATCTTCGCTTACTATACTAGGTACTTTAATATAAATCCAATCCTCTTTTGGAACAGGATAAGTAGAATAATTATCTTTTGGATGCTCGCAGGAGTTTTTTTTCGGTCTTATATGTTTTAGTTTGACACCAAACCTTGTTTTACCAAAAGCTGCTTGTCCTTTATAAGCAGAGTTTTTTAACATACTCAAAACTACAGCCCTATCCCAATACTCTTTTCCAGTTCTCGTCATAATGGACATAGCACTTAGCCTACGACATACTTCTCCTATACTGGCTCTTTCTCTTCCTACCCAAGAAAATACTTTACGAACAACTTCAGCTTCTTCTTCATAAATCTCAAATAAGGCCTGTCCTGTTTCTGTATTTTTGTTTATATAACGATAGCCATAAGGAGCAGCACTCATTACACTTATACAACCCTTATTTGCTGCATAAATCTTTCCTCGACGACTTCGTTCCATGATTTTTGCACGTTCGTATTCTGCTATCATACCTTGCATTTGTAATAGTAATTGAGATTCTGGATTATCGCTAATTTGATGATTTAAAAAAATGACTTCCACTCCTAATTTCTTAAACTCTTCAAGTAATATCATCTGATATGCATACTTACGAGATAAACGATCAGGAGAATGAATATAAACCTTATCAATGTTACCTTCTGCTATTTTATCACGTAATTTTTCCAAACCAGGACGGATTATGTTAGAACCACTATAACCATTATCAATAAATTTATATTCATTTAATAATTTATGTCCATCCATACTAATTTGATTCTCTATAGCAGCAATTTGGCTTGCTATTGTATCTTCTTGTGCTTGCTTCCCTGAAGAAACTCTTGCATATAAACTAACTGTTACCATTTTACCGTCCTCAAATCTACTTTCTTATATTCAGAGTTTTCTTCCTTTTTGCTCGCTTTTATTGGTTTACTTAACACTAATTTTTCATACGCATCTAATAGATACAACTCTGCTAATCGATTTACTTCATAACTACAACTAATACGAACTATTAATTTCTTGTTGCCCATGAGCTCTACCATATATTATCCATCGAGACATATGGTTATTTGATCATTAGCTCTATAAATAAATTCAACTCTCCGTTCTTTTTGTAGAAGCTTTCGGGAAATAGTCTTCTCAAGTTTCAGGTTTATTGCAATATTGTTGGCGGAGTCCCAGCGGCCATATGAACGAGCCATGAAATCAGAAAATCGCTTTTGCCGATTTTAGGTGGACCACCCAGTACCAATAGACCTCTTTTCGTTAAAATTCTTGGTGAGATTATATCCTCTGGTATTGGCGTTTGATCACTTAAATATTCCTTTACGCTATAAAAAGGGACTTTTTGACCGATGTTGAAAAAGCTTTGTTCCATATTACTCCTTTTAAAATTAAATTTAGGCAACAGAAGCCAAGGTTTTGGCTTTAATTTTTGCAAGTAATTTACCTAAATGCGGTTCTTCAACCATATCAAGGCAGCCACTTCGATCTTTAGCGGGATATCCCCAAGAGTTAATAGTCTGACAGACAAATGAGCGAACCTCTGTACCATCATCTTTCTTGATTCCAACCATACTAATTACTTCATCAACAATACCTGGAATTTCACTAGCAGTTTTTGCTCCTTCACATTGAGGCAGCCAAGTTGGACGATTGCAGTCATCAAGATATTGACCTAATGTGCCAACTATGATGATGTCTTTATCTCTGATATGTTGAAACTGATTGAGCCAGGCCATCATTTCTTGTGCGAGTAATCCGTAAGCAGCTCTTTTATCTTCTCTTCCTGATCTATCTGAAAAAGCTTCAGGTTGCATTCTGGCCCATGAAAAACATAAACGTGATGCAACAGTTATGCTATCAATAAAAATAGAGCGGTATTTAGAAACCTCAGAAAGAAGATCTTTGTGCTTGCTACAGACATGCTCATAATGTTTTTGACTATACGCCTGATCAGACCTTAATGCAGGATTAGGACCACCTATGAGACATGCAATATCTCTTGCCTCATTCCAAGTACGAATACTGATTGAATCTCCTTTCCAATCTTGTACAGCTAGAAGTCCTGCTTCAAAATCAAGGCAAAGTGTTGTTGATTCATCGAGGGTTTTAAGTAGGCTAGTCTTGGCGATTCCATAAGGTCCAAAGATTACTATCTTCACACCTGTGACCATTTTTGCTCTTTCTTTGCTGTTTATTATTTTCATGCTTTTACCTTAATTTGCCACTATATATAAATTCACCAAATTTCAAAAAACTGTTCAATTTTTCTTATGCTTTTTTCCGTAAACAGGTGCAAATTTAGATCGCATTTTCTTGAGAATGTTGTACAAAGTAGTCCGTGACATATTGTTTATGTCTGCAACTTCAGCAATGCTGTGGTGTTTTAATTGTTCACATAAAACTTGCCACTTCTTTGGTAATTTTGAAATAATTTGCTCAACATCAATACGTGGTATCGCTTCATCTTCAAAACAGTAACTTTCCTGTTGCACATTATTTTCAAGCTTAGGAGTAGTACGTGAGTGTTTACGGACTAGATTATTAATACGATTTTTAACAACTTGCTTAGCAAAAGTTGAAAGACTGCCCTTAGTTTTATCATGCTGATCTATGCATGAAAGAAATTCACAGAAGAGGTCTTGTTCTATGTCTTCAATATCTTGATCAGTAAGCGATTTGTAATATTTTGCATAAAATTTTATTAAATTAACAACTTTAGGATCAATACCTGAATAAGAGTTTCGAGATTTCATAAGATGTATCCTTAAATGAAAGACTTAAGGATGAAACTTTCTTAGTAAATATTGTAGGACATGAAAAAAATACCTCAGACAATCGTGAGTTTTTTACCCTCTGAAAGTCTAGAATCTTTTCTAAATCTCAGACACTCAAAACTTTGATCAGACAACGCACCTACGAACTGAACAGTTTTTGTAAATCCGGTGAATATATAGAACAAGACTCCGAATTTAAAGGTTAATTATGAGTGTTTCATACAATGTTCCAGAGATTAAAGCACAACTATTGTTGAATTTAAGATCTTGTCTTTCTTACCTTTTCCCCAATGGTACCTTCCATGGTGATGAATTTCGAATAGGTGATGTGCATGGTAACAAAGGAAAAAGTTTAAGAGTAGAACTAAGTGGCAGTAGAGCTGGGTTATGGAATGATTTTGCAGCTGGAGAAGGTGGTGACATTATCGACCTTTGGGCATCTGTACATAGAAAGAATGCAAGGACAGAGTTTCCTGAGGTAATGGCTTCTATAGCTGAGTGGCTCGGAAATAATAAAAAATACATCGAGAAACAGTATGTTGATGAAGACTTCGAGAAATTTATTACCCACAGTTGGAATTATTATGATGAAAATGGTCAGGTGATTGTAAAAGTTTACCGTTCTGACCCTCCCGGAAAGAAAAAAGTATACAAGCCTTTTGATGTTAAGCGAGGCAGATATGGTTCACCAGGAATAAGGCCAATCTACAACATTCCAGAAATCTTAAAGTCTGATAAAATTGTTCTGGTGGAAGGGGAAAAATGTGCAGAAGCGCTGATAGAGAAGGGAATAACTGCAACAACAGCGATGTCTGGAGCAAATGCACCTATTGAGAAAACTGATTGGACTCCGCTAAAAGGTAAACACATTATTATATGGCCAGATAATGATGAAGCAGGTAAGAAATATGCTAAAAATGCTGAAAAAAAGCTTTTAGAAATCGGAGTTGAATCACTTGTTGTTCTTAATATTCCACAAAATAAAACAAAAGGCTGGGATGCTGCAGATTGTGTAGAGGAAGGAATAAATGTTAAAGAATTTTTAGCTTCAACTGCACTTACTACTAATACTCTAAGTACAAAAAGTTTGATTTCATTTTCTGCAAGGCAATACTTTAACGATAAATCACCGATGCCAGAAGATATAGTTGCTCCTCGAATTTTAACTCCAAGTGGACTTTTAGTGTTTGCTGGAGCACCTAAAGTAGGAAAAAGTGACTTTTTAATTTCTTGGCTAATTTACATGGCAGCAGGAGCTCAATTTCTTGATATGGTACCTAAAAGGCCTTTAAGAATCTTTTATCTTCAAACTGAAATTGGCTACCACTATATGCGTGAACGTCTACAGCAACTAAAAATCAATGAAGAACTGCTTGAGATTGCTTTGGATAACTTAGTCATTACACCTCAAACAAAGCTACTCTTAAATGATAATAGTATAGATGAAGTTCTTGGTGAAATAAAAAAATCATTTGGTTCAAATACAGTTGATATTATAGCTATTGATCCACTACGTAACGTTTTTGATGCTGGCGAGAACAGTAGTGAAAATGATAATAATGCTATGCTATTTTTCCTGCAAGAAAGAGTTGAAAAATTGAGAGAGTTAGTTAATCCGAATGCAGGAGTCATTTTAGTACATCACACGAAGAAGATGCAAAAGAAATCATTAGAAGAAGATCCTTTTCAGAGTTTCAGTGGTGCTGGTTCATTAAGAAGCTTTTATACTACGGGAATGATAATGTTTAAGCCAGATGAACGGCAGAGTAGTCGTCAACTGATGTTTGAATTACGTAATGGTCATGCTATTCCATCAAAATGTGTTGATAAAATCGATAACTGCTGGCAAATACTTGATTATGAGTCACAGAGACTGATACATAAAGATTATGGACAAAAATTAGATGCAGAGCGTTCTCGTAGATATGATATTATACTGCAATTAATTTACGACGAGGCGAGAAATAGAGGGAAAGTATATACAATCAATACATTCTGTGAGGTATTTGAAAATAAAGCAGGTCTTGGTAGTAAAAACTCCATTCGTGAACGCATTGATGTTCTTGCTGCAAAAGGTTACATTAAGTTTAACAGGAATGATAAAAATGCTGAAAGAAGTAAATATGGGATACTTTGTGTTGAAGATATGGAAAAGAAAGTTACAAACCAACTAAATAAGGATATTACAGTATATGAGAAGATTTTACCAACCGATTATAAATCGCCAGAATATGGCAGTATTATGCCAGTTGAAGATTCAAACATTTGGCTTTACTATAATTAGATCTCTTCTATATCATCTACAGTAATAAGGTTACTTACGAAGTATATTGATTATTTCAGACTCCAGAACTCTTCAGTCTTGGCAGAATCTGGTGCAGTTTATGAGATCTGGTACTTTCTGGTAGTAAAAAAATGCCAGATTTTCAATGGTTTAATGGTTGACAGATTTCTGAGCTGTAATCTGGTTTAGGTGGCAAAAAGCTTAGGAGTATTGCGGGGTTTTGACCAGTCTCCAGTTTCCAAAATTTCCTATTATTATATAATAATAATATAGTAGTATGACTTTAAAACATACTACTCTGTTCGGTTACTAACCAGTCTACAATAATAAGCTATGGATACGTGTAAAGCTCTCTTTCAAAATTATCTGATAAAAGAAATGAAAGACAATGCTCAGAAAAAACAAATGAACCGTAATTGGGTTTTAAAGCGATTCTACAACCTCAGGGTATAATTCCACCAAGACCTAAGTTACTCACCTAGGGTAGCTTAAAACTTGATTATGAGGCATCTCTAAATTATCTCTTGCTTTAAAGTTTTACTTGTTATAAAAAAAAACCATTGTACCCTATCACGCTTTTTATTCGTTGTAAAACATTTTTTTCAAAAAAGTGAAAAGTTTTTGTAATTTAGGTGAAACAAGAGCTGGTTTTGGAGGTCTTATTGAGATATAACGACTTTTATCTAAAATTCTTAAGTTGAGTCTTTAGGTAATCTCTATAAATAATTTGTAGATGAAGCTAAAGGAAAAAAGTTGCTGCCATAAACATAAGCTACTGAGCTCGTAAACTGCTTAAAATGGAGACAAAGATCTAAATTTATTTATTTACGTCTCCAATTTTATCGCGTATAATGGAGACAAAGATTTGTGTTTTCACTATTTATTGGTAGATAGGGCTTTCTAAAGGGTGGGGGTCTGGTAGAGACTTATGACCTTGAAATCAGCGATTTGGTCTCATAACCATAGTCTCCCCAAAAGAACCGTGCTTGCGGATTTCCCGCACACGGCTCCACAATACAGCGTTCACACTAGTGCTCCTGTGTATAAAGAAACATATACCTTTGGTTTTGGTAATGGATTTACTTTTAAATAGTGTATAAATTGTTCCCAATCGATACTTTTCTTTTGACTACGTCGGTTTATCCACTTAAATGCTAACTTTGTTGCCAGTCGATTGAATTGAATCAAACACCGATAATTTCCGCTAACTCCGAAGTAGCTATAGTGTCCTGTTAGTTTGGCTTTAAGTTTCTGCCACCAATCTTTGAGACAGATACGACTTCGTACCATCTTCAACCACTCTTTGATTTCTTTAATCTTTCTAGCTAGGCTTATTTTTGAAGTTTTCTGCTTCATCATAAGTTTACCATTACGACTTTTTCCACAATAATGTGTAAATCCTAGAAAGTTGAAGCTAGCCGTCCTACGTTTCTCTCTTTCTGCTTGATACCATTCTTTCTTACCAAACTTTACTATTTTTGTTTTATTTTCAGCTATTTCCAATCCAAATTTACTTAGTCTTTGTTTCAGTAATTCTAGAAATTCTTTTGCGTCTTCTTCCCTCTCGCAGCCAACTACAAAATCGTCGCAAAACCTTATTAGCTGTATATATCCTCTGGCTTTTGGCTTAAATTTCTTTTCAAACCATAAGTCCAGCACATAGTGTAAGTATATATTAGCTAATACAGGGCTTACTATACCACCTTGTGGTGTGCCTTGATCGGTTGCTTTGTAACATCCAACTTCGACTATTCCTGCCTTTAGAAATCGTTTTATTAACCACAATAAATTTGGGTCAGCTATTCGTTCCCTTAGACAATTCATTAGCCATTTATGTTGAACATTATCAAAGAACTTCTTGATATCCACTTCTACAATATAGTTAATTGGTTTGTGCATAACTGCTTTATCTAGAGCGTTTATCGCCTGATGACAATTTCTTCCTGGTCGAAATCCATACGAGCTGTCCATAAAGTTTGCTTCATAAATATTTTCTAATATCTTCTTTAGCATTACCTGTACCAACTTTTCTTCTGTTGATGGTATTCCGAGACCGCGTTTTTCCTTGCTTCCAATTTTGGGTATGTATACCCTTTTCACTGGTTGCGGTCGGTATTGCTTTCTCTTCATACTATCCACTAGCGTTCTAAGTTTCTCTTCTAGATTTTCTCCATAAGCTTCCACTGTCACACGATCTATACCGCAAGCCTTGTTGCGTTTTAGTTCCTTGTAACACTCTGCAAGATTCTCTTCATTAATCAAATGAACTAGCGATGTAAATTTTACTCGCTTATCTTGCTTAGCCCTTACTGCTATCTGGTTTAGTTTTCCTTGCATACTCCTCCAATCTCTGTTGTATTGGTATAGCAATCCCTATACCAGTCACTATATTGCTAACCGCTTCCCCTTGTATGTGGCTTTCCCACACTCCGAGTACTATCAGTTAGTCCGACTTCCTTTGCATCTTCCTCCAGTCCTTGCCTTTATTGACTTGTTCCAGAGTACCCTTACAGGAATACAAAGGATCTCCCAAGTTCACGTAAGGTCCATCTCAACACATGACGCGGCCTTCGATCCCGATGGGGTGAGTAATATCTTTCCTTAGCGTTATTACCCATGTTGCCTTCCACCAAATGTAAAGTGTCGGCCCCCATGACGCGTGAATTACGGGACTCAATACCTTCACTTTCGTTGCACCCTATGTTGTCCATTCCATTAGCTTTACTACGCTCGTTACCTTACGCAGCATAATGGTTTGTTCCAGGTTGCTGGCTAAGCTTTACCCGTGTTGGATTTTCACCAACTGTTCCTTACGCACTTCTTGGCGCACACAATTTTTCACCCCCCTTGAAATTAAAATAAAAGCAAGATGTCAAACACAGATAGCTCAACTACAAGCTGGTTTTTGTTGTAGTTATTTTCTCACTTTCTTTACTTGCTTTAATTAATTCATCAAAATCAGATTCATGTCTGTACAACTCTGTACTTTTCGTATTCTCCTTCAGCTAGAGCTTTTGCAACTTCAGCACTAACTTTACCAGCATCTTTAAGCACTTCATAATCATTGAACAATAAAAATGCATCCAACTTTTCAACCCAATTCTACATTTTCATTAGCCGATGCTTTCTTGCTTGAAGTTCCGCATAATCTAGGAAACAATATGATTTAGTTCACTCAACTCTTTTTCAGTCAAGTAGTTTTTTGCAGTACTCACATCACTCTTATGAATTTTGTTGCCAGGACCATCTTTCCATGTAGTTAGCCCCATATTTGGTTTTTTGTGGTCAACTCGAGAATATATTAGCTCTGCTGCAGTCAGGCCATAAATCGCCCAATATAATTTATTCTGTACTTTTGCATAAAATTGTTTTGTTATTTCTGAATTTGGATCATAGTCTGCAGAGCATTCAGCATAAATGTCGGTAATCTTCTGGTAAAACCTACGTTCCGATGCTCGTATTTCCCTGATTTTTTCAAGTAATTCATTGAAGTAGTCTTTGCCAAACTTTGGGCCGTTTTTTAGCCGTTCGCTATCTAATGCAAATCCTTTGATGATGAAATCTCTCAAAATTTTTGTAGCCCATACTCTGAAAGATGTAGCCTTTTTAGAATTAACTCGATAACCAATAGCTATAATTGCATCCAAATTATAAAATTGTGTAGGGTACTGTTTACCATCTTCAGCAGTATTCCGGAAAATCCGGATAACTGAATCTTTATCTAACTCTTGACTAGCAAATATGTTCTGTAAATGCTCACTAATTGTTCTAATATTAACATCAAACAACTCCGCCATTCTTTTTTGTGTAAGCCAAATGTTTTCATCTCGATACAAAACATCAATTCTCACGTCTCCATCTGGAGCTTACTATTACCCACAAATATAAATGTTTGTTGCATAGCTCTTAATGGCATAACTTTTGCTTGAAATAACTGTTTATATGGTGCAATTTACAGCTTTTAGTTGCTAAAATTATAACTCTTAGTTTAATAATTTCAATCTAATAAGCTTTCAAGTTAATAAAATTAAATTATTTGAGTAAATACAATACTATGTTTTTATTTGTGGGTAATAGTAAGCATCTGGAGTTGTATATAATAAAATTTCGTTTTCATTTATTATCATATCTACTCTACCTTACTTCAAGTAGCATATAGGTTATTTGTAAAAAAGACAAGCAACTGTAAAACTCTAAAAATAGGGAACTATCTACTTTATTCTTTAGCTGGTAAGCAGTTTTGAAATTATTTTAACTTTTTTTTTAGAAAATCCCGGAAAAAGTAGAAGAAATCCGGTATATATTAGTATAGGGGCATTGAGTGTAGATGTGCTTCAAACAGAAAAGTTGAAAACAGAAAGCAAAAGAAATTTAGGCTTTTGGTAAGTTACGTAATTGAGAATTTATATTTTTTTAAATAAGGCAAAAACTGTGTTTTAAAGCTAGATGTGACTTTAGGGAAAAAACTATCACTGCTCACCAAAGAACGTCTATAATAGCCTTTAAACTCAAATAAAAGCTATCCTTAGTAATTCTACTGTTACAAAACAAACCTGCAGACAAGTTTAACAAGGTTTTTATCCTTTGCAAAAAAAAGTGAACAGTTTTCGTAATTTTGGTGAATATATATAACAAGAAAACAACTTTCTGCAGTAGCACATAATTCTCGAATTTCCGTTGTTGGACTACAAAAACCTATGAATTTCTAGTGTATTTTGCAGAAACCAGACGATATTTTGGAGTAAGTGCTACTTGTAATTTTAATAATAGCAAATGTCAACCCTAACACTCGATCTCGGCAAGCAAACCGGCTGGGCAATTTTAACAGATGGAGTAATTGAAAGTGGAAGCAAAAGCTTTCATGGTAGCCGTTTTAGCGGAGGTGGCATGTGCTTCTTGAATTTTCGTAATTGGCTTAATTCTTTGAAGGACATTTCTGCAGTGTATTTTGAGGAAGTAAGAAGACATCTAGGAACTGATGCAGCGCATTGCTATGGCGGTTTTCTCGCAGTTCTGTCTGCTTGGTGTGAAGAACATCATGTGCCGTACAAAGGTGTTAATGTTAAAACTATAAAACGCTTTATAACAGGCAAAGGCAATGCAAGTAAGAGTGAAGTTATTGAAGCTGTAAAGGAAAAAGGGTTTTCACCTAAAGATGATAATGAATCTGATGCTTTGGCATTAATGTTCTACGTTATGAATTTCAGTAAAGATATTAATAAGACGAAAAATCCATAAAAAGTGGGTCCTTTCGGCCATATTGGTGGGTTTGGTGGGTCAGACCCCAGGCCTTCTTTAGCGTCAGAGATATTTTGAATATTAACTTTTTAATTATTAAGATATGAATTTAGCAATCCACTACTATCCTGTTGAAAATCTAGTCGAATATGAGCGTAATCCACGTAAGAATGATGACGTAGTAAATAGAATGTGTGCTTCAATCAGGGAATTCGGTTTTCGTATTCCAATAGTTGCAAAAAGCGATGGAACTGTGGTTGATGGTCATTTAAGACTTAAAGCAGCAAGAAAACTTGGTATGGAGAGTATTCCAGTTGTTTTAAGTGATAATTTAAATGAACCACAAACCAAAGCTTTTCGATTACTGGCAAATCAATCAGCTAATTGGGCAAAGTGGGATGATGATCTTTTAAAGGTAGAAATTCAAGAGTTAGAAGATTTGCAGTTTGATCTTAAAATGACTGGATTTGAATTAGAAAAAGTTCAAAACTTTCTTGATGATTTAGATGGTGAAAAAGAAGATCTTTCTGACTTAGTTGTTGATGACAAAAAGGTAGAAATAACAAAGCCAGGTGATCTTTGGATTTTAGGTGATCATCGAATCTATTGTGGTGATAGCTCTGTAGTTGAATCATATAAAGCGCTGTTAGATGATAAAATGGCAGACATTACTGTTTGTGATCCTCCATATAACGTTGATTATGGTAATAGCCAAGACAAAAAGATATTAAATGATAATCAAGGTGAAAAGTATGAGCTTTTTCTCTATGACATCTGTTCCCATATTTTAGCATATACGAAAGGAGCAATTTACATCTGTGCATCATCATCAGAGTTTTCAACGTTGCAAAAAGCATTTGAGGAAGCGGGAGGAAAATGGTCAACATTTATCATTTGGGCAAAGAATCATTTTACGCTAGGCAGGTCTGATTATCAAAGACAATACGAAGCAATGCTCTATGGATGGAAAAGCGGCAATAAACGTGAGTGGCATGGAGGTAGAAATCAAAGTGATCTGTGGTTTTATGATAAGCCAACACACAATACACTACATCCAACGATGAAGCCAGTAGAGCTAATGGAAAGAGCAATAGTTAATAGCAGTAGATCAGGAGATATCGTACTTGATCCATTTAGCGGCTCTGGAAGTACACTGATTGCATGCGAGAGAACAGGAAGAATTTGTAGGACAATAGAGCTAGATTCAAAATTTGTAGATGTAACTATAAAACGTTGGCAAATATATACCGGAAGAGATGCCATTTTAGCCGGTACTGGTAAAACTTTTGCAGAAATTCAAGGAGAAAAACAGTAGGAAAAAAGTGAAAATTACACAAACAGAATGGGCAAGAGAGATAGGAGTATCAAAGCAATATGTCTGTTATTTAGTAAAAAAAGGAATAGTTGAGTTGGAGGATGGTTTGATCAATAGAGAACAAGCAAATGAAGCAGTAGCGGCAATAAGAGATCCAAGTCAGCCACTTAGGAGGAAAAATCCAGAAAACGAAAATACAAGTAACCTTTCCACGATGTTGCTAAAAACTCGAATAAAAAATGAAATGGAACGAGGTAAACTTCTTGAGGCAAAAGCTAGGGCTGAGATAGGAGAACTTGTAGCAGTAGAAGAAGTAAAGCGCGATGCATTTAATGTAGCAAGAGTTGTCTGTAATAATTTACTTAATATTCCAAATAGAGTTTCAGCATTGCTTGCATCACTGAGTGACACTGAAAAGATTCATATGGCGCTAACTGAAGAGATTACAAACTCATTACAAGAATTATCTAATACTAAATTTCAAATATAAGAAAGATTTTGAATATAAAATGGCTGATAACTTAAGTTTAGAGTTAATAAAGTGTCTCATTAATCAACCTGGATTAGATGTAAATATTAGAGGATTAAACGGAAAAACCCCACTACATTGCGCTATAGAGTTTGATGAATTAAGTATGGTAGATCTGTTACTCACGAAAAAGAACATTAATCCTTTTATAGAAGATAATGATGGTAAAACATCTCTTGATTACGCCAAAGAAGGGAAAAAAGCAGAAATATTACAAGCGCTAATCAACAATAAATATGGATCAGAGCAAGATAGTTTACTTCATTTAGCTGCAATGATAGGTGAAGTTAATGCAGTTAGATATTTGATAGGAAAAGGTGTTGACGTTAATGTACGAAATGCTCTGCATCATACGCCATTACATCTAGCAGCAGGCATAGGACATGCAGAAGTTGTAAAGATTTTGATAAGAGAAGGAAACGCTGAAATAGATGTCTTTGATGTACGAAATCAGACACCAATGCACTATGCAGTTAATAATAAAAAGTTGGAGATAGTAAAGTTACTGCTAAAGCTAGGAGCGGATGTAAATAGTGCACGCATGGGACAAAACTCAATGAAATTGTCACCTGTGCATATAGCTGTAAGTAATACTAATTATGATGAAAGAGATTTATGTTTGGATATCCTCAAATGCTTAATAAAGGAGCCTAATGCTCAAGTTAATTTACAAGACTACGAAAATAAAACACCACTACATTACGCTGAAAGACTTAAAACAATAGAAGTTTTACTAACGCGAGAAGATATAGATCCATTGGTAAAAGACGATAGCGGTAAGACACCATTTGATTACGCTAAACCTGAGATAAAGAAGGCTTTGATGAGTAATAAATACGGTTCTGAAAAGAATAGTCTACTCCATTTAGCTGCACAAAGAGGAGAAATTGAGCTTGTAGATGCAATCTTAAAGGAAGAAATTGATATTGATATTTCAAATAATAAAAATCTACCGCCGGTTTACCTTGCTGCAGAAAAAGGGCATTTACATGTAGTAAAGTTATTGCTGAAAAAAGGAGCAAATTATAAACCTGTTTTGCATTTAGCAATCAAGTCAAATAATTTAGAATTACTTAAAGTTTTATTTAATGAAAAAAATGGAGCGTTACTCTGCAGAGATACCGTTGTTAATTTTCCAACCCTTCATAATAAATATATAGCACAGAGAGAAATAGCAGATAAAAGGATGAAAAAACATAATAATATTATCTGCATCTGTATTACAGTTAGCGCAGTAGCAATGGCAGCATATATAGGTTTAACAGCAGCAACAATAAGCAGTGCAATCATTTTTGCAACAATAACAGGGATATTTGCGCTTGTTATAGCAATAATGATAAGTGAGATGAGCAAAAGATATATAGAAAACGAATTTCAGAAAAAGATGTTTATGGAATTGGAAGAGTGTAGTTCTACTGTTAATGATGTTGAGATAGAACCAGTTATGAGTAGATGCAGATAATGATATACGCCACATCTTTTTCTGAAGGTTTAAAACCAGATCCAGAGCTTAAAGTATCAGAGTGGGCGAATGAGTATCGAGTTTTAGCGCCAACTGCAGCATCAGAGCCAGGTAAATGGAGAACAGAAAGAACTCCTTATTTAAAAGAAATTATGGATTCACTTTCTCCGTCCTCACCAGCAGAAAAAGTAGTATTCATGAAAGGAGCGCAGATTGGAGGAACAGAAGCTGGCAACAATTGGATTGGCTATATCATAGACCAGATACCAGGTCCAATGCTGGTAGTACAGCCAACAGTTGAAATGCGAAAGCGTTGGTCGAAGGGAAGATTTGCACCATTAATAGAGAGTACACCATGTTTAAAGAGTAAAGTAAAAGACCCAAGATCAAGAGACTCAGGCAATACTGTACAAAGTAAGGAATTTCCAGGTGGAATAGTAGTAATAACTGGAGCAAACAGCAGTGTAGGCCTCCGATCTATGCCAGTAAAGTATCTCTTTCTTGATGAGATTGATGCGTATCCAGGAGATTCAGGAGGAGAAGGAGATCCAGTACTGCTTAGTATTGCTCGAACTAACACTTTTGCACGGCGAAAGATTTTTTTAGTATCAACACCAACGATTCATGGAATAAGTAGAATTGAGAAGGAATTTGAAGCAACAGATAAGAGATATTTTTTTGTTCCATGTCCTTATTGTAATTATTACCAAATATTAAAATGGTCACAAATAAAATGGGAAGATAAAAATCCAAATACAGCACACTATATATGTATAGAATGTGGTAAAAAGATAGAAAATCATCAAAAGACAGAGATGCTTGAACGTGGAGAATGGAGGCCTACTAATAGAGTAAAAGGTGAGAAAAAAGGATTTCATCTTTCAAGTCTTTATAGTCCAGTAGGCTGGTATAGTTGGCAACAAGCAGTAGAAGATTTTCTGCATGCAAAAGAAAGTGAACAATTACTGAAAGTTTGGATAAATACCACACTTGGAGAAACTTGGGTAGATAAAGGAGAAGTACCAGACTGGAAGCAATTATTTAACCGAAGAGAATTTTTTCAGATTGGCACAGTACCAAGGAGAGAAGTGGTACTTACTGCAGGAGTAGATGTCCAAAAAGATCGTTTAGAAGTAGAAGTTGTAGCATGGGGAAAAAGTCGTGAAAATTGGTCAATAGACTACCGAGTATTTGAAGGAGATACAGGAGGTGGAGAAGTATGGAAAAAGCTTTCGGAGCTCCTCAATCATCATTTTATCGGTGAAAATGGGCTTGAATATATGATAAGTATGATGGCAGTTGATGCAGGATATGCAACACAGGAAGTATACAATTGGGTAAGAGGTCATCAGTGCTTTGGGAAAGTAATGGCAGTGAAAGGTGTAAATAAAGCCTTAGTACCACTTAGCAGCCCAAGTAGAGTAGATATAACAGTTGGTGGTCAAAAGCTGAAAAGAGGTATAAAGCTCTGGCCAGTAGGAGTATCGATATTAAAGTCAGAGCTTTTTCAATTACTTAATGTTTTAAAAGAAGGTGAAGAA
>NZ_CAMXBR010000001.1:0-243872 GCF_947179505.1 Wolbachia endosymbiont (group B) of Dolichovespula media | reverse complement strand
AACGTTTTATAGTTACATCTACAAATTTTGAATCTAGCTCTATTGTCCTACAAATTCTTCCTGTTCTCTCGCATGCAATCAGTGTACTTCCAGAGCCGCTAAATGGATCAAGTACGATATCTCCTGATCTACTGCTATTAACTATTGCTCTTTCCATTAGCTCTACTGGCTTCATCGTTGGATGTAGTGTATTGTGTGTTGGCTTATCATAAAACCACAGATCACTTTGATTTCTACCTCCATGCCACTCACGTTTATTGCCGCTTTTCCATCCATAGAGCATTGCTTCGTATTGTCTTTGATAATCAGACCTGCCTAGCGTAAAATGATTCTTTGCCCAAATGATAAATGTTGACCATTTTCCTCCCGCTTCCTCAAATGCTTTTTGCAACGTTGAAAACTCTGATGATGATGCACAGATGTAAATTGCTCCTTTCGTATATGCTAAAATATGGGAACAGATGTCATAGAGAAAAAGCTCATACTTTTCACCTTGATTATCATTTAATATCTTTTTGTCTTGGCTATTACCATAATCAACGTTATATGGAGGATCACAAACAGTAATGTCTGCCATTTTATCATCTAACAGCGCTTTATATGATTCAACTACAGAGCTATCACCACAATAGATTCGATGATCACCTAAAATCCAAAGATCACCTGGCTTTGTTATTTCTACCTTTTTGTCATCAACAACTAAGTCAGAAAGATCTTCTTTTTCACCATCTAAATCATCAAGAAAGTTTTGAACTTTTTCTAATTCAAATCCAGTCATTTTAAGATCAAACTGCAAATCTTCTAACTCTTGAATTTCTACCTTTAAAAGATCATCATCCCACTTTGCCCAATTAGCTGATTGATTTGCCAGTAATCGAAAAGCTTTGGTTTGTGGTTCATTTAAATTATCACTTAAAACAACTGGAATACTCTCCATACCAAGTTTTCTTGCTGCTTTAAGTCTTAAATGACCATCAACCACAGTTCCATCGCTTTTTGCAACTATTGGAATACGAAAACCGAATTCCCTGATTGAAGCACACATTCTATTTACTACGTCATCATTCTTACGTGGATTACGCTCATATTCGACTAGATTTTCAACAGGATAGTAGTGGATTGCTAAATTCATATCTTAATAATTAAAAAGTTAATATTCAAAATATCTCTGACGCTAAAGAAGGCCTGGGGTCTGACCCACCAAACCCACCAATATGGCCGAAAGGACCCACTTTTTATGGATTTTTCGTCTTATTAATATCTTTACTGAAATTCATAACGTAGAACATTAATGCCAAAGCATCAGATTCATTATCATCTTTAGGTGAAAACCCTTTTCCCTTTACAGCTTCAATAACTTCACTCTTACTTGCATTGCCTTTGCCTGTTATAAAGCGTTTTATAGTTTTAACATTAACACCTTTGTACGGCACATGATGTTCTTCACACCAAGCAGACAGAACTGCGAGAAAACCGCCATAGCAATGCGCTGCATCAGTTCCTAGATGTCTTCTTACTTCCTCAAAATACACTGCAGAAATGTCCTTCAAAGAATTAAGCCAATTACGAAAATTCAAGAAGCACATGCCACCTCCGCTAAAACGGCTACCATGAAAGCTTTTGCTTCCACTTTCAATTACTCCATCTGTTAAAATTGCCCAGCCGGTTTGCTTGCCGAGATCGAGTGTTAGGGTTGACATTTGCTATTATTAAAATTACAAGTAGCACTTACTCCAAAATATCGTCTGGTTTCTGCAAAATACACTAGAAATTCATAGGTTTTTGTAGTCCAACAACGGAAATTCGAGAATTATGTGCTACTGCAGAAAGTTGTTTTCTTGTTATATATATTCACCAAAATTACGAAAACTGTTCACTTTTTTTTGCAAAGGATAAAAACCTTGTTAAACTTGTCTGCAGGTTTGTTTTGTAACAGTAGAATTACTAAGGATAGCTTTTATTTGTATCCGTTCAGAGGTGTGGCTTAAGAGACAATAGATAGAAGGTTTTGAAATGGATTTAACTTTTTTTGCCTCCAAGTGAGATACAGCGAAATTATCCGCTCAAGGAATCTATTCCCTCGCTCTGACTGTGCAAAATATGAATTCTTACGATGGACAACATAATGCCGTATTTGTCGCTCAACATGATTATTCGTTAATGGAATATTCTCTGGATCATCCAAAAATGTCCACATCATTGGCTCGGATTTTATAATACCCTTTACCGTTCGTGAAGCTCCTTTTGCTTCAAGTATATAAGATATTTTTATCATGCAGTACTGCATAAATCTTCGTAACTCTTTAGCTTGCTTAGTGAACTTTGAAATACTAATTTCATTTTCTGACAAAGCGTTTTTTAATGCAAATAATCCATTAGCTGCATCTTTTAAACAATGGCCAAGTCTCATTACTTCACTATTCCAGCTATGAGATAACCTCTCGAAATTTCTCAATAAGTGAGCCCAACAAATTTGTCGTTTTTCATCACTGAAGTGGTTGTAAACTGCATATCTGTCGGTAATTATCAGATTTTTGTAATCACAAAATGCACTATTCTTTAAAAACCTCATTCCTCTTGTATCTGCTAACTTCATAAGACTTGCTTTATTGTTGGCAAACATCCAGCACCATCCCAATTTGCCTTTGTTGTAGTGACTGGTTTCATCAATATGCAAAATTTCGCTTGCTTTCATTTCTTCCTCTATTTGTTCATAAGCTTCTTTACATTTTGACGAGACCCTTGCTTCGCTATTGGACACACTACCAACACTTATACTCATGTTAAAGATGTCTTTCATAATATTCGCTATTTCTCGCTTTGAATTCTTATAAAACCCACTTAGTGATGCAACTACTGACTTAACTCTAGGACCAAAGGTATCAGGTGTAACTCCTTCTGGTAATTTGCTACTCCTTCTTTTTCCACATTTACGACAGCGTCCATGTTCTAGTTGGTATTCCACTACGTAAGGTTTGATTTTTGGGAGATCAACATTCTGGTGAATATACGGTTTATTGCATACTGCAATTTCTCCGCCACATTCACAAGTATCATGTAATCTTACTCTAATTACTTCATCTGCTTCCATTTTTATCCGATAATTTCCTTTATGACCAACTTGACCGCCTATCTTCCTGCCACCCTCTGACTTATCTTCTGGTGTGTCTTTTTTTATTTTGTACAGCTCTTTTGAACTTGGTAAAGATGAATTCCTTGAGTTTAAGCCAAGTCTCTCTCTTAGTTCAGCATTCTCTATTTCTAAGATTTTATTTTTTTCTTCAAGCTTTGCTACTTTTTGCTCTAAGTTTTTATATAACTCTACAATACTGATCAACAATTGAAGCACCTAGCCTTACCTTACTATCAACATTTTCTGTTATTATTACTTTGATATATTATGTCAATTCTTTTTTATCCTTACCATACCTCTGAACGGATACTTTTATTTGAGTTTAAAGGCTATTATAGACGTTCTTTGGTGAGCAGTGATAGTTTTTTCCCTAAAGTCACATCTAGCTTTAAAACACAGTTTTTGCCTTATTTAAAAAAATATAAATTCTCAATTACGTAACTTACCAAAAGCCTAAATTTCTTTTGCTTTCTGTTTTCAACTTTTCTGTTTGAAGCACATCTACACTCAATGCCCCTATACTAATATATACCGGATTTCTTCTACTTTTTCCGGGATTTTCTAAAAAAAAAGTTAAAATAATTTCAAAACTGCTTACCAGCTAAAGAATAAAGTAGATAGTTCCCTATTTTTAGAGTTTTACAGTTGCTTGTCTTTTTTACAAATAACCTATATGCTACTTGAAGTAAGGTAGAGTAGATATGATAATAAATGAAAACGAAATTTTATTATATACAACTCCAGATGCTTACTATTACCCACAAATAAAAACATAGTATTGTATTTACTCAAATAATTTAATTTTATTAACTTGAAAGCTTATTAGATTGAAATTATTAAACTAAGAGTTATAATTTTAGCAACTAAAAGCTGTAAATTGCACCATATAAACAGTTATTTCAAGCAAAAGTTATGCCATTAAGAGCTATGCAACAAACATTTATATTTGTGGGTAATAGTAAGCTCCAGATGGAGACGTGAGAATTGATGTTTTGTATCGAGATGAAAACATTTGGCTTACACAAAAAAGAATGGCGGAGTTGTTTGATGTTAATATTAGAACAATTAGTGAGCATTTACAGAACATATTTGCTAGTCAAGAGTTAGATAAAGATTCAGTTATCCGGATTTTCCGGAATACTGCTGAAGATGGTAAACAGTACCCTACACAATTTTATAATTTGGATGCAATTATAGCTATTGGTTATCGAGTTAATTCTAAAAAGGCTACATCTTTCAGAGTATGGGCTACAAAAATTTTGAGAGATTTCATCATCAAAGGATTTGCATTAGATAGCGAACGGCTAAAAAACGGCCCAAAGTTTGGCAAAGACTACTTCAATGAATTACTTGAAAAAATCAGGGAAATACGAGCATCGGAACGTAGGTTTTACCAGAAGATTACCGACATTTATGCTGAATGCTCTGCAGACTATGATCCAAATTCAGAAATAACAAAACAATTTTATGCAAAAGTACAGAATAAATTATATTGGGCGATTTATGGCCTGACTGCAGCAGAGCTAATATATTCTCGAGTTGACCACAAAAAACCAAATATGGGGCTAACTACATGGAAAGATGGTCCTGGCAACAAAATTCATAAGAGTGATGTGAGTACTGCAAAAAACTACTTGACTGAAAAAGAGTTGAGTGAACTAAATCATATTGTTTCCTAGATTATGCGGAACTTCAAGCAAGAAAGCATCGGCTAATGAAAATGTAGAATTGGGTTGAAAAGTTGGATGCATTTTTATTGTTCAATGATTATGAAGTGCTTAAAGATGCTGGTAAAGTTAGTGCTGAAGTTGCAAAAGCTCTAGCTGAAGGAGAATACGAAAAGTACAGAGTTGTACAGACATGAATCTGATTTTGATGAATTAATTAAAGCAAGTAAAGAAAGTGAGAAAATAACTACAACAAAAACCAGCTTGTAGTTGAGCTATCTGTGTTTGACATCTTGCTTTTATTTTAATTTCAAGGGGGGTGAAAAATTGTGTGCGCCAAGAAGTGCGTAAGGAACAGTTGGTGAAAATCCAACACGGGTAAAGCTTAGCCAGCAACCTGGAACAAACCATTATGCTGCGTAAGGTAACGAGCGTAGTAAAGCTAATGGAATGGACAACATAGGGTGCAACGAAAGTGAAGGTATTGAGTCCCGTAATTCACGCGTCATGGGGGCCGACACTTTACATTTGGTGGAAGGCAACATGGGTAATAACGCTAAGGAAAGATATTACTCACCCCATCGGGATCGAAGGCCGCGTCATGTGTTGAGATGGACCTTACGTGAACTTGGGAGATCCTTTGTATTCCTGTAAGGGTACTCTGGAACAAGTCAATAAAGGCAAGGACTGGAGGAAGATGCAAAGGAAGTCGGACTAACTGATAGTACTCGGAGTGTGGGAAAGCCACATACAAGGGGAAGCGGTTAGCAATATAGTGACTGGTATAGGGATTGCTATACCAATACAACAGAGATTGGAGGAGTATGCAAGGAAAACTAAACCAGATAGCAGTAAGGGCTAAGCAAGATAAGCGAGTAAAATTTACATCGCTAGTTCATTTGATTAATGAAGAGAATCTTGCAGAGTGTTACAAGGAACTAAAACGCAACAAGGCTTGCGGTATAGATCGTGTGACAGTGGAAGCTTATGGAGAAAATCTAGAAGAGAAACTTAGAACGCTAGTGGATAGTATGAAGAGAAAGCAATACCGACCGCAACCAGTGAAAAGGGTATACATACCCAAAATTGGAAGCAAGGAAAAACGCGGTCTCGGAGTACCATCAACAGAAGAAAAGTTGGTACAGGTAATGCTAAAGAAGATATTAGAAAATATTTATGAAGCAAACTTTATGGACAGCTCGTATGGATTTCGACCAGGAAGAAATTGTCATCAGGCGATAAACGCTCTAGATAAAGCAGTTATGCACAAACCAATTAACTATATTGTAGAAGTGGATATCAAGAAGTTCTTTGATAATGTTCAACATAAATGGCTAATGAATCGTCTAAGGGAACGAATAGCTGACCCAAATTTATTGTGGTTAATAAAACGATTTCTAAAGGCAGGAATAGTCGAAGTTGGATGTTACAAAGCAACCGATCAAGGCACACCACAAGGTGGTATAGTAAGCCCTGTATTAGCTAATATATACTTACACTATGTGCTGGACTTATGGTTTGAAAAGAAATTTAAGCCAAAAGCCAGAGGATATATACAGCTAATAAGGTTTTGCGACGATTTTGTAGTTGGCTGCGAGAGGGAAGAAGACGCAAAAGAATTTCTAGAATTACTGAAACAAAGACTAAGTAAATTTGGATTGGAAATAGCTGAAAATAAAACAAAAATAGTAAAGTTTGGTAAGAAAGAATGGTATCAAGCAGAAAGAGAGAAACGTAGGACGGCTAGCTTCAACTTTCTAGGATTTACACATTATTGTGGAAAAAGTCGTAATGGTAAACTTATGATGAAGCAGAAAACTTCAAAAATAAGCCTAGCTAGAAAGATTAAAGAAATCAAAGAGTGGTTGAAGATGGTACGAAGTCGTATCTGTCTCAAAGATTGGTGGCAGAAACTTAAAGCCAAACTAACAGGACACTATAGCTACTTCGGAGTTAGCGGAAATTATCGGTGTTTGATTCAATTCAATCGACTGGCAACAAAGTTAGCATTTAAGTGGATAAACCGACGTAGTCAAAAGAAAAGTATCGATTGGGAACAATTTATACACTATTTAAAAGTAAATCCATTACCAAAACCAAAGGTATATGTTTCTTTATACACAGGAGCACTAGTGTGAACGCTGTATTGTGGAGCCGTGTGCGGGAAATCCGCAAGCACGGTTCTTTTGGGGAGACTATGGTTATGAGACCAAATCGCTGATTTCAAGGTCATAAGTCTCTACCAGACCCCCACCCTTTAGAAAGCCCTATCTACCAATAAATAGTGAAAACACAAATCTTTGTCTCCATTATACGCGATAAAATTGGAGACGTAAATAAATAAATTTAGATCTTTGTCTCCATTTTAAGCAGTTTACGAGCTCAGTAGCTTATGTTTATGGCAGCAACTTTTTTCCTTTAGCTTCATCTACAAATTATTTATAGAGATTACCTAAAGACTCAACTTAAGAATTTTAGATAAAAGTCGTTATATCTCAATAAGACCTCCAAAACCAGCTCTTGTTTCACCTAAATTACAAAAACTTTTCACTTTTTTGAAAAAAATGTTTTACAACGAATAAAAAGCGTGATAGGGTACAATGGTTTTTTTTATAACAAGTAAAACTTTAAAGCAAGAGATAATTTAGAGATGCCTCATAATCAAGTTTTAAGCTACCCTAGGTGAGTAACTTAGGTCTTGGTGGAATTATACCCTGAGGTTGTAGAATTGCTTTAAAACCCAATTACGGTTCATTTGTTTTTTCTGAGCATTGTCTTTCATTTCTTTTATCAGATAATTTTGAAAGAGAGCTTTACACGTATCCATAGCTTATTATTGTAGACTGGTTAGTAACCGAACAGAGTAGTATGTTTTAAAGTCATACTACTATATTATTATTATATAATAATAGGAAATTTTGGAAACTGGAGACTGGTCAAAACCCCGCAATACTCCTAAGCTTTTTGCCACCTAAACCAGATTACAGCTCAGAAATCTGTCAACCATTAAACCATTGAAAATCTGGCATTTTTTTACTACCAGAAAGTACCAGATCTCATAAACTGCACCAGATTCTGCCAAGACTGAAGAGTTCTGGAGTCTGAAATAATCAATATACTTCGTAAGTAACCTTATTACTGTAGATGATATAGAAGAGATCTAATTATAGTAAAGCCAAATGTTTGAATCTTCAACTGGCATAATACTGCCATATTCTGGCGATTTATAATCGGTTGGTAAAATCTTCTCATATACTGTAATATCCTTATTTAGTTGGTTTGTAACTTTCTTTTCCATATCTTCAACACAAAGTATCCCATATTTACTTCTTTCAGCATTTTTATCATTCCTGTTAAACTTAATGTAACCTTTTGCAGCAAGAACATCAATGCGTTCACGAATGGAGTTTTTACTACCAAGACCTGCTTTATTTTCAAATACCTCACAGAATGTATTGATTGTATATACTTTCCCTCTATTTCTCGCCTCGTCGTAAATTAATTGCAGTATAATATCATATCTACGAGAACGCTCTGCATCTAATTTTTGTCCATAATCTTTATGTATCAGTCTCTGTGACTCATAATCAAGTATTTGCCAGCAGTTATCGATTTTATCAACACATTTTGATGGAATAGCATGACCATTACGTAATTCAAACATCAGTTGACGACTACTCTGCCGTTCATCTGGCTTAAACATTATCATTCCCGTAGTATAAAAGCTTCTTAATGAACCAGCACCACTGAAACTCTGAAAAGGATCTTCTTCTAATGATTTCTTTTGCATCTTCTTCGTGTGATGTACTAAAATGACTCCTGCATTCGGATTAACTAACTCTCTCAATTTTTCAACTCTTTCTTGCAGGAAAAATAGCATAGCATTATTATCATTTTCACTACTGTTCTCGCCAGCATCAAAAACGTTACGTAGTGGATCAATAGCTATAATATCAACTGTATTTGAACCAAATGATTTTTTTATTTCACCAAGAACTTCATCTATACTATTATCATTTAAGAGTAGCTTTGTTTGAGGTGTAATGACTAAGTTATCCAAAGCAATCTCAAGCAGTTCTTCATTGATTTTTAGTTGCTGTAGACGTTCACGCATATAGTGGTAGCCAATTTCAGTTTGAAGATAAAAGATTCTTAAAGGCCTTTTAGGTACCATATCAAGAAATTGAGCTCCTGCTGCCATGTAAATTAGCCAAGAAATTAAAAAGTCACTTTTTCCTACTTTAGGTGCTCCAGCAAACACTAAAAGTCCACTTGGAGTTAAAATTCGAGGAGCAACTATATCTTCTGGCATCGGTGATTTATCGTTAAAGTATTGCCTTGCAGAAAATGAAATCAAACTTTTTGTACTTAGAGTATTAGTAGTAAGTGCAGTTGAAGCTAAAAATTCTTTAACATTTATTCCTTCCTCTACACAATCTGCAGCATCCCAGCCTTTTGTTTTATTTTGTGGAATATTAAGAACAACAAGTGATTCAACTCCGATTTCTAAAAGCTTTTTTTCAGCATTTTTAGCATATTTCTTACCTGCTTCATCATTATCTGGCCATATAATAATGTGTTTACCTTTTAGCGGAGTCCAATCAGTTTTCTCAATAGGTGCATTTGCTCCAGACATCGCTGTTGTTGCAGTTATTCCCTTCTCTATCAGCGCTTCTGCACATTTTTCCCCTTCCACCAGAACAATTTTATCAGACTTTAAGATTTCTGGAATGTTGTAGATTGGCCTTATTCCTGGTGAACCATATCTGCCTCGCTTAACATCAAAAGGCTTGTATACTTTTTTCTTTCCGGGAGGGTCAGAACGGTAAACTTTTACAATCACCTGACCATTTTCATCATAATAATTCCAACTGTGGGTAATAAATTTCTCGAAGTCTTCATCAACATACTGTTTCTCGATGTATTTTTTATTATTTCCGAGCCACTCAGCTATAGAAGCCATTACCTCAGGAAACTCTGTCCTTGCATTCTTTCTATGTACAGATGCCCAAAGGTCGATAATGTCACCACCTTCTCCAGCTGCAAAATCATTCCATAACCCAGCTCTACTGCCACTTAGTTCTACTCTTAAACTTTTTCCTTTGTTACCATGCACATCACCTATTCGAAATTCATCACCATGGAAGGTACCATTGGGGAAAAGGTAAGAAAGACAAGATCTTAAATTCAACAATAGTTGTGCTTTAATCTCTGGAACATTGTATGAAACACTCATAATTAACCTTTAAATTCGGAGTCTTGTTCTATATATTCACCGGATTTACAAAAACTGTTCAGTTCGTAGGTGCGTTGTCTGATCAAAGTTTTGAGTGTCTGAGATTTAGAAAAGATTCTAGACTTTCAGAGGGTAAAAAACTCACGATTGTCTGAGGTATTTTTTTCATGTCCTACAATATTTACTAAGAAAGTTTCATCCTTAAGTCTTTCATTTAAGGATACATCTTATGAAATCTCGAAACTCTTATTCAGGTATTGATCCTAAAGTTGTTAATTTAATAAAATTTTATGCAAAATATTACAAATCGCTTACTGATCAAGATATTGAAGACATAGAACAAGACCTCTTCTGTGAATTTCTTTCATGCATAGATCAGCATGATAAAACTAAGGGCAGTCTTTCAACTTTTGCTAAGCAAGTTGTTAAAAATCGTATTAATAATCTAGTCCGTAAACACTCACGTACTACTCCTAAGCTTGAAAATAATGTGCAACAGGAAAGTTACTGTTTTGAAGATGAAGCGATACCACGTATTGATGTTGAGCAAATTATTTCAAAATTACCAAAGAAGTGGCAAGTTTTATGTGAACAATTAAAACACCACAGCATTGCTGAAGTTGCAGACATAAACAATATGTCACGGACTACTTTGTACAACATTCTCAAGAAAATGCGATCTAAATTTGCACCTGTTTACGGAAAAAAGCATAAGAAAAATTGAACAGTTTTTTGAAATTTGGTGAATTTATATATAGTGGCAAATTAAGGTAAAAGCATGAAAATAATAAACAGCAAAGAAAGAGCAAAAATGGTCACAGGTGTGAAGATAGTAATCTTTGGACCTTATGGAATCGCCAAGACTAGCCTACTTAAAACCCTCGATGAATCAACAACACTTTGCCTTGATTTTGAAGCAGGACTTCTAGCTGTACAAGATTGGAAAGGAGATTCAATCAGTATTCGTACTTGGAATGAGGCAAGAGATATTGCATGTCTCATAGGTGGTCCTAATCCTGCATTAAGGTCTGATCAGGCGTATAGTCAAAAACATTATGAGCATGTCTGTAGCAAGCACAAAGATCTTCTTTCTGAGGTTTCTAAATACCGCTCTATTTTTATTGATAGCATAACTGTTGCATCACGTTTATGTTTTTCATGGGCCAGAATGCAACCTGAAGCTTTTTCAGATAGATCAGGAAGAGAAGATAAAAGAGCTGCTTACGGATTACTCGCACAAGAAATGATGGCCTGGCTCAATCAGTTTCAACATATCAGAGATAAAGACATCATCATAGTTGGCACATTAGGTCAATATCTTGATGACTGCAATCGTCCAACTTGGCTGCCTCAATGTGAAGGAGCAAAAACTGCTAGTGAAATTCCAGGTATTGTTGATGAAGTAATTAGTATGGTTGGAATCAAGAAAGATGATGGTACAGAGATTCGCTCATTTGTCTGTCAGACTATTAACTCTTGGGGATATCCCGCTAAAGATCGAAGTGGCTGCCTTGATATGGTTGAAGAACCGCATTTAGGTAAATTACTTGCAAAAATTAAAGCCAAAACCTTGGCTTCTGTTGCCTAAATTTAATTTTAAAAGGAGTAATATGGAACAAAGCTTTTTCAACATCGGTCAAAAAGTCCCTTTTTATAGCGTAAAGGAATATTTAAGTGATCAAACGCCAATACCAGAGGATATAATCTCACCAAGAATTTTAACGAAAAGAGGTCTATTGGTACTGGGTGGTCCACCTAAAATCGGCAAAAGCGATTTTCTGATTTCATGGCTCGTTCATATGGCCGCTGGGACTCCGCCAACAATATTGCAATAAACCTGAAACTTGAGAAGACTATTTCCCGAAAGCTTCTACAAAAAGAACGGAGAGTTGAATTTATTTATAGAGCTAATGATCAAATAACCATATGTCTCGATGGATAATATATGGTAGAGCTCATGGGCAACAAGAAATTAATAGTTCGTATTAGTTGTAGTTATGAAGTAAATCGATTAGCAGAGTTGTATCTATTAGATGCGTATGAAAAATTAGTGTTAAGTAAACCAATAAAAGCGAGCAAAAAGGAAGAAAACTCTGAATATAAGAAAGTAGATTTGAGGACGGTAAAATGGTAACAGTTAGTTTATATGCAAGAGTTTCTTCAGGGAAGCAAGCACAAGAAGATACAATAGCAAGCCAAATTGCTGCTATAGAGAATCAAATTAGTATGGATGGACATAAATTATTAAATGAATATAAATTTATTGATAATGGTTATAGTGGTTCTAACATAATCCGTCCTGGTTTGGAAAAATTACGTGATAAAATAGCAGAAGGTAACATTGATAAGGTTTATATTCATTCTCCTGATCGTTTATCTCGTAAGTATGCATATCAGATGATATTACTTGAAGAGTTTAAGAAATTAGGAGTGGAAGTCATTTTTTTAAATCATCAAATTAGCGATAATCCAGAATCTCAATTACTATTACAAATGCAAGGTATGATAGCAGAATACGAACGTGCAAAAATCATGGAACGAAGTCGTCGAGGAAAGATTTATGCAGCAAATAAGGGTTGTATAAGTGTAATGAGTGCTGCTCCTTATGGCTATCGTTATATAAACAAAAATACAGAAACAGGACAGGCCTTATTTGAGATTTATGAAGAAGAAGCTGAAGTTGTTCGTAAAGTATTTTCTTGGGTAGGAAGAGAAAGAGCCAGTATAGGAGAAGTATGTCGTAGGCTAAGTGCTATGTCCATTATGACGAGAACTGGAAAAGAGTATTGGGATAGGGCTGTAGTTTTGAGTATGTTAAAAAACTCTGCTTATAAAGGACAAGCAGCTTTTGGTAAAACAAGGTTTGGTGTCAAACTAAAACATATAAGACCGAAAAAAAACTCCTGCGAGCATCCAAAAGATAATTATTCTACTTATCCTGTTCCAAAAGAGGATTGGATTTATATTAAAGTACCTAGTATAGTAAGCGAAGATTTATTTGAAATCGTTCAAGAACAATTAGCTGAGAATAGAAAAATAGCAAGAACAAGACAAAGAGGAGCAAGACATTTATTGCAAGGTTTAGTAGTATGTAAGCTTTGCAATTATGCATATTATGGTACTAGCACTGCAAGGAATAAGGAGGGGGAAAAAACTAATAATCAGGTATATTATCGTTGTGTTGGCACGGATTCATACCGTTTTGGCGGTAATAAAATGTGTAACAACAAATTAATTCGTACAGATACATTAGACATGGCTGTGTGGGAAGAGGTAAAACATCTATTAAAAAATCCAAATAGAATATTAGAGGAGTATAAACGTAGACTTTCAGAACTTAAAAAATCACCACTAGATCAAAAAAGTGCTTTGCTTGAAACACAAGAAGATAAATTAAAACGAGGTATTGCAAGGTTAATTGATAGTTATGCTCAAGAATATATTGATCAAGAAGAATTTGAGCCAAGAATTAAAGCAATGAAACAAAACTTAAAAATGGTTGAAGAACAAAAGAAAAAGATATTTGATCAGAAAAAACTCACACAAGAGTTAACTCTAGTAGTAACAAATTTAGAGGGGTTTTCCTCTAGTATTAACTCAAGTCTTAATAATGCAGACTGGCTAACTAAACGTGATATTATTAGAACGTTAGTTAAGCGAATTGAGATTAATTTTGAGGATGTAAACATCGTGTTTAGAGTAAAAGAGCTTCCAGACTCTTTTCATATGGAGAAAAATCAATGCTTGCAATGTTGTTGTAGGGGTAGGTAGATCATTTCTTGGTATGACACCAAATAGACCTTTGAAAATCTTCTACATGCAAACTGAAATTGAATATGAATATATGAAAGAACGTTTGCAACAACTTCAACTTGATAAAGAACTCTTAGATGTAGCTGCTAACAACTTAATTATCACGCCAAGAGTACAATTATCTTTCAGCAGTGAAGAAATAGATGAAATTAAAAATACTGTCAAAGAACGTTTTAAGCCTGATATTATTGCGATTGATCCTCTTCGTAACATTTTTAACTCAAGTGAATATGGCAATGAAAACGACAATAGCGCTATGTTATTCTTCTTGCAAAAAACACTTGAGAGATTGAGAAATATTATTAATCCAGATTCGGGCATAATACTCACCCACCACACAAAAAAACTGTCCAAAAAGATGCTGGAAGAAGATCCATTTCAAGGCCTAAGCGGTGCTGGATCTTTACGTGGATTTTACAGTACTGGTATGGTGATGTTTGCTCATGATGAGGAAAGCACTACCCGTCAAGTAGTATTTGAGTTGCGAAATGGTGAACGTGTAGCAAGTAAGCTCGTCGATAAGATAAATGGTCGTTGGAAACTTGTAGACCAATGGAGTTGATTCTTTTTTTTACTTAATTTATAGGGAACAATATGCTAACAGATTTTTTAACTGATTTTAATAACGCGAAACTGCAAAGCAGTTTAATACCGAAAGGTACAACAGTCAAGGTAAAAATGGCAATAAAGCCTGGAGGTTATGAAAATTGGTTCACGAAAAGCTACACTACTAGCAGCATCTATTTAAACGCTGAATTTACTGTCACTGAAGGTCCATATGCAAAACGCAAGATTTTTCAGATTATAGGTGTCAAAAGTGGCAAAGCAAGCGTTGAAGGAGAAGATGTTTGGGGAGAATCTGGACGTTCTATGCTTAGAAGTATTTTAGAGTCAGCACAGAACATTCATTCAAATGACACTTCAGAAAAAGCAGTTATTGCTAGAAAAGTCAACTCTATAGCTGATTTTAATGGGTTAGAGTTTACTGCAAAAGTTGGTATTGAAGCTGATCGATACGGAGAAAAAAACAAGATTGCTACGGTTATTACTCCAGAAAATACTGAGCTTGATTGGATACCTTTCTAAGCGAATAAAAGAATCATTTTTTTATCATAAATTATTGGAGGGCACCTTTTATGAATAAATCTCTAGAAGAAATAAAAGCGTTAGTAATTGATAGAATTGAAGAATACCTACTCCATTTACTACCTGGTGGCGAGTTTTATAAAAGTAAGTTTTACATTGGAGATTCACGTGGAGATAAAATAATAGTTGAGACAACAGGAGAAAGAGCAGGAGATTGGTATAAACTAGCCAAAATTAAAGGAGACGTAGTTGAATTTTTTACTTTCATTGCAGGTGACAAAAAAAGCGCTGAAGAATTGTATCGGTATATTTTAGAGAAGTATCCTTCTGCGTTTTCTGTCCAACATTGACTAAGGAGCTTAGCTAGCACTTAAGTTAATGGTAGATGGATTAAGCCGGTAGCCTGACCAGTTACATGCTTGTATCACATCATCTCGTCTTATATTTAGTCCCAAGGTGCTAGCTAGCTTTTCTGCTATTGTTTTTTGCATTCTGTTAAGAGGTCTGCGCACCTGCTGTTCTGGGTCTTCAATACCTAAACTATCTGCTATTTGAATGATACTAAGAAATTTATATTCTTTAGCTGCTTCCAAGTCACGCAAAAATTGTTTAAGTAATACTCTAAAAATGCGGATGCTTGAAGTTGCTTGTTTGCCTATAATTTCAACGTTATTAACATAAATAGTATTATCTTCAACTTTTAATCGCAGTATCTTTTTTTCTGGGAGAGTTGTTTCTTGCAGTGGAACATAAGGGAATGCTTGAAAAGAAACGTTAGGTAATAATTCTGGTACTCCTTTTTCAACTGCTTCGCTTAGTATTTGATTTAGAGTTTGATGTTCACAGATTAAATCAGCCATGGGAATAGTGTATAGGCTTAACAATATTTTTAAGTCTTCTTTTCCAAAAGTTATAAGAACAGCAACATTAGTTCTTAACCTATCTACAGTTAAATATGACTTATCAGTACATAAAGTTGGTATGATAACGCTTACTATTTTACTTTTAAAACTTATATGATATATCCCATTTGCCGCCTTTTCCCATATGAGTCCTATTAATAGTTTTTCAAACCAACTTATAATTTTTTCCGTATTGAGTTTAATTGAAAGCACAAGATAACGCTGTTTTTTATAAGTATCAGGAAAAATATCACGACCACAATCCTCGCAAGCTAGATCATCGCAATCTTCATCAAAACCATGAGAAATGATAACCTCATTTTTGCAATAAGGATTTTGTATATTTGGAAAATCAAGATCTAAATCATTAGCACAAATAACGAAGTAATACTTCTCAAGTTTAACAAAATCAAGCTGACTGAGATACTCTGCAGCCTCTATATAGTTTTCGTCAGGATTTACCCAGGACCTATTTACTAACATATTATCAATATCTTGAGAGTGTTTTCGACAAAACGGTAATTCCATAGCTATCTCTAATTAAAGACTTAAAATCATCTCGTTCTTTTATATTGAGAACATATTCTGAGTAATCAATTTCTATATAATTTGCGTATTGCGTGTCTGTCTGAAAGGATAAAGTAACTTTTTTACTTTTGAACAATACTTTGATATGCTGAACAAGCGAAACATCATGCAGTACACTACCAACCGAAGGCTCTATCTTCTGCAACCACTCTTCAATATTATCCGTGTTTAACGTAAGATTAGTTTTAGATTTAGATGGACCAAATTTCAATTCAAATAGGCGAATATCAGGTACATGTTGTTTTACACAGTCATTCAAAAAAGTCCTCACTTGTGCTGTTGTATTTTGGTGGCGCATGTTAGTAAATGAACATTCTCGCTGAAAATAACAGCTTACTATTCTATTTGCTATTTTTAATCCTTGATCAAAACTTTGAATAGATAGGTTTACTTGGTTAGCGTTTAAAGCAAAGTCAATAATAATTCTACTAGGTTTATAACCGTGTATTACCTTATTTGAACTGATTAATAAATCCTCATCTTTACTAGCACGTCGTATAAATAAGTAAATACTATTTTGGTAGTAAAAGAGTTCTTGAAACTGACTTTCAAAACTATCATTTTCCGAGAGATCATGCTGTTTTAATATTTCCTGTATTGTACTTTCTGATAAAAAATTCTTAAATGAAGTGGACTTTTGTCTTGGAGGATTTTTTAATACGAAAGGTAAAAACCCTTTTTTCTGTACTTGATTAAAGCAGAAAATTTGTTTTAGTAAGTTACGATTAGTTATAAAGAGAGTAAACAACAAGGACTTTTTGTTATATTTGTTATTTTGCAACAGAAATGATTTCAGAAGATCTTGGCTTAATACAGACTGTGCTACTTCAGCTATAGTTGTTTCTGATTTTGCACGACTAAAACGATTGACTAAGTAATAATCAAACAGAGATCCAGAAATTTTAATAAGCATCTTGCGTTTTTGCTGAGTTGAAATATCATCGCATTTTTCGTAGTCTTTAAATAATTGCCTGTTTTGTTTATTCTGAAAGTAATGGTTAAAGATCACACTTAATTGTCTACCAGAAAGAGAATTAAGCCAACTTTCACGTAAACTTGGATTTTGAAAATCCTTAAGCAAAAAGGATACTGGCATTTCTAAATTACTTTCCCAAAATTCCTCACTAGCTATCATATATCTAAAAGCAAATATGTTATGTCTAAAATAGATTAAAGATTAGTCAACAAAAATTTATTATGAAAAAAAGAAGAATTTTCCTAAAAAAACTGAACAGTTTTTGTAATTTTGGTGAATATATATACAGGAGTCAAATTTTCAAATGTCAATTCTTACACAGTCAGGAAGAGCAGCAATAGCAGCAAGCATAAAAGAGCAATCTCTACATCTTGCCTGGGGCAGTGGTGACTCAAATTGGGAAAGTAGCCATCAGGTCGAAAAAGTTTTTGTTGAGGGTGAAATAGCTCTAGATCACCATACTATTAAAGATGTAAGGGTTTTTACAGGACAAACAACTTATCAGCCAGGTATAGATTATATAGTTGATAGCAGTAGTGGTGTAATAAAACGTACGGAAAATAGCTCTATCAGGGCAAATAGTGCAGTTACTGTAGAGTATAGTTGAAAGCACCCCACCGGAGCCTATTACTTCTCAAAAACTACTCAATGAACTTGGCAGACGTACTGCAGATGAAGTGCTATTCTGCACAGGTGATGAAAATGGAGAGCTTTTGACTCTTTCTGGAAGGTTTAGGCCCTCAAATGTACCAACCAACAATCTTTTTCTCAAATTCACTTTCGATTTCACGGATGCAGCAAATCAAGTTATACGGGAATTAGGGGTTATGGTTGGTACTAAAGTAAAAGAAGAATTACCTGAAGGACAGAGATATTTCGAGCCAAAAGACGTGGAAAATCCGGGAATTTTGTTAGTTTTAGAACACACCGTACCACTTATCAGAACTGCAGCAACCAGGGAAACTTTTTCATTTGTTGTAACTTTTTGAATTTTTCTAGCATTAAATGACTTTAAACGCCTATTATAACCGCTTTAATCCTGACAAAGAATATGAGAAAAGCTTATTTCTTGCTGGAAGAGGTCTACAGTCTGCAGAATTAAATGAGACTCAGGAGTATGCTCTTTCTAAGCTTAAAGGTATAGGTGATGCAATATTTCGCGATGGTGATGTTATAACAGGAAGCAATTGTATTATAGATAGAGAAACTGGTAAAGTTACGCTTGAATCAGGAAAAATCTATCTGCGTGGTGCAGTTAGAAAAGTCGAAAAAGAAGAATTTGTTATTCCACTGAGTACCACAGTGCGTATCGGTGTTTATTATCTAGAATCTACGATTACAGAACTTGAGGATGAAAATCTTCGTGATCCTGCTGTTGGTACAAGAAATTATCAAGAAGTAGGGGCAGCAAGGCTTAAAGTTTCCACCATTTGGGGTTATCAATATGAAGGTCTTTCTCCACGTTTTTCTGAAGGAGAGTTTTATCCAATTTACAATATTGAAAATGGAGTATTAATAGAACATTCACCGCCACCACAAGCAAACATAGTAACTACTGCTCTTGCTCGTTATGATAAAGAAGCAAATGGTTCCTACGTCGTAAATGGTCTTGAAGTAATGTTCCTGCAAAAGGAAGAGGGAGAAGGAGGAAAAAAAATATTTGTGATTAATGAGGGCAAAGCTCATGTTGATGGTTATGAGATTGAACTTCCTCACAGCATTCGTGTTTCTTTTGATGAAGATCCGAATATAAAATCAGTTGAATCAGAACCACACACTTTTCAGCCAAATAGCCAAAGAGTAATGGAACTTAAAGTTAATGATTTTCCAATCAGTGAAATTAAAAAAGTAGATATCACTGTTCAAAAAACCATTACCATTACTCATGGTTCATATTCTGGAGCTATTGATCCGATACCTGACTCTGCAGTACTTGAGATTATTCAAGTTAAACAAGGCAATGTTATTTATGAAAATAGTATAGATTACAAATTAAACGCAGGAAACGTTGATTGGTCATTACCAGGTAAAGAACCAGCTCCTGGAAGTAGTTATCAAATAACTTACCGCTGCCGCACTCATGTAATTCCTGAAGATATAAGTGAAGAGGGGTGTAAAGTAAAAGGAGCAGTTGATAACAGTCTGGTTTTGATTGATTACACCTGGAAAATGCCACGCTTTGATTTAATTACTATCGATAGCAAAGGGGTGGTAAGGAGAATAAAAGGTATAGCTCACCCTTGGCGACCATCGATGCCTAGAGCGCCTAGTGGACAACTTTTACTCTGCTACATTCATCAGACGTGGAAAAAAGGCGAAGGGGTAAAAATAGTGAATAATGCTATTCATGCTGTACCGATGAATGAGCTTGAAGCAATGAAAAAAGGAATAAATGATCTTTATGCGCTGGTTGCAGAGGAACGTCTACGCAATGATGCAAATTCAAGAGAACCTACCACCAAAAAAGGAGTATTTGTTGATTCATTCTTTGATGATGATATGCGCGATCAAGGAATTTCGCAGTCTGCAGCAATAGTAAATAGAGAGCTCAGACTAAAGGAGAAAAGATCAATCCATACCAAGCTTTTGATCTAGTACCGGCACAAATTACTCTAAATAAAAATATAGATCACTGGACGGAGGTAAAAACAAATTGGAAAAGTTCAGTAACAAGAGTATTTAATGTTAAAGAAACGACAGAGCTGCTGTCAAGTACTTCATACGAAACTGAATTTATGAGAGAAGCAATACAGAATTTTGAAATTGAAGGTTTTGAGCCAAATGAGAAGCTTAAAGAGATAAAATTTGACGGAATAAACATTCAACCTATAACTTAAAACTGGAAAACCAAATGTTAACAGCTAACAATCAGGGAAAATTAAAGGGAAAGGTGAAAGTACCAGCAAATATTCCAGCCGGTACTAAATTAGTGCAATTTTACGGGGATAAAGGAAGTTATGGAGAAGCAACTTATACTGGTAAAAAAACTATTATCATAGAGGAAAGAAGAAGAGTTATCGCAGCAAGAAGAGTTGATCCTTTAGCACAAACATTTACTTTAAATGAGAGCAGACACATAGGGGGTCTAGATTTATGGTTCACAAATAGCGGCAAAAAACGTGTTGTTGTGCAGATTAGAGAAACAGCAGTGGGAATGCCCTCGCAGACTGTCATTGCTGAAAGTTGTATTGAGCCAAAAGATATAAAGATAGATGGCACAGCAACACGTATAGAGTGGTCACCAGTGTTTTGCCATGCAGGAGAGGAATATGCAATAGTACTACTTACTGATGATGCAGATACTGCAGTAAAAATAGCAGAACTTGGCAAATATGATGCAGTAAATAGCCGTTGGGTAACAAGCCAGCCATATCAAGTAGGAGTATTACTGTCGTCTAGCAATGCAAGTACGTGGACTCCACATCAAAATTTAGATTTAACGTTTCGATTACTAGCTGCAAAATTTAGCGAAAGTTCTCACGTTATTGATCTGGGCAAAGTTACTGCAAATAACGTATCAGATTTAATTGTTTTGACGAACGTCGAAAAAGTAGCATTTGATACCAATGTAGAATTTATCTTAACAGATGAAGAGGGAAAAGAGAACTTTTTGTCTGATAATTTGCCGCTTGCACTGCGCGAAAGAATAAATGGGGAATTAACGGTAAAAGCAAGCCTAAAAGGAGGGCGAGAAAAAAGTCCTGTTCTCTATCCTGGGTTACAGCTAGTTCTAGGTAATCTTTCAGAGTCCGGAGATTATGTAACGAGAAGCATTACAGCAGGGGCTAACACTAAGATTACCATAACATATGATGCGCTAATACCTGGCACTGCAGATGTTAAAGCATATGTACAAAAAAACGTGGATTGGCAATTAGTAAATTTAACATCAGGAAAACCAATTGGAGAAAATTGGGTAGAGAGAGTCCACATACTGACAAACTTTAATGGCAATGAGACAAAGATAAAATTGGTTTTAAGTGGAACAGTTGTCTATCGTCCTAAAGTCAAAAATTTGCGAGTGATTATTACTTGAATCAATGCCAAATGACCAAAGCAAACGAGGATATACACTACCACATCCAGAAAATATTGCTGTGCAGGATGTTGCTCGTATCCGTACCACAATTGAGAAAATAGATGAAGATATTACCGAAAGAGAAGATGAGCATAATCAACTTAAGAGTAATTTTGAGCGGTTTAATTTTGAGACTTTTTTAAATTTTTGGAAATGAAAGAAGCAATATACCAAAGGATAAAGGATTTAGCAGCAAATAGCACACCTGATCAACTGGCATATCTTGCAAAATCGCTGGAATTGATAGCAGATAAAAAAGCTATTGCTGACATTGTGCAGATGACTGAGGTAAAAGAGATAATTGATGCACTACAAAAGAGGCTTAAGGATTTAGCAGCAAACAGTACACCAGATCAATTAGCATATCTTGCTAAAGCATTGGAATCAATAGTCGACAAAAGTGCAGTTTCTGAAATTGTACAGATGACTGATGGTAAGCTAAAAGAACTTCTTGATAGTGCAAAAAAACACTTAACTGATCTGGATAATAAAAAAGCTAGTTCTTTAGCAGTGATCTCTGAATCAGAGAAGCAGTTATTAAAGAGAATTGATGAAAAAGGAACAACAAATTTATCGCTACTTGATACGAGAAAGAATGCCAATATTGCAGCAATAAATAGCATTAGTAATAGTCATAAAGATGGTCTTAAAGGTTTAGTAGAAGATTTTCGTGCTGTTACCACTGGCTCATCAATTATTAGGGAAATAGAAACTCGTGATAACCAATTAAAAACATCCCTTATAAACGAGATAAAAACTAGAGATGATGAGCTGAAAGTGTCGCTTACACAAGAAATAAGAAAGCGCAACATGGTTGAACCAGGGTCATTACCTTTCTTATTTGGTGTACTTGGCAGAAAAAATAATTATTTTGGCCACGGAACTTTTACGACAGAGCTTGGAAAGTGGAGTAGTGATATAACAAAAACTGACTATATGTTACAACTACTAGCAGGTAGCCATACGTACAATACAGATTACGTTAGTTTTTATCGGCCAAGACAACTAAGTTTTATAGAGGGAAGCAAGGGAACATTTATTTACGGAGAGTTATGCACAAAAAGCTTTTCGGGTAGTTATGATGAGATATACTATTACCCATATGCTGCACTTGGAGTAGTATTTGTAAAAAATACAACCAATGTGAACATAAATAAAGCAATAGAATTTGTTGGATCATCGTATTCGAGTACGGAGTATGGAGGTGCAGGATTATTTGTGGGAACACCAGATAATACCAATTCTAATAAATCAAGAATTTCAAGAATAATATGGAAAAATGTTTACCAATACACGAGTTCTGATAGCAAATTAGCTGGATCTGGTAATGTGGAGATTCCAGCAGGAAAAACAGTTGCAATATTACTTTACACATCATCTTACCTGTATTCCAGAACACAAGTTAGTCAAGGTATGCTTGCATCAAATTATGTACACAACTATGGTCAATTTATTCAGTGGGGGATTTATAACATACGTAGCAATTTTCTCACCACAGGGCTTGAGGTAGATGTGGAAAGGACGCTCAGGGGTTGGCAATGTCCAGGGTTAGAACGAACTGATCAAATATGGCAATGAGGAGGAATTTGTGACTATTTATATACGTTTTGAAAACCACAAGCAGATTGAAACAACAATACTTGAAAACAAGCCAACAGGAAATGATTGGTATGAAGCGCCAAAGAATTTTGATTGGCAAAAAAGTTATTGTTTAACAGAAGGAGGAGAAATTGCTCAGCGAAATCAAGAAGATATTGAGTTGGAGTTACTGGATAATGCAAAGCTTTCTGCACTTGATAGTATGCGTTTTTATTATGATAATCATACTCACCAATACGCAGGACATTCTTACCAGAAGTCTAAATCTTATGAGATTCAAGCGAAAGCCGCAGAGAACATCTTAGCAGCACCAGAATCTATGAATGCAAAGGATAAAGAAATTATAGAACCTTTAGCAAAAGTCCGTGGTATTACGGTTATTGAAATGGCAAGAATAATTGAGGAAAAAGTGAAAAAAGCAGTAAAAGCGATAGTGAAATGCGAGGAGTTGGAAGACATGGCGAAGAGGAAAATTGAAGAAGCCAAGAGTGAACGAGAGCTAGAGAACTTACTAAACGATTTTAAACAAAAGATGCAAAGAAATGGCTGAAGAATTTTTGCACGGAGTAAATGTTATTGAGGTAACCTCAGGGGCAAAAACAGTACGTGCAGCTAAATCATCAGTGATAGGTGTAATCGGTACTGCACCTGAAGCTGATGAGCAAAAATTTCCGCTAAATAAACCAGTGTTAGTTGCAGGAAGCTTAAAGGAAGCAGCAAAGCTCGGAAAGAGTGGCAGTTTACCTTCTGCAGTAAATGGAATATTTTCCCAAATCGGTGCAACAGTAGTAGTTATTCGAGTTGAAGAAAGTGAAAACAGCGATCCAAAATTAAAAGAAGAAGAGACGCTGAAGAATATAATTGGAGGAGTTGATAAAGAGACTGGAGAGTATCAAGGGATAGAGGCATCCCTCAGTAGTGAAAGTATAGTTCATGTTGCTCCAAGAATATTAATTGCACCTCAGTTTACTTACCAACTACCAGAAGATGCAGTGGTTGCAGCATTAATTCCTATAGCAGAAAAGCTGAGAAGCATAATAGTAGCAGATGGACCAAATACCAATGATGAAGAAGCAATCAAGTGGAGAAAAAGTGTAGGCAGCTCAAGAGTTTACGTAGTTGATCCATGGATTAAGGTATTTATTGAAGGAAAAGAAGAAATTTTGCCAGCAAGCCCATTTGTAGCTGGTTTAATAGCAAAAGTAGATAGCGAACAAGGATTTTGGCACTCACCTTCAAATAAAGAGATAAATGGTATTGTTGGAACAAGCAGGCCTATTGATTTTACGCTCGGTAATACAAATTGTAGAGCAAACCATTTAAATGAAAATGAAGTAACAACGATAATTCATCAAAATGGCTATAGGCTTTGGGGCAATAGAACATGTTCAAATGACTCGAAATGGGCTTTTCTGTCAGTGAGAAGAACGGCTGATTTAATTAACGATAGTTTACTTAGGGCTCATTTATGGGCAGTTGATCGCAATATCACTAAAACTTATATAGATGATGTGATTGAGGGGGTGAATTCCTATTTGGCCAATTTAAAAGCCCAAGGAGCGATTATCAGTGGAAAATGCTATGCAACTCCCGAACTCAATACACCGGCGAATATTGCAAGCGGAAAAGTATACTTTGACTTTGAGTTTACACCACCATATCCGGCTGAGCAAATAATATTCAGATCCCATCTTGTAAATAATAGTGTAATAAGTTAGGAGAAAGCGAAGTGTTACCCAAAATACTGAGAAATTTTAACGTATTTGTAGATGGTCGTGGTTATGCAGGAAAAATAGATGAAATGACCCTACCAAAACTTACCATAAAAACAGAAGAATATCGAGCTGGTGGTATGGATATTCCAATAAATATTGATATGGGCATGGAAAAGCTTGAAGCAGATTTCACTTTTTCTGAATACGATACAGAGCTCTTTCGGTTATTTGGGTTGATAAATGGAAATTCAGTATCTTTGACGCTCAGAGGTGGAATGCAAGGGAGTGGTAGTAACGATATTGAAGCTGTAGTAATCAATCTAAGAGGCATATTCAAAGAATTTGATTTTGGTAGCTGGAAACCTGCTGAAAAAGCAACGCTGAAGTGTACTATAGCTGCTCATTACTATAAACTTACTATAGGTGGTAATGAATTAATAGAGATCGATGCTGAAAATATGATTAGAAAGATAAATGGCGTTGATCAAATGGCCTTGCTGCAAACGATTCTAGGGATTTAATATGGTTGACAAAATTACATAAAAATGTTAAAATATAAGAAGTTGTAGGTATATAGTTAATATGGATTCTAAAGCTCATACAAATTCCATAGAGCAGCTAACTGGTTTACTTGTTAGTGTAGCACAATCTCAAGACAAGTCCGTTTTAAAGTTATTAACTGAATTAATGGAAGAAGAAATTGAAGATATGGAGTTATCTAAGATTGCTGACGAACGCTATAAAGAAAAGAGGGTTAAACATCAAGATGCCTTCTGGGATTAAGCCTTACAATATAGACTATTCAGAATCTGTTATAAAGAAAGACATTCCGGCTCTTCCAGCAAAAGTAAAATTAATGATTAAGAAGGCAATAATGGAGCGTCTAACAGTTGATCCAATTGGACTTGGAAAGCCATTAAAGCATAACTTAAGTGGACAACGTAGTCTACGGGTGAGTACCTATCGTATACTTTATTATATAGATGTACCAGAACATACAGTAGTTATTACTTCAATTGAACACAGAAAAGATTCTTATCAAAGCTAATCCTATTTATAGCACCATACAAAGAAATTAGTTATGTAAAAGCCGATATAGACTTTTATTTAATTAACTTTTTAAGGAGGAACATGCAAGCTATAACACTTAATAACCCAATAACAGTTGATGGAATTTCTGTCTCAGAACTTACTGTTAGACGTCCAAAAGTTAGAGACTATCTTGCAATTGAACGCTTAAATGGTAGTGACCTTAGTAAAGAAGTAACTTTGACTGCCAATTTGACATCAGTTGCAAAAGAAGCGATTGAAGAGTTAGATATTGCTGATTATGTGAAAATTCAAGAGGTATTAAAGGATTTTTTTTCACCGATTATCCAAAAAACTTGAGATTAGAAATACTAGTGCTTGGCTCTATCATAGGTGGTGGAGTTGAGCACATTCTTGATATGGAGATTAGTGAGTTTATTTCATGGAGCAAATTAGCTAGGGAGTTCAAATGTCAGTATTATCGATAAAAATAGGTGCGGTACTTGATGACAGTTTTAATACTATAATAAAGGGAAGCAGTAGTCAACTTACCCGTCTTGGTGAGAATATAAGAAAGCTTGATTCATCTTTAAAATCAGTATCAAAGTTTAAGCAGTTGGGTAGTGATGTTTTAACTAGCAGAAGGTCATGGAAAGGTTTTGAGGATCAAGTAAAATCTTTAGCTAAACAAATGAAAGCGATAGAGAAACCAAGCAAAACTTTAAAAGCTGAGTTTGATAAAGCTAAATTTTCTGCAACAAAAGCAAAAGAGGCATACTTAAGGAAGAGAGATGCTTTGCATTCATTCAATGAAGAAGTAAGAAAAAGTGGAAGAAATATTAAGTACTTAGTAAGTGACCAACATAAACTTGGCTCTTCTATTGAAGTATTAAAAGGTAAGTATGGTAAGCTTGGATCTGCAATACGTAGTCACCAAAGTTTTTTAGCAAGCAAAGCACATTTTAAGTCACAAATTATAGAGACTATTGGGCTAGGGCTAACGCTTGCAGCTCCAGTTAAAGTTGCAATTGACTTTGAAAGTGCTATGGCTGATGTTACAAAAGTGGTAGATTTTAAAAAAGGAACGGATGAAGCAACTAAATTTGCAAAGAAGTTAAAAGAGATGTCACGTACTATACCATTATCAGCCGCAGAACTGGCACAAATAGCTGCAAGTGGTGGTCAACTTGGTATCAAGAAAGAAGATCTTTTTAAGTTTACAGAAACAGTGGCAAAAATGTCTACAGCATTTGATATGTCTGCAGAGCAAGCAGGTGATTCTATAGCTAAACTCTCTAACGTTTATGGAATTGATGTTAGTAAAATGGAATACGTTGGTAATGTAATCAATCACTTATCAGATAACACTGCTGCCAAAGCAAAAGATATGGTTGAAGCTCTAGCAATAGTTGGTGGTACTGCAAAACAATTTGGTCTTGACATCAAGGAAACAAGTAGTTTAGTAAATGCCTTCGTTAGTTTAGGTAAACAACCTTTTCGGTCAGGAATATCAAGATGATATTGCATTATTAGCTGGAAGTTTTAACAAATACGAAGATGCTATAAGGTTACTATCTGACACAGAAGAGTACAAGAGCTCGTTGCAGAAAGAATTTCAAAACCGTGTAGACACCACAGCCAGTAAATTACGACTTCTTCGCAACGCAATAGCTGAAGTTGGTATGAACCTGGGTTCAGTGATGCTGCCTACTTTAAAATCTATAGCTGAATTTTTACAAGAAAAAACTAGAAGCATAGCGTTATTTGCAGAAAATATCCAACTTTAACCAAAGCAATCATGGGTACTGTAGCAGCCTTGATAAGTTTAAAAGTTGTAGCAGTGGGACTAGGATACGGATTTACATTGCTAGGAAGTACGATTTTTAGTCTGAAAGCAAACCTACTTGGAGTATTTTCATTTTTATCAGCTACAGTTTTTCCTGCAGTAGTAACAGGACTAAGAGCAATAACACTCGCTAACCCTATAGGACTTTTAGTTGCTGGACTTATTACTGGTGCAGCTCTTGTTATAGCTAACTGGCAAAAGGTGAAAGACTTTTTCTCTAGCCTGTGGAAATCACTCATTGAACCTATAGGAAAAGCTTTTTCATGGATAGGGGAAAGTGTATTTGGAAAAGTATTGGAAAATAGCCCACTGAAAGAATTTGAAAAAAGAAAAACTGAAATAAAAGCAGTCCATACTCCCATAAAGAGTAATATTCTCAACAGTGGAAATCCTGTGCTAGGTAACAGTATAATTAAAGAATTTTTAAAGAGAAATAAAAATAGCTTCAGAGTCAAAAGCCTTATTGAGGAGACAGAGAGCGATAAGATATTTGCAAGGAGTAAGTTTGAAAATAAAGAACAAAATAAAACTCAGAACATCACTAATAATTACACTATCAGCATTAAAGCAGAACCTAACCAAGATGTTCGTAGTCTTGCAGATGAAGTAATAAAAAGGATAAGAGAAAAGTCACGTGATGTTTTATTTGATACGGTAGAGACATTTTATTGATGCTATCTCTTGGTCCGTATAAGTTTGCTCCCACAAGTTTAAAGTATAGCAGAGAAAATCGTTGGAGCACGATTGAGTGTATTGAAAATATGCCACTATTACAAAATATCGGTCAAGGTGTAGAAAATATAGATTTAGAAGGAATGATTTATCTGCATAATCTCAACGGGCTAAATCAATTAAAGAGTGTGAAAGAAGCTGAAAAACCACATATTTTAGTAGATAGTTTAGGTAATATTTTAGGACAATTCGTAATTACTAGGTTAGAAGAAAAGCAGATGTATTTTTTACCTAATGGACTACCAAGAAAAGTTGAATTTAGTTTGAGTTTAAAAAGCTATAGATGACTGTATACTATGTGAGTAAAGAAAATGAGATGCTAGATCTGATTTGCTGGAAACATTACGGATTTACTGATGGAGTAGTGGAATTAGTACTAGCAGAGAACTTAGGTTTGGCAGAATACGGAAGCTTTTTGCCTGCAGGATTAAAGATAAAGCTTCCTACTATTAAGAAAATAGTACAAAAGTCAAAATTAAAGGTCTGGGAATAAATGCAGCCAGATTTTATAATAGATAAATGTGAATCAATTAAAGATAGAGTTATATCATTGCACCTTACAGATGAATCAGGAATAATAGATGATGTAGTTGAAGTGTGTGTTGATTACAGGGATGAAGACATAGATATTCCGAATGAATTGAACATAGCACTAGGTTATAAGGAATTTGGAATCTTTCCAATGGGTATGTATACAGTCAACGAAGTGACTATACAGGCTCCACCTAAGACTCTACTAATCAAAGCTCATGCAACAAATTTAAGAATATCTTTGAAGGCAAAAGTATCAAAAGAATGGCGCCAAATTACCATAGAAAACTTAGTAAAAGAAATAGCCCAAAAACATGGATATGGATACAAAGTCGCTGAGGAATTTAAGAATGTATTAATACCCCATATTAATCAGGCAGATGAAAGTGATATAAGTCTGTTAACAAAGATCGCAACAGAGCGTGAAGCAATGGCAAAATTAGCTGGTGGGTATATATTGTTTATTTCAAAGAATATGGCAAAATCAGCCACAGGAAAAGCTTTAGGAACAACGACTATTAGACCTCAAGATACAATTAACTGGAAAGTGCATTTTACCGTACGTGATAAGTATAATTCAGTAGTGGCAAAGTGGCATAGCTATGAAAAGGGTGAAACTATTAAAGAAACAGTTGGTAGCGGCGAGCCAAGTTATATTATGTTAGAAATGTACTCAAATGCAGAATCAGCACTAAGTGCAGCAAATGCTAAGTTAAAACAACTAAAGCGAAATAATGCAGTATTGGATATCACTATACCTGGTAATCCAGAGTTATTTGCAGAAGCGAAACTTAATCTTATAGCTTTTAATCAAGCGGTGGATGGTGAATGGATAGTTAACAGAGCGGAGCATACTTTAAATAGCTCAGGTTACCTTACTATGTTGTCAGCATCTTTGAGTAAGTAATGTTAATAAAAAATGAGTAAATGATCTATTTAATATTAAAAAGATGTTGAATATGGATAAATTGGGTCAAGATACAAAAAACAAGCTGCATTTTTGGTGGCTTATAACAGTAATAGTATGTATTATTGCTACCTATTCCTACATGAAGGCAAGAGCTGCAGATAATTATAAAACGATGTTACGCATTGCTTCTCAAAATTGTAACTTAGAGACTATAAAATTCTTAGTAGAAAATCTATTAGATATTAATGTGCAGATCCCTAAATTAACAGCACTACATTATGCTGCAGAAGAGGGATGTGCAGAGGTTGTAAAATTCCTAGTAGAAAAAGGAGTTGATATAAATGCTACGAAATATGAAAGATGGACACCTTTACATGCAGCTACATATGAAGGCAAATTGGAGATAATTAGATTTTTATTAGACAAAGGTTCAGACCCTACCATTAGAGACACAGATGGAAAAAATCCAAGAGATGTAGCTGTATTAAGGTCAAGGCACAATAAAGATAAACCTTACAAGGAAATCATAAAGCTACTTGCTAAAGCAGAAGATCAATACGAATCAACAAAAAGTAATCACTAAAGCTGTAAGTTTTCTATAATCTGCATATAAATTTCCAAAACTATCCATAACAAGTTAATATTTTCACATGAAAAAGCAAAAAATCCCAATAGCGGTAATAATAACAATAGTTCTACAGACTGTAGGATTCATATGGTGGTTGGCAAAACTTGACTTACGTGTACACATCCATGATAAATTTATAGAAAAAAACCAAGGACTAATCGAAATAGTCTATCGACTTGAAGAGAGAGTGAAAAACCTCACTGAAGAAGTCAACGAACTTGAAGCTATTCACAAACACAAATAAATTTTACAGTGACAAAGTACATTTTATCTGTAGATGGAGGTGGCATTAGAGGGATAATACCTGCCATTATTCTAGCAGAAATTGAATCTAGGACAAAAAAGCCAATTTCCCAGATTTTTGATTTAATGGCAGGAACCTCAACCGGTGGGATTATTGTTGCTGGACTTTGTAAAAGCAATAAACTTCAATACTCTGCCAATGATTTGGTTGAACTTTACCAAGAGTATGGAGCATATATCTTTCAATCATCATTTTGGAGAAAATCAATTGCTTCTTGGCTGAGTGGTTCTCAGTACTCATATAGAAATATGGAATTTATTCTCAACAAATACTTTGGTGAAAGTACTATGGCCGATGTTGCGAGTAATCTACTACTCACCAGATACCGTCTTTATTGTCAACAAATTATTTAGCTAAAAAGAATAAAAAATAACAAAAAGTTTTAATTTAGGCTGATACCTTCTATAAACTAGTGTAACTATTTATAAGTACTTTCAGTTTGTGTGGCGTACTTATAAATAGTTACACTAATTTTTTACTGTGCCTTCTTAGTTTTATGAGAATTGTTTTACAAAGTTACTAAGCAACTCTGTTAAAGTCAATGTGAGAGGCAGTGCATCAGTTATACGTTCAGCGAATCTGTCTCTTATAAAACAAGCAGCAATTGTAACCAGGTAATAAAGATACTCAAGAACATCTAAAGTTTAGTACAAATGACAAAATATATTCTCTCAATTGATGGTGGTGGAATAAGAGGAATTATTCCAGCAATGATATTATCCGGAATAGAGCAAAAAACGGGTAAACCTATTTCTCAAATTTTTGATTTATTGGTGGGTACTTCAACTGGTGGTACTATTGTAGCAGGATTATGTAAAAAAGATAGCAAAGGAAAGCTACAATATTCAGCTGATGACTTGGTTAATCTTTATCAGGAGTACGGACCTTATATTTTTAAGTCTTCATTTCTAAGAAGATCAATATTTTCTTGGATTAACGGTGCACAATACCCCAGTAAAAATATTGAACATGTACTTCATAAATATTTTGGCGATGATATCCTTAAAAACACTTTAAGTAATGTGTTGATTACGAGTTACGATATTCACAATAATTGCCCATTTTTCTTCAAAAGCTGGAAAGAGGATAGAAATTTTATTAAATTAAGGGATGTATTAAGAGCAGCAACTGCAGCACCTACTTACTTTGCACCTAAATATTTAAAAATCAACCAAAAGGAAATGGTATTAATAGATGGAGGAGTTTTTGCCAATAATCCAGCAGCATGTAGCTATGCAAGCAGCAGAAAGCTATTTCCTAACGATGATGTAGTACTTCTGTCCATCGGCACTGGCAGATCGTCTCATTCCATTAAATACCTCAGATCGAAAAGACTTGGCAAAATATCCTGGATTAAGCCATTGATAAACGTAATGTTTGCCTCTGGACTAGATTGTGTAAATTATCAGCTAGACCAGATTATTAACAATAGCTATATCAGAATTCAATCGCAGCTAAAAGTAGCATCAACGGAGATGGACAATACAACATACGAAAATATCAAGTGTTTAAAAAAAGAAGCACAAATGATGATTGAATGTAATCAAAAAGCAATAGATAAATTCTGTACAGTAGTATCATAAACTTTAACCTTTTAATCTAGAACTCGCATTTTTGGACGTTTCCTTTTAAGCTTCAGTAAACCTCCTAACTCTATAGTTCTTGATATGATCTGGATTAAAAGCCTTCCTTGAACTTAAAACACCAAAAACTATATGGAGTAATTTACGCATTGCAGCTCCCACAATGGCCATATTATGCTTGCCTTTCTCTTTTAACTTCTCACAAAAAGTCATAATGATAGGATTGTGATTTTTAGCTACTATAGCAGGAAAGTACGTTGCCTTACGTAATATGCGTGAACCGGTTTTACTTAATCTGGGCTTGGCATGTACAGATGAGCCTGATGTTATATTTTGTGGTATAGTTCCAGCATATGCTGCCAATTGCCTGGCATTTATAAAAGTTTTTATATCAGGAATTTCAGCTAAAATAGCTATTGCTGATTCTTCTCCTATGCCTGGAATAGTCAATAGAAGTTGAAAATTTTCCAACAATTCTTTGTGTTGATTTAATAGTTCACGTACGGAGTTTTTTATTGTTTCTGTTGATTGTTCTATGTTCATTGCAAGGCTTTCCCAAGCATTTACAACTTCTTCAGGAAGTCTCTCTTTTTTTTCTAAATGATTATTTGCTAGTGTTAACTCATCTTTTAATGCATCTGAGCAACGATAAAGATGTTTTAATTTTTTCTTTTCAGGAGAAGGTGGTGTCCAACGAGAAGGTTCCTGTCTTTGACAATAATCTGCAATAATCTCTGCATCATACTGGTCATTCTTTTGTCGTTTCAGCTTACTCCTTGCATAAGATTTTATGCAATAAGGATTTACAACACTAACGAAATATCCGGCATTGTGGAGAAATTCAGCCAAAGCTTCACTATAGCAACCAGTAGCTTCCATACAGGCTTTTACCTCTTCTATGTTATGTTTTTGTAGAAAGTTTGCCAGGCCTTGAAATCGAGAATCATCGTTTTTAAATTTCCTTTTTCTAGTTTCACGTTTTCCTTTTTTACTTATAAACGAAAGAAAAACGTCAAAGCGTTCTTTTGAAACATCTATACCAAGAAAGTTGTTGATCATATATAACTCCATACGTTACTATTTTAAAATGAAAAGTAAGGCTTACCTTGTGAATACAGAATTAGAACCATTGAGGTCTTTCTACGATACCGTCCAGCCTATACTTTTGAGAAGGGGACTCTTATCTGGTCAACAGATTTTATATCTAAGTTATGACTCAGAGTTCTTCCCTTCTCCACCTAATGCTTAAGCTTAAAACACTAGATGCTTTTTACAAGATACAAGTTATGACATTCACAATAGTTGTGAGTTTTTCTTCAAAAGTTGGAAAGAAGAAAACATTAAGTTGAAAGATGCACTCAGAGCTACAACAGCTGCCCCAACGTACTTTACACCAAAACGTCTAAAAATTAGCCAAACAGAGAGAGTGTTGATAGATGGCGGAGTGTTTGCTAATAATCCAGCGGCTTGTGCATATGCAAGTGCTAAGAGGTTATTTCCAAATGATGAGATTATACTGCTATCAATAGGCACTGGTGGAACAGATAGAAGTATAAAGTATGCTAACTCAAGGAAATTTGGCAAAATAGGGTGGGTCAAGCCACTACTGAATGTGATGTTTGCCTCTGGATTGGATTGCGTTGATTATCAACTAGAACAAGTAATAGACGATAAATATATAAGAATACAATCGCAATTGAAAGTAGCATCGACTGAGATGGATAACATTACATCAAAAAATATCAAATCTCTTCAGCAAGAGGCAAAGGCAATGATAGAGGACAACCAGAAATTAATAGATAAACTTTGCGATTTCATATCTTAATTTATACCAAGCAAAATTCAACTGAGCCAAAAAAGTTGGTTAGCAAATTCTGCAGAGCTAAACAAGGGTTTGGAATAGATAATATATTAACTATTCTTACTTATATCTAAAATACAATTCAATTTTCACAATCACTCAACTCATCAGCAGTTAGGCCACTTGCTCGCACAATAATATCAAGAGCAACACCTGCCTTTGCTAGATTTTTCGCAACTTTGATCTTTTCTATTTTTTTAACTTTTTTCTTGCCACTTTTCATACTTTCAGATAGAGATTTGACTAGTGATTCTTGAGTCTCATCTTCTCTGTACTCATCCATTAAACTCAATAGCTTTTTGCTTTCTCTTGTTTTAGGTAGCAAAACTTTAATATTCACTGATAATTCCCCTGCTATTTCATATAATTTATCAAATGATATTGCAGTATACCCTTTTCATATTCGTGTATTTCCTTGAGTGTTACACCAACTTTATCCGCTAAATCTTTCTGAGTATACCTTCTTATCAACCTCCATTCTCTTATTCTTTGCCCTACTCTGTAATATATAGAATCAGTGCAGATTTCTCTCTCTGTATTATCATACTCGTAAATAGATAAGCCGGTTGCTTGGGAAATTATGTCAACTGAAACTCCTTCTTTGACTAGATTTTTTGCTATTTCCAACCTTGCTTCTTCTTGATTAATTTTTTCGCTAATATGAACAAACCTGACTAATGAAGGTACTATTTTGCCTAACTTTTGATTCTCGTATATTTTTGTTAGATAGAGTATTTCTTCGTCTTCATCTTCATACTCTCTTACTGTTATTGGTTTAGGTAATAGATCTACAACATTAACTGACAGTACTCTTGCTATTACATATAGTACTTCAATCGTAATAGGAATATACCCATTTTCATAATTGGTTACTTCTTTATATGCTAATCCGATTTTACTTGCTAACTCTGCTTGAGTACACCTTTGCATTAATCTACAATCTTCTATTTTTTGCCCTATTTTATAACTTATAGAACTAATATCTCTTACAGAAACAAACATATATACCTTATTTAGAAATAAATTTTCATGCAATTTGATCAGCGGATAAACCAACTATTTGCAAAATAATATCAATAGAAATTCCCCCTTTTACTAGATCTCTTGCAACTTTGATCCTTTCCGCTTTTCTCACTTTTTCTTCACAAATCCTTATACCTTCAAACAGAGATTTGATTAATGCATTACGTAGTTCTTGGCTCTCAATTTCTTTGTATTCTTTAATTAAATCAGGTAGCTCATTTTCTACTGTACTACCTTCATCTTTCTCTATTAGTAGATCTGTAATATTAATCGATAACGCTTCTGCCATTTCATATAATTTATCAAGTGGAACAGCAGTCCTTCCTTGCTCATAGTTGCTTATTTCGTGACGGGTTGTACTCATTTTCTCTCCTAAATCTTTTTGAATATACTCCCTCACTAGCCTCCATTCTTTTATCTTTTTTCCTATTTGGCAGTAAATAGAACCTCCTTTTTCTTCAACGCATTCATCAGCAGACAGACCAATTGTTTTTGCAACGATATCAACAGAAACTCCTGCTTTAATCAAGCCCTTTGCAATTTTTATTTTTTCCGATTTTCTACTACTTTTCTCACTAACTTGGACAAATTTGGTTAGTAAACAAAATATTTTACGTAACTCTTGGTCATTAATCTTTTTATATTCTCTTACTAGATTTAATATCTCTTCTCCCTCATCTTCAAGACAGATTTTTGATACAGGAATAAGATCCGTAATACTGATTGATAGTGCCTCAGCTATAGCATATAACCTTTCAATTGGAACTCTACGATTCCCTTTCTCATATTGCAGTATTACCCAGTACTTTACACCAATTTTCTCCGCTAAATCCTTTTGAGTATACCCTCGCTCTAACCTCCAACTTTTCAATTTTTGCCCTACTTCATAGTCTAGACTTTTTTCCACGCAAAAAACCATATATATAATATTTTCTACTATAGCTCAAAGGCTCCAGTTCTCTAATTGCATACAAGTCAATAATAATTTTTTTTGTATCATGAAAAATATTTTCTGATGTAAAATTCAGCTCTAATACAACCTTTTATTTACTATCATGTTGTTTTGTTCAATCAAAGAGTGCCTTATCGGCAACTAAAAACTAGTACTAAATTTCTAATTAACCCCTTTTAAATTAGTGTAGCCAATGAATATGTGGATAAATACGCCTACACACATTTAAAGTATTTATCCACATATTCATTAAGCTTATAAAAACTAAGGTATCATTTTTTCCCCCATAGCCTTAATGATTTTATATAAGTTAAAATAGCACGCTTCCATGGTTCTCTCCGCGGTCTGATATGGCTAGTTTATATTTTAGCCAAGCCGCACTATACTTGTTAGGCGGAAGTGGACGGCAACATGTAAACTACGAAGTCTATGCTTCAACCGGAGCTCTTGCTTATCCCTTCCATCGGCATTGCTATCTTTACTTTACATAAAATTATCTACTTTTTTGCATTTATTAGTAACAAAATTCTGTTTTGTTAACCAACATTTTATGCATGATTACAGACAACTTACGTGCTACAGCAACAATTGCTTTTTTCATACCCTTCTTTTTTGCAATCCTTAATCCCCAACTCCTCAATTTAAATGTCCTTTTACATTTTACTAGTAAGACTTGTGCAGCTTCGTACAGCATATTCCTACATTCTACTGGTCCCATTTTTGATATACTTCCATGCCTATCAATCTCTCCAGAAGCGTATTGTCTTGGGCTCAACCCCATATAGGCTCCAACTGTATAAGATGTTTCAAACCTATACGGATCATCTATTGCAGCTTTATATGTCATTGCTACTATAATACCAACTCCTGGTACAGTAGTTAATAATTTACAATCCTCGTCTTTTTTGCCTTGCTCTGAAAGTATTTTATCAAGCTTTCCTATTGATTCTTCTATTGTTTCTAAGCTATGTACTAATGCTTCAATTGAATTCTTGCTAATTTCATCTAGCTCATTAATTATTTCCTGCACTTTTAAAGCGAAACTTGCAGATCTGGAACGCTGATCAACTTTTATCCCGTGTATTTTCAATAACCCTCTTATTGTTCCCTCAATTTTCTTTCTGCTACATATTAATTGTCTTCTGCTCCCAAGCACCACTTTAATCTGGCAAGCTTCGTCTGATTTTACTAATACCTCTTTAAATAGCCCAGCTCTCATCATCTGTGCTATACCTCTTGCATCATTTTTATCATTCTTATTGATTCTTGCAGATAATGCTGCTGCCATATGCCTTGCATCCACACAAGTTACTGGTAATCCAAAATTTCTCAGCTCTTTGCACATTGATATTGATAGTTGTCCACTTTCTATTCCTATGGATTCGTATCCTTTGCTTTGGTCAAGCAGGTACTTAGCTATTGCGTCACTTTTGCTTGCAACAACTTCTTCTTTAACAATTTTTCCTTTCTCATCAACGATACTAATAAAAGTTTCTTTGAGTGAGACATCTAATCCGCTATAATACTTCATGAGACTGCTCCTACTGTAAAAGTTTAAATTATCTTTGAAGAACCAATTCATTGAATTTGTTACTTCGTGCTAAAATAATGGAGTATGTCTCTCCACCATTCAATAGCAATTACAGTATGTAAACTCTGGAACCTTAAAATAAATGAATTAAAGTTCCCTAAAGGTTTCTCTACTACCTCCACATACCCTATTTACCCATGAAGACAATACTTCATCATTGCTAATCTCTTTTATAGCATACTTTTCACTCCATATGCCACATCTAGTGAAACTACCTCTCTCTACTGCTTCTTTAAGTTTTACTCCCCCAAAGAGGCAATTTTTTCCTATTTCTTCTCCTCTTTGTTGTAAATCAGCCCACATTTCCTTGTTTTCTACTCTGACTTGTACTTGATCATATTTTTTTACATCATGGCACAATATGATATTAAGCTTACCAATGCTCGTAGGAAATTCTAATACAATAGAGCTTCCATCTGACATATCAGTATAGTTTCTTATATCTCCTTTCTCGCTTTTAACCTCTACTGCATTATTGCCCATTCTTAAAATTAAACCTCTGTTTGCTTCCAGTATTTTGGCTACCTCTACCTTACTATCATCAGAAAATTCTATATACGATGTTGTATTGTCTATCTCGATATCTATTAATTCTCCTTCTTGCACAGCACTTTCGCCAGCTTTCTCTAGCTCTTCTAGTTGCTTATCTATCTGTGGCTGAACTTCTGGCTGTAGCTCATTACAGATTTCACCTATCAGTTTATTCTGTAGTAGAGTATCATGAAACTCTGCACCACTTAGCATTAATTTACGTATTAGCTTTTTTCGATCACTTTTTTCTAATCTGTGAAAATGTGTACCTAATACTACATATTCTGCGAAGCTCCATTCGCCATCATTACATGCATTTAGCCTTGCTCCAGCAGCTAGTGCTTCGTCTACAGCCTTGTGCAGTTCACTTGGACTTTTTGCTCTTACTACAGCACTTTTAAACCAGCTCAACTTTTCTGTATTTGGCTTTATTTTTTGCAAAGCTGAAGCAAATGGATTTAACCCTTCTGGATAATCTGCTTGATTACTCAAAGGTTTTGTGCCATAAATATAGTCAAATCCTTTCCCATAGTTGATTTTGTTTTCGCGAACTTCTCTACCAGGGAAAGGTACTATTTCTTTATCTCCAGGCTTTTTAGCCTTATTAATTTTGCTTACAAAGGTAGACTGCTCTTTAGTACGACCAATTCCTATAATAGCATTTAACATCTCACCTTTTGATAACTTATCAAGGTCAACGTTTAATTCGTAAGTACCTCCTTTTTTGTCACCAAAAGGTACAATTATTTTATTACCCATATTAGCCTCCGCTATTAAATATACTTTCTAAGTGTACAGTTATTATACACTTTATTACTTATAATAAATCATAGTGAGTAGATTTGCAAATACTTTCTGCTATAACAATCCACTTTCTCTAAAACTAAAATAGCCCCCACTTGTAATGATAATATGATCAAATAATCTAACGCTTACAGTACTACATGCTGCTGCTAAGCTCTTCGTTACTTCTTGATCTTCTTCTGATGGTTCTAAGCGTCCCCCAGGATGGTTGTGTGACATTATTACTAATGTTGCATTCTTTATTAATGCTTTTCTGATAATTTCCTTTATGTATACTGGTGCTTTTTCCATTTCACCAATATAGGATTCTTCTCCAATTAGTTGACGCCTTTTATTCAAGTACAGTATTTTTACACATTCCCTCTCTGCATGACCTATACTTACGTTTAAGTACTCTACTAGCCCTTGTAAGTCCATTATTGGCTCACTCTTAAGCTTTTCTTTCAGTACCCTTTCTAGTGTTTCCTTAACACACATAATCATTGCTACTGCAGAATCAGTTACTCCTTCTATAACTTTCAGGTCATCCATTTCTCGGCCTAAAATCCTTCCTACTCCCGTATAAGTGTTCACCAGATTTTTAGCAATTTCTTGAGCTTGTGGTCTTTCATGTACTGCACTTAAAAACGTTTCCATTATTTCACGATCAAGTAGTGCTTTGCCTTTGCTTTCTAATATTCTGAATTCGATTTCTTCTTTACTTTTATTCATATAATTTACCCTTCACTAACAACAAACTTTTTTTAAATATTTACTGCTGTTTTTTATCAGCATTGGCATAGAGCCATAGCTTTCGAGTGAAGTCAAATCAATTTTTCAATCTTTTTTACTTATTTTTTCATCAAAAAGTAAAGATGTTAATAGATACTGATTTTTTATTTTAAATCTGTTGAATTTCGCCTAAAGAGAGGCCTGTTATTTGCAAAATAATATCGGTAGAAATTCCTCCTTTCACTAAATCCTTTATCTTTTCTGCTCTTTTCACTTTTTCTTCGCAAATTTGTATGCTTTCAAACAGAGATTTTATTAGCGCATAGCGTAATTCTTGACTCTCAATTTTTTTGTATTCTTTTATTAAATCAGTTAGCTCACTTTCTACTATCTCATCTTCCTCTATGAGCAGATCTGTAATGCTAATTGATAATGTTTCTGCTATTGCATATAATTTTTCCAGTGGAATGGCCACACGTCCTTGCTCATAGTTGCTTATTTCATCACGTGTTGTATCCATTTTCTCAGCCAAATCCTTTTGAGTATACTCTCTTCCATTCTTTTATCTTTTTTCCTATTTGGTAGTAGATAGAACCCGTTTTTTCTTCAACACATTCATCAGCAGACAGACCAATTGTTTTTGAAACAGTATCAACAGAAACTCCTGCTTTAACCAGACCTTTTGCAATTTTTATTCTCTCTGTTTTTTTACTACTTTTCTCACTAACTTGAACAAATTTGGTTAATAAACAAAACATCCTACGTAACTCCTGATCGTTAATCTTCCTATACTTTCTTATTAGATTTAATATCTCTTCTTCTTCAGTTTTAAGGCAAATTTTCTCATTTGATACAGGAATGAGGTCTACAATACCAATTGATAACACCTTTGCTATAGAGTACAACTTTTCAATCGAAATTTTTCGTGTTCCTTTTTCATATTGTAGTACTATTTGATACGTTACGCCAATTTTTCCCGCTAAATCTTTTTGAGTATATCCCTTTGTTAATCTAAGATTTCTTACTTTTTGTGCTATCTGGTATCTTGTGGAAATATTTGTCATAAATACTATATAGGTTAATACTACCAAATAAAGATATACAAAATGTTTGCATTTTAGTTGAATATTTCTTCACAATTGTGTATAATTATTAATGCTTTCTAGGTTAATTCGTCATGGCTTTTTCTAAATTTCTTGATGCGCGTAATGATTATGCCTTCAAAAGAATATTCGGTACTGAGAAGAATAAAGATATCCTCATTCATTTCCTAAACGATATTTTGGGCTTCACTGGCTTAGCTGCTATTCACGATGTTGAATTCTTAGCTACCATTTTGGACCCTGAAATTGCCGCTAAAAAGCAGAGTATTGTCGATGTTCTTTGTAAAGACTCTCAAGGTTCAAGATACATCATAGAAATGCAGTTTACCAAGACCAAAGGCTTCGAAAAACGTGCTCAATATTATGCTGCCAAAGCCTACTCAAGTCAAGCTGATCAAGGTGATAATTATCATAATCTCAAGGAAATTATCTTTATTGCTGTTGCTGATTGTATTATTTTTCCAGATAAGTCTGAGTACAAATCTAATCATGTCATTTTAGATCAAAATAGCTTTGAACATGACTTAAAGGATTTTTACTTCGTATTCATAGAATTACCAAAATTTACAAAGACGAAGGAAGATCAATTAGAAAATATAGTAGAAAAATGGTGTTATTTTTTCCGATATGCAGCAGAAACAAGCGAAGAGGACCTAGATAAAATAGTTGGTAGTGACGTAATAATAAAACGAGCTTATGAAGAGATGAATAAGTTTAATTGGTCAGAAGAAGAGTTACTAGCATATGAACAAATGAAAAAACGCATAATGGATGAGATTGCTGCTTTTGCTCAAAAATTTGATGAGGGTCTTAAAGTTGGTCAAGAAAAAGGTAGACAAGAAGGCATCCAAATCGGCCATCAAAAAGGTAAAATTGAAGGTAAAATTGAAGTTGCAAAAAACTCACTCAAGGCCGGTGTCTCTATTGATGTTATCGCTGAAATCACTGGCCTTTCTTTAGATGAGATTAAGAAATTAATTTAACCTTATTCCGAGTCAAATGGCCTTGAACGGAAGCATTACTTAAATAACTTTGAGGCTCTAAACTTATTTGTTGTTCTTTTACATCATTAACTTCTAATGTACTATTCCTATTATTTAATATTTGTTGTATTGATTGATTTAATGTTATATCTAGCCCCTTATTAAATTCAATCATAAACTTGTCAAATTTCTTCGGACTTAATTTACCAGCTTCTCTACTAGGACATGCCTTCTCTATATATGAGCTTAAAACCCCTGAAATCTCATTAAATTTACCACTCATGACTTTTCTAGTAATCTCTTTTTGCATTCCCATATAATCAATATTTAATCGATGCATTGATACACCACTTTTTAATCCAGCTTGCTCTACTACTTTCTCAAATCCCTTTGTAATATTGAGTGTATATTCCTGTGCCTCTAGTGGAGATATAGACTGATCTATTGTAGAAATATACTTTTGACCTGTAACCCTTCTAATCAATAAGTCAAATAAAGTTATTGTACCATTAAAGTCAACCTGTGATAGATAGTGATCTCCCATTTCTAATATTGTATTTCTATCCTTAGGCTTAAATTTAACAGGTGCTTGCCTTTCACACATTCGTTTTAGATTTGCATTTACATAATCGACGTTGTCTCGAAAGAAACCTCCATTTTCTTGTCTTTTATCTGTACCATCAGATGGTAGTGTGGTACCTGTGAAACTACTATTACTTATCAACGCTTTGGCAAATTGCCCATCAACTTGTGATAATGAACTTGCAGTCCCCTCAGATTTAGAACTCAATAATCTACCTACAGAGCTTTTCACCCGACTAAATAAATCATTTATCCATGAAGATGGTTTTGCGCCACTGCTTGTTGCTATCTGAGGTTGGTCTATAGCAAGGGGTTTACGTGATAAGTTATGAGAATTGTGATCTCCATGGTGATGACGGCGTTTGCGTTCTCCTCTTTCTTCCCTAAGCTTTTTTTCTAAGTATTCCACAATATTATTGTGCCCCTTGTCTTTCGCAATATCTAGCGGTGTTTTACCGTAATTACCTTTAGCACCAAGATTAGCATGAGCATCGACAAGAACTTTTACTATATCAAGACTGTTGGTATCAGCACCATAATGTAAAGGTGTCCAATTGTCTTTGTCTTCAGCGTTAACATTTGCACCACGATTAAGGAGTAATTTGACTACATCTATCCTGTAGTTTTCAACCGCTCCATGCAATGGAGTTGCTTGATATTCTCCGTTTTTAGCTTCAATATTAGCACCGTTATCAAGAAGAAGTTTAACTAGGTTTAAATCACCGATTTCAGCAGCTGAATACAGTAGTGTATTACCGTTCTTGTCATTGGTATCAATGTTAGCACCCTGAGCAATAAGACCTTTAGCTTCATTAAAACCACCGCTTTCCACAATAGTCAACAATTTTCTATCTAATTGTACTTGCTTCAAAATTCCTGCTATATCTAGGTAACCTTTTCGAGTAGCCAAATCTAAAGATGTTTGGTTATAAATATCTCTAACTTCAATGTCAGCACCTCTGCCAAGAAGAAGTTCGACTGTATTTAATTTGTTTCCTTGTATAGCTACATGCAATGGTGTCCAACCATTATTGGTTATATTATTAATACCGCTAATATCCTTGTCTAAAAGAAACTTAACTATTTCAAGACTACTACTGTACTGGGCAGCTACATGTAATGGTGTATTACCATACACATCTTTAGCATTAATATTAGCATTGTTATTGAAGAGAAACTCAACTACACTAAGTTTATCACGAGAAGCAGCAAAGTGTAAAGGCGTCCAACCGTACATGTCTTTAGCATTAATATTAGCCTTCTGATTAATAAGATCTTTAACTTCATTAAGACCTGCATCTTGCACTGCAGCTAACAATTTTTTATCTAATTCCGTTTGCTTTAGAAACTCTGCTACACTTGTGTCATTCTCTTGAGCAGCTAAGTCTAAAGGTGTTTTACTATCCTTATCTTTAACACTGATATCAGCTCCTTTGTTCACAAGAAATTTTACCACATCTAGAGCATTGTAATATACAGCATAGTGTAGAGGTGTCCAATCACTATTGTCTTTAGTATTAATAATAGTCTCTTTATCTGAAAGAAATTGAAATATGTCATTAAGTAGATTCAAATCACCATTGTAAACAGTATAGTGGACAGTGGTCCAGCTTATTGAGAATTGATCCTTGTTTGCAACATCATCTGGATTTCTTTCAGCAGTTTTATCAAGGAAGAGATTTACCATACCCCAATTACCATTTTTAGCAGCATATTGCAGCGGTGTATAACCGAACTTATCTTTTTCATTTATGAGAGACTTTAATCTTTCTCTTTGGCGAACTGCTTTTATTAGTTCATCAGGTTCTGAATACAAATTATCTTCAAAATTCATACTTTCAATTTTACCTATAAGAAACCTAATAGAACGCAATTTGCCTTCTTGAGCAGCAACATGAAAAAGTGTTTGGCCATCGTTATTTTTAGCTTCAATGTTAGCTTCGCATCCAGCCTTCTTTTGGCAAATCTCTGAAGCTTTATTAATCAGACCTTGTATTTCTGCTATATCAGACAAACTAAACCTGTCTAATCTCCGGATTATTATTGGTTCTAACCCTAAATCGAATTCCAATGTAGAAATCCTATAAGACTCAGAATTATTCCAATTTTTTACATTGATTACATGGTTAGATACTTCGTCGGAAAACACCAGATCTGTATTGATACTAGAAACTTTAATCCGATCTGGAGTAATATCTTTTAGTATCATTACTCCTATATGCTTTTCATCTTCCTCTACCGGAATTTAAAGTACCATTTTGATTATGTGTAATATCAACAGACTCATTGAAGTCTATAGTGTATTCTTTTACAGTTTTCTCATAATCACTCTTAAGTTTATCTTGATAGTCCATTATTCCATTAACTTCTTGCTGTAAGCCAAGATATGAGGAAAAATTACCATCATTCCACAGAAAAAAATTAACGTTTCTCCATTTACTTTGATTATCATAAAAATTTTCTACTTTTATTATAAAAGGAACCTCGTTATTCCTTATCAGTAAAAGATGATCTTTGTTTCTATATCGCTCAATATCTTCAAGACGGGAATCTATCACTACATGATCATCTTGAAAATCTTTAGGTAACACAAACATGTTTTGAGCTTGTGTAGCGTGGAAAAAAGGAACTAATTTACCATTTCTCGAAGAAGAGGGAGAACATGATATTGACTGTATATTAGGGATAAAAGTTTCTCCTTTTTTATTCATAATTATAAGATGTCTGCAATTACGATCTTGAAGATAATTTTTTACTTGAATACTAGTATTATTATAATTTAAATGTAAGTCACATTGCTGGACTGAAAAATCTTTTTCAACCATTGGCATAAATAGTATATCCAATTTTTTATCATTTGAATTATTATCAATTTTTACTTCTCTACTATTTATATCACCACTAATAAGGTACACATCATTTCCTTCTCCTCCCCTGGCAAATGTGGTTCCTTGATCGAAGTTTACTATATCATCCCCCAAAGAACCAAAAACCATGTGTGGAACTGCATTATTATCTTGATTTTGTGTTTTACCTCTGATGACACTAAAGACTTTGTAATCCTTATTATTGTTTAGAATTTTTTTGTAATGATTTTCTACGTCATCAAAGTTATCTAGAGCATATTCTGAATGTAATTCAAATGAATTAATCTTTATAGCACCCAATTCTTTAATCTTAGGAACAATATTGCTGCCATTTTTATCTATTAATATAAAATTAGGCTTACTGGTGCTTTGTTTTATATAATTTTTAATATCAAGGGTATATCGATTATTTTGACCTAATCCTATTTTCAAAGACAAAGTATTATTATTTGAAGAATAGGTTATTTCATCGCAATCGTTCAGTAAGTCAGTTTCCGGAAAGATTACAGTTCCTGTCCCCTTTACATTAATTTCCGAATGCAAATCTTTACCTTTGTATCCTGCAGCTTTTATATAAAACACATAATTACCTTCTGTACCACGAACATCAGTATATGGTAAGATTATTGCTCTATCGCAATTTTCAATTATATCTCTTTTATCGTTATTATAACCACCTTTACTATCTATGATAGTATCATAATCTATAAAGTCTCCGGTACTACTAGTACATGAAACCTCATCTGTCTTATTCTGTCTTCCAATGTAATGATATCCAAGAATATTGACATCGTTAGTAACACACTCATTGATTAATGAACGATCATTCATTTTTATTTCCAATACTCCAGAATGTAGTGTCTTAGAGGTTGTAGAGCCAATACTATGTCCAATATTTACTTTTACAATACTATCTGCTATTTGACTCAAATCAAACACATTGGTAGAATTGGTACCTACAATAATCCGACCTGCAAATCTAGAATTTGTAAGAACAAATCTATTGACTGTGTTATCACCACCAATTATTTTTTCCGAGCCTTCAAAAATTAGAAAACTGTTATCCAATACATTGCTTCCAATGATATTACCAGAATTTACATTTCTTAAATCATAAACAATTGTTTTGCCGTTTTGCATACTTTTTCTTCCATCAGCAATAACCATTGCATTATCACAATAGTGTACAGCTGTTGAAACTGATTTCTTCAGACCTTTCTCATAGTCTGCGTTAGTGATACGGGGCAAACAAATCATCTTAGCATTTTTGATTAAATCAGGTATTACACGAGAAATACTTCTTGTATCAGCATGTTCTTTATCCATAATAATCTTTGCATAATCTGGACGAAGGGTATTACCGCTTACTTTTCCAAGACCAATACCATAAGCAACAGTACTATTAGGACCATTATTTAAAGCTTTCCAAACTTGTTTAGCTAAACTATTAACTGTATCTTTCCTAGCTGCAAGATGCTGCACATCAGCTGCCATAGGTTGAAAAAGAAGTGTACGCCAAAAAATACTCCAGTTCTCTCCATGGGTTGTATCATACTTTTTCTTGTACTCTACGATATTGCTAACACCACTATAAATTCCATAACCTATCATGAGCCCAAACCCAACTGCAATACCAACTACCGGCATACTTGCTGCTGTAAGAGCAACACCAGAAACAAATGACACACCAGAAAAAGATATAGATGCTATATTATCTCTTATTTCCTTCTCTCCACATGGATTATCACTATTCTCTCTTTTTTTACAATCTACAAGATTACTTGCTGACATGCCTATATCAACAATATCAAAGACACCAGTTAAAGCTCCTGCTGTACCTTTCGCTATTGTACTTCCAAACTTTACTCCTGCAACTCGAATAGCAAATTTTGTCTGTTTACCTAAAGCACCTGGTATAACTTTTCCTACAACCTTTTCAGCTGATGTTACAACTCTTGGAGTAATTTTAACCATTACATTCTCAATTGGTTGAGATGCAAAAGACCATCCTATTCCGCCTAGATTTAATCCACAATCCGTTGCTGTTCCATCCTTACAAGACACAATGGCACCATGGATTCCTCTTATTAATTGTATCCCACCTGCAGCATTCATTAACCTGCTTTTTAGCTTTGGATTTTTTGTTAAACTACTCTCTTGATGTACAATATCACCGTGCAAATCCTTGATACGTTCATTCTGGACATAGCGCTCATACCCTTGATCTCCAATTACCTTATCAACTAAATATTTATAGTCACCTTCAATATTTTTATTTCCGATAAACTCTATTAACTGAGCATTTTTCCCTTCATCTTTACTGCTCTTAACATAAGTTAGAAACTTTTCACTATCAATTATAACCTTATCTACATTATTTTCATCTACTTTTCCTTTACTGAACTTTTCTACATCATCCTTTGAAAATAGACAAGAATTAACACTTCTTTTGCTTCTACTACTTTGCCCCATACAACTGTTTGGATCGAATTCCCTTCTAGATTGTTGTGTTTCAGCAAGAATATTTTGTAGGTTATCTATGCGTTGTTGATCTGCCCTCAATTCTTCTGAAAGCTCTCTTCTACTACTTATAAAATGACTTTCATCTCTTTCTTGAACTCGTAAACGGCTACGTATTTCATCAGGAATGTTACTTCCACCTACTTGCAACACAGCATTAATATCTCTAGCATTTTCTAATGACCATAAGCCGCAATTATGACCATCTGTTTGCTGAAGGACAGAAACATCATGAAGATTAATAATTCGATTCTGCTGCAAAACTTGACGAATACCATCTGGAACATTATTACCAAGCGAGTCTGCATAGTAACCATTGTACTGCCCATCTTGATGCGAGACAACTAACGTAACCCAATGATTATTATTTAAATTAACAATTAAAGTTAATGGCCTTTGTTCACCATCTCTTACACTATTTTGAAACTGCTGCAATTGACTGGATATATGGTCTAGTGATCCCACTATTGAAAATATTGTGTTAGCACCTTCAGCTCCATAACGATATTTTATTCTTGCAATATCAGCTATATCGTGTTGTTGAAGCCAGTAACGATAATTCTTTTCCGCTGTTGCAGATTCTAAAGTTCGCCGATCTTCTTCTTGTATAGATGAATATTTGATTCCACGTATTACTTCTTCTACTGATCCTAAAGGCTTTTCCTTGGGTTTATCAATAGGTTGCGCTACTGTATCAGGGTGTATCATATGAATAGAACTGTGAACTACTTTCACAGGAGTAAACTCATTTTTGCTCATTAAGATGAGAGAGCTTGCATCTTTAGCTTTCTTATCAAACACAACACCCATAAAAGCCACTTCAGTTCCATCTGTAAGCGTTTTATAAGTTACACCTTTCGTATACTCATCACTTATTTGTTCATTTGCCTCGTCTTTTAACGCAGTAGCCGTTTTACCTTCCCTTGGTCCTTTAAGTTCTAACCCTACTGGATCGTATTCTTTCGCACTGCTAGCTTGATCTGCAAACTTAATACCATGAACTAGCATATCAATACGTTTTCCCCTTCCAGTTTGAAACTCCGTTAATATTAATGCTCTGGAAGATTCTCCTAATTTTAAATCACTATAGTAACTAAATGCTCCATGTAACGCTCCTTGAAAATGAGCCTCTTCATTAATAAAATCCCTAAAAGGAAACATTCCTTCTCCAACCTTCTTTAGTAATGAATTATATTTATCTACTGGTAGAGACTGCCCTACTGCAGGAGTAACTTGAGACTTAAGTGCCTCATCAAATGCCTCTCTTAGTCCATTAGGGTAAGGAACATCTTTTAATTCTCCTTTGAAAAACTCTTTTCCTTCTTTGTATTCATTTAAGGAATTATATCTATTAACTTCCTCTATGTTAAAAAAATCAGACTTCTTCCCTTCTTGTAAACTTACGTATACCTCTGTAATTTTGCTTTGCTCCGATAGATTATCAGGTATAGGTATCTTTTTACTGCTACGATCTCCTCTTCCCCCTTCTCTAATATGAAAAATAAATACCTCTTTACTACGACCTTCTCTAATCAACGCAAAAGTTGTTACAGGCTTTCCGGATCTTGTAGTAGAAGCAAGAGAATATTCATCGTATAAAAATATAAATTTTTTAGGTCCACTTTTTTAAATTTATCAGCAAGAAGAAGTTGCCCTAACATGAATCTACTAAAGTAATTACCTCCTTTCTCCGGCGTACCAGGAAATGTATGATAAATACGTTCTAGTGGCTGTTTTACTTCCTTTTTAAGATCAGCGATCACACTTTCTTCACCACTCCAACTTGAAGTTACTTCTAGAAGTTTCTGTATCGTAGGTCGAGCAGGCTTCCTGTCATCAGGTGGAGATATATGCATTGAAAACTTTTCAGTTGAATCTAAATTTAACCCTACACAAAGCACATTATCTGAAACGGTTAAAACACGCATTGTATTTGGCTGAAAGCCTTTCGCATAATCCTTTGCTTGCTCTAATGCATTACCTGGTGTTGTACCAGTACCCGTTCCTGCTTTCAATTCAATAATAATTGGAACAGCATTTAATGATCTATCCTTACCACGAGGCACTAGAACAATATCAGCGTAACCTCTTCCTGCAAATTGCTCTAAGTAAACCCTGAGATTATACCTATAGCGGAAATTCACTAAAGCTCCTGCTATAAATCCATGATGTGCTGCTTCTCTTGCTTGATCAGCGTAAACAATTGAATTCTCATGTTCAGAGTGGATTCCACTAACTTTTTTGAGAATCTCCTTTGAAGATTTTTCAACTTCTCCTACATTTGAATTAGTCAGCTTTGCTATATCACTTTCTGGATTATTCCATACCCCCTTTTTTATTTCTTTAAACTTATCTTTTGAAGCATCATCTTCATGCAATTTTTTATCTTCCACTACAACAAGTACTCCTTGTCGATTAGTATTACCTTTATCAATTGTTACTGATTTAACCCTTAACTCACCCTTACTATCAAAAACAGGTTGAAACCTTGCAGGCTGAGATCTTCCTAATGCATCCCTTAATTCACCATAACTGAACTTTTGAGTTGCAGAAGGGGCACCTTTCTCTGAGATTACAAATAACCTTATCTTATCTATCACATCTTTTTTACCTTTAATGTCACCTTTCCTTATGATAGCCACCTTCAAAGTTTGTGGACCATCAAAACAGAAACATATTTTTTCAATATCTAGCTTTGCTGCAATCTCTGTGTCTATGAAAGTAGAAAAACTGCCTAAAAAGAAATGAGGGAAAAATCCTTGCTTAGCTACTGAATGCAAATACGATGGAACCTGGTCAACATACGATTGAAACCTTGCTTTGAAAGATTCAAAATCACTTCCTTGCTGAGTTGAAGTACTTGCTACATTTGAACCTGCTTCTCGAATTAATAGTTCTACTAACTCAAAATCTTGTGGCTTTTCTTGACCTAACATATAACCCCCTAAATTATAATATAATACTTTTTAATGATCACCTAACCCCACATAAGATTGTTTACTTAACTTAACTTCAGCCAAATTAGCACTTACACTATTCTGAGCAAGATTTTTCTCTATGGACTTACCATAAGCTAAAAATCTATTTAATAAATCATGATCTCTTTGCTCTAATATGGAACGTATGTAATCTGCTTGTTTGTAAGTCATGAATTCTTTTATTTGGTTAGAGTCCAGCTTATCTAGCACTGCCCATACCGGTTCCATAATACCCTTCTTCACCCAAGGTACTAATAGATTTGAATAAAAATAAGTAGACGGATCGATTATCTCCTTACTTATTACAAGAGCACGATGACTATCAAAACCTTCTTTTCCCCATATGTGAATAAAAAGCTTTTTAGCTGAATCCACATAATATACTGGATAATCTTGTATTTTTATACGTTCTAGGCAGAGGTGGTAATAGTCCTCTGAAATTTCACTTAGCTTTAAGCAATCAAACAATTCCTGAACTTTACCAAAACTGAGCACATCCATCATCCTACTTACAGAACCATAATAACCATTTTTCTCAAAATCTCTTTTCAAAAGCTCTGGATATTTGTCAGGATCTATCTGACTTAAACAAAATTCAAACACATCAGGATAGCCATTATCGTGTGCTGCATGCACTGCAATTTTCATAAAAACTTCATGCTTTTCCTGAGCACTTAACTCACTTTCAGGTAATGATTTTATCTTATTCCAAAAGAATTCTACTGCTTCTACACGTCTTCTATTTGAGCTTATTACTGCACGATGTAAACCAAAGACATAAGGATGCTGGCCTTTTAGATCTAGCTCTGAAATGTATCCACTAATGAAATGCGACCAAAATTGCATCATTGTGTCCGTATACCAACTCCCACTTACTGATTTAACTAACTTTTTTAATGCGTCTGAATCTCCCTCATTTATTTCATCTTCCTGTTTAAAATGTTCAAATATAGAGATTATGTCTTCTTCTAAGCAACACCAACATGCAACCTGGTAACGATCAAAGTCATCTAGTGGATTACTTATACCCTTAGAATTTTTTGGTTCTATCATCTTTTTAGCAACTACTCTTCTATTGAGTTTGATACCATGTATTGTATCGGTTTTTTCCCAACATTCTTCATTTGATAATATATCCAAAAAGAACGGAAGTTTTTTTTCACCCCAACTGTCAAATATTTCCAAAAATGCACCACACCAATTTTTCAATTGAAGTTGTTTAGATTCTTTATAAGGATCATCATCCTTAACAATAGAGAAAACAGCTTTTCTTAGCTTATCACAGTCCATAATTCTTACCTCATAAACAAAACCATACGTAAGATACAGAGCTATAATAATTTATAGACTCTATACTAATTTCAATATCATACTCCACCTTTGTAGCCTGTCAATCACTATTGTAGAAAATTTCTAACCCAAAACAACTTTTGATAAAAAGCCATTAACAGACTCATTTTATGATCTTTTATTAAATTAAGATCTCTTTTCATTATAAATTTACCTAAATTATTTTTAGATAAATCTTTATTAATTTAGGAAGATATATTATTAAGATCTCAAGTAAGATAGCCATTTTTAACAACCAAAATTAGCCAGTGAGAGAAGAGTTTGTTTTGGGATGGCATGGTCTACCATCTGTAACATACGAACTTTTCAATATAATGATTTTGCTATACGCTAAAACTAGCCATATTAGCCCATTTCATCCATATCTATATACGAACTGTTTTGCCTAAGCTTATTGAAATAATTTAAATCTTCTATTTTTATAACCTTATTTTTACGCGGCTTGTTCTCACAAATATACGACCTTTTTTGCAATCTTAGGAAGAGTAAATAATTCAATTCTTTATAACACTAGCTAGCATGGTATCTTCACTAAAATATTTTTTGAAAAAGTTAGTTGACTTATAAATAATTCTCTATTAGTATTGGCATGTGTTTATTCATTTTGCTGAAGTTGCTCCTTACAAGTTTGTTGTAAAAAAACTTCAGCAGTTTCCGTACTCCTTTAAAGCATAATTCATCATGCTCTTATAGTAGTGATATCAAATATAGGTCTTAACCATGTTAATTTATAGTAAAATTAGCTCAAATTTGCAGTCATAAGCAACTTTTAACCTATCTACATACTCCATTGTTACTCACCATAAAAACTTAACAAAAATATAAGTAGTAAAAAGATTATGGTTATTGATTTAATGTTATATATTGCATATAATGTATTATTTGTGTTTAGAGGGGTAAGTATGGGTGAGTCTACATACTGTAATTGCTATTGAATGGTGGAGAGACATACTCCATTATTTTAGCACGAAGTAACAAATTCAATGAATTGGTTCTTCAAAGATAATTTAAACTTTTACAGTAGGAGCAGTCTCATGAAGTATTATAGCGGATTAGATGTCTCACTCAAAGAAACTTTTATTAGTATCGTTGATGAGAAAGGAAAAATTGTTAAAGAAGAAGTTGTTGCAAGCAAAAGTGACGCAATAGCTAAGTACCTGCTTGACCAAAGCAAAGGATACGAATCCATAGGAATAGAAAGTGGACAACTATCAATATCAATGTGCAAAGAGCTGAGAAATTTTGGATTACCAGTAACTTGTGTGGATGCAAGGCATATGGCAGCAGCATTATCTGCAAGAATCAATAAGAATGATAAAAATGATGCAAGAGGTATAGCACAGATGATGAGAGCTGGGCTATTTAAAGAGGTATTAGTAAAATCAGACGAAGCTTGCCAGATTAAAGTGGTGCTTGGGAGCAGAAGACAATTAATATGTAGCAGAAAGAAAATTGAGGGAACAATAAGAGGGTTATTGAAAATACACGGGATAAAAGTTGATCAGCGTTCCAGATCTGCAAGTTTCGCTTTAAAAGTGCAGGAAATAATTAATGAGCTAGATGAAATTAGCAAGAATTCAATTGAAGCATTAGTACATAGCTTAGAAACAATAGAAGAATCAATAGGAAAGCTTGATAAAATACTTTCAGAGCAAGGCAAAAAAGACGAGGATTGTAAATTATTAACTACTGTACCAGGAGTTGGTATTATAGTAGCAATGACATATAAAGCTGCAATAGATGATCCGTATAGGTTTGAAACATCTTATACAGTTGGAGCCTATATGGGGTTGAGCCCAAGACAATACGCTTCTGGAGAGATTGATAGGCATGGAAGTATATCAAAAATGGGACCAGTAGAATGTAGGAATATGCTGTACGAAGCTGCACAAGTCTTACTAGTAAAATGTAAAAGGACATTTAAATTGAGGAGTTGGGGATTAAGGATTGCAAAAAAGAAGGGTATGAAAAAAGCAATTGTTGCTGTAGCACGTAAGTTGTCTGTAATCATGCATAAAATGTTGGTTAACAAAACAGAATTTTGTTACTAATAAATGCAAAAAAGTAGATAATTTTATGTAAAGTAAAGATAGCAATGCCGATGGAAGGGATAAGCAAGAGCTCCGGTTGAAGCATAGACTTCGTAGTTTACATGTTGCCGTCCACTTCCGCCTAACAAGTATAGTGCGGCTTGGCTAAAATATAAACTAGCCATATCAGACCGCGGAGAGAACCATGGAAGCGTGCTATTTTAACTTATATAAAATCATTAAGGCTATGGGGGAAAAAATGATACCTTAGTTTTTATAAGCTTAATGAATATGTGGATAAATACTTTAAATGTGTGTAGGCGTATTTATCCACATATTCATTGGCTACACTAATTTAAAAGGGGTTAATTAGAAATTTAGTACTAGTTTTTAGTTGCCGATAAGGCACTCTTTGATTGAACAAAACAACATGATAGTAAATAAAAGGTTGTATTAGAGCTGAATTTTACATCAGAAAATATTTTTCATGATACAAAAAAAATTATTATTGACTTGTATGCAATTAGAGAACCGGATCCCTTATCGATCTTTCCGGAAGTGAGGGAAATTTTTCCAAAACACTTTTACTCCTTATTATAAAAACATCTAACTTTAAACTTACACTGTTCCCTTACTATATATGTTCACCAAAATTATAAAAACTGTTCACTTTTTTAAAAAATTTTGCACAACTCCGCTTTCTATTAGCTTTCATACTCCACTAAATGACTTCTTTTCTAAACGATATATACTAGAAATGCAGTCCGAAATATGAATTGCTCTAAAATTTTTTTCATTACGATTTTTCTATTAAACTTTAATAGAGCTTAACACATTTACAATATACTCAGGGGAGAGATTTTCCGTCTATAAGAAGTAGCCACAAAATGCTATATTAGTAAAGTTATTCATAATAATTATTTGTGAATTAAGTGCTTTAGATTCGAGATTACATAGATTTTTGGCAGTTTAAGCCATTTTAGATTGAAAAATGAAATCTCCAAAAAGGAAAAAACCCGGCTATATTAAAGGGTTAAGAGTAATTTAAGTTTGAAATTCAAAAAAACTTCTTAATTGCTTTAAAAGCTAGGATTATAGAGGGTTTTTGAGTGTAGCCCAGTTTCAGGTAAAACCTTATATATTATATATATAATAAATAATAATATATAATAATAGAACATATAGGATATGTACCTTTCATAATACCTACCTAAATATTATTAACGCGCTTAAATGTTTAATTTGTTACTTTTTTAATAACAAGTTAAGCAAAAAAACATGAACTGTAATAAGTTTATTATAATATAAACCTTAAGAGAAGTTCCGCGGTGGCCATCTGCTCAACTGAAATGGTTTTCAAAAAGGCTAATATACCGTCCATTTTAATTTTTAACCGAAATATAAAAGTCATTTAAAAAATAAACTCAAGTGGCAATTAACCGGTTTTTTAAAGTCGCCTATAACCTACTCTAACTACTTACGCATACAGGTGGACCAGCTGCATTTCATGATATTAGTAGACATAAACCTAGTTATTGTAAGATAATTAAAGGCATCACTCAAAGGAAGATAAATGTGTGGCCTATTCTTCAAAGTAAGGTTTTAAGGAATAAGAAGCTGTTCTGAGTTTTGTGATTTCCAGTAAAATTGAAAAATTAGGAACAAAAACATACTATACTTAACTCACTGAATTTCTATGCTTTTAGCCACTTAGTGTGTGAAAATATTACTTTTCCATTTCCAAAAGACTTAATGAATCAGATCGCCCTAAATAAAAATACAACACAGAGACAAAAATATGAAAAACCTGCTATTGCATTTTGGATAACCTAAAAAAAGATGAAAGATAAATGCTTACAAAAAACAAGATGGCTAATAATATCGTTTTAAAAAGATTCTACGACTCCAGGGTACAATTATACTACTAAGACCTAAGTTACTTATGTAAGGTAGCTTAAAACTCGATTATGAGGCACTTCTAAATTATCTTTTACCTTAAACTTTTACTTGCTATAAAAAAACCTTACCCTAGTCTATCACGTTTTTTATTTGTTGTAAAATATTTTTTCAAAAAAGTGAACAGCTTTTGTAATTTAGGTAAATATATATAACAAGAGCTGGTTATTTTGGAGGTCTTATTGAAATATAACGACTTTTATTTAAAACTCTTAAGGAAATATTTTAAATAATCTCTATAAACAAATTGTAGATGAAGATAAAGAAAAAAGTTTGAAATTGTTGCTATAAAAGAAGAAACAGAAGCTACAAAAACCGCTTGAAGTGGAGACAAATTTATTTATTTACGTCTCTAATTTTATCGTGTATGGCAGAGACAAAGATTTATATTTCCACTATATTATTGGTAGATGAAAAGCAGAGATATAGGGCTTTCTAAAGGGTGGGGGGGTCTGGTAGAGACTTATGACCTTGAAATCAGCGATTTGGTCTCATAACCATAGTCTCCCCAAAAGAACCGTGCTTGCGGATTTCCCGCACACGGCTCCACAATACAGCGTTCACACTAGTGCTCCTGTGTATAAAGAAACATATACCTTTGGTTTTGGTAATGGATTTACTTTTAAATAGTGTATAAATTGTTCCCAATCGATACTTTTCTTTTGACTACGTCGGTTTATCCACTTAAATGCTAACTTTGTTGCCAGTCGATTGAATTGAATCAAACACCGATAATTTCCGCTAACTCCGAAGTAGCTATAGTGTCCTGTTAGTTTGGCTTTAAGTTTCTGCCACCAATCTTTGAGACAGATACGACTTCGTACCATCTTCAACCACTCTTTGATTTCTTTAATCTTTCTAGCTAGGCTTATTTTTGAAGTTTTCTGCTTCATCATAAGTTTACCATTACGACTTTTTCCACAATAATGTGTAAATCCTAGAAAGTTGAATCTAGCCGTCCTACGTTTCTCTCTTTCTGCTTGATACCATTCTTTCTTACCAAACTTTACTATTTTTGTTTTATTTTCAGCTATTTCCAATCCAAATTTACTTAGTCTTTGTTTCAGTAATTCTAGAAATTCTTTTGCGTCTTCTTCCCTCTCGCAGCCAACTACAAAATCGTCGCAAAACCTTATTAGCTGTATATATCCTCTGGCTTTTGGCTTAAATTTCTTTTCAAACCATAAGTCCAGCACATAGTGTAAGTATATATTAGCTAATACAGGGCTTACTATACCACCTTGTGGTGTGCCTTGATCGGTTGCTTTGTAACATCCAACTTCGACTATTCCTGCCTTTAGAAATCGTTTTATTAACCACAATAAATTTGGGTCAGCTATTCGTTCCCTTAGACAATTCATTAGCCATTTATGTTGAACATTATCAAAGAACTTCTTGATATCCACTTCTACAATATAGTTAATTGGTTTGTGCATAACTGCTTTATCTAGAGCGTTTATCGCCTGATGACAATTTCTTCCTGGTCGAAATCCATACGAGCTGTCCATAAAGTTTGCTTCATAAATATTTTCTAATATCTTCTTTAGCATTACCTGTACCAACTTTTCTTTTGTTGATGGTATTCCGAGACCGCGTTTTTCCTTGCTTCCAATTTTGGGTATGTATACCCTTTTCACTGGTTGCGGTCGGTATTGCTTTCTCTTCATACTATCCACTAGCGTTCTAAGTTTCTCTTCTAGATTTTCTCCATAAGCTTCCACTGTCACACGATCTATACCGCAAGCCTTGTTGCGTTTTAGTTCCTTGTAACACTCTGCAAGATTCTCTTCATTAATCAAATGAACTAGCGATGTAAATTTTACTCGCTTATCTTGCTTAGCCCTTACTGCTATCTGGTTTAGTTTTCCTTGCATACTCCTCCAATCTCTGTTGTATTGGTATAGCAATCCCTATACCAGTCACTATATTGCTAACCGCTTCCCCTTGTATGTGGCTTTCCCACACTCCGAGTACTATCAGTTAGTCCGACTTCCTTTGCATCTTCCTCCAGTCCTTGCCTTTATTGACTTGTTCCAGAGTACCCTTACAGGAATACAAAGGATCTCCCAAGTTCACGTAAGGTCCATCTCAACACATGACGCAGCCTTCGATCCCGATGGGGTGAGTAATATCTTTCCTTAGCGTTATTACCCATGTTGCCTTCCACCAAATGTAAAGTGTCGGCCCCCATGACGCGTGAATTACGGGACTCAATACCTTCACTTTCGTTGCACCCTATGTTGTCCATTCCATTAGCTTTACTACGCTCGTTACCTTACGCAGCATAATGGTTTGTTCCAGGTTGCTGGCTAAGCTTTACCCGTGTTGGATTTTCACCAACTGTTCCTTACGCACTTCTTGGCGCACACAATTTTTCACCCCCCTTGAAATTAAAAAATAAAGTTTTACATAGCCCATTTCAATTGTCTCCATTGTAGCACCATTCTTAAAAACGTTTTAGAGGGCTATTATAGCGTTATCTAGATAGGGGTTTTAAATCAAAAGCTCGTGTAATCTCCTCTTAACTCAAATAGCAAAGAAGCTGCTGTAAAAGATATAGCTGGTCTTCAAAGCTCTTTAATTCCTTAGCTGTCTTAAAATTATTTTAACTTTTTTTGAGAAAATCCCGGAAAAAGTAGTAAGAAATCAGGTATATATATAATAGAAGGGCATTGTTTCAACGAGGTTAGTTTACCTCCATGCGCTTCAACACAAAAGTTTCAAATAAATGTCAATCCTAACACTGGACCTCGGCAAACAAACGGGCTGGGCAATTCTTACAGATGGAGTAATTGAAAGTGGAAGCAAAAGTTTTCATGGTAGCCGTTTTAGCGGAGGTGTTCTTAAATTTTCGTAGCTGGCTAAATGAAATGAAGGAAAAGTTCTCAAACATTGAAGCAGTGTATTTTGAAGAAGTGAGAAGACACCTAGGAACTGATGCAGCGCATTGCTACGGTGGTTTTCTCGCAGTTCTGTCTGCTTGGTGTGAAGAGAACAATATTCCCTACCAAGGTGTTAATGTTAAAACTATAAAACGCTTTATAACAGGCAAAGGCAATGCAAGTAAGAGTGAAGTTATTGAAGCGATACGTGAAAAAAGTTTTTTACCTAGAGATGATAATGAGGCCGATGCTTTGGCATTAATGTTCTATATTAGTAAAGATATTAATAAGAAGAAAAATCCATAAAAAGTGGGTCCTTTCGGCCATATTGGCGGATTTAGTGGGTTCGACCCCAGGTCTTCTCTAGCGTCAGATATATTTTGAATATTAACTTTTTAATTATTAAGATATGAATTTAGCAATCCACTACTATCCTGTTGAAAATCTAGTCGAATATGAGCGTAATCCACGTAAGAATGATGACGTAGTAAATAGAATGTGTGCTTCAATCAGGGAATTCGGTTTTCGTATTCCAATAGTTGCAAAAAGCGATGGAACTGTGGTTGATGGTCATTTAAGACTTAAAGCAGCAAGAAAACTTGGTATGGAGAGTATTCCAGTTGTTTTAAGTGATAATTTAAATGAACCACAAACCAAAGCTTTTCGATTACTGGCAAATCAATCAGCTAATTGGGCAAAGTGGGATGATGATCTTTTAAAGGTAGAAATTCAAGAGTTAGAAGATTTGCAGTTTGATCTTAAAATGACTGGATTTGAATTAGAAAAAGTTCAAAACTTTCTTGATGATTTAGATGGTGAAAAAGAAGATCTTTCTGAATTAGTTGTTGATGACAAAAAGGTAGAAATAACAAAGCCAGGTGATCTTTGGATTTTAGGTGATCATCGAATCTATTGTGGTGATAGCTCTGTAGTTGAATCATATAAAGCGCTGTTAGATGATAAAATGGCAGACATTACTGTTTGTGATCCTCCATATAACGTTGATTATGGTAATAGCCAAGACAAAAAGATATTAAATGATAATCAAGGTGAAAAGTATGAGCTTTTTCTCTATGACATCTGTTCCCATATTTTAGCATATACGAAAGGAGCAATTTACATCTGCATATCATCATCAGAGTTTTCAACGCTGCAAAGAGCATTTGAGGAAGCAGGAGGAAAATGGTCAACATTTATCATTTGGGCAAAGAATCACTTTACGCTAGGCAGGTCTGATTATCAAAGACAATACGAAGCAATGCTCTATGGATGGAAAAGCGGCAATAAACGTGAGTGGCATGGAGGTAGAAATCAAAGTGATCTGTGGTTTTATGATAAGCCAACACACAATACACTACATCCAACGATGAAGCTAGTAGAGCTAATGGAAAAAGCAATAGTAAACAGCAGCAGATCAGGAGACATAGTACTTGATCCATTTAGTGGTTCTGGCAGCACACTAATTGCATGTGAGAGAACAGGAAGAATTTGCAGAACAATAGAGCTAGATTCAAAATTTGTAGATGTCACCATAAAACGTTGGCAAATATACACAGGTAGGGAGGCAATTCTTTCTGGTACTGGTAAAACTTTTGCAGAAATTCAAGAAGAAAATTCGTAAAAAGGAGCAAAAAGAGAGGAGGAAAAGAGTGGAAAAAATCACACAAACGGAATGGGCAAGAGAGATAGGAGTTTCAAAGCAATATGTCTGTTATTTAGTAAAAAAAGGAATAGTTGAGTTGGAGGATGGTTTGATCAATAGAGAACAAGCAAATGAAGCGGTAGCAGCAATAAGAGATCCAAGTCAGCCACTGAGGAGGAAAAATCCAGAAAACGAAAATACAAGTAACCTTTCCACGATGTTGCTAAAAACGCGAATAAAAAATGAAATGGAACGTGGTAAACTGCTTGAGGCAAAAGCTAAGGCTGAGATAGGAGAACTTGTAGCAGTAGAGGAAGTGAAAAACGAAGCATTTAATGTAGCAAGAGTTGTCCGTAATAATTTGCTTAATATTCCAAATAGAGTTTCAGCACTACTTGCATCACTGAGTGACACTGAAAAGATTCATAAGACGCTAACTGAAGAGATTACAAACTCACTCCAAGAATTATCTAACGCTAAATTTTTATAATGTCTGTTTTAGAATTAATAAAGTGTCTCATTAATCAACCTGGAGTGGATGTTAATGTCAGAGGGTTAAACGGAAAAACACCATTACATTATGCAGTAGAAATTAACGAGCTTAGCATGGTTGCGCTCTTACTGAACAGGAAAAATATTAATCCACTAATTACTGATGATGATGGTAAAAGTGCGCTCTCTTGTGCAAGAGAAGAAATATTACAAGCACTAATCAATCACAAATACGGATCAGAGAAAGATAGCTTACTTCATTTAGCTGCGATGTTGAATGAAGCAAATGCTGTAAGGTTTTTACTCGACAAAGGGGTTAATGTTAATGAACAGAATGCTCTACTACATACCCCATTACACTTAGCAGCAGGAGCTGGACATGAAGAAATAGTAGAAATTTTAATTAGAGAAGGAAATGCGGATAAAGATGTTCTTGACGTGAGAAATCATGCAGCAATGCATTATGCAGTAAACAACAAGAAGCTAGAAGTAGTAAAATTACTTTCAAATCTTGGTGCGAATGTCAATATAGCTGGTAGCGGCAGAAATGCAATGAAATTATCTCCTTTGCACGTAGCTATAAGTGGCAGTAATTACGACGAAAGAGACTTATGTTTAGATATTGTAAGATGCTTAATAAATGTTCCTAATGCTGGAGTTAATTTACAAGACTATGAAAATAAAACACCACTACATTACGCTGAAAGACTTAAAACAATAGAGGTCTTACTAACGCGAGAAGATATAGATCCTTTAATTAAGGATGATAATGGCAAGACACCATTTTGTTATGCAAAAGAAGCAAATAGATTAGATATAGTAAAGATTTTAGCAAGATTTAGCTGCCAGAAAAGGATATGAAGACCTAATAGACGGTATTCTTGGTGAAGGAGTTGAAATAGATGCTGTAGATGAGAGTGGAAAAACGGGAATTTATGTTGCTGCAAAGCATGGTCACTTTAACGTAGTAAAGTTGTTGCTAAAGAGAGGAGCAGATGCCACGGATGTTTTTCAGTATGCAATAATAACGAACAATGCAAAATTAATAGAACTACTGAGTAAAGAGAAAGAAATAGTGTTATTTGGAAGACAGAAGAACTTTCCAACATTTCATTTATTGAGCAATAAATATTTTGAAGAAAGGAAAATAGCAGACAAAAAAATAAAGAAATATACCAATATCATCTGTGTCACTATAACAATATGCGCAATAGCGATAGTAGGAATTTACCCTAACATTATAGCTGCGGTAATGGTGGGAATAGTTGCGCTCATAGCTGCAATAATAATGAGTAATTTAATTCAGAAGTATATAGAAGAAGCACTTGAAAAGAAAATGTTTATTGAACTCGAAAGTGAGAAAACAAGTGAGTGCAGTTCTATTTTAAGTGATGTTGAAGTATCATCTAATGATGGTGAAGAGCTAGCAATATGATATACGCTACATCTTTTTCTGAAGGTTTAAGGCCAGATCCGCACCTTAAAGTATCAGAGTGGGCGAATGAGTATCGAGTTTTAGCGCCAACTGCAGCATCAGAGCCAGGTAAATGGAGAACAGAGAGAACACCATACCTTAAAGAGATCATGGATTCACTTTCTCCATCTTCACCTGCAGAAAAAGTAGTATTCATGAAAGGAGCGCAGATTGGGGGAACAGAAGCTGGCAACAATTGGATTGGCTATATCATCGATCAAACACCAGGACCAATGCTAGTAGTACAGCCAACAGTTGAAATGGGAAAGCGTTGGTCAAAAGGAAGATTTGCGCCACTGATTGAAAGTACACCATGTTTAAAAAGTAAAGTAAAAGACCCAAGATCAAGAGATTCAGGCAATACTGTACAAAGTAAGGAATTTCCAGGTGGAATAGTAGTAATAACTGGAGCAAATAGCAGTGTAGCACTGAGATCTATGCCAGTAAAGTATCTCTTTCTTGATGAGATAGACGCGTATCCAGGAGATTCAGGAGGAGAAGGAGATCCAGTACTGCTCAGTATTGCTCGAACTAATACATTTGCAAGGCGAAAGATTTTTTTAGTATCGACACCAACGATTCATGGAATAAGCAGAATTGAGAAGGAGTTTGAAGCAACAGATAAGAGATATTTTTTTGTACCATGTCCGCATTGTAATTACTATCAAGTTCTAAAATGGTCACAAATAAAATGGGAAGATAAAAATCCAAGTACAGCACACTATATATGTATAGAATGTGGTGAAAAGATAGAAAATCATCAAAAGACAGAGATGCTTGAGCGTGGAGAATGGAGAGCTACAAATCCAATGAAAGGTGAGAAAAAAGGATTTCATCTTTCAAGTCTTTATAGTCCAGTTGGCTGGTATAGCTGGACTCAAGCAGTAGAAGATTTTCTCCATGCCAAAGAAAGTGAACAATTACTGAAAGTTTGGATCAACACAACGCTTGGAGAAACCTGGGTAGATAAGGGAGAAGTACCAGACTGGAAGCAATTATTCAACAGAAGAGAATTTTTTCCCGTAGGCACAGTACCTAAGAGAGAAGTGGTACTTACTGCAGGTGTTGATGTTCAAAAAGATCGTTTAGAAGTAGAAGTTGTAGCATGGGGAAAAAGCCGTGAAAGTTGGTCAATAGACTACCGAGTATTTGAAGGAGATACAGGAGGAGGAGAAGTATGGGGAAAGCTTTCGGAGCTCCTCAATCATCATTTTATTGGTGAAAATGGTCTTGAATATATGATAAGTATGATGGCGGTTGATGCAGGGTATGCAACGCAGGAAGTGTATAATTGGGTAAGGAGTCATCAAGGCTCTGGAAGAGTAATGGCAGTAAAAGGTGTAAATAAAGCACTAGTGCCACTTAGCAGCCCAAGTAGAGTAGATATAACAGTTGGTGGTCAAAAGCTAAAGAGAGGAATAAAGCTATGGCCAGTAGGAGTATCGATATTAAAGTCAGAGCTTTTTCAATTACTTAATGTTTTAAAAGAAGGTGAAGAAGCTCCAGCAGGATATTGTCATTTTCCCGAATATGCACCTGAATATTTTAAGCAGCTAACAGCAGAGCAATTAGTCAGCAAAGTGGTAAAAGGATACACCAAACAAGAGTGGCAGAAGGTAAGAGAAAGAAATGAAGTACTGGATTGCCGAATTTATGCGAGAGCAGCATCTATTGCGCTTGGAATTGATCGTTGGCCAGAGAGTAAATGGAATAGTTTAAGTGAAAAACCAGAAAGCAAAAAATCAAAGAAAATAGTCAAAAGCAAGTGGATCAGCACCGGAACAGACAAAATCTGTTAAACCAGAAAGAAACGTCCTAATGCACATTGCAGTAATTTTTGGATATAATTTTATGAAGAAGTGCTTCTGCAGTTATAATCGAGTTCGCAATGGTGCAATAAATGCCCGTGGATCAGTATGATTTTGGAAGGGACGGTCAAACCATTGATGGAGCTTCTTAGCTACCTCGTTTAGAAGATTGTGTAATATAACCGCCCCAAGCTAAAGCACTTCTTCATTATAAGGTATATATAAGGGATTTTATATGGCAAAAGCAAAAAGTAAATTAGAAGTAGTGAATCCTAATGCAGCAGGGATTGATATTGGTTCATCTGTACATTATGCATGCGTACCAGAAGGGAGAGATAAACAACGCGTTCAAAAATTTGGGTGCTTTACAGTAGATCTTCATAACCTAGCAAAGTGGTTGAAAAAGTGTGAAGTTAGAACGATAGCCATGGAATCAACAGGAGTATATTGGATTCCTTTGTTTCAAATACTTGAATCATATGGATTCGAAGTTAAACTGGTAAATGCACGACATGTAAAAAATGTACCTGGAAGAAAATCAGACGTTCAAGATTGCCAGTGGTTACAGCAATTACATAGCTATGGGTTACTTCAAGGATCATTTAGGCCTGATAACCAAATTTGTGTACTACGTGGTTATAATAGACAACATGACAACCTGATAAAAAGTGCAGCTGTACACACTCAACGTATGCAAAAAGCATTAATTCAAATGAACATTCAATTACACAAGGTTATTAGTGATATTACAGGTGTAACTGGTATGCGAATCATTAAAGCAATAATTGCGGGTGAAAGAAACTCTAATAGATTGGCTGAATTGAGTGATAGACGAATAAAAAATGACAGATCAACCATAGCAAAAGCACTAACAGGTGACTATAGAGAAGAGCATTTGTTTACATTAAAGCAAGAATACGAAGCATATACTTTTTTTCAAGAGCAAATAAAAGAATGTGATAAAAGTATGGAAAACTATTATAAAACACTTGAAACAAGATCAAATGAAAATAAGCAATGCAGTAAAGTAAAGAGGTCTGCAGGAAACAAACCAAACTTTGCTGCACACGAAGAATTGTATCGAATAACTGGCATGGATTTCACCAAAGTTCCAGGGCTTAATACATCAAATATACAGACCATCCTCTCAGAAGTTGGTCTTAATGCTAATAAATGGCCATCAGAAAAACATTTTACTTCTTGGTTGGGATTATGTCCATTTAATAGGATTACAGGAGAAAGAGTGATTAGAAGTGGAACTCGTAAAGTAATTAACCGTGCTGCAAATGCTTTTCGACTTGCTGGTTATTCTATGTTGCACAGTAAAAGTGCATTAGGTGCGTACTGTAGAAGATTGAAAAATCGATTGGGAGCACCAAAAGCAATAACTGCTACAGCAAGAAAATTAGCATGTATTTTTTATCAAATGCTGAAATGTGGACAAGAATATGTAGAAAAAGGAATGGATTATTATGAAAAGTTATATAAGGAAAGAGTAGTAAAGAATCTGGGTAAAAAAGCCAATGAATTTGGTTATATCCTGATAAAAAAAGATGAGCTGATAGGGGAAGTTTCTTAGAAGTTATTTATTGCAAATCACTGACTTTTTTAATGGATTCTTTTTCTAAATAATTTCCAAAAATGTGTTTACTTTTGTTTGTAATTGTGTAGTAACTGCAACGTAAAGTTATAGGAGGTAAAGATGGATTTTGAAAATCTGAAAAAGATATTAAGTGCAATTGATAAAGATGCAAGTGTAAATAAAGATAACGTAATTAATAAAATAAAAGAAGTATTGCGAAGGGAAGATACAATAGCGTATCAAGAGTGGGAAAATAAAAATTTTAGTATAAATCATAGATTCATCCAAAGTGATCCTGATGCCGAATTTACATTATTAATTGCAGCTGCAGCAGCTGGCTGTAAGGATTTAGTGAATGTTTTATTAGATAGGCATGCGGATGTTCATGTAGAAGGTGAAAATAGAGAGACTGCTTTGCATCATGCCGTTTATAGTCGATGTGTAGGTGTAGTAAATGCTCTACTAAAAAAAGGTGCTGATGTTAATGTAAAAGACAGAGGTGGTAGTACTCCTTTGCATTATGCTACTATATATGAACTCATAGATGTAGTAAATGTTCTACTAAAAACAGGTGCAGATATTAATGTAAAAGATGAAAATGGTAGTACTCCTTTGCATTATGCTACTTTAAGTAACCATGTAGAGGTAGTAGATGCTCTGTTAGCTGAAGGCGCAAGTGTTCATGTAAAAGATAGAAATGGTAGTACTCCTTTGCATTATGCTGCTAAAAATGGCTATTTAGAGATAGTAGATGCTCTACTAGACAGAGGTGCAGATGTTTATGAAAAAGATAGTTTGCAGAAAACTCCTTTGTATTATGCCATTATAAATCACCAAGAAGATACGGTAGAGAGTATAAAAGGGTTTTTAAAAAATAAAGTAGTTCAAGGTAGTGTAGTTGTTGGTGGCTTAGTTGCCATGTTAGGGAATTTTGTAACATCGACGCTTTTTATAACCGAGACAATGGAAATTACATTAACATCTGTTACGGCAGCAATAGCTGTATCTGCATCAACAGCATTAACATCTGGTTATGCTAAATATCTAATGTCAAAATTCGATAACGAAATAAAAGAAATAAAAGAGCGACAAAACGTAATGGAAGGGAGGCAAAGCTTAACAGAAGGGTGGCAAAGTGTAGATCTACAAAGCATACGTATACATAATGCTCTTTCGTAACTTTTTACTTCCGCACTTCTTTAGTGTTGCTTATAATAACTATAGATTTAGATCTTAATTAGAGGCTTTAATTACCTACTTTAAGTTATTGAATTTCTTATCATAGCATCTATCATTCCAGTACCCTGGAATGAAAGAAAAAGAACACTGAATTAAAAATACAACATACCATCTTATATCTTAATACTGCATAATACCTCGATTATAGATTGATTAAGGACACCTTGAGTTATCTCTTTAGTTAGTCTTGCTTTACTATGAAAAGCTTGTACTCTTTAAATGTATTATTTATAAATTCACTGTTTATAAGCTAAAATATGTCTAGTAGAGCTAATATACCTTTTTTTATAGCTGGTGCTATTGCTTCTCTTACATTAATTACATCTGGAGTTTTTGCTGTAGCTCCTTACGTTGCATTTTTATCTTCAGTTGCAGCTTTAAATATAGCTCCCCCTGTTATTTTTATTTTGTTTGCGCTTTCTGCAGTAGTAATTGTGTTTTCATATAAAATGATTGAGCAAAGTAAAAAATCTCAAGAAAACTCGAAAGCTGAAGTCAAAGAGCTAAATAAAGAGTCAAGTAAAGAAGAATTAGAGAATGAAGAGGCTAAAGAAAATAAAAAGAAGCTTAGTGATCTAGAAAAAAAAGTCGAGAGAATTTCAGATAGTTTTGTAACGAAAGATAAAGTGGAGGGGTTAGAAAAAGTGGTTGGTGACCTTTCTGCACAGTTAATTAATAGTACTGCAATAGATGAAGTAGAAGAAAAGTTGAGTATGGAATTTTATGCAAAAGGTGAAGAAAGAGGGTGGAATACAACATTTAGTGATATTATATTACCAAATAACATAAAAGAAAAATTGAAAGGGATTTGTAAGTTACAAGGCAGAGGATATCTCTTGTACGGTCCACCAGGAACTGGTAAGACTAGTATTAGTAAGGCAATTGCAAATCAAACTAAATCTCTGTTTGCGTTTATGTCTGTTTCTGCATCTTGCTTGTCTAATCAATCAAATATAGATCAGGTTTTTGAGAAAGCAGAGGCAAACAGTCCGTGTATAATTTTTATAGATGAGATTGACGGCATTGGCAAAAAGCGCACTTCCATTGAAAATGCAGGACCTTTAACTCATTTACTCACTAAATTGGATGGAGAGTTTTTATCCTCAAAAAATATAACGGTAGTTGCTGCAACTAATCATAAGAATCATTTAGATCCTGCGCTTATTAGGGGTGATCGTTTGGAGTGTATTGAGGTTCCTGGGCTGGATAAAGACGATACACGTCAAAAAATATTACAAGAACGGCTCGAAAAATTAAAAGATAGCGATATGAAAATTCTTGTACAGGCTAGTAAGGGATTCGCAATGGCAAATCTGATTTGCTTAATCAATAAAATAAACGAAACTACAGAAAAGGAAGGCGAAATAAAATATCTTCGCACTTTCTGTAAAAATTTCAAAAAGGAGCATAACATAAAAGATGAGCTAGATAAGAAACATAGTAACGGAAAAACTAAAAACAAGGATATAAGGCTATCATCTGGAAGCTTATCTAGAAGTTCATCAGTAAGCTCTTCATTGAGTGATGTATCTTCTCGAGGAAGTAAGCGGCAAATCGAGGAATAAAGAGAATTACTACACAGTCTGGGATGACGCCATGCAAGTGACACAATTCGAATCATGTCATTCCAGTGCGTGACACTGGAATGGCTTTGTTGCATAGGTCAAATAAAAAGAACTGGCAGTTACTGACAAAATTCACTATAAGACAAGCATTTAACCTACTAAAGAAAAATATGCCACAAAAAATGAGAGTCAGTAACTGCCATGAATATAACAAATTTCTCCAAGAGAGGGGAAATATTTTTTATTACGTCAATGATGCCATAGAAAATTGGTACGAAAAAGGTCCAAAAATGGCTGGTGGCAACTATATTTATAGCGATAAGGTCGTGATTCTGGTTCACATAATAACTTATTTATTTAGAATAGATCTGAGACAAACAGCGGGATTTATAGCAGGGTACCTTGAGCAAGTAAGGAAAAACTTGCAAGTTATTAGCTATTCCCAGGCCTCAAGAAGGCTTAAAAAACTTAACATCAAAATTAATGATCGAAGACATGATAAAAATAATACAGAAGATATTGAGATTGCCATAGATAGTACTGATCTACAATAATATTCCAGGTCATAGCAAGGCAAATGGTACAGATAGAAAGTATCGCTGCTATGAGCAAACAAGAAAACTGCATGTAATGCTAGAGATAGGTAGCAAAAAAGTTATAGCAGCAAAATACAGTGGCGGAGTTTATTCTGACCACTATGGAGCATGTGATCTTATTGCAAGGATTGATGTTAAATATAATATAAGTACACTATATGCAGACAGGGCATATAATCGAAAGAAGTTATACAAACTGTGCGATGAGCTTGACATAAAGACAAGGATTCCTCCGCAAAATAATGCAATAGAGCATCCAAAGTTGGATTATATGGATGAGAGAAATTCTACAATCAAGCTCATAAAGTCATATGATGAAGATGGTATGAAGAGGTGGAAAAAAGAGATAAATTATGGGAAGAGATCTTATATAGAAAGTTTTTTCTCGCGACTGAAGCAAACATTTGGGTTTAGTTTTAGAAACAAATCTGAGGTTAATCGTGAGAGAGAACTGCTACTCAAGTGTTATTTGCTTAACAAATTTACTGATATAGGCATGGCTAAATTTGAGATAGCTTCATGAATTTATTCCACGTTACCTATTATCCGAAGAGTGATGCAACAAAGCCTGCTGGAATCCAGGAATTTTTTGAGCACGCAAGTTATGCCAAGTTTTTTGTTGGTAAGAAAGGCTGGATCCCAGTGTCACAAGCACTGGGATGACAGAAAGAGGGCTACTCGGGTGACATCGAAGGGGCTACTTGCATGACAACAAAGGGGCTGCTTGCATAACTCAAATTCAAAGAAAAATCATTTAATGTCATTCCAGCGCGTGACTCTGGAATCCAGAAATAAAGAACAATTGATCCCAGTGTCAGCTACTCGGATGACATCCTTTTTTTCCTGGATACCAGTCGCATGACACTACTATATAGTAGGTCCCAATTTCATCCCAGTCTGGGATCTTCTTTCAAAAATTCAAAATAATCTATCAAAAAGGAGAATATTATGTCTACAATAATTTTATCATCAATTTTAAGTAAAGCGGGCAGTATTTTTGGTCCAATTGGCCAGATTGTCGGCTCAGAACTCGGTGCTCTGCTTGGTGCACAGCTTGATAATGCAATATTTGGTCTTGATGCCGAGCAAAAGATAACGCATGAGGCGAGGCTGAAAAATCTGCAAGTTCAAACCTCAACTTATGGCAAAGCAATTCCAATTATCTATGGCACTGCTCGCGTTGCTGGAAACATTATTTGGTCATAGCCAATAAAAGAGGAGGCGATAACCACTCAAAATAAAACAGGAAGAGGTATAAATATTACATATAACTACTATGCAACACTCGCAATTGCAATTTGCAAGGGGAAAGTAGAAAAAATTAAATAGAATCTGGGCGGGTACAAAATCGCTTAGCTTTGACCAAATAGATTATACTTTTTACCACGGCAGAGAAGACCAAAACCCTGATCCGTTTATGTTATCAATTGAAGGTGAGAAGAATGTACAGCTTATAACCCCAGTTATGGATTAACCAACACAGTAAGGCTTAGAAATAGAAGGCTTTTTTGACTGCATGGAATATGAAATTAATGTAGAAAAATATGTACCAGAAAATTTATTGGCGATCTGTGCCGTGTATTTTCAAGCTCAAATTTATTTTTTAAACAACCAAAGACTGTCTCAATAATCGACCTTTTTCTCAATAAAGCCTTCTCTTTTAGTGAGATTAGTGCGTTTTTCATGCCTTTTTTCACTTTAGTGACAAGCTTTAAACCTCTATCGAAGAGTTCCTCAAAGAGCTCCTTTTTGATATAGCCTTTATCTCCGAACAAAAGTCCTGTCAGTCTTTTAGTTATAGTTGGCACAGGTTTTCTGTCATCAACGTTACCTTTGGTTAGAGTAAGTGATTGAATTTCTCCAATTTCGTTAATCACCAAGTGCAATTTAAAGCCAAAAAACCAACCATACGTGCTCTTACCAATTTCTGCTAAACCATCAAAAACTTTGTTCCTAGAGATCCTTTTCTTGTGGCAAATGGCAATCGTAGAAGTGTCAATGTAGGAAGTACCTGTCATTTTCGCTTGTTCGCAGAACCATTGAAGAAGTAATGCTAAATACCGTAAAACTCTCGGCTTTAAGGCAATAAATCTGTGATATGAAGGCATCTTTGAAAATTCTGATCTATAGAGTAACTTAAGGTAACAAAGATAAAAAGCCTTGAAGTTTTTACATGGCGATTGGTGGTATAACAGGATTATGGTTAGCATTTCTGAGTGCGCTATTTCTGGTACTCTGGTTGGTTTTTTGCCATTTGATAAGAACTTATTTGCAAAATTTTCATCTACTACACGACAAAAATCCTCGACGCAGCAGTAAAGTTCTGTAATATCTTTCTTCATGGGTAACCTCTTAAATTATTGCTAAAATACTTGAGTTTACCCTATTTCCCTCTTTATTAATTCTACTTTTATCTGTTTTCTAATCCATAACTGGGGTTATAGAGGAATATCTTACATAGTCATCAAAAATTTTCCTTTGGCAGACTATAGTAATCGTGTTCCGGTGTTTACATTTGAAGTGCAAACTGCACTGAAGCTCAGTGGATTCTCAGTAGCAGAAAACATTAAAAATATCAATATCATACCAGGTTCAGGGGAGTTTGTGTATGATACGAAAATACAGAAGAAAATTGCACGAGAAAAAATAAGCAGTAGTCAATATATTCCCTATGGACCGGCACAAAGAGTAAATCACAATAATCACACAAAAAAGAGCGATGCTATGCTTTCTTTGGACCAATTGAAGGAAAGTTTACCAAATGTTGAATGGGCATCGGTAGTGGTTAATTGGTTTGCAAGCAGTTTGAATATCAAAGATTGTAAAATATATCCTGCAGTTGAATTTCAAGACGATTCTGCTATAGTGCCTGATGATTGGCAAGTAGGAAATATAACCAGGGATAATGCCCAGCTCATTTCAAAAGATAATCATGGCAATCCAAGATATGGTGGTACAGTTAGCGATGCAGCACTAATAAGATATATAGAAGAGCTGCATAGCAGAGGTTATAAGGTGATGCTCTATCCAATGCTCTTGCTTGACACAAAAAACAAAGAGTGGCGAGGAAAATTGAGCGGTACTCCTCAGGATATAAGTGATTTTTTTGAGAATCAGTATAGCAAATTCATAGAGCATTACACGAGCATTGCCAAACAAACTAAAGTGGAAGGGTTTATAATCGGGTCTGAATTTGCGCAGCTCACCAGAGTGAAAGATGTAGAGGGTCACTATCCTGCAGTAGCAGAGCTAGTTAAAGTTGCAAAGCAAGTAAAATTTCAGCTTGGAAAAGAAGTAAACGTAACTTACGCTGCCGATTGGAGTGAGTATCATTCATATGATGGTTGGTATAATATGGATGAACTATGGTCTTCACAGTTCATCGATGTTATTGGCATAGATGCTTATTTTCCACTCACCGATGGCGAAGAACCTCCTTTTGGCTATTCTGCGAAAGATGTAACGGGTGGTTGGAGCAGTGGGGTAGGGTATGATTATTTTTACGATTACTCAAAAAGTGATCCTGAGAAAATAAAGTATAATAACAGCAAATATGCGTGGAAAAATATCGAGAAATGGTGGAGTGAAGTTCATGTAAATCCAGGTGGTAGTAAAACAAAATGGCAACCAAAAATGAAGAAAATATGGTTTACCGAATATGGATTTCCCAGTATGAACGGCTGCACTAATGAGCCCAATGTGTTTGTTGATAAAGGTAGTATAGAGAGTAAATATCCACGATACTCAAACGGAGAGGTGAGCTTTCTTTCGCAGAAAACTGCAATCGAAGGAACATTAAAAAAGTGGCAAAGCTCAGAAATGGTGGAGAAAATGTTCCTCTGGGCGTGGGATGCAAGGCCATTTCCTTATTTTCCCAACTTGTGTGATATGTGGGCTGACTGCCATAACTGGCAGACCGGGCACTGGATTCAGGGAAAAATTTCACAACTTAATGTTTCCGATGTTTTGTCTGATCTGTTGCAAAAGGTAGGTCTCAAAGGCGATCAGTTTGATACAAGTGATGTTAAAGGATTACTATCTGGGTATGTAATAAATGATCAGCAACCCGTACGCTCAATTATTAAAATGCTGCGAAGGTGCTATTTTTTTGATGTGGTTGAACAGAACTCAAAACTGAAATTTATTCAAAAGGGCAGGGGAGTGACAACTGAAATACCAATTGGCGAGATGGTTACCAATAACGTTGCAAAACTTGTTAATATTAGTCAGCTAGATTTAAATAGTAAAGTCAATGTTGTCTATTTTAACCGCAATTTTGGCTATCCAATTGATGTGAAATATGCTGAACTGCCAAAGCAGGGCAATGCTGCAACAGTTGAAATACCTCTCATTATGGAGGAAGGGGAGGCGCAAAATATAGCTGAAGTTTTACTTTATTCTTCGTGGTAAGAGAGAAATGTATACAACTTTAAGCTCCCGATAAAATATGCATGGCTTTTACCAAGTGATGTCATAGCAATTTCAGATGGCGAGAAAAGACATACGATGAGAATTATAAAAACAAAGTTTGAAAGCATGTCCATTCAAGTAATGGGAGTTAGTTATGATCCCTCTATATACAAGCTCTCCTTTCCTTCAACAAGATCACTTATGCTTAAAGAATACCCTCCTTCTCACATCAGTAAATCTATCGTAGAAATGATAGATTTACCGTATATTAAAGATAATATCTCAAGCTTTACTTTAATTAGTGAAGAGGAAAGTTGGAAAGGAGCAACGCTCTTTATTTCGTATGATGATAAAGATTATAAGCCTATCGCAAGCGCAAATACACAATCTACTTACGGATATGTTATGGAATCTAGCAATGAGGAGATTACAGTAGTGCTGCGTTTTGGTGAGCTAGATGCAACTGCGTTAGCACTGATTGGCAAAGAGGTAATAAAATTACAAAGTGCAAAGCTTATAGATAAGAATAAATACAAATTGAGTGACCTAATTAGAGGTCAAAAAGGCACTAAGAAATATGAACACACTGCAGGTGAAAAATTCGTTCTGCTTGATCATTCAATAATTTCTTTCAAAGTACAAAGGGGTAAAAAGTTTTATCTCAAAGCAGTCACCTACGGTGACTCATTGGATAATACGAAAGCGAAACTATTGATCAAGAACTTCAGCTAACCAACAGGTATATTGATTTACACTTTATTAAAAAATCCACTATAATATTAATATAGCAATATAGTAAGGTAAAATAATGATCGGTAATGTAAAAAAATTATCAAATAAAGCACCAATAATACTAACATGGGTGCCAAGAGTGCATGGTGCATCTTTACCGAATGGTAAAAATAGTACCCTGAATTATTTAGAAATAATTAAAAATCATAAATTAACAAATAAAGAGGAGAGAGACATATATCTGGTTATAAATGGTCCTGGATTTGAAGAAAATCAAATAGATAGTTTAAAACATGAGCTGAAAGGAATTGAAGGAGTACATGTTATAGACTTGCATCAATGGACTGGAGCGAAATAGATACAGGATGGAAAATAGATGGTAAAGACATTAGCATAAAGGATTTCTTCAAAAATATGTATAATATGTCGGAGGAGCAAAGGATGTATTTTGCTATTGAAATAGATACTTTTAGATTAATTGCTCTTGCTCTTTCAGAAAAAATGACAGGAGAGAAAGGTGCAATATATAGACTTTGATTCTTTAAAACCCATTCCCACTCATATAGGGAAGGATATAACAATTTCTGAGGGGATATTGTTGGGACCGATTGTTGTAGGTATTAACGATAGTGGAAAAATCGTTTATACACAGTTAAATAATGACTTAATTGCGATAAATGATTTAAGCATAGCAGTTGATATCTTATCTAAGTATAAAAGTGAAATACTAAGTCAAAAAGAAATGTGCGGTAAATTAGTAGAGTATTTACCTTCAGCTATAATTAAACTAGGTGATTGCATCAGTATGCTTGAAAAAGAGGAAGAGATGAAAAAGGAAGAAGAGAAAGATGAAATAAAAAGGATTATCAAAGAAGTGAAGAATCAGAAAGAGTATTCAGAAAGGTGTGTAGAAGATTTAAGCAATGGTAGAATAGCGACGTTATATGAACAAGCTTTTTTTCCCTTCCTTACCCAATTTGGAGCAAATTTAGGTCAACGAAATGTTGTGAGGATAGTGCATGATAAATTAATTGGTCAAGAAGAAAGCAAATGGAAGTCATTTGCTTTTGGAGAGAACAATGGTAACTATAGAATGACTCTAGCAGAAAGTGATTTATCCTGGATGAAAGGAAAAGATCTATACCGTGAACGAGTAGATAACAAGCTGGAAGGAGCAGAAGTAGACAGGGTAGCAATGGAAAAGCTATCGCTTACATAACAGTTATTAAAGGACTTTTCTATATTGAAAATAGAAAGTCCTTTAAAGCAAAGGTTCTAAATAATTGACAGTCAATAAAATATAATACTAGTATTAATCTATGTGATAGAGGGAATAATATGTCAAAAAAAATAGTTAATGCACTGAAAGATAAGGAGAGGGAGAGGAGATATGCTGATTTGAAGTCTACAGAAAGTTCTGATTATAGAACATATAAGGATTTGGATATGGACTTCAATAGTGAATATGAATTTGTTTGTGACCTTGTTATTAATGGGAAGGCAATAACTAATGATTTCATTAAAATTTATATTTAAAACATGAAAATCTCATTACAAAGGACAAAAAAGGGAGTTATCGTCTGTTTCTTAAGCAAATCTTCACGGAACACGCCGGTGCAGCAGTTCCAAATGACTCTATTATGGAAGAATTGATAACTTATTATAACAGGTCTGGGTACAAGCAATTCATTTCTTCTCAAAGTCAAGCACTTCATTCTTTTGGATTGTGCATGTATTCATTCCACTATTTAGTTCCTTCTTACAGAGAAAGGACCTATATAAGTTGTGAAGATCGAAATTGTCTGAAGTTCAGTTTTAGCGTAAATGATGGCATATATAACGATAATAAAATTTTAGTATGTGATTTACAAAACTCAGTGGAGTTTAAACTAAAATGTGAAGTATGAAGAAGGTAAGGTGTCTCTTACTATATTCCTAAGGAGCTGAAAAACTACAAAGCAAATGATAAGAATTTGTTTGATGTTATTATTGAGTATTTTCAGAAATTTTGCGAAAAATTTGGATTTCACTTTTGTGAGGAAAAATTTGAGCATAGTCTGGATAAGCCACTTGGAGCATTAAGTGATATAAATACATTCCAAGATAAGAATCTAAACTTGAAGAATTTAAAATAAGATATTGAAATCTCTGCTTTTTTTAATAAGGTGAGTATAATAAAAAGTAAATCAAGTTTTACAGAAAACCTTTACTTATGATGAAAAGTACGTAATACGTATATAATATAAGATTGTGATATGTCAAAAAAAATAGTTAATGCATTAAAATCTGAAGTAAAAAAGCTCAAATATGCTGATTTAAAGTCTATATCAATAAAATCAGATAATTGGAACTTTAGTTACAAAACATATATTGACCTTGGTAGATCACACAACCTTACTATTAATGAGAAAGAAGTGCCTAATGAGCTTATCGAGGAGCTATATTCAAAACATAAAGATCTCATTTTAGGGAATGAAAAAGGAAAAAGAAACTATTGTTTGTTTCTTAAAGTAGTCTTTATGGAAATGTTTATACGTGTTGGTGCAACAGTTCCAAATGACCCTATTATAGAAGAATTGATAACTAGTTATCATCAAGAAGGATATAATCATTTTTTGTTTCTGCATTTATTAAAGGCTCTTTTTCCACTTGGCTTGCTTGTGTTAGATTCTGATATAATAATAACTTATAGTATGGATTGTCATAGTTCCAATTGTCTAAAACTCAGTTTTAGCATGGAATGTATAAGGGTACTTAGCAGTGATCTTGCTAATGATATCAAAACACCAGGTTTTTACAGTTCAGTAGAATTTAAACTGAACTGTAAGGGTAGAAATGTAACATATGAAGATGGTAAAGTGCTTATTAATATTCCGAAAGAGCTGAAAAATCATAAAGCAAGTGGTAGAAGTTTGTGTGACATTACTATTGAGTATTTTCAAGAATTTTTTGGAAATTTGGGATTTAAATTTGAGATAAAAGTGGAACATAGTCTAGGGGAGCCATTGAAGGTATTAAATGATGTAAGTGTGCTTTGCTCTCAGTTAGAATGTATCCGTTCAGCAGAGTGGTAAAATAAATTAGACGAAACTAATAAGTGGGTATCATGAAAGTAGCTATCATTCAGTCTTTTCATGCAAAAAACAATGATGTCATTCCAGCGCGTGACCAGTTCTGATTGCCTGTTCTGGATCCCAGTATCAAGTACTGGGATGACAAGAGTAAAGAGAACACTGAGATGACAAAGCACTGGTATGAAGGCTTAGTAATTTATGACGGTGTCATTCCAGCGCGTGACCAGTTCTGATTGCCTGGTCAGTCCTCTTGATTTCAGTGTTAGGCTACTCGAATAACAGGTGTTACTGAAATAACACCGATGGGCTACTGGAAGGATAAGAGGCTACTTGAATGAAAAGAAAGGGAGCAATGGCTTGCACATTTCCTTGAACAGATAGGTTAAATTAGGTTGAAGTTTTAGCAGCAGCAAGTCTGTTAAAATCTTCTTCAGCGTGGTACGATGACCGCGTTAATGGGCTTGATGCAACTACCAAAAAGCCTTTGGAATAAGCAATATATTTATAATGCTCAAACTCTTCTGGGGTAACATATCTATCAACCTTTACATGCTTTGGAGTTGGTTGCAAATATTGACCAATTGTAATGAAGTCAACTTCGGCGCTACGTAAATCATCCATAACCTGAAAGATTTCTTCTTTTGTTTCTCCAAGACCAACCATAAGCCCTGACTTCGTAAAAAGTTTAGGATTAATCTGTTTCACCATCTTTAGCAAATATAGTGAATGAAAATAACGAGCTCTTGGTCTTATTTTTGCATACAGCCTTGGTACTGTTTCGATGTTGTGGTTATAAACATCAGGTGATGCAATAGCTATTGCTTCAAACGCTCCTTTCTTATTTAAAAAATCAGGAGTGAGGATCTCTATTGTTGTTTCCGAAGTTATCTTTCTAATTTCTTCTATACACCTTATAAACTGATTTGCACCACCATCTGGTAAATCGTCACGGTCAACAGAGGTAATGACAACGTGCTTTAAATTTAACTTTTTTATTGCTTTTGCTAAATTTTCTGGTTCATGAGGATCGAGCTTATCAGGAATGCCAGTTGCAACGTTGCAAAACGCACAAGCACGAGTACAAACAGAACCGAGAATCATCACAGTAGCATGACGTTTATTCCAACATTCACCAATATTTGGACACGCAGCTTCTTCGCATACTGTATGTAAGTTATGTAGCTTAACAGTGTTTAAGGTTTCATTGAATATTTTACCAGCTGGAGCTTTTGCTCTGAGCCATATAGGCTTACTATGCATCTGAAACAGCTAATTCTACCTCTTGTTTTGCTAAAACTTTCTTTAATCTTCTTTTTATCTTTTGTGCTTCTTTACTTAGTTTAATTGTTTTTGTATTGAGCAAGAAAGCATCAAGATCACCTTTATAGTCTATAGTTCTTAAAGTTCTTGTTGCTATACGAAAGCTAAACTTTTTGTCTAATATATTACTCGTCAATGTAACTTTATGTAAATTTAAGAGAAAGGTACGCTTTGTTTTACGATTTGAATGCGATACCTTATTACCAAAAGACTTTTTTCTATTTGTTAACTCACAAATTCTACTCACTTCAATATACCAATTTATCCTATGTAACTAGGTTAACCTGATATAGTTAAATAGTCAACTCCCTTGCTTGATTTTTATACCATATACTGCCTTATAGCCAAAAAACACTGTAATTTTTTCTATTACAAGAGAAACCATATGCTGCATTTCTAATGCTTTACTGCCATTTGTTACTAACAGATACAGCACACCAGAGTTTACGTTTTGTGCGTATGAGATCTTTTGTGGTTTTGTACATTCTGCTAATTCCTCTCCAACTATACTTTTCCAGTTTAAAATAAGACGTATTTCATTTTTGCTGATCTTATTTTTCATGCATTTTAATGCATAGTTTTCTATTATAGATTTTAATTTCTTTGGCCCGCTATATTTAAACATCTTTCCAGTGCTTAAAATTAAATTATATTACAACTTTCTTATACAAAAAACTAACTTATTGTTTTCATGACCCTCGGCCTCACACATAAAAAGCAGTATTTGTATATCTAGCATTTGCCAGAATTTTGTGTTTCCTACCTTGTAATCATTTTTAATTTTAATTTGTTAAATTATTATGAAGCTAAGTAAAATTCGAGTAAAGTATAGTATTTCCAAGAAGATTATCTTTTTACTGTATGCCGTAATTTTCTTATAGCTATCTGTTTTTTAAGATCTTTCTGCAATCCAAGCTGCTTGAATGGCCTCTAATATTTTTTCATTACAATACTTTTCATCATCATCAAACTCTTCTAAATCCAAGACTTTTCTTTTAAGTTCAGTGAATCTAATACTAATTATATCTTCATTTGGAAATTTCTCTTCTAGAGCTTCTGCAATATCTTCTATATCAAGCCATTTCATACTTTTTTAATAAATTAAACTGGTGCCCATGGGGAGACTTGAACTCCCAAGGTCGCAAAACCCACGGATTTTAAGTCCGCTGCGTCTACCGATTCCGCCACACGGGCTTTATTTATCTAGAGTAAAATTCTACTACTAAATTGACTTCCATGTCTGCTGAATATGGGACTTCGGAATATTGAGGCGCTCTCAAATACTTCACTGAAAGTGCTTTGCTATCTGCCTCTAAATAATCTGGAGCCTTACGTTCTTGTTTTTGTTCAGCCTCTATTAATATAGGAATTTTTGCTGCTCTTTCCCTTATTTTTACTATATCACCAGGCTTCACTCTATAACTTGATATGTTAACCACCTTATCATTAACTGTAACATGTTTATGAGATATAAGCTGTTTTGCCGAGTAAATTGTTGGCACAAAGCCAGAGTGATATAAAACAGAACTTAACCTTGATTCTAAGGCACCAATAAAATTATCAGCCGTATAACCTTTTCTTTTGTAAGCATCTAAAAATGTACGTCTAAGCTGTTTGCTTGAAATTGCATAGTAGAACTTAAATTTTTTATGTGCAGCAAACTGCTTACCAAAGTCAGATAACTTCTTAAATCCAAGAATACCATGCTGACCTGGAGGGTATTTTCTTTTATTGACCGAATCTTTTGCTCTACCCCATAAGTTTACACCAAGCCTGCGACTGATTCTATACTTTCTATTGATAACAGTTGTCATACAAAAATTCTCACAATCTAACTATAAATTATTAATGATTTTAACATTAAGTGTCAACTTGTTTTTGCCACTATGATATAGTATACTTCACTTTTAAGTTTTCCTATTAATACATGAATCATCTACTATTAAAATCCATGGCAAATGCTGTCCGCTTTTTATCAATTGATGCAGTACAAAAAGCAAATTCTGGACATCCAGGTATGCCACTTGGCATGGCAGATGTTGCCACTGTATTATTTGCTAAATATCTAAACCATAACCCTGATGATTCTCAATGGATCAGTAGAGATCGTTTCGTCCTATCAAATGGTCACGGTTCAATGTTGCAATACTCTATATTATATCTGACAGGCTACATTAGTATAGATGAACTAAAAAACTTCAGGCAACTTACATCAAAAACTCCAGGTCACCCAGAATTTGGCTTAACTTTTGGTATAGAAGCAACAACAGGCCCGCTTGGTCAGGGATTTGCCACTGCTGTTGGCATGGCACTTGCTGAATCGATTCTTGCAAAGCAGTTTGAAATCAGTCACTACACTTACGTAATGCTAGGAGATGGTTGTCTTATGGAAGGTATAAGCCATGAAGCAGCGTCCCTTGCTGGGCATCTTAAATTAAATAAGCTGATAGCACTTTTTGACGACAATGACATCTCTATAGACGGCTCTACTAGCCTCTCTTGCTCTGATGATGTAGAAAAGCGTTTTTCAGCGTATGGATGGAATGTTGACAAAATCGATGGGCATGACTTTGATGCTATATCCCTTGCAATAGAGCAGGCGCAAAAGTCTGATAAACCTACACTAATCTGTTGCAAAACTATTATCGGAAAATTTTCAAGCCGTGCTGGCACATCTTCTGCTCATAGTGGTGCCTTTACAGAGGAAGATGTAAAACAGATGAGAGAAAAATTGAATTGGAACTATGAACCATTTTATGTACCAGAAGATGTGAAAAACGCTTGGATGGAAACAGTTAAGAGGGCAAAACAAAACTATACATCCTTGATCAATGAAGAACTACAAAGAAGACTTGAGAAACGTTTGCCGAATAACATCGAGAGTGATTTGGCTAACCTGAGGAAACAAATATGTGAGCTCATGCCAAACGAAACTACTCGATCTTCTTTCGGCAGAGTAATGGAACTATTAACTAAGTCTATGCCAGAACTAATTGGTGGCTCTGCTGATCTTACCGGTTCAAATTGTACTAAATATAAGCACATGCAGGCAATAGATAGTAATAATTATAGTGGCTCTTATGTACACTATGGAGTGAGAGAGCACGCTATGGCAGCTTGTATGAATGGTATGGCTCTTCATGGTGGGATTATTCCTTATGGTGGAACTTTTTTAGTATTTTCCGACTACTGCCGCCCTGCTATACGTCTTTCAGCCTTGATGAAACAGCAGGTTATATATGTAATGACTCATGACTCAATTGGAGTAGGAGAAGATGGTCCAACTCACCAGCCAGTAGAGCATTTAGCCTCTTTGCGAGTTATACCAAATTTATATGTTTTTAGGCCAGCTGATGCAATTGAAACTTTAGAGTGCATTAGCATTGCACTTGAAAAAAAAGAGTCACCTGCACTATTTGCGCTTTCAAGGCAAAATATTAATTACATGCACTCTTATACTGACCAATTGGCCAACCTATCAAAATTTGGTGCATATATACTATGCGAATATTCAGGGAAGCTAGAAGTGACGATATTTGCTACCGGATCTGAAGTTGAAATTGCAGTTGGGGCAAGAGAAAAATTACAGGAAAAAGGTGTAGGTACAAGGGTCATTTCTATGCCGTGTTGGAGGCTTTTTGACGAGCAAAGTGATGAATATAAAGGGGTAGTATTAAATAATGACAGTATTAAAGTTGCAATTGAAGCTGGAAGTGAAGTGGGTTGGCATAAATATATAGGTTCAAACGGTATATTTATTGGCATGAAAAATTTTGGAGAATCAGCACCTTATGAAGCTCTTTATAAGCATTTTAATATTAGCGCTGATTATGTAGTAAAATGTGTTTGTGAAAACGCTTTTTATCATTCCACTGCGCATAAAGTTACTTAATGCACTCAGCCAGTGCCGTTATTATGATATATATAACAATGTTACAAAAATAATATCATAGAATTCAAGAATTACTACGTGCTAAAAAAAGCAAAATGCTGTTTATAAGAATAAATGGCAAACACTCAACCAATTTCTATTTGTAAATCAGGTGAAGTCAAACCTATAAAAAATTTGGGAGTGTTCATACGCGTCAAGAAAGGTGGTTTTTTTAAAAATATCTTAAATTTTTGATCAAAAACTACCTCACTCTACACTTCCGCCATTTTCTTCAATTTAAGCTACAGCACCAGCAAGGACTTTTTAACTTGCCAAACAGGTACAGATTTAAAACCTTAAAAAACATTTAAGCAGTTAAAAACTCAGTATAGTTTGAGTTTGATCAATTTCAACATTACTAAGTGTTGTATTTGCCTTATACAAACAGTAACATCCTGCTGCAAGAAAAATTAATGCGGCTACAGTGAATGAAAGACACATTGCTAAATGAAACATTGTCAAACTTGCACCAACAGCAGATGCTCCAGACAATACAAAAGAAATAGAGGCGTAACTACCTTGCCTTTTACTATTGTTGCTTGCTCCTAAGAATTTTTCATATTTACTATTTAGCTCTTTATTTTTACCTTCAAATTGTTTTTGTAGATCTTTAACACGATTCTCTAATGTGCTTTCATGTTTCTTGAGTTCGGTTGTTACCATACTCTCTAATTCACTCTGTAGTTGAGTACTTTTTTCATTGATAGTCTTTAGATTATCCTTTAATTGAGTGTATTCTTTAGTACATTGAGTTACTTTAATTAAGTCTTTCCTTACAGAATCTAGGCCCTGTTCTAAGTCACTGTTCCTAGAGTCAAGTTCTTCAAATCTTTCCTCACGTTCTTTCTGTAGCGCATTAATTTTAGTTTGTATACCATTAAGTAATTTAGTCACTTTAGCCAACTGTTGAGTAACTACAACATCTGAACTACTATTTGCAGAGCTATGACTTTCTACATTATCTGCATTATCAATATTAACATCACTGCTACAATTGGGTTTAGGACTATTAAGTAATTCTAGACCACCATTAACTTGCTCACTTTCAGGCCCTTGAGATTTCTTCTTCTTAATTGCCTTAATGAAGTGATTCGTGTTAATAGTGATTTTTCCTTCAATTTTAGAAGAATATATAATATCCCATGCTGTGTTATTTATTAAATCAACTATGTTTTTTTTAATTTTTCATTTGTATAATTTTGCAACTTTACCCAACCATATAGATAATAAAAACCCGTTTGTCATAGAAACAGAATTCTATATCAAACAGCTACTGCAACAATTTCCATTTAATCTATGTGAACAAGCACTTTAAGTTTGTGTGGACGCACAATATTCATTTCAATTACTGCTATGTAAATTTTAAACATTCAAATTAATTGCCTCTTTAAGCCTTGCATTAGCAATTACTATAATTTTACGCATTAGAGCTGTTATAGCTACCATCTTCTTCTTACCACTTTCAACAAGCTTAGAATAAAAGGTGCCAAGTGCAGATTTGGACCTTGCAGCAGACATGGCAGATGTAAAGAGCTTTGAACGAACATTACTTCTACCTCCTATAATCCTTCGGTAACCAACAGTTTTACCACTTTCCCTAGGATGAGGTGCTACTCCGGCAAGACTTGCTACTTCTTTTCTACTTAAGTAGCCAAGCTCTGGCATTAAACACAAAAAATCTTGTGATAACTTTTTGCCTATTCCAGGAACTGTTTTAAGGATTTTTTGACGTTGTTGTAGCTCATGGCTTTCATCAATAATTTTTTGTATAGTGTCATTGAGTTCGTTTATTTGATTATTGAAAAATTCAATGGTCTTCTGGCAACTTTCCTTTATATGGTCATTTTCAGGAGCTTCCAGTCTACACTTTTCCTGAGCTCTCATTTGCGTAATGTCATCACGACGTTGACAAAGTGCAACCAGGGTTGATTGTTCTTTTGATTGTAGGTACAAATAGAGAGAGAGTTCTATGGCGTTCAAATCCATATTGAGCAAGAGCCCTCGCATCTGATTTATCAGACTTTGCTACAGTTCCGTGAGACAAGATAAAGCTTTTTACTTTACGAGTATTAGCTCGATGTACTGCAATATTCTTGTCAATAAGAAAATGTGACAAACCAAGCTCATATTTTCCTGTGTTTTCCAAAGTTACTAAAGAATTAGGTAGAATATCTGAAAACTTTTGAAATAATTGTTGCCAAACATCAGAATCATTGTCAAATTTGACAGCGTTCTTCTGTTTGTGAATTGCAACGACATTTTTAAATTTTCCGATATCAATGCCAATAAAATTTTGATAAGATGTAACCATAACAAACCTCGATAGTTTTAGTTAATTTAAGATTGTAAACGGGTGCATATATATGTTCCAAGCAACTATTCAAACGTATCGAGAGATGGGCTAGTGTACCTTGATTTAAACGGTTGTAGTACCAATATTCTTCCGGTCGCACACGCCCATGATAGTCCTATTCCTATAGTGAGTAGGGCTATCTTTCCCTCTTATCCTCTTTTATATCACATTTTCAACTTACAATATTCTAACTCAGCTCCCGAGAAACCATCAGTTTTATCTGCAAGTTTTTCAGTATTTACTTTAACTTCCAACTCTTCAATATCTTTAAATGTTTTTATATATAAGTCCAATATATCCTTACGCTGGGCCTTATCTGGTAAAGGAATTTCAATATGATTATAGAGACGGCCTGGCCTAATAAACGCTTTGTCTAAAACATCTCTACGATTAGTTGCAGCAATTACTGTTACACCTTTTAGTGGGTTGAAACCATCGAGCTCGGTTAAAAACTGATTCACAAGGCTGTCGCATGATTGAGCATGACCAGAACTACCACCGCTACCACGTTTTGTAGCAATACAATCAATTTCATCTATAAAAATTATACAAGGAGCATTTGCTCTTGCCTTTTTAAAAATTTCTCTTACGTACTTTTCACCTTCACCAACATACGATTTCAGAAATTCAGATGCAGAAACACTAATAAACTTTGCATTAGCTTGACATGCAATTGCACGAGCAATTTTGGTTTTACCATTTCCGGGTGGACCATAAAAAAGATAGCCTTTTTCTGGTTTGTAACCTGTCTTTTGAAGTAATGCTTTATTTCTTTCTGGAATAATACCAAGAATCTTGTTTAGCTCCTTTTTAAAGCTTTCTGGAATTATAATATCATCAAGTGTTGTTTTACTTTCCGATTTAGCTGGATCAAAAATTTCTATTGAAGAGTTACTTTGTGTGAATCTATTTATAAAACTATCTATTATTCTAAAATTTTCTATACCTTTAACATTAATTTTTTTAAGATCAGCTAAAGCTTTTGCTCCTTTATCACCAATGTTGTTCAAAGTTACATAAAGTGAAGTAAGGTTGTAAGATTACCATTAGCTAAAGCTTTTGCTCCTTCATCACCAATATAACAGCTTTTTAAACTAAGCTTTGTAATACTAAGATTGCTCTGTAAAAAGCTTACTAATTCACTTATGTTTATTGTTTTCGAGTACAAATCAAGAAAGTCGTCTTGAACAAATTGACTAAAATCCATTTCATTTCTCCATTAAATATATAGATATTTTAGCCTATATTTTAATAATTGTCAAATTTTTAATAAATCTAATGAAAAATTATAGAAAATGCTTAGCATCACAAAAAATTTACTTTATTTTTAAGTAGAAAAATAGTACGTACCTTTGTGAAAACGAGTTGCATGATAAGAAAGCTGGTGAAATGTTTCGAGTAACTTTTTCGTTTCTATGATCCACTTGGCGGCAAGAATAAAGTTTTAATCGTTCCATGGTTTCTGTATAATTTTCAAAACTTAATTGGTATATATGAAGGTAATAATAGGTAGCGCTAGTAAACGATTAGGAGATTCAATAGCAAGTGGGCTAAATGCTCAGCTATTCCCCAATCAGGTGTCAAGATTTGCCGATGGTGAGGTAAATGTAGAAGTAGCAAATGATCTACGTGATCAAGAAGTATACGTAGTACAATCTATTTCTTCCCCTGTAAATGATAACCTTATGGAGCTTCTGCTTACAATTGATGCAGCAAAGAGATCTGGAGCCAAGAGAATAACAGCTATTATTCCTTATTACGGATACAGTAGGCAGGATAGGGTTATTAAAAACAATAATATGCAATCTGCTTTAAGTGCTAAATTAACTGCAAATCTTATTCAAACAGCTGGTGCAAACAGTGTTGCTGCTATTGATTTGCATTCAAGTCAAATTGAAGGTTTTTTTGATATACCAGTTACTAATCTAAGCTGTTTTGAAGTATTTGTTAACTCTATATACAAGGAAAACTTGGCAATAGTTGCGCCTGATGTTGGAGCAATTGGCAGAGCTCGTGCTTTTGCAAAGATTTTAGAGGAAAAACACAAGTTGGATAATGATATTGTTGTAGTAGATAAATATAGAGAAAAAGCAGGTACATCTGAGGTAATGAATGTAATCGGAGAAGTTGCAAACAAAAATTGCGTCATTGTTGATGATATAGTTGACTCTGGCGGAACATTATGTAATGCAGCTCTTGCTTTAAAAAACCGAGGAGCAAAGTCTGTAGTTTCGTGCATTACACATGGAATACTTTCAGGAAATGCAGTTGAGAAAATCTCTTCCTCTTCTCTGGATAAATTAGTAATTACGGACACCGTATTTCACAAATTTGAAAAAAATGATAAGATAGAGGTTGTTTCAATTGCAAATATTTTAATTTGCTTTATGCAAGGAGGTAAAAGTGCCAGCTAGATCAACAGAAGATGTTATCACTTCGTTAATAGAATTTGCAAATAAGAGAAAAATAATAATTACTAAGGAAGAAATGCTTAAAACTGCACAGCTTGTGAGGATTAAGTTATCCGATGATGAGATTCAATACTACTCAAAAGAACTGACAATGCTGGATTGGATACATGATACTTTGTTGAAAGTTAATACTGAAGGTGTTTCTCCTATGCGTTATGGAACTATAGATAAGGATGTCCATGTACGCGATGGTATTATAAATTCTCAAAACATTAAAGAAGAAATATTATCCAATACAAAATCGGAGCATGGGTATTTCGTAGTACCGAAGGTTATAAACGATTAAGATAAAGCAAGATTTATACCGATTTTATAGATCTACTTTCAAAAATAAGACCAATCTGGTAAAGAAGCATTCGTTGGAGTAAAAAACATTTTTTGATTTTTCTTTACTAAATCTACTAAATATAATTTAGAGTTGCTTGGTGATTCTGCGTTAGTAAAGATAATTTCTCTGCCATTTGGTAGCCATGCCGGAGATTCAATTTTATGTCCCTCTGAAAGCAAGCGCTCTTCTTTGCCATCTGGCTTCATAACTCCTATGTAAAATTTTCCTGACTGAATTTTTGTAAAAGCTATCAGATCTCCTTTTGGCGACCAAACAGGTGTAGCATATCTTCCATTTCCAAAACTAATTCTCTTGGGTTTTTTGCTTTTTTTAGTGAAATCTATGATATATAGTTGCTGACTTCCACTTATATCAGAACTAAAAACCATGTACTTTTGATCTGGAGACAAAGAGGGAGAAGTACTTATAGCTGAACCTTTAGTAATTTTTTTTGTTCGTTTACTGCTTAAGTCTAGAGATAATATATTTGTTTCACCACTCAATGAGTGGGAAATAAAAAGAGATTTACCATCAGGAGAAAATCTTGGTGCAGAAATAACTCCTTCAAATGCGCTGATTATTGATTCAGTGTTATCTTTTAAATTTTTTAATATTATATAACTTTTACCATTTGTGTATGAGATATAAACAATACCCTTTCCATTTGGTGAAAATCTTGGTGTTGACACAAATTCCTCACCATTTGTTAAGTACTTTATATTACTGCCATCTTGATTCATCACAGCAATTTTACGGACGGATTTGTAATTGCTATCTTTTTCTTCAGCGATATATGTAATTTTTGTATTGAAATGCCCTTTCTCACCAATTAATCTATCGTGTATCACATCTGAAACAAGATGACTAATTTTCCTCCAGTCTTTTACTAGAAAAACAACCGACTGAGTAAGTAATTCTCTGTTTGTAAAGCTGTCAGATAAACGAAAAGATAGCTCTAAATTTCTGTTTGATACTTCACTTAAACTTACTGTGACTACAGTATCGCTTTTCCAAGACTCAACTTTCGTGTTACGTTTCACATTAAATAAGCCACAATTAGATAGATTTGTTTCAATTACTTTTGTGATGCTTTCACTTAGCTCACTTTCCACTTCTGTCTTGCATGCACATTTAGATACAACAAGATCAATATTACCAATATTGCTTTTTTTTATATCAACATATAAAACAGCTTTTGTGGAATAAGGAATAAATAACGAAATAAATAACACCAGTTGAACGAATAGCTTCATTAGATTTCTTGCATTACCTCCTGTCATCTCAGCAAATAGCTTACTTTTGAAGTTAAACTGCATGACAGTAGAGTAAATCAATTTCTGCAGTACTTGACACTGGAATCCAGAAATTTGACTGCAAGTAAGTGCACTGAGGTGGCAAGCATAAAAGTAGCTGTTTTATTCTAAAATAAACGTCTTTGACAAGGTTGCATGAAAAAATGGATTCCAGTGTCAGAGCACTGGGATGACACTCTACTGGTGGAGATTGCTCTAAAACTACAATGTTTGCCTGGGCGTTGAGATGGCACCCTTCTGGTAGATTCAAATCACAATGTTTGTATAGTTGTGTGATCTGACACTGATTTTTTTTTACGGATTCCAGTATTGCATGCTGAAATAACATCAAAGAATACATTGTTAACTTCTTACTCAAATAATGGTTAATAAAAAGAGGTATATTTCTATACCTGTTCTATTTGGACTTCAACTATAGGTCTTTTTAGTAAATATTCCTTTAAGATACTAAATATTGAACTTTCAATCTTATTTCTTATTTTTTTTATCGGTTGTGGACTAAATGCTGACTCAACCTTCTCTATGATCTTTTGCATAATGGCTGCATCTTCTTGCGCTTCGAAAACACCAGGTGCAAATATTTTTGGCTTAGCGAGCAATTTGTTTTTCTTATTCACAATTGCTGTTACTACAATAACCCCAGCATCTCTCATTCTCTCACGCATCTTTATAACGCTGCATTCTGGATGGCGTAGCAACGTACCATCAATACCAAAGTAGTCAACATCAATTGAACTAACTTTTTCTCCATTTTCCAAATTAACAATATCACCTGGTGCAATCATTATTGCTTTTTTCACACCGCACTCTTTAGCGAACTTTACATGTGCATCCGTATGAATATACTCACCATGAACTGGAATAGCTATCTTAGGTTTTATCAAAGAATACATTTCCCTTAGCTCTGCTTTTACTGGATGTCCGGAAGCATGAACATTCTCTGTTTTTTCAGTAATAACTTCCACTCCCATCTCAATAAAGGCATTGAGCATGTTATGTGCACGAGTTTCATTGCCAGGAATGATTTTTGATGAAAAGATTATGGTATCACCTTGCTGCATTTTAAATGCTTGATGACTCTTATTAGCAAGCCTTGAGGTTGCTGCCAGTGGCTCACCTTGACAACCTGTGCAAAGTAGCACCAGCTTTTCCCTTGGAAAATTTACTGCCTCCTTTGCTTCTAGAAACTCAGGAGAATCAGTTAAATAACCACTATCCTGAGCAACTTTCACTATTCTCCATAAAGATCTGCCAAGTAAAACCACTTTTCTATTTAGTGCTTGTGCAGCTTTAGCGATAGTCTCAATTCGCGCCACATTTGAGGCAAATAGCGATACAGCAATCAATTTTTTAGACCGCTTTATTATATTGTAAATATTATCATAAATTTCACTTTCTGATTCAGGGTCGTGTTTGCTCAGTATGTTTGTTGAATCACAAATTGCTGCAAGTAGATCACCTTTATCGCCAATTTCTTTTAAACGCTCTATATTAGAAATTAATCCAACAACAGGTTTTGGATCAAATTTCCAGTCCCCAGTATGAAGTGCACTACCTGCTTCAGTGCTAATTAATATTGAATTTGCCTCAGGAATTGAGTGAGTTACATTTATAAACTCAACGGTAAAAGGACCCAAATTTATGCTGCCATTTATGTCTACCTCTTTCACAGGTACCACACCTTCCAATCGAAACTCCTTTAGTTTCTCCTTGAGAAAATTAACTGTAAACTTTGTTGTATATATGGGACATTGCAAATCTTCCCACAGATGAGGCACTGCACCACAGTGATCTTCATGTGCATGTGTAATTATTATTCCAAGCAAATCTTTTTTTCTTTGAGCAATAAAATCTACATCAGCAATGAGTAGCTCAACACCTGGCATAGTTTCATCTGCAAAACCGATACCAAGGTCGATCATAATCCACTTGCCTTGATAATGATATAGGCTAACGTTCATCCCAATTCTTCCTACTCCTCCAAGAGGAAGAAATAAAAACTCATTTTTGTTTATGTTCATTAATTTTAAATTATTAAAATGCGAGGATAGCAAAACTTCGACCTTAAATAAAGGAATTTATCACTTTTGCATAACTTTAAAAAATCTTTTCACTAAAAGAGAAGGCTTTCAAATTGGTAAAAAGAATTAAGTGTAGACAGCTACCTCTTTATATCATTTAGCAAATTTCTCATTTTTTTTTTACTTTTCCAAAGAATCCTTCAGATTTCTGCTCTACACTTTCATGTTCCTCTTCCTCAAGCGCTTTTAATAGCTCAATCTGCTTTTGGGTTAAATTCTTTGGATTTAAAGTCTCAACTATTACCTGTACGTATAAATCACCACGAGCATGTGAGTTCATATATGGCATACCCTTTTCCCTACAACGTAGTTTGGTACCAGTTTGAGTGCCTTCAGGGACCTTTACTTTTATTTTAGCTCCATCAATTGATTGAATATCGATTTCACCACCAAGTACTGCTAGTGTCATTCTTATAGGCACTTTACAGTGTAAATCTGCTCTATTGCGAGTGAAGATCTGATGAGTAGCTATTTTCACACATACGTATAAATCTCCGCTTTTTCCACCTCTTGCTCCAGCTTCTCCTTTACCACTGACCCTTACCTTAGCTCCTTCTTCTATGCCTTTTGGAATTGAAACGGAGATATTTACTTCATCTCTTTTACGCCCACTTCCACCGCATTTCTTACATTTATTTTGTATTATTTCTCCTTCCCCATAGCATGTAGTACACGTTCTTTCAATGGTAAAAAAGCCCTGTTGAGTTCTAATTCTACCGCTTCCCTGGCATGTGTTGCACTGAACTGGTTTGATTGCTCCTTCGCTACCTGTGCCTTGGCATGTATTACATTTTATATTTGTCACATAATGTATAGGTGCTTGTATTCCTTTAAATGCATCTTCTAAGGTAATTTTAAGATCGTAGCGCAGATCTGATCCAGATACTCCTGTTGTACTTCTTTTTGTTCTTGACCTACTTGTACTGCCGCCGAATCCTCCACCAAAAAAATCGTTAAATATATCGCTAAAATCCCCTCCAGCTTGGCTGAAATCAAATCCACCAGAAGCACCATCGTGACCATAACGATCATAACCTGCTCTTTTTTCAGAGTCAGATAGAACTTCATATGCAGCTGTTACTTCTTTAAATTTTTCCTCTGCTTCCTTATTACCAGGATTTCTGTCAGGATGATATTTTAATGCTAGTTTTTTATATGCTTTTTTTATCTCGTCAGTACTAGCATTTCTGCTCACTTCTAGCAGATCATAATAGTCTTTTTTGTTCATATATAATAGCTCAGTATTTTACCTTTAAAGATAGGTATTACACATATGAATTTCAAGCATGACCTCTATTTCCTATAAAATATGGTGCACCCTGAGCGACTTGAACGCCCGACCTTTTGATCCGTAGTCAAATGCTCTAATCCAACTGAGCTAAGGGTGCTTGCACAAAGTTGACTTTAACAGATTTTATAGCTTATTTCAATTGGTTTAGCTAAAAATAAAACTCTTATCATGTATGAAACCTGTAAGAAATTGTACTAGCTCTCTTAAAGGATAACTTAAGTTAACAGTTTCCAATTACTTTGATTTTAGAACCGCTATCCGAATAAGAGCTTTTCACATTATACTGCCAAACTGCTAACAAATAGCGGAATGACGGTTATAGTTAAATCTAAACTATTTTGGCTATATCAGAAGACGGGTTATGCAGAAACCTTAAAATACTTCTTGCTTGCCAAGGAGAATAAATACATTCCTATAAACAAGCAGATACTCAATATCGATGCATAGGAAAACTTGAAAATTAAATCTTTAATATATATTGATAAGCATTTACCTGCAGAAATTTTGTATAGTAGTCCAACACAAATAATCGTACTATCAATGACCGATGCTATAATTAAAGTGATGAAATTTGCCATATGAAAATTCAATTTCGACTTTAGTTCTTCAAAAACAACTATGCTTGAGAGAAGAGAGATTAAAATTGCAGTATATAGAACCAGTATCATAAAACTAAAATTTTGCAATTTAAAAAGACAGCATATCACTGTACACACTATTAAGCTGTAAGTAGCTTTGCTTCTACCATGAAACTCAACCATTGAGTTTACAACTAAAGTAGCTCCCACAAATAAGGTAGCACATATCATTAATTTATTTGAAGTGTTAAGTAAAGAAAGACTGATAAGCAAGAGTATTGATAAAATGGACATAATCACCTACCTAAATTTAATAACATGCATTTACTTTAATCAGACATTACACATAATGAAAAATTTGTCTAGCGTAATCAAAAGTTATTTAAACTAGTACCTAAGTCTTTCAAATCTATTCTTATAATATCCTTTATATTGAGAGCTTTCTCCTTTGTCACTTTTCCAATACATGAAAAAACTATACCTTTAAACAATTCTTCAAACTTCCGCTGATTTTGCGGGGCAATGGTTACTAATATTCTACTTTGCGATTCAGAAAACATTATTATCTTGTTTATTATGTCTGTATTTTGTGTTTTTCCTATTGGTACTAGTGAAAGATCAATTTCAGCACCAAGGTCTCCTGCAATTAGCGATTTTGCCAGAGCAATAATTAAGCCGCCTAAGTTTGGTGCAATTGCAGAGACAATTATGCCATCTTTTATTGCCTGGTTGTAACGTTCATACAACTTCCTAGCGCTCTTTGCATGAACTTTTGGCACGTTGTTATTATCTATTCCACTATATAACTGATATTCAGATTTACCAAGCTCATCGTGGGTTGTACCAAGCACATATATCAAGTCCCCTGGCATTTTCACATCAAGCGATACCGCATTTTCAATATTGTCTATAACTCCAATTGCTGAAATGAGTAGTGAAGGTGGTGCAGATATCATCACTTTCTCGCCATTTTCATCATATCCCTTAAAGTCGTTAAACATACTATCTTTTCCGGATATAAATGGCGTTTTAAATGCAGTTGCAAAGTTGTAACAAGCCTCTGCAGCTCTCTTTAGTTGCCACAGCCTTTCTGGATTATAAGCATCACACCAGCAAAAATTGTCGAGCAACGCTAGATGATTTATATTTCCTCCTGCAGCTACGTAGTTACGTATTGCAGTGTCAATCGCACATGCTGCCATGTGATAAGTGTCAATTTCTCCATAACTTGAGCCAAATCCCTGCGATTTTACAACACCTTTGTTTGAAGAAAGGACTGGCCTCGAGACAACAGCTTCACTGCACACTCTTCCCTTGCCTTGCAGTGGTTTCAGTATTGACGATCCTTGAACCTCATGGTCATATTGCACCACTATAAACTCTTTGCTGCGTATGTTTGGTCTGCTTAGCATTTCTTTTAGTGCAAAGGTGTCATTCCAGTGCTTGACACTGGAATCTATCTCAAGCTCAACTCTGCCATCGCACGTATTTTTACATAAAGTTTTAGATTTATTTGCAGAAAAAGCCTGCTGGGTTCCAGTGTCAAGCACTGGGATAACAGGAGAGAATTCTGGAATGACAGCGTATGGGTTAGATTTTCCAGACCATGGATTTGTCTGTAAATGCATTTTAGGATTACCATCATGCAGAAATTCAGTTTCGATGTCCATTATTACTGCCCCTGGGGGACATTTAACAACGGCTTTGCCACTTTTGTTGAATTCTCCAATTACACAGACCTCCACATCATGTGTTTTCATGATTTGCTTAAACGCAGGAAGATTTTCTTCTGGCACTGCTAAGGTCATTCTCTCTTGTGATTCTGATATCCATATTTCCCACGGAGCCATACCATCGTTTTTAAGGAGAACCTTGCTCAAATCAACTTCAAATCCGTCTTTTCCCATTTCACCAATGGACGATGATAGACCGCCTGCTCCATTATCCGTTATTGCATTATAAAGACCAAGATCTCTTGCTTTTACGACGGCGTTGGATAATTTTTTTTGTGTTATAGGATCACCAATTTGCACAATTGTTGAAGGGCTATTTCCCGACAATGCCTCTGAAGAAAAAGTTGCACCGTGAATTCCGTCCCTTCCAACTCTTCCACCAATAATTACGATTTTATCACCGTTTTTGGGTTCTTTTATGTGTGAAGGTGCATTATTTATATTCCGTGGAATAATTCCGATGCTTCCAACAAAAACTAATGGCTTTCCACAGAATCTATCGTCAAAGTATACCGATCCAAGTTGCGTTGGAATACCGGAGCAATTACCAGCAACATTAACACCGTGAATCACTTCTTTCATTATATATTTTGGTGGTAAGATTTTATCAGTACGCTCTTTATCTCTATAAAGTTTGCCTTTTGATTCTTTGGCAAAGCAAAAGTAATAAGTATTCATTATAGGTTCTGCACCTTTGCCAAAACCGACTATATCTCGATTAACTCCAAGCACTCCAGTCATTGCTCCACCGAACGGATCGAGAGCTGAAGGACTATTGTGAGTTTCAACTTTATCTACAATCAAGTAATCGTCATCAAAAATTATTCCTCCTGCGTTGTCGGAGAAAACTGACACGCATATGTTAGAATTTATCTCACGCGTTGCACGCTTAATATAATGAGCATATAGACCATCTTTTATTTCATCAATAGGGGAGCAAAAAATATTGTGTTTACAATGTTCAGACCAAGTCTGTGCCAGAGACTCAAGTTCAATATCATATGGATTTCTACCGAGTTTTTCAAAGTAATCCTTTATAGCTTTCATTGCTGCCAGCGAGAGCCCTAACGTGCCATTACCATCGATTCCATCTCTGCTGATTTTTTCAAGCTCTTGGTCACTTACATTGAGTTTGACAGATTTTGCTCCACTATTACCTGGTGTCATCCCAGTGCTTGACACTGGAATCCATTCTTTTTTTTCCTGGTCACGCGCTGTAATGACACCAGGTGGGGTATTTGGTTTACTGTAATACTTCCAATGGCAATTGCCGTTTTCTTTATAGACAAGTGTGCAATATTCAGTAATAGGATTGAATTCCTGTTTTATGTCATCTTCGGTTGGAAAACCTCCTTGACTTAGAATCAATTTTGAACTTCTTGCCTTGATAGAAACACTTTCATCAATGTGGCCTTTGCTCATTAGATATTCTCTAACAATTTGTTTTGCCGTGTTTCCTACGTTATCGGTCATGCCAGGTAAAAAGCTTATCTCCAAGCCCCATTTTGCTTGTGATTCTATGAAGTTATATTGAACTTTTTCAAGGTTTTCATTGTAGGAATAATAACGGCAGTCTTGTATGACTTTATTATAAAATAGCCCACAAATTTCTTCATGTAATTTTGATGGTAATTCTTTGCTTATGTAAATCAAGTAAACATTAACTACCCTTCTGCGGCCAACTTGTTCACATTTATTAAAAACTTCTATTCTGATGTTTGCCATGTAATATTGTAAAAGACTTTAATATATCATAGCATAAGAAACTGCGAGCACATTTATATTTTAAATAATTTCTATACAATAAAAGTGTTGTATTAATTGTTACTGTTAGTGGGAAGAGTTTTTACTGTTAATGTGAATGAGTCCCTTTTTGATGTTCTGGTTCAGCACATATTTTCTGAATATGAAAGAGAAAAAATTCCCGAGATAAAGATCATACTTCCCTGCAAGAGGGATGTGATAGCATTGCTGAGTGCATTCAAGAATTACAGAACTATAATTTTGCCAGAGATAGTTTCACTAGAAAACATTGATGAAGAAGATTTAATATTAAATCTTGATAGAGTTAAAGTTATTAACCCGACAAAGAGAACGCTGCTACTCATTCAATTTATATTGGAGTGGAATAAAAAACACAATGATAGTTTTCCAATCGATCTAGTTTACAGTTTGCCGTCATTACTTCAATATACCCAAATAGCGGATTGTTATCAGCTTGATGAGCATTCGAAGAAAATGGAGAATTTCATAAACTTACTTATCAAAACTTGGAGTAATACTTTAAAAAGTTTAGGAGTAGTAGATATACTAAAGCATAAGAGTGACTACATAAACAATATGATAGCCTCCCTGAAGAAAGATCAGCATATGATCTTTATTGGAATTGGAAAGGAGGAGATTTATAAGTTGTTGATTAAAGCTGTATACGACCTGCCATTTGGAAAGATAATTTTACCTAATCTGAATTTGAAAATTAAAGAGAAAGATTGGCAATCACTTGATAAAAAACATTATCAATATTGCCTGAAAGATCTGCTCGATTATTTAAGTATAGGCAGAGAGGATGTAAGTTTTCTGCCAGAAGCGTGTTCTGATGTCATTCCAGTACCCAGACACTCGGATCCAGAAAACTTAACTTTAAATGAGTGCACCAGGTGGCTGTACAATAGAAACTGGATTCCAGTGTCAAGCACTGGAATGACATCATCTACTACTCAAATTACCTGCAAATTACAATGTTCGTACACTAAAAATCAGAGGGCTGGGATGACAGGCAGTCCTGAACTAGATTATGTCTTTGATACAACTGCCGATCTAAGTAAAGTTAGTAATGGATATATTGGCAATATTGAAGTCATCACTTGTGATTCCAGAGAGGAAGAAGCACAGGTGACGTCACTAATTATGGAGAATGAAGGTTATGAAAACGTTTCTTTGTTTGTTTTTGATAAATTACTTGCAGTTCGTATGGTGTGCCCCATATCGAAAAACTATTCTTATGTGACGCTTCTGCTTTATAGTATTGAGATTTTGAACTCAAAATGGAACGGTGTAGCATTGCTTTCTCTTCTTAAACATAGGCTAGTGACTTTTGGTTACGCTCAAGAAAAGTACACTCGTATTTTATCTGAGTTTGAGATAGAAGTATTGCGTAGCTTTGATATAAGTGGTCTTAAGGATATTATCAACGCTATTAGTACTTGTAAAAAGCTAAGATATAAAGAAGATATATTAATTATTATCAGTAGATTAGAAACTATATTTAATCTTTTACTTAATCTTATAAATTATCCTATTTCTGATATAGCAGCAGCTCATTTACAGTGTGTTAATGTGCTTTCTAATGTGAATTTTCTAGAGCTAAATGGTGAAATAGGTAATTTTACTCGTGATTTCTTAAATGCATGTGACGGTATAGCAATTGAGTGTTCCTTAGAGTTATATAGTCAAATCCTGATATTATTTTTAAAAAGGAAGTTTTTTTCTCCAGAAAATAACTTTGATAAATTTAGCTTATATCAAAATAAAGTTGTAATACTTGCTGGATTTAATGATATACCAAATTTTCAGAATCCGTTTTTGAGTGCACTGAATAGAGAAAAATTTAACCTTCCTTCTGTGCAAGAAGAGCAAGGGTACTTTTTGTATACTTTGCGCAATTTATTTGGTGCCGGCAAGGTTTATATTACGAGGCTAGTGAGTGATAGAAAATCAATTCTATTGCGCCGTTTGGAGGTTCTGTTACAAGAACCAAAATATCCTTATCGCAATTGGCTAAGAATATTAAATACACCTGAGTGCATTGTTCCATGTACTCAGCCTATGCCAAAACCTCAAGCCAAAGTCAGAGAAGAAAAAATGCAAGTGATGTCTTGCAGTGCGGTAGAAAAACTGATTCGTAACCCTTATTCATTTTATGTTGAATACATACTGAACCTTAGACAGTTGAAAGACTTAAATTTTAAGCCATCGATATTGGAGTTTGGCACTATGGTACACAATATTTTTGCAAGATATTTACGCAACGAAAAGTCGCTGATGAGTATTACACGAGAAATATTCTCGTCTAATCGATTCCACTTTTCAAATATGTGGTGGGTAAGGTTGCAGAGGATAATTCAATCTTTTGTTGAGTTTGATAGGACTGGAAACAATCAAGTTGAGTTGGAGAAGAGCTTTTCCTATCCGATATTTCATATTCCAGCGCGTGACACACAACTGCGCGGATGCTGTACAACTTCCACTAAGAAGAAGGGTGTCATCCCAGTGCTTGACTACTTGGATCCAGAAAATTTGATTGCAAATGAACACACCAGACAATTGTGTAATAAGAGCTGGTCAGATACTCGAATGACAGAAGAAATTTCACTGACAGCAAGATGTGATAGAGTTGAGTATCTACCAGGTGGGCAAGTAGCAATTATAGACTATAAACTTGGTTCACCACCTTCCAATGAGGAAGTTATGTCAGGATTTTTCCCGCAATTAATTTTACAAGCTTTAGCAGTGGAATACACAACAAAAAAAGAAGTCTCGGAGCTTGCTTATTGGAAACTTGATTATGATAAAATAAAGGTTATTGCTTTGAAAGATTATAGACAAAAAATGCATGAATTTCAGAATATTCTACCAGATTTCTTATCTAATTATTTAAGAGATACTACTCCCTTCATTGCCTCTCCTTATTTTGATAAATTCCTGAGATTTAACAGCTACAAACAACTAGAAAGGATAGGGGAGTGGTTATAAATTATATCTCCTCTCATCCAGATCAAAATAGCTGGTTGTACAGCTGGTTTACTAAGTGCAGTAGGAGAATTACTAGATTGTGATATAGACTCATCTTTGCTAGATTCAAACAACCATAAAAAAACACTAAAAAGTGATTCAATCAATTTTAGCCATTAAAACTTGAATAGTGGCTAAAATAGCTTTAAATTGTATATTTTTTTAGGAGGGGTATATGCCATCACAAAAACAGCTAAATGCGCAGCTAATTGATGCTGCTAAAAAAGGACAGCTAGATTTTGTTCAGCAAGCTATACAGGGTGGAGCAATTATTAATACAATAGATGATGATTATGGGAGAACTGCTTTAATATGGGCTGCTGAAAATGGTCAACTAGAGATATTACAATACTTGATAGAAGAGGGAGCAAATGTTAATGCAGAATCTCCGGGAAACATAACTGCTCTAATTCATGCTGCTGCCCATGGTCATCTTGAGGTAGTACAACTTCTAATAGCAAATGGAGCTGATTTAAATGTGAAAAAACGTAAAGGTCAATTCTCTGCCCTAACATATGCTATTGTAAATGGCCATAAGGAGGTAGCAAAGCTTCTAACTAGATATCATTTAATAGCTAATCTTGATATGTCAATACCTCGCTTGCCTCTTCCTACTTGTATACCAGAGTTATCATCTTATTGGTATAACTGTAAGGATGAGCTCAATAAAATGAAGGAAGAAGATAGTGAATTATATAATTTTCTTGTAAGTAAGGGCATTGATGACCAGGTAAGAATTTGGACAGGGAGTGAGACAATACAAAATATTTCACAAGATAGATTAAATATAGAATACTCAATTTATGCTAAAGATTTAACAGGTAAAATAGAATTAGTGATATTTTTTCTTAACAACAGGGAAATAATCAATTCTTTATTGCGGTATTATAAGGTAAGAATTCAAACAATTGATCAGGTAAAAAGCCTACTTGATCGTTTCACAAGAGAACATGTAGAGCTTGAAGTAGAAATTGTTCCAGCACAATTAAACTTTAATACTCAAGAGTTACAATCCCCTAAACTAAAAACATTATCATTTGCACAAATGATTAACAATCATGCAGGATTATTTTCAGCTGCCAAAAATGGTCAATTAGAAACAGTAAGATACCTGATAGAAAAACAGAAAGAAGATATTAATTCAACAGATCACTATGGAAGAACTGCTCTAATGTGGGCTGCTGGAAGTGGCTATTTAGAGGTAGTAAAGTACCTGATAGAAACAGCAAAAGCAAATGTTAATGTGAAAGATGGCTATGAAAACACTGCTCTGAATTATGCTACTAGAAACGGGCATTTAGATGTAAAAGAATATCTGAAAGGTTACATACAAAAAGAACTGCGGAAGAAATACGTCTGCATTGGCGTGAGTGGTGCAATAGGTTATGTTGCCGGTATGACAATATCATATTCTGCGGGAGCAGTGATTACAGTTTGTGCAGCATCAGCGACCGTTAGTCTAGCGTTAGGTGCAATGTTGGGTTATATGATTGTAGAAGTAAAAAAAGAGAAAGCAAACAAAGGTATAGCTTCTGCGCTTAAAGATGTTTTCACTATTCAAGCTCTAAGTAGAATAGCCTTATAGAGAGTGAAAGTAGGTTTATTGATTAAGGTTGCATGATTGCCTTAATAACAATAAAAAAATAATAGAAGCAAAAGATATGGCTTGAAAGTTTTCTAAGGTCTTCACTAAAAATGTCTCAACTTGACACTGAAATACAATTTGATTTAACTAATCATATATGTAGGTAATGTCAAACACTAGAATGAGGAAATATGGATAAAAAAGTTAGAATAGAATCAGATAGCTTAGGAGAAGTAAAAGTACCAAGTGAACATTACTGGGGAGCGCAGACTCAGCGTTCTTTGGAAAATTTCAAAATTGGTACAGAGAAAATGCCAGAGTTTCTGATTAAAGCGCTAGCAATAGTAAAACTTGCAGCAGCACGTGTTAACATGAAGCAGGGTAGCATAGATAATAGAGTAGGGGATGCAATCTGCTCAGCTGCAAAGGAAATAATAGACGGTAAATTTAATAATCAATTTCCACTTGTTGTTTGGCAAACCGGGTCTGGAACTCAGACTAACATGAATATGAATGAAGTGATCAGCAATCGTGCAATAGAAATTTTGGGCGGTGATTTAGGTAGTAAGTCTCCAGTGCATCCAAATGATCATGTAAACTGTGGTCAGTCATCAAATGACACTTTTCCAACAGCAATGCATATAGCAGTAACAGAGCAAATAAACCGCTTGCTTATTCCCAATCTTGAAGAATTATATAAAGCGCTAAATAATAAGGTTCATGAATTTAAAGATATAATAAAAGTAGGGCGTACTCATCTGCAAGATGCAACTCCTCTAACACTTGGGCAGGAATTTTCTGGCTATGCAGTTCAGATTAAAAAGGGAATAGAGAGAGTAAAGTCAACTCTGATCAATGTATATGAACTTGCACAAGGTGGCACCGCGGTTGGCACGGGAATCAATACTAAAAAGGGTTTTGCTGAGGATTTTGCTAAAGAAGTGGCAAAAATCACTAATTTTCCATTTATTTCAGCAAAAAATAAGTTTGAAGCACTAGCAGCAAATGATGCTTTAGTTGAGCTCAGTGGAGCACTCAATACAGTAGCAGTAAGCTTGATGAAAATTGCAAATGATATAAGGCTACTTGGTTCTGGTCCAAGATGCGGAATTGGAGAAATAATGTTACCAGAAAATGAGCCTGGCTCTTCAATCATGCCGGGTAAGGTGAATCCAACTCAATGCGAAGCGGTGACTATGGTATGTGCTCAAGTTATGGGAAATCATGTTGCCGTGACAATTGGTGGCTCAAATGGTCACTTTGAATTGAACGTGTTTAAGCCGGTGATAATTTACAATGTTTTGCAGTCTATAAGACTTTTAGCTGATGCAAGTTTAAATTTTGCAGAGAAATGCGTAGTTGATATTAGAGCAAACGAAGAAAGAATAAAGGATTTACTAAATCAGTCGTTAATGCTAGTTACTATATTAAATACGCATATAGGATATGACAATGCAGCAAAAATAGCGAAGCTTGCTTATAAAGAAAATATCACTCTAAAAGAAGCAGCAGCAAAACTTCAACTGCTCACTGAGGAGGAGTTTGAAAGGATAGTGAAACCAGAGGAGATGGTAGGTTAAACTACCACCTTTTTTTTGTCCCTAGTTATTGTGGTAATATGTATGGAACTTTGCTGGTTGCTTTACATATACCTCTTCTAAATCACTTAGAGCGTGGTCATTGTGATTAAAGCCATATCTCTTAACCATTTCATCTAGTGTAACAGAGCTTAGAGAGAAACTGAACTCTGGCAATGGATTCACATTTGAGGATTGCAGACTAGTTAATGGCTCTCCGCCATTTATTTGAGAGTCTAGGAAAGTTAGCTTACCTTCCAGGCTAGTATGTTCTTCTGGCACTGCACTATCATTAACTATTGAATCTTCTGGTACTATATTGCAGAATTGATTATCGAATTCAGCAAAACCCTCAAATGAAGGTACTGATATGCATTGGCGCTTTGCTGGTGGCTCCACTGTGCATATTTCTTCTAATTCACATTCTGTAAGACTATTATACGCTGTAAAACACAAGTCTTGTGATCGCTGTTTTCCAGTTATTGAACGAATTATTTGGCTATATAATTGATTCTCTTCAGCTCTTTTTCTTTTGTTTACTAACGGTTCATTTTCATAAGAAAAGTCTGGTCTACTATCAAATGTATGTTCAACAACTGTTTCCTCGAATTCAGGAGTTATAGGAGATAAATTTAACTCTGGCAAATCATCCACAATTGAGGATTGCAGACTAGTTACTCCATTTATCAAATAGTTAAATACTCTGGGGATAATTGCTCACCTTCTAGGCTATCTGATATATTATAATTCGACGTTAAACTACTACTAACTGTCGAATTTTCTGTTACAGTATTGCAGAATTGATTATCGAATTCAGCAAAACCCAGAAATGGAATTACTGTTTGGCTACATGATTGATCCTCTTTGTCAGAAGAAAGTTCTAGTCTAGTATCAAATGGATGTTCAACAACTGTTTCCTCTGATGGAAGAGATATAAGAGAGAAATGTGCTGCTGGCAAATCATCTCTGTTTTGTACTAACGGTTCATTGGAGTTTTCAGTGCTTAAGTTGCTTGAACTCTCTTTATTGCTTAAGTAAAAATTCTTTAGGACAAGCTTAGCTTTGACAGTTGATTTTGTCTCTAAATTTACTTTATAATCTTCTTTTTGCTGGGGATTCAGTTGATTAAATAGAATTTTAAATAAAGTATATTTGGGATGAATACAATCGAGTGTATTGAAAGCAAACTTTTCATTCTCTTGAAGCAACTGATTAAAGATTAAAAGTGCTTCTTCCTTGTCTAGTGCATTTAGTATGCCGTACATAGCTTTAGAGCCTTGAGGCTTTGCTTTAACATACTCTATATATTCATTTTATGGTTAGTGGTAAGATTATTGAATATCTTTTTAAATTTATTTACTTGTCTATAAGAAGTGAACTTGTCTAAATTTTTCACCACTTCGTCGCTTATACTACCATGCATTTCTTTACCACCATCAAAGTTAATATATTAATATTATATGAACTTTGATGACAAAATCAATATAAAGTATTTAAAAATTAATTATTTTTATAATAAAAATAGAAAATCTATAATTTTTTTTATTTTCCTGATTTGTGTCTGTTTTGCCTTCTATAGCTAACCCAAATTAGGTTTACCGAAACAAATTTTATGAATAATTTAAGTTAGCGTGTGACGTTGGAATCTAGATTTTTAGCTATGGTCAAGCCATAGGATGACAAATTGGACCCCAGACTATGCAAGAAATCTAAGGCGAATTATCTTTTATGGTCTGTATTTGTTTTTTCTACTTTCGTGACAGGAGTTAACAATGGATTATCAATTTGCTTTAAACTTTCACTTGCGCTTTGGTCTTGATTTGAAAGGAGCTTATTTTGTTGTTGCCCTTCATCATTTGGCGTACTTTTTTGAGTAGTTCCTTTTATATCCTCTACACTCTTTTTATCTTCACCAAAAAGTTTTTTGAATATTTTCTGCAGAAAACGTACCAAAAAGCCTTCTTCTTTTTGATTTTCTTTCGGTTGAGATATATTTTTCTTTTCACTCAACTGAGATTTTTTATTATTAGATTTTTTTTCTGTAGCATTCCTATCCACTGAGACTTGTTTTAACGAAATTTCAGGCTTTTTGTCGCTAGGTTTATCTTTTATAGGATCTTTGCTTACTGAAGGTTGTAACTTAGTTACTGTATCTGTTTGAAAAGAAATCTTTTTTTGTTCAAAGTTTTTATTTTCTGAAGCAACTTTTTCAGAAGTATCTGCCTCACTAACTGAGTCACGAATTTTGTCTTTTTGTACAGAGGTCTTTTCTTGTTTATTTTGATCAGAAATTTTGCCTTCTAATGTAGTTTGAGATTTTTTATTACTTTCAAACTCTGCAACTTTTTTACTTGTAAAAACGTCTTTTCCTTCGAATTTCTGTTTAAATCCAGCAATCTTTTTAAAATCTTCAGCTATTTTTTTTGCTGCACGATCCATTCGACCTTCAAGATTATGAATCAATTTTTTAATAATCTTCACTTCATCTTTACGCCCTTTTTGAGCTTTAAGCTCTCGGTGCAATTCAAAAATAATTTTTACTTTATCTTCCAATGAAGAATTTTCTGGAAAAACATCTTTAAGTTCCCGATTCAATTCGACGATCTTTTCAAAATCTTTAGCTACTTTTTTAGCTGCACGGTTCATTCGATCTCTAAGACTACGATTTAATTTTGCAATAGTCTTGATTTTATCTTCTAGTGAAAAATTATCTGCTGCAGAAATATCTTTTAACCTTTTCTCGAGATTTTCTTTGGTTACTTGCCTTTTGTGAGCTTTAAGTTCCTGGCGGAACTCATTGATAATCTTCACTTTATCTTCCAGCGACGTACCTTCTGGAAAAGCACCAGCAAAGACATCCTTGAATTTCTTCTCAATATCTGGTGTATCTTTAAGCTGTGTCATACCTACTAAATAAAAGCTTATACTAAAATCAGTATATTAGTTAATTATGTAAAAATGGTTAAGACACAAGGAGCACCTCATTTATGCTTTTTTCATCAAAATATCATTTACTTATTAGCTTAAAATACGTAACAATATAAAAATGAAAAATAGCCCATTAGCGGTAGTATTCGATTGGGATAATACCTTAGTTGATACTCAAGATAATATTTCTAATGCCATTAAGCATACTTTAGATTTGATGGGATCTGGCAGTAAAGTTGTTGATAGAAATTCTCATGAATCAAGAAAGAGCTACATGGTCAATTTGTTTGGTGATCAGTGGAAAAAAGCGAACCAGATATATCAAAAATACCTAGATAATGCATTGTTACAAAATATTACTCTGAATGAAGGAGTAGAGAAAATGCTGCAGACACTGAAAAGCCACAATATTTACCTAGCGATAGTTAGCAATAAGAAAAATACTAATTTACGTCAAGAAGTTGCCTATTTTAAACTAGATTCTTACTTTGAAAGAGTAGTTGGCTCATGTGATACTGCAGAAGATAAACCATCTGCAACTCCACTGCTGTTTGCACTGGAGGAGAGTACGCTACCTGTAAATAGAGAAAATGTGTTTTTTGTTGGTGACAGCATCACAGACATTCTATGTGCACAAAATGCAAATTGCTTACCTATTGTATACGGACAATCAATAAGAGGTTATGAAGATTTGTTATATTTTCAACATTTTAATAAACTTACAGAATTCATAGTAAAGTATTTGAAAGATAGGTGGTAATGACAGAGATCGCTAGTGTACACAGGCGCTTTTGCGCATATTTAATAGATGTAGCAATTTTATTAATTCCAACCTTACTAATTGTGTTGTCATTAGGGGATTTTCCATTAATTTTGCACCTGTCATACATGTGTATAAATTGTGGCTACTTTACATATTTTATATCTTCAACAGCTCAAGCAACTCCTGGTCAACAGTTAATGAATATATATACTATCACTTTAGATAGTTCTAAAATAGGTTTGAGCTTAGCATTTGATCGCACTATCTCTCAGTTTTTCCTTCCTATGCTAAATAATTCAATTATCACCTTTATCAAACTTTTTCAAACATCAGTAAATGCTTTAAGTACACTAGAAGTGATTATAGTGATGCTTACCTTCAGTTGGTATTTAGTTGCTTGCTTCTCTCAGAGGAAACAGGCATTTCATGATGTGCTATTTGATACGATTGTTGTGAGAAAAATGAATTGATGTTGCCTTGATTGTTATGTAGATTACATTGGTATATTAGCTAAAGAAAGGTTATGAATAAAGAAATAGTAGAACATTTAAATAAATTACTTACAAATGAGCTGACTTCTGTACGCCAGTATCTTTTGCATTCTGCGATTCTTAAAAATAGCGGAATCAATAAACTTGCAGAAAAGATGAGAAAGGAGCTTAATGAAGAACTTGAGCATGCAAATAGGCTGGCAGAAAGAATTTTACTGCTTAAGGGCATGCCAAATTTTCAAGATACAAATAAAATCTCAAAGTATGAAGGAAAGTTCACAAAAGATACAATGCAGAAAATCTTAGAAGATAATTCTAACTTAGAAGAAGAAGGTATCAAGGGAATCAAAGAGGCAATTTCCGTTGCTGAAAAAGAAAAGGATTTCGTGAGTGTAATGTTATTAGAAGGACTACTGAAAAATGAGGAAGAGCACTTACATTGGATCAAAGAACAGATTGACCTTATTGAGCTTATGGGTATTGAAAATTACTTGAGAACACAAATATAGAGTGTTAAGAAAAACAGTATTTATTTTCATTATACCTTTTTTACTTCTTTTTTCACTCGGGTTATGGCAGTTATTTAGATTGAGCTGGAAGAATAATATTATCAAAAATATGGATCTTCCAGTTATTCATCTACTGCCTAGTGATAATCTTTCAAAGTTTAACTACAGAAACGTTAAAATCGACGGAATTTTAAGTGATATAGAACTATATGTTTTCGCAGGTCAACGTGGCTATCATGTGCTGTCTCCTATGTTGCTTATCAATGGACATTACATGTTAATAAATAAAGGAATAGTCAGAGAAAAAAAAGAAGAAAAAGCAAAAATTGAAAAAGTAGCTGCTGATGGCGTTTTGTATTGTGATGGTAGCAAAAATTGGTTTATCAAAAATGATATTGCTTCAAATACATGGTTTACCCTAAGTACAGAAGAAATCTCCAATGATCTAGGTATTAAGCTAGAGAAATGTATATTGTGGCAAGATAATTTTGGTGGCAAATTGACTATACAGCCAATAAAGCATCTTGAATACGCAATTACTTGGTTTGCACTTTCCTTGATTTGGCTCATTATGTGCGTATTTTACTATAGGCAAAATATATATAAGTCGTAGAGATACAGTGTGGAAAAAGAAAAGCTACAAATAGAAAAAATGCAACAAAGTGGAAGAAAATACTTATTACAAGGGTTAGTGATATGTCAGTGTTGCAAATCCGTTTATTATGGAATGAGTAATGCTAAGGGAGGAAGAAGTTACTATCGTTGTCCTGGAAAACGTTTTGGTGAATGTAACAGCAAATCAATACTCGCAGATATACTAGAAGGGGTAGTATGGGAAGAAGTGAAGATGTTAAGAGGGCATATAACGAAGGAAAAGTGTGATTTATCAGAGGTAGATTGGGAGACTAAATTTAATATAATTAGAAAGTTAGTTCAGCGTATTGAAATTGATGATGATAATGTACATATGGTGTTTCGATTAAAAGAACTCGCTCTCGAAAGACAAAAAGAAGATATTCAACCTTGTACCAGAATTATAAAGAATGTAGTGCTATCAAATGCAATAGGAATGCATAAAGTTAGCAATGCCCTGGCTGCAATATCAGTTGCAGTGAAACTTGGAATTAGTGATGAAGAGATTAAAAAAGGTCTTTTGGAATTTAAAGGAGTAGCAAGGAGATTTTCTTTAATTGCCGATATTAAAGGTGTTAAGTTAATTGAGGACTATGCTCATCATCCAAATGAAATACAAGCAACCCTGGCAGCAGCACGTTTGACCACTAAAGGAAAGGTAACAGGAATTATCGAGCCGCTTCGTTTTGCTCGTATTCGTAATTTTTTTGATGAGTTCGTACGAATTTTCATGATGTTTGATTATGTAATTCTCACTCCTGTCCATCCTCCAGAAGATAAGCCTATTCCTGGCTGTGGAATTGATGATATACAAAAAGCCTTGATCAGTAATGGGTTTAATGATGTGAAGATGATGAATGATGCTTTACTCATTTCACATTTTATTAGTAATTCGACAAGTTCAGGAGATGTAGTATTATTTATTGGTGCTGGTAGTAATATAGCTAAACTAGCGAAAGAAACTGCAAAGCTGCTGCTAGTAAAATAAACTTAAGCATTGGTGATTTATATGATAAAATTGTGTAGTAAAACTGGATTCCAGTGTCTAGGCAAACAACTGTACAGACATTGCGATATGGGGATAGCTTCCATTAAGAATGGTGTCATCCCAGTGCCCAGACACTGGGATCCAGAAGACTTAACTTTAAATAAGTGGCTGTATAATAAAAACTGGATTCCAGTGTCAAGCACTGGAATGACACCATCTAGTTACTCAAATTATCTGTTTATCTGTAGGTTACAATGTTCGTACACTGAAATGTTACAGCGCTGGGGTGACATTTCCCGAACGTGAACACAATTGTGAATCTAGTGGAGGTTTAGCATGATGAAAAAGACGATCAGCAGTGTATTTGCAAGAGAAATTTTAGATAGCAGGGGTTACCCAACAATTGAGGTAGAAATAGAACTATGTGATGGAGCAACAGGTAGAGCCGCTGTCCCTTCTGGGGCTTCGACCGGTAAACTAGAAGCATTGGAGCTGAGAGATCAAGATGAAAAAAGGTATTGTGGTAAAGGAGTGCTGAAAGCTGTTCAATCTGTAAGTGGAGTGATAGCAAATAAAATCATTGGCATGGATGCAGCAAACCAGAGTGCAATTGATAAAGTTTTAATTGAACTAGATGGAACAAAAAATAAATCTAAACTTGGAGCAAATACAACTTTGGGTGTGTCTCTTGCTGTTGCAAAAGCAGCAGCAAACAGCTTTAAAATGCCGTTATATAAGTATTTGGGAGTAGGGGAAGAGCAGATGCCAGTTCCGCTAATTAACGTCATTAATGGTGGAGTACATGCAGATAATAAACTCGATTTTCAAGAATTTATGATTCTTCCGGTTGGTGCTGAAACTTTCAGTGAAGCAATCAGAATATCTGCAGAGGTATTTCATAACTTGCGCAGCATTCTTAAGAAAAAAGGTTATAGCACAAACGTAGGAGATGAAGGTGGTTTTGCACCAAACATTGGAAGCACTGAAGAAGCTCTTAATTTGATAATTCAGGCTGTTGAATCTGCCGGTTATTCGATGAAAAATCACTTTGCACTGGGTCTTGATGTTGCTGCATCTACTTTTTATGAAGATGGAGTTTATAAATTTGAAAACAGAGAACTCACTTCAGAGGAATTGGTTCAGTATTATTTTGACCTTGTAGGCAAATATCCAATAATTTCTATAGAAGATGCAATGAATGAAGACGACTATGAAGGTTGGAAATTACTTACTGTAAAACTTGGGAATAAAGTTCAATTGGTTGGAGATGATTTATTTGTTACAAATTGTGAACTAATAAGTAAAGGAATAGAGGAGAAAATGGCAAATGCTGTACTAATCAAGCCAAACCAGATAGGAACACTTACGGAAACTTTTGCTGCTATTGAAATGGCAAAATTAAATGGCTACAGGGCTATTATTTCTCACCGCTCAGGTGAAACAGAAGATACAACGATATCCCACATATCAGTTGCGTCGAATTGTGGGCAGATAAAGACTGGCTCGCTGTCGCGTTCTGATAGGCTTGCAAAGTATAATGAATTAATGAGAATAGAAAGTTCATTAGGAGAAAATGCTAAATATTATCGCGGGTTGGCATGGATTTCATAGATGAAGTTAAATTATATTTAAAAGCAGGTGATGGTGGCGATGGCTGTGCTAGTTTTCGTCGAGAAAAATTCGTTGAATTTGGTGGCCCAAACGGTGGTAATGGGGGCAGGGGAGGAGACATAATTTTCATCAGTGATGCAAATCTCAACACTTTGCTTAATTTTCGTTGTCGAAGACATATTAAAGCGAGTAGTGGAAAAAGTGGTACGAGTAGAGATAAATCTGGCACAGCAGGAAAAGATATTATACTTAAAGTTCCAGTTGGTACACAAATAATCGATGAAGAAAGTGAGGAAATAATAGTAGATCTTGATAAACCTGACATGGAATTTCAAGTAGTGAAAGGTGGAAAAGGTGGGCTTGGAAATACTAACTTTAAATCTGCTACTAATAGGGCACCAAGACATTTTACCCATGGTCAGCCCGGCGAAGAAAGAAATATAATATTGAAGCTAAAAGTTCTATCTGATGTTGGCATTATTGGTATGCCAAATGTAGGTAAATCTAAATTTTTAACCCGCTGCTCGAATTCTGATACGAAAGTAGGCGATTATGAATTTACTACTATAAGACCACATTTAGGTGTAGCAAAAGTGGATTATAGCGAAATTGTGATAGCAGATATTCCTGGAATAATCGCTGATGCTCATCTTGGAGTTGGGCTCGGACACAAATTTTTAAGGCACATAGAAAGGTGCAAAATTTTACTGCATTTAATTGATGTAACGCGCGATGACATTATTTCAGCTTATAATTGTACACATAATGAACTGAAGCTTTACAATAGCGATCTTATTGAAAAAGAGGAAATTGTAGTGTTAAATAAATGTGACTTATTGGAAGAAACAGAAATCCTTGAGAAAAGGAATCACCTAGCCGGTTTTCTTGATAGAGAAGTACTGTGCTTATCAATCGACGATGATTTACAGCCCATCTTGAGATTATTAAACGAGAAAGTGAAAACTAAGGAAATTGATGTATATGATCCTTTTAAGATGTGAATTTTTTATTTGACAATCAAAGTCTGGATTCCAGTGGGTAATTTTCCACAGTTGTCTGCATTTTTTGTTCCACAACTTATCTTTTTTTCGGCTTGTGCCATTTCTCACACTGTCTCTTGCTTTCTTGAATTCAGAAATTCAATAGCTACAAAAGCATTTGAGTAGTTTTTTGTTAAGAATTAGGCATAGAATCCCCCATATTTATTAATAAAGAACAGAAAAAATGTAACGCACATACGACAGAGATTAAGCATATGTGTGCACCCATTTGCGCTGAAGAAGATACGCTACATTCTTTACTGAGTTTGATTATTTGATAAAAAAGTCTGCAGACGAAGATAGATTTTGAGCTCTAAAAATACCTCTACTTTGATTATACTAAGATTAGATAAATAGGCGAAGTAATTTTTATATTAATTTTTTAGCTTACAACCGATTTTACGTTCAACAACTTGACATTTATTCAATACTACTGTATAATAAAGATGTGCATTTTTTGTACTATGGCAATAAAATTACCTTGTAATAGGTGTATTGGACCCGAGGGCAGTACTCGGCGCCTCCACCATATTTTTTGATTGATACGGGGGCGAGTAAGGATCGACATGCATAGTAAAGATGGTAGCTTTGCTCGGTTAGATACCACCGCTAAGAGTTCACAATTTAGATGCAAACGATAACTTTGCTGCTGAAGACAATGTTGCATTAGCTGCTTAATTTAGGCACTATAACTTCATTGCTATAAGCACGGTTTAGGGAACGCCGGGTAACAGAAGTTTCCCCAAACATGTAAGGGTTATATGGATAAAACAGATTATCAGAAGTCGCTTAGTCATGCTAAATTTCAAGTTATCAAAAAGGCTCTAGATACTATATTAGATAATGTTTTTACTCCTCACTTAGAGATACTGTTTTTTACTCGATTTAATGGTGTTGCCATACCAGACTACTTGAAAGAATCATATCCTACTCAAATGCTTATTATATTACAGCACCAATTTTATAGTCTAAAAGTTTTTGAGGATAAGTTTAGTGTCAGTTTGAGCTTTCGTGGAAAACAAGAACAAGTCACTGTACCGTTTTTTGCTATTAGTGAGTTTCATGATAAAATTTCAGGAGATACTTTAGTATTTAGCGTTGATTCTGATAAAGAATATGAAAGTGAGAAATGTGCTGAAAAGTCATCAAATGGTAGTATTATATCTATAGATCAACTTTACGATAAGTAGTTTTATAATATCAATTAAAAGAAGTGATCTCATTAAGTAATGGGTAATTAAAATAAGGAAAATGGTTCTGAATACTTATCTTGTCATATAGATATCCATTCAGGTGTATGGCTAATGTGCAAATATTTAAACCAGTGCTTTCTTTCTTGTTATGCAAGTAGCTGATGCTGGTTCCTTTGTAATGGCGTTATCTCAGTGCTCAGACACAGAATTGTATGAACATTCGTTTGTGAAAGCAGTGTGTTAAATATTATAGCAGATTTTGCCTCAAACACAAAGGTATCAAGCACTGGCATGATAACGTCTATTTCTGTGATTGTCTTATCTATCTTATTTTGCCACTCTGCTGAACAGATACTTATATTGTATACATCTCTCCGTTAACTTATCAATAAGTTTTTTATCCACGTGGAATCAAAGATTACAATATCTTGTTAAATTTTAATAAAAATCTTTAAAATTTTAATATTTTATGTCATACTTAGTATATTATTAAAATATTAGGTAGCAGTAATGTCAACATATATAAAAGAGTACGTCAACGATATTTGTGGATCGCAAATATCAAAAATTCATCTTCTTAAGGAAGACAAGGTCAGAGTCTTTTTCAAAAATGATAATGGAAAAACTTTTGATCGAACTTTCTCAAAAAGAGATATTGCAGAATTTTTAAACCAAACTATTGAAACTGAAGACTTTGTTATCACGCAAGATATAGAGAATAGCATTGCTTGTAATATAAAAGGAATTTATAAAGACAGCAAAGGGAAATATCACTACACAGAAATAATATCATATACTCAGGTAAAGTTGGCTTATGAAGAGTATACACAAAAATTTAAGAGAGAAGATGGTATCATGTTCAAATTAAATCGGTCTGGTAGAGACTTATGACCTTGAAATCAGCGATTTGGTCTCATAACCATAGTCTCCCCAAAAGAACCGTGCTTGCGGATTTCCCGCACACGGCTCCACAATACAGCGTTCACACTAGTGCTCCTGTGTATAAAGAAACATATACCTTTGGTTTTGGTAATGGATTTACTTTTAAATAGTGTATAAATTGTTCCCAATCGATACTTTTCTTTTGACTACGTCGGTTTATCCACTTAAATGCTAACTTTGTTGCCAGTCGATTGAATTGAATCAAACACCGATAATTTCCGCTAACTCCGAAGTAGCTATAGTGTCCTGTTAGTTTGGCTTTAAGTTTCTGCCACCAATCTTTGAGACAGATACGACTTCGTACCATCTTCAACCACTCTTTGATTTCTTTAATCTTTCTAGCTAGGCTTATTTTTGAAGTTTTCTGCTTCATCATAAGTTTACCATTACGACTTTTTCCACAATAATGTGTAAATCCTAGAAAGTTGAAGCTAGCCGTCCTACGTTTCTCTCTTTCTGCTTGATACCATTCTTTCTTACCAAACTTTACTATTTTTGTTTTATTTTCAGCTATTTCCAATCCAAATTTACTTAGTCTTTGTTTCAGTAATTCTAGAAATTCTTTTGCGTCTTCTTCCCTCTCGCAGCCAACTACAAAATCGTCGCAAAACCTTATTAGCTGTATATATCCTCTGGCTTTTGGCTTAAATTTCTTTTCAAACCATAAGTCCAGCACATAGTGTAAGTATATATTAGCTAATACAGGGCTTACTATACCACCTTGTGGTGTGCCTTGATCGGTTGCTTTGTAACATCCAACTTCGACTATTCCTGCCTTTAGAAATCGTTTTATTAACCACAATAAATTTGGGTCAGCTATTCGTTCCCTTAGACAATTCATTAGCCATTTATGTTGAACATTATCAAAGAACTTCTTGATATCCACTTCTACAATATAGTTAATTGGTTTGTGCATAACTGCTTTATCTAGAGCGTTTATCGCCTGATGACAATTTCTTCCTGGTCGAAATCCATACGAGCTGTCCATAAAGTTTGCTTCATAAATATTTTCTAATATCTTCTTTAGCATTACCTGTACCAACTTTTCTTCTGTTGATGGTATTCCGAGACCGCGTTTTTCCTTGCTTCCAATTTTGGGTATGTATACCCTTTTCACTGGTTGCGGTCGGTATTGCTTTCTCTTCATACTATCCACTAGCGTTCTAAGTTTCTCTTCTAGATTTTCTCCATAAGCTTCCACTGTCACACGATCTATACCGCAAGCCTTGTTGCGTTTTAGTTCCTTGTAACACTCTGCAAGATTCTCTTCATTAATCAAATGAACTAGCGATGTAAATTTTACTCGCTTATCTTGCTTAGCCCTTACTGCTATCTGGTTTAGTTTTCCTTGCATACTCCTCCAATCTCTGTTGTATTGGTATAGCAATCCCTATACCAGTCACTATATTGCTAACCGCTTCCCCTTGTATGTGGCTTTCCCACACTCCGAGTACTATCAGTTAGTCCGACTTCCTTTGCATCTTCCTCCAGTCCTTGCCTTTATTGACTTGTTCCAGAGTACCCTTACAGGAATACAAAGGATCTCCCAAGTTCACGTAAGGTCCATCTCAACACATGACGCGGCCTTCGATCCCGATGGGGTGAGTAATATCTTTCCTTAGCGTTATTACCCATGTTGCCTTCCACCAAATGTAAAGTGTCGGCCCCCATGACGCGTGAATTACGGGACTCAATACCTTCACTTTCGTTGCACCCTATGTTGTCCATTCCATTAGCTTTACTACGCTCGTTACCTTACGCAGCATAATGGTTTGTTCCAGGTTGCTGGCTAAGCTTTACCCGTGTTGGATTTTCACCAACTGTTCCTTACGCACTTCTTGGCGCACACATATTTCCACAGCCATAGGGAATATGCCAACATTGAGTGGATGGTATAAAAAAATTCTAGGCTTTAATCCTAGAAACGGATTATGTAACCCATTAAGTAACTTAATTGTTTCTATGAAGCTAGAAAGTAGAGAAGACTTTTTAAGCTTTTTTAATAGACTAAATAACGAAATAACCGAGCAAGATATTATAGATTACCTTAATGGCAAGGAAGAAAAAGAACGGCAGTTACATTTGATACTAGTTCTATCGGAGTGCTTACCTATTTTATGTTTTTATGATGCTAAAAAGAGTAAAAAATTTGTTTTCTCTGACAACATCTTGCTAAATAAACAAAAATTTTTCTTTGATCCTAAAACAAAAAAACAAGCTTCCATTTCTCAAGAGCAACTTGAGCATGCATTAGATAACACAAAATCAGAGCATTATATAATGTTTAGCTGCCGCCGCAGTTATTATTATAAAGATGAAAAGCTCAGTAAAGATGGGCATGCTATGCTAATATATAAGGGAGAAAATAGTAGGTACATATTTTTTGACGCTAATATTGGAGTGGTTGGTTTTTGTTCTAAAACAGGCATTGCGCAATTAGAACTAAATGATGTGCTTGATTTGATAAACCTTGCCATCTGGTATTATTCAGCCAGTGGATATTTTAGAGAGCAAGTTCCACATAGCTGTGACACATTAATTTTGCTTCGAGATGTAACATTGGTGCTGCAGGAAGTTGAAGAATTTTACAGTAGAGGGAATCCAAGGCAGCAAATAGTGGACATCTCTGTTGATAAACAGACTAATCAGTTATTGTTTGCACCTATTTATTATTGTGGGGCTTGATTTTATATCTATCACTACACATAATAGGTTTTAGTATAAATTAGTAATATGCATCCAATCATATACTTACTTAACCTGCTACTAGATCTTTACAGCTTCATTCTAATATGCTCAGTTGTTCTCGATTTGTTGGTTAAATTGAATGTGGTTAACATGTATAATGAGATTGTAAGCAGCATAATGCAAACTTTAAACAGACTCACTTATCCTCCACTAAAGGTTATCAGAAGGTATATACAACCATTCAATGGATTAGATTTATCCGTGATGATATTGATAATAGCAATTCACTTTGTAAAATATACAATTACTTATTACTTTAAGTAGATGTTAAAAAAACAGCTAAAATCAGCGATATACCTGTTATTCTTAATGTATATATATATATCGGTTTTTAGCTATAATTATAAAGATCCATCCTTAAATACATCTACAAATGAGGAAGTAACAAATTTAGGTGGAATAGTAGGTTCATATTTAGCTGATATATTAGTTCAATTTTTTGGACTCGCTAGTATTACAATAGCTACAACCATAGTTTACTTTTTGATATCAAAAAGGCTGCTGAAAATTCTCTATTTAATATTAATCAATTTAGGAATATGTGCTACATTAGAGCAACTTTCGCTCGGTATCACTACTAGGTACATGCACAGTGGAATAGTCGGCAATACTTTAATTAGCCACTGCCCGTTTTACATATTCACAGTAGTAGTATCAATAGGTATTGTAGGATTGATTGGTTGGAAGAGAACGGTTTATTCTTTGCTTTTCCTATGTAAAAAAATATTTTCCCTTTTTACAAAGGTTCTGTTTTTCAGGTTACGTAAAACTACTGATTATTCAATAGCACCATTAGTAATAGAGGGAAAATATAGAACCATTAGACAACAACCAAAAGAAAGACAGAAGAAAGCTACCGAAGAGATTTTTAAACCACCTTCTAGCGAGTTTGAGTTTCCAAGCATTCACTTACTTTCTAAAGTGGAAGAATCTATGCAGAGAAAACAGTTGAATGCATTAGAGAGCAATAAGAATTTATCTCTGCTCGAACAGGTGCTGAGTGATTTTGGCGTGCAAGGAAAAATTATAAGTGTATGTTATGGACCGGTTGTGACTTTATACAAACTTGAACCACAAGCAGGTACAAAATCTGCAAGAGTGATTGGTCTTGCAGATGATATTGCACGTTCAATGAGTGCACTTTCTGCACGTATTTCAATAATTCGTGGACAAAATGCCATGGGAATAGAATTGCCAAACAAGGAGCGAGAGATTGTGATGCTGCGTGATTTACTTGAATCGCCAGAATACCAAAATGCAAACTTAAATCTTCCAATTGCGCTTGGCAAGGAAATAAGCGGAAAACCAGTTATTGCAGATCTGACTAAAATGCCCCACTTGCTTGTTGCCGGAACTACAGGGTCAGGTAAGTCGGTTGCAATTAACACGATGATTCTGTCGCTTGTTTATCGACTAAGTCCTGATGAATGCAAGATGATAATGATCGATCCAAAAATGCTTGAGCTTTCAATATATGATGCAATACCGCATCTAATAACACCAGTGGTAACAGAGCCAAAAAAAGCTGTTATTGCTCTTAAGTGGAGCGTGAAAGAGATGGAAAATCGCTATCGTATGATGTCATATTTAAATGTGCGGAATGTAATAAACTATAATCAAAAAATTACAGAAGCGATGAATAGCGGAATAGAATTGGAACGTGTTGTACAGATTGGCTTTAACTCAACAACTGGTAAACCTTTGTTTGAAAAAATACCGATTAAAATGGAGACATTTCCGTATATTGTGGTGATTGTAGATGAAATGGCAGATTTAATGCTTGTTGCTGGCAAAGATATAGAATGCTCTATTCAACGTTTAGCTCAGATGGCTCGTGCTGCAGGGATACACATCATAATGGCAACACAACGCCCATCTGTAGATGTGATAACAGGTGTGATAAAAGCAAACTTTCCAACGAGAATTAGTTTTGCTGTTACTTCTAAGATAGATAGCCGTACAATACTTGGTGAACAAGGGGCTGAACAATTGCTCGGTATGGGTGATATGCTTTATATGGCCTCTGGTGGTAAGATTATTCGAGTTCACGGTCCATTTGTAAGTGATGATGAGGTGCAAAATATAGCTGATCATCTAAAAACGCAAGGTGAGCCAAACTACATGGAGGAAATCACTCAAGAAGATGAAAATTCTTTCGCGGAATCAGAAGGTGAAACAGAAGATGAAGAGAACGATCTATACAAGCAAGCAGTGGCCATCATTCAGAGAGATCAAAAGGTTTCAACTAGTTACATTCAAAGGCAACTTAGAATAGGCTATAACAGAGCTGCAAATATTGTTGAAAGAATGGAGAAAGAAGGTATTGTCAGTGCTCCGAGTTACTCAGGAAAGAGAGAGATATTGGTAGAATAATTGCTAACTTAAACCAAGGAAAGTTATTTTAAGATCAATGTATAATGATAGTTAATTTAATAATAATTTAAACATTGGGAATGTAAAATTATAATATATTAATTAGCTAGGGGGTTAAAATGGTAAAAGGAATTTTCCGCAATTGGTTAGGTATAACAGAATTGCAAGAAAGTCAAAAGATAGATGCTGAGAAGTTTGAAAAAGTTTTTGGTGAATTAAAAAAATGGCAAGAAGCTCAAAATATTGATGCTAAACAGTTTGAAGAGGTATTTAGTGCATTAAAAGAGTGGCAAGAAGCTCAAAAGATAGATGTTGAGCAGTTTGAAAAAGTTTTTGGTGCATTAGAAGACAAGATTGGTACTGAGCAGTTTCAAGCTATGCAAGAGCACTTAAGCGGCTTGCAAGAAAAATTTACAGGCTTAGAAGAAAAAGTAGAAACATTTGCAGACATGGTAGGGGGACAAGAACAAGCAATATTAACTTGTGCCATAGTCAGTGCTGTTGCTGCAATAGCTGTAACTAGTTTTGTTGCATTCTGTATCTATCAGGGAGTTAAGCTTGATAAAGAGAAGAAAAACGACTTGTCTCAAGATATGCCAAGCGGAAAGTTTAATAATGTGAATGATACCGAAAAACTGAAGAATAACTTACAGCAAGGAAGAGTGTAATGCTCTTTTTGAAAGGGTGTTACGTAAAATTTGTAACACCTTAAATTTCCTTTAGATTATGTAGGTTTTGGTAGTAAATTTTTTAGAAAGATGTTTGTATTATAAAGTTGGTAGAGATTCTGATTTACTTAAAGCTCGTTAATTGTTATCTTCTAAGGTACGATATTCATTATAGTATGTTCAAGTTCTTTTCTAAGATTTTATTTATATTAATTTTTGGGTTCTTTGCTATACATAACGCTGAAGCTAAGTCTAAAGTGAAGCTCAGTAAAAGGTACATACCTCCTGGTAACCCTGGTGGTGCAAATTTTCATGTAGATGAGGATTTTGCTGAGTCGTATAAATTATACGAAAAGCGTAGGGCGCTCCTTAAGAAAAAAAAGTTACAAGGTCAAATTAATGCTAACATAAATAAAGAAGATCTAATCAAAAAATTAAAAGAAAAAAAAATTGCTAGCCTTGATAATGAGCCAAACAACGTGGGAGCTTGCATAGTTGAAGATGAAGAGGATGCTATGATCAATCAGCATGGTATTAATCTTGCACGTTTAAAGGGTGCTGTATTTATAGATCAAGAGCCAGTTTCTCAGTATGAAAGTAAGCAGCATAAAAGTGAACAACAAAAAGGGAAAAATGTTACTTCAACACGAGAAAAAAAAGTTTCCCCTATAAATGTTACTATAAAAGAAAGTCCATCAAGAAGAACGTGCTCTCATGATTCTATTACTGACCTAAATAGAACACCACAGCATAGTTTAAATGGTTCAAGTTCATTTGGCAGTGTAGTTGACACAGTAAAATAGTGTCACGATTAATAATATGCTAGATAGAGACCTGACATTGAGTGATGATGCATATGAGTCATCGCTGGTTTCCAGGCATAAAACTCATGCTGTAAAAGTTGGACAAGTGAAGATAGGTGGAAATAATCCTATAGTTGTTCAATCCATGGCACTTGGTGCACATATAGATTCTGACAACATAAAAAGCAGTGCTCAGAAATATGCAAAAGAAGTAATAGAACTAGCGCATGCAGGTTCAGAGTTGGTGCGAATTGCTTTGAACTCAGAGGAAGTAGCAAAAACAATACCTTATATAGTAGAGGAAATAAATAAAGAAGGCTTTGATGGTAAGATATTAGTAGGCTGTGGACAATATGAGCTCTACAGGCTGATTCAGGATTATCCAGACAACATTAAAATTCTGGGTAAAATTAGGATAAATCCAGGTAATATAGGCTTTGGTGATAAACGTGATGAAAAATTTGAAAAAATTATAGAGTATGCAATAACGCATGATCTTCCTGTCAGAATTGGAGTAAATTGGGGTAGTCTTGATAAGTACCTTTCACAAAAATTAATGGATGAAAACTCCTTGTCTAGTAATCCAAAAACTTCTGATGTTATATTACGTAAGACGCTTGTAATGTCTGCTCTTGGTAGTGCAAAAAAAGCTGAAAAGATTGGCCTTAATGCAGAGAAAATAATCATTTCATGTAAAGTCAGTAGAGTGCAGGATTTAATTTTAGTTTATACGGCACTTGCAAAATCTTCCAATTATGCGCTGCATTTGGGTTTAACCGAAGCTGGTATGGGTAACAAAGGCGTAGTAAATACCACAGCAGGGCTTACTTATTTATTGCAAAATGGTATTGGAGACACTATCCGGGCTTCTTTAACTCAGCGCCCTGGTGAATCACGCACTAATGAGGTGGTAGTATGTCAGGAAATACTGCAGTCTATAGGTTTGCGCTACTTTAACCCTCAGGTGAGTTCATGTCCTGGTTGTGGACGCACAAGTAGCGATCGTTTTCGTATATTAACTAAGGAAGTAAATGGCTACATAAAAACTCATATGCCGGTATGGAAGAAAAATAATCCTGGTGTAGAGTATATGAAAGTTGCTGTTATGGGATGCATAGTAAATGGTCCTGGAGAGAGCAAACATGCAAATCTGGGGATCAGCCTGCCTGGGTATGGAGAAAAACCTGTTTCAGCAGTCTACAAAGACGGCAAATATTTCAAAACTTTACAAGGTGATAATATTTTTGAAGAATTTAAGGAAATTATTAGTGATTATGTGGAGAAGCATTACACATAAGCCTTTCACAAGTTTGTACTTAGACTACATTCTGTTTAGTGAACGTCAAATGAGACAATAAAGAACGTAAATTTAAAAAATAGATAATAGGGTTTCTTCTGCCTTTTTTTTATATGGTAAATTTCTTAATATTTAGATTGGCCCGGAGTAGTATAGAGATGTTATTCCAGTATCAAGGACTGAAGTTTCCTGATCTACAATATTTGTACAGTTATGAAATAGATGCAATTTGACATAAAAGCTTTACTTTTTGAAATTTTGGGTTACGTTTAATTTAACATATTTCAGTGGGGAATTTATTGTAAGTAGAAAGGAAGCTTTAAAAATATTAGGTTTTGAATCAAGCGATGTGCCCAGTGAACAAGAAATTAAATCAGCGTATAGAAAATTAGCCTTGAAATATCATCCTGATAAACATTCAGAAGCTGTAAAGAAACAAAATGAGGAGAAATTTAAAAAGCTAGGTACTGCATATGAATTTCTCACTAAGGAAAATATAGAAGGGGTTAAAAATCTAACTGACGAAAATTTAAATGAAATTAATTCACCTGGAGATTTGAGGTTTTACTTATATAGAGCTCTATATAATCAGGATATAAAGTTTCTTGAAAAGCTTTTTTCCAAATTCAAAAGCAGTAAAGATGGAAGATTTGGTGATTACATCAATGAAGAACTTATTTGTATTTACTTTCCATTATCTATTGATTTAATGCAAGCCAAAAATTCAAGAGATTATAGTATTTTGAGACTTCTTTTAGAAAATGTTGCTGACCCTAACATAAGGCTACTCAATAATAATGAAGCTTCGTTATGCTATTATATGGTTCTCAACGACAGCAGAATTGTAGAGTTATTGTTACAATATGGTGCTGACCCTAATATGGTAGATAGAAATGGTAAAAATCCGTTGTTTGAAGCGTTTTTGTGTGATGATGATCATACTATGGAAATACTTTTGAAATATGGTGCTAATCCTAATATGTTAGATGAAAATGGTCGAGGTCCATTATATCAAGCAATCAATTGTGACAACGATAAACGCGAAAAATATTTAGAGTTGCTTCTAAAGTATGGTGCAGATCCTAATCAGAAGGTTAATGGCTCCAGAGTTATAGAGTGTGCTCCATATTTCACTAATAATGGTGTAATGAATTTGATTAAAACGCTTACTCTGCCATACGGTAGCAATGATAAAGTTAAAGGGTTGATGGCTGAATACGGTGGAGTTGATAGACGTTATCTACGTGATCAAGCAATACTGACTTGTTGTTGCTTAATCGTCGCTTCTGCTACTTTTTAGTATAGCTTCTCCTTTGCGCTATGTACCGACAGCAATATTTGCACTTGCTGCATGTTTTTTTATTAAAAATGCTGTACATGCTGCATTTTTTGCAAAAGAACCTTCTACTGAGTTTACCGAAGCTAGAGCTTGTCCAGGGACTAGTAAAAGGCTATAATACCTAAAGTTTTAGTACTGGGTAAAGATGAGAAAAAAGCATCCAGCAGACCTAAGTCAAAGGGAATGGACAAGAATAGAAAGCTATTCCAGAGTATCATACAGGAAAGTAAGAAAAAAATATACTATAGTTAAAAAAATGTGATGGGATACCAAGGAGAAGATTTAAAAAATCATATAAAGGAAGAATATGGTATGGATATTGAGATTGTCAAAAGGCCTTCATGTAGGTTCTAAGTCAACAAAGACACACCGCCTTAGCTACTACCAATGAGGGATTTAAAGTACAGCCAAGAAGGTGGGTTGTAGAAAGGACTTTTGCTTTAGGAATAGAAGACTATCGAAAGAATAAGATTTACTCACTGAAAATTTCATATATCTGGCTATGAGTAGAGTTATGTTAAGGAGAGAAATATGCTTGAGTTTATCAATTCCCTGACAAGTTCTAATCATTAATGTTATACACGTTCTTTTCTTTTTCTATTCTCTCTTGTTCTTCAATACAATACATAGCAAGCGGATTAGCTTTAAGTCTTTCGACTCCTATTTCTTCTCCCGTTCCATCGCAGTAACCATAAATGCCTAATTTTATTTTTTCCAACGCCTCCTTAATTTTTTCTTTTCTATCTTTTCGGCGCTTAATTAATTCTCCATTTTCACTATCAGAATAAATACTACTATCTTCTAGATCTTGTTTCTCCAGTTCAGAGAGTATTGATTGTAACTTTAAGCTAAAGTATTCCAGTTGTTTTACGTTCATATATTCTTCATTTTCTGAAGGAACGTAATCTTCCGGTAACTTTATTTTTATTAATTTTTCCATAGCATTATCAATAAAATATATTAAAACTTATATAACTTGTAAACACAAAAAATTATACTACCCTCAAAGTAAACACTATAATTTATAATAAACATTTAAAATCCTGGTATGATTAGTTTGGTAAAAAAATTAGTAATAAATGATAATAATCTTACTTATATAGTATGTATTTTTATTATAATGTTAAGTTTATCTTCATATACACTTGAAAACAACAGTAAACAAGAAATCATATTAACATTAACATGGATATGTGCTACATTTGTTTTGCAGATCTCTACAAATAATTTATTTACATCTGATTATCATGATGGAATATTAGAGCAAATCTTTTTACAGCCACTCTCTTCTAGGCTGATAGTTGCTTATAAAATCTTCGCTCACTGGTTGTTATTTGGGTTACCGATTTCAGTGATTTCTTTCATGTTCAGCTTTGCAATTCTAGGCAATAATATTGAACATTCAATAGCAGTTGGAGTGTCTTTATTATTTAATACGCTGATAATCATTAATATTTCAGCTACTGGAAATGCATTGATGATTGGTCGAAATAACTTAGCATCAGGAGTGTCGCAAATTCTTGTTTTGCCAATGATAATGCCAACTTTTGTATATTTCAAATTGCTAACTCAATTTGAAAATTTATCCTTGAATATTTATACACTACTAATCACCATCTTAATTTTTGTCATTTTAATTGTTAACAGCACTATAACTACTCACATAGCATTAAAATTTGCTGTGGAGCAGGATTGAAAAAACTTACTAGTTATTTACTTGTATCTGCTTAGTTAAGGGTGTTAACTTAAGTAGAGATGGAGACATTAAACTTCTTACATGAATTGAAGAGTTACAGCGTGTGAAACCATTATTGGATTTCAGACTGGCTGGTTATGCAAGAAATCTAATATCTATCGAAGAGTCAGAAACTTTTATAACTTACCTTTAATCAACCTAACCCATGCGTGCCAATCTCTCTCACCAAGATTGCTTTCGAAAGACAGAAGATCCTTTACGGCTTTTGAGCAAATTTCTTCACTTGGAATTGACAACTCCCTATTCATTGCTAGCGTCAGGCATTGAGTTTTACAAGCTTGTTCTAAGTGATACGTATAAAACATTGCTTCTTGTATAGTCTGACCACATGTTATAGATCCATGATTGTGCATTAACATCACAAAATTTTCTTTCAAATCAGCTATTAATCTTTTTCCTTCTGTATCATCAAGTGCCAGGGAATTATAATCATGGTAAGATAACTTATTATAAAAGTGCAGCGCCCACTGACTTATTGGGAGTAATCCATCCTTGAGAGAAGAAACTGCTACAATAGAAGGTGTATGTAGATGAAAAATTGCTTGAATATCTTTCCTTGCTTGATAAATGAAGCCATGGATTACATAGCCAGTTTTATTATATTGATATTCTTTGCCTTCAATTATATTCCCATCAAACGATACTTTCATCAATGAACTTTCATCTACTTCATAAAAACGTATACCAAAAGGATAAACATAAAATGATTTTTTATCTTCAGAACGTACAGAGAGATGAGTATACGTATGATCATCTAATTTAAGATAAGATAAAATTTGATAGGCGTTAACTAGGTCTCTTTTCAACTCACTATTTGTTAATAACATAGCTCTTGACTAAAATTTTCTAAAGATTTATACGTAAAAAAAAGTTTATTACAAACTAAAAGGTGAACCTACGTTAAAATAACTTGCCTTAGGTGATTAGAGTTTACATTTCTAGATTACATAGTATTTTAACTATAAAAACGACTTTTTATGTAATATTTCATATGTTTTAAAGCCTTGTTTTTATGTTATTATAATTGTAGGTTTTAATATTAAAAATAATATGATAAACGTTGACATAAAAAAACAGCTAACAAAATTTTTCATATATATCACTGGTCTTCCAGGAAGTGGTAAACTTTCTACAGCAATAGTATTATCTAGTATGATAAATGCAGTAATTGTAGGTGAACTTGAATATAATCAAACTTCCAAAGAAGCTCGAGATAGAATATATAACACTACACATGTTATGTTTCAGGCAATAGAAGCCTATCCTATTGACTCAAAAAATTATATATTTGTTGATGAATTAATTAAAAATAATGATTACAACATAAGAATATATAACTCAGTAGTAGAACTTAGTAAAAAAATGAGCACAAAAATCCTCCCTATAGTACTTAGGTGCAATCCATTGATATTACAAGAGCGTACTATATCAAAAAAGCAAAGAAAAAATAGGAAGGTTACTAATATAAATAGTATTAAATTTAGGGAGGAAGATTTATTTGTACCACAAAATGCTATAGAGGTAGAAAATTCAAATATGAGTATAAAAGAAGTAGCAGAAGAAATAGTAAGTCAGATGTACAAACTTGGCCAAATTAATAGTGTTTACGCAATAGGCAACGATTTCATATACTGAGGCTCATTTAAATATAGAGCCTCAACTCCATTTAATTTTTGTTTATTTTTTAGTCTATAACGGACTAATAGCCCTGCATGGCTAGCATCCAACTTTGGTAAACTGCAATCCATATATGTAATGCAGTGCGTTTCAGGCTGGAGTTCACTTACTACAGCAGGATTTGATAGCGGTAACAAATTGAAATCAAATAACTGCGTATAAAACTTTTGATCATCTTCGATTATAGCTTTAATATTTTTTTTGCTATTTGTACAAAGTAGCGATATTGCATATGCTTGAGCTTCCAGCGCACTAACCCCATATAACGGCTTATTTGTAGCAAGATTTATACCTTGTGCAGTTGATATACCAACTCTGATTCCAGTAAAACTTCCTGGTCCAACTATCACTGCTAAATGGTCTATTTTATCGTAGCTGTAATTATGCTTATCAAACAAAGTATTGAGTATTTGAAAAAATGATTCTGCATGACTATTGTTTGCAGAATTGCGTTCTACAAAACAATTACCATCGTAATCAATTACTGCTATTGAACTACCAGCACCTACAGTATTAATTGCTAGAATGGACATCACTTAAGCTTATCATAGAGCTTTGTAAACATCATAGTGAACGCACCGTTACCCATAACATTTGCTGAAGTTATTACTGGGTCAAACACTATATACAATGCTGTAATTAATGAAAGCATCTCTGGGGAGAATTTAAGATACTCCTCAAGAACAGGCAACATTACCATAATCCCTCCCGCTGGAACTGCAACAATAGCAAATTTAAATAACAGAAAGTAGAGAAGGAAAGTCACATAGTCTGTTGCAGACAATGCACCACCAAAAGTCATTATCATTGATAGTATTATAATAAAAAAGCAATCACCTACTAAATGAAAGCTAGCAGTTATTGGCACAACAGACGATGCTATATCATGCTGCTTTACATTTTTTTTGCTTCCTTCAAGAGTAAGCGGCATAGCTATATTACTAGACATTGTGCTCATTGAAGTAATAAATGAAGGTATCATATTGCCTATACTAGCTATCCAACTTGTGATCTTAAATGAATTTGCTGCTCCATATAAGAGAAAAACATAAAGGTAGGTTGCAGATGATATAATAATAAAAATTATTGAGTAATCCTTAAATATTATGGGTAAAACCTGATCATGTTCCATTTTTAAAGCAAGACCAAGTACAAACATTGGAATAATTGGCATCAAAAATGTCTTCAAAATAAAGAGAGTTAAATCTGACATTTTGTTCGAGAGCTCTTTGCTTTTTTTTGGTAATATTGTGGACACTAATATGCTTAACACAAATCCACAAGCAAGGGCATAAAAATTAGAAAGCAATGCAGGTATCCTAAATGACCATAAAGGAACAATTGTTTCTTCATATGTTATATCTTGTATTGAATAAGTGTTTTGTGTGATGAAATGCCCAACAGAATAAGCTATTAAACTTGAAGCTAGATTCGACAAGAAAATCGTTATAATAAGTAACAATATAAACTTTATAGCCGACTGCTTAAGATTGTTAACACTACTAAAGATTAATGCAAAAACAATAAAAGGCATTATAAATAGTAAGATCTCTTTTATACTAAGGCTTATTGAATACAAGAAGGCTTTCACTTCCATTGGAACTAGATGACCAAAAAATACAATCGAAGTGATAACAGCAAGTAAGGTTAGTAATTGTAACATATTCTAATATAGCGATATCCTATGGAAATACATATGATAAATTAGCTGCTAAGTAAAGTAAAACTGCCTAAAATATTTGCATTACCTTCTAGTACTTGAATGAGATTTCAAATTACAACGTTTCCACAAAGTATATAATTAACATCCACACCTTTGGTCAAGTTCCATTCACGCTTTATTACATTATATTCCATACCAGTCATATCTTGTAGTGTTACATTGTTTTCCCTTAGATGATTTGCAATTTCTGATGGCTTGAGAAATTTATTCCAATTATGTGTGCCTTTTGGCAGCCAGTTTAATATGTACTCTGCGCCGACTATTGCAAGACAGAAGGATTTAATAGTTCTATTTATCGTCGATATAAAAATTAGCCCTTCTGGCTTCAACAGCTCTATTGCTTTTTTCATGAAAAACTCTAAATTATCGACATGTTCAACCACTTCCATCAACAAAACCACGTCATACTTCTTGTCATTGCTTAGCTCTTCAATGCTAGTGTGTGTGTATTCTATATTTAACCCTACTTTCTTCGCATGCGACTGTGCCACTTTTATGTTTTCCTCACATACATCTATTCCCGCAACGCTAATACCAATACGCGCCATTGACTCTGACAAAATGCCACCACCACAACCAACATCGAGCAATGATAGTTCTTTTAAATCGCATTTTTTTAATTCTTTTATTTTCTCAACGATGTATGATACTCTCACAGGATTCATCATGTGCAATGGCTTGAATTTGCCATTCTCATTCCACCATTCACCTGCTATTTTAGCGAATTTTGATATTTCATCTTCGTTATAAGTTTTTGTGTTTTTTTTCTTGCTAATATTGCTAAGTTTATCAAGGCGTTCTTTATGTCTACTTTCTTTTGAAAATTCTGTTTCGAGGAATTGTTTGACTATGTCTTTTGCTAATCCACTCGCAGTAAACCCTGCACCAAGACAAAGTATATTCGCGTTGCCATGCTCGCGAGCTAATTTTGCGATCTCAACACTATTACATAAAGCAGCATAGATTCCTTCAAAACGATTTGCCACAGTACTCATGCCCAAACCTGTACCGCAAATTAATATTCCATAATTTGCTTTTTTGTTTGTTATATCTTCTACAACTTCAGCAGCATAGTCAGGGTAGTCTACACTCTTTTGTTCAGCAGTGCATCCACGGTCTATCACTGTATAATCTAAAGTTTCCAAGTAAGCCTTTATTTCTGATTTTAGTTCATAACCTGCGTGGTCTGAAGCAACTGATATCACATCTGACATATAAGAAATTGCAACTTAAGGGTATTTATATGGGTAATTTATTTTGAGCTTTTTGTCAAGCTCTCCTGATCTTTCTGAATAAATTTCGAGTCAGATATGCATAAATTCTATATAATTTTTATCCTACCACTACTAATTCGGTAAAATGGATCATATAGATATTATAAAGTCAAAATTATTGTTGTCCGACATAGTAGGAAAAAAAGTTAGGTTAATAAAAAGAGGAGATAGTTTTGTTGGACTCTGCCCATTTCATAACGAAAAAACTCCATCTTTTTCGGTCAGCAATGTTAAGGGCTTATATTACTGTTTCGGTTGCTCAGCTCATGGTGATGCGTTTGAATTTATTTCACAAACTGAGGGCTTAAGTTTTAAGGAAGCGTTGGAAAAATTGGCATCTGTTGCAGGTGTTGAGTTACCCACAAACCTCAGCTTTGCTAAAGAAAATGACAAACTGTTTTCAGCACTGAATTTAGCTGCAAATTGGTTTACACAAAAAAATCAGGGAGTTGTAGGTTATTTAAAGCAACGCAAGATTTCACTCAAAATCATAGATAAATTTAGAATAGGTTATGCACCAAGCTCTGGTTTGAGAGAATATTTGAACTCTTCAGGTATTGAAGACAAAATTTTGGCTAATGTTGGGTTGATAAATAGAAATTCTCGTGATTATTTCTATGATCGACTCATGTTTCCTATAAAGAACATTGCAGGAAAAGTTATTGGCTTTGGTGGACGTGCGTTGAGTTCTGATCAACAACCAAAATATTTAAATAGCCCAGAGAGTCAGCTCTTTAAGAAAAGAGAAAATTTATATGGATTAAACTTTGCTTTGAGTGAAATACGCAAAAAACAGCATCTATTTGTTGTTGAAGGATATATGGATGTAATAGCACTACATCAAGCGGGAATTAGCAATACAGTTGCTCCGCTTGGTACCGCAATTTCTGCAGAGCAGATAAAAAATCTATGGAGATTTGCTAAAGAAATTTCTATCTGTATGGATGGCGATAGTCCTGGATGTCATGCTGCTATTCGAATTGCAGAACTTGTTCTACCGATACTGGAGCCTGGATACACATTGAAGTTCGTGACTTTGCCAAGCAACAAGGACCCATACGATATATGCAATGAACTAGAATATAAGACGGAAGATGTACTATCCGCTTTTAACCGCTCAACAGAACTGCACTCTGAATATTTATGGCATCACATAATTGGTAGCAATTTGCAAAATTATGAAAAATTTGCTCCGGAAAAATATTCAATTCTTGAGCACAAATTCATGAAATATGTCAATGCTATCGGTAACAGCAGTATTAGAAGGTATTATAGAGATTATTTTTACAATAAGGTCAGTGAATTAAGAAGAAACTTTAAAAAGCTGATTTTTAATAGCAAAGCAACAAAAGGTGAGTATCTTTACAATAAATCTCCAGAGCTAATTGAAGCAGAGCAAAATCAGGCCATAATTTTGCGTATAGCCGTAGAATTTCCTGAAATCTTGAACCGTCCTATATTTTTTGAGCAATTTTCTCATTTCGAATTTACTAATGAGATGAAAAAATTACAACAGTGCGTAATTAATATGGTAACTAATGAGAGCAACTTTAATAAAGAAATTCTGCTACAGGAGTCTAGTGTTATAAAGTTTATATTTGAAAAAACTAGCGTACTAAATAGTCAATTAAGTGAGAAGAGATCGGCAGAAACTGTCTGGAATAACATAGTATTACGGAAAGAATTAAATGTATTACAAGAAGAAAAAATTAAAGCAAGGCTGGGCGGTAATTTTGACTTAGAGGAAAGGCTAATAGAACAAATAAAGCAAATAGAGGATAGTATACAAGAAATGCAAATGGAATTTATTCAAAAGTAGATGGCTTAAGATGTTCAAAATTATTAGAAAAACACTGTATTAGTAGTTGCTTAAAATAGCTTATTCTAGTATATTTTCAATTTATTTAATTACGACAAGTGTTTGCATTTCTCCCTCTCATTATTTTTTTAACCTTATATCTTGGTAGTGGTACTTATTTTTCCTTTATAGGACTTGACAATCCTCTTCATCAAATTTCACCGTTAGTTTGCTTATTACCAGCATTATTTTTTGCTATTCTATTCAATAAAAACAAAATTCAGCATAGCGTTGATACTCTTATAAAAGGTATGGGGAATAAAACTACTCTTACCGTGTGTTTGATTTTTCTCCTTGCTGGGGCATTTTCTACTGTTACTCAATCGCTTGGTAGTATAAATGTTATTGCTAGCTTAACTATTTGCTTTCTTCCAGCACAATTATTACTTCCTGGAATGTTTTTAATTTCTGCGTTTATTGCAAGTGCAATAGGCACATCAATCGGAGTTATTGCACTTATAACACCAATAGCTGTGAATCTAGCACAAAATGGAGCTTTTGATTGTGCGGTGGGCGTTGGAGCTGTGATAGGTGGGTCTATGTTTGGCAGCAACCTTTCAATGATATCTGACACCACTATTGCTGCTACTTCTTCACAAGGAGCTTCAGTAAAGGATAAAATAAAACTCACTTTCAAGACAGGATCTGTTACAGGTCTTATAATACTTATTTATCTAGTAATAATTTCAAATAGTACAGAAGTTGTTTCTATCTCAAGTCTGAATTATTTATCCATAGTCAAAATTATCCCTTATATATCTTTAATAATTATGGGTTTATTTGAAATAAACACACTGGTAACATTAGCTGTTAATATGGTTGTTGCTGGAATATTAGGAATAGCTTTTTTTGATTATTCTATTATTGATTATTCTCATGATATATGTAGGGGTTTTAATAAGATGAATGAGGTAATGATATTTATTCTTTTCAGTAGTGGATTAAGCCACTTAATGTACGAATACAGTCAGAAAAAGATAGATAAATTCACCGATGAGGTGAATCTCACAAGAAGTCAAGCTGAACTTATGATTGCAGGAATATCATGTATGTTTACTATTTTAGTTTCCAGCAATGTTATTGCTATTTTATTAACTAGTAATATTGCGAAAAGACTTGCACAAAGATATAACATTGCACCACACCGTAGTGCGTATTTATTAGAAATATTTACTGCGATCACAAAAAGTATCTTACCTTATGGTTCTCAAATATTGCTAGCAAGCAGCATTGCCTCTCTTTCACCTATTGCTGTACTGACAAAAGTATATTATTGTTTTGTTTTTGCAGCAGTTGCAATAAGTGAAATAGTTATTAACGGCAGACGTCATGCGGTTTTAGCTTCTCAACTATCATAAATATACCACAACTCTTTCTGTAGCTTTGTGTAAGTTATGCTAACCATGGATGGCTTTCTTGCATAGTACTAACAGACATATGGTTTGAGAGTATCATTATAGGGATTTGGTATTAATAATTCAGGAATACTGGGAACATATAAATTCATAAAGGGTTTTGAGTTTTTTTGCTCTACCAAATGATCTTTACGAACTTGTTATTTATTATAAATGCAATAGGAAATACTATATGAGATATGATAGTAAATATAGGTCCTAATAGGAATACAGATTACAAGAGATAGGCAATGGAATTACAAAGAGTTTGCAAATATTAGTTATTATTTGTAGAATATAGAGAAATTAGTAGAGATTTTAATAGTATGCCATCCATTACTTTTATTTTACCTGATGGAAGTAAGAAAAGTTATGAAGCTACAGAGGGAGAAACTCTTCTTAATTTAGCCCATAGAAGTGATCCAGATCTGCTTGAAGGTGCATGTGAAGGTTCTCTTGCTTGCTCTACATGCCATGTGATTGTTGATCCAAAATTTTATGATGTTGTAGAAACACATAATCCTATATCTGATGAGGAGAATGACATGCTGGATCTAGCTTTCGGTTTAACAGAGACATCGAGGCTTGGATGCCAAATAAAAATCACAAAAGATATTGACGGTTTGTGCATAACCGTGCCCAGAGGTACAAGAAATATATCATTAGATAAATAAGAGGATAATGCGTAAAATTTTTATCTATATTCTCATCTCCTTACCTTTGTTTATTCCTCTAGCGTATAGTGGTTTTTGGTATTTTTCTGCATTTAAGGTAAAAAGTCTTTTAACTGATTACATTAATGACGAAAAAGTTGATATTTCACATGATTTTAAGGGGTTTCCTTTTAACCTAGTTTTTCGTGTAACGAATCCAAAATTTTCTAATGAGCAATTAACTGTTTCATCTGAAGCTTTAATGATAAAAAACAGATTATTTGATAAGTCAGTATATATCTATATACCAAGCAATAAAGTAAACATTGCTGTCCGTAGTGATGAGAAAAAGAATATAAAGTGTCACACACACGTGAGTAGCCACTTTGTTGTTAAACTAAATGATTTACTATCTTCATTAAAATTCAACAGAAATAGCACTGTAATAGACTATATAGATACATTTCGTTACGAAGATTATGGATTAAAATGTGATGTTTTAGAAAATCAGCAAAGTGTTATAACTGAAGTGAATGATAAAAGTAATTACATTCAATTTCACTTTGATAAAGAACTGAATGAAAATACTAAACTAGAATTTGATTTTTATACTTACCGTTATAAACATACTGCAAGTCCTGAAAATTACCTTAGTGTCGACGCTAAATTAGATTATGAATTTGTAAACCATATTTCAGCTTCTAAGATTAATTTCAACATAGAAAAATTTTTGATTGAGAGTAATAACTTTTCTATTGCTGCAAATGGTGGGGTAAGTAATTACAATTTAGTTACATCTTCATTTGAAGATAAAATCAATGTAGCCATATCAAATTATAAAGAATTAATTTCGTTTGTGACTAATGATTCAAAGACTGCAGATAAATTGGAAAAATCAATATCTTCCTTATCAGAAAAAATCACTAATAACGACATTCAATTTTCAATAAAGTACGACAATAATGTAGGTTCAGGCTTTATTGGAAAATTATCCACTACTGATTTTATCACTCAATTCACCAAGAATGAGAATAGTAATTAGCTTACTTTTTACATTGATATTCCATTTAAGCATAAATGCTTTTACTTTGGATGATAAACTAAGAGACGAAAGCATGGAAGAGCGAGCAAGTAGCTTATTTGCAGTAATAAAGTGTCCAGTATGCTCTGGTGAATTATTATCCGAATCTGAGTCTCAAGTTGCATATGGTATGCGTAAGACAATTCGCAAGAAGATCAGTGATGGATATACTAACGAGCAAATAGTTTCAGAGTTAAAAAATTCTTATGGAGATTCAATTATCATTGTACCACCTGTAAAATCTAGTACCTACATTTTATGGTTTATTCCTTTTATAATTCTTCTTATTGGATGTTTTCTAATACGAAAATCAGTTCAGAAAATAGATAAGGTAGTAAAAAGATAACTATAGAGTAAAAGTGAGTTTACAACAAATGCAAGTAGCTACTATACGAACATTTGAGTTTAGATCAAAGATTGTAAGGTTAAATCTTCCATCCAAATAACCACGCACTCTACCTGCTTATCTGGGTAGACTTCTTGCACTAAGGTTTTATAGATCAACATTTGCTTTTTTATTTCATTTGATGAGGAAATAGAAACATTATGGTGTGATTTATAGTCAATTATGATTGCTTTGTCTTCTGTTATGCACAGTCTGTCTAGCCGCACTAATACTGGTTTTCCGTCAATTGTTCCACTAAGTAGAATTTCTGATTTGCCCTCCAAGTCGAACAGGTAATCATATTTTTCATTAAAGGTTAATATTTTGCTGTAAATTTCATCCTTATCTTCACTAGTGTTTATGCTATCAAGATATTTCCTGACCCAATTTTTTCTCCTGTCTTTCTCTATCTGGGGCATATATTGCAATATACTGTGAATTATTAAGCCTCTTGCATAGCTGTCTGTCATCCCAATGCTCCTTTTTGTCATTCCAGCATTCTCATCTGTCATCCCAGTGCTTGACAATGGCTTTTTTTCTCCAGGTTCCAGAGTCACGTGCTGCAATGAAATTGATAGGTTTGATGGAGGTGAAATCACTGGAACATCAAAATAATCACGTTTTTTATAAATAGAAGGGTAGTTTGCATTCATGCATAGCACTTCAACTTTTTCTTTAAATATCGGCTGTAAGTATAGTTTTTTCCTCTCATATAATGCTCCATATTGAATAACTAGATCATACCAAGAGCCCTTTTGCACTGGCTCTTTGCCTAAAATGTATAACTCATCTTCAGCACGCGTAAGTGCCACGTACAGCAAACGCAAATATTCGTTATAATCCTCTAGTTTTTTCTCTCTTTTTACTTGATTACAATAAGCATTACTATTTTTGCCACACCAAAAAGGTGCTTCCGTTGCATCAAACAAAATATTTTCGCTGTTTCTTGGTACTGTATTTGTGTCAACTAAAAACACTATTGGAGCTTGTAGACCTTTTGATTTATGAATTGTCATTATTCGTACAGCATTGAGTTCTGATTGCATATCGTTTTTAATCTCAGGATTATTTTCTTTGATCCACTGAACAAATGCTTGAAGAGATGGGTGCTCAAATTGCAATATGAGGTTCATAAATTCGTCTAGAATCTCGAAGCACTCAAGACCTAGCCTTGCAGCAAATTTCTTCTTGCCTGTGCGCAATATATGCGTGAATAGTGTAAGGGGGGATTCTGTCTGAGATAAATTAATTAGATAGTTTAATTCATTAGAGATAATCTCCTGATAATCTTGAAGTTTTTCCCACAACGACTGTTCTTTACGATCGTATGCAATATTGAATAAATCATCCTCAGTGAAGTTAAATAGCGGTGATTTTAAAACATTTGCAAGAGCAAGATCATTTGCCTGGAGGAGCAAAAATTCAGCTAAAGCTATTAAGTCTTGCACAGCTATGTAATCCATAATTCTAAAATAATCTCGGCCTATAACTGGTACATTTACTTTTTTTAGTTCACTTATTATGTAGTCAACTAGCGCATTTCGTTGCCGTACCAAAATCATAATGTCCCTTGGTTCTATATGGCGATCTTTGGCGACTAAAATCCGCCCTTCGTTTAACCAATTGTGAATTCTTTGGGCTATTGCCTGAGCAAGTAATCGATCCTTTACTACATAATCTTTCCTCTGTGTTAAATGAATTTGTAAGGCTTGCTGCTCTTCCTCTTCATATCCTGGCAGTAACGGCCAAATTTCAATGTATCCTTGATCGTTTTCTCTATATGGAATATGTTTTATCTTGTTATCATTGAAAGATATTTCTTCACGAAAATTGTTAAATATTCTGTCTACAAGCATCAAAACTTCTGGAGTTGAGCGAAATGACTTTTCAAGTTGACATGATACCCAATCTCTGCCACCGGTTTTCGTGTGAAAATATTGCTGCATGTAATTAAATAGATGGGGATTTGCTCCTTGAAATCTGTAAATTGATTGTTTTACATCGCCAACAACGAATAAAGTTCTCTTTTCGTCACCACCGGTAAAAAATTCATTGCAGAGATTTGTTATAATTTTCCATTGACTGATACTATTGTCTTGTGCCTCGTCAACAAGAATGTGGTCTATTTTTTGATCTAGATTAAACAATATCCAATCTTTATAGCCTGGATTGCTAAGGAGATTTGTTGCTAAATTGATGATATCATCATAATCAAGCAGTGCATTCTTTGATTTTTCACTATTATATAGATCAACATATACTTTAAATATACTAAGTAAACTACTGGTTCTTGCGAATATTTGATAAGAATTTATATCCTTTACATGGGTAAACAATGCATTTTGAATGCTTTCTATCATTTGCTCTACGTCTTCAAATTTTTCCAAAGCACCCTTTGTTATAATGGATGATATGCTCTTTTTTTCGTACGATTCTGATTTGAGAAATACTTTAGCTAAGTTCTCTATCTTGTTGTCATCCCAGTGCTTGACACTGGGATCCAGAAAAAAAGAAATACGGATCCCAGTGTCAAGCACTGGGATGACAACATTTGGTACGGACGATTTTGTGCTATTACACCAATCATAAAGTATCGCACTGTAACTCTGATCTCTTTTGCTGCCCTCACTTAATATTTTAGCTAATCTTTTTATCTGCTCAATCGTTTCACTCTGTAAATCGTGAATCTTATCTGGGGCACTTAGTTTATCTTTGATATACCCTAAATTATTTTCTAGAGCTGATCTCTTTATACATAAGGTATAGAGCAAATCACTCAGCTTGTTTTCATCAATTTCAGCTGCAATGATATTTATATCGTCCTGCACAGTTTCATTATGAAGCGTTTTTTCAAATACGATGGAATGCAATTCTTTACATTCGCTCAACGTACAATTTGGAGCGATACCAGCTTCTGTAGGAAAGCTGGAGATTAATTTGTAACAAAAGGCGTGTATAGTTTGAATATTAAGACCAAGATTTTCCAGTTCAGAAAAAAGCCTTCTTGCTCTTGTTAAATAATCTTTATTTTCTCTGGTCACACACTGGGCTAATTGTTCTAAATCTGCGACCAATATACCCTCTGGACATATTGCCCACTTACTAAGTGTACTGTAAATGCGATCCTCCATTTCATTTGCTGCAGCATTGGTAAATGTTAAGCAGAGAATATTTCTCTTATTCTCTAATAGAAGTCTTAATACTCTGTCTATTAAGATCTTTGTTTTACCTGTACCAGCTGATGCACTTACCCATACAGAGAAGTTAGGATTTATGGCATTTGATCTCATTAGGAGTGTATAAGGTTTGACTGAAGTGGCATTTCAAGTATAGTAAATAAGATAGTGTTAGTGAAGATATACAGATGGAAAGTTTTTGTGTAAAGGCTCCTGCAAAGATCAATCTTTTTTTACATATTATAAATAGAGAAGAAAGAGGGTATCATTTAATTGAAAGTTTGGTTGTCTTTGCTAAACTTTCTAATTTTTTAGAGATAAAAGTAGGAGAAAAAAACTTTAGATATGATAACTCTACAGTTGAATTTGTAAATTCTGAGTTTAGAATAAATTATCGATATAATACTATAACGAAAGCAGTGATTCTACTGCTTAGGCATGCTCCTGTACGCACTAAAGTCACTGTGAAGGTTGTAAAAAATGTACCAATTGCTGCGGGATTTGGTAGTGGTTCCTCAGATGCTGGAGCTGTGATACGCATGCTAGGAGAGCTTTGGAACATTGATAGGCAAATTTTAAATGATATAGCTTTAAGCGTTGGTGCTGATGTGCCTGCAAGTATAGATAGTAAGCCAGTTTTTGTCAGAGGTGTTGGTGAGGAATTATGCCCCATTAAACAATGCTCTTTACCCACAAGTCTGGTACTTGTGAAACCGAAAAAAAAGTTTTTGAATACATCAGAAGTATTTTCCAAGTATAAAGAGGATTTCTCTCAGCCAATTAAGTGGAGTGATAACACTGAGGAGAATTTGTTAGAGCTTCTTAAAGAGACAAAAAATGACCTGCAAGAAGCAGCAATAAGTCTTGTACCTGAAATTCAGAATGTAATATCAACACTAGAGTCACAAGAAGGCTCTATACTTTCTCGTATGTCAGGTAGTGGTGTAGCGTGTTTTGGAATGTTTGATAGTGAAGAAAGTGCAAAAGCTGCAGCGGCAAATATCAAAAAGGAATATCCAGAATGGTGGGTGTGCGACACGGAATTAATAGTTTGATTTATGCCCTTAATTTCCAAGAAGAAAAATCTTATAGATGGTTACAGGGAAGAAAGATTTTGGGTAAATAATCAAGAATATCATAGCTCAATTATAATTTTTCCTGAAAAGGTGATTGAATTGAAAGAAAGTGATATAAATAACAAGGAGTATTTTAAATCTTTTTTGACAGAGGAAATAGAGATTTTGATAATAGGTACTGGTAAGATACGCGATTGTTCAATGAAGTCTTATCTTATGGAGCAAAAGAATTTAAATTTTGAATTTATGACGACGGGTTCTGCATGCAGAACCCATAACGTTTTAATATCTGAAGATAGATTTGTTGTCAGTTATCTGATAGCATGTTAGAGATATTTACACAGAGTTTTTTTATAAACAGTCTAATTGCGGTAATTATGATTAGCCTAGTCACAGGAGCTCTAGGGTCATTTATGGTATGGCAAAGGTTATCGTATTTGGGTGATAGTTTGTCCCATTCTTCATTGCTTGGTATTGCACTTGCTTTGATCTTTAATATCAGCCCATCAGTAAGTATAATGCTCATTGCAATTATGTTTGCTATACTACTTTCTCTTAATTTTAATAAATTATACTCTGCTGATACGATATTGAACATAGTTACCAATGTAGTTTTATCATCGAGTTTAATACTTATGTCTTTTCTTCCATCAGGTAATAATAGTATTATTAGCTCACTTTTTGGTGACATATTAATGATTGACCAAAGTAATATAATATCAATTTTTCTAACCTCCGTAATAGTTACTTTGATATTAATATTTAGATGGCGCTATTGGCTGATGATTTCGATTAATCAAGATTTGGCAACAGTTGAGAAAGTAAATGTTAATTTTGTTAGGCTAGAATTTTTGATTATACTCGCTATCTTTATTGCAATTTCTGCTCAATTAATAGGAATATTACTCATTGCTGCATTTTTGTTAATACCTGCTGCATCAGCAAGACTCATTTCAAAAACTCCAATGCAAATGATTATTGTTGCAACAGTTTTTTCTGTGATTTCTGGAGTATCAGGTTTGATATTATCTGCAAGTTTTGACTTATTAACTGGACCTGCAATTATACTTATCGCAGCTGTGTATTTAATCATTGCTTATTTTATAAGATTGGTGTTAAGTAGATCGACTTAATTTTGGTCTCGGAAGTTCATAATTCATTAACAAATGAGTGTAACTATCTGAGCGTAAAGTAGTTTTTGCTACGTTGTTTTTATGTGCTAATTGTTAATTTGTGGAGTGAAAGATATGGCCGAAGGATTTTTTTCTAGATATATAGGACAGCCTATAAAAAATTTTTATAATTATGTTACGGGAAAGAAAGAAGTGTCTGATGATATGCAGAATACAGCAAATCAAGAAAGCTCAGAATTGTTGGAAACTGATGTGCAATCAAATGATGTACCACCAAGTAGTGATAATATAATATGGATGGCATGAGAATCACGCCATCTAAAGTTAAAAAATTCCTTGAGAAACCAGATACTTTAAGTGGTGTATTAATTCGTGGGAGTGACAATAGTAAGGTCGATATTTTTGTACAGGAAATAATTGCCAACTTGAATGAGTATTCAGTTCAGGTGATGGATTTTGCAGTAGTGAATAAGTCGCCTGGCTTGTTATTTTCCGAGTTGGCAAACATTTCGATGTTTACTAAAAAAAGGTTAGTTAAGCTGATAAATGTCAGTGGAAGTATATCTAAAGAGTTAAGAAACATATTGGATAATAATATAGGCGATCATTATATAGTAATGATAGCAAATGATCTTCCATATAGTTCTACAACTAAAAGTTATATGGAAAGCTCAAAAATTTTCGGTGTCATTACCTGCTATAAGGACAGCGGTAGTAATCTTTGTGATATTATATCAAGTTACTTGAAACAAAATGATATAGAGTGCACAAGTGAGATAATCTACCACTTGCAGTCTTATTTTAATCATAGCAAACTGCCTATATATTCAGAGCTTGAAAAATTAGTTTTATATCTAGGAAAAAGAAAAGATCTTAAACTTGCTGATATAGATCTATGCTTTTCAACCTCCGGCAATGATTATGTTACACTTGATAATCTGTGCTCTGCAATAGTGAGTAAAGACATGGGACAATTCATCAAAATTTCCGATGTATTGATATTACAAGAGAATTTTTCACCGATAGCATTAATCCGTATTATATCAAATTATTTTCTACGGCTAGAAAGCGTTTTGCTGTTAATACAAAATGGAATGAATGAACAAGCTGCAATTGACCAGCTGAGTCCTCCATTGTTCTTCAAACAATTGCAGAGTTTTAAATCTCATTTGAAAAGTTTGCAACTTTCAGAACTTAAGAAGATCTTAGAAAATTTGATGAGCTTGGAAGTGACCTGTAAAAGAACTGACTTGGACCATAAAATGATCTTTCAGCATGAGATTAACTATTGGTGTTATTCGTTCAGCAGAGTAGTAAAATAAGGTAGACGAGAAAAAACAACTAAATGTTGTCATGAAAGTAGCTGACACTGGGATCCAGAAATATGGGATATGTATAGAAGTTATTTTAAAATACAACGTTTTGGCGAGATTATGGATTCCAGTGTCAAGCACTGGAATGACAGGAGCAGAAACTGGAATGACAAGAAATCTAATATTTGCACATTTCCTGAACAATACTTATTGGTGTCATTCAAATACATTCGGTGCATTTAAACCTTTTGTATGATTTTCTTCTAACCTTGCAACGATGCTCTCTCTACCGATAAAAATTAATAATTTAGCGAGTTTTGGACCTGTTTCTGTTCCTGTTAAAGCGAGGCGCAACTGCATAAATAGATCTTTTGCCTTTATATCAACTGTCTGTCGAATATTTTTAACCCACTCTGATAATGTGTTTTCATTACAATCACCTTGAGGTAATGTACTTAGCGCTATTTTTATAAATTCTTTATTAATAACCATAGGCTCTATATTGGATTTACATACTTGCCACCATTTGGCCACCTCAGAAAACCTGTTTATGTTGTTTCTTATAAAATACCAAAACTCTGAACCAATTTGACTTAAACGATCTTGCACCATTTCAAATGGCATTTGTTGCAGCACTTTGCTATTTAGCTTATACATTTCACTCAAGCTGAATTGTAAAGATGCTGAGCTAAATTTTTTGATATCAAATGAGTCAATTAAAGGCTGCATATCAACATGAGCTTCTATTGGATCAGATGTTCCAAGTTTTGCTAAATAGCTAATTAGCGCCATTGGTTCAATCTCATCTTCTCTTATGGACTTGACATCCAGCCCGCCTTTCCGTTTCGATATTTTGCTATCATCAAAGTGTAGTAGGGGAAGGTGGGCAAAGATAGGAATTTTCGCTTTTAATGCTTGAATCATTTGAATCTGAACTGCGGTATTAGTTACATGATCTTCCCCACGTACAACATGGGTTACATTAAAGTCAATGTCATCAATAACAGAAGGTAGCATGTACGTATAAATTCCATCTTCTCTTTTTACTACAGGATCGCTGATATGAATTGTTGCAATATTTATTTCGCCTTTAACTTCATCATTCCATTTTACAGTTTTATTTCTATCCAATTTAAATCTGAAATGTGGTTTTCGCCCTTCTTGCTCATAACGAATTTTCTCTTGCTCAGTTAAAAGCAACGCACCTTTATTGTAAATAGGGGGAAGACCTTGTTTTAATTGCAATTTTCGTTTAGTGTCTAATTCTTCTCTTGTTTCATAACATGCATAAATATGACCTTCTTTCATTAACTGTAAGAACACCTCGTTATAGCGCTCAAAACGCTCTGATTGCTTAAAACTTGAATTCCAATTTATGCCAATCCATTTTAGGTCTTCTATGATATTATCTACATATTTGATATCTGAACGCTCAAGATCAGTATCATCAAAACGTAGTAAAAATTTTCCATTTTGATTACGTGTGTACATCCAACAAATGAGTGCAGTGCGTATGTTTCCTACATGTAGGTAGCCAGTTGGGCTTGGAGCGAATCTTGTTAGCATTTAAATGATTACTTTAGTTTATTTTAATTTTATATAAATGTACTGCTAAAGCAAGATTCTTCTTTGTCTTGGTGTTAGTTGCTACAAAGTACAGCGAACATGAAACCTTTTTGTTAGAGTTCCATGATCTGCCTAAAATACTCTGAAAGCACGGCTTTAGTTATTTACTCTAAATATATTATACGTATACTTGTTATTAAATTAAATTTGAAATGATAAGAAATGAGTGAATTTAAATCAATCCGCAATATTGCAATAATTGCACACGTTGACCACGGAAAAACTACTTTACTTGATAACATGTTAAAACAAAGTGGCACGTTTCGTGAGAATCAAGAAGTTCAAGAACGAGTGATGGATAGTGGTGATCAAGAACGTGAACGTGGGATTACAATACTTGCAAAATGTACGTCAATAATGTGGGGTGATGAGAAAATCAATATCATTGATACACCAGGACATGCGGATTTTGGTGGAGAAGTGGAAAGGGTGCTCTGCATGGCAGATGGTGTATTACTACTGGTTGATGCTGCAGAAGGTCCAATGCCACAGACTAAGTTTGTGTTGTCAAAAGCACTAAAGGCAAATTTAAAACCGATTGTGATAATCAATAAGGTTGATCGACCAGACAGCAGAATTGATGAAGTACTAAATGAAATATATGAGTTATTTTTTAACCTTGATGCAACCAACGAGCAACTAGATTTTCCAGTACTCTATGCTTCAGGTAGAAATGGTTGGTGTGCTAAGGAGCTATCTGATGAGAGAAAAGATTTAAGCCCATTATTTTCAACGGTGATAGATTACATAAAACCTTCCGTTTATGATCAAAATGCACCTTTTGCTATGCTAGTTACTTTACTTGAATCTGATAAATTTCTTGGCAGAATATTGACAGGAAAGATCTACCAAGGAATCGCGCAAGTTAACTCAGATCTTAAGGTAATTGATCTTGATGGTCAAGTGGTTGAGCGAGGGAGATTAACTAAGTTACTCTCATTTTCTGGCTTAAAACGCGTTCCAGTAGAGCAAGCTGTAGCTGGTGATATCATTGCCATTGCAGGACTTGAGAAAGCTTCAGTTTCAGACACTATAGCAGCACCAGAAGTTACAACTGCGATCAGCTCAACTCCAGTTGACCCGCCAACAATGGCGATTACTATAAGCGTTAATGACTCACCTTTTGCTGGTCAAGAGGGAACAAAACTTACCTCAACTGTTATAAAAGATCGTTTATATGCAGAAGCAGAAACAAACGTTGCAATTACTGTAACTTTGGCTCCAAGTGGTGAAGCATTTGAAGTAGGTGGACGTGGTGAGTTGCAGCTTGGGGTACTGATTGAAAATATGAGAAGGGAAGGTTTTGAACTTTCAGTTTCACGGCCTCGAGTGCTGTTTAAAGAAGAAGATGGCAAAAAACTTGAACCTATAGAGGAAGTAGTAATTGATGTAGATGATGAGTATAGTGGAATCATCATGGAAAAACTTAGCTTTCGAAAAGGTGAAGTAACTGACATGAGACCTTCTGGTAGTGGCAGAACTAGGTTGACATTTTTAGTGCCATCAAGGGGATTAATTGGCTATCAAGGAGAATTTTTAACTGATTCTCGCGGCACTGGTATAATCAACCGTTTATTTCACAGTTATGCTCCACATAAAGGTTCAATTTCCGGAAGGCGTAATGGGGTTTTAATTTCAACAGACAAAGGTGAAGCAGTAGCGTATGCAATTTTCAATCTGCAAGATAGGGGAATTATGTTTATTAAGCCACAGGATAAAGTATATTGTGGCATGATCGTCGGTCAGCATAGTCGTGACAATGATTTAGAAATAAATGTACTTAAAGGTAAGCAATTAACAAACGTAAGAGCTTCAGGTAGCGATGAAGCTATAAAGCTTACTCCACCAAAAATAATGACATTGGAGGATATGATAGCATATATAGACGATGATGAATTGGTAGAAGTAACTCCAAAATCTATACGTTTGCGTAAGAAGTTCCTCGATCCAAATGAACGTAAACGTGCAGGAAGGGCGAAGAATAAAGAGTAATCAACGTTTCTGATAAAAATCTGGATGAGCTACTCGGATAACACCATCATAAAGGGAACCAGTGTCAGTTACTTGAGCAGGTACTGGGATGACAAGAGAAGGCTACAAAGGTGTCATGCAAGTAGCTCATCCAGATTTTTTATAATCATCGAAAACATTGTATTTTAACATTACTTTTATACTTATAAGTTTCTAGGCACTGGATTTGTTGTAGACTTACTATTTACTCTATCACTTTACCCTCTTATTTTACCACTCTCCTGCCTATATATTTTTATATGAGGCTTTTTGCAAAAGTTTCGCATTTTTTGTAACATGATTTTCAGTATGTGTAACCTAAATGCAAATTGATCACGAAACTAGTGTAATTATTGAGGCAATAGAGAAATTTGGTGGTGAGGCAAGGCTTGTTGGTGGGTGTGTTAGAGATTCAATTTTGCAGCGTGAAATTCACGATATTGATCTTGCTACTAATCTTCTGCCTAATCAAACAATTAAAGCGCTCAAGCTTTGCAATATAAAGAGTATTCCAACTGGCCTGAAACATGGAACTATCACTGCAATTTTACACAAGAGGTCCTTTGAGATTACAACGCTAAGGCATGATGTAAAGTGTGACGGTAGACATGCGAAGGTAGAGTTTACTAATGATTGGCAAGCTGATGCTTCAAGGCGCGACTTTACGTTTAATGCTCTTTATGCAGACAAGCATGGCCATATATACGACTACTTTGGTGGCATTCAGGACTTAAAAGCACGAAAGTTAAACTTTATAGGTAACGCTGAAGATAGGATTAAGGAAGACTATCTACGTATTTTAAGAGCGTTTCGTTTTCACGCTAAAATATGCATAGGAGATTTAAGTGATGAAATATTGGATGTGTGCAAAAAGCATTCGCACATGATTCAAAACCTCTCTGGAGAGAGAATAAGAGAAGAAATATTTAAATTGCTGGAATGTGATAATCCTGCTCCGACATTTAAGAGCATGCAAAAATCTGATGTTTTACAAAAAATCATTCCAAAAGAAGTAAAATGTGAAATTTTATCTTCACCACTTCTTATCAACACTAAACCTCTGACAAAATCCTCAGCGTATGTCCATACGCCTTTCCTAGATCCCACAATCGATGCACTAACAAAATTAGCGTTGCTTATTAGGACTGCTGAAGATAGAGTTAGTCTTGGGGAAGAAGTGAGCAAGTTTTTACGTCTTTCAAATAAGCAAAAGAAAAAAATATTATTTTTATTATCAAACAATATCAAAACAGAGCTTTCAGAAAAAGAGCAAAAGAAATACATATCTTTATTTGGTAAGGAATTATATTGTGACTTAATGAAGATTTGTGGTATTGAGTCTGGAATAAATGTTGATGAGTATATTTCATTTGCTAAGATGTTTAACATTCCAAAATTTCCTTTATCTGGGAATGATTTAATAATTATAGGTCATCAACCAGGAAAAAATTTAGGTAGAAACTTGGAATTGCTACGACAACATTGGGAAGACAGCTCCTACACTTTAACAAAGGAGGAGCTGATACTTTATGCTAAAAGTTTTATCTAGACGTTGCTTCTTGCTTCACACTTACCGGAGTGCTATTAGTGTGACTCATGGAAGAATTAGGTGTTAATTTGTATTCTTTTTTAGCTTTTTCTGTTAATTGATACTCGTTTACTCCTCCTTGAGTCTGATTACACATTCCCTGATCTGGGGATAAAAATTTATCTCTTATACTTGATGCTAGTTGTAATTCTTGAATCTTATCTGAAAAACATTTCATTCTACCTTTTATTAACTCCTCCGAAACAATTTCTTGGAGATTGCTATTATCTTTGCTATGAAAGTTGTTCAAGACAGAATCTGTAATTGCATTAGCAGCTTCCTCATCCCAACTTAAATTTTTCATGCATTTTTTAATAGAAAGTAACAGCTTGTCTTTTAACACACCATCACGTAACTCCTTATCTATATTTCCAATATTACAATATTTTTTGACAACTCCTTTAACTTCAGCTTCTATGATATCCCTTGCGGATCTTGTCAAATTACTTTCCAACAACTCAAGTAACTGATCACTTTTAAATTTATAACCATTTTGATGTGATAGAGATTTTATAGTTTCCTCAAGCACTTTATGGCAAAAGTGTTTTCCTTCAAGTTCAGGAAAACCTTCTTTCAACTTTGCATTTTGATCAGATAAAAAATCTTTGAGACTCTTATTCTTATTCACAAAAAGATTCTTGGAATGCTTCAAAAATTTTGAAGTGGTTGATTTTGCAGTAGATACTATACTAATTGCATCTAACTCTTTAGTTTTTACTTGTGCTTTAGTTTTTTTATTCATACCTTCTGACTTTTTACCAGCATCTTTTTGCTCATTTTTTAACTTTTGTTGTCCACTTTCAGGTCTTGAAACTTCAGTTTGTTTATCTTTTGATGTCAAACTTTGATTAGGTATTTCTTTATTATTTCTAGTAGAAAATGTTGTAATATTTTCTGTTTTTTTTGCACTTGGATGTTCAACTTGTTTTTGTAGCTTTTTATTTTCCCCTTGTGAAGATTTTAATTTTCCCTCCAAATCTGCCTTTTGTTTCTTTATTTCAACGTTACTTTCTTTTAATTTCTGTACTTTTTCTTTCAATTCGTTAATTTCACTTTCTAATTCTTTTTTCTCTTTTTCAATGGTATTTAGATTAGTCTTTTCTTTCTCTAATTGTTGTTTAAGATTCTCTACTTCAGCATCTTTTCCCCTAGCTTGTTCTTTCAATTCATTAATTTCACTTTCTAAATCTTGTTTCTTTTTTTCAATGGTATTTAGATTAGTCTTTTCTTGCTCTAATTGTTGCTGAGTACTTTCCAATTTTTTTCTAAATTCAGCATTTTTTTCCTCAGCTTGTTTTAATTCTGCTTGTTGTTGCTTAAGTTGATTTTCTAATTGCTTTATTTGAGTATCAGATTCGTTTTTTAACTTACTAACTTCATTCTCAAGTTCTGTTTTTTGCACTCGTAGGTTTTCATTCTCTTTCCTCACAGTTTTATTTATATCTTTATTTTCATGAAATGACTTTATTAAATCCTCTTGTTCTTTTATTTTTTGGTCTTTTTTAAATATAGTTTGCTGTTGTTCGTTCTTTTCAATCTCCATTGCTTTCTTAGATTGATCTAATATTTCATTTAACTGCATTAAGTTATTAATTTTTGAGTCTTTTTCTTCTACGTCTAATAAAAGCCTTTCTTTTTCATTCGCAAATTTTGTGCTGAGGTTAATTAATTCTTTATTCAAATGTAATATCTCCTCAGACTTTTCCTTGAACTGTGCTAAAAATTCTTCTCCTCTTTTTTGTGCAATTTCTACCAATTCACTATAGTTCTTTTTAAGTCCTGCAAGTTTAGACTTTAACTCTTCATTTTCTAATTCTAAGTCTTCAATCTGCTGTGCTTGTGCTGCAAAAAATTTAGCAAATATTTCTTTTTCCTCTCCTAATGATTTTACTTGTTCTTTAAGTTTAGTAATTTCTTTCTCTTTTTTAGTTAATTCCTGATTTAAATTTGACTGATTTTCCTCCTTCTTACTACCTTCTTTCAACTTTTCTTTTAATCTCTCATTTTCATCCTTCAATTCCTTTTCTCTGTTAGAATTTAAAAGATCATCAGTCTGAACCACATTATCTGCAATATTGTAATGTAGGATACTCTTTGCCCATTGATTCCACTTTTCTGGCAACATTCGTCCAATTGTTTTTAGATATAGCCAAGCAAGCACAGTGGATAAGCTGTATTTTTTTTCCTTTTGTTTAATACTAGGTTCGTAATTAACCTTATTGTTAGCATTCAGCATAAAATTACCTAATTTTCAAAGTATTGAAGTTATATATATTAATATAATTATTAAATAAATAATAATATAAATGTTAAATTGTATGAAAATTTTTATAGATTTTAAGTAGAAATACACATGTGCGTAAGCACAGAATTTGCTTTTTCTATTGCTCTTGCTAACATTTCTTGTTCATTGTAATGATTCTTCACATTGATTACCTGAGCTGACAAATTTGCAGGAAAAGTGACTAAACTAACTTCCCATAGCTCCACTTGTTTTAACACTCGAGCTCCGCTTTCATGATCAACATCATACTCTATTGGTATATAGCCAATCGAAAGCCCGTTAATAGTTCCAGTTTTTAGCATTAAATATGCTTCCTCTGCTTTTTGAATACCAAAAAGCAAATGTGCAGTTATATATAGGCCAATATCATTTTCGCAAATATCTGTAATATTACCTATAGGCTCACTTGGGTTGTGCTGCCAAAGAAGTTTTATCTGACTTTTATTTAAGTTGTTCTTCAATGCTCCTGGTAATATCAGATCATTTTGCTTATCAACTATATTAAAAACGCTCGCATAGCCAGAAAATACTCCGTTTTCTTCTATGCTTTTTATTGACAATGGTGAATAGAGAAATTTCTTATTCATAAGTCCTCCTTGTAAATTATGGTATTGGGTTTGCCAGCGCTCTGAGCCAGCTTAAAATGTTGTATAGATTGTTTTCCTATATCTCAGGATGAGTATAAGGCACTACAATATAATTCTATTGTATGCAGTGCTTTGAAAATGGGGAAGTACTTTTTTAGTTATAAAATTTGTCATTTTATATACATAAGGGTAGGGTTTGTTGCACATTGGGTTGTTCAACAGCAGCGTTTTCTAGATTTGTAGAAACAGCTTCGTTTGTAGGAGTAATTATTTTTCCTAGAAGGAAGCCAAATCCCAAAGAAACAGCGGCTATAAAACCATTCATTAATGACTCTGTCCATGTTTCTCCCTCGTATTCTTGATAGATTTTAGAATATATCATTATTGGCTTCACTCGGGTTTAAATTTCTTTCCAACTCTTCTGATGTTTTCTCCCCAGCATCTTGGGATTTTGTTGATGAACTTTTCTGTAAGTTTTCTAATTCTTGTGCGTCCATCAACACCTCACTATTAAAGCTTAAGTACAAATCATACAGCACTATAATTGTTTAGTCAAGGTAAATACTAGTATATTAAGTAAATATTTACTATATTAATATGATGCTTAAATTCACAACTAATTGTTTAGGGGAATAAAAAGATTGTGTTTTGTAGGTGATTTGCGTAGCGGAAGGTGTTACCCCAGTTTTACAACACCCGGGGTAACGATAAAGAAGGAAGTAGAGAAAGTTATATGTAATAGTTTAAAACTATTACAAGTTTATATGCTCTGTCCTTGAATATTTTGTTGTTCAGTGGTAGCATTTTCCAAATTTGTAGAGATAGGAGCAAACATCCTTCTCGCTAAAGCCGTTGACAATGTAGCACCAATTCCAGCTCCAATTGCAGCTATAAAACCAGGGCCTAATAATTCCATATTTGTTTCAGTGCTGCTGCTAGTTATATTGTTAGTTAACATTATCGCGCCTGCTCCTAAGGCTGCTACTAACCGAATCCTTGACGGTTTACTTGTTGCATCAAGAGAATATTGTACTACTTCTCTAAGCCCTGAATTCCTGTTTTTTAACGCTACTGCTATTGATACTGGTAATATGACCATTATTGGAATGGATAATAGTCCTCCAAGTGTTGTACCAATAATTTCACTCACTTTTGATTTTCCAAGATTAACTCCTAAGGCTGTTATACCTAATACTCCAATTGAGGTGATAATCCTTAGATTTCTCTCTTCCATTTCTCTCACATGCGCCTCATATTGTATTGTAGCTTCTGCTAACGCTAACCCAATACTATTTGGTTGCTGTGGAATCTGATTTACTCGCCCTAACTCTTGTGAAGTTTTCCCTCCAATACTTTTGACGGCATCTTCTAAGTCTAACAATGATCTGTTATTTAACCTTACGTTATCTTGACTATCACAAAGGATAATGTAGTCTAAAATTGTCATTCTCAGATCACTCATTTCTATATCATCATTAATATGATCTTTTAATTCATCGATAATCTTTAATGCTCGCTCTTTCATATCTTTTTCTTCTTCTGCATTAATTGGTGCAAGTATGAGAAAAATTATTCCAAGCAACTCTTGTTGTAAGTTTTTTAAATCCATAATAATTATCATTAATATTGAGTTAAATAATATGGTACTATAGTTACTTAATCAAGTTAATTATTAAGATATTAAAGTATAAGATACCAAAGAGTAATATCCTTAGCCGTAAAATACAAAAATAACTGACGGGTTCTTTATAATTAGAAATATTAAGGAATTTACTAAATAAAAAAGGTAAAAGAATGTTATCTACTTTTCAGAGTCAGCTATTTAGCTAACTCTGAAGAGTAGGAAAGAGCTATATGCTCTGTCCTTGAATATTTGTTTGTTCAATAGTAGTACTTTCCAAATTTTGTAAAGATTCAAATTCTTCTTGCATATCCAGTATGTCTTCTATTACTTACTGATCTTCATCTTTTTCTTCTAATTGAAATGCTGCTGCTTCTTGAGGTGTTTCTAGCAGTTTTTTTAATATTTCTGTGCGCAGTTTCTCTGTTATTGATTTCCACTGTAGCATTACTAGCATTTCATTGTGCAGCACTGACATTTTCTGTAGTGTTTTCACTTTTTCTGACAGTCCTTTATTTTCTTTTTGCAATGCTTCTATTTTTCTTTGCTGATACTGATTATCTGAATTTGTCATTGGTAATCCATGCATAACCTACTTCAAGTTAAAATTTAGATATTATTAATTAAGTGATACAGTTTCTTTAGTCAAGATAAGCATCAATATATTATAACATTAGGATTAACAACCAAAAGAATAGAATGAAATATCAGGCAATATCCTCTATAATTAAACTTTTAAGATGGAAAAATGACAATTCGTGTAGGAATTAATGGTCTTGGTAGAATAGGCAGAAGTGTATTGCGTGCTATTTTTGAAGTAGAAAACTATAGCGAGCAAATAGAAGTTGTGGCGGTAAATGGGTCGCTCAGTGCTGAGCAGCATGCACATTTGATTAAATATGACTCTGTTCATGGCAAATTTAACGGCGATATTGATTTTAACGAGTCTGAAAATTGGCTATCTATAAATGGCAGGAAATTTTCTTTATATAGAGAACGTAGCCCTGAAAATATTCCTTGGAATGTTGATGTAGTGCTTGAATGCACTGGTGCATTCAACAAGCGTGCGGAAGCAGCAAAGCATAATGCAGAGAGAGTAATTGTCTCTGCTCCAGTTTCAGATGCTGATGTAACTGTAGTTTACGGCGTAAATAACGATATGCTAAAAAAGGAGCATAAAGTGATCTCAGCAGGTTCTTGTACTACAAACTGTCTGGCTCCGATTGTACACGTTTTACACTCCAATTTAGGCATAAAAAGCGGTTTTATGACCACTATACATGCCTATACGAATGATCAAAATATTCTTGATGGCAACCATAGAGACTTACGTAGGGCAAGAGCTTGTGGCCTTTCTATGGTGCCAACTACAACTGGAGCAGCAAAAACAATTGGTTCTGTCATTCCTCAGTTAAAGGGTAAGCTAGATGGTACTGCTATTAGAGTTCCGGTTAGCAACGTTTCTATGGTTGATTTTAAATTTTTAGCTGATAAGAGAGCAACAACTAAGGAAATAAACGAAATATTTAAGAATTCAGCAAATCATGTGCTTTCCGTATGTAACGAGCCTTTAGTTTCAATAGACTTTGTCCATAACCCTTATAGTGCAATTGTGGATTTAGCTGGTACATATGTCACAGGTGATATCTGTAGAGTTGCAGCGTGGTACGATAATGAATGGGCTTTTTCACTGAGAATGTTAGACATAGCGTTATTGTAAAGTATGAACGAAAACTCACAAAAATATGCTTCATTTTATGAGCACTTTGCGGAACTTAGAAAAAGGGTTATTTTTTGCTTTCTATTTTTTTGTGTTACCTTCGGGTTTTGTTACTACTTTAAAGAAAATATATACCGCTTTTTACTTGCACCTTTAATAGAAGTTACAAAAGATAGCAATGATTTTTCTCTAATCTATACAGACTTAACAGAAGCGTTTTTTGTATATCTCAGGGTTGCAATAATGAGTGCACTGTTGTTTTCTTTTCCTGTGTTTGCATGGCAATTCTACATATTTCTAGCACCTGGCTTATATAAAAGAGAAAGGGCAGTGTTATTGCCATACTTAATTGCAACACCGGTTTTGTTTGTAACGGGAGCCGCTGTAGTTTACTACTACATATTTCCCTTAGCCTGGAAATTTTTTATTGCTTTTGAACATAGCGGTAAATCTTTCGGTATACCAATAGAGTTTATGCCATCAGTTAGTGAATATTTAGACCTTGTTCTTCAATTTATGTTTGCATTTGGCACTGCATTTCAAATTCCAGTTATACTCACCTTAATGGTAAGAGTAGGGCTAATCACTGCACAAAGTTTGTCAAATAAACGGAGAATTGCGATAGTGGTAATTTTCATTATTGCTGCAATCTTAACTCCACCTGATGTACTAAGCCAAGTAGGGCTTGCAATTCCAATGTTGGTATTATATGAGCTCTCTATCCTGATATGTAGATATATTGAGAAGAAAGCAAAGGATTGAATCAAGAATATTATTTATAAACAAAGAATGAGCACCGGAGCACTTTTTCTTGAACATTGAAGTGGGATTATGTAAACTGCCCTTATTGATTTTTTAGTAGACGCCAAGTGAATTAAAATATTACGAGGTGTGTTATGATAATAGTTGTTGGTGGTCAAAAAGGTGGTACTGGTAAAACGACCATAGCCACAAATATAGCGGTGATGCGTGCTAGGGAAGGTAGAAATGTCCTTCTCTATGATCTTGACCCATTAATGCTAGCTACCTTGTGGGCATCCCTGCGAGACAAGGACAAAAGTTTACCGAAAATTAACAGTATTCACAAGGTGTTAGGCCAAATTAACATTGGTGTAGTAATCAGAAATGAGCTACAAGCTTTACAGTCCAAATATCAAGATATTATTGTTGACGCAAGAAGAGCAGATGAAACTTTAAGGGCTGCCTTATCATTAGCTAATCTAGCTATATTTCCCATTAATCCATCTGGGATTGATATGTGGACGTTTGACACTCTGAGCAACTTAGTTAACGGTACTCAAAGTTGTAATAAAACCTTTAAAGCAAGAGTGCTATTTAATGGAGTACACACCAATCCAGGTGCAGCTAAAAAACACATTGAAGAATGTGATGATTTTTTAAGTGAATTTGACAACTTAACAAGGTTCGATAGTTTTTTAAGTTGGCGAGCTGCAGTTCAAGACGCCTCTGGCGAAGGTATGGCAATTGTTGAATATAAACCATTAGATTTAAAAGCAATTAGGGAAATTGAATCTGTTTATGAGGAAGCCTTATCTACTGTTAGAAAATCAGAGCCAGCACAGTCAGTGTTAAGGTTGCCACCTAGTTTACATCAAAAATTGAGGGAAATAGCCTTTATAACAAAAGATACAGTTTCTAACATTGGATTCAGGGTTTTAACGGAATACATTAAAACTTTAGAGAAATAAGAAACCAATCAAATCCTAATAGTCGGAACATGATGGAATAGGTAAAGTAGCGAGGAGATGTGAATGCCAGCAGCATATAGTTATGATTTAAGGAAAAAAGCATTGGATGTAGGGGAAAGTAGAGCATTTGTAGCCAAGAGGTTTAAAGTTAACATTCTATGAATGGCAAAAAGGTGCAAGAAAATAGGCGATTTTAAATCAAAATATAGATCCAATAGAGCGTGATTGATATCTTGCTAGTAATAGTGTAACAGCTTTTATTAAGATATTTTTTTGCCATACGGCAGCAATAACAAAATTAGAAAATTGATGGCTGAATATGTTGGCATTGATAAACAGTATATTATGCTTCAAGCAATATTTACTTTAGTAGCTTCTACAACTTTTTTTAGTATAGCTTCTCCTTGGTGCTGTGTACCAACAGCAGTATTTGCACTTGCTACGTGTTTCTTTGTTAAAAATGATGTACATGCTGCATTTTCTGCAAAAGAACTTTCTCCTGAGTTTGCCGAAATTATTACTGAAAAAGTAGTAAATAATGTTGAGCTCAATGCAGAAGACAACTCTCAATCGAGAAGCTACTTGTATGAGACTGTGTTATATAGCGAAACTAGATTTCACTTTTACACACCTAGATAAGGGATAACAGCAGACACTAGAATGACAAAATCGTTATTCTGCTACGCATTATCGCCGTGTAACTATAGCTATATATGAACTAAAAAAGTAATACTCACTAGATCTTAATATTTTAGATCTATATTTCAATAAAATATTACAATTAGTATGCATGATCCATTTAAAAGTGAGGATTATAAAAAAATCTTGATTCTCTGATCAAAGCTATAAAGCTAGGAAATTCAGAGAAACAATATGATAAAACAGTAACAGATTTATCTCATGCTTTAGAGGGTTTTACAGATAAGGCAGAAGATGTAGCTAAGCTTGTTATACGTGATGACTTGAATAATTGTATAAAGAAGGCAAATAAAAAGCCATTAATTCTTAGGATATTCAATAGAATATTAGGAAGAGATGTTTCGATTAGGAATATAAGTAATTTTATAAAAGATAAATTGCCTCCTTCAACTGCTAGAACAGCAATCGAATATACAGATGTTATTCAAAAAATTTCAGATTTAGAGCGAATAGAAAGAAGTCAAGATAAATATAGGTCATATGGAATAAATTTAGAAAATAGACAGCAAAAGAAAAATCTCTTATATGAGCGAGAAGATTCAGGTTATGGAGGTTCATTAAACGAAGATCCTGAGTATGAAGAAATATCAAATTATCAAGAGGAAAAAAGTAAATCTTTAACAAAAGATTTGCGTAATCTACAATCAATTAAAGAAGAGCCGATTTATGCAATAATCTCTAAAGAACATATAGAAGCAAAAAGAGAACATAGGAAGAAACAACAACTTCAATCTCTTGCACCACCAAAACCACCAAGAGTACCACAAGTACCAGAGAAAATGTTTACTATCAATCAAAAAATTAGATAAGAACCGAAAAAAGATAAACCTGCAGTACCACCAAAGCCTAAAGATTTAGGCGAAAAAGTAAGCACAGAGCAAAAAATAGTAGTGGAAAAATCAGCTGAGAGTAGCCCTACACTACCACTAAAATCTGAAAATCAAGATGGTAAAGAATCAGCAAAAAAAGCTGATGGACCAAAAGTACTAGTAGTTGCTATGAAAAAAGAAGTGACTCGCGAGAGTAGTAAAGTAAAGGCATTAAAAGAAAGATTTGAGCGAAATCAAGTAAAGAACGTGTTGCCTGCTGAAAACAAAACTGCTTCAGTAACACAAACGGATATCAGTGTGAAGAGAAAACAATCTCGTTCATTTCCAGTAGGGAATAAAAAATCTTCGATCAACCATCTTGCCAGCAAAAATTTACCTTCCACGAATGTAAGTGTAAAAGAAATGGTTAAAAAATTTGAAGGGAGAAAAGGTGAAAGATAGTAATATTTGGGTATTTCCCTACTCATAAAAATTAGCTCTTATCATAACATTTTTACAGCCATAAGAGGAAGTTTTTATAGGATTGGGGCTAAAGAAAACTTGCATGTAAATGTATCAAGGTATAAAATTATAAATATTAAGAATGAATAGGTTAGTTATGAATCTTGTAACAAAATCCGCTATCGATTTTACTGCTTCGGCTGTTCTTGCTAGTGGAAAAATAGTTGATGATTTCTGTTTAAGTAAACATATAAAGGATAAGTATGCTGTCCTTTTTTTCTATCCACTTGATTTTACTTTTGTCTGTCCAACTGAGTTGATATCATTTAGCAACAAAATAGAAGATTTTTCAAAACGTAATGTTGAAGTGATAGGAATAAGTATAGATTCAAAATTTTCACACTATAAATGGCGAAACACTCCAGTTAATGATGGTGGTATTGGAGAGGTTAGCTACAATTTAGTGTCTGATATCAAAAAGTCTATATCAAGAGACTATGGGGTCTTATATGATGACTCAATTGCACTAAGAGCAACTTTTGTTATTGATGATAAGTTTGTTGTACGTCATCAATCGATAAATGATTTTCCTTTAGGGCGTAATATCGATGAGTTTATTAGAATTATTGATGCAATAAAACATAATGAAGAGCATGGTGAAGTATGTCCAGCAGGGTGGAAAAAAGGTAAGCCAGCAATGCAGGCAAGCGATGAAGGAGTGGCTGATTATCTAAACTCACACAGTGCAGAATTATAAATTGAGTACAAAAGTTCTTATTATTGGATCTGGAGCAGCGGGTTATGCTGCTGCTATATATGCAGCACGTGCAAATTTAGAGCCAATTGTAGTAACAGGAATGCAACCTGGTGGTCAGCTTACAATTACTACGGATGTTGAAAACTATCCAGGTTTTATTTCTATACAAGGTCCAGAACTCATGGAACAAAAGAGGTTGCATGCAGAGAAGGTGGGGGCAAGGATAATAGATGACGAAATAAAAAGCGTTGAACAACTTGAGGATTCTAATAAGTATAGATTTAGATCTTGTGGTAATGCTAGTGACTACTATTCGAATGCAATTATAATCGCAGCTGGTGCGCAAGCGAAGTGGCTTGGCCTGGAGAGTGAAAAGAAATTTCAAGGTTACGGAGTTTCGGCATGCGCAACTTGTGATGGTGCATTTTTTAGAAATAAAGTTGTAGCTGTGGTTGGTGGTGGAAATACTGCTGTTGAAGAAGCAATATTTTTAACTCGATTTGCTAAGAAAGTTATACTGATACACAGGCGTGATAAGTTAAGAGCAGAGAAAGTAATGCAAGACAGGCTCTTTAAAAATGATAAGATAAAGGTAATATGGAATCATACCGTAGAGCAGATTCTTGGAGAAGAAAATCCTAAAAAAGTTACTGGCATTACAATTAAATCAACAGACATCAATAAAACCCAGGAATTGAAAGTAGATGGAGTGTTCATTGCAATTGGGCATGCACCAAATACAGGTATTTTTAAGGGCTTTGTTGAAATGGATCAGCAAGGTTATATAATTACGAAACCTGGAACAACTCTAACCAGTAGGGCAGGGGTGTTTGCTGCTGGTGATGTTCAAGATAAGGTATATCGCCAGGCAGTAGTTGCTGCAGGAACAGGGTGCATGGCTGCACTTGATGCGGAAAAGTTTTTGGAATCATAATTAATTCTAAAATTTTTAACTAAATTACTTGCAATTTTCTTTGTTTTTTTATAATTATGTCAATAAATTATAGGTTGGGGAGAATTTAGTATGCTTTCGAGAAGTAATGTAGATTTTGGAAGAAGGGTTGTTAGTGATGTAGGATTACGAGCTCAAAATCAAACAACTTCAGGACAATCAACAACAAAATTATTTGAAGCTATTTATGATGAAAATCTAGGAGATTTTGAGCGAGCTCTGGAAGAAGGTGCGAATGTTAATACGTTTAATGAAGAAGGCATGACACCTTTGATATCTATAATTAGTAATTTATCTTCAGGCTCTGGAGCAGAGAAAGAATATCAGAGTATGATTAGGTTACTTCTACTTCACCAAAGCATAGATGTTAATATTCATGAAAAACGTGATGGCAATACAGCTTTGCATCTAGCAATGTGTTTTCTTCAAAAGAAAGTGTTACAACTCTTACTAAGTCATCCGAGAATAAGTATTTATCTACAAAATAAAAGTTTTCAAAATCCTGAGCAATTTGTTAGAACAAGTTGTGCTAAGTATTTGATAATAGAAATACAAAAAGCAAAAACAGGAAAAGAATTATTAAATGCTCTTTCTAACAGAAATATTGACCAAGCAAAAAGACTATTGAATCAAGAACTCAACCCTAATTGTTGGAAAAGAAATTCAAATGGAGAAATAGAAACACCACTTAGCCTGATTATCAAATCATGTTTACAAGGAATAACACAAGAAAATGAAGAAGTATTGACTAAACTTTTAAAACATAAGGAGCTAGATTTTAGTCAAATAAAGCCAATACCAGCTATAGAGCAAAATTCACGATTGAAGCAAATCATTGAGCAAGTTATGAAGGAGCGATTAACTGATGCTATTAATAGAAAAGATTTGGATGATGTAAAAGAATTAGTAGAAAATAATTGCTTTATGAATGATCAAATTGTTATTGAGGTGCTTAAAAGTTTTAATCCTGTCAGAGAATATCTAAATGAAAAATTCCCTACAAGTGCAGAGCAACCTGTAGCAAATACACATAATGTTCAACCAGCAATAAACGATGAGTTTATTGCTCGAGAGTTGCAGCAGCTCGAAAACCTTAGAAATGAACTTGAAAGAACAAAGGCTCGACTTACTAGAGAAAAAAGTCAACTTGAAAACCTTAGAGATGAGTTTGAAAAAACAAAAACTCAACTTAGAAAAAAAGAGCAAGAGCTGAATAAGGCCGTAAGTGAAAGAACAAGAGACACTAACAAAATTTCACAGTTAGAAAGGGATTTTAGGCAAGAGAGATTAGAACTTCAAGCTCAAAATCAAGACTTAAAGAACAAAAACAGAAAACTTTCAGAAGCAAACATTTATAATAGAAGGCAAAGTAACTATGCCTCTGCTTCTTTTGTGTTATCTGGAGCGTTTGCTGTTGGTACATGTTTAACAATATCGAATTTAGAAATATGTATTTCACTTGCTGTAGCTGCATCTGTTTTCATTGCAATTGGGTGCTACTGTTCATATAAAGCAAGTACAGTACTGAGTGATGTGACAAGCACTGAATTTGGTAATGTTATCAGTTTAAGATAGAGTTAAGGTTTTTACTTCTTCTCTAAACTCTACTGAAAGTTTTATACATCCTGAAAATACCTTGATAATTCGAGTGAATGTGAACCTGAGTGGTTTCAAGACTTAAATAGTTGTTGTAAACTTGCTTTTATTATCTTTTAGTTCAAGAAATTAAAAGTTTAACGATGAGAATTATAATTACAGACCAAAGTAAAAAGTAGGCTTTTCCATTTGATTTATTTTTCACCTGTAATTTTTTGTCAGCTATTAGGTTTAATTTTTCTATAAGGCTAAATATTCCTTGGATTGTTTTGATGGGATAAGAGCTTTTAATTTTTTCCCTATACCCTATTTTACTTTCATGTTGACTGTTTATCCATGTTTCAACTACTTTCCACATATTGATTTCTGGATAGACTTTCCTACATGTTCCTTCTAATAAAATCATAGTTTTCTGCAGCAATAACAATTGTGTTTGAACTTTCATATCAAAATCACCAGTTATTTTTAATAGCTGAGTAAGTAATCGAGCAAATGAAATCTTCTGTATAGGCTGTCCAACAATGGGCTCACCTATTGCTCTGCAAGCTGTAACAAAATTTCTATGCTGTGATGGAACATAACCGGCTCTAAAGTGCATTTTTGCAACGTGATCATAATCCCTATTTAAAAAGCCTTTGAGTATCTCTATAACGTAATAGCATGTCTCACGATCTATTCTACCCATGATTCCACAATCCAGGGCAATAATATTGTTATTACTATCGATCATTAAATTTCCAGGATGCATATCAGCATGAAAAAAACAATCCCTATATACCTGATTACAAAAAGATTCTATAAGATTGATAGCTATTTGCTTTCGGTTATTCAGCTTTTCAACTTCGTATATTGGTATAGCTTCCATCCATTCTAATGTTAAAACCTTTTTTGAAGTTCTACTCCAATCTATTTCAGGTACGTAGAAACCTCTGTCATGTTTAGTATTTTCCTTCAGTTCCGAAGAGTGGGCAGCCTCAAAACGTAGATCTAACTCTAATCGGCAAATTTCAGCAAAAGTTTTGACTAATTCAACTGGCTTCAGCCTTTTTGATTGTTCGCTAAATTTTTCTGCAATTTCTGCAAGCCAAGAAAGCATTTTTATATCCCTTGAGAATGTTTTCTCAATATTTGGCCTCAAAACCTTTACAGCAACTTCCTTACCCTCAATTGTAACTGCTCTATGCACCTGAGAAATTGATGCTGCTGCAATTGGCTTTTCAGAAAAACTTGAAAAAATGTCGCTTAATTTACAATTAAACTCACTTTCTATAGTTTTAACTGCTATTTTATACGAAAATGATGGCAATCTATCACATATCAATAGCAAGTTATTTGTTATGTCCTCATTTAAAATATCAGTGCGTGATGAAATGGATTGCCCAAATTTAATGAACACCGGACCTAATCTTTCAAGAGCACGCTTTAGTTTATGACCTTGTATTTTATTTATTGATTTTTTTGATGGTGGAAGTAAATAAGGTAACACATTGTAGCGTGTTAGCACTGTAGTTATTTGCAGAAGACGTAGAATATTTTGAATCATTTCGCTGCGTAACTGCCAAATATTTCATTTATCTCCATAATTTCATCAGGTTTACCTTGATAATAGATAGTATTATTTATGCAAATTATGTAATCTGAGGATGGTAGAGCAGAGTTAAGGTCATGAGAAGTCATGAGAATCGATACTGATCGTTCTTTTGCGATTTTATTTATAATATCATAAAATTTAGCTCGTGCGTTAATATCCATTGCACTGACTGGCTCATCTAAAATGATCAAATCAGATTCTGAAATTAAACAGCGTGCAAGCAGCAGTAATTGTGTTTGTCCTGCAGAGATTTCTAATACTTGATTTTTTAGGATGTTACCGATACCAACCAATTCTATTGCTTCTGTAACAATGGGTTGATTTTTCTTCAATTTCTTCGAGGAGCTATTGAAAAGGAAAGACTCAACTGTTATTGGCATCAAATTACCAATACTAAAATTTTGTGGCATATAGCTAATTTTTATATTGTCAGCGAATACAATACTTCCAATAAAACCTTTATTTATACCAGCAACTGCTTTCACTAAAGAGGTTTTACCTCCGCCATTTGGACCAAGTATTGTAACTACATCTCCTCTTTGTACTGATATGTTGATATTATCAAGAACTTTTTTATTACCGTATGAAAGAGTAAGGTTTTCTATTTTTAGAATGCAGTTATTGACACCACTTAATTTTTTGGCAAAAATTGACTTCTTCTCAACATTTATATGAGACATTTACTGTTTTTTTTTCTATTACTTTTATTTACATTATACTACAATAGTGCCTTTTCATCCAATTTAAAAATTGTAGCTACAATCAAACCTATACACTCACTTGTAGCTTCTGTTACAGATGGAATTTCAAAGCCAGAACTACTAATGTACGAAGTAGTGTCTGAACATAACTACATGCTCAGGCCTTCAGACGCAAGTAAATTAGAATCTAGTAATATTATATTTTATATCGATGATTCTTTGGAAACATTCATTAAAACTTTCGCTAAAGAAAATAAGAAGTTAATACCGCTATCAAGTGCAATCGATCTACTTCCTGCTCGACCACATTCATTTTCTAGTCACATTCAAGATGAAAAAGATTTGCATATTTGGCTGAGTCCTGAAAATGCAAAAAGTATGATACTTTCTATCAGTGCAACATTATCTAATATAGATAAAGAAAATGCCTATCGATACAATACTAACGCAGAGGAGGCTATAAGAAAGATAGACCAAGAAGTAGAAAAAATTACGAAAGAATTGGATGAGTTAAAAAATCAAAAATACATAGTTACTCACGATGCTTATCAATATTTCGAAAAATATTTTGATTTAAGTTACCCAAGCGCCGTTCTTTCTATAGAAGAGGATTCTTACATAGGTATGAAGAGTTTAATGAAATTAAAAAAGGTAATGAAAGAGGAAAACGTTAAATGTATTGTTTCTCATTCACGAGAGGATAGCATAAAGCCTAATGTCTTTTCTAGTGACGTAAAAATGGTGATTCTTGATCCTATTGGATCAGATGTAGAGCCTGGAAAGGATGCATATCTAGATATAATCAGCAGCATTGCACAAAATTTCAAGTCTTGTTTCACTGAGTAATGAGTTCTTTTATCTATTCAGATAGCATTGCAAACTTAGTGCTTTCTATTCCAATCACAACTATACCGACATTATCTACCAGAAGTATATCATCCCAGTCTGGGATTCAGTTAAGTTGGTAAGCATAAAAATATTATGTTAAAGCACAACGTTCTTGATGAGACTAGGGCAAGCCAATGTCAGCTACTTGAATGACACCATTTGCTATGCCCTCAAAAATGAATGCTCGTACAGCTGTGTGCCAGCTACTTGCATCTGCTATTTTTACTCATAATTATCTTGCCTGAACGAACTTAATTTCAAGTAGTTAATTATAGAAATAATCGTATAAAAAAAAGAAGATAACCAATATCTTCTTTTACTCTAATTAAAAAGACATTGAATTGTAATTGTCTATTTCATCTGATATAAGCGATAATTTTATGCTCTCAAAACGGAGATTACTTGCAATATCTGTTAACTGTTCACTAAGTGTTACTTTTTCTGGTGAATGGTGTTCAGGAGCTTTTAATTTTCTATTACAGTCAGCCTTACACCAAGATCTATTAATTTTTGTCAAGAAATCATTACCCTCGTATTTATTTTCACACTGTCTGTGGCACAAATTAAGTAAATCAACACCATGCACTGTCAATGAAGCAGAATCTTGTGTAAATTTTACCATAATATACTCCTTAATCTTATTATATCTATATTAACATATAAATGTGAATATTATACTCATATAGTTACTTTTTATGGCAAGTGGTTTTTGGTTATTTTCTAAACTTTCTTTATAAAAACCATAGGCGCCTATTGGTTTTTAGCTAAAGTAAAGATCAAGTATCTGGCATACTGGACATAAAATCCTCCTGTGTAAAAAAGATTAGAAAAAAAGTGCGGCGCACATACGACAGAGATTAAGTATGTGTGTGCACCCACGTACGCTGAAGAAGATACGCCACATTTTTTAATGAGTTTGATTGTTTAATGAAAAAAGTCTGCAGATAAAGATAGATTTTGAGCTCTTAAAATATCTTTGAATATGATTATAGTCAGATTTAAAATATGCGCAAGCAATTTTTTTCTGTAAAAGTTTAACAAAAGAATTCAAAAGTTTGTGAACAACCTCTAAGTGTATGGTCACAGAGTGTGATGGTATATAGACTATCTGGATCATTTAAAGTGTCAGATCAAGTCTTATTTAATAAATTGAAGAACTAAGTTGTTGATAACTGACCTTTAATTTTTATAGGGGCACTTTCGACTTCTTTAGTAAGAACATACTATAAGAACTATAATTATGTGCATTTATACATAATACTGTGGGTAATTTTTTAAAATAAAAAGAAGTAGCCTATCTAGTACCTTTAGTGTACATTAAAAACAGTAAATTTATACTAAAACTTCTACACTTGCCAAGCTTTCTAATGACTTTTTTCCATTTAAGCAATAAAAAGGCCAGATCAGGACAAAAACGCTACCATTTTCAGCCCTTATTCAGGTGGCTCAATCCCCATAACTTATACAAGTTACCGTAATCTTTCAAAACCTCAAATAGACTTTCTCTAATGCAAAACAGTATAACTAGTGAGTAATAAGCTACACTCCTTTTAGCTGTAAGCTTTGCATGATAATATACTTACTTTAATTTTTCTTCTTTAAATAATACGTGTCTTCTGACCACTGGGTCATACTTTCTAAACTCGAGCTTCTTGGGAAGGTTCTTAGGATTACGTTTTTTTACACAAAAATAGCCTGTTAGTTTCTCTTCTCCAGTTTTTGTTGTTTTGGTTGCGGTGCTAACTAGCTTGACAAGCAAAGAAGCATTTTTTTTCGCCATAATTGTAGTGATATAATAAATTCTATGCAAGTTTAGAACGCAAAACACTGAAAGTCAACCCAATAATGCAGGTCGCAAAATTCTTGACAATCAATAATATATTAAGTAGTATAAGAACATTTCAGAATGAAAAGCAGACGGTAAATAAGTGGCAAGTGATGGCAAAAGGTTATTATTGATAGAAAGTACTACCTGTTCTAACGAGGTAAGGGTTGCCCTACTAGTTAATGGTAGGGTTGTAGAGTTTGAACAAGAATTCAAGGAAAAAAGACAATTAAGAGGTAATATATACGTTGCTTATGTAAAGCGTATAGAGCCTGCTTTGCAGGCCGTGTTCATTGAGTATGGAAAAAATAAGCAAGGTTTTTTGTCTTTTTCTGAGATATCTCTAAATTACTTTAATATTCCAGAAAAAGAGAAGGAAATTTTCCCTGACGCAGGCTATTCGAGCGATGTGGACTGTTCAAATGATAATTGCACAGAAGAAGGCCTAGATTCTACAGCTAGTAATAAATCCAGCAGTGGTTTTGTGAGGGAGGTACCTTTACATAGAAAATATAAGTTACAAGATGTGATTTCAGTAAATCAAAAGTTATTGGTTCAATTAACTAAAGAAGAACGAGGAAATAAAGGAGCTTCATTTACAACATACGTAACTTTGGTTGGTAGATACTGTGTTTTCATGCCCAATTCCATAAGTAGGGGTGGAGTATCTCGCAGAATTGAAGATACCAACGTTAGAAAACAGTTAAAGGATATATTAAATTCAATAAATTTACCAAAAGGCTCAGGTTTAATAGTAAGAACTGTTGGTGCAGGAAAAAGTAAGAAAGAAATTGAGCAAGATTACGATAATTTGACCTTATTATGGCAAGATATCCAGCAAAACTTCTCTTCTTTAAATGTTCCATCATTAATTTACAACGAAGCAGATGTAGTTATGAGATCTGTACGTGACTTTTGTAGTAATGATACAGAAATTATAGTATCTGATAGAGAAGTTTGTGAAGCGGTAAGAAAATACACTAAAAATGTGTTACAAGGAAAATTACGTCCTAGATTATATAGAGGTTCTGTTCCAATCTTTACTTACTATCGAGTCGAAGATCAAATTTCTGAATTATATAGCAATAGAGTAGAATTACCATCTGGTGGGTCTTTGGTGATAACCTTAACTGAGGCATTTGTTTCAATAGACGTAAATTCAGGGAAAATGACAGGAGAAGATAACATAGAAAAAACAGCTTATAGAACTAATATGGAGGCATTATCTGAAATATCAAGGCAAGCGAATCTCAGGGGCTTATCAGGGTTAATAGTTGTTGATTTTATTGACATGTTGAAACTTGAGTATTGCAAAAATGTTGAATTTGCTATCAAGCAGGCGTTTAAAGATGATAGAGCTAAAGTTCAATTTAGCTTTATCAATGACTTTGGTTTAATGGTCTTTTCAAGACAAAGAATTAAACCAAATATACAGGAAATTAATACTACAGAGTGCTTACGCTGTAAAGGTATTGGAAGAGTGAAATCAAACGAAGTGGTTGTTGCATCGATACTAAGGGATTTGCAACATATTGCTAATAAAAATCAAAATAAGTCCTTTGATTTAATAGCACGCAGTGCAGTTATAGCGCACATTTTTAATAATAAGCGTGATATTGTTTCTACAATCGAAAAAGAGTTCAATATTACATTAAATGTTAGTATTGATAATAGTTTAGATGCAGATACATTTATTTTAAAGCAAGGAGACCATATTAATTTTAATGATTATAAGCCATTGCAGAATTCTGGATGTCAAATTGTGAATAGCAGGGATAAAGAAGCTGGTAGTTCAGATAAACTACCGGGCAACTTTTGGTTAACTGAATGGCTTTCGCGCCTTTTGGGCTCTAACAACTAAACGGGACTTGTAATTAACGAGTTTTATACTTATATATTTTACATCAGATAATATTTAAAAGGGAGTATTCATTATGGGAAGAGCAATAGGTATAGATCTTGGAACAACAAATTCTTGTGTTGCAATAATGCAAGGCAAGGATGCAAAAGTAATCGAGAATAAAGAAGGAGCAAGAACTACTCCGTCTATAGTTGCATTTACTTCGTCTAGAGAAAGGTTGATTGGTGCTCCAGCAAAAAGGCAAGCAACTACCAATGCAAATAATACTTTTTTTGCAACTAAGAGATTGATAGGTCGCCAATATAGCGATCCTGAAATGAAGAATCTAGGTGTACCGTATAAGGTATTTGCAGCAAAAAATGGTGATGCATGGGTTAAAACAACTGATAGTAAAGAATACTCTCCTAGTCAAATTGGTGCATTTATACTACAAAACCTGAAAGAAGCAGCTGAGGCTTATCTTGGGGAAGAAGTAAAGGATGCTGTGATAACAGTGCCGGCGTACTTCAATGATTCTCAACGTCAAGCAACAAAAGATGCAGGAAAAATTGCTGGATTAAATGTCCTCAGAATAATTAACGAACCAACTGCTGCAGCACTTGCTTATGGTCTTGATAAAAAGCACGGACACACAATAGTAGTGTATGATCTTGGTGGTGGTACATTTGATGTTTCAGTTCTTGAAATAGGTGACGGAGTTTTTGAAGTAAAGGCTACAAATGGTGATACTCACCTTGGAGGGGAAGACTTCGATAATGCAGTAGTAAATTATTTACTGGGTGAATTCAAGAAAAGTAATGGCATTGATTTGAAAAACGATCCAATGGCTATGCAAAGAATCAAAGAAGCTGCAGAAAAAGCAAAGGTAGAATTGTCAAGTGCAATGGAAACAGAAGTAAATCTACCGTTTGTTACAGCTGATGCAAGTGGCCCAAAACACTTAAATATGAAGCTAACAAGAGCAAAGCTTGAAAGTTTAGTGAATGATTTAATTGAAAGGACTATAATTCCTTGCAAAAAAGCTCTTGAAGATGCTGGTTTGTCTGCTAGTCAAATTGGTGAAGTAGTTCTTGTTGGTGGCATGACTCGTATGCCAAAAGTCATAGAGAAAGTTAAAGAATTCTTTGGCAAAGATCCACATAGAGGAGTTAACCCTGATGAAGTTGTAGCAATTGGGGCTGCAATACAAGCAGGAATTATTCAAGGTGATGTAAGAGATGTGTTACTACTTGACGTAACTCCACTTTCTCTTGGTATTGAAACTCTAGGGGGAGTGTTCACTCCACTTATTGAACGTAATACTACTATTCCCACAAAAAAATCTCAGGTGTTTTCAACTGTAGAAGATAACCAAACAGCCGTTACAATTAAGGTACATCAAGGTGAAAGAAAATTGGCGATTGATAATAAACTGCTTGGTCAGTTTAGTTTAGAAGGAATACCACCTGCTCCTCGCGGGGTTCCTCAAATTGAGGTGACATTTGATATAGATGCAAATGGAATAGCGCATGTTTCTGCAAAGGATAAAGCTACTGGAAAAGAGCAAAAAATACGTATTCAGTCTTCAGGTGGTTTATCGGAGGATGAAATAAATCGGATGGTGAGAGAAGCTGAGGAAAAAGCACAAGAAGATGAAAAGCGTAAGAAATTTATTGAAGTGAAGAATCAAGCGGATAGTTTAGTTCATTCTACAGAAAAATCTCTAACAGAATATGGTGATAAAATTTCTCCAGAAGATAAATCTGCTATTGAAAATGCAGTTAATGAGTTAAAGGAAGTGAGTAAATCTGACAACATTGATGATGCTGATTCAATACAACAGAAAGTTACTAACCTCTCTCAGTTATCTATGAAACTTGGAGAAGCTATGTATAAGGAATCTCAACAACAACAAGGTGGAGAAAGCTCATCCACAACAAATAATGAGGAAGAAAAAGTAGTAGATTCTGATTATCAAGACATGGATAATAAAGAAGAGAATAAGTAATTCGATTGTCATCCCAGTGCCCAGATACTGTGGGATGACAAGAGGAGCGTATTGTTGCTTAAAGGAACTATTGTGGATATTATTAAGACAATAGAAGAAAAATTACGCGATTCAATAGGTGTAATTGATATTAATATTATCGATGAATCAGCAAAGCATGTAGATCATTATTTTGCTTCTTCTTCGACACTACCTTCACATATCAAATTAGTATTAATATCTAACGACTTTTCTGGAATGAGCTCTTTAAAGAGGCATAAATTGATCTATGAATTATTAAAGAGTGAAATAGAGCGATTACATGCGATTTCTCTTCACTTGTATACGCAAAGCGAATACAATCTAAAAAATAAATAATAAAAATATGAACGAAGAGTCTTTATTAGTTAAAGCAGGAAGAAAATTTAATGATTATAAAGGGTCGATGAACCCACCAGTTTATCATTCTTCTACTATATTATTTCCTACTTACAAGGACTACTTAAATGCAGCAAATGGAGAAAGTATATACGATGTAATCAATGATGGTGTTGCAAGGGATTACAGTTACAGTAATGTTGGTACGCCTACTGTTCATTATTTTTCAAATGCACTGGCTGAAATTGAGGGTAGGGGACAAGCACTCATCTACCCTTCTGGATTATTTGCACTTACTTTTGCTATTTTGACTTTCACTAAAGCAGGTTCACATGTCCTGATACAAGATAATAGTTATTATAGGCTAAAGAGATTTGCCGAAAATGAACTACCAAAAAGAGGAGTAGAAGTAACTTTTTATAATCCGACACAGGATATAACTGATTTAGTTCAGAGTAATACTTCACTCATCATGATTGAGACTCCTGGTTCTATAACGTTTGAGATTTCAAATATAGAGCATATAGTAAAAGTTGCTAAAGCACGTGGAATCGTAACCGTTTGTGACAATTCATGGGCCACTCCTTTGTTGTTTAAGCCGCTTGATTATGGAATTGATGTTGCACTATACGCGGTGACAAAGTATCTAGCCGGTCACTCAGATCTAGTGATGGGAGCTATGGTTGCTGAAAGTAAAATTTTTAAATTGCTTTATGAGAGCTATAAAAATTATGGAGTCACCATTCAATCGCATGACTGTTACCTTGCACACAGGGGACTTAGAACACTGCAAACACGCATGAGGAAGCATCAAAGTACAGCAATGCAAGTGGCAAAGTGGCTGGAAAAACATCCAAAAATCAAAAAAGTCTTATACCCCGCACTTTTTTCCTATTCTCAGCATGATTTATGGAAAAGTTATTTCAAAGGGGCAAGTAGCGTATTTAGTATAGTACTCGATAGAGAATATTCATGTGAAGAACTAGGCTGTATGGTTGATCACATGAAAGTTTTCGGCATCGGTGCTTCTTGGGGAGGATGTGACAGTTTGATACTACCAATAGGTCATAAATCTATGTCGAGATCTGTCATGAATTCAGATTATGGTGGAAGTTTTGTGCGAATATTTTGCGGACTAGAAGATCCTGAAGATTTGATTTTTGACTTGAATACTGCATTAATAAGACTGCCATGTTCAAGTGTTAAAGATGATTGTGAGACTGAAAGAGCTACTGCATAACATTGTAAATACTGACTTTGATATTGAAATCAAAGGCGTCACATGTAATCCTAAGACAGTTAAAGAAGGTTACCTTTTTGTTTGTGTGTCAGAAAGGAGTAAAGAACACGTAACATGTCTTCCTAATGGATGTGTACACAACTGTGTAGACGTTGTAATACAAGGGGCCAAGAAAGATGTCATCCCAGTGCTCAGGCACTGGGATCCAGAAAATTTGATTGTAAACAAGCATACTAGACAATTGTATAATGAAAACTGGATTCCAGTGTCAAGCACTGGAATGACAAGTACTCCAAGTTTTGCAGTGCTTTACCATTCGGACCCTCAAGGAATATACAGTGAAATAGTCAGCAGGTTTTATCAATTCAAACAACCTAAATATGTTGCTGCTGTAACTGGTACGAATGGTAAAACTTCAGTGGTGGAATTTTGTCGCCAGATTTGGCAAGATAATGCAGCGTCTATAGGAACACTGGGAACATGTGTCAATAATAATAGAAAAGATAATAGCCTTACAACGCCAAGTGCAGATGATCTTTATTCCACATTGCGTGACATAAATAATAAGAACGTAGAACACTTAGCATTAGAAGCTTCAAGCCATGGAATCGATCAATACAGAATCCATGGACTCAGGCTCAATGCTGCAGCTTTTACTAATTTCTCTCAAGATCATTTGGACTATCACAAAAGTATTGATGAGTATTTTGAGGCCAAGAAAAGGTTGTTTGATGAGGTATTGCCAAAAGAAAAAACAGCGATTTTAAATGCAGATATAGGCGAATATGGAGAGTTGCTCAACATAGCTGAAAAGCGTGGCAACAAAGTTATAACCTATGGAAAAAAAAACTCTGACATTACTTTATTAAAGCAGATACCCACTGCCAATGGTCAATACCTGACAATTCAAATCGGTGATGAAATTTATAACGCATTTTTTCCGATTTTTGGGCAATTTCAAGCATATAATTTGTTGTGTGCAATCGGTATAGTTATTTCATCTGGTATGGACTATCAAAGAATGTGTATAGATAAACTCGCTTATCCATCTGGAAGAATGGAAAAAGTGAACACTTTTGCATTTGTCGATTACGCTCATACTCCAAGTGCACTCAAACAAGCTCTGTTGTCTTTAAAATGGCACTTCAATAAAAAGATAGTTCTAGTGTTCGGTTGTGGCGGGAATCGTGATCAAACAAAACGTGCAGAGATGGGTAAAATAGCACAAATGCTTGCAGGTAAAGTTATAGTCACAGATGACAATCCGCGTGATGAAGATCCGGGGAAAATTCGTCACGATATTTTGTTACATTGCCCTGATGCACTGGAGATAGGAGATAGAAAAAAAGCTATAGAGAAAGGTATAAATATAGCACATGATGAAAATATGATTCTGCTAGTTGCAGGAAAAGGACATGAAAGATTCCAAATAATAGAAGGCCAATCCCTTGAATTTAGTGATGTTGAAGTTATTAGAGAGGGCCAAAAATTTGCTACTGCTGTTTTGCTCTCTCCTTCATCCAACGCCTGAATGGCTTTTTTCCTTAAGTCATAACTGTACGCTGCTGGCATTTTTACCTTCTTGTTACACTAAATCACTATCTTATCTTGTTCCTACTATTATGAGAAGAGCTATACAAGGATATGAAAGTGGAGATTGTGGTTACAAGATTAGTGAGAGAATATAGAAAAATTGAGGATGAAATATTGCGTGATATAGTTCATTTAGTGATAAAGGCTCTTACAGGTATAGTAGCGCTTCATAAGTAAGAATATTTTTACAAAGAATTTAATAATCACAATTTAGGCAATGATGAAAGTTCTTTAAGAAAAAAGTTTAATACTATCAAGAAAAGTTTGCATAGGCATAGCAATATAATACATAATAATTAAAATATCTAAAATTCTGTCAATTTATTTGCACAGTCAATCACTTGAGAATTCGGAAATTGATTTTTAAACCAAGTGTACTGGCGTTTTGCATAATGCCTTGTGTTTGTTTGAGCAATCTGTATTGCTTCGTCTAAAGTAATCTCCCCTTTTAAGTATCTTATAATTTCTGGTACTCCATGTGCTTTCATAGCTGGCAAATGTGGAGATGGGTTCATGCTAAGTAGGTTTTTTACTTCATCAATTGCTCCATTTTCAACCATTTCAATAAAACGAGAATTTATTTTTCGGTATATATCCTCACGTTTAGGTAGAATTGTATATACCTTAAAATTATTGAACAAAGGAGGCTGTCTATTTTCTTGCCATACAAAGATTGTCTTGCCAGTTTCAGTGATAACTTCAAGTGCTCTTGAGAGGCGATGTGAGTCATTAATAAATATTTTACCTTGAATCCTTGGATCTTTGCTTAGCACTAATTTGTAGAATTCCTCTTTACTTAAATTTTTCCTAAGTTCATTTACGTTTTCTCTCACTTCCTGGCTTATTTGTGGAATCGATGATAATCCCTTGATTAAGCTGCTAATGTAAAGCCCACTTCCTCCAGTGATGATGGGTATTCGTGAATTTTTCAGCGCGTTGTTAACTTCCCTCTTTAAATCCTCTAGCCATAAACCTACGGAATAATTTTCTCTTGCTGAAACATAACCGTATAGCCTATAAAATTCTTTCTGCTTTGGTGGTTGAGCAGTAATTACGGGAATCTCTTTGTATACCTGCTTTGAGTCACAGTTTATTATGCTAATGTTTTTATACTTTTTTATCAAGTTATCGCATAATTCTGATTTACCTGAGGCTGTAATTCCTGTAATAATTACTATATTATCCTTCATTCATATTAATATAACTAACCTATGATAGGGTGTAGTAAAAATTTGGATTCTACAATCTAAAATTTGGAGACTTTTATGGCAGAAAATGATAACGATAACTCGTTTACTAAGCGTTTTACAAATAGGACCTCTAATGAGACAAGAGGAGGTTTTTCCAGTAAGTATTCATCTCAAAATACCAAAGAACATGCACTAGGAGCAAAAGGAAAAATTTCTGAATTGGCAAACAAAAAAGCTGAAGCCAAGGAAGCTTTTTCTGAAAGTGGCGGCATAAAGAGTAAAAGCAGAACTATCAACGAAAGATCCTTTGCTGATGCAACAAGAAGAAGTAGATCAGATCTCATATATCTAGTTCGTGGTAAAGATCGAGGAAGATCAGCTTGGCACTATGTATTAATTGATAAAGATAAAAGAGAAATGTTTCTGGCAAAAAGTAGAACTGGCTCTATAGATGTTGCAGATTATGGAGAGATTTTATATTCAGGATGGGGAGATGATCCACCACAGACGATAGTCGATAAAATCAATGAGGAGTTCGGATTGTAGTAAATCTGTTGTAAAAACGAGCAGTTGCTAATAAAATTTACTGTAAGTATACAACAGATGCGTGCTAGCCATTTCGGTATCTTAATTGCTACCATATAGGGAGATAACGGTAAACCCAGAGCTATTGTAGACATAAGTTTTAGCTATATGGTATTTGAAGTAATAAATGCAATAAAAAATAATTTGTTAGCATGCTTTCCAACAGAGACAGTATATGCTCTTTCTTGTAATGCGCTAGGTAACGAATCTATAGAAAAAATATATCGAATAAAAAAGCGTTCTCAAAACAAGCCGCTCTCTGTATTTGTTAGTAATATTGATAGTTTGATAAATATAGCAAAGGTAAAGGAAGAGTATATCGATTTAATAAACTATTTTTCTCCTGGACCAATGACCTATATTTTACCACTTCAAGATAACAGTATATTACCAAATGAGTTCTTTAAAGATAGTATAGGCATAAGAATTCCTGATCATCCTATTGCGATTTCAATATTAAATGAACTGAAAACTCCAGTAGTTGCAACTAGTATTAACATTTCAGGAGAAAAAAGTATATGCAAAGCAAGAGATATACCTCAGTCTATTAAGCAACACTTATCTGCAGTAATTGAAGATGATGAATTAGTTTCTGGTATAGAATCTACTATTATTGACTTAACTGGAGACAAGATTAAGGTTTTAAGAAAAGGTAAAATTTCATTACAAACAATAAATAACGAATTTTCAAACTAAGATCTATAGGAGAAAGAATGAAAAAGGTGATAGGCCACAACCAAGCAAAAAAAAAGATAATGAACAACTTGTCTGTTCAATCTTGGCTGATCTGTGGTAAAAAAGGTATAGGAAAAGCAACATTCGCAAAATCCTTTTCTAATTGGTTTCTTATAAAAAATTACGATGAAGTAGCATTAGACTTACACATTGTTGAAGGTGATACAATAGGAGTGGAAAAGGTGAGAGAAATGAAAAACTTTTTGCACTTAAGCCCCATTCAATCAGAATATAAAATAGCTATAATAGATAGCTTAGAGTCAATGACTAATAATGCTAAAAATGCAATATTAAAAATATTAGAGGAGCCGCCACAAAATTCTAAAATATTTGTAATTAGCCATAAGCCATATGATGTACAAACCACCATCCGGTGTAGGTGTTTTCAGCTGAATTTACTTCCATTAACTTACGATGAAACAAAGCAGGTTGTTTCATCTCAGTGTAAATTCGACGATAAAATATTTAGTGAGATCATTACTTTGTTTCCTGGAACTCCGGGAGTAATAATAAATGCAATAAACAGTGGTGCTTATGAGTCACATAAGCATTTTTATACATTTTTCCGTAATCTAAATAATTCTGATATAGTTAATAAAATAATTAATAGTGAGATTGAGCTAGAACTAGCATCACATATAATTCAAACCTCCATTTTAGAAAGTATAAAGAAAGAAGTAAATAATGTTGAAATTCTACTAAGTCAATGGAAAGAAATAGATGAACTTTTCGTTGCTGCAAAGCAATTTCGCTTAGATAAAAAGCATGTTTTAGCTAATGTAGTTAACATCATGACACAAAAATGTAATACTTTTAACATAAATTTATGATAAAATTCTGCTAATTTAATACTGAAAGTATATAACTTGAATGATAATAAATTAACTGTATGGCAATCAATAGAAGTTTTAACAAACACTATACTGAACATGCAGAAAGAATTGAGTTTAATCAAGAATACATCTTTAGATCAAGACGTCACTTTAGAAAAAGGGAAGGAGCTATCAAGTGGCATCTATGAGGCAAATTTTAAGCTAAACAAGGCAATCAATATAGCTACTTTGCCAAGAATTGGCTATCATATGATTAATGATGAACTTGTTGTACGTAATCATATTACGAAAGAGGAAGTAAAGATCCCTAGAGATTTTCATTACTTTAAAGTTGTTAAATCCAATCACGATGATTGTAAATTAACGTTTTGTAATTTTTTAGGTAATGAGTTTTTTGAATATAAAAAGTATGATCCACAATATTCTGGTCTTTCAGATGAATATAAACTCATGGATTTTGGTAGTATAAAAAAGACTAATAATCTAAAACTTAAGGAGTATGTTGGTCATGCACCTAAATTTTTTGCTGTAGAAGGATCTATTGAGCCTGGATCTGAAAACCATGTAATTGATCTATTTGAGCTAGTCAGAGACGGTAAAGGCAAAAAAGTGGGAACTCTTGCTGATGAATTTGGTTATTTTGATGATCAAAATAAATTACACTACTATAATTATCACAAAAGTGCAGAAAGTAATACTTATGATCCTGAAAGCTTCAGTGTAAAAATGATAAATTTAGATGTGAGCAAAATTGATAAATTTCACCTTATTGCAGAACAAGGTGATATAATAATTCATCCTATTTTGGAAAATTTAGACATATTTTAAAGTTTTTTAGAGTATCCAGTATATTATATAATTGGGTTTGTATTATGGAAGATAAATTACTTGAATCAGTAAAAAACAAAAGTTACTTCAGGAAAGCAGTTGAATGGTATTGCCACAGATACCTGTTCTGCGTTGTAGAAAGATCTTGGATGGCGTTAATAGCGTTACTTCTCTTAGTATGTTTATTTTTATCACTACTAAACATATACCTATTACTTCCTGTTAAAAAAGATTTAAATTTTGTGAAGTATATGAACCACACAGAAGATGAGTTCTCTGCAATACATAAACTTAGTTTTAGTAAAAAAGAAGATGAGTACATTTCCATAGCAAGGTATTTAATAAGTAAATATATTGAAACATATGAGTCCTCTCGGACTGTTGAGCCAAAGTATCAAGAAAATTTTATAAAAAACAATTCTATATATAAAATCTATCAAGACTTTCAGGAAAAAGTAAACAATGAAGCTGTTTCATCCACAAGAAAAATTACCAACACAAACGTAACAACACTATCTATTGACCGATCGATCAAGGGCTTAGTTACATTTGCTGGAAATGCCACTGTAGTTTTTGCAGCTGAGCAAAATAAGAAAATGAAAGACTATGCTGTGGAGGTTAGATTTACTTTATCAAACATGAAAGCAACTCTAACTGGTATAATACCATTTAAATTTATTGTTAACGGCTATAAATACAGGTGATTACATTTAAAAAATTACTTGGTAGCTAAAAAAATAACTAAAGTGCATACAGCAGTAACAACTGGAGGTAAAATTAGAAGCATTGGTGTCTTTTTAATAAAATAATTTCTAGAAGGTTTTAAGAAAAAGGCATTGTAAATTATCGGTAAGAAGTATAGAGCGTTGAGTATAGTACTGACAATTAACACCAGAGCTACAAATACAGAAAGTGTTACATTACTAGAGTTAAAAACAGCTTGAAAAATGAAAAATTTGCTCCAAAAAGTCGGAGCAGGTGGTACCCCTATCATGGACAATGCACCTATAGTAAATGCTATCATACTAATTGGCATACTACGTCCTATACCGTGAATTCTATCTATGTATTTCTCACCTGTTTTCGTTATTATTGCTCCAGCAGTGAAAAACAAAGTGATTTTTGCAAATGCGTGGCAAACTAATTGAAAAATTGCAACCCTCATGCTGAATTCACTAAAAATTGAAGCAAACAATATAATATATGACAACTGAGAGATGGTAGAATAAGCAAGCAATTTCTTTAATTCCTTTTGCTTTAAAGCAATTAACGATGCAGTAATAATAGTAAATCCAGCAGCGTACGGAAGCCATCCTCCAGCAAACCAACTTTGCTGTGCAAAACGTTGCATATTATCGATGCCAAAAGTGTATAATATAACTTTGATGATGATGAACACTCCTGATTTCACAACAGCAACAGCATGTAGTAGTGCGCTTACAGGAGTTGGTGCAATCATTGCTTTTGGCAACCAAAAATGCATTGGCATTAATGCAGCTTTTCCTATTCCATAAATCAGCATAGCAAAACACACTGCAATAAAAGTTATGAACGAAGTATCAAACTTGAATATTCCACCTCTTACAAAGTCTAAAGTATGGAATTCATTATATAAGAGGCCTATTGCAGGAAAAAATAACACTAAAGAAGAGAAAAATAGTAAACCAAAGTAATAGCGTCCTGCAATTACTGATTCATTTGTTGAGTTGTAAGTAATCAGAGGGTATGTACTAATAGTTAGAAGCTCGTAAAAGACAAATGTAGTGAGCAAATCTCCAGAAAAAGCAATAAACATTGCACAGCTAATCGCTATTGAAAAAAAGCATAGAAAACTCGAGTAGTTACTATCAGCATAGTTATTTCGCATATAACATATTGCATACATACTGGTTAGTACCCACAAAAATGATATTAATAAACTGAATATTGCTCCACTAGACTCTAACTTTAAACTAATATGCAAATTATTACCAAAGTCCATGAGAATAAATTGAGAATGATCACCATACACCAAATATAAAGTGCATAGAGATGTATACGCAAATAGAAGCATAGAAGAAACAACAGTAATGCTATTGTTCAATCTGGGCCATTTACTAGTAAAAGAAATAGCTAATGCACTTAAAAGTGGAATCAACGCAGTAATTAACAAATAATTCTCAGTAATAAAAAGTGGCAAGGAAAGAGATATTAAAACAAAATCCATTAAGTAATTCATCTTTCTGTTTAGGTAAAGCTAAAATTATATTCAAGTTATAGAGAATTTGCTATTTTTTAGTTGTATATCGGAAGTGTTAAATAAACCATACGCATCAAGTTAAGAAAAAGTGGCGTAAGGAAGAAAGGAAATAGGAAAAAACTATTTTATATATTAAGTAATAAAGTTAGTAATTTATAGATCTTTCTAAAAAATTATCTTATCCTAGATAAGAATTTCCTAAAAAAATAAATGTAACAAATAAAATGCCAATCTTAAATATTGCTATGTTTCACGATAGCTTCTTAATTTGGCACGTATGGTTTGTTAAACACTTCCAGAATTACTCAAAACCGCTACAGACTATATCTTTCTGTATAATCTTTAAATGCACCTCTATTGGAGTCAAAATGTAGCTTCACACTGCCAATTGGCCCGTTTCTTTGTTTTGCAATGATCAGCTCTGCAATATTTCTAATTTTCTCCATTTTCTCTTGCCACTCTCGATGTTTATTACTTCCTTCATTTGGTTGCTTTCTTAATTCATAATATTCTTCTCTATAGAGGAACATTACTATATCCGCATCCTGCTCTATGCTTCCTGAATCACGTAAATCAGAAAGTTGTGGTTTTTTATCATCCCTTTGCTCAACAGAACGAGAGAGCTGTGATAGTGCAACAATGGGAATATTTAGTTCCTTTGCAATTGCTTTTAAACCCTGCGTCACTTCTGAGATTTCTTGCACTCTATTTTCACTACTCCTTTTTGTTGTTCCTCGAATTAACTGCAGATAATCGATAAAGACCACCTCTACATTATATAGTTGATAGAGAAGACGTATTCTGGTACGAAGAGCACTAATTGATAATGCAGGAGTGTCATCTATGATGAAAGGTAATTCGGATAGATCTGTACTAGCATTAATGAATTCGTGTAATTCAAAATCACTAATTCTCCCAGTCAGTGCCTTATAATAACCAATGCCTGAATCTATAGTAATCAATCTTGCAGTCAATTGCTCTGCTGACATTTCAAGTGAGAAAAACGCTACGTAGTGTTGTTTATCTGTTCTTTTTTGCAAAATCTTACAAGCATTAAGTGCGATGTTCAGCGCCAATGCTGTCTTTCCCATTGAGGGCCTTGCAGCTATAATTAACAGATCAGATTTCTGCAAACCACCAAGGAGCTGGTTTAGGTCTTGAAGTCCGGTTGTAATACCTAGAGCCTCTGGGTTATTCTTCAGCTTGCTGATCTTCTCAACCACATCTTTAATTGAACTTGCAAGCTTTATATATGTCTTATCACCTTGCTTTTTTACTACTAAGTTGAACAACTTTGTCATTGCCTGCTCAATTTGTACCTGTGCAGGATTTTCAATGTTGTAGTTGTAACTATCGTCAACTATCTCCTGCCCGAGCTTGATTAAGCATCTCCTTAAATAAGTATCACGGATTATTCTGGTCAAGCTATAGATATCAAGCGCAATGCTTGCCTTTGCTGCAAGTTTTGCTAGGTACTCAACTCCACCACATTCGGCAAATGCTTTATCATTTTCAAAAAACATCTTAAGGCTTAGTTCATTGGCAACTATGCCGTGTTTTCTGGTTTTAGATATCTGGGTAAAAATGCTTTGATGTAGTGGATCATAGAAATTGTCTGCTGCAATTATATCTTCAACTGCATCACAAATTCTATTATCACGAATCATTGCACCAATGAGCATTTGCTCTGCTTCTAAATTGTGTGGCAATTTACATATTTCTTCTCTTGAATCAATAAGATTAGCTAATTCATTCATTTTAAGTTTTCAGAGTAATGATTGATTATTGTAGAATATTCAGTCCTTACTTAAAAGATAAAAAATTTGACTAATCTTGTGTTGCTTATAGCATTAAAGTAGGCCCCTGTGGTGGAATGGTAGACACGGCAGACTCAAAATCTGTTGCTTGCAAAAGCATGCTGGTTCAAGTCCGGCCAGGGGCACTCAAACATTGGAAAATGCATATATGTTACATAAAATTTTTAATCGTTTATTTTCCATTCTTTCTTCTATAAATGCTATTCAAAAAGTGAAAAAGGATGATAATGGAATATGCTATGTAACGGGACTTAGACGCTATTTGTCAGTGCTGCTTGATTTAATCATCATCGTTTTATTTTTGCAGTTTTGCGGTCAGACCTTAAATCAACTCTTCATGAGCTCAGAGAGCAGTAAAATATTAGGCCAAATTGCTGCAAAATATCAAATGCAGGTACCACTATCTGCAGAGGAAACAGCAATGCAGAGTAAGCTAATCAAGTTACTAGTTCTAAATCAGATAGTTCAATTTATTATGCTTTTTAGTTATGTAGCATATATGTGGATAAGATTTGGCGCTACACCTGGAAAGTTATTACTTGGACTCAGAGTTGTAAATGCACAAACTTTTGAAAAATTGACTCTAAAACAAGCAATAAAGAGGTTTTTTTCCTTTATATTGTCAACTGCACCACTATTCTTAGGTTTCATATGGGCAAGCTTCGACAAACGTTGCCAAACTTGGCATGATAAGATTGCAAATACGGTGGTTGTCACAAATAAGAGTCTTAAGCCTGATAAAATGAAATAGTAGGTAAAAAATATGCCAAGTATTACTCATGGTCAAAGTATGGATTCTATTAGCGATAGTATTGTACATATTGGTGGTAATGAAATAAAAGAATGCGCAATTGAAGCGCTAGAACCATTTAAGAACGAATTAGAAGCTCAAAGTTTTGACCTTAATGGGCTAGGAACTTCTGACCTAATTAAAGCATGGAAGAAGATAGAAGATTTTAAAGGTGCTGGATTAAAGGATGCTTTTGACCTTGCTGATCTGATAAAAGGGCAAATTGCAGGATTTAATAAAGAAAAATTACAAGAAATGTGTACTTTTAGCAAGATTTCCTACGGTAATGTGGACAGAAAATTAAAGCAAGATGAGTACAAAACTAAAAGGCAATTTGAAGAAGAAGGTTATCAAATTATAAAATTTTACGACAATGAACTCATTGAAGACAAATATTGCTCGGATACTGACTATAAATTAGAGCAACAAGATGTCGGTTATGCTTTAATGAGTAGCAATTCATATAATCGAGATGCTGGTTATGTTTTTATTAAAGGTCAGGAAGTAACTATAGCTTACCATGGTACTCGTGATTTAAATGATGTAAAGGAAGATCTTCGTGCATCTTTAGCTAAATTGTCATTTTTACCTGAAGATCATCGTGTACACTCTGGTTTTTACTCTTTATTCAAACGCTCTTGGCCCAGTGTGCATAAGATATTAAAAGGGCATGCTAATGATAAAGGATTAGCAATCAAAGATTTGAAAATTAATGTTACAGGTCATAGCATGGGAGGTGCTCTTGCTAATATCGCTGCTTTATGTCTTAATAAAACAGAAGATGCCGAAGATGTTCATGTTGCAACTTTTGGCTCTCCAAGAGTTTTCTACAATGGTGCCGCTGAAGTTTACAATCAGTGTCTTGGAAATAAGACTATTAGAGTAGCTTGTCAATCAGATCCGGTACCATGTTTGCCACATGGTAATGCTGGTATGCACTATAAACATGTAGGTAAATCATTAAAATTAGAAACAGGTAAAACTCTGGAGTACTTAGAACTGCACTATCATAGAATTAATATCTATTATAACCTTGTTCGGGAAGTAGAGCAGGAAAATTTTAAATCAGATAACAATCCATCTAAGTATCGTCATATTGCTTATATTTTTGGCCTATTTTACCATGCAGTTTTGTCATATGTCGATGTGAATGATAAGGAGTTCTTTAAAAAAGTTGAGGAAGAAAATAAAGACATTAAGCTTTCTGAGATACCAATTCAATATGCTCCAAAATTAGAAGAGAAAATTAAACTACTAGAACAAGAAGTAGCTAAGCCTACTAATGACAAAACTCAATTAGAGGGAAGGTTAAAGAGTATACAACAAAGTTTGGTTGGAAAAACTAAAGAGCTAGATGATGAAAAAGGAAAATTAACACAAGAACAACAGAAGACTAATCAACTCAATGATCAAATAGATAAACTTACTGCAGAATTTAAAGGGACAAAAGATCAGCTTGCAGAAAAGAAAGCAGAGCTGGATGAACAAACTAGAACAGTAACCAAGCTTAATGATACTATAAAGGAACTTAAGGAAACAAATGCTGAATTAGAAAGAAAGAATAGTAATCTGGCTAATCGACTGGAGAAACTTGAGGAAGCAAAAACTAAGCTAGAAGAAAAGGTAGAATTTGCAGAAAAAGAGCTGAGGGATGCTAAAGCTCAATTCAGAGAGAGTGAGAGAGGGCTAAGGGAAGTAAAAGCTCAACTTGAACAGGAAAATAGTAATTTGTCTAGTCAAGCAAGGGAGCTTGAAGGGAAATGTGAGCAAACAGAAGTTCAACTTGTAGAATCAGAGCAAAAACTAGCTGAAGAAACTAGTAAAGTCATGCAACTTAGCAAAGAATCTAATGAAGCAAGAGCTCAGCTTGAAAAGAAGAAAAAAGAGATTGGAAAGCTAAAAGATCAAGTAGATCAAATGACTATACAAAACAATCAATTGGAAGGGCAGCTGGATGATGCAAAGCAAGGTCTAACTGATAAAACTGATGAAGTAACCCGATTAACACAGGTTGCTGATACGCTAAATGGTCGGGTAGCTCAATTGACTACACAAAATGATCAGTTGGAAGGGCAGCTGGATGATGCAAGACAATCGTTCGCTGATCAAATAATGCAACGCGAAAATGAAAATAACGACTTAAAGACAAAGCTGCAAGAAATTGAAAACAAAAGTGAAGTACTAGAGAAGAGTCTACAGAAGCAATTTGAAAGCAAGAATGAAGAGCTAAGTGAAAAATTCTTGAAAGCAAGAACTTACAGTAAAAGGCAAGGTAATTATGCTTCTGTTTCTTTTGTATTATCTGGAGCATTTGCTGTTGGTACAAGTTTAACAATGGTTCATTTAGCAATGTGTGTTTCGCTTGCTGTAGCTGCATTAACTTTTCTTGCAGTAGGATGTTACTGTTCTTATAACGCAAATACCGCACTTAATAATGTTGAAGTTAGTCAAATCGGGAATGATCTTAGTCATTCTTTAGTTTAGTTGTAGAGTAGCTGCTTGAGTATTAATTTAAATATTCTTCATTGCTAGTTATTGTAACATCACTTTAATTTGGTTGTGTTTTACTAAAAAAACTTTAGATTTATTTTGTAATTGATACTTAAATATAATGACACAATCTTGGAATTTATTGCAGAAAGGCCAAAAGGAAGGCTATAAAATTGCGTATATCAATGCTCGTATTATTGACCCGGAAACTAAATTTGATATAAAAGGTTCATTGTTAACTGAAGGGGATAAAATTGTTGATTTTAGCGAATCATTACTTTCAACAAGTGGAGTTGATGAAACAATAGACTGTAAAGGGCTTGTTCTAATGCCAGGACTTATTGACATTCACGTGCATTTTCGTGAACCAGGTCAAGAGCATAAAGAAACTATACATACGGGTAGCAAATCTGCAGCTGTAGGAGGCGTTACAACTGTAGTTTGCCAGCCAAACACTGTTCCAGCGATTGATAGTGTTGTCTTGGCTAAATATTTGAAATATAGAGCACTTGAAACTTCACATGTGAATGTTGAATTTTACGCCAAAATTACCACTTCGAAAGAAAAATTAACTGAAATGGCGCTTTTAAAGGAAGCAGGTGCGGTTGGGTTCACCGATGATGGTATGCCAGTTATGAATCCAATGATTATGAGACAGGCACTGCTTTATTCAAGTATGCTTGATGTTCCTATTGCTCAACATGCAGAAGATTTAAATCTATCTGCTGGTGGCGCAATTAATGAGGGTAAGATTTCTGAAGAATTGGGAGTAAAAGGAATCTTGAGTGCATCAGAATCGGTTATGGTAACTCGTGATATACTACTAATGAAGGACATAGAAAATGTACACTACCATATTTTGCATGTCTCTTCAAAAGATTCACTTGATGCTATTAAACGAGCAAAAGATTTGGGGTTAAATGTTACATGTGAAGTAACTCCTCATCACTTTACTTTAACTGAAGATATAGTAAAGCAACATGGAGCAATCGCAAAAATGAATCCGCCACTTCGTACAGAGGAAGATCGTTTAGCTATGATTGAAGGTTTAAAGACAGGTGTGATTGATTGTATTGCAACCGATCATGCTCCGCATGATCTTAGTTCTAAAGATTTGCCACTTGAAAATGCTGCATTTGGTATTGTTGGCCTTGAAACAATGCTGCCCATTTCACTTGAACTATATCACAGTGGACAAATGGTTCTACTTGATGTGCTTGCAAAATTGACATATAAGCCTGCAGATATCATACATGTGCCACGTGGCCGCATACAGAAAAACCTTGCAGCGGACTTAATTTTAGTTGATTTGGATCATGAATGGAAAATTAAAGTTGACAACTTTGCTAGTAAATCAAAAAATTCCCCTTTCGATGGACGCAAAGTGAAAGGGCGCGTAATACGTACCGTTGTGTCTGGCAAAACTGTATATTTACAGAAGGATTAGTTATCATACAGTTGCGTTTTCAATTTCAATCAATTGTAAATATTCAATATAAGTGGTAAAATATAGCCACTGAATGAAAAATATATGCTAATTAGTACGACATCGGAGCTGGAGAATGCATGTGAAGAATTGATGGCAAAAGATCCAAAATTTATAGCAGTGGACACAGAGTTCATTAGAAACAATTTAACCTACTATCCTAGATTATCACTAATTCAAATTTCTTACGGAGAGAAGAGTTTTATTGTAGATGTGTTAGTACCGGGAATTGACTTATCGCTTATTAAGAAAATAATGCTGAATCGAGAAATAACCAAAGTTTTTCATAGTTGTCGGCAAGACATAGAATCCTTACTCACCGTGCTTAAATGTGTTCCTACTCCCATTTTTGATACCCAAGTTGCTGCTATGTTTTGTCATTATTATCACGACTTTATTGGTTATTCAAAAGTAGTAGAGCAATATCAGGGGGTAGCGCTGGATAAAATTAAAGCTAAAAATTCAGATTGGTTAAAACGGCCATTATCTGAGGATCAATTAGATTATGCAGTAAATGACGTGATACACCTATATGACCTACACCAAATATTGTGCAATAAACTTGAAGAAAATAATAGGATAGGCTGGTTTCAAGAAGAGATGGAATCAATAGTTGATGTTAATAAGTATTTGCATAATCCAAAAGATGCATGGAAGAGGATTAAATTTAATTATGAAGCAAATCCAAAGTTGATGTTAACTGTTAAAGCAGTTAGTGAGTGGCAAGAGATCTTAGCACAGCGTTACAATATAAATCGTAATAAGGTAGTCAATAATGCCGTAATAACTGGTTTAATTGAAAAAAACGTGGAACATATTGATGACATTTTAGATGACCTTAAGAGAAACACAAAAAATATAAAAGAGGAAGATTTATTAGAATTTATAGATATTTTCAATGAGAATGAGAAGGAATTTGTGCAGCAAAATTATACTCTGTCAGATAATTATGATAAATCTGTATTTGATATACTCTCGATTATTTTGGAGAGCAAATGTAAGGAAAATAACATATCAAGAAAGTTAATTTCATCAAAAGATGAGTTAGCTGGCTCAATATCTGGGCAGATAGATAAACTATTCAAGGGATGGAGATATGATTTTTTCGGCAGATCAGTAGAATCGTTTTTGAATACAGGCTCAAGGTTTGAAATTTTAATGGTAAAATCTGCTGATAGTATAGCTAAAATTCGGAGTAATCTTGTGGAGAATAACCGTATCACGTGTTGAGGTCTAACGAGTTTATTATATCTTTCACTTGAGAAAGAACATTTGCACTGGTATCGATGATAAAGTCGCTCATTTGCTTTTTTTCTTCAATAGGTAGCTGAATACTAGACATTAGATCCAGCTTTTTTTTATCCATATTACGCTCACTGATCCTTTGAGCTTGTACAGCGCTATCTGCATGGATAAAGACAATAAAATCGCAATATAAACGGAATCTAGTTTCCAGCAGGAGTGGAATGTCTAGAACTAGAAACTTTCCGTCATTTTCTTTCTCCTGAGCAATAAAAATTTCTAATTCATTTCGCACAGCGGAATGCACTAAAGACTGAAATTGCTTCCAATTTTCATCATAAGCTAAAAAATATTTAGATAATACTGTTCTATCTATTTTTCCATTTACTATCACTCCAGGAAATTTTTCTTCTGCGTAACTTATTATGTTTTTGTTTACTTTATAAAGCTGGTGCACGACAGAGTCGGCATCAAACAAAGCGGCACCAAATTCTTTAAAGCAATTGGCTACAAAGCTCTTTCCAACTGCAATCCCACCTGTTAAACCTATGATCATATAGCAAATTTCTTATAAAACTATATTTATAGCATCTCCTATGCCTATTTAAAACTGAATGCATAGGTATAAAAAAGAAAAGCTATTATTTTTTTAGTAATTAAGTAAAATAGAGTGAAAGATTAAGAGGAAATTTTGAAAAATAAGATAAAAAAGATAGTGATTTCAGGAAAAGAAGTGTGGCCGATTATCGAAGGTGGCAAAGGCATTGCAATTAGTGACGGAAGATCAAGTGGAGCATTTGCTGCAGCAGATGCTGTTGGTACATTTTCTGGTGCAAATGCTAAACTTATCGATAATAACGGCGAGTTAGTGCCACTAATTTATAAAGGTAAAACAAGAAATGACAAACACAAGGAGTTAATTGAGTATAGTATCGAGGCTGGAGTTAGTCAAGCAAAAATAGCGAATGAAATATCAAAAGGCCGTGGAAGAATACATATGAATGTGCTTTGGGAAATGGGAGCAGCAGAGCAAGTCCTTCATGGCATATTAGAAAAAGCAAAAGGCTTAGTTCATGGCATCACTTGCGGTGCTGGTATGCCTTACAGGCTTGGAGAAATTGCAGCTAAATATCAAGTTTATTACTACCCTATTATCTCATCGGCGCGCGCTTTTAAAGCGTTGTGGAAACGTGCTTACCAAAAAATATCTTCTTTTTTACTTGGTGGAGTAGTATATGAGGATCCGTGGCTTGCTGGTGGTCACAATGGACTCAGTAATAGTGAAGATCCAGAATTATCACAGGCTCCATTTGAAAGAGTTGCAGAGCTTAGATCTTTCATGAATGAAGTCGGTCTTTCTGAAACGCCAATTGTTATGGCGGGGGGAGTGTGGAATTTGAAGGATTGGGAACATTGGTTTGACAATTTACAAATTGGACCAATAGCTTTTCAGTTTGGCACTCGTCCACTTTTAACAAAAGAAAGTCCGATTTCTACGGAGTGGAAAAAGAAATTACTCACTTTAGAAGAAGGTGACGTATTTTTAAACAAATTTAGTCCGACAGGATTTTACTCATCTGCAGTAAGAAATAGCTTCATACATGAGCTACAGGAACGAAATTCACGTCAAATAAAATTTTCAGAAAGTGCGAGTGGAGAGTTTAATAATGAATTTGCAATAGGTAGCAGAGGTAGAAAGATTTACCTCACTGCAAAAGACAAAGAGCTAGCAAATGCATGGATTAAAGCAGGGTATATAGAGGTAATGAAAACTCCAGATGCAACTGTTATTTTTGTGACACCAGACAAATTTGCGGAGATAAGACAAGATCAAATTAATTGCATGGGATGTTTGAGCCATTGTCTGTTTAGCAATTGGAAAGATCATGGTGACCATTCAACAGGGCGAAAGCCAGATCCACGGAGTTTCTGTATACAAAAGACACTGCAAAACATTGTACATGACGGCAATGTTGAAAATGAACTTATGTTTTCTGGACACAATGTGTACAAATTTAAGCAAGACCCATTTTATGAGAATGGCTACATACCGACAGTAACAGAACTGGTGGAAAGGATATTAACTGGGTATTAGGTTATGGTTGAATTGACAATTAAACTTTACTTTGCTATAATAAATGTTTATTAATTTAATCTTAATTTAGGGGTAACTTTTATGCGTGATAGTGTTTTAAAAAGGTATGCACTTGCCTATATAAAAGAAACTGGCAGTGACAATGGTGTTCAAGAATTTTTACGTTCTCGTGGTATGCAAAATATTGAGGACTGGAGTGATAAAAATTTTGAAAATGCGTATAAGGAATTTAGGCGCTATAACCCAACTAATGAACACAATATAGGAAGTGATCGACGTGATAGTAGGCAACAACCTACAAGCCCTCAGGCTACACACGTATATGTACACAATAACAGAGGTTTAGATTTTTGGGATTATTTACTACTTAGCAACCTGTTTAGTGGTCGTACTACAGTTATAAACAATCCTGGTTTCATTAGTGGTGGCCAGCTAAGTAGAGAAGATAAGAAAAAAGACTCAGAAGACAACAGGAAATTATTAGCTTTAGGTATAGCAGCTGTAGTTGTGTGTGTTGCTTTCCATGCTTTAATGTGTGTTTGGTACAACAGTAGCGAAAAAACGGCTAGAAAATCAGAAAAGGTAGATTACCTGGATAATAAACTTAAAATGTTCAGAAATATAGAATTTGCAGTTGGTGCAATTTCTTTAGCAGCTTTGATAGGTTGTGCTATTAACCCAGTCTTACCAGTTTGGGGTTTAGTCATTCTTGGCATTAATTCTCTTGTGTGTCTTGCTGGTGGTGTGGCTTTTCATATGAAGCATGAGAAAGAGTCAGAAAAATATTGAGAAAGCTAAAGAGGCGGTAGGTAGCTATCCTAGACAAGGGTATGGTTATGGAAATTATTCTCATGGTGTTGCACCACCTCCTTACCCTTTTGAAGAGCATAGTACTGCTCCAACTGCTCCTCCTAAAGGTGCATTTGATAATTCTTATCCAGAACAACATTTTTGAGGTTATGGACAGCAAACTGCTTACTCTAAAGCGTAAATCACTTACAGGATACCGCTGCAAAACGCAGCGGTATAATGGCTTTTCAGATTGCTTATACGATAGGATATATATTGATTTTTATTACTAGTGCAGATACGATAAAGCTTTAAACAGTACAAAATGGAGCAATTTGAGAGCTTTTACGTCACTACGCCAATATATTACGTAAACGACAAGCCACATATCGGCCACGCATATACTTCCCTTATCTGTGATGTTACAGCTAGATTTATGAAATTAGCTGGAAAGAACGTCAAATTTACTACTGGTACAGATGAACATGGACAGAAAATTGAAAAAGCGGCTAAGGTAAAGGGAATAGAGCCAAAAGAATTTACAGATGAAATAAATGTTACATTCAAAAAATTAGCTGAGCTAATGAACTTTGATTATGATGATTTTATTCGCACCACAGAAGAACGTCATGAAAAAGCAGTCATAGTTCTATGGAATAGGCTTGAAGAGAGAGGGCAAATATATCTGGATTCTTACTCAGGTTGGTATTCAGTTCGTGATGAAGCGTTTTATCAGGAATCAGAGTTGATAGATGGCAGAGCACCAACAGGTGCTGAAGTTCAGTGGATAAAAGAAGAGAGCTATTTTTTTCGCTTGTCAAATTGGCAAAACAAATTGCTAGAGTTATATGAAAATCAGCCGAATTTCATCTTTCCTAAGAGCAGAAAAAATGAAGTGGTATCGTTTGTAAAATCAGGACTTACTGACCTTTCGATTTCTCGTACTAGTTTTAATTGGGGAATAAAAGTACCAGGGAATGACAAGCACGTAATTTATGTTTGGATAGATGCGCTCACTAACTATCTCACATCAATAGGCTTTCCTAATATAGAAGATGAGGAATATAAGAAGTTTTGGACAAACTCCTTCAACGTTCATGTGATCGGTAAAGACATATTGCGTTTTCATGCTGTATACTGGCCAGCTATTCTTCTTGCAGCAGATTTATCACTGCCAAAGCAAATTGCAGTTCATGGTTGGTGGCTGAACGAGGGGGAAAAAATATCCAAATCCCTTGGTAACGTTATAGATCCAATTGGTCTGGCAGAAGAGTTTGGTGTTGATCAACTACGCTATTTTCTCCTTCGGGAAGCAAGTTTCGGTCAAGATGGTAATTTCAGTAAGAAGAACATGATCAGCCGCATAAACTCAGAGCTGGCAAACAATATAGGCAATTTAGTGCAAAGAACAATTTCATTTCTGCACAAGCAATGCTTTGGAGTTGTACCAGTGGTCGATCGCAATTTGCTTAAAGATGATGAGAGTTTACCAAATTGCAAAGCCATAATTGATCAAGTAATGGATCATCTATCAAAGTATGAATTTAACCAGATTATACTCCTGATTATCAATATCTCTTCCAAGGCCAATGCTTACATAGATAAAAGTGCACCCTGGACGTTAAGAAAAACCGATAGAAAGCTCATGGATTTAGTAATCTACAAATTACTGGAATTTATAAGGATAATTGGCATTTTGCTGCAGCCAATTGCTCCAAAGTCAGCAAAAATGATACTCGATCAGTTGCAAATTCCAAAAGAACAACGTGATTTAAAATCTCTGTGCAACGCATACGTAGGTTTAGACATTACACTGCCTAAACCTACGCCGATTTTTTTGAGGATCGATATTTAAAAAATCCTTAGTAAGCCGTTACAAGACCAGACTGAGTTGGCCGTTCTGTAGTTAGCCTTTTTAATTCAACAGAGTCAAAAAAAGTGCCTTGGCGTTTTGATGTATCTATACCGTTATCTACTTTGGAAGAAATGATTGAGATGCACCGAAATTATTTTTAGCACTCTTAAAAGAAGAATTTAACATTTCGTGAGACTCATCAACTTTACTTTTCAACATAGTCTGTGGAGTAGGTACATGGTGAGCTGATGGTAAATTTACAGTAGAATTACCATCAGCTTGGCCTAGATGTGCCTGCTGCTCAGATAATCCAGAAGCAGGATCTAAAGTACATACGAGAGTTGGAAACAACTTTGATGCTAAAGCTGCTACTATAACTGATGCGTACGTTGCAATACTACTAAATTTTACAATCTGAGTTGTTCTATCTTTTAGTTTCGGTTAATCACCTGTTTCTTTTGCTACTGCATGCAATTTTGGTTGATTACCTTCTTCTTTAAATAAATTGCTAAGAGCTTCAGAATCTAAAACTTCTTCTTGATTTCTTTTTTTACGCTCTTGATGCATTTTCTTAGCATCTTCATCAGAATTAATAATTGTATTCTACCTTTTTATCTAGTTGTTTTTGCATTTTAGCTTTTTCTTTGACATTTTGAGCATCTAAACAAGAAGAAGTAATTGTTAGCTCTTTGCAGTGCAGCTGAAAGCGCAAAAACTAGAGCAGAAAATACAGTACCACTAATAATAAATGGAAGGCCAACACTTAACGCTGCAACTGGAGCTAAGAAACTAACATAAGGAGCTGCAGCAAACACTCCTGATGCTAACAAAGTTACTACCCCTTTTTTTTTACAGTAAAGGTAGCAAAAAAAGCTACAAGTCTATGTAGTATTTAAACTCGCTCCTACTGGGACCTGAACCTAATCCACTACAACATATCAGAAAACATTATCTCTATTTTTTCTGGTTACACAATGAATTTTTTCTCAGCATAATGATTATGAGATTGCTTTTTAGCTTGGTTTTACTCAACTAAAGCTAAGTTATTAGAAATTACCTGGTTTATTTGAGCGTTAGCAATATGAGTATCTTGTTGTTTACATTTAGTACAATACATAATAGATGCAGCTCCAATAGCAGCTCCAACACAAGCAGCTCCAGCAATTAAGGCAATTTGATTAAAGTCTTTGTTATAACCTTGGTTAAATCCTTCACTGTAGCCTTTTTTGTAGCCATCCATATAACCATCTTCATAATTTTTTTGTTGTGCAAAAAAAACATAAGCGTATGTAAATAATGCTCCTCCTGCAGCGTAAAATATACCCTGTATTCCAGGTTTGATTATGTCTGGAACAAGCCTAACGCCATTCTTTATTTCTTGTACTATAGAAATTGTTGTTAAGTTCTTTATGTTAAAATCATTGATATTCATTGCTTTTTGTAAAAAAAATTAAGCTATATACTTTATATCTTAACATTAATTTAGTTTTAAAACAAATTAATATTTTAATATAAGTTTTCTCTTTTGTAGAGAATCTGCTTTTTCTTGTTTTGTATGAACTTAGAAAATTTTTATTGTTCCAAATTTGGGAGAAAAACCCTGGACCATCCTTTTAAGAATATAATTTTAAGGTGAAAAATCTCAAAGAATGTGGAATATTATAGAAAAAGCAGTCACTCTGTATATATATCACATAGTGTGGATAACAAAATATCGATATCCAGTATTAGTTGGAGATATTGGACAGAAAGCTAAAGAAGTTGTACAAGAAGTATGTGCAAATAATCAATTAGAGAGGTAGAGTTGCGTCAACATGTATACGTTTCTGTACCCCCATACTTAAGTATTAGTAAGTTAGTGCAGTTAATAAAAGGAAAAAGTTCCAGAAAAAAATCCAGCAAAACTTTCCAGAGCTGAAAAAAAGATACTGGGTTATGGACATTTGTCAGGACTAGCGGAAATGTAACTGACGAAATGATAAAAAATTATATTGAAAATTACTCTAAAAAAGAAGATAAATTTGGTAAGTCAAAAGTTAGCATTATATGCTCTCTCTCAATCTTTGGATTTCAATCCATAGTGGTTGAATCTAAATAGGTGAATTTACGTTACCTAAATTAGTTACTTGTGATGAAAAATAGATCAGCAAATTTTCAATCAACAACAGCTAAAGACCTTTCTGCAACGTTGATTTCTCTTATATCTGTAACTTCGTCATTCTGATTAAACGAAATTTGCAGAGACTTACTACTGTACTTCCTTTTTCCCAAGAAGTTAGCTTGTTTAATTTTATATGAGACATAGTACCAAACATTTTCGTCGAACTTTGATACTAATGTTGGCGATCCTAAAGTATGAACCACTTTTTCTCTATCATCACCTACTTTTATTTTGCTCCACAGTTCAACATTAATGCCAGGAACTCCGTGATTGTGAATAGTGTGAGTGCAGCTCACTGTAAATAATAAAATAAAAGATATTAATACTCGCATTTCGTCAATTAATTATTTGAAATCATAATACACTGATAAACTATCTGTCGTCAAATTTCAAAAAAGTTAAATTGACTGATTCTCAATATCATTTAATATAATATTTACTTCAAAATAATTAGGTACCTTATGTCATTGCTAGAAGCAGATCCAATATACAAGCCTTTTAATTATCCTTGGGCATATGATGCATGGTTGCAGCAACAAAGGATACACTGGATACCTGAAGAAGTTCCGCTTGCTGATGATGTGAAAGATTGGAAAACTAAACTTTCGAATGTAGAGAAAAATTTATTGACCCAGATTTTTAGGTTTTTTACTCAAGCAGATATTGAAGTAAATAACTGCTATATGAGGCATTATTCAAATATATTTAAGCCAACAGAAATATGTATGATGCTTGCAAGCTTTTCCAATATGGAGACTATACACATTGCAGCCTATTCATACCTTCTAGATACGATTGGCATGCCAGAAAGTGAATATCAAGCATTCTTAAAATATGATGCTATGAGAAAGAAGTATGAATACATGTTAGAATTTGAGGAAAGTAAAAAGCACGATAAAAAACATGTTGCTAAAACTTTAGCAGTATTTGGTGCCTTCACTGAAGGATTGCAGTTATTTGCATCATTTGCAATTTTGCTCAATTTTCAACGGTTTGGAAAAATGAAAGGTATGGGGCAAATAATTGCTTGGTCAGCACGTGACGAAACCTTGCACACCAATTCAATTATCAATTTGTTCAATACGTTTATTAAAGAGAATAATGAAATTTGGAATGACGAGTTCAAAGAAGAATTATATTCTGCATGTCGCACTATTGTTGAACTTGAAGATGAATTTATAAGTCTTGCTTTTGATTTAGGAGATGTTGAAGGGCTATCTGCAGGGGAAGTGCGCAATTATATACGTTACATAGCAAACAGAAGGTTAACGCAATTAGGTCTTAAATCTATATATAATGTTAAAGATAACCCTATTCCGTGGCTTGATGAAATACTAAATGGCGTGGAACATACAAATTTCTTTGAAAATAGAGTAACAGAGTATAGCCGTGCAGCAACTCAAGGCACTTGGGAGGAAGCTTTTGCTAAAAACGATACAAAAAGTGAATAGCAGTAACTTCACCCTTTTTTATCGTTTCAACGGAAGCTTGCGATACATATCAAAGGTGGAAGGAGGAAGAATTTGATATAAATCATCTATTTAGCCTAGAGAAAAGAGAGTATAGATATAAGGTTACATTATTGCATGTAATAGTTGGAGATTTTGATTGCTTAGAGGAGGAGAAGAAGAAGTTAATACGATATTTATTAGACAAAGGTGCTAATGTTAATGCACGAGATTCTTTTGGAAAAACTTCTTTGCACAATAGTCATGACAAAGAGGTAACACAAATTTTACTAGATGCAGGTGCTAATCTTTTTATAAAGGATCATTATGGAATGACTGCAAGAAAACATGCCCGTGATGAATCAGAGCAGCTTTTAAAAAAGGCAGAAGATAAATACAAGCATAAAACAATGAAATTTGGTGCTATTGTTGGTATTACGGCTGGAATGGGAGTTGGTAGTGGACTTTTTGCTGCTGCTGGTCTTTCATTACTAATATCGGCTTTTATTGGCGCAGCTTTATATATATAATTGAGAATAAAAAAACTGTGGATAACTCTGAAAAAGATCAAAAAAGACATCAAAAAGAGTATGATTAGATTGAAATATTTACAGAAAAACTTACTCAATTGATAAATATCTTAACGTTTTTTAAGAAAAGACAAATAGAGGGTCGTATTGGAGCTAAAGGTTGAAATTTTAAGTGTTTTTAAAGTAGCAATTTAATCTTAAAGAGGTACTTTAATAGTTCCTTTTAAGTACTAATCCGGAGGTTCAACAGGTTGTTGTTTAAAAGATTGGGAAATGTTTTTGTTAGTATTGAAAATTACATAATGTGTATTACGCAAATAGCATAAAAGTCCTCTTCGATAAAGGCTTCTGTATCTTTTATTGAAGAGAAAGGGGAGGTGCCTCTGTACAATGAGAAAAAAATCTTTTCTAGTAATGATCCCCATATTAGACATTTTATTTTTAAAACTATTAAAGTGATACTTTAATAACTTACATAGCTTCTTTTCAATGTATACTTTAAGAAAGTAGCCGCCACGAACTGCTAAAATACCTATACGATAAAGATTAGCTCCCTGAATTTTTCTTAGGGTGCAATACACTTCATGGGGTGTTGCTCCTAATTCCAGTAATTGTTCGATCTTTTCTTGACTAGTGTTTTTAATGATAAGGTTAATATGGTGATCAACCCTTTCTTTCATGCCTTCAATATTGTACAAATGTTTATCGTAAACTATCCATAAATTTTTAATGTAGACCATTATTGCCTTAATTTCATGGTGATTTTGAAATTTTTCAAAAACTTTTCTTATAATATTTTCTCTGATAGGAATTAAATCCGTGATTTTTGACCTTTTAAAACTGTAAAATTTATCGATCATTAGCTCAATAAAGTATTGAGCTGCTTCTTTTTGTGCTTGATTAGCGTAGATTTTTTTTGCTTTATGTGGATTAAAGTGCCCTGAAACATACGTGCTACGTCCTTTTAATTGAGCAGAAATTCCATTTTTAAACTCCTGTACTTCCTTGTTTTTAATAACTTGCAGTAACTCACGAGAGGTGAGATGAGTTTCATCATTGAAAGTTCTAATCGAAAGCTTAAGCTCAACTGATTTTTCTCGCGCTTTTATTCTTCTTCTGGAATTGATCCGTGCTCGAAGATGTTTGCTATTGGTATTAATTACGTGAGAGCTACCACGCACGTGAAAGTTATGGAATTTACAGTAAAAAGAGGTTTTCTTACTTTTTTTTACTTGACTTTCTTTTTTATTATGGTGAAAATTTGCATGCATGGCAGTGCTGGTAATCTTTTTCAATTGACAAGAAGTGATTACTATAAAATTTAAGTTGTGTAAAGGATAAAAAGTTATCCTTTACACAGAGTCCTTTCCCAAATTAGCAATTCCAATCCATTTCCATGTGGTAAGTTTAATACGAGTTAATACTATGTAAAGCATAATTTTATGTTTACATGAATTTTTCTGAAAGTTCAATTTAGTATTAGCTTTTCAATCTCATCAATTTCAAGACCAGTCGATTTAGCTATTAATTCAATAGATACACCAGCTTTAAGTAGGTTTTTTGCTATTTCAACTTCTCTTGTCTTTTTGCCTTCCTCTCTACCTTCCTCTCTACCTTCCTCTTTAGCATCATCAAGTTTTTGAGCGAGAACAGCCTTTTCATCACGAATACGCTTTATTTCTTGCTCATAGGCTATAAATTCTTTCTCTGACCAGTTAAATCTATCTAACTCTTCATATGCTTTTTTGATTATTACATCACTTCCTATTATTCTTTCTAATTCCCTTTCACTGGTTTCTTCTGCGTATTTAAAAAAGTAGATCCATTTTTCAACTATATTTTCTAGTTGATCTTCCTTGTTTTTGGGAAATTTTGGCAGTTCAATAAATGTAAAATAAAAATCTTTTAAATCGTGTTCATTAGTCTCTTCATCTCGAATAGTATGCTTTGATTTATACTCAGACTTATTTGGAAACAGAACACAGTCTGCTATAGCAATAAAGATAATTTCTTTAAGGTCATGATATTGATCACCTTTATCAGCTTGTCTTGAATACGCTTTAGCAGCGTAATATTGAGCACGTTTTTCAAAGCCTTTAGTTTTTGCAACTTGCATTTCGACTATTACTTGTACTCCATTTTCATCTCTGCAGAGAACATCAACAATGCTTTGTTTTTTAGAGGCAATTTCAGCGTCCATTATAGTACTAAGAAACTCTATTTCTTTTATTTGATCTTTGCCAGTAAAGCCCAGAATATCATTGAGAAAGTGAATAAGAATATCTTTATTCTTTTCAGTACCAAAGATACGCCGAAAGGCAACGTCATTCTTTGGATCGAGAAATTTAGAAAAAGCCATAAGGAATTCGCTTTAAAATTATTAATATTATACACTATTTTCTATGATTTATCAATTTAATATCCTACCAGTATTAACTTGATAAGGTACTGTAACTTTGCCTGTTGAGCCACTTCTATTCTTTGCAACGTTTATCTCCAGTTCGTGTCCGTTCAGAGGTGTGGCTTAAGAAACAACAGCCAGCAGGTTTTGAAAAGGGTTTAGCTCCTTTTGTCTCCAAGTCAGATACAACGAAATTATTCGTTCAAGGAATCTATTCCCTCGCTCTGACTGTGCAAAATATGAATTCTTACGATAAACAACATAATGCCGTATTTGTCGCTCAACATGATTATTCGTTAATGGAATATTCCATGGGTCATCCAAAAATGTCCACATCATTGGCTCGGATTTTATAATACCCTTTACTGTTCGTGAAGCTCCTTTTGCTTCAAGTATATAAGATATTTTTATCATGCAGTACTGTATGTATCTTCGTAACTCTTTGGCTTAACTTTGAAATACTAATTTCATTTTCTGATAAAGCGTTTCTTAATACAAACAATCCATTAGCTGCATCTTTTAAACAATGGCCAAGTCTCATTACTTCACTATTCCAACTATGAGATAACCTCTCGAAATTTCTCAATAAGTGAGCCCAACAAATTTGTCGTTTTTCATCACTGAAGTGGTTGTAAACTGCATATCTGTCGGTAATTACCAGGTTTTTGTAATCACAAAATGTACTATTCTTTAAAAATTTCATTCCTCTTGTATCTGCTAACTTCATAAGACTTGCTTTATTGTTGGCAAACATCCAGCACCATTCCAATTTGCCTTTGTTGTAGTGACTGGTTTCATCAATATGCAAAATTTCGCCTGCTTTTACCTCTTCCTCTATTTGTTCATAGGCTTCTTTACATTTTGACGAAACCCTTGCTTCACTATTGGATATACTACCAACACTTATACTCATGTTAAAGATGTCTTTCATAATATTTGTTATTTCTTGCTTTGAGTTCTTGTAAAACCCACTCAATGCCGCAATTACTGACTTAACTCTAGGAGCAAAGGTATCAGATGTAACTCCTTCTGGTAGTTTGCTGCTTTTTCTTTTTCCACACTTACAACAGCGACCGTGCTCTAGTTGATATTCAACAACATAAGGCTTAATCTCTGGCAGATCAACTTTTTGATAAATATAGGGCTTTCCTGATATTGCAATTTCTCCACCACACTTGCATTTATTTTGTAACTCCACTTTTACTACCTCATCTGCTTCCATTTTAGATCGATAATTTCCTTTATGTCCGATCTGACCACCTATCTTTCTATTACTTTCTGACTTATCTTTTAATGTATCTTTTTTTATTTTATATAGCTCTTTAGAAGTTGGTATTGATGAATTCCTTGAATTTAGACCAAGTCTTTCTCTCAGCTCAGCATTCTCTATTTTTAAGATCTTATTTTTCTCTTCAAGCTTTACTACTTTCTGCTCTAAGTTTTTACATAACTCTACAATACTGATCAACAATTGGAGCATCTAGCCTTACCTTACTATCAACATTTTATGTTATTATTACTTTAGTATATTATGTCAATTATTTTTTATCCTTACCACACCTCTGAACGGATACTCCAGTTCGTTATTAGAGCCTATTTTATAGTAGCTGTCTCTGTAGAGTAGTAAAACTATGTCAGCATCCTGTTCGATGCTCCCTGACTCTCTCAAGTCTCCTAATTGCGGTCTTTTGTTTTGCCTTTCTTCTACTCTGCGACTAATTTGTGATAGCGCGACAACAGGAACTGCAAAGTCTTTAGCGATGTTCTTTAATGTTCTGCTGATTTCTGTCACTTCAAGTGTTCTGTTCTCTGTTCTTCCTGATCCTCTAAGCAGTTGCAAGTAGTCAATATAAATGCATTTTATGCTGTATTGCTTATCAATTGATGCGATCTTTTTTCTTAGAACATTTAAATCCATACTTCCTGAACTATCGACAAGGAGATTTAAGAAAGCGAGCTCACTTAATCCTTGGTACAGAAGCTCCATATTCTTGTTTTTAATGATAGTGTTGACTGTCTCATTGACTTTGATGCTGATTATTCTGTTGATGAGTTGATTGGCTGACATCTCAAGTGAGAAGAAGCAGACATACTCGTGGTCATTTAAGAGCTTTGCGGCCTCTAGAGCCATGTGTAGTGCTATTGAGGTCTTACCAATTGAAGTGCGTGCTGCAAGCACAGAGAGCTCTCCTTCCTTGAAGCCACCTGTTATCGTGTCAAGCTCCTTTATTCCTGTGGTCATTCCTTCTATTTCGTCGGGTTTTGCTAGCCGTTTATCGATGTATTCTCTGTAGTCTTTGAGATAATCAAATATTGGCCTTACGTCCTCATCGACCCTGAGCCCTTCTTCCTGATCCATTCTTCACCTAAAACCGGAGGCTCCTCAAACTCAAGATCTTGTTTTCGTCGCCTCTCCCAATGAGTTATATTATATTATATATATATAATATAATATAACTTATAGTGGGGGGTACCCAAAAAAATGGTTATTTTTGAGCTGAGCAAAGCCGCCTAAGGTGAAGAATGGATCAGGAAGAAGGGCTGTATAATGTATATTACTTGTATAAAATGTTTTAATCTTCGTAGATATCTTCTCTATGTTTTATTCCAGTAATCATTACCACACGTTCCGATGTGTTTACCCTATATACCACACGGTAATCACCTACTCGTATTCTGCGATGTCCCTTAAGTTGACCTAATAAAGCTTTTCCCACTTTATCAGGAGAATCTGAAAGACGATCTTTTATAGCTTCTTTAGTTCTTGATTTTATTGTTTTTGGAAGGCTTGGGAGGTCATTATAGACCACATTCTCTTCATAGTAAATTGAGTATTTAATCCCAATTGATGTCTTCATGCCTGATAAATTTTGCGTTTGGAACATCACGTTTAACAGCGAGTTTGAACAATGCTATCTCTTCCTCACGTTCGGCTGCTTCTTGTATTAACTCCTCTATTAACTCTTGAGCAGATTGCTTTTTCACTTTAGATAAACGATGCAGGTCCTTTAAGGCTTCTCCACCAAGAGATATGTTAATTTCTGGGTTCTCCATAGGTTTTACCAAGTTCTACTACTGCACAATTATACAATATTTTCCTAAAATTTTCAATAAAGAATTATATTGACATATTATGGTAGATTGCTTATATACCAGCATTGGCTTTTCCTGATGTTAAGGAGAAATGACACAGAAGTTAATACTAAGTATAGTATTGCAAGACATTATTAGGAATAGAGAGGGTATGCCAGCCGCTGGCTACTGGATGTATTTCTATGACAAGAAGAGTCCGACAACTCTTCGTAATGCCTATTACAAAAATAAAGAAGGAAATGTCGTACCAGCACCAAATCCTCTGCAACTTGATGAAAATGGTGCATTGCCCCACAAACTCTACTATTTTGTTGATGTAGACGACTCCGAAGACCGTTACATTGTGGAGCTGAAGTGCTGTTACGGCAATGCTGCTGCTCCTGAGATTGTTTTTACTGACCTGCCTTACTTTCAGGAGCAGCGGAAAGCCGATCCAACTAGCGCTATCATATCTGATAATTTGTTTATCGATGGGCAGTTTAATATTGGTCTCCAAATCGATGATCGAGGGCAGGGACCTGGCTATGTTTCACCTCTGTTTTCACAAGTGCCAATTGCTGGACTTTCATGGCAGTTTTTCAGAATTTATGCTGATTCAGTTGCGATGCAGGATAGAACTGATATCGATAGGGTTTTCATTAAGGACATTACTGAAGCTGAACGAATCAGTGAAGGCAATCCTCGTTTTTATTTAAACGTTATTTGTGAAAAGTTCAGTGAGAAAAATCCGCCTCTTGAGAAAGCGATAGTATTTAAGCATTCTAATGCCTTGTGGAGTGCTATTTCTGGAACATTTAGGCTCAAGTTCTATGCTTGGAAAGGTGGTGATAATCTAGTTGTTAAATTAATAGCAGTTCGTGATTTTGGTGCAAAGTCGTCAACACCGCCTAAATCTCATATAGTGGATGAATTTTTAATTGATTCTGATTCACCAAAAGTTTATGACACTCGTTTAAATTTAATTGACTTTGTCATACCTTCTGATATTGGTGATGATCAGAGTTTGACGTTGAAGTTTTTATTGCCGAAAGATAGGACATTTAATTTTAAAGCAACAAATTTTTATTGTGCGGAAGTTTCAGCACCGTTGTCAGTTGTCGATTTTAAATATCCAACAGAAAATTCTGATTTAGCAAAATCTCATTTATTATTCTCGTCGTTTAAAGCAAATAAATACAGCATTGATAACAATTACAATGAGCTAGTTTTTGCAATTGATGGTCTTAAGTTTGTTGATAATATCGGTGAACTAGTTTCCTATCCAAAAGGAGCAAAAGTTGATGAGGGAAAAATAAATCTGCTCAAGTGCGATGGTCGCACACTTGATTCAAGAGAAATGAGTCCGCTCGGCATTGAATACAAAAGGCTATATGAAAAGCTCGATCATGCACCAGTGACATTTGATATGCTGCAAACCAAGGATATTCCAAATTGGTTTAATGCGATCTCAAGTGAGTACATTAAAAGGTTTGTTCTAAACAATAAAGTTAAAGTTGCTTTTGAAGGAGAGGGAGTAGTGAATGGAGAGCCAGAAGGTGACGATATTGGTCATCTGTGGCTGGAGACTACGTTTCATGCTAATGAGGCTGTGAACTATGATTTTCAGTATGTTGCAGCAGAAAATGTTACTACTTGTTGCCATTCGTTTGATGTTAGCCCTAAGTACTCGAACAATCAGTTTCTATTGGCTAACAACAATGCAAAAACGGTGAAGTTCGCAAATTCTAACACTGATTTTCCAGGGTATTTTCGCACTTTGAGTAATTCAAATTTGATTTATCGGTGTAGAGAAGCGGCAATACCATATGAGAAAGGTATTGATAATGTCACTAAAGAAACTAAAGCAAATTTTTCTATTAAGGAAGGATTTTTTTATTTAACAATGAATCTTGATTACGTTGGATCTAAATATCCTTCTGGTTCACGTTCTTTTTTTAATCCAGTTTATTTTAAAAAAAGGGTGTATGATATTGGGTTTCCTTTGATTATTCCAAAAGGGAGCGCTACTTTTCTGCAAGACGAATATATAGAAGGATCTAGCAATATTTCGCAAAATTATTTTTTGTTTTCACCGTGGCATATAGATTCAATCTCTGCTTTGTGTGGTTCCTATCTTCATTCTTCTTCTGAACCATATGAAATTCGACTTTTTAATTCTAGCGGTCAATACCTCCCCATCAAAACATGGAGTAATCACGTTATTTACAAGCAAAAAGCGGAGGAGGAAAGAACTCCAGGAAAACCAAATGTGCTGTTTGCTGAGAAAAACTCAGTGATAACTTATGCGATGCAGCATAAAGCGCTGTTTACGCAAAGGTGCCTCTATGTGATCAAATTTAAAGAAGTGAAAGCAGGAGACTTTATCGGTCTTAAAACTTACAACAATGTAAATACTGGTAACAATTTTGATATGGTTATTTGGTGGAGTGTGGGTGGCGAAGGAAAAGCTCCAACTGATGTTAATTCCAGGGAATTTAAAGAAATCAAAGCAACCAAGGAGACAACACCAGAAGAGCTCGCAGATATGATTGCAAGTAGCATCAATAATAAGGGAACAACGATGTTCAATGTTCCAACTATTAATGACAAAACTTATGACTATTACATAAGGTACTAACATGAAATAATTTTAAAAACAGGAGAAAAACATGATCGAACAAAACAATGAAATAAACGATGATTTCTATGCAGAAACTGTAGAAAAAACAAAAAGCATTCTTGATGAAGCAATAGCCAAGGGGCATACGATCAGTGATGATGATCGTCAAACTCTAGAGATGGTTAAAGCCAATGAGCAGTTTGCTGAAAAAGTTCTAAATGGTGAAGATTATCAGGATCTACAAGATTTTTGCGATACACTCACTGTCAGCAAAGTTCGTTATATTAATGAGCAGATAGCAAAAGGCAAAAATAAGACTTCTTTTGTTAAAAAGATAGCTGACATTGCCAAAGATGGTAAGTTAGCAGAGGAGCTGCGTAGTAAGCCACTGTCTAAATTTAAAGAAGAAGTGGGCAGCTTAAAAGAGGGGCTACACAAAAGTAGTAAAGCAACTGCGATACCAACTAATTACCAGCATAGCAATGTGCCGAATGACTTCGAAGAAGAGTTCAAAGAAGTACAAAATTATTTTCGCACTAGGGGGTACTGATGCCTATTACCTCAGATTCAACTTATTACAGAACAACATTATTATCGCAAAGGCTTATTGAAATAGTACTCTTTTCAAGTCCACTGCTCGCTTTTACTGGCTCTGGGGCTGATGATATTCCAAATCGTTACTCGGGAAAGGATAGCTTTTTAATTCAGCCTCCTTTTATCTCGACAGAGGGAGGATTAATCAGTGATGACAGGTTCATGGATGAAAAAGATGGTATTCATACCGTCAAACAAAAAACCATGAGAATTGACTATAAGAGAGTTTCTGGAGCAGCTAAAATTGACCATGATGATGTGAAATTTTTATTTAATCGTGATCAGTTTCCTTCAAATGTACCAACCAGTTTAACCTCATTTATGGAGCGTGGTGAACGTGCTTACCATGAACTTCTAATGAAGGTTGTCAAACAAATCAACGATTATCAGTTTAAAACGATAGCATCACGAGCATTCATCTGTGCTGGCTCTACTGATGATAAGATGTATGACTGCATAGAAGGGTATATGCGCCTCCTTGTCGATTACATGATAAGGGTAAATGGTGGCGTCATGCGCACTTCAAGGCTAGTTGGTTCAATGCCAAACTCTGCAATGGGACTTTTACGTACCAAATCAGGGCTAAACTACACGCAAGCGCCGAAGAGCGATATGTTCCTTAGCGACACTAAGAACATGCTGTCGTCACTGATGTTTGATTTAGCAGAACTCTATATCGATACCTCAACTTACTTTCACAAAGCAGGTGATGCAGCGAAAAAGGAAAATATCACGCTCGAAAAAATTGATAAAGCAATCGATGAATACCACGCTATGACTGCAACTTTTTCCGAAGGTTCGTTTAAAAAAGGAGATATTATTCAGCTAGAGGATAAAGAGTGGCTAGCTAGAGATAGAAAAGATGTGCCATCGGGAGTGCCAATCGCGCTTACTGTCATGGAAGATACAGATGAAAAAACTGTGAAAGTTTCGCCTGGAATCACCTATGGAGTGGATGTGCCAGACGAAGATTATTTAAAAGGCGCAAAAGGAAAAGTAGTCGGTGATCACTGCAAAGCATTCTTGTGGTGGCAACCAGCTTCAATATTTAAGATGTCTACGGTACCTGCGCCTTCTACTAGCAAATATAACTATAAGGAAATATCTGCTCCAAATGCTGCATTTGGACCAACGAGAAGTAACTCAATGTCATTTGCGACAGAAAGTAGATTTGTGCTCGAGCGGCATCCACAAGAGATTGGTGAGTTGATGGCATATCTCTATAGTGATTATTTCAACTTTTTTGTTGGCACTTTAATACTGCCACCGAAATCACCAAAACCGGAGACTTATATAAAAACGATCAAAAATCTTTCTACTGAAGAGAAGAAAGAGGAAAAAGAGGATAAGGAGGAATGAGTGAGATAAAGACTTACGATGATAGTTTTTCCAATCTACTTGTTGAAATACAAGGAATGCTGGGAATTAACTCACGTCGTGATGCCTCTGAGCATTTAGGTACACTTGATTTAGTCAAGAGACTCTTTTCTGAAGCTTTTGATCAACTGCATGAAAACTACTATTGGCTCGGTTCTGACGTTGTCCAGGAGATTGAGTTAGAGCCCGGCCAAACAGTTGGTGGTGGTTTTGTGTTTGATGAGTGCAGCAAGAAAAAACCAGCGTTTGATGTTAATCTAACGAGCTATAAGAACTTTCATGTTGTAGAACTAATTGATAGCAGCTCTATGCGCCTTATAAAGTCGCTGAGCAGAGTGTGGGTGCCATCATACATGCTGCTGACTCGTGATACGTGCCGCGAGATTAAAATTCTGCCAGCAATTAAGGTGACAACAAAGTATCTCATTCATTTTAAAGATGTTGATGAAAAAATAGTTGGTCTTGATGGACTCAAAAGGGAATTTCTCAAATATGCCACGGCTTTTAAGCTGTCAGTACGGCTTAATATTCCTTTGCCGCAAGGTTTTGCTGAGCAGTATCGCGAGATTAAAGAGCGGCTGTGTGCTGGTGGCAGTGTCGGCAGTCAAAGTATCAAAGAATCTATTTGGATTAATAATGAGTGCTTTTGAAATTCCGCTACTGAGAGACGTTAAGTATGGTCACTCTATTGATGATTTTAGCGTTGAGAACTTTTTGGCTACACCTGAAGGTTTGCGGCTACGACCAGCACTTTCTCCACTTTTTGAGGTTCCTTTTGGAGCTGGTGATGTTATCGTTGGTTTTTACTACGGGAGTGACGATACCATTTATTTGGCTAAAGTAAGTGCTGTTTTCTTACTAACAATTTATCACATTGATTTAGAGAAAAACAAATACAAAGAGATCTTTAGGTTAGCAAATGTCTCTCAGGAAGATCGTCCTTCGATGTGCAACTGCAATGACTATAAGTTTTGGTTGATATCAGGAAAGCTTTATAAGCTAGTAAATGAAACCTTCACTGAAATTGATCTGTCAAAAGGAGATATAAAACCAAAGAATATCGTAGATTTTGCGGTGATGAACTCAACTATCTATCCTAATTGGCGCTTTTCACTCCTTTGACGGCAAGTTTGCGGTTGTTTCTTTTGATGGACAAGAAATGAAAGTGCTCGATAATGCTCCTCTCTTTCCAGAGAGGAGCACCAGTAGCTACGTGGTAAGTAGCATGTTCAATTATAACAATAATACTTATTATGTCTTGTTTTTTACTTTGCCAAAAGGAAAGCCTAGATTTTCTTATTGTCTCCACCTCAGTTTAGGTATTTGGACGCTGCTAAAAGAACAAAACCCAAGTTTCTATATAAACGTTAAGACCAGAGTTTACTCCCTCTTGGTGAAGGACAATATTCAAGTTTGCAAAACAAGTAGAAAAGGAAAAATCAGTTTCACTGGCACAATAATCACGGATTATTTTCCATCCTATAAGCCTTACATCACTGAGCAATTAACATTTTCGTATTTCTATGAGGGAACGTCGGAAATGTTTGTCGACATGTTTGTTTCTTACAAAAGGGATTTTGCGCTTGAGCCAGATTATAGAATGACAATTTTTGCCGATGAATTTGAAGACAGCCGAGAAAAGATGATCAAGCTCAATTATAACCTTTTTGGCATTAACAGTGGACTAGTACATTTTAAGTTTGAATTTAAACAGTGCAAAAGCAGTTTTTTATTAAAGAGGATATATGGAAAAGAAAGAATTTGACCACGATTTGATAGCCCCAAAAGGTGTGTATTTTCAGGTGTTAACTGAACGTTTGAACGTTTTGTGGGCAGAACATTTAAAAAACAGAGAGAAAAAGAATGGAAAAAGGGACGAAAAGCCTAATCCGCGAAGCGATCAATAAGGAGCTGGTGAATGTCATTAACTCTCTTGATAAAGAGCAAAAGATGAAACATTTAGAGCATGCTTTAATACTGAAACTTAGCCTTGGAGTTTGCGATGAGATCGATGGTGGTGAGCTGAAGAATCTGGTTTTCGCTTATGATAAGTTAAAAAGCGAAAGTGGCTTCTCAAGAAGTCAGGAGGTTATAGATGACATTGTTGGTGAGTATAGAGAGGATTTTGAGAGATGTTAGGACTGCTGAGTGGTCTTGGGAGAGGCGCGCTTGAGAGCAAGTATGAGCAAAAACTTTTGCAAAGAAAACGCTTTGAAGAATGGCAGAAGCAGCAAATGGAACTGTCAAATGAGGAAAAAGCGTACATTTCAAATCTGCCGAGGTATCAAAGAGCACTGGAGCTGGCGAATGAAAAGCTTGGTATTGCTGAAAATGCAAATGCTCTACCTACCTCACCTGGTGATGGGCTACTCCGTAACGATACAGCTAACATATTTAAGGATTGGTTTCGCAGCAACAAGAAAGTCGATGCTCGCAATGAATTTAGCCGTTATTTAGAAGGTGAGCTTCTACCTGCAATTATGCAGATAGAAGGTCTACCAATGAATGAATATTCAGTAAAGTCTTTTAAGCAAAAGTTCAATGTAAATAAACTTACGGCTGAAAACTGGAGAAAGTTTTTTGGTGAAACAAAGGAAAAGCTTAATGCTCGAGCTCTTGACATTCAAAAGAAAATAAGAGGACTCTCTGAAGAGCAGCTAAGTGAGCTGATGCAAGACCCGCAAATAGAAAAAACGATCAAGGAAGAGGCAACAAGAAAGCTTGATAGTCAGATTGAGGGTTTAGATAGTGAAACCATTGACGCTCTAATCAAACTATCAGGCGACCCTAAGATAGAGAAAGAGCCAGAAGAGGTAAAGAAGAATTTTCTCCGGGAAATGGGACTGCAGATAATAGCAAGTGTTCCGGCGATAATGATAGGAGCAGAAGTTGGAGCATCTTTTGGACCACTGGGAATATTTCTTGGCGGACTTGCTGGAGGTATTTATGGAGCGTATGCTGGCACTGCTGCTGAGCGGGGACTAGCAGGTGATAAAAACCCACTTTATAATGCGATTCCTGAAACATGGGAGAATATACCTGCAATTGCTGTAGGCCATGTTATTGCTCCGGGACTCAGTAAGATTTTAAAAGGAGTAAGAGGTCGTTTTAACCCAGGGAGAGAGCCGCTAAAAGAGGTAGTTGGTCGTGGTTTTGATACGGCAGTAAAAGATGCAGAGAATATAGGAGTAAAAGATGTAGGCAAATATTTGAAGAGTGCTGCTAAAGAAACGAACAATCCTTTTCAAAGAAAGATTATCGAGGATTTAGAGAGCAAATTTTCCGGTGAAGCTGGAAGCTACAAAGCTAAAGAGTTTGCCGGTATATTATCGGGAATAAGAGAGAATTCTTTTAAATTAGCGGAAAAGCATGGGATACCAGAAAGTCAGGTTAAAGAGGTTGTCAGCAAACTAGAAGAGCGCTTTTTGCCGCTCCGCGCAAATGTCAGCAAAACGATGGGTCTTTTAAGTGGGGCAAGCAGTGCCCTTGAAAAAGGAAACGTGAGAAAAGTAGCTGAGATATTTGGTGAATTGCCGGAGAAGATAGCGGTTGACGGTGGAGTGTTCACAAAAGACCAAGTGGTTAGAGGGTTTTTGCTGGAAAATTCAAATGCGATTAGAAATAAATACATAAAACCTATTGATACAACGCAATTGATGGAAATTGCGGAAAAAGTGGGTTTGGTTAAAAAAGTATCTTCATGGGCAGCGAGAGAGACTTTGGCAAAAATAGGTCTAAATGGCTTGGCTGATAAGAAGATTGCCAAGCTATTTGCACATTATTCTTTTGGTTCTGCCAAAGATTCGGTAACCAAAGATCTAATGGCAGCACTTCAGGGCAAAATCATTGAAGAGCAAAGTGGTTTCATTGCCGAGATGCTCAAAAAAGCAGGAATGAGTGGTACTCAAGTGGGAATGAGCAGTGCTAAAGCATTAACACCAGGAGCGATGAAGTGGCTAATCGATTAGAATATTTAACTAGACTGAGAAATAGCTGGTTTGATTATTGGAGTGCAAACATTGAGCAAGCGAGGCGTCAGCACAAGTTCGTGGTTATGGGCGAGCAGTATACTGAGAACGAAAAACGAGAGCTGCTGAGCATTGGTGCCGAGCCAATAGTCTTTAACGTCACATTTGCAATGGCTGAGAAGATTTTAAACACTGTACGTGGCAAAAAATATGACCTAGAGCTAAAGGTGAATGAGAAAACCCCCGACTCTGAGGTCATGCTTTCTATGCATAAGTCTATCACTGATTTAATCTTTAGTCAAGATCATTATGTCGAATATAGCAAAGCGCTTAAAGAAGCGATTATAGGTGGCTATTCAGCGCTTTATATTGGTTTTGGATATAACAATGAGGATGTTGAAGATGATGAACTGACATTTAAAATCAGGGCAATTAGCGGTACAGAGAGTTTTTTTTTCGACCCGCATAGTAATGAACCGCACAAGGGCGATGGTCGTTACTGTGGGATAACTCATCGCTTATATAAAACCAGCTTAGAGAAGATGGGATATGCGCAAATTGATCGACTTGAATTTAAGGATAAAGACACTGTTCCTTACATTGAAGTGACTGATCTTTATCTGAAAAAAAATGATGGCATAACTTTTTATCGATTTACGAGTGAAGAAATTCTTGAAAGCAAGGAGCTATATGGCCACCTTCATCTGCCACTTATCTTTCATGGTGGCTGCTCTCACTTTATTGAAGGCCGTGAAGTGACAAGACCGCTGGGAGTGATGTGCCATTATGCGCAGAAGACCTACAACCACTGTATAGCGATGATGAACTATGGCGCTAAGTATTTTCAAAATCGTTTTTTAATGCCGCAAGCAAGTGTTCCTAGCAGCAAAGCACAGCGCTTTGCTGATCCTCGTGAGATGTTGCTAGAATACACCACAGTAGATGGAATCCAGCCTATCGTGATACCGCCAACTGGCTCTGATCCGAACCTCGCTATATTAATGCAGCAGGCTCTTAGTTTGCTTTCACAGATTTGGAGTGACACTACAAACATTGTAAAAGACAGCAAGTATTCATCTGCTGCCGCACTTCGTGACAAATTGAGGGAAAATGAAGGTAGTGTCACTTCCTATTACTTTGCCCATCAAATTACGCTCAATCAAGTAGGAAACGTTCTACTTTCCTTACTTCCTTACAAATTGGCACAAGATGATGAGACTTTAACTAGTTTAATCAATTTTAGCAGGGCTACAAATGTCAAAATTAAGATAAGTGAATCTTTAGAAAAGCAGCGTGAGAAGGATAATGAACTGATGCTAAGCGTCATGCAGTATCTTGGTCCGAACAATCAGCAAATCAGTGTCGAGCTTTTAGGAGAGATGCTGCTCAATCAAGATACGGTGAGCAGCAAGATGCTGCGGGAAAAAGTGCTTAGCATTGGCCAGCAGCAACAAGAGCAGCAGGGACTCCGCCAACAATATTGCAATAAACCTGAAACTTGAGAAGACTATTTCCCGAAAGCTTCTACAAAAAGAACGGAGAGTTGAATTTATTTATAGAGCTAATGATCAAATAACCATATGTCTCGATGGATAATATATGGTAGAGCTCATGGGCAACAAGAAATTAATAGTTCGTATTAGTTGTAGTTATGAAGTAAATCGATTAGCAGAGTTGTATCTATTAGATGCGTATGAAAAATTAGTGTTAAGTAAACCAATAAAAGCGAGCAAAAAGGAAGAAAACTCTGAATATAAGAAAGTAGATTTGAGGACGGTAAAATGGTAACAGTTAGTTTATATGCAAGAGTTTCTTCAGGGAAGCAAGCACAAGAAGATACAATAGCAAGCCAAATTGCTGCTATAGAGAATCAAATTAGTATGGATGGACATAAATTATTAAATGAATATAAATTTATTGATAATGGTTATAGTGGTTCTAACATAATCCGTCCTGGTTTGGAAAAATTACGTGATAAAATAGCAGAAGGTAACATTGATAAGGTTTATATTCATTCTCCTGATCGTTTATCTCGTAAGTATGCATATCAGATGATATTACTTGAAGAGTTTAAGAAATTAGGAGTGGAAGTCATTTTTTTAAATCATCAAATTAGCGATAATCCAGAATCTCAATTACTATTACAAATGCAAGGTATGATAGCAGAATACGAACGTGCAAAAATCATGGAACGAAGTCGTCGAGGAAAGATTTATGCAGCAAATAAGGGTTGTATAAGTGTAATGAGTGCTGCTCCTTATGGCTATCGTTATATAAACAAAAATACAGAAACAGGACAGGCCTTATTTGAGATTTATGAAGAAGAAGCTGAAGTTGTTCGTAAAGTATTTTCTTGGGTAGGAAGAGAAAGAGCCAGTATAGGAGAAGTATGTCGTAGGCTAAGTGCTATGTCCATTATGACGAGAACTGGAAAAGAGTATTGGGATAGGGCTGTAGTTTTGAGTATGTTAAAAAACTCTGCTTATAAAGGACAAGCAGCTTTTGGTAAAACAAGGTTTGGTGTCAAACTAAAACATATAAGACCGAAAAAAAACTCCTGCGAGCATCCAAAAGATAATTATTCTACTTATCCTGTTCCAAAAGAGGATTGGATTTATATTAAAGTACCTAGTATAGTAAGCGAAGATTTATTTGAAATCGTTCAAGAACAATTAGCTGAGAATAGAAAAATAGCAAGAACAAGACAAAGAGGAGCAAGACATTTATTGCAAGGTTTAGTAGTATGTAAGCTTTGCAATTATGCATATTATGGTACTAGCACTGCAAGGAATAAGGAGGGGGAAAAAACTAATAATCAGGTATATTATCGTTGTGTTGGCACGGATTCATACCGTTTTGGCGGTAATAAAATGTGTAACAACAAATTAATTCGTACAGATACATTAGACATGGCTGTGTGGGAAGAGGTAAAACATCTATTAAAAAATCCAAATAGAATATTAGAGGAGTATAAACGTAGACTTTCAGAACTTAAAAAATCACCACTAGATCAAAAAAGTGCTTTGCTTGAAACACAAGAAGATAAATTAAAACGAGGTATTGCAAGGTTAATTGATAGTTATGCTCAAGAATATATTGATCAAGAAGAATTTGAGCCAAGAATTAAAGCAATGAAACAAAACTTAAAAATGGTTGAAGAACAAAAGAAAAAGATATTTGATCAGAAAAAACTCACACAAGAGTTAACTCTAGTAGTAACAAATTTAGAGGGGTTTTCCTCTAGTATTAACTCAAGTCTTAATAATGCAGACTGGCTAACTAAACGTGATATTATTAGAACGTTAGTTAAGCGAATTGAGATTAATTTTGAGGATGTAAACATCGTGTTTAGAGTAAAAGAGCTTCCAGACTCTTTTCATATGGAGAAAAATCAATGCTTGCAATGTTGTTGTAGGGGTAGGTGTTCCATTTTTTGATATGGTACCAGTAAAACCTCTAAAAATCTTTTATCTACAAACTGATGTTGGCTATCACTATATGCGTGAGAGACTACAACAACTTAAGATTGACAGCAAACTTTTGAACTTAGTTGTCAATAACTTTGCTATTACATCTGATACTAATTTACTACTTGACGAGAGTAAAGTTTATAATACCGTGAAACAATTTTTCAACCCAGCAGAGGTAGATGTTATCGTTATTGACTCTTTACGCAATGTCTTTAACTATAAAAATGAAAATGACAACAATGTTATGTATTCCTTTTTGCAGGAAAAAGTCGAAAAGTTACGTTCTACAATTAATCCAAGTGCAGGAGTTATCTTAACTCACAATGTTAATAAAAAGCTTCCTAAGGAAAATCCTTTTCAAAGTTTAAGTGGTGCAAGCAGTTTAAGAAATGTTTATACTTCTGGTATGCTCATGTTAAAACCAATCGAAGAGGAAAATATTCGCCAGTTAATGTTTGAGTCAAAAAATGGTCAGTCCTTGCCAACAAAGTTTATCAGTAAGGTTAATGGCAGTTGGTATTCACAAGTTTGCGGTATTTAGTATGCAAAAGAATAGGGTTTAAAGAAGAAGGTTTTTCGGAGTTTGGTGTAATGAATGAACCAGATACATTTGTGTGTTTAACTGAGAATAAGGAAATACAAGAGGCGAAGCAGAAATTTACCTTTTTAACATAAGAGTAAAGGGATTAAGACGATAACCGTGTTCTTTACAAGTTAATTCTGGCCAACCAATGGTTTGAATAACATCATCACGTTTAATGTTTAATCCCAATTGATTGGCTAGTTTTTCTTTTATCGTTCTTTGCATTTTATTCAGAGGATATCTTATTTGTTGTTCTAAATCTGTGATTTCTGAATGAAAAGTTAAACGGTCTGCTATTTTTTCAATGCTAAGGGGTATATGTTTCTCTAACGGTACATCATTTTCAAAATCATTAAGGAATTGTTTGAATAAAACACGAAAAATACTAACACATAATGTAGCTCGTTTATTTACTACTTTAATATCATTAATATAAACCACACCATGCGAAAACTTTAGTTGTAGAACCTTTTTTGGTAATTTAGGTTTAACTTCCTTTAGTGAAATAATGGGAAAGATTTGCGTAGAAACATTAGCAATTAACTCTGGTATAGCTGCTTCAAGAATTATTTCATGTAAACTCTTATTCTCACAAAAAAGATCAGACATTTTTACGATAGGCAAAACAAGTGGCAAGTTTGGTACATTTTCTCTTACGGTAATAAGGGTAGTGGGCTGAATTCTAAGTTTATCTATGGTGAAATGTACTGCATCAGTGCAAAGGTCGAGAATAATTAGGCTTACGATGCTACCTTGGCTACTTACGTGGTAAACTCCTTCTGTTGCTTTTTGCCAGATGAACTTTGAGTTGTTCAATAGACTCTCAAACCAATGTGCAATTTTTTCTAGGTTAAGATTGGTTGATAGTAGGTGAAATCGTTGCTTTTGATGAGTGTTGGGTAAAATATAGCGACAACAATCTTCACAAAGCATGTCATCACACTCTTCATCAAAATCTGGACTAATAGGAATTTCATTATTACAATCTGGGTAAAATACGTGAGGCCAATCTAGATGATCTTCTTCGCGAGAGCAAATAACAAAATCAACTTCTTTTAATTTAATAAAACCAAGGCCAGACAACCACAATGCAGTTTCTAAATAAGCTTTACTAGGATCAATCCAGGAGTCATGAGATCTCAGAATATCTGCAACAGCTTGCTTTTGGGAGAATTGTAAGTCCATAGGTCTCTTTCATTAATGATTTAAAATCTTCTCGCCCGTTTTTATTGAGTATGTGCTCTGAGTAATAAATAGTAGTATAATGTTGATTCCTTTTAAAGAACAGAGTCACTTTCTTCTCTTGAAATACAATACGAATAGATTCAACAAGTGAATTATCTTGCTCGATTGTTAGTTTTAGCATTTGTAATTCCCGAGCAATTGAGTTAACTGGATTGGTGACTACAACTAAGTACGTGTCTTTCTTGAGCTGAGTCGAACGAAACTTTACCTCAAATAGACAAATATTAGGATCAGTACCTTCTATGGAAGATTTCAAGAATGTTGCAACAAGAAGTGTACAATTCTGGTCTTTCATGTCGATAAATAAGCATTCACATTCAAAATAATTATTTACGATACTATTTGCTATTTTTAGGCTTTCATTAAAATTCTTAGCACACAGGTTTACTTGATTACCATGAAGTGAAAAATCCAGAATAATCCAACTTGGTCTATATCCATGGATAATACGATTTGAATTAAAAAGTAAGTCCTTATCGCTAGCTCGACGTATAAACACATATATACGATTTTGATGATAGAAAAAACCTTGTAGTTGAGTTTCAAAGCCATCATCTTTTTCAGCATCGTATTCTTTTAGTAATCGGTAAGTAACTTCTTTTGATATAAAGTTTTTAAATGGAGTTTTCATCTGCCTTGGAGAGTTCTGTAAAGTAAAAGATGAAAATCCTCTCTTTTGTACTTTATCAAAGTGGTAAACACATTTGATTAATTCTGGGTCACTATGGAATAAAACAAAAATTAAGGATTTTTTATCATGTTTGTTATTTTTACATAGAAAGTTTGTGATCAACTCTTCAGTCAAAACAGACCTTGCTACTTCAACAACAGCAGACTCAAGTTTAGAATGGTTGAAGTGGCTAAGTAGATAATAGTTGAACAAAGAGTCTGAGCAACCTATAAGAATTTTGCGTTGTTCTTGAACTGAAATATCGTCATGTTTCTGAAATTCAAATAATTGGCCATTTTGCTTATGTGTAAAGGAATACTGAAAAATAACATTTAGTTGTCTACCTGAAAGAGAATTAAGCCAATTTTTACGTATTTCTTCATCTTGAAAGCTAGGCAGCCAATGATCTACTGGCATTTCCAAACTACTCTCCCAGAATTCTCTACTAGGATAAAGATTAACCATATATTATGTGTAATATAATACGCTACATTTAACATAATTCAAAAACTAGTCAACGGTAAAAATTATAACAAAGATTTAAGAAAACAAATCGATAAAAATATTTTTCTTTCACTTAAACATACAACAATGAAAAATGTATATATTAAGTAATAGGTCTGCGTAAAAAGGGAAATGTCAATACTCACAGAGTCAGGAAGAGCAGCAATAGCAGCAAGCATAAAAAAGCAATCTCTACATCTTGCTTGGGGCAGTGGTGATGCCAATTGGGAAAGTAGTCATCAAGTCGAAAAAGTTTTTGTTGAGGATGAAATAGCTCTAGATCACCATACTATTAAAGATGTAAGGGTTTTTACAGGACAAACAACTTATCAGCCAAGTATTGATTATATAGTTGAGAGTAGTACTGGTGTTATTCAGCGCACAGAAAATAGCTCTATTGTAGAGAATAGTACAGTTACTATAGAGTACGTTCAAAGCACACCACCGGAGCCTATTACTTCTCAAAAACTACTCAATGAACTTGGCAGACGTACTGCAGACGAAGTTCTCTTCTGCAAAGGTGATGAAAACGGCGAACTTATAACTCCTTCTGGAAGGTTTAAATCTTCCGCTGTACCAACCAACAATCTCTACCTTAAATTTACTTTCGATTTCACGGACGCAGCAAATCAAGTTATACGGGAATTAGGGGTTATGGTTGGTACTAAAATAAAAGAAGGATTACCTGAAGGACAGAGATATTTTGAACCACAAGATATAGAAGATCCTGGAATTTTATTGGTCCTTGAGCATACAGTGCCGCTTATCAGAACTGCTGCCACCCGGGAAACTTTTTCATTTGTTGTAACTTTTTGAATTTTTCTAGCATAAAATGACTTTAAACGCCTATTATAACCGCTTTAATCCTGACAAAGAATACGAAAAAAGCTTATTTCTTGCAGGAAGAGGTCTACAGTCTGCAGAACTAAACGAGACTCAGGAATATGCTCTCTCTAAGCTTAAAGGCATAGGCGATGCAATATTTCGTGATGGTGATGTTATAACAGGAAGCAATTGTATTATAGATAGAGAAACTGGTAAAGTTACGCTTGAATCAGGAAAAATCTATCTTCGTGGAGCGGTTAGAAAAGTCGAAAAAGAAGAGTTTGTTATTCCACTGAGTACTATAGTTCGCATAGGTGTTTATTATGTAGAATCTACCATTACAGAACTTGAGGATGAAAACCTTCGTGATCCTGCTGTTGGTACAAGAAACTATCAGGAAGTAGGAGCTGCAAGACTTAAAGTTTCCACCATTTGGGGTTATCAAGCAGAAGGTCTTTCTCCACGTTTTTCTGAAGGAGAGTTTTATCTAATCTATAACATTGAAAATGGAGTATTAATAGAACATTCACCACCTCCACAAGCAAACATAGTAACTACTGCGCTTGCTCGTTATGACAAAGAGGCAAATGGTTCCTACGTCGTAAATGGTCTTGAAGTAATGTTCCTGCAAAAGGAAGAGGGAGAAGGAGGAAAACAAGTTTTTGTAATTAATGAGGGCAAAGCTCATGTTGATGGCTATGAGATTGAACTTCCTCACAGTATTCGTGTTTTTTTTGATGAAGATCCGGATATAAAATCAGTTGAATCAGAACCGCATACTTTTCAGCCAAATAGCCAAAGAGTAATGGAACTCAAAGTTAATGATTTTCCAATAAGTGAAATTAAAAAAGTAGATATAACCGTTCAAAAAACCATTACCATTACTCATGGTTCATATTCAGGAGCTGTTGATCCAATACCTGACTCTGCAGTACTTGAGATTATTCAAGTTAAACAAGGCAATGTTATTTATGAAAATAGTATAGATTACAAATTAAACGCAGGAAATATTGATTGGTCATTACCCGGCAAAGAACCAGCTCCTGGAAGTAGTTATCAAATAACTTACCGCTGTCGCACTCATGTAAGCCCTGAAGATATAAGTGAGCAGGGGTGTAAAGTAAAAGGAGCAGTTGATAACAGCTTGGTTTTGATAGATTATACCTGGAAAATGCCCCGCTTTGATTTAATTACTATCGATAGCAAAGGGGTGGTAAGGAGAATAAAAGGAATTTCCCACTCTTGGCGACCACCGATGCCTCAAGCACCTTTTGGACAACTTTTGCTCTGCTACATTCACCAAACATGGAAAAACGGAGAAAAAGAAGGGGTAAAAATAGTGAATAATGCTATTCATGCTGTACCGATGAATGAGCTTGAAGCAATGAAAAAAGGAATAAATGATCTTTATGCGCTGGTTGCACAGGAGCGTTTACGCAGTGATGCAAATTCAAGAGAACCTACCACCAAAAAAGGAGTATTTGTTGACCCATTCTTTGATGATGATATGCGTGATCAAGGAATTTCGCAGTCTGCAGCAATAGTAAATAGAGAGCTAGTTCTGCCAATAGATGTAGAAGTTGCAGATATTGAAAAAGGTGGGGAAAGATATCTTTTGCCGTATAAACTTGAACCGGTACTGGAGCAGCTTTTACAGACTAAAGGAGAAAAGATTAATCCATATCAAGCTTTTGATCCAGTACCGGCACAAATTACTCTAAATAAAAACATTGACCACTGGACAGAGGTTATCACTAATTGGAAAAGTCCAGTAACTAGAGTATTTAATGTTAAAGAAACAACAGAATTGCTGTCAAGTACTTCATACGAAGCTGAATTTATGAGAGAAGCAGTACAAGATTTTGAAATTGAAGGTTTTGAGCTAGGTGAAAGGCTTAAAGAAGTAAAATTTGACGGCATCATTATCCAACCTATGTAAAAATAAAAAGAAAAAAAGTGGAAAATCAAGGACAAATAAGTGGAAAAATAAAAATCCCAGCAAATATTCCAGCAGGTACTAAATTAGTACAGTTTTACGGGGATAAAGGAAGCTATGGAGAAGCAACTTATACTGGTAAAAAAACTATTACCATAGAAGAGAGAAGAAGAGTTATCGCAGCAAGAAGAGTTGATCCATTAGCCCAAACATTTACTTTGAATGAGAGTAGGCACATAGGGGGTCTAGACTTATGGTTCACAAATAGCGGCAAAAAACGTGTTGTTGTGCAGATTAGAGAAACGGCAGTAGGAATGCCCTCACAAACTGTCATTGCTGAAAGCTATATTGAGCCAAAAGATATAAAGATAGATGGCACGGCAACACGTATTACTTGGTCACCAGTGTTTTGCCATGCAGGAGAAGAGTATGCAATAGTTTTACTTACCGATGATTCAGAGACAACAGTCAAAATAGCAGAACTTGGCAAATATGATGCAGTAAATAGCCGCTGGGTAACGAGTCAGCCTTATCAAGTAGGAGTATTATTATCATCGAGCAATGCAAGTACCTGGACACCGCATCAGAATTTAGATTTAACGTTTCGATTACTAGCTGCAAAATTTAGCGAAAGTTCTCACGTTATTGATCTGGGCAAAGTTACTGTAAATAATGTATCAGATTTAATTGTTTTGACGAACGTCGAAAAAGTAGCATTTGATACCAATGTAGAATTTATCTTAACAGATGAAGAGGGAAGAGAAAACTTTTTGTCTGATAATTTGCCGCTCGCACTGCGTGAAAGATTATCTGGAGAGCTAACGGTAAAAGCAAGCCTAAAAGGAGGGCGAGAAAAAAGTCCAGTGCTATATCCTGGGTTACAGCTAGTTATAGGTAATATAGGGGAAAAAGGAGATTATGTTACAAGAAGCATTACAGCAGGAGCTAACACCAAGATCACCATAACATATGATGCGCTAATACCTGGCACTGCAGATGTAAAAGCATATGTGCAAAAAAATGTGGATTGGCAATTAGTAAATTTAACATCAGGAAAACCAATTGGAGAAAATTGGGTAGAGAGAGTCCACATACTGACAAACTTTAATGGCAATGAGACAAGGATAAAATTGGTTTTAAGTGGAACGGTTGTCTATCGTCCTAAAGTCAAAAATTTGCGAGTGATTATTACTTGAATCAATGCCAAATGACCAAAGCAAACGAGGATATCCTTTGCCACACCCAGAGAATATTGCGGTAGAAGATGTAGTACGTATTCGCAAAGCGATAGAAAAAATAGATGAAGATATTACCGAAAGAGAAGATGAGCATAATCAACTAAAAAATAATTTTAAACGATTTAGATTTGAAACTTTTTTAAATTTTTGGGAATGAAAGAAGCAATAGAAGCGTTACATCAAAGGATAAAGGATTTAGCAGCAAACAGCACACCTGATCAACTGGCATATCTTGCAAAATCTCTGGAATTGATAGCAGATAAAAAAGCTATTTCCAACGTTGTGCAGATGACTGAAGTAAAAGGAATAATTGATGCACTACAAAAAAGACTTAAGGATTTAGCAGCAAATAGTACACCAGATCAGCTTGCATATCTTGCTAAAGCATTCGAATCAATAGTCGACAAAAGTGCGGTTTCTGAAATTGTGCAGATGACTGATGGTAAGCTAAAAGAACTTCTTGATAGTGCAAAAAAACACTTAAGTGACATAAACAGCAACAAAACAAACTCAATATCGTCCATAACTGCAGTAAAAACAGAGTCTGTTAATGAAATCAACAAGCTTAGGGATAATTCCTTAAATACTTTAAAAGCATCATCAGATTCACATATATCGCTACTTGATACGAGAAAGAATGCAAATATTGCAGCAATAAATAGCATTAGTAACAGTCATAAAGATGGTCTTAAAGGTTTAGTAGAAGATTTTCGTGCTGTTAATAATGTACCACCTGGCTCATCAATTATAGGAGAAATAGAAACTCGAATTGAAAACATCTCTAATGAGGTAAAAACTCGGGATGAACAGTTAAAAGCGTCTCTTATAAATGAAATAAGAAAGCGCAACATGGTTGAACCAGGGTCATTACCTTTCTTATTTGGTGTACTAAGTAGAAAAAATAATTACTTTGGTCACGGAACTTTTATGACAGAGCTTGGAAAGTGGAGTAGTGATATAACAAAAACCGACTACATGTTACAACTACTAGCAGGTAGCCATACATACGATACAGATTACGTTAGTTTTTATCGGCCAAGACAACTAAGTTTTATAGAGGGAAGTAAAGGAACATTTATTTACGGAGAGTTATGCACAAAAAGTTTTTCGGGTAGTTATGATGAGATATACTATTACCCATATGCTGCACTTGGAGTAGTATTTATAAAAAATACAACGAATGTGAACATAAATAAAACAATAGAATTTGTTGGATCATCATACTCTAGTACGGAGTATGGGGGAGCAGGATTATTTGTGGGAACTCCTGATAATACTAATTCTAATAAATCAAGTATTTCAAAAATAGTATGGAAAAATGTTTACCAATACACGAGTTCTGATAGCAAGTTAGCCGGATCTGGGAATGTAGAAATTCCAGCAGGAAAAACAGTTGCAATATTACTTTACACATCATCTTATCTATATTCCAGAACAAAAGTTAGTGAAGGTGTGCTCTCAGGTGATGTGTACACCTATGGTCAATTTATTCAGTGGGGAATTTATAACATACGTAGCAATTTTCTCACCACAGGACTTGAGGTAGACGTAGAGAGAACACTAAGAGCTTGGCAATGTCCAGGATTAGAACGAACTAATCAAATATGGCAATGAGGAGGAATTTATGACTATTTATATACGTTTTGAAAACCACAAGCAGATTGAAACAACAACACTTGAAAACAAGCCAACTGGAAATGATTGGTATGAAGCGCCAAAAGATTTTGATTGGCAAAAAAGCTATTGTTTAACAGAAGGAGGCAAAATTGCTCAGCGAAATCAAGAAGACATTGAATTGGAGTTACTGCAAAATGCGAAGTTTTCTGCACTTTCTAATCTTCGTGCTTATTATGATAACTATACTCACCAATACGCAGGGCATTCTCACCAAAAAGCTAAATCTTATGAGATTCAAGCGAAAGCCGCAGAGAACATTTTAGCAGTACCAGAATCTATGAATGAAAAGGATGCGGAAATTATAGAGCCATTAGCAAAAGTCCGTGATATTACAGTTATCGAAATGGCAAGGATAATCGAGGAAAAAGTGAAAAAAGCAGTAAAAGCAATAATTAAATGTGAAGAGCTTGAAGATTTGGTCAAAAAGAAAATTAAAGAAGCCAAAAGCGAAGGAGAGCTAGAGGCTTTGCTCAATGATTTTAAACAAAGAATGCAAGAAAGTTAAAAAGAAAAAATGCCAGAAGAATTTTTACACGGAGTAAATGTTATTGAGATAACCTCAGGGGCAAGAACAGTACATACAGCTAAATCATCAGTGATAGGTGTAATTGGTACTGCATCCGAAGCAGATGAGCAAAAATTTCCACTGAATAAACCAGTACTGATAGCAGGAAGTTTAAAGGAAACAGCAAAGCTTGGAAAGAGTGGCAGTTTACCTTCTGCAATAAATGGAATATTTTCCCAAATTGGTGCAACAGTAGTAGTTATTCGAGTTGAAGAAAGTGAGAACAGCGATCCAAAATTAAAAAAAGAAGAAACGCTGAGAAATGTAATTGGAGGAGTTGATAAAGAAACCGGAGAATATCAGGGAATTGAGGCATTTCTCAGTAGTGAAAGTATAGTCCATGTTGCGCCAAGAATATTAATTGCACCTCAGTTTACTCATCAGTTACCTGAAATAGATGGAGTAAATTCAGTAGTGAGTGCTTTAATTTCCATAGCAGAAAAATTAAGAGCAATTATTGTTGCAGATGGACCAAATACCAATGATGAAGAAGCAATAAAGTGGAGAAAAAGTGTAGGCAGCTCAAGAGTTTACGTAGTTGATCCATGGGTGAAGGTACTTATTGAAGGAAAAGAAGAAATCTTGCCATCGAGTCCATTTGTAGCTGGTTTAATAGCTAAGATAGACAGCGAGCAAGGCTTCTGGCAGTCACCTTCAAATAAAGAGATAAACGGTATTGTTGGAACAAGCAGGCCTATTGATTTTACGCTCGGTAATACAAATTGTAGAGCAAACCACTTAAATGAAAATGAAGTAACAACGATAATTCATCAAAATGGCTATAGGCTTTGGGGCAATAGAACATGTTCAAATGACTCAAAATGGGCTTTTTTGTCAGTGAGAAGGACTGCAGATTTAATCAATGATAGTTTACTTCGAGCTCATTTATGGGCAGTTGATCGCAATATTACCAAAACTTATATAGATGATGTGATTGAGGGGGTGAATTCTTACCTTGCAAGTTTAAAAGCGCAAGGAGCTATTATCAGCGGAAAATGTTATGCAACACCAGAGCTCAATACACCGGCAAACATTGCAAGCGGGAAAGTGTATTTTGACTTCGAGTTTACACCACCATATCCGGCAGAACAGATTACTTTCAGGTCACATCTTGTGAGTGGTACAATATTATAAAAATGGGAGAAAGAGATGTTACCGAAGATTTTAAAGAATTTTAATGTATTCGTAGATGGTCGGGGTTATGCAGGAAAAATTGATGAGATAACGCTACCAAAGCTTACCATAAAAACAGAAGAGTACCGTGCTGGTGGTATGGATATTCCAGTAAATATTGATATGGGCATGGAAAAGATTGAAGCAGATTTCACTTTTTCTGAATACGATACAGAGCTCTTTCGGCTATTTGGTCTAATAAATGGGAATTCAGTAGCTTTGACGCTCCGTGGTGGAATGCAAGGTAGTGGAAGTAATGATATTGAAGCAGTAATCATCAACCTCAGAGGCATTTTTAAAGAGTTTGACTTTGGTAATTGGAAACCTGCTGAAAAAGCAACGCTAAAGTGTACTGTAGCTGCCCATTACTACAAACTTACTATAGGTGGTAATGAATTAATAGAAATCGATGCTGAAAATATGATTAGAAAGATAAATGGTGTTGATCAAATGGCCTTGCTGCAAACGGTTTTAGGAATATGAAAACTTACTTGAAATTTTATTTTTTAAGGAGAAGCATATTAAAATAACTTTAAAAGTGTAAAAATATTTTATTTTTTAGGAGAATTTTATGAAAACTATAACACTTAATAACCCAATAACAGTTGATGGAATTTCTGTCTCAGAACTTACCGTTAGACGTCCAAAAGTTAGGGATTATCTAGCTATTGAGAGACTTAATGGTAGTGATCTAAGTAAGGAAGTAACTTTGACTGCCAATTTGACATCAGTTGCAAAAGAAGCGATTGAAGAGTTAGATATTGCTGATTATGTGAAAGTACAAGAGGTATTAAAGGATTTTTTTTCACCAATTATTCAAAAGACTTGAGATTAGAAGTACTCGTGCTTAGCTCTATCATAGGTGGTGGAGTTGAGCACATTCTTGATATGGAATTTAACGAATTTATCTTATGGGCAGAAACAGCAAAGAGGTCTAAATGTCAACGTTATCTATAAAAATCGGAGCAGTCTTAGATGGCAGCTTTAATACTGTAATAAAAGGAAGTAGTAGTCAACTTACTCGTCTTGGTGAGAATATAAGAAAGCTTGATTCATCTTTAAAATCAGTATCAAAATTTAAACAGTTAGGTCATGATGTTTTGACTAGCAAGAGGTCATGGAAAGGTTTTGAAGATCAAGTAAAATCTTTAGCTAAACAAATGAAAGCGATAGAGAAACCGAGCAAAACTTTAAAAGCAGAATTTGACAAGGCCAAAACCTCCGCAATAAAAGCAAAAGAAGCATATTTGAAAAAGAGAGATGCTTTACATTCATTCAATGAAGAAGTAAGAAAAAGTGGCAGAAATATTAAGTCATTAGTAAGTGATCAATATAAACTTGGCTCTTCTATTGAAGTACTAAAAGGTAAGTATGGTAAGCTTGGGTCTGCAATACGTAGTCACCAAAGTTTTTTAGCAAGCAAAGCACATTTTAAGTCACAAATTATAGAGACTGTTGGACTAGGACTTTCACTTGCGCACCAATTAAAGTTGCGATTGACTTTGAAAGTGCTATGGCTGATGTTAAGAAGGTAGTAAACTTTACTCAGAACACAAATGAGGCCGAAGAATTTGCTCAAAAATTAAAGAAGTTATCTCGTGAAATACCGCTATCAGCTGCAGAGTTAGCACAAATAGCTGCAAGTGGTGGTCAGCTTGGTATCGACAAAGATAAGCTACTTGAATTTACCACAACAGTAGCTAAAATGGCCACAGCATTTGACATGTCTGCTGAACAAGCTGGTGATTCTATTGCCAAACTCGCTAACATTTATGGAATCGCAGTAGAGAAGATGGAAGAAGTTGGTGATGTTATAAATTACCTATCAGATAATACTGCAGCTAAGGCGAACGATATGATTGAAGCACTCGCTAGAGTGGGTGGTAATGCAAAACAATTTGGTTTAGATATTAATCAGACAAGTAGTTTAGTAAATGCCTTCGTTAGTTTAGGTAAACAACCTGAAAAAGCAGCAACTGCTGTCAATGCTCTGCTTTCTAAACTTCAAACTGCTGAAGGGCAAGGAAAAGAGTTCAAAGCAGCATTGGAATCGATAGGTATCACTGCAGAGGAAATGTCACAAAAGGTTGCTGAAAACGGGCAAAACGCTCTACTTCATTTTTTTGAAATTTTAGAAAAAGTAGGACAGGAACGTTCACAAATCCTTCTCAATCTCTTTGGTCAAGAATATCAAGATGATATTGCATTGATAGTTGGGAGTTTGGAAGAATATAAAAAAGCAATAGATTTTGTGGCTGATAAAGAAAAGTATAATAAATCTATGCAAAAGGAATTTAATAACCGTGCAAGTACTACAGCAAATAATTTGCAGCTACTTAAAAATACAATAGCAGAGCTAGGAATGAACTTAGGGTCAGTTATGCTACCTCCTTTAAATTGGATAAGTAAGATTTTGAGGTCAATATCTACAGGTATAGCTTGGTTCGCAGAGAAGTGTCCAATTTTAACTACAGGAGTTATGAGCATAATTTCAGCTCTTATTATTGGCAAGATTGCAGTGGTAGGTTTTGGTTATGCATTTGCATTGGCTGGAGGTGGAATACTAACTTTTAAGGCTATTTTGCAGGGAACACTTTTGCCAGTATTAACTTCGTTATCAGCGCGAGTAATTCCAGCAGTAATCATGGGACTGAAAGCTTTAACGCTAACCAATCCTATAGGAGCTGCTATTGCTGGACTATCAGTTGGTGCAGCGCTTGTAATTGCTAATTGGCAAAAGGTAAAGGACTTTTTTTCAAGTCTCTGGAAATCAATTACAAAATCTATAGAAAATTGGATTGGTATAGGAAAATTTTTTAATGATAGTCCAATAAAAGCATTAGAGAAACCAGTAGAAGCAAAAATAGGCAGTGCAACTAGTGAAAATAATGTTTTTAGTAAAGGAAATCCTTTATTGAATAATAATGCTTTTAGTAGAATTTCGAATAGTAGAACGAATATTGAAAGTGTGATTACAGAAAAAAGTTCTGTAGCAGATAATTCAGAGAAAGTTTTAAAAGACTGTGAAAAGTGTGAACAAAAAATTTTCAATCAAACTTTTACATTTAATATAAGTATAAAAGCAGAACCTAACCAAGATGTACGTAGTCTTGCTGATGCAGTAATAAAAAGAATAAGGGAAAAATCTCGTGATGTTTTATTTGATTCAATAGAACCAATTTACTAATGCTATCACTTGGTCAACATAAGCTTTCTCCAACAAGTGTAAGGTATAGTAAAGAAAATCGTTGGAGTACAATTGAGTGCATTGGTAAAATACCTTCATTACAAAATATTGGTCAAGGTGCAGAAAATATAGACTTAGAAGGAGTAATTTATTTCCATAATCTGAATGATTTAAATCAATTAAAAAGTATGAAAGAAACTGAGAAAAATCATGAACCAAGTATCTTAGTAGACAATTTAGGGAATGTTTTGGGAAGATTTGTTATTGTGCGGTTAGAAGAAAAGCAAACGTCGTATTTTCCCTGTGGATTACCAAAAAAGGTTGAATTTAGCTTAAGTTTAAGGAGTTATGTATGACAGTACATTATATAACCCGAGAAAATGAAATGTTAGATTACATATGTTTTAAGCACTATGGATATAGCTCTGGAGCAGTAGAAATAGTATTGGAGGCTAATCCTGGTCTTGCAGAGTATGGAAGTTTTTTGCCTACAGGATTAAAGATCAGGTTACCTAGAATACAAGAGCAATTAAAAAAATCGAAGTTAAAAGTGTGGGAATAAATGAAACCTGAATTTAGCATTGAAGGAATAAAAGATCATGTAATATCGGTGCATCTTACTGATGAATCTGGTACTATAGATGATGTTGCAGAGGTATGCGTTGATTATGGCAATGAAAATGTGGAAGTTCCAAATGAATTGAACATAGCACTAGGTTATAAGGAATTTGGAATCTTTCCAATGGGTATATATACAGTCAACGAAGTGACTATACAGGGTCCACCTAAGACTCTACTAATCAAAGCTCATGCAACAAATTTAAGAATATCTTTGAAGGCAAAAGTATCAAAAGAATGGCGCCAAATTACCATAGAAAACTTAGTAAAAGAAATAGCCCAAAAACATGGATATGGACATAAAGTTGCTGAGGAATTTAAGAATGTATTAATACCCCACATTAATCAGGTAGATGAAAGTGATATAAGTCTGTTAACAAAGATCGCAACAGAGCGTGAAGCAATGGCCAAATTAGCTGGTGGGTATGTATTGTTTATTTCAAAAAATATGGCAAAATCAGCCACAGGAAAAGCTTTAGGAACAACAACTATTAGACCTCAAGACACAATTAATTGGAAAGTGCATTTTACCGTACGTGATAAGTATAATTCAGTAGTAGCAAAATGGCACAGCTATGAAAAGGGCGAAACTATTAAAGAAACAGTTGGTAGTAGCGAGCCAAGTTATATTATGCTGGAACTTTACTCTAATGCAGAGTCAGCGCTGAGTGCAGCAAATGCCAAGTTGAAACAATTGAAGCGTAACAATGAAACTTTAGATATAACTATGCCTGGTAATCCAGAGTTATTTGCAGAAGCTAAACTTAATCTTATAGGTTTTAATCAAGCGGTAGATGGTGAATGGATAGTTAACAGAGCGGAGCATACTTTAAATAGCTCGGGTTACCTTACTATGTTGTCAGCATCTTTGAGTAAGTAATGTTAAGAAAAAAATGAGTAATGATCTATTTAATATGAAGAAACTGTGTGCGAAATATGAAAAAAATAAAGTCTAATGAAAAATATAAGTTACATTTCGCATGGTTCGCACTATTAATAGTATGTCTTGTTATTACATATTGCTATCAAAAATCTAAAGCTACAGATAATTACAAAACAATCTTACGCATTGCTTCTGAAAATTGTAATCTAGATGTAGTAAAGTTTTCAGTAAAGAACCTATTGAGCATTAACACACAAATTCCTAGATTAACGGCGCTACATTGTGCAGCAGAAGGAAAATGTCTAGAATTAGTAAAATTTCTAGTGAATGAAGGAGTTGATATAAATGATACAGGTAGATATAAAGGATGGACAGTATTACATTCTGCCGCATACGGAGGCAATTTAGAGATAGTTAAGTTCTTATTAGAAAGAGATGCTAATCCTAATACTAGAGATACAGATGGAAAAAACCCTCGGGATGTAGCTGTAATAGAATCAAGGCACAACAAAGATAAACCTTACAGAGAAATTATTAAGCTACTTGCAAATGCAGAGGAACAGCATAAATCAAAATAGTAGTTACTAAAGTAGCTATCCATAATAAATTCACATTTTAAATCATTATGCAAAATCAAAAAATCCCAATTACATTAATTATCACGTTATTAATCCAAACCGTAGCATTGATATGGTGGTTATCCAAGTTAGACTCAAGGGTACAATTTCACGATAAACTTATTGAATATGGTTTAATGGAAAAAGTGTTAGTACTTGAGGAAAGGGTGAAAAATCTTTCTGAGGAATTAGATGAATTCAAAGATAACTTAAAGTCTGGTGTATAATGCTTAGACTGCGATTGGCGATTTTTCCAATTTTTGACGTATTGTTCAACTAGTGGAGAATCTCCTGTTATGATCAGTAGGTTTTCAGCATTTCTTTGCTGAGCGGCATCTGAAAAGTTAAATGATCCGGTTATGATTTTTTGCTCATCAATAATAATTACCTTGCTATGAGCAATAGCGGGTTTAAAGTCAATCCATATCGGGATTTTGTGCTCAAATAATTCGTTAATTACACTATGTTTGAACTAGTTTGTGATTCATCTAGAATAACCTTAATATCAACTCCACGCTTTTTAGCTTGAACCAAGGATTCAGCAATAGGCTTTGAGGTAAATTGGTATGCCTGAACCAACAAGGATTTTTTAGCATGACCCACGGAATCAATTATTAGGTTGGTGCAATTTTCTCCAGGCGTGAAGCAGACTGTGGCTTTTGGGCAGGAAACACATCCCGATAAAAGCGAACAAGTTAATAAAATCAATAAATACCTAACCATGGCAAAATACATCCTTTCAATTGACGGCGGAGGCATAAGAGGCATCATACCAGCCATTATTCTAGCAGAAATAGAAAAAAGAACAAGAAGAACTATAGCTGAAATCTTTGATCTAATGGCTGGTACTTCAACCGGTGGGATTGTTGTGGCAGGATTATGTAAAAAAGATAAACCTCAATATTCTGCTAATGATTTAGTCGAGTTCTATCGGGAATATGGACCATATATTTTTAAGTCTTCATTTTTGAGAAGATCAATATTATCTTGGTTTAACTGTACACAATACCCACATAAAAATATTGAGTATGTACTTCATAAATATTTTGGCGATGATGTCTTTAAAAACACTTTAAGTAATGTGTTGATTACGAGTTACGATATTCACAATAACTGCCCATTTTTCTTCAAAAGCTGGAAAGAGGATAGGAATTTTATTAAATTAAGGGATGTATTAAGAGCAGCAACTGCAGCACCTACTTACTTTGCACCTAAATATCTTAAAATTAACCAAAAGGAAATGGTATTAGTGGATGGAGGGGTTTTTGCCAATAATCCAGCGGCTTGTGCATATGCAAGTAGTAAAAGGTTATTTCCAAATGATGATATTGTACTGTTATCGATAGGTACTGGAAGAACAGATAGAAGCATAGCCAATTCAAAGAGATTTGGAAAAATAGGCTGGATAAAACCTTTGTTAAATGTGATGTTTGCCTCTGGATTGGACTGCGTAAATTATCAGATGAATCAAGTAATAGGCAATAGATACGTAAGAATACAATCGCAATTGAAGCTAGCGTAGGCTGACATGGATAATATTACATCAAAAAATATCAAATCTCTTCAGCAAGAGGCAAAGGCAATGATAGAGAATAATCAAAAAGTAGTCGATAAATTTTGTAACATTGTGTCTTAATTTACATCAAGTAAAATATAAAGCTTTCATTGAGCCAGAAAAGTAAAATAAGCAAATTTGCCTTGTTGAGAAATCTTATTATCTTTGTGTACTACTTTCTTTTTCACTACTAAAAAATCCACGTAAATGGTTAAAAACCTTTTCAATAAAAAGCTCGCTTTCCTCTCCTGTAAAAGCTTCTTTTATTTCATGCAAACTACTTGTTACCTTATTGCTATTTTTTATGACTGAGTAGCTTTCAATAGCTTGGCAAGCAGACAAAATAGTTATTGCCCCTATTATAGTTGAAACAATTATGGCAATTAAAGGTGCTATTGTTGTAAGTACTGCTGCAATTAATGAGATGCCAACACAAAACGCAATAGCTGAAATGCAAAATGCTACTGTATGTTTCTTTTCATGACTAACCATACACACCTTCTTAATAAATCTGTTAAAAGGATAACTTATTTTTTTAGTACCGTCAATATTTTTAGAAAAATTGGCATACTCAAGATAATCATTTGTGATACCAATGAATTACATTAAGCAAATTCTAATTTAGTTAATTCACTTCAATCTATTTGAACATTATATATTAAACACAGAAGCACAAGAATTTCATTCAGTAATTTAGATATATTAAATATACAATTATTTTTATTGATATTTTAATGTATTATTTATGAGTAAGTAAACTACTGAAATCTTTAATCCAGGTTAAGTTTTGAAAGCATGATTTTCAAGCTCCTCAATAGAAATGTCCAGCATAAGTAGATTATTTGCAACCTTTATCTATATTAAGTATATAACTACTTTTACTTATATCTTTAACACAATTCAATTTTCACACTCATCAGTAGTTAGGCCACTTGCTCGCACAATAATATCAATAGCAACACCTGCCTTTGCTAGATTTTTCGCAACTTTGATCTTTTCTATTTTTTTAACTTTTTTCTTGCCATTTTTCATACTTTCAGATAGAGATTTGACTAGTGATTCTTGTTCTCCGTACTCATCCATTAAACTCAATAGCTTTTTGCTTTCTCTTGTTTTAGGTAGCAGAACTTTAATATTCACTGATAATCCTTCTGCTATTTGATATAATTTGTCAAATGATATGGCAGTGTATCCTATTTCATATTCGTGTATTTCCTTGAGTGTTAAACCAACTTTATCCGCCAAATCTTTTTGAGTATATCTTCTTATCAACCTCCATTCTCTTATTCTTTGCCCTATTCTGTAGTATATAGAATCAGTGCAGACTTCTTTCTCTGTATTATCATACTCGTAAATAGATAAGCCGGTTGCTTGGGAAATTATGTCAACTGAAACTCCTTCTTTAACTAGATTTTTTGCTACTTCTAATCTTGCCTCCTCTTGATTGATTTTCTCGCTAATATGAACAAACCTGATTAATGAAGGTACTATTTTGCCTAACTTTTGATTCTCATATATTTTTGTTAGATAGAGTATTTCTTCGTCTTCATCTTCATACTCTCTTACTGTTATTGGTTTAGGTAATAGATCTACAACATTAACTGACAGTACTCTTGCTATTACATATAGTACTTCAATCGGAATAGGAATATACCCATTTTCATAATTGGTTACTTCTTTATATGCTAATCCGATTTTACTTGCTAACTCTGCTTGAGTACACCTTTGCATTAATCTACAATCTTCTATTTTTTGCCCTATTTTGTAGTGTATAGAACTAACATCTCTTACAGAAACAAACATATATACCTTACTTAGAAATAAATTTTCATGCAATTTGATCAGCGGATAAACCAACTATTTGCAAAATAATATCAATAGAAATTCCCCCTTTTACTAAATCCTTTGCAACTTTGATCCTTTCCGCTTTTCTTACTTTTTCTTCACAAATCCGTATGCCTTCAAACAAAGATTTTATTAGTGCATTACGTAGTTCTTGACTTTCAATCTTTTTGTATTCTTCAATTAAATTCGGTAGTTCATTTTCTACTTTACTACCTTCCTCTATTAGCAGATCTGTAATATTAATCGATAATGTTTCTGCTATTACATATAATTTTCCCAGTGGAGTAGCTACACGTCCTTGTTCATAGTTGCTTATTTCGTGACGGGTTGTATTCATTTTCTTTCCTAAATCTTTTTGAGTATACTCTTTTACTAGCCTCCATTCTTTTATCTTCCTTCCTATTTGGCAGTAAATAGAACCAACTTTTTCTTCAACACATTCATCAGCAGAGAGACTGATTGTTTTTGCAATAACATCAACAGAAACTCCTGCTTCAACCAAACCCTTTGCAATTTTTACTTTCTCTGCTTTCCTACTACTTTTTTCACTAACTTGGACAAATTGGGTTAATAAACAAAACATCTTACGTAACTCCTGATCATTAATCTTTTTATATTCTCTTACTAGATTTAATATTTCTTCTCCCTCATCTTCAAGACAGCTTTTTGATACAGGAATAAGATCCGTAATACTGATTGATAGTGCCTCAGCTATAGCATATAACCTTTCAATTGAAATTCTACGATTCCCTTTCTCATATTGCAATATCACCCAATACTTTACACCAATTTTCTCAGCTAAATCCTTCTGAGTATAACCTCTCTCTAACCTCCAATTTTTTACTTTTTCCCTTACTTCACAGTCTAGACTTTTTTCCACGAAAACAACCATGCGTATAATATTTTCTACTATAGCTCAGATATAACGGTAGAAAAAACCTCTGGAACCTTAAAGTTTGCTGTAGACGCATTAAAGTTCCCTAAAGGTTTCTTTACTACCTCCACATACCCTATTTACCCATGAAGACAATACTTCATCATTGCTAATCTCTTTTATAGCATACTTTTCATTCCATATGCCACATCTAGTGAAATTACCTCTTTCTACCACTTCCTTAAGCTTCACTCCCCCAAAGAGGCAATTTTTTCCAATTTCTTCGCCTCTTTTTTGTAACTCAGCCCACATTTCCTTGTTTTCTACTCTGACTTGTACTTGATCATATTTTTTTACATCGTGGTACAATATAATATTTAGCTTACCAATGCTTGTAGGAAACTCTAATATAATAGAGCTTTCATCTGACATATCGATATAGTTTCTTATACCTCCCTTCTCACTTTTAACCTCAACTGCATCATTGCCAATTTTTAAAATATTAATTCCTAACTCTCTCAGTATTTTGGCTACCTCTACCTTGCTATCCCCAGAAAATTCTATATACGATGTTGTATTATCTATCTCAACATCTATTAATTCTCCTTCTTGCATAGCATTTTCGCCAGCTTTCTCTAGTTCTTCTAGTCTCTCATCTATCTGTGGCTGAACTTCTGGCTGTAGCTCATTATAGATTTCACCTATTAGTTTATTCTGCAATAAAGTATCATGAAAATCTGCACCACTTAGCATTAATTTACGCATTATCTTTTTTCGATCAGTCTTATCAAATTTATGAAAATGTGTACCCAATACTACATACTCTGCAATGCTCCATTCCCCATCGTTATATGCATTTATTCTTGCTCCAGAGGCTAGTACTTGGTCTATAGTTTTGTGCAATTCATTTACGTTTTTTGCCTCTACCACTTCACTTTTAAACCAGCTCAACTTTTCGCTTTCGCTTATACTTGGCTTTATTTTTTGCAAAGCTGAAGCAAATGGATTTAACCCTTCTGGATAATCTGCTTGATTACTCAAAGGTTTTGTGCCATAAATATAGTCAAATCCTTTCCCATAGTTGATTTGGTTTTCGCGAACTTTTCTACAAGGGAAAGGTACTATTTCTTTATCTCCAGGCTTTTTAGCCTTATTAATTTTGCTTACAAAGGTAGACTGCTCTTCAGTACGACCAATTCCTATAATAGCATTTAACATCTCACCTTTTGATAACTTATCAAGGTCAACGTTTAATTCGTAAGTACCTCCTTTTTTGTCACCAAAAGGTACAATTATTTTATTACCCATATTAGCCTCCGCTATTAAATATACTTTCTAAGTGTACAGTTATTATACACTTTATTACTTATAATAAATCATAGTGAGTAGATTTACAAATACTTTCTGCTATAACAATCCACTTTCTCTAAAACTAAAATAGCCCCCACTTGTAATGATAATATGATCAAATAATCTAACGCTTACAGTACTACATGCTGCTGCTAAGCTCTTCGTTACTTCTTGATCTTCTTCTGATGGTTCTAAGCGTCCCCCAGGATGGTTGTGTGACATTATTACTAATGTTGCATTCTTTATTAATGCTTTTCTTATAATTTCCTTTATGTATACTGGTGCTTTTTCCATTTCACCAATATAGGATTCTTCTCCAATTAGTTGACGCCTTTTATTCAAGTACAGTATTTTTACACATTCCCTCTCTGCATGACCTATACTTACGTTTAAGTACTCTACTAGCCCTTGTAAGTCCATTATTGGCTCACTCTTAAGCTTTTCTTTCAGTACCCTTTCTAGTGTTTCCTTAACACACATAATCATTGCTACTGCAGAATCAGTTACTCCTTCTATAACTTTCAGGTCATCCATTTCTCGGCCTAAAATCCTTCCTACTCCCGTATAAGTGTTCACCAGATTTTTAGCAATTTCTTGAGCTTGTGCTCTTTCATGTACTGCACTTAAAAACGTTTCCATTATTTCACGATCAAGTAGTGCTTTGCCTTTGCTTTCTAATATTCTGAATTCGATTTCTTCTTTACTTTTATTCATATAATTTACCCTTCACTAACAACAAACTTTTTTTAAATATTTACTGCTGTTTTTTATCAGCATTGGCATAGAGCCATAGCTTTCGAGTGAAGTCAAATCAATTTTTCAATCTTTTTTACTTATTTTTTCATCAAAAAGTAAAGATGTTAATAGATACTGATTTTTTTACTTAAATTTGTTGAATTTCGTCTAAAGAGATGCCTATTGTTTTTAAAATAATATTGATAGAAATTCCTTTTTTTACTAAGTCTTTTGCAATTTTGATCTTTTCTGCTCTTTTCACTTTTTCTTCGCAAATCCGTATGCCTTCAAATAGAGATCTTATTAATGCATTACGTAGTTCTTGACTTTCAATCTTTTTGTATTCTTTTATTAAATCAGGTAGTTCATTTTCTACTATCTCATCTTCTTCTATGAGCAGATCTGTAATGCTAATTGATAATGTTTCTGCTATTGCATATAATTTTTCCAGTGGAATGGCCACACGTCCTTGCTCATAGTTGCTTATTTCATCACGTGTTGTATCCATTTTCTCAGCCAAATCCTTTTGAGTATACTCCCGTACTGCCCTCCACTCCTTTATCTTTTTTCCTATTTGGTAGTAGATAGAACCCGTTTTTTCTTCAACACATTCATCAGCAGACAGACCAATTGTTTTTGAAACAGTATCAACAGAAACTCCTGCTTTAATAAGACCTTTTGCAATTTTTATTCTCTCCGTTTTTTTACTATTTTTCTCACTAACTTGAACAAATTTGGTTAGTAAACAAAACATTCTACGTAATTCCTGATCATTAATCTTTTTATATTCTCTTACTAGATTTAGTATTTCTTCTCCCTCATCTTCAAGACAGATTTTTTCATTTGATACAGGAATTAGGTCTACAATACCAATCGACAATATCTCTGCTATAGCATACAACTTTTCAATCGAAATTTTACGTGTTCCTTTTTCATATTGTAGTACTACTTGATACGTTACACTGACTTTCTTCGCTAAATCTTTTTGAGTATATCCTCGCTTTAACCTCCAGTTCCTTACTTTTTGTGCTATCTGATACCTTATTGAGATGTTTGCCATAAATATTATACATGTTAATACTACCAAACAAAGATATACAAAAACTTCTATGTTTGCATTTTAGTTGAATATTTCTTCAGAATTGTGTATAATTATTAATGCTTTTTAGGTACTCTTGCTATGGCTCTCTCGAAGTTTCTGGATCCCAAGAATGATGTCGCATTTCGCCGTATCTTTGGCACTGAAAAGAATAAAGACATCCTCATTCACTTTCTCAATGATATTCTGGGTTTTACTGGCAAAAATGAAATAAAGGATATAGAGTTTTTAAGTACTATTCAAGACCCTGATATTGCCTCTAAAAAGCAAAGCATTGTTGATGTATTATGTAGAGATTCCACGGGGGTGCAATGGATTATTGAAATGCAGGTCGCTAAAACCAAAGGCTTCGAGAAACGTGCCCAATACTATGCTGCTAAAGCCTATTCAAGACAAGCCGATAAAGGTGATCAATACCAGGACCTTAAGGAAATTATCTTTATTGCTATAGCAGATTGTATTTTATTTCCTGATAAGTCTGAGTACAAATCAAAGCATACTATTCGCGATGAAGATACTAATGAACGTGATCTAAAAGATTTTTACTTTATATTTATTGAGTTGCCTAAATTTCCAAAAACAAAAGAAGATCAGCTTTCAAGTATAGTTGAAAAATGGGTCTACTTCTTTAGATATGCAGATGAAACTAGTGAAGAAGAGCTAGAGAGAATAATAGGAAGTGATCTAATAATTAAAAGAGCGTATGAAGAATTAAATAGGTTCAACTGGTCAGAAAAAGAATTTATAGCCTATGAACAAGAGATAAAGCGTATTCGTGATGAACAGGCTGTCCTCGCTCAAAAACTCGATGATGCCACTCAAAAAGGTAGACAAGAAGGTAGACAAGAAGGCATCCAAATCGGCCATGAAAAAGGCAGAAAAGCAGAGAAAATTGAGGTTGCAAAGAATCTACTTAAAGCAGGAGTTTCTATTGACATTATAACTCAAACTACTGGTCTTTCTGTTGATTATATTGAGAAAATTCAAGAAAAGAAGTTTTAGCCATAACGTTTTTTTATTAAACCCTCTATTCTGGTAATTTTAATATTGCAATCCATTCTAATTTCTGTATAATGCCTTTTTTACATGACACTGTTAATACTTAATAGGGGGGATAATGCCAACACAGAAAGAGCTTCGGGCTACGATGTCCAAAAAATTACAGGAAGCTATTAAACATCCAGATCCAGCAGTTGTTGCCGGGAGGAAGTCAGCTATCAAGAGATGGGTGGGAGTCCTTCAAGATAACTTTATGGAGCACATAAAATACTTTAAGGGTGATAAGTTGAAGTTTTTGCACAATGTATTTCAAGATGAAGGTTGCTGGTCAGGTGTAAGGTTGGATAATGCTGCTTTAGGTCAAAGGTTTAGTGAAGAAAAAATAGGTGGAATAGATAATCCACTTCGCAAATATGAGATGGCTTGTAGTTACTGTGTAGTGGATAAAATTCATCCTCTCTTTCAAAAAAGATTTGAATCTTATAGGAACAAGTTTCCTCCTGGTGCATTTGATGGTAAAACTGAAACTGAATTTGGCAAATACGTACAAAACTCGTTACTAGATAGCATAAAGAGGAAAGGTCCTGTATTTGATTTCTGGATCGATAGAGAATCTGGGGAATTAAAGAAGTATGATGCAGTAGAAGGTTTTGACAGTGCTGTAAAACTTAAGTGGAGTAAAGGGGTAGAGTATTTTTATAATCATTTAAAAGAAGAAGATAAGGAAAAGAAGCTCACAGAAGCTATTCTTGCTCTTTCTCGCGTTCAATCTGTTGAGAAAGACGCCCCTATTTTAGATTTTTGTGTAAATAAGATAGTCGATAAAGATACTCTTTTACAGAAATTATCACAGAAAGATAAAGGAGTATATTCCCTTTTTGCTGAATTAATAGAGTCATGTTTTTTTGATACGGTTCATGATTTGGTACAGTGCTGGTGTTATAAAGAAGTTTCAGCAAGAGGAGACTGTTCGGACAAAATATTCTCACAGCGAGACTATGAGCTTTTTCTTTCCTCTCTTTCAGATGTGATGTTGAAAAATCCTGAATCAAATGTTCAAGCTAGATCTCTTATTATGGAATTTTGGGAATGTGGTAGCTTGTATCAATACAGAAAAGCTGCTGTTAATACTTCTAATTATACAGTTCCTACAAGTGGTGTATTTGCAGAGTTAATAGTCAATTGGAGACGAGAAGACATTTATAAGACTGATGAAGAAAAAGAAATAGAGAAAAAAGAAATATTAGATATGATGTCATTTGCCAAAGATTGCTTTCCTGAAAAGTTTGAGCTCTTTAAAAAACTAATAATAAGAGACCTTAGATTATGCGGTAGGGAAGGTAAAAGAGTAAATGTAGATTACGGTCTGTTTGCAGAAGAATTATTCTCTGAGTTAGAGAAAACAATTTTACCACCTGGTCCTGTAGGTGATGGTCCTTGCAGTAATTTGCGATCACGATCTAAAGCTCATGGTAGTAAGAAAACAACTTTGCCAGTTGATGATAGTCCGCAGTCTGAGCTTGGAACTCCTAGTGTAAGTGGTGTTTCTTCTTATAAGAAAAAAAGCGTCTTTACGCTTAGTGGTAATAAGTAATCCACTTATGAACTCTTGGTGTTTCTGGTCGTAGTAAATAAGGGGTATTTTGTATGAATAATGGTGATGGACTTATTAAAGGATTTGAATCTTTTTTAGATCAATGTCCATCTTTCTTGTATCATATAAGTGCAGGTCGTTTCCTTCCTGTATTCATTTTTAGTATGTTATCTATTGCACATGATGCTAATACCTTAAATGCAAATGAGAGAATCTATTTTCGTTTTGATAACCATGGTGTTAATCCACGTAATGGTAAAAATCGAAATACGGCAAACCTAAAAGTTGCTGTTTATCCTGACGGACAGCAAGTTGTCAGATGCTACAGTATTTCTGATCGTCCTAATAGTGATGGGTTGAGGTTCAGTACAAGGGAGAGAAATGCTCTAGTACAAGAGATTAGACGGCAAAATCCAAATTTAAGGGAAGAAGACCTAAATTTTGAGCAATACAAAGTATGCATGCACAGAAAGGGCAAGAGTCAGGGAGAGGTAATTGCAACGGTATTCGAGGTAATTCGTGAAAAAGATCATCAAGGTAGGAATAAATTTGCCAAATATTCAGCATCTGAAATCAATCTTATTAGACGGCTCTTAGGAGATCACAGACTAACAATTAAGGAAATAGAAGGAAGACAACTCAATCAAAATCAGCGTAGACAACTTGATAGGTTGGTCAATTTTGCGCAAGTAGCACAGGGTCAACAAGGAATTGATAATTTTATGGGAATGCTAGCGAGTGATAGAAGACAAGATGTAAGAGATAGAATACGCAGAGAAATTTTGCCATACATAACTGACATCTATAATAATTACAGACAAGTACTGGAAAATAATATTGAAAATCGCAATCAAAGATTTGAGGGTCACGGGTTTTTATTAGGTTTCTTAGCAAATTTTAGTCATCGCTACACAATAGGCATCGATCTTGATTTATCTCCTAGAAACACACATGTTGCATTTCTTGTACGTCATCAAGCAGAAAGAGAAAATATTCCTATTGTTATTAATCTTGCTATATTTGACACACCGTCAGATGTTACATTAAACTGTGCCATAGGCTACGCTGGAAGGTTACACACTTCTTCATTTATACCTATCCATACTGAATCAAGAAATACTGTCTGTGTTGGATTAAATTTTAATTTAGATCTAGATCCTTTTAGTGTTGATACAGTAAAACTTCAACAGGATAGATTTCCTTTAGTACAAAGATTATTTGAGTGTTTGGAGAATGAAGGCATTAGAGAAAATGTTAGAGATTTCTTGCTTCACCATCTTCCTGCTGAAATACCAAGAAATGCAGAGAATTATAATAGAATATTTGATTGCATAACTGGCTTTGCTTTTGGAAGTAGTGCTTTTGATAGGCACCCTTTAGAACTAGAAGAGGAAGACGAAGCACCTATAACAAAGTACATATTTAGACATGGTGATGAGGGTTTAAGATGTTTAACTATGGTCTTTCATGCTGAAGGTTCTGATATAGTTATACTTCATATTAGAGCTCACGATGCGCAACAACAAGGAGCCATCAATTTACAGACTCTTAATGTTAATGGAAATGATGTTCATGTGTGGGAAGTTTCATGCACACTTAATAATCAACTTGAACTAGATATTGATCTACCAAATGACCTTGGTTTATATCACGATTACCAAAATAATAATGCAAATAATTTTCTTGCTGGTGATCTTGTACAAGTGCCCAATACTGAAAATGTACATAATACTTTAAATCAAGTTGTGAATGATGGCTGGAAAAATATAGCTCAGCATAGAGGATTATTTCAAGAGATCTCTGGAGCATTGATGCCGCTTGTGGATACAATAAATGTTAATAGTGAGGATAAGTTCCGTTCTATACTACATGGTACATTTTATGCTAGTGATAATCCTTATAAAGTGCTTGCTATGTATAAAGTTGGTCAAACATATAGTTTAAAAAGGGGGCAGGAAGAAAGAGGAGAAAGGGTAATACTCACAAGAATTACAGAACAGAGATTAGATCTTTTATTATTAAGACAACCTAGAGAGAATGACTTAGATACTCACCCAATTGGATATGTGTTAAGACTTGCTAATAATGCAGAAGAAGTAGGACAACAGCAAAATAATGCGAGACAAGAAATCGGAAGACTTAAGAAACAACACAGAGGATTTATACCTATTACTTCTGGAAATGAGGTGGTTTTGTTTCCTATTGTGTTTAATAGAGATGCACGCGAAGCAGGTAATCTTATACTTTTCCCAGAAGGGATAGGAAGAGAAGAGTATGTACACAAGCTTGATCGTCATGTTCGCGGTTCAAGACCAGGAGGATTAGTGGGACCTGAAAGTGTTATTGATGAGAATCCACCAGAAGGTCTATCATCAGATCAGACTCGTGAAAACTTTAGGCGTTTTTACGAAGAAAAAGCACCAGGACAAAATTCGATTTTTTTGCTTGATATAGGCGACAATCTACATGTTCCGTTTAGTTACTTGCAAGGTACTAGAGCACAGGTAATAGAAACATTAAAGTCAAGAATAAGGGGAGGTGGTACTCCTACAGCACAAGGAATATTACAACAAATAAATGCTATCCTTCGTAGAAACAACGCTCGTGAGATAGAAGATGTGCATGATCTACTTGCACTAGACTTTGCAACAGATAATCAAAATTATCGTTATTGGCTACAAACTCATGACATGTTTTTCGCTGCACAACAATATACTTTCTATGATGATCGATCTAATCCAACTAATAATCGTCATGATTTTACAATAACTTCAGTAGGAGTCGATGGAAATCAAAATGATCCAACAGGTAGGGGCTTATTAAGTAGTCACATAGCTAACTTTAAACAAAAAGTAGATTCGGGTGAAAAAGATAGATTAATTGCTATTATTAATGTAGGTAATCGTCATTGGGTTACATTAGTTATTGTACACCAAAATGGAAATTATTATGGGTATTATGCTGATTCACTTGGTCCAGATAGTGGTATTGACAATAATATTCGAGGAGCTTTAAGAGAATGTGATATTAACGATGATAATGTCCATAATGTTTCCGTTCATCAGCAAACAGATGGCCATAATTGTGGCATATGGGTATACGAAAATGCTAGGGATATTAACCAAGCTATTGATCAAGCTTTACAGGGAAATAATAACTTTGGAGAGAAAGGTGAGGGTATTATAGGTTATATACGTGGTCTTCTTAGTGTAGGCATTGGAAATGACACTAGACAATCTCAAAGAAATGAACAATACTTTAAAAATCGGAGAAGAAATATTTCACAATTATTCCAAAATGATCCTCTATCTTCTCCTAGGGGTAGACTGATTCAAGATCATCCAGGAATTCAACATGAATTTGATCCATTACTATTACAATTTTTAGGACTCCAATACCCACAGCGTGGAGGTGGAGGAGCATTACAATTAGGCGGAGAAAGAGTGATATCAATTGATTTTGGTAACCCGCAGTCTGCATTAGATAAAATTGATGGAGTGAGTAGAGTTTATAACCATAGCAATAGTAGAGGTAGTAGGTAGAAGTTAATAGCTTGGAACTCCTAGTGTAAGTGGTGTTTCTTCTTATAAGAAAAAAAGCGTCTTTACGCTTAGTGGTAATAAGTAATCCACTTATGAACTCTTGGTGTTTCTGGTCGTAGTAAATAAGGGGTATTTTGTATGAATAATGGTGATGGACTTATTAAAGGATTTGAATCTTTTTTAGATCAATGTCCATCTTTCTTGTATCATATAAGTGCAGGTCGTTTCCTTCCTGTATTCATTTTTAGTATGTTATCTATTGCACATGATGCTAATACCTTAAATGCAAATGAGAGAATCTATTTTCGTTTTGATAACCATGGTGTTAATCCACGTAATGGTAAAAATCGAAATACGGCAAACCTAAAAGTTGCTGTTTATCCTGACGGACAGCAAGTTGTCAGATGCTACAGTATTTCTGATCGTCCTAATAGTGATGGGTTGAGGTTCAGTACAAGGGAGAGAAATGCTCTAGTACAAGAGATTAGACGGCAAAATCCAAATTTAAGGGAAGAAGACCTAAATTTTGAGCAATACAAAGTATGCATGCACAGAAAGGGCAAGAGTCAGGGAGAGGTAATTGCAACGGTATTCGAGGTAATTCGTGAAAAAGATCATCAAGGTAGGAATAAATTTGCCAAATATTCAGCATCTGAAATCAATCTTATTAGACGGCTCTTAGGAGATCACAGACTAACAATTAAGGAAATAGAAGGAAGACAACTCAATCAAAATCAGCGTAGACAACTTGATAGGTTGGTCAATTTTGCGCAAGTAGCACAGGGTCAACAAGGAATTGATAATTTTATGGGAATGCTAGCGAGTGATAGAAGACAAGATGTAAGAGATAGAATACGCAGAGAAATTTTGCCATACATAACTGACATCTATAATAATTACAGACAAGTACTGGAAAATAATATTGAAAATCGCAATCAAAGATTTGAGGGTCACGGGTTTTTATTAGGTTTCTTAGCAAATTTTAGTCATCGCTACACAATAGGCATCGATCTTGATTTATCTCCTAGAAACACACATGTTGCATTTCTTGTACGTCATCAAGCAGAAAGAGAAAATATTCCTATTGTTATTAATCTTGCTATATTTGACACACCGTCAGATGTTACATTAAACTGTGCCATAGGCTACGCTGGAAGGTTACACACTTCTTCATTTATACCTATCCATACTGAATCAAGAAATACTGTCTGTGTTGGATTAAATTTTAATTTAGATCTAGATCCTTTTAGTGTTGATACAGTAAAACTTCAACAGGATAGATTTCCTTTAGTACAAAGATTATTTGAGTGTTTGGAGAATGAAGGCATTAGAGAAAATGTTAGAGATTTCTTGCTTCACCATCTTCCTGCTGAAATACCAAGAAATGCAGAGAATTATAATAGAATATTTGATTGCATAACTGGCTTTGCTTTTGGAAGTAGTGCTTTTGATAGGCACCCTTTAGAACTAGAAGAGGAAGACGAAGCACCTATAACAAAGTACATATTTAGACATGGTGATGAGGGTTTAAGATGTTTAACTATGGTCTTTCATGCTGAAGGTTCTGATATAGTTATACTTCATATTAGAGCTCACGATGCGCAACAAC